>JAZKBI010000025.1:0-38917 GCA_040388705.1 Bacteroidota bacterium | reverse complement strand
ATTAAATCCATTGGTGAAAGAATAATAGGCTCACCCAGGGCTAAAATAGGCTCATTAGGCCAAATAATAGGCTCATTAGGCCAAATAATAGGCTCATCAGTTCAAATAATAGGCTCATTGCCTCGTCCTGGTATGGGTTTAGACCGTGTAAACCCATACCAGGACTGAGACCTTGTCCTGCTCAGATGGACTGTAGAATTTCCATCCCTCACTTCATATTTCCGTTCCGTCTCGGATTTAAAGACGACCTTATACCTCCCCCGGTTAAATATTTACTGTTATGTTAACGCAATCAGAGGCAAAACTCCGCTTCCATCTCGAAAACTCGCCATTGGGTTTTATTGAATGGGATGAGCATCTGCAGGTAAAATACATGTCCGGCAAGGCGCAGGAGATCTTTGGCTGGACTACCGGCGAATTCAGGGATCATGCGGCAAAAGGTTTTACCCAGGTGTATAAAGATGACAGGGAATTGGTCAAAGAAATCGGCGCTGAGTTGCTCAGTGGCGCAGTCGAGCGCAACACTTTGCAGCACAGGAACCTGACAAAGGATGGGCGTGTGATATGGTGCGAGTGGTTTAACTCGGTACTGAAGGACAATGATGGAAAAGTAACTTCTGTACTGTCATTGGTACAGGATATTACGGATAGCCGCCTCAACGAGCAAAAAACAAAACAGCTTTCTCATCTTTACGCGTTTATCAGCCAGGTAAATAAAGACATCGTTCATGTAAAAGATGAACGCACATTGTTTCAAAATTCATGCGCCATCGCTACAGAACTCGGGTATTTCAAAATTGCATGGATCGGGCTTTTTGATTCGGGCCACACAAAAATCAACCTTGTTGCCCAGAGCGGTTTGCTTGAACAGGATATCAAACTGTTTACCGATACACCTTTTGAAAAAGACGGGCCGATAGATATGGTGCTTCAGACAGACAACCATTTTACCTGTCACGATATGGGAAACGACCGCCGGTTTGCAAAGGGGTTTATCCAAAGGAATGCGATCCATTCCTGCATGATCCTGCCGGTGAAAAAGCGGGGCGTGATCATCGGTACCTTTAATTTTTATACCGAAGGGCAGGGCTTCACCGACCAAAGGGAAATCGAGTTGCTGAGCGGTTTGTCGGATGATATTTCAGCTGCGTTGGAAAGATTTGATAAAGCCGGTGAACTAAAACAAAGCGAACAGCGCTACAGGCAGATCGTGGAAACCGCACAGGAAGGACTATGGTTGATCGATGAGAAACACAATACCCTTTTTGTCAATAAAAGATTCACGGAAATATTTGGCTATTCCCCCGAAGAGATGATCGGCAAACCTGTTTTTGATTTGATGGATCACCATTACCGGAAGATCGCAAAGGAAAAACTCGTGCGGCGCAGGAAAGGGATCGCCGAAGATTTTGAAATGATGTATATAGCCAAAGACGGCCAGCATGTGTGGGCGAATGTATCGGCAAGCCCTGTTAACGGGGATGACGGAAAATACCTGGGCGCCTTAAGTATGCTCACAAATATTACGGCAAGGAAAAAGGCAGAGGCTGACAAAGAAATCTCGCGGCGGCAGGAGGTGCTGGCCATCACTGATGCGGTAATAACGGGAGAGGAGAAAGCAAGGCAGGAAATGGGTCGTGAACTGCACGATAACATCAACCAAATATTGGCTACTGCCCAGCTCTATCTCGGAATGTCATTACAGAAAAATCCCGGGGCCGATACGTTCGTACAAAAATCAGAGGAGCTGATTGTTACGGCCATAAAAGAGATCAGGAACCTTTCCCACGCTACCATTTCTCCTTTTATTGAAGACGATAGCCTGGTGGAGGCGCTCGGAATACTTTCCCTTGTCACCGAAAAGTCGGGTTCGGTGAGGATCCGGAAAGATTTTGCAGGCTTCGAAGAAAAGGGGTTAAGCGAAAAATTCAAACTAACCATTTTCAGGATAGTACAGGAACAATTTCAAAACATCCTGAAATATGCAAAGGCACAAAATGTTGTATTGCACGTAATGCGCGATCCCAATGGGCTATCGCTTACCATAACCGATGATGGCATTGGCTACGATACATCAAAAAAAGCAGCAGGCATTGGTATGAAGAATATCAAAACACGGATATCGATTTTCCATGGTGAGATGCACATCGTTTCGTCCCCTGGCAAAGGATGCCGGTTGCAGGTTTGTATGAAAATATAAATGTTCCGCAATATAAGTTTATTGGGTAACGGTATTGTACCAGCTGTAATCCTTTTCCTATTGCTTTAGATTCATCATCTTGAAGATCTCCTTTGTCAGAAACCGGCAATTGGTGGCCAGTTGATCCAATGTGCAACTGATGATCTTCAGGTTCAGCACCCGAAACTGGTCCTGGCGATTGGTTATTAGTTGCGAATACTTATTTTTAGCCGGTGGTGGGATTATTTTCCGCAAAAAAATCACATAAAGTAAAGCATGGCAACAAGTACAACACAAAGCAAGATGCGCGTTTACCATAGGTACCTGGGTTATTTCCTGGTTGGTATAATGGCTGTTTATTCCGTAAGCGGTATCACCCTGATCTTCAGGGATACTGATTTTATGAAAAGAGACAAGCATGTAGAAAAACAGTTGGCACCCAATCTGAAAAACGAGGACCTCGTAAAAGAGTTACGGCTGGGAAAAGTTACGATCGAAAAAGAAGAAGGGAATATTGCTTTCTTTAAACAGGGTACCTATAACAAAACGACCGGTGTTGCTGAATATACCACTAAAGAACTGTATCCCTTTGTAGCAAAACTCACCAAACTGCACAAGGCATCCACCAAGGACCCTCTGTTTTTTTTAAATGTGTTTTTCGGTGTGTCATTGTTCTTCTTTGTTCTTTCGTCTTTCTGGATGTTCCTGCCTAAAACAACTATTTTTAAAAAGGGTCTTTATTTTACACTCGCAGGAATTGTGCTGACTGTTCTTTTACTCATTCTCTAAATCGTAAATCAGTTATCGGCAGGAGGTTGGTCCATTACACATTTAATACGGAACCGTAATACTTGTTTTGCACCCGTTCCCTTCAGAACTTTCTATCTTTATTTCACCATTGAAAGACTTAACCCTGTTTATCATATTTGAGATACCAATACCTTTTCGTTTTTCTTTCGGGTCAAACCCTTTTCCATCATCCGTTACGATAATATCGATATTCTTTTTATTCGGGTTAACCGCAATTTTTACGTTGCGGGCCCCGGCATATTTTTGGATATTATTTACTAATTCCTGGATGATCCTGTAAATATTCAATTGCAGATCATCAGAAAGTGTTTCCTTGGGTACTGAATAGATGAATTCAGTTTTTATGGCGGTTTGCTCAAGTATTTTTATCAGCACAACGATCAGTTCTTCCAGGTCCACATTTGTAACAGGGGTCACAAGTTGCCTGCATAGAAGACGTATTTCCTCTATTGTTTTATCGATCAATTCTAATGGGTAGGTGATCAATGTTTTTGCCGATTCGTTTTTGTTGGCGGCTATCCCCAGGTATAGTTTTATTCCTGCCAGCATTTGGGTGATATTGTCATGCAATTCCTGCCCTATATGGTTTCTTTCCTTTTCCTGTGTTTTGATAATGGTCCTGGCTATTTTCTTTTGTTCCTGTATTTTCCGTGCAAGCATTTCTTTTTGTAATGAGATCAGGTTTTCCTCTGCTTCTTTACGCTCTGTTATGTCCTGCACGATACCATATAGTCGCAAGGGGTTGCCTTTTTTATCGAATTCAAATTTCCATTCCGAATACCCATGCCTGGTTACTTTGTCGCTGCGTATAAAGCGAAAATTAAATGATGAGTCTTTGGAAATTATAAAAGCTTCCTCAACTTTTTTGCGGGCAAAATCAAGATCATCGGGATGTATCAGGGACAGAAAAAACTCGGCTGAAGGCTGTACCTCATGCTTATTTAACCCAAATATCCTGTAAAATTCGTCGGACCAATTATGCACGTTTTCTGAAAGATCAATTTCCCAATTGCTGATATGCGCAATTGCCTGCGCTTCATTTAATCTTATTTCACTTTGCCTGAGCGCTTCCCCCGCTTTTTTGGTTTCGGTAACATCGTGTACAATACCATATATCCCAACAGGTTTTCCTTCGGCATCAAATTCATATTTGCTCAGGGAATATACATGCCTTATCACACCATCCTTCCGAACGATACGGTGATAAAGTGAAAAGTCTTTAAATGTGGTTTGCGAGTTCTCAATTTCTTTTTTTACATAGTCAATATCATCGGGGTGTACAAAAGACATCCATTCTTTAATTGATAGTCCCAAAGATCCCGGCGTAAGCCCATAGATCCTGTAAGCCTCGTCGGACCACCGGGAAGTATTGGATTCAAAGTTTACTTCCCAGTTGCCTATATGTACAATTTCCTGGGATTGGTTAAGCCGCTTTTGACTTTGCAAGAGTGCTTCTGCCTGCTTTTTTCTTTCTGTAATGTCAAGAGAAAGAATAAAGATCCCTTCAGGAACCGGCTGGATGCTGAGTTGATAGTATGCCCGGGTTTTATCAGGGAAAACGAATTCGGTTTCCAACTGTTCCGTAACCCGTTCAGTCATGCATCGCTGCATTGCTTTAAACAGACCGGTCCGCTCTATTCCAGGAAAATTCTTCATGATCGTATGGCCAATCAGTTCCTGTCTTGTGTGGGTGCCATATTTTACAAATGCATCATTTACATACATAAAGCGCCAGTCAAAATCGATTATCTGGATTCCTTCAAGCATATTATCGAGTGTATGGCGGAATTGTTTTTCACTTGCGATCAGTTTTTCTTCTGCATGAACCCGTCTCGTTATGTTGCGATAGTTAAACACAACAGCCTTTACAAATGGATCCTGTAACAGGTTGGTAAGCGCGCCTTCCACCCATATATAATGCCCATCTTTGTGCTGCATTCTGAATTTGGTCTCAATCATCTTGCCGCGGTTCTCCATTACTTCTTTGACAATGGCGGCTGCATAGGACCTGTCGTCTACGTGAATATTTTTAGTCGCATCCTTCCCTAGCATGTCTTCGTTTGTCCAGCCTGTTACCCTGACCGCAGAGGGACTTCTATATGTTAGATTAAATGACTCATCCATCAACGTAATGATATCATTGTTGTTTTCAATTAATGCGCGGAAAAGTTTTTCGCTGTTTGCTAATTTCTCTTCACTCTCAATCCGGCCTGTTACATCCCGGAAATTGAATACGATCGCTTTTACAGCTTCATCGTTGAGTAAATTGATTAATGCCCCTTCCAGCCACAGGTAATGGCCGTTCTTATGTTTGTTCCGAATCAGGCATTTGACCGGCCTGCCTGGGTTTTCCAATACTTCCTTAATTGTCTGCGAGGCTTTTTCCCTATCATCCGGATGGGTATGTTTGGTTCCATCCTCACCCATCATTTCTTCATTGCTCCAGCCGGTGATCCGTTCTGCAGAAGGGCTGCGATAGATCATCTGAAAAGAAGCATCAACCAGGGAAATAATATCATGATTGTTTTCAATTAATGCGCGGAAGCGGTTTTCATTTTTAGTGATCTCTGCAGTTCTTTCTTTTATATCTTTTTCCAGCTTTTCATTGTAGTCTCTTAGTTGCCCCTCCAGTTGCCTGCGTAAACTGATGTCATTAATAATAAAAACCATGGAGGTCAATTCTCCCTGTTCGTTTTTCACAGCATTCCCGGTAACTTCCCCGAAAAAAGATGACCCGTTTTTGTGATAGTATTTTGTTTCGGCCTTCCAGCTGCCTTTTTTAATTATCTCCTGCTCGATGTCTTTGATTTCCTCATCTGAAAATTCGACCATTCCGATTTCTTTGGGCGTCTTCCCGATAACCTGTTCTTTCTTATACCCGAATAATACCTCAGCGCCTTTGTTCCAGCTGAGCAAACGCTGGTCCAATCCTCTTGAAATAATGGCCTCCGAAGATTGATCTACAATATTCGCAAGATGATTTACCTGTTCCCCCAGATGTTTTTGTAAGGAGGTATCAAAACTTACCCCAACGAATCCCGTAATTTCCCCGTTGTTATCCTTTATTGCGGAGATCGAAGACCTGACAGGTATCTCAGTACCCGCTTTTGTTTTTCTTTTAATTTCTCCGGACCAGTAACCACATTCAGCTATTGATTTTATGATAGCGACCTCGGTTTCCCTTTGTGGTGATGTTGACAATATTTCTTTTATGTCCTTGCCAAGAACTTCCGCTTCGGTAAAACCATAGAGATTTTGAGCACCCTTATTCCAGCTCTTTATGATGCGATGATTGTCGGTTGTAAAGATCGCATCATTGGATTGATTGATCTGGCGGGAGAGCGATTCCAGTTGTTCCTGTGCGTTTTTTCTTTCAGTAATATCACGAGTGATCTTGGAATAGCCATATAATAAACCTGCCTCATCTTTAAGGGCGGTAAAAACAATATTTGCCCAGAATGTCGTTCCATCCTTCCGGAGGCGCAGACCCTCTGTTTCAAAATGCCCGTATTGCAATGCCATTTCCAAATTGTGTTTGGGAACCTCTTGCATTTTATCTTTTGAAGAATAAAATATGTCGATCGGCCTGCCGATGATCTCTTCCGCAGTATAGCCTTTTATGCTTTCTGCTCCGCTGTTCCAACTTGCCACGCGGCCATTTGTATCGACCATGAAAATGGCATAGTCTTTTACGCAATTGACCAGTAATTGATAATCTCTTTCATTTTTTTTGAGATTAATTTCTGCCTCGTGGCTGCAGGTAACATCTACAACATTGTGAATGATATAAACCAACTCATTCCGTTCATTAAATACAGGTGTATTCAATGGATTCCAATACCGTTCGGTAAATGTTCCGTCCGGCCTGCGTATGTCATATTTTTGAATAGCCATTTTATGTGGCTGTTCATACTGCTTCACAGCGTTTAGTGAAGCTCTTAAATTGAGAACACCGGAAGCTTCTCTATCGGCAGGATTATCAGGAAACACTTCAAACAAGCCACGGCCAAGAATGACCTCTCTTTCAGTCATGGTGGCATCAAGGTATGCATCACTTACTGCTATGATGGTAAGGTCGGGCAATAATACAAGGTACAACCCCGGTAAGGAATTGAAGAGCGGTCCAAAATCATGTAAAGGAGCCGGGTTCATAAATGAGCAATGTTTCATCATTGGTAATTACAATATCGGTCGGGGGGCGATCAATTTCATTCTCAATAAACAAGCAAGGCGGTGCAGCAATCCCTTATCTAAGGGGCACAGAACGAAACTAACTACCTGTTTTTTTTCGGAACATGACCACAATCATGCCCTGGCATGACTGTGGGTAGCTGGATTCACATGGATTTGCGGGATTTTGACAAACGCGTAATAGCTCCACTGGCACTGGTGATAAGAATACTCCAAAGTGCAAACCAAAAACTCCCCTTACTAAAGTAAAAGGAGTTCGAGGGGATTGTGGATGTTAAAACAATACTATCAGACGAGTTTATTGTCGACTGCATATTTTATAAGCTCCAGGTTGTTCTGAAAGCCCATTTTCTCAAATATTTTTGCCCTGAAAGTGCTGATCGTATTCGTACTCAAAAAAATATCATCGGCAATTTGTGATAGGGATTTGCCGGCGGACATTAATTTAAAGACTTCAAACTCACGGTTAGACAATTTATCGACAGAACGGTTTTCATTATCGTTAATAAAGGCGTCGGCCATAATATCGGATACTTCCGGGTTTAGATACCTGCTTCCTGATAACACCATACCCACTGCTTTTATGAATTCTTTTGTATCTGCACTTTTTGAGAGATAGCCTGATGCACCGGCTTTAATTGCTTTTACGGCATATTCTTTAGCGGGGTGCATAGTTAATATAAGTACAGGGGTACCGGGCGCATACTGTTTTATTTTTTTTATAGTGTCTATCCCCGACTCACCGGGTGGCATAGAAATATCGCTGATAATAATATTCCATTTTTCTTGCAAAACCATCTTCATAAGCTCCACCGAATCAGATACATCGGTGATGTCAGTGAACGGGAAGTTTTCGGTCAGGAGCATTTTAACACCTTTGCGAACAATTGTGTGGTCATCTGCAATTAGAATTTTCATTTGCTTTGATTGCTGATACAAAGGAATGCAGGGATCGCAAAACAAAACATAGCAGAAAAAGGAAAACGAAATTAGTTGGAAAGAATTTTTTTTGTAGTCGTTCGACTACGTTCAAGGCAAGCCGAAGCAGGATGGTTTAGGTAAACCCGAAACCATTCTTCCGGAGTAGTCACCATTCAACAAAATAAAGATGATAGCAAGGCGCTTAAATTTTGGTTGAGCTCAGTCTCCTTTTAATACATGTGTTGTATCTTGAAACCTTTATCATGATTCGATTTTGTATGAAAAAACACATTTACATTTTACTGACTGTTATTGGATCAGTGGTTACCTGTGCCGATGTTACCGGGCAATCCGTCAAAAATATCACTGTAAAGATTAACCAGCCCGCTGCTGTGATCAAACCAACTATGTGGGGGATCTTCTTCGAAGACATCAACCTCGCTGCCGATGGCGGCCTTTATGCTGAACTGGTTAAGAACCGATCTTTCGAATTCAATTTGCCTTTGATGGGATGGAAGGAACAGAAAAAAGGCACAGTAGGTGGAAGCATACTCGTTTTGAATCGCGGGGAGAAGAATCAAAACAACCCGCGTTTCATCCGCGTAAAAAATGCAGTGAGCGGAAATTATGGAATGACCAATGAAGGCTTTCGCGGGATGGGTGTGCAGAAAGATAAGCGGTATGATTTTTCTGTATGGGCAAAACCATTCAATAATTCGAAACTGCAATTGCGCGTGGAATTAGTGAATGCAAAAGGGGAGATCATCGGCTCAACAAGCATCAGCCCCAATGATGCGCAATGGAAAAAATATTCGGCAAGCTTTGTCGCAACAACAACCGATCAGAAAGCACAACTAAATATCTGGTTCGAAGGAAAAGGAGCTGTTGACCTTGATATGGTTTCTTTATTTCCGCAGGATACGTGGAAAAGCCGTCCCGGTGGATTGCGTGCGGATCTTGTGCAATTATTGGCAGACCTCAAACCCGGTTTTATTCGTTTCCCCGGAGGTTGCATTGTAGAGGGCCGCGATCTTGCCAACCGTTACCAATGGAAAAAAACAGTGGGTAAGGTAGAAGACAGGCAACTCATCATCAACCGATGGAACACAGAATTTGCAAACCGCAGTGCGCCTGATTATTTCCAGAGTTTTGGTTTGGGGTTCTATGAATATTTTTTATTGTCGGAAGATATCGGCGCATCGCCTTTGCCTATTTTGAATTGCGGGATGGCCTGCCAGTTTAATACATCTGAAGTTGTGCCGACAGAGCAGCTCGATCCTTATATACAGGATGCATTGGACCTGATTGAATTTGCCAACGGCTCTGTGAGTACCAAATGGGGAAAGCTACGCGCAGCAATGGGACATCCTTCTCCCTTCAACTTAAAAATGATGGGTGTTGGTAATGAACAGTGGGGGCCGCAATACATTGAGCGGTTCACGTATTTTGCCAAAGCCATCAAACAAAAATATCCCGCGATACAGTTGATCAATAGTGTTGGACCGAATCCCGATGGTGAGTTATTTAATTTTTTGAATGATACGCTGCGTAAAATGCATGCAGATATACTGGATGAACACTATTATAAATCACCTGAATGGTTCCTGCAAAATGCAAAACGTTACGATGTGTATGATCGCAAGGGGCCGAAAATATTTGCGGGTGAATACGCAGCGCATGCTGTGGGTATTCCCAATGGAAAAACAAAAAATAACTGGCGCTCCGCTTTGGCTGAAGCGGCGTTCATGACAGGTCTCGAGCGCAATGCCGATATCGTGAACATGGCTTCCTATGCTCCACTTTTTGCACATGTGGATGGCTGGCAATGGACACCCGACCTGATCTGGTTCGACAACCTGCAATCATACGGCACGCCTAATTATTATGTGCAGAAATTATTTTCCAATAACCGAGGCTCGCAGGTGGTTCCTGTTACTATGGATAATGAAGTGATGGCGGGTAAGGATAGTTTGTATACATCGGCCTGTATTGATAAGACCACCAACGAACTCATCATCAAAATCGCGAATACGATCGGTGTTGAGCAATCTGTTTCTTTCAATTTAGATGGATTGAATACCGTTAATTCAAAAGCGTTGCAAACAGTATTAAGAAGTGATGATTTGAACGGCGTAAATTCTTTTGAACAACCCGCTGCGATCGTTCCGGTGATGAAAGTAGTAGATGTGAAAAATAAAACCCTCTCAATAAATCTATCCCCCAACTCATTCACCGTTATCCGTCTCAAACTATAGGCGTCTCTCTGTGAACCTCCGTGTCCTCTGTGTCTCTGTGGTGAAGCCTTCGCTTCGATCTTTTTTTCACCACAGAGACACAGAGGACACGGAGTTTCACAGAGGGTTAAAAACTAAGTTCGAGAGCACTTAATTTTTTATCAATCAATGCTGATTCTTCATCGCTTAAAATTACTTCACTTGCTTTTGCATTTTGGACAGCCTGCTCAGCGTTGCGAGCACCTACGAGTGCGAGGGTAATACCAGGCTGCCTGATGGTCCATGCAATAACGAGTTGTGATAACGATGCATTCTTATCAGCAGCCAAAGGCCTCAATTCATCTAAGAATGTGTTCACCCTCCTGATATTCTCCTCGGAATAAAAACGATTCCCATCACGCGTATCGCCTTCGGTGAACATATGCCCGGGTTTTATTTTACCGGTCAATAAACCTCTCTGCAACGGGCTGTAAACGATCAGTGCTTTTTTATTTTCTATGCAATAAGGAACAAGATCATTTTCAATATCACGTAACAACATACTATACGGAACCTGGTTAGAGGCAAGTGAAATAACTGCCTCGGCCGTTTGCATTTGTTCAACAGAGTAATTGGAAACACCGGCAGCTCTTATTTTTCCTTGCTGTTGTAGTTGAAGAAGTGCTTCCATTGTTTCTTCGATCGGCGTTGTAGGATCGGGCCAGTGTAGCTGGAACAGATCAATATAATCAGTGCCCAGTCTGCGTAAACAATCTTCACATTCCTGTATCACGCTTTCTTTACGCGCGTAGCGATACACATCCTGCATCTTGCCACCATCCTCAAGACTGAAATGGAGAGAGCCTTCTTTGATATCCCACCGCAACCCGCATTTGGTGAGTACCTGTACCTGATCACGCGGCAATGTTTTCAGCGCCTCGCCTACGATCTCTTCGCTAACGCCCATGCCGTATACCGGTGCGGTATCGATAGTGGTAACGCCATTTTCGTGAGCGGCAAGAATGGCTTCCAATGCTTGTTTGCGGTCGGCGCCACCCCACATCCATCCACCAATGGCCCATGCACCGAATGTGATGGCTGACGCTTGTATGCCTGATTGGCCTATTTCTCTATATTCCATAAAACGAATTTAAGTGTGAGAATTACACGAATTTCTGAACACGAATTACACGAATTTCAAAACACGAATTACACGAATTTCAAAACACGAATTACACGAATTTCAAAACACGAATTACACGAATCTTTACGAATTAGACCCAAAGGTTAATAATAATCTTATAAAAGCATGATGCAGCAATTAAATAATGTTTTAGATTTAGTAGCACGAACTACACAAATTGCCACAAATCCTTAAACCGGAGCACCAATTCGTGCCAATTCGTGTAATTCGTGTCAAAAAAATTCGTGTCAAAAAAATTCGTGTCAAAAAAATTCGTGTCATATAAAACCCAAAACAATGCCTGCCGATTCAACCAATCTCAACAACAAAGCCAAAACACAAAATACATTTGACGCCATTGTAGTTGGCTCCGGCATCAGTGGCGGATGGGCCGCTAAGGAACTTACTGAAAAAGGTTTGAAAGTATTGATGCTCGAACGAGGCAGAGATTACCAGCATATCAAAGATTATAAATACGGTGCAAAAGAGCCCTGGGAGTTTGAGCACCGCGGAAGAACTACTGCCGAGCAAAGAGCAAAATACCCGGTGATACACCGTGGCTGGGCCGCTGCAGAACCTGTGATGGAATCATGGGCCAGCGAAGAAGATTGCCCGTATACAGAAGTAAAACCCTTTACCTGGTGGCGCAGTTACCAGTTAGGCGGCCGTTCCATTTTATGGGGCAGGCAAAGTTATCGCTGGAGTGATCTGGATTATGAAGCCAATGCAAAAGAAGGTGTGGGTGTTGACTGGCCGATCCGTTACAAAGATATTGCGCCATGGTATGATCATGTAGAAACATTTGCAGGTATCAGCGGATCAAAAGAAGGATTGCTGCATTTACCCGATGGACAATTTTTGCCACCGATGGATCTGAACTGCGTGGAGAAAGATGTGGCTGCGCGCATCAAAGCACAATACAAAGGCGACCGTCATTTATTTATCGGCCGTGTGGCTAATTTAAGTGCGGCTATTCCCGGAAGAACTGCCTGCCAATTCCGCAACCGTTGCTGGGAGGGCTGCCCGTTCGGTGGTTATTTCAGTACACAATCTTCTACTTTACCTGCGGCGATGAAGACAGGGCTTTTAACTGTGCGTCCATGGTCATTGGTAAAGAAAGTAATCTATGATAAAGACACCAAAAAAGCAACAGGTGTTGAAGTATTGGATACAGAAACCAATCAAACTTATGAATACCATTCAAAGATCGTTTTTTTAAATGCATCTGCATTGAATTCAACATGGGTGTTATTTAATTCGGCAACCGATATCTGGCCCGATGGTTTGGGCAGCAGCAGTGGTGAATTGGGACATAACGTAATGGATCATCATTATAATCTCGGTGCTTCAGGACAGATCGAAGGATTTGAAGACAGGTATTATTCAGGAAGAAGGCCAACTGGTTTTTATATTCCGCGTTTTGCAAATATGAATAATGATAAAAGAGATTTCCTCCGCGGATTTGGTTACCAGGGTGCAGCCAGCAGAACAGGCTGGAGCAGGGAAGTGGCCGAACTGAATATCGGCGGCGATTTTAAAGATGCATTAACAGAGCCGGGAGGATGGAGCATTGGTGCAACAGGTTTCGGAGAGATCTTGCCTTACCATGAAAACAAAATAACACTCGATAAAAACAAAAAAGATAAATGGGGGCTTCCTGTTTTATCTATGGACTGCGAATTGAAAGACAACGAATACAAAATGCGCAAAGCCATAGTAGAAGAATTGAAAGGAATGTTTGAAGCTTCGGGTGTGAAGAATGTGAAGACATGGGACAGTGGCCACGCTATCGGCCACGGCATACATGAAATGGGAACGGCCCGCATGGGAAAAGATCCAAAAACATCTGTGCTGAATGCAAACAACCAGGTGTGGGATGCCAAGAACGTATTTGTAACGGATGGCGCTTGTATGACTTCTTCAGCATGTCAGAATCCATCGCTTACTTATATGGCGTTGACGGCGAGGGCCGCGAATTTTGCGGTGGAGGAATTGAAAAAGGGAAATATATAGCACCCCCCAGCCCCCTGAAGGGGGAGTTGAAAGGAGACCCTAAAAAGAAATGCAGCTCACCAAATGAACTGCATTTCTCTTTAAAGAAACCATACTAATTCCCCCTTTAGGGGGTCAGGGGGTTAGGGGGTATCCCAGTATCTTCAAACTTCTCTCAACCCCATCCAGCACTGCAATATTTGGAAGATTCGCCCATTCCTCAAACCCCAATTGCTTAAACAGGTTTAAACTTGGTTCATTGTGTGCGAAGATGAAACCCAATAATGTTTTGATGCCGAAATCTTTTGCATGATCGATAGAGTATTGTAAAACTTCTTTCCCTATTCCTTTGCCTCTTTGTGATGGATCTAAATAGATACTGATCTCCGCCGTTGCAGCATAAGCGGGCCTTCCGTAAAATGATTGAAAACTTACCCAGCCGATGATCTCCTGTTGCTCATCTTCAATTACCCATAACGGCCTGTTGGTTGGATTGTGTTCATGAAACCAGGATAAGCGGCTGTCAACACTTACAGGCTCAGTATCAGCCGTAACCATTCTTGTATGCACCGTAGAATTATAAATGGCTACGATCTGTGGAAGATCATCAGTGGTTGCATTACGGTAAGTAAGCATTGTTTGGAAGTTAAAGGTTAATAGTTAAAAGTTAAAATGAATCCAAGAAACATCACATTACTTTTAACTATTCACCTTTAACTTTTAACTGCATCAATTTTCTTATCGCGGTGGAAGATCATCAAGCCAATGGCGCCCGCAGTAACGCAAACATCCGCAAAATTAAAAATACCGGTATGCACGCCGTGTACATCTACCAGCATAAAATCCGTAACATGCCTGTCGAACAGGAGTCGATCAATGATATTTCCCATTCCGCCTGCAATGACCAAGGCAAATGAGAATAATTTCATGACACTCATTTCCCTGGTTTGCCTGATCGTGTATACGGACAGTGCGATCAGGAATGCCAATGGTAAAATACTTAACAGCCAGAAACTCGCTGCCTTTGAAAGGTTATCACCCAGGTTCAAAGCCGCACCCGTATTCTCCGCATATATGAGGTGAATCGTATTGCCCAGGTAAGAAACAGAAGCTTTGTTTTTTAAATGTTCTTTCGCAAGGTCTTTGGTCACGCGGTCGCAGCCAATAAACATCAGCGTACTGAAACAGAACAATAGTATTTTGACGCGGTTGCTCATACCGTCTAAAAATACAAAACTTTATAAATGATAAGCGCCTACAGAATCAAATACTTTCACTGTTTTCCATAAATGTTTACAGGTTTCCACAAAATGCAGGTGCACAGGGTCAACCTGGTAGGCATCCTGATCCTCTTTTGAGTCAAAAACAAGCAGCCAGGATAGTTGGTAGGTTGTATCGATCACATCTCGGTTGGTTGCGGCGGGAACGCCGATATGGTAGTGTTTGATAGATGGCGCTAATTTCAGTTTAAGCAAACCTTCGAGCAATGCGGCATAGTCTTCCCTGCTTTCAGGATTCGCCAGCCAGAAATAAACATGATGGATAAAATGGTCTTGTGATAACATAACGGTTGTTTATGAATAGTATAAAAATATCAGGCCATGAGTGACGAAATTAGTTTTTTCCCGGTAATGCAAACGCTACATAACTGTCGCCCGATGGCTTTCCTAATTTCCCGCCTCCACAGGCGATCACCAAATACTGCCGTCCATCTTTCTCATACACCGACGGCGTTGCAAAACCGGATGCAGGTAATTGATACTCCCATAATAATTTACCTGTTCTTTTATTGAATGCGCGCATCATTTTATCACTGGTAGCCGCAATAAATAATAACCCTCCGGCAGTAACAACAGATCCGCCATAATTTTCCGTACCTGTATGAATGCCTTTGGCTTTGAAGTCAGGATAATCTCCCAAAGTTGTTTTCCATTCCACTTTACCTGTATTCAGGTTGATCGCATTCAGCGTTCCCCAGGGTGTGTCAACAGCAGGGTATCCTTCTTTGGTAAGAAATTTATTATACCCGGTGGAAGTGTAAGGCATTTTAAAATAAGGATCTTCCTCTTTTGGTGGTGCCACAAATTCTTTTCCCTGTTTTGATTTTACATCCAATATAAAAGAAGACAATGCTTCTTCTTCCGCACTACTTAATTGTTTGAATGCCGGCATCATTCTCCTTCCTGTTGCAAGAAGATCGTGGAAGGAATGTTCCGTGTACTTTTTATTGATATTGATCAATGCCGGATTGTTTCCTGAACCCTGTCTCTCTGTACCATGACAGGCCATACAGGTATTTGTATAGATGCGTTTACCCGCATCAATATTTTTTTCATGAACAACCGGTTTATTTTTGATATCAACCATTGTCAGGATCCAGGCCATTTCACTTGCATTTACATAAAGTATACCTGTTGATGGATCGAATGATGGCCCGCCCCATTCTGCACCTCCATCAAAACCGGGAAAGATGACCGTTCCTTTTTGTGAAGGCGGTGTAAACAAATGATCATGATTTGTATTCTGCCATCTCTGTTTTATATCCCGGTAAGAGGAATCAGGTACGAGGTGATTTAAACCATCTTCTTTCAATAATTGTCGCACAAATGGTTGCGGGAAACTAGGTATGGGTTGAGTGGGCCATGGAAGTTCTCCTGTCAGGTCAGTTTCAACAGGAACTTTTGTTTCGTTCACAGGATAAACAGGTGTGCCCGTTTTCCTATCCAATAAAAAAACAAAACCTGATTTGGTAACCTGTGCAACGGCTTCGATCTTTTTACCATCTTTTGTAATGTTCACCAATACTGGTGCAGTAGGAAGATCGCGGTCCCAGATATCATGATGTACAGTTTGAAAATGCCACACGCGTTTGCCTGTTGATGCATCCAACGCCAAAACACAATTCGCAAACAATCCCTGCCCAATTCTTTTTCCTCCATAAAAATCATAGGATGCGGAGCCGATCGGTGCAAACACAATTCCTTTTTCTTCATCCAAACTAAACCCCGACCATGCATTGGCGCCGCCGATATGTTTATGGGCTTCTTTATCCTCCCATGTACTATATCCTTCTTCACCCGGTTGTGGTATGGTATGAAAGATCCATTTTAATTTTCCGTTGTGAACATCATATGCCCTGATATAACCCGGCGCCGCCGCAGCCCCTTCATCCACGCGCGTACCAATAATGATCATGTCTTTGTAAATGATGCCGGGTGTGGTTGAAGCGATGTATAAATTTTTTACATCCCTGCCAAGATCATTGTGAAGATCAAGTTTGCCGCTGTCTGCAAATGTGGTTACCGTTTTTCCCGTCACTGCATCAATACAGAACAGGGTAGAACCTGCGGAATAAAAAATGCGTGCATCTTTATCATCATCACTGTAATAAGTTAAACCCCTGCAAACATTCATGGAAAAATAGCCGCGCCCTTTGGCTGCAACCATTGTATCGATTGGGTTGAATACCCATTTCTCTTTACCGCTGGCGGCATCCAATGCAAAGAGTTTTAGCTTGGGAGACACACCATACATAACACCATTCACAATAATGGGGTTTACCTGTATCTGTGTTTTGCCATCCGAGTCACCGGTATGATATTCCCAGGCGACCTGTAATTGCGTAACGTTGCTTGTATCAACTTCTGTTAAAGGAGAATAATGCGTTGCAGCTTTATTGCCACCATACACCTGCCACTCATTTTGTGTCTTTGATCGGCATGATGACAATGCAATAATAACTATTGCGGATAGTAGCAATTGTTTAGTGTGCATGAGTAATTTTTATCTCTCTGTGAAACTCCGTGCACTCCGTGTCTCTGTGGTGAAAAAATTATCGAAGCGAAGGCTTTACCACAGAGACACGGAGTGCACAGAGTTTCACAGAGAGAGGTTTATTATTCGAGTGTCTGTTCGATGATCTTCCCCGTCTGTTTGTTTTTGAGGATGAGTTTTTTTGCGCCGTAGTGTGTCATTTCTTCTTTCACCAAATAATGATCCGCATCGTATTCAACCAAATGACTTTCTTTGGTTAAACCGGTTTGTCCTCTCCAGATATCCAATTTAACCGGCTCCCATATTTTTGTTTTGGCTGAGCGGTAAGCTGCATCAAGTATTGCATTCACCACATACCCATCATAAAAAGTCTCTTTTGGTGGCTCGTTTTTTTCCATCGCGTTGAACATGTCCATGAACATATGGTTATAACCGAGTTCATTCAATTCATCACCTACAGGAAATAACCAGCCGGTATTGCTTTCCGCTTTTTCAGCCACGTAATCAGCGCCTTTGCCGGTAGTGAACATATCAAAACCCGTCCGCAAGAAACTGTTGATCCAGATGGTTCCTTCTGTGCCCATTACTTCATCGCGAAGATCAAGACCGCCGCGGAAAGTCCAGCTTACTTCAAACTGGCCAATGGCGCCGTTCTCGTATTTTACCAATCCAATAGCGTGGTCCTCTGCATCAATAGGTTTTACCTGTGTATCGGCCCAGCACATCACTTCAATGGGTTTGATATCTTTCCCGATATAACTTCTCGTGATCTCTACACAATGACAACCAAGATCAAGAATACAACCGCCGCCCGCCTGTTCAATATCCCAGAACCAATCACTGTGCGGGCCAGGATGAGTTTCCCTTGATTTGGCCCATAAGATCCTGCCAAGCGCACCATTCTTTACACTCTCGTTTGCCTTGATAAATTTTGGCGTGTACACAAGGTCTTCAAGATAACCGTTGAAGATGCCCGCTTCCTCTACCGCCAGCAACATCCGTTTGGCTTCTTCCGCATTGCGGCCCAAAGGTTTGGTTGTCATTACTGCTTTTTTGTGTTTGCAGCATAACATCACCGCAGCTTCATGTAAATTATTGGGCAAAGCGATGCATACAATATCTACTTCAGGATTAGCGATTGCTTCCTCCATATTCAATGTCCACTGCTTGCAACCATAATCTTCTGCAAATTTCTTCGCGCTTTCTTCCCTTCGGGAATAAATGCTTACAACTTTATCCCTGCTTCTGTAACCCTGTAATGAGTCTGCATAAAAACGCCCGATAAATCCTGAACCGAGCATGGCGATGTTTTTCATAGATGTTATTTATATGTTGGTGATGTCTGTGAATGGTCAATAGTCAATGGTCAATGGTCAATGGTCAATAGTCAATGGTCAATAGTCAATGGTCAATAGTCAATAGTCATGGGTCAATAGGTAATCGTCAATTGTGAGTGGCTTTATATTCACCATTCACCATTCACTATTGACTATTGACCATTGACCATTGACCATTCACCCCTCACTACTCACGACTGATGTGTTCCTCTCCCTGAAAAATACAATAAACAAAACAAGTACACCCGCGGCGATCCATGCAGGCACCATCCATACTTTTGTCCAGTTGATCACGCCTCCACTATTTGTATAGAGTTTTGCTACCTCACCTGAAATAACAGAACCGATATACATGCCCAGTCCATAAGTGGCAAGTGATATCAGACCCTGGGCCTGCGACTTTATTTTTTCTCCCGCTTTAAGATCTGTATAGATCATTCCACTCACAAAAAAGAAATCATAGCAAAGCCCGTGAAGTATAATGCCTCCATACAACATCCACTCGCCCGCAGCCGCATCTCCATACCCGAAAAAGACAAAGCGTGCGATCCATGCGAGCAGTCCTATGATCAGGATGTTTTTTATCCCGAAGCGCTTGTAGGCAAACGGAAGCAGCAGCATAAATATCACTTCAGAAGCCTGGCCCAGCGACATTTTATTTTCTACATAAAAAGTATCCGGAAGTAACTGGCCGGGATGAGCAGCCGTGAATGCGGTTTTATAGGCATCCGTAATGGACGGGTTCGCCATGGCATAATAAAAAGAAAGTGGGATACAGATAAGAACCGAAGAAAAAAAGAATATGGCAAACGACCTGTCTTTGAATAATACAAATGCATCCTTACCTATGATCTGGCCAAAGCTGACCTTGCCTGACGCAACTGGTGGTGTATTGGGAAGGGTAAACGCATACAACCCCATTACCGCAGATGCTATTGTAGATACATAGAAAATAGTGCTCTTATCACCCCATGCCATATAACCCACCAGGTTGGTAACCGCGATCCACGCGATGGTTCCCAGTACACGAATTGGCGGGAATTGTTTTTCGGGTTCTGTCATCTGTCGCATGGCAATGGAACTTGTTAATGCGATGGTTGGGGCGAAAGTGAGGCAGTACAGGATCATCACGATATAAAAGGTAGAATAGTCCGTTATACGTGTGAGGAAGAATAAAAGGACAGCGCCTGCGATGTTTAAAACGCCCAGTACTTTCTGTGCCGCAAAGAAACGATCCGCTATCATCCCGGCAATAAAAGGTGAAATGATCATGGCTATGGAGAAGGTGGAATAAATATTCCCTACCTGCGCACCATCAAACCCAATTGCGAATAAATATTTGGATAATTGTCCATACCAGGCCCCCCATACTACAAACTGGAGAAACATCATGATCATTAAACGGATAGTTGTACCTGATTTCATAGTGGCAGTGGGTATTTTGGTTTTCTTTTGGTAGATTTAACCTTCGCGATCGAATCGCTTTCAATTTAGCTAATTTATAAACACACGAGTTCAAAATTGCCGTATGAAAAAAATAACCTTTTTTGCAACCGCCTGCGTGCTGGTTTGTCTTCTCTTCTCATTTACTGTTGAGAAAAAACAAAAACGTATACTGATCTATTCCAAAACACGGGGTTACCATCATGCCTGTATTCCCGCGGGTATCGCAGCCATTCAGAAATTAGGGATGGAAAATAATTTCGCAGTGGATACAACAACAGATTCCAGTTATTTTAAAAAGAAAACATTGAAGAAATATGCGGCTGTGGTTTTTATGAGCACAACCGGCAATGTTTTGAATGACGAACAACAGGTGGCTTTCCAGAAATTCATTGAGGCTGGTGGGGGCTATGTAGGCGTGCATGCGGCAACAGATACAGAATACGACTGGCCCTGGTATACTCAATTGGTTGGGGCACAATTCAAGAGCCATCCAAGACAACAGAAAGCGATGTTCAATGTGGTGGATGCAACACATATTTCCACCCAACATTTGCCTATGAAGTGGGAGCGCTTTGATGAATTGTACAATTTCAAGAACATTCAAAATGGTTTGCATGTTGTGTTAACGATCGATGAGAAAACTTACACCGGCGGTGAGAATGGCGATGTGCATCCCATGGCATGGTACCATGATTTTGATGGTGGTCGTGCTTTCTACACTGCATTGGGACATACAGATGAATCTTATCTTGATCCACTGTATTTAAAACATTTATTGGGCGGGCTTGAGTACGCGATGAACAAATAGTTGTCCGGAATAAATGCATCCCAAACGAATTGCTATTATGAGACTGATCAAATATGTTTTTTGCCTGGCAATAACCGTCGCAACATTAGCAGCATGCGATCAACTCAAACGTCATATTAGTGGTGAGGGACCTCAACCCGATTGGGCCCTGCTTAATTTTGAGAAAGCGGATGGTTCCAATCCTGTATTAACACCCGGCACCAATACATTCGTGGACCCGATCCTTAAAAAACAGGTGGCATGGGAAGAAAAAGATGTCTTCAATCCCGCGATCGTTGTAAAAGATAATAAGGTATACATGTTGTACCGGGCACAGGATAAGATCGGCCTGCCTGGCGGCACGTCAAGAATTGGCCTCGCCGAAAGCAGTGATGGTTTACATTTCACAAGAAGCGCCGAACCTGTTTTCTTTCCTGATAATGATGCATATAAAAAATACGAATGGCAGGGTGGATGCGAGGATCCTAGGATCGTGGAAGACTCACTTGGTACTTACTACATGACCTATACCGCCTACGATGGAAAAGTTGCGCGTTTATTAGTTGCGACTTCAAAGGACCTTCACAAATGGACAAAGCATGGGCCCGTATTTGCAGATGCGTACAACGCAAAATATATAGACAAATGGTCAAAATCAGGAAGCATTGTATCTACCTATAAGAATGGAAAGATCATCGCCACAAAAGTGAATGGAAAATACTGGATGTATTGGGGAGATCAATTTATCTGGGTGGCTACTTCCGATGATCTGATCCACTGGACACCTGTTGAAATGGAAACAGGAGAGAAGCCACCCGTTACACTAAAAGGCGAAGGCATCAATATGCCCGATCTTAAAATTGTGGTTGCCACGCGAAATAAAAAATTCGACAGTGACCTGGTAGAATCCGGTCCGCCTGCGATGATTACCGACAAGGGTATATTATTAATCTATAACAGCCGCAATATAAAATCAGTAGGAGATACAAGTCTTGCCGAAGGAACCTATGCGGCAGGGCAAGTATTGATCGATATCAATGACCCCACACGCGTGATCGAGCGGCTCAAAAGAAATTTTATGCAACCCGATAAACCTTACGAGATCACCGGCCAGGTAAACAGTGTTTGTTTCCTCGAAGGGCTGGCGCAGTTTCAGAATAAATGGTTCCTGTATTACGGAACGGCGGATTCGAAAATTGCGGTAGCGGTGAGGAGCCAGCCATGAGCTTTGAGCCGTGAGCTATGAGCTTGTACCTGTAGTTCGAAATCTCCAATAGTTTGCCTAAGGCTGTTTCTATTCATTACAATGATAGTTACCATCCAGTCATGCAGAGCTAGGCTCGCAGCTCAAGGCTCACAGCTCGTAGCTACCCTTGGGGAATTAATTCCACTAAAAAACCCTGCACCGTTTTTGCAATAGTGTAAGAAACCGCACTACCATGAAAACAACTGAATCCACCCACAACCGCCCCGAAGGAGCAAGAGTTCTGGATGCACCTTATGTAGTCACCGACATCAACACTGCGCTGCAGGCCTTGCAACATGAGAATGGTTGGGAAGAAACTGATTGCAACGGTATCACGCTTTTTAAAACCGATAACCTGACAACCGTATTGATCTGTATGCATACCGGATCACGCATCGGCGAAAATTCGATTGATGGCACGGTGACCTTACAGGTAGTGGAAGGTGAGGTAGAATTAACCGCTGATGAAGAAGTGGTTACCCTCCACGCCGGACAGATCGTAATGTTACATCATGAAGTTACGCATAGCCTGTTGGCTACTGAAGAAACTGTACTGGTGTTGACTAACCATGTTTGTTGTTAGGAAAAGCTGTTAGGCATTAGGAGTTAGGTATTAGCAAAGGCTGGTCTGGCTCGCAGCTCAAGGCTCATAGCTCACAGCTGTCTTCAGCTTTTATCAAGCGCCTGAACAATATCACTAAGAATATCTTCTTTGTGCTCCAACCCCACACTTATACGGATCAGGCCGGGCGTAATATTAACGGCCTGCCTTTCTGCTTCACTTAATTTTGCATGGGTAGTGCTTGCCGGGTGCGAGGCAATGCTTCGCGTATCACCGAGATTTGCGGTGAGTGAAAGCATTTGTAAATTGTCTAGGAATTTTCTTCCTGCATCCAATCCTCCTTTCAGATCAAAGCAAACAATTCCGCCGCCGTTCTGCATTTGCTTTTTGGCGATGGCATGATGCGGATGGCTCTCTAAATACGGGTATCTTAATGAACCGATCTTATCATTCTTCTCCAATGATTCTGCAATGAATAACGCATTCGATGCATGGCGCTCCATTCTAACATCCAATGTTTCAAGACTCTTACTCAATACCCATGCATTGAAAGGAGATAGCGCGGGCCCGGTACTCCGGCAGAATAAATAAATTTCTTTGATCAGGTCCTTTCTTCCCACAACAACACCGCCTAAAACACGGCCCTGTCCATCTAACCATTTTGTAGCAGAATGAACCACCAGATCAGCGCCGTATTGAATAGGTTGCTGGTTAACGGGTGTCGCAAAACAATTGTCTACGTTTAAAATGATATTGTGTTTTTTAGCAACACGATTAATCATTTCAAGATCCAATATATCAAGACCCGGATTGGTGGGTGTTTCCAGGTAGATCATTTTGGTATTTGGCCTGAGGGCTGCTTCCCAATCTGATTCTGTAGCATTGGCGCCAATATAGGAATAGTCAATACCAAATTTCGGTAAGTATTTTGAGATCACGGTATGCGTACTTCCAAAGATCGAATTGCATGAGAGCAAATGATCACCCTGTTTCATCAGCGCCATAAAAGAACCAAACACAGCGCTCATTCCTGCTGCAGTGGCATAGCCTGCTTCTGCTCCTTCCAATGCACACATCTTATCAATAAATTCCTGTACGCCGGGATTACTGAAACGGCTGTAAATATTATCATCCGATTCATCAGCGAAAGCGGCGCGCATATCTTCCGCATTGTCAAAACAAAAACTGCTTGTAAGGAACATTGGTGTTGAATGCTCCATTTCATTGGTACGGTCAGTTTGTATGCGGATGGCTTGTGTTTGTTTGTGTTTTGACATCGCTTGATTTTGGAATTTTGGAATTGGGAAATTTTGGAATTGTGATTCGGATCAAAAGCCCGCGTCTTGTAATACTTCGGCTGTCCACTCGATCGTGCAGCCGGCTGCACGTAACGTGGCTGCAACGGAACAATATTTATCGATGGATAGGGCACAGGCTTTGTTTGCTTTATCGGGGTCCACATCTCCCGTAAATTGAAAACTGATCTGAATATGTTTCCATAGTGATGGTTCTTTGCCTTGCTCACGCTCGCCATCTATTACCATTTTGAAGGTATTGATCTCCTGTCTTTGTTTTTTGAGGATCGATATAATATCCACGCCTCCGCAACCGCCTAATCCCATCAGTAAAGTCTGCATGGGACGAACGCCTGAGTTATGACCGCCAATGGCTTCAGCGGCATCCATACGAAGCGAATGACCGTTAGTATCGGTGGCTTCCAAAGCGAAAGAATCATCTACCCGTTTGATCTCAATTCTGGCCATTTAAAAGATTTATACAAATGTAATTTATCCATACCCTTATTTTGCTTCTGAAATGCGGAATAAAACTTATGAAATTTTTTGACCACCAGGCTGATTTTAGTTTAGAGAACGGTTCGGTACTGCCCGGGATCCGTATCGCCTACGATACTTACGGCGAACTCAATGCAGACAAAAGCAATGTGATCTGGGTCTGTCATGCATTAACTGCAAGCTCAGACGCTGCTGACTGGTGGAAAGGACTAATAGGCAATGGCTGTTTGATCGGCCCGGAAAAATATTTTATTGTCTGCGCCAATATGTTGGGCTCCTGCTATGGTTCTACCGGCCCGTTAAGCGATAACCCTGCAACCGGACAACCGTACTACTCAGATTTTCCGCAGGTGACCATTCGTGATATGGTGCAGTCATATATCCTGTTGCGTAAACACCTTGGTATTGATCATATTCATTTATTGATGGGCGGAAGCATGGGCGGCTACCAGGTATTGGAATGGAGTGTGATGGAAAAAGACGTGATCGAAAAATTATTTTTGATCGCCACTTCACCCTCTGAAAGTGCATGGGGCGTGGCGGTGCATACGGCCCAGCGGCTGGCGATTGAAGCGGATCATACATGGAAAGATCATTCGCGTGAGGCTGGTGGCAAAGGTTTAAAAGCAGCACGCGCCATAGGTATGTTAACCTATCGCAATTACGGAACCTTCCAGGAAAAACAGACCGATCCTGATCCAGAAAAGATCGATGATTTCAAAGCGTCTTCTTACCTCAATTACCAGGGCGATAAATTAGTGAAACGTTTTAATGCATATAGTTATTGGCTGCTCACAAAGGCTATGGACAGCCATCATTTGGGAAGGGGAAGGGGCGGCGACCTGATCAAAGTGTTGCAAAACATGCAACAGCCTACATTGATCATCGGTATCAGAACCGATATTTTATGCCCGCTGGATGAACAACGTTTTATGGCGGATCATATTCCTGATACGCGTTTTATTGAAATTGATTCCGCGTATGGTCACGACGGTTTTATTATTGAGACCGTGCAGATCAGCCACTTTCTTGGTGAATGGCTGAAAGACTAATGTTTTGCAGGCAGGGACGTCTTTCTTTCTGTATAACTCGCCGTTGAAAGTACAAAAACCGCATCGGCTACCGGCTTCACCGAAATTTCTGTGGCTGTTATTCTTGATTTTACCGGCCCTTTGTCTATTTCAATCTGTAGCGGTGTGCCCTTTATTTTATTCAATACTTCTGTGTTAGTAATACCAGCAATGGCTGCACAGCGGATCTTATCGGTATACCACATCAGGGTGGTAGATGATTTTCCTCTATTATCCTTCGTCATAATCAACGCTTTGGTACAATCATATCCAAGGATATTTTTCTTCTCTTTGGTGATGACTACCTGCGGATCAAAACCTTTTGGTTTTTCCTTTTCAAGTTCTTCACTCGTTTTCCTGGTAAAAGACTTTTCTCCTATGGTTTCCATCAACATCAATACACCTTTACTGTCTGTAAGGGTTTTCATCGTATAAGCGGGGGAGACCATATCGGTGAGCGATTTATCAGTTTTGAAATAAATGGTCATAGAGGCGTTACCCAACAATGAGGCCATGCCATTGCCAGACGGACCGCCTGTGAGTTCCATTTTATACTTGATATAACCCTCTTTCACCTGCGCCTGGGCAGTTGTACTGAGAACAAGAACAAACAGTGTCAATAATTTTCTCATGGTATAGCTTATCTGCACAAAATACTATTAAAACCCAATGCAGACTTGCCGTTCATCGTAATGTTTTAACCGGTCAAATCAAACTACTTATTACATTTGTATGAGGAGTACTCATAAACCAGTAAACCACTAAACCAACACCATGGGCATCTGGAAACAAATAGCAGAATACCTCTACATCAAAAAAAGGGACCCAAATGAGGAACGTACGCAATGGATGAAATACATGCATGGTATGAACCGTATCTCACTCATCATGTTTCTTGTGTCAGTATTGATCATTATCTTTAAATTGGTTATACTTCCATTGATCAGGAAATAACAGTTATGAGGAACCAGAAAATATCTTTCATCTTTTTTCTCTCCCTCTTTATTTCTTTTTATTCTTACAGCCAGCGTTGCGATAGCATTTTATGGTCGGGATACAATACTTTACAATGGAAACACTTCAAAGGCTATCCCGATCGTAATTCTTCAGCAAGTGCACTTTCAGAAGCCAGCATCAATTATCATTTCAGCCGGACATCCAATCTCATCAATTTTAAATTTTTCTGCAGTTTCTCCACCTGTGGTTCATGGATAAAAGCTGCTACCTCCTATAGCTTACTCGAACACGAACAGGCACATTTTGATCTTGCCGAATACTATAAACGGCTTATGGTAAAAGAAGTGATCAGCCAAAAATTTACTTCAGCGAATATTCTTGAAAAGGTACAGGCCATCGCCACGCGTATCAATTCATTGCGGATTGAGGCGGACGAGTTGTATGATATTGAAACCAATTATTCACGCAACGATGAAAAACAAAAAGAGTGGATGAAAAAAATACGTAAAATGGTGAAGGGGCTTGATGAATATGATAAATCGAGTTACCTGGTTAAACTTAACTGATAAATGTATAGATACTTCTCGCCGCTTGTTCCGAAGCATGCCCACCCGCCGATAACAATTCTTTTAAAGCTGCATAATCCTTTTGCAATGCTGCCTTTCTTTTTTCGTCAGTGAGCAACAGGTTGAGCTCTGCTACAAGATTGGCTGTCGTCAATTCATGTTGTATCAATTCTTTTACAACCAGCCTATCCATGATCAGGTTCACCAGTGAGATGTATTTGATCTTGACCAAACGCTTTGCGATCTGGTAACTGATATTACTTCCTTTATAACAAACTACTTCAGGCACACCAAACAAAGCCGTTTCCAATGTGGCCGTTCCGCTGGTAACCAATGCGGCGCTTGCTTTTGATAAAAGATCGTAGGTCTTATTCCGCACACTCGAAACGTTCTGATACGCGGCAAGAAAGGGTTCATAAAAAGTATCTTCCTGTCCCGGCGCCTTCGCCACCACAAATTCATAATCCGGAAAAGATTTCGCCACTTCCAGCATGATGGGAAGTTTTTTGGAGATCTCCTGTTTGCGGCTGCCAGGCAATAGGGCAATTAGTTTGTGGTTTGTGGTTTGTAGTTTGTTGTTGGGTTGCCGCTTGTAGTTAGCCTCTTCCTTTGGGCGGTCATCAACCACAAACCCCAAACTACAAACCACAAACTGCTCTACCACCTCCACCAACGGATGCCCCACGTACTCCACCTCCCAATCCCATTTATTTTTATAATAGTCTTTTTCAAAAGGTAGGATGCAAAGCATTTTATCAATGCATTGTTTCATTTTTTTTACACGGTTTTCCTTCCACGCCCAAACCTGTGGGGAGATATAATAGACTACGCGAAAACCTTTTTGTTTTGCCCATTCTGCGATGCGTAGATTGAAACCGGGGTAATCGATAAGCACCAATACATCGGGTTGCCAGCTAAGGATATCCTGTTTGCAGAATTTGATGTTTTGTAAAATAGCAGGAAGGTTTTTGATCACTTCAACAAAACCCATAAAAGCGAGTTCGCGGTAATGTTTCACCAGCGTGGCCCCCGCCTGTTCCATCAGGTCGCCGCCCCAGCAACGGATATCTGCCGCTGCATCCAGCGCATGCAACTGTTTTATGAGATTGCTGCCGTGCAGGTCGCCACTTGCTTCTCCGGATATAATATAGTATTTCATACCCCCTAGCCCCCTGAAGGGGGAATTAATTGAGCGTGCAATCTAACGATTTCGGCTGGCTTTCGTTCGGGACACTAATGCGGGATTGTATCGTATAATTCCAAACAATTAATGTTCACGGTCCGCTGCCCGGTAAAGTGTTACTTTTAGGGCAAATCTTTGACAGAGAGGTCTAGATGAAGAGAACGATTAAATATTACCGGATCATTTGGCTCAGGCATGACCTGCCCGCGGGACTTTCAGTCTTTCTCGTTGCGCTTCCTCTTTGCCTGGGAATTGCCTTAGCATCAGGCGCACCGCTTTACGCAGGGCTTTTATCAGGTATCATTGGTGGAACTGTGGTTGCCCTGGCAAGCGGTTCACCATTGGCGGTTTCAGGCCCGGCAGCGGGTTTAACAACGTTGGTATCGGCGTCCATTATTTCACTTGGGGATTATAAAGTTTTTTTACTTGCTGTTATTATTGGCGGTTTGTTTCAACTCTTTCTCGGGCTTTTGAAGCTTGGTGCAATTGCCAATTATTTTCCTTCTTCGGTTATCAAAGGAATGTTGGCGGCAATCGGGATAATGCTTATTTCCAAACAAATCCCCCTTGCCCTGGGTTACGACCAACCGGATTTTTGGACCAATGGCTTTATCAGTTTGTTTTCTTCCAAAAACTTCTTCAACGGCTTACGGAATTTCAATCAGCATATTACAGGAGGGGCGATATTTATTACCGTTGTTTCTTTAACTATTCTTATTCTACTTCAACTTCCCCTCGCTAAAAAAATTAAAATAATACCTGCACCTTTATTAGCAGTTGTTGCTGGCGTTTTCATCAATATGATTTTTGTTAGCACGGGTTCTGCATTTTCGCTGAAACAAACGCAAATGGTAAATATTCCTTCGAATATTTTTGCGAGCATCTCGTTTCCCGATTTCTCAAAAATATTTTCTACCGCTGAGATCTGGAAAGACGGCATGATGATCGGCTTACTGGCAACTTTAGAAACCCTGCTTTGTATTGAGGCAATAGACAAGCTCGACAAACGCAACCGCATCACACCTGTTAACCGTGAATTGATCGCCCAGGGAATAGGCAATATGACCTGTGGGTTGCTGGGAGCAATACCAATGACAGCCGTTGTTGTAAGGGGAGCTGCGAATGTTGATGCAGGAGGAAGAACCAAGCTTTCTGCGCTCACTCACGGAATTTTTCTTTTGATGGCGGTATTGCTTATTCCCTTCCTTTTAAATAAAATTCCATATGCTTCGCTTGCAGCAATTTTACTGATCACCGGTTATAACCTGGCGAAACCAAAACTATTTCGCAATATGTGGAGTTTGGGCAGGAAGCAGTTTACTCCTTTTATACTCACTATTGTTGTAATACTTGCAACAGACTTGCTCGTTGGTGTATGTATCGGACTCATTATCTCTGTTTATTTTATTGTTCAGAATAATTTCAAGGCAGAATATAAGATCACGAGGGTTAACAAAAACGGGATAGAAACGGATTATATAAAATTGAACAGCAACGTTACTTTTCTAAACAAGGTAAAGCTGCGTAAAGTATTAGACGAAGTTCCTGAATACAGTGTATTAACCATTGATGGAAGCGACTGTAATTTCATTGATCATGATATCCTGGAAATTATAAGCGAATATGAACGAAAAGCCCACGACAGGCATATTGAGCTACACCTGATAGGCATCCAGAAGGTAAACATAACGGCTATTCACTAACGGCGTAAGGAATAGCGAATTTGCGTGTAAATAAAACCGTGAGCTTAACGACCGGATCCGTCTCATTTGCGAAGGGTTCAGGCCGCTTCAGCGTCCCGACCCCGGGGCAAAAACTAAAAAAATAGTTTGCAAACTAAAAAATTAGTTTATATATTTGAAATAACAAACATTTACCCCCCCAATTCAAGACAAATGAAACCATTAACCAAAGCAGAAGAACAGATCATGCATAGTATCTGGAAACTGGAAGAAGCTTTCCTGAAAGATATTATTGAGGCGCAGCCGGAACCGCGCCCGCATTCAAACACCATTGCCACCATTGTAAAAATTCTGGTGGATAAAGGTTTTGTAGGTGTAACGCCGATAGGCCGTGTGCACCAGTATTATCCATTGGTATCGAAAGATGATTATTCATCCAGTACGATACGCAACCTCGTTGAAGGTTATTTTGAAGGATCCTTCAGCGATGCGGTTTCTTTTATGGTAAAACAAAAAGACATCAGTGTAAAAGAACTGGAAATGCTTTTACAACAGATCAAACACGCTAAAAAATAATTGCCATGCTTACGATTGCCTATTACTTTTTGCAGGTAGTACTCTGTAGCGGTATGATGATCGGCTATTACTGGCTTGTATTGCGCAATAAGCGTTTTCACCAGTATAATCGTTTTTACCTGCTGGCCCTTGTACTGCTTTCATGGGTTGTGCCCTTGATCAAGATCAGCTGGAGCAAGCCGGTAACCATCAGTGAAGTGCCGCAGGTAATGCAGTTTTTATCGGTTGTGGCAGATAACAATACGCAGATCGAACAAACCATCAGTAAGCAGGGTTTTGTGTGGAGTTGGGATATACTTGCATCAGGCATTTATTTTGCAGTAGCAGCTATTTTGTTATTTGGTATGTTTCGCGCATTTGCCAGGTTGTATCGTTTATTGCAGGAGCATTCCTGCAAAAGCGTGGGTGATGTTTACCTTATATTAACGCAGGCAAAAGGAACCCCCTTCTCCTTCTTCCGTTATATTTTCTGGAACGAAGAGATCGATATCCGCAGCGAAGCTGGTAAACAGATCCTGCAACACGAGTTAACACATGTACAGCAAAAACATTCTTTCGATAAATTATTCATACAGGTAACGCTGATCGCCGGTTGGTTCAATCCTTTTTTCTGGCTGGTAAGAAAAGAGATGGACATGATACATGAATTCATCGCCGATAAAAAAGCAGTGAATAATGGCGATACCGCTTCATTGGCGCAGATGCTGCTTACCGCTGCGTACCCGCAACAGCAATTCGATCTCACACATCCATTCTTTTTTTCACCGATCAAAAGAAGATTGCAGATGCTCACGAATAATAAGAATCCGCGTTTCAGTTATATCAGGCGTTTGATCGTTCTTCCATTACTGGCGATCGTGGTTGTCTTATTTTCTTTCAGAAACAAAGAAGAGAACGGAACCTTATCAGTTGCCTCCGTTATGGAAGATGTGGTTGACGTGATATCGAGTAAATTGGCAAAAACAGAAAGGGCAGATGTTCCCCTGATCAGCAGTGTTACGCTTGGAAGAACTTACACAGTGGTGATCGATGCGGGCCATGGCGGCAACGACAAAGGCGCCATCGGCACCGATGGTACGGCTGAATCAGGTATTACCCTGCCACTCGCAAAAGCGATCAGGGATCTGAACACCAATGATAATATCCGTATCATTCTTACGAGGGAGGACGATATATATCAGCATCCTACACAAAAAGCGGTGATCGCCAATGAATATCATCCCGATCTTTTTGTTTCGCTTCATTGTAATGAAACATCTAACACGAAAAACAGAACCGGCTATCCAACAACCGGGATCGAAATATTCATTCCTGCAAAAGAAGGCTCTGCCGATTATAACGGAAGTGTGGCTTTTGCGAACGCGTTGGCCAACTCGTTGAATAACCTGCATCAAAAAATGCTCGGTATAAAAACACGGAACAAATTAATTTATGTGCTTAAAGAGGTTCAAAGTCCTGCCGTTCTTATCCAAACAGGTTTTATGAGCAACCAGGATGACCTGAAGAAATTGAAAGATGCATCGTATCAAAAACAAATGGCGGCATCTATTTTACAGGGTATTAACAATTACCTGCGCAGCACCATGCTTACCCCGGTTGGGAAAGAAGCATCACTCGCAGATCCCGGAACCGGTGTTTTTGACGCGCTTGCAGGAGATCTGAAAACCGGCGCTGGCTATGGACGTGCTTCCCTTGCGGCTGATAAATATTTTGTTGCGGGAAACCTGATCAGGTCAACACTTCAAGGTGTTCAGATCACTGATACGATTCCTTCCACCATGTCCCCCCTCAATAACAATAAGCGTTATGATGAGTTGGGTACCGATGAAGCAATTAGCCGCCTGAAAATGGGAAATTCATTGTTCATAGTTGATGGTGTTAAATCTGATGCTTCTGCCTTGTCATCCCTTGATCCGAACCAGATCGAGTCGGTAGAAGTGTTGAAATACCCGTCCTCGGTTAGTCTATATGGAGAGGCGGGAAGGCAAGGCGTTGTGCGCATCACCTCCAAGGCTTATGCCAACGCGCAGAGAGCCGCATTCGGAAATAGCAGTAACGGCTCCCTGCCGGGTATCCCCACAACATCTACTGCCCTTGATCCGCTTGGGAATCCTGCAAAAAACAGGAAGATCTATATAAAAGACGCTATTTACCAGGGTAATGCGGTAAACGGTACAAAGGTTTGGGAGGAAATGCATGAAACAACTTCAAACAATGACGGTATATTCACGATAAACGTTGGCCAGGGAAAAAAGTCAGCTTCCATCGCGCTGGATGATATTGGCAAAATAGATTGGTCGAAAGGCCCTTTCTTTATCAATTATAAAGTAGCTGTAGCACCTTCCATTGTTGCTACCTGGTGGGTGCCAGCTGATAATTTAATTGATGTGGGCACCTCTCAACTGATGAGTGTGCCTTATGCATTATATAAGGGAAATGCCCAGATCACTGACATAACTACAAGTATTCAGCCGGGTCCGCCCAACTCCTTTTTAAGCACTGACAGCCTCGGAAATGTAAAATGGCAGACGCCGACGAATGTTGGACCAGGTGTTACAAAAAACAATCTCAACCTTTCTGTAGCTGCGGGAAAAGACATAACCATTGAGGCGAACACCACAGCCACGGTAAGTGTAACTGTTCCAGGTGTAAAAAAAGGGAACCCGCTCTTAGTTACCCCACAGGTAGAAAATCCCTCATGGTCCATATACTCTGCGTGGGTGGCCGATGATAATATTGTGAATGTCCGCTTTGCCAACTATACCGACAAAGCAGTGAAAGTTTCAGGAAGCCAGTATAGGATAACAGTAATTGATGCTATTGATGAGCCGAAGATCAACGCGCAATCAGTGCCTCGTTTTACAACCAATATACCGCTTGAACGTCCACTGAATGAAGTGGTGGTTACCGGTTATGGAACGCGCACATCGGGCACGCTCGCTTCACGGCACGTGTTTTCAAAGAAAGGTTATCCCGGACCAATTACACCCGCAGAATTTCCCGGGGGAAACGCTGCGTGGGATAATTATGTTTCGCGCAACTTTCGCATTAAGAGCGGAGCGCCTCGTGGCAGGTATACCGTTAATATATCATTCACGGTAGATGAATCCGGTGGCGTTACCGATATACGCGCCGAAAATGACCCGGGCTATGGTGCTAAAGAAGAAGCCATCCGCGTAATATCTAACAGCCCGAAATGGAAACCCGGTTTTGATAAAGAAGGAACACTCGTAGCCACTGCGTTGAAAAAGCAAGTCACGTTTGCGGTTGATGTAATAGGGGCAAATATGAAACCTGTCTCAAGTGGAACAGCCGGAAACCTAACCGTAACAGGCACGATCAAGGGCGGTACATATAGCGGAACACTTCCAGCAACAGGGCAGGTATTGAAGTGGAACGGAAGCCAATGGGAACCAGGCACAATCAGCGGTGGTACTTTCAGTGGAACACTTGTGGAAGGCAGAGAAATCAGGAACATAACAACACCGGCCGCCACCAAGGGAGGAATATTCAGTGAAGCAGTTGCTTCTATTATCCACGTACCACGAGTTGATATACCTGCAGAATTTCCCGGGGGATTGCCCGCATGGACAAAATATCTTGAGCGCAACCTGGATAAGGATGTTCCCCTGAAAAGGGGGGCACCTCCGGGCAGGTACACCGTAATTGTTTTGTTTGATGTAGCTGAGGATGGAATCGTTAGTAATGTAAGAGCAGAGAATGATCCTGGCTACGGAACCAAAGATGAAGCAACAAGATTGTTTACAAAGGGCCCGAAATGGAAACCGGCAACCGCGGGTGGGAAAGCAATAAGGTATACGCACAGACAAGTCATCAGCTTTTTTGTGTCCGCCCCGACAACGTATAATAACCTGTCTGAAAAAAAGGAGTATTATGTTTTTTGCTGGTCAAGACCTCATCCCGCAGACACTTCCGGTAAAAAGCAATTGATTTTTACAGTGGTCAAAAAGTTTTTGTGGAATGATAATGAAATACGACAAAAAGCGGATGAATGGGGAAATCTGGTTGATGGAATATGCGCGAGTAGTAGCGGGTGTACAAGCGATCTTAATACCTATGCCAGCTATGATGCTGCGCAAAAAGTAATGGACCAAATAAAAAGCCGTTACAGGGATTATTCTATAAAAACGGTTTCTTTTAATTAAACAGGATCCCGGTACCATAATATGATTACAAGCGGCCCCAAAACGGCCGCTTTTTGTTTATGTCAGATACTAAGAACCGTTTTTTTTCGTTATGCAATAACATCCTTTTGCAATGACTGTACGCTACTTTTTTTTCGTGATATCGTTTCTTGTTGTGACAGTGTTTTCGGCCGATGCGCAGGCAGAAAAGACCAGGCCCCAGAAGCAGCCTCTGAAAAGGATCGTGATCGATCCCGGTCATGGTGGCAGCGCATCTCAGGCGAGAAAATTCTACGGCGCATCCGGTAAACATATGGAGGAGAAAGACATCGGTCTCGCGGTTGGCTTACTGCTTCGTGATGTGCTCAAAGAAGAAATGCCCGATATAGAAGTGACGATGACCCGTACCACGGATGTATTTGATCACCCGGTGGTAAAAGCCAATAAAGCCAACGCCGCCAAGGGCGACCTGTTTATTTCGCTTCACTGCAATGGAATGGATCCACTGGTTCATAGAGAAATTACCGGCTATACAACCAAAACCGTAAAACGTAAAGGGAAAAAAGTAGTTAAGAAGATCCCCGAATACCGCACATGGACCACACCCTATCCTGCTTCGGGAACTGAGACCTATATCTGGGGCGTGGGTAAAACAAAAGATAAGGAAGAAGCATTGTCGGAGAATAATTTTAACGACACAACCATGCTTACGATCAAGCAATCAAATGATCCGGCTACACGTATGATCAACTCATTGCGTGTTAGCGAATATGCGCAGCGAAGCAGGAAACTGGCAGAAACTGTGGAAGAAGAATTTGTAAAATCCGGCCGCCTTAGCCGTGGTGCCAAACAAAGGGATGATAAAGGTATCTGGGTATTACAAGCCGTTGCAATGCCAGCTATTTTGATCGAGTTAGGATTTTTATCCGACCCTGAAGAAGAAGAATTCATCACCAGTAAAGAAGGCCAACAAAAATCAGCCGAAGCCATTGCCAAAGCGATAAAGCGATACCGTATTTCTTTGGAAGCGCAGGTGAATGGGAGAGCGTTGGAGGGGAATTAACTCAATTTTTTTTTTACATCAATTTTAATAGTTGTGGGTTGTTTTTGTTGCGGGTTATAAGAGTTACATGGTAACCCGCAACAAAAACTACCCGCAACAAAAATAACTTGTTCTAACGCCTACGCAAACCACTTAAACCCCAGCGCCACCAACGCATACAAACACGTGGCAATAAAGATCCCCGTTGCCGTTTTATCTTTATGCCTGTTGATGAAGATCGTAAACACGATCACATTCACGATCAATGCAAGGCTTATGATACCGGATAAAAGTGATTTCTGCATCATCAATACCTGGAAAAATTCCTTCACCGTAAACAAACGGAAACGCAGCAAATAATAAACGATAAATCCCAGGAAGGGCGCGAGAAAGCCGATGACCAGGCCCAGTTTCCAGTTGTCTTTTGTAAACATCAGAATTTCCAGTTGGTTTCTAATTTCTTTTTCAGGTCGTAATGCGTGAGATCGAATTGAACGGGTACTACACTTACATAATTATTTTTCAATGCCCACACGTCGGTGTCTTTTCCCTTATCAAAATTCAGAAACTCGCCGGTTAACCAGTAGTAGCGTCGTCCATGAGGATCTTTTCTTTCATCAAATTCTTCTTCGTATTTCGCATACGCCTGCCTGCAGATCTTGATGCCTTTGATCATTTTATCTTCTCCCTTTGGAAAGTTTACATTCAGGCAAAGATGTTTATCAAGCGATTTGCTTTTTAAAACATGTTCAACCAGTATACGGGCATATTTTATCGCAGCCGTAAAATCAGCTTCAATGCTCAGGTCGAGTAAACTGAATCCGATGCTTGGTATACTTTCGATAGAAGCTTCCAGTGCCGCAGACATGGTACCCGAATAGATCACATTGATGGAATGATTGGCGCCATGGTTAATACCGCTTATACAGATATCGGGTTTACTATGGATCACTTTATCAACGGCTAGTTTCACACAATCAACCGGTGTGCCGCTGCATGACCAGGCTTCCACTCCTTCAAACACATTCACTTTCTGCATGCGCAGCGGATGGCCTATTGTAATGGCATGGCCCATGCCGCTTTGTGGTTTATCAGGTGCCACTACCACCACTTTACCTAAACCTTTCACTGCTTCTACCAGTGCGCGTATACCTGGTGCGGTAATGCCATCATCATTGGTTATGAGAATAACAGGTTGTTTTTTCTTAAGGCTCTTTTTAGCTTTCGACATATATGCAAGATACGATTAAGATTTTTTGTCGGTGTTAACATCATTAAAATTCATTTGCCACAGACGACACAGACCTCCACAGAATTTTCTGTGCTCATCTGTGTCGTCTGTGGCAAATAATTATTTCTTTTTGGCAGCAGGCTTACCTGCACCCGGCCATGCGAAATATTTAAAAATGGGGAACTCAACCGGTTTGCTCTTCACATCATTCTGGTCTAAGTAGGTATCAAAGAAATTCCAGGTTAATAATCCATCATCCGATTGCGGTTCGAGCAGGTAAAAAATGAGGTTAGCCAATGGTTGCGCCATATCAACTTTAAAATCTCCTTTCTGAACGGTTTTGGTGGCGGCTTCAAATTTTCCTTCAGCGGAAGCCATATTATGCCCTTCAAATTTACGGCCCGCTTTTGTAAATTTCTCAACGATAAATATTTCGCCGCTTAGTTTTTCTTCTTTCTCTATTTCTTCCACTTTTACTCCCTGCCTCCGCAAATGCTCCGCGATGAGCGATTGTGATGCGGGAATGATATACCCACGCGGTAGAGTACTCTGCACGGTATCCTTAAAGTCACCGTAATACACAACACTATCAAGCGAAACTACGTTTCCGTTCCTTACAAATGTTTTGGTGCCATCGGCCTTTGTGAAAGGTGTGTACTCGTATGTTCTGAACCCGTTTAATTTCTTAGCAGCAGGAACCATTTTAAAACGCACACCTTTTTTTGCTTTACCGGCATTATCCACCACATTTTTTATTGCCGCCAATTCTGCATCATGATTGATCTTAGTGATCTCTTTGCTGTGTTTGTTACAGTAGTCAAGTATCTCGTTCACAAAAACATAGGTACTGTAAATACGTTGATAAAAACGTTCATGCGCAAATGCCTCACTCAAAATACCCATTCGGTTACGTAAACCAAATTGATTGATGATATAACGCGGATGGTGATTGTAGGTAGAGAATTTTTTCACCGGCCAGCCATCGCGGATACTGAAATCGCCATAGGGGCTGAAGTACAAACCGTTCTTGCTCTTTGCATTCTTTGTAATAAAAGGAAGCATCACATCATTGGTATAATGATACGTGCCCGGCTCACCTGCATACAAATAACTCGGTGCCCATGTTAAGGAAAATGCGTGCCATGATCCGTTGCTGGTATGAAGATCAACATTCATCTGCGGGTCCCACGCCGTAATTACTTTCTGGATCAGCCCCTGTGTTTCGGGCGCTTCCATTTTCATACCGTCGCGGTTCAGGTCAAGCCCCTGGCCATTCTCACGTTCGCCGGTTTCGAGCGGGCTGTTTTCCTGTGTAGGGCGGATACCTTTGGCAAACTTATCATTGCCATCGGTGTTATAGATCGGTACAAACAAAATGATCTGGTTATCCAGCAGGCTGGTTTTATTTCCCAGCAAAATATCGCGCATCATCATCATTACTGCTTCTTTTCCTTCCACTTCGCCACCATGTATATTACCCTGTATATACACCACCATCTTGCCCGAAGCCTTGGCTTGCTCCGGTGTACTGATCGATGCTTTTGAAAGGATCACCAGCGGAATATCTTTTCCCATTGTGCTCTTGCCAATGCTGCTCACCTGTATATACGGGCTTTTTGTTTTGATGGCATTGATGAAATTCATCACATCTGTGTAGGAGGATGTTTTTTCGAAGTTTGACTTCTCAGGGGTGATGATCAGGTCATCGGTCCATGCCTGCTTGGTTTGGGCATAGATGCCGCAACTGGATGCTAAAAGAATGAGGCAAATGATTTTTCTCATGTAGTATAATTTTGGGAGAAGGAAAGTACACCATGCTTTTAAATCTGCCTATTAAAAATGAAGAATAACCCTGGAAGGGTGACCCGTTTGTAGAAATATAGGCGTTTAAAAATCTAAAAGCTCGGTACGAGCGACCTGTAAATGAAAACGATTTGCGCTGGTAGTCGAGAGAATTCACCGGCTTTCCTATACCCACAGGTCGCTCCTCCTATGTAAAGGTATGTGCTGCATCAGGCAAGAAAAAAAATG
>JAZKBI010000024.1:0-94422 GCA_040388705.1 Bacteroidota bacterium | reverse complement strand
CCTTGCAGCCGATTTTTGGACTGCTGCCACACCGAAACCTTTTACATACAGACTATGGATATTCAATCGATAGCCATCGGCCCGGCCTGTGATCTTAGCGATGTGCCTTACACAGAACGGTTCGACAACTGGAATTTCCCGCCCGGTGATTTTTATTTCCTTGATCATCTCCAGTTTTATCAATCCTCTGTACCAGCTATTATAATTGAAAAAACTAGTGGCAGTCTGTGCGATGGCCCCAATGCTTCTGTTACCCTGCATTTGAAATCGGAAGCTTACTATTCAGGTTCAAAATTACAATGGTATAAAAACAATGCGCCTATCCCTGAAACCCGTGCTTCACTGCTGGTTACTAAAACGCAATATGGAGAAGGGTGGTACCAATGCGGTGTGCAGAACGATTCAGTGTGTATGCGTTCCGATTCTTTTTTTGTGAGATGGGATCCGCTGCCCTCATCCCTTATCGGAAAGAATGAGGATACCACGGCCTGTAATGGTGATACGGTAATATTAAAAGTAAATGGCGGGGCTAATGCCTCTTACACATGGAGTGATGGTTATACTTTTGATGCCAATAAAAAGGTAACCCAAACCGGTATCTATTCCGTAACCATATCCAACTCCTGTACCACGCTTACGGCGACGAAAACAGTGAATTTTAGAGAATGCCCACCTGCATTATATGTTCCGTCAGCGTTTACCCCAAACCATGACCAGCTCAACGATGTATTCAGGGCTCACTTCACCGGGAAAATAAAAGCATTCAAAATGTTTGTATATAACCGCGCCGGGCAGCGTATTTTTTACAGCGAGGATATTCTTAAAGGATGGGATGGAACGGTAAACCATTTACCGGAAAATACCGGTGTCTTTGTTTGGGTAGTTGAATATATAGATGGTCTTGATAAAAAGGCCACGGAAAAAGGTACAGTTACCCTGATCAGGTGACGCAATTAATTTACAAATCCTGATACAAGTGCCGCGATCGATGCGCTGGATAATTTCTCTTTTCCCGATGCGATCACAATCCTGTATTGAAAATTTGTTTTCTCCCCTTTGGCCAGTTTAAAATTCATCGCTTCTTTTCCTTCAGAAAAAACTTTTTGTCCTAAAGGATTAAGTGCAAACAAACCATAATTGCGCGCGTGCCAATAGGTAGGATAACCGGGATTTTTGGGGTGATCGATCATTACGATGCTGATCGCATCCCCACCTTTTTTACCATACATCATACACCAGTTACCCCGTGTGCCCCATGCCGCATCGCCTTCTTTTCCTTCGGAAGTAATATAGTTACCGGTTACAGATGAATCTTTAATCGCAGGTACTTTGGTGATATTGCCTTTATCGTCTTTGTATTCCTTTGTTTGTTTAACCGGCAATTCCAATTCATGCGCCACACGCAAACCAAGCATACCATCTTTTACATCAGGCATATTGATATCCTGTACAGCGGTTAACCCCGTTGCACGGTCTATCACATAACTGCCTTTTACTTCGCTAAAGGTGTAGACAGTATTTTCTTTCATCAACACATTCTTATCCTGGTCCGTCCAGTCGGCTGTGTAAACCAATACACCTTTTGAACCGCTCGCTGCCGTTACTATTTTGGTAGTGCGGATCCAGCCATACTGTTTTTTCTTTTCGGGTGCGATGGCAAAAGAATTGTTCCAGAAATCAAGCCCGTTCACATTCTCATAGTTGAACCATAAACCGATATGATGCGGGTGATCTACCGGGTCGCCTGGTTGTGGGTTCCAGGGAAATCCGCGCGTGATGGTTTGTCCATTGGGTGCATAGATCGGGTAGAGAAAAGGTTTCTCCATCGTATCCGTAAAAATAAATTCGGTAAAAGGTTTACCATCAATATTGATATATACTTTTTGTTTGGTCGCATCCTTCTTCACCTGTACTCTATCTTTTGATTGCGCAGTCAACAGGCTGGGCAAGGCAGCAAGGCATAATACCGTAATCATTTGTTTTACATGAAAAGACATAAACAAAATTTAGCAGTAGCTTTTAGCTGCCAGTCAGCCATTAGCTATATTTGATTAATTTCAAAAAATTGCAACACCAAATGCTTACAGCTCACTCGCAGCTACCGGTTTTGCCTTACCCACCAAAAAATGCATGATCAGCCAGGCCAATAAATACGAGAACGCGCATACAAAGAACATGATATAGTATGCAGTTTCTATATGCCCGATCGAACGGTAATGCACAAACATGTTTTTCTGTACAAACAGCGATAAAAATATTCCACCCAATGAACCAAACATTCCACCGATACCTGTAACAGACGCTGTTGATTTTTTAGGGAACATATCACTTACGGTTGTAAAGATATTCGCGCTCCATGCCTGGTGTGCCGCAGCAGCGATACCGATTACGATCACCGCGAGCCATACATTGATCTCTCCCAACACAAGGGCAGCAATAATCGGTAATACGCAAAAAGCATAGATCAACATAGATGTTTTACGGGCTTTTACAACAGGCCATCCTTTTTTATTAATGAAATACATCGGCAGCCATCCCCCGGCAACACTTCCTACTGTTGAGATCAGGTACACAATTGCTACCGGCCAGCTTGCAGCAGTGATCTTCATATTGTACATGCTTTCGAAGAAATCAGGCAACCAGAAAATATAGAACCACCAGATGGGATCGGTGAGTAATTTACCAATGGCGAAGGCCCATGTTTGTTTGTAGCTTAATAATTTGAACCACGACATTTTTGGCTTGTCTTCATCACCCACGCTTCCTTTCTGCTCATCCCTGTCGCTTTCGATATACGCGAGTTCCGAAGCCGAGATCCTTTTGTGTTTGCGTGGCACTTCATACAACAGGAACCAGAATATCAACCACACAAACCCAAGCAGACCCGTTAATATAAATGCCCATTGCCATCCCCAGGTTGCTACGATAAAGGGCACAGTGATCGGTGTAATAATTGCCCCGATATTAGCGCCCGAATTAAAAATACCTGTTGCCAAAGCACGCTCTTTTTTTGGAAACCATTCCGCCACTGTTTTAATCGCCGATGGAAAGTTACCGGCCTCTGCAAGGCCCAAAGCACTTCTCACGATCTGGAAACCCAATACCGTATTCACCATCGCCGTTGCAACACCTGCCAGGCTCCATAAAAAAGTAGCCACTCCATAACCAATCTTGCTTCCCATTTTATCAATGATGCCACCTACGCCTAACAAACCAATGGCATAGAAAACTTTGAACGCAATTTCAACATCTGCATAGTCACCGTCTGTCCAGCCAAGCGTTTCCGTAAAAGTTGATTTCAGGAAACTGATCACACTACGATCAATATAATTGATCGTGGTGGCAAAAAATATCAGGCCGCAAACCGTCCACCGGTATTTGGTCATTTTTTCATTCGCAGTTGTGAGGGTCATGGTTATGATTTGATTGACTTGATAATAGAGATGGCTTCTTCTGTACCTTTTGTGATCGCCGCATAATCCTTCGCTTCCAATAATTGTTTGGTGATGAGTTTACTTCCCATACCTACTGCACAAACACCGGCTTTGAACCAACCGGAAATATTGTCTTTATCCAGTTCAACACCACCTGTCGGCATAAACAAAAGGCCGGGGAATATTTCTTTAATAGCAGATAAAAAACCTGGACCCAGGATATTGCCCGGGAACAGTTTGATCATTTTCGCGCCCAATGTTTCCGCTTTAATGATCTCGGAAGGCGTCATACAACCCGGCACCCACAACATTTTGTTTTTGTCGGCCACTTCAGCTACAGACTCAACAAGGCCGGGACAAATAAGGTAATCGGTTCCTGCATCAATAAAGGTTTGCGCCATCTCGCCATTCTTAATTGTGCCGATGCCGAGGTACATGCCTTTCAGTTCACTATCGCAGACCTTGCGCATTTCTTTAAAATTCTGGAGGGCGGCTTCACCGCGGTTGGTGTATTCTACGGCCCGGATACCGGCTGCGTACAGGGCTTTGAGCACTTCAATACTAACGGTTGTATCCTTATAAAAATAAAGGGGTAATATTCCCTGTTGAGGGATCAAATCAAGGATAATCTGTTTCTTTTCCATATGGCTTTTTTTCGTGTAGCAATGATACTGAAAACCAAAAAATCATTTCATTTTATTACGCAATCGTTTGCGTATTTTTATTCCATAAAACAAACGGCTTTTCTTTTCCCGCCCATGATTATTGTCCACCTTCGTGGCAAGGGCTTTCAAGTTAATTAATATATATTCGTAACCATCTGTTTATTTAAAAAAATCGATTGACATGTCAAAAAAAGTAGTCACCCTCGGCGAGATCATGCTTCGCCTCTCCACTCCGGGATTTTCAAGATTTGTACAAAGCGACAGCCTTGATGTTACGTATGGTGGCGGTGAGGCCAATGTAGCCGTAGCCCTTTGCAATTATGGATTGAATGGCGTATTTGTTACCAAAGTACCTGACAATGCGATCGGGCAGTCGGCCATTAACCATATCCGCCGTTACGGGGTAGATACTCAGTTCATCGCCCGTGGCGGAAAACGCCTGGGGATCTACTTTTTGGAAACAGGCGCTTCCATGCGTGCCTCGCAGGTAATTTATGACCGTGCCGGTGCATCTGTTGCCGAAATGGAGATCAGTGAATTTGATTTTGATAAGATATTAGATGGCGCCAGCTGGTTCCATACCACCGGTATCACACCCGCTTTGAGCGATAAAGCTGCCGCACTGACTGAAGCTGCATTGAAAGCTGCAAAAGCAAAAGGCATTACCACCAGCATCGATCTTAACTACCGTAAGAAATTATGGAGCAAGGAAAAAGCAAGGGAAGTAATGACAAGGCTCTGCCAATATGTAGATGTTTGTATCGGTAACGAAGAAGATGCCGACACTACTTTAGGTTTCAAGGCCGAAGGAACTGATGTAACCAAAGGTGAACTAAACCTCGATGGTTACAAAAGTGTATTCAAACAAATGAAAGACAAATTCGGGTTCAAATACATCGCTTCCACTTTACGCGAAAGCCATAGCGCTTCCGATAATGGATGGAGCGCATTGGTATATGATGGAAATGAGTTTTATCATACCCGTCAATACGAAGTAAGAATTGTTGACCGCGTAGGTAGCGGTGATTCTTTCGCCAGCGGATTTATTTATGGATTGGTAACCGGTATGCCGATGCCCGAAGCTGCAGAGTTTGGTGTAGCCGCATCCGCAATCAAACACACTATTCCGGGTGACCTTAACCATGCCACTTTAACTGAAGTGAAAGAGTTGATGAAGGGGGATGGCAGCGGACGGGTGCAGAGGTAACACCCCCCGGCCCCCTGAAGGGGGAGTTGAGAAACTTGCGGTAAGAATGCAAGTAGGTTTTATTTTTAAAAATTTTAATGTTAGGTAACGATATTTTTTTAAACCGGTTTATCAACTCCCCCTTTAGGGGGATGGGGGGTATCATATGATCTTAGATAGTTTAGCCAGCGCTTCAAAATACGCGGCCCTCAATCCGTTGTTCGCGAAAGCTTTTGATTACATCAACAGCACGGACCTTGCTTCTTTGGAAGTGGGCAAATTTGAGATTGATGGAGACAACCTGCGTGGTATTGTTTCTGATAAAAATGGAATGACGGCTGATGAAAGCACTGCCAAGTTCGAGTGCCATAATAAGCATATCGATATCCAGGTCTGCATCCACGGGCTGGAAAGAATGGGCTGGAAACCGCGTGGTACCTGCATTGCACCGAGAGGTGAATACAACACGGAAAAAGATGTGCTGTTCTATGATGACAAACCGGATATGTTCTTTGGATTAACTGATAACCAGTTCGTTATTTTTTATCCCGAAGATGTACATGCACCGATGATCGGGGAAGGGCCAATAAAGAAGCTGGTGATCAAGGTTAAGATCTGAATCTGAGAGATAAACAAGTCAAAAATAAAAAGTCAAAAGTCAAAATGAAGCACTCACATTTTTGACTTTTGACTTTTTATTTTTGACTTATCTTTAGCTGCAACGTTTTAAGGGTATCCCGTGTCAACCGCAAAAAAAGCTATGCGAATACTATTTTCCATACTGGCGATCTCCTGGCTGTTTTCCTCTTGCAGCAAAGATAGCAGCAGTGGTAAGATCGAGATCTACGCCGTAACTGCCAGGAATTTCACAGTGGTCCCATGTAAAGTTGACCCCGACTCTACTGTGATCACCTCGACCCCTTTATTTGATGACGGGGATATTGTATCCTACAATTCTACTACTTACGATTTTACCCTGTCGTCAAATGCTGCGCAATTGTTCAATGCCCAGACCCCGAGAAGTGTTTTTGCTTTGACGCTTAATAAAAAGGTGATCTATTATTTTGTTCACATGCCAATCTTCATCAGTTCGAGCTGCGATCAATCGATCACAGCCAATGTTCTCACAACAACAAACAAAATGACTGTACGCCTTGGCTGGGGTACATTACCATCGATGCAGGCGCTTATCAAAGATGAGCGTAATAATGCAGAGTTGTTGGCGGCGCTTTCGGCGCAGGGGAAATTGCAGTAGCGAAATCGTTCACGCAAAGAAGCTAAGTATGCAAAGAAAAAATTACCCCTTGCATACTTAGCTTCTTTGTGTAAAAAAACTATTTCATCTCCGCAATCGCCACCGGATCCATATCCGTAAACGTATAATTCTCCCCGGCCATCGCCCAGATAAAAGTATAGTTCGTTGACCCTGGGCCGCAATGCACGGACCATGGTGGTGAGATAACAGCTTCGTTGTTGGCTATTACCACATGTCTTGTTTCCTGTGGTTCGCCCATCAAATGAAATATGCGGTGGTGTTCTGGCAGATCAAAATAAAAATAAACTTCCATCCTGCGGGTATGTGTGTGCGGTGGTACAGAGTTCCATACGCTGCCGTCTTTCAAAGCAGTTACACCCATTACCAGTTGACAGCTTTGTATACCATCCTGGTGAATGTATTTATAGATCGTTCTCAGGTTGGCTGTTGCCGTTTCACCAAGATGCACGGGCGATGCTTCTTCCTTTGTCATTCTTGCATTTGGATAAGTATGATGCGCTGTAGTTGACATCAGAAAGAAATGAGCCGCATCATCTTTTGAATTGCTGGAGAAACTAACGGACTGTGTTCCTTTACCAAGGTATAAACAATCCAGTTTATTCAGTTCATAACTCACACCATCTGCTTCCACAGTTCCGGCGCCGCCGGTATTGATGATTCCTAATTCTCTTCTGTGCAGAAAATAATCCGCACGCAATTCCGCTTCATTAGGCAGATCTACTTTTTGTGTAACAGGTTTTACACCGCCAACGATCACGCGGTCATAATGAGAGTATACCAATTTTATCTGGTCATCAATCATTAATTGCTGTACTAAAAAATTAGAACGCAGTTCTTCGGTACACATCCCTTTTACTTCTTTGGGACTATTTTGAAATCTTATTTCCATATACGGGTGTTTGATCGTTTAATATTTATATCACGAATATAACAATTGACTGGCGGTCAGGATTAACTTCATTATTCATTATTCCCCGTTCAGTATTCATCATTCGAATAAGCATGTTGGTGTGAGTACGCAACAACGACGGCCCACTTCAAAATTCAAAATTCCTCGCTCAACATTCATCATTCCTTATCTCCCCATCCATCCCCCATCCACCGTAAGTATTGTTCCACTTACATAATCGGCGGCTCTGGAGGCGAGGAAAACAGTTGGTCCTTTAAAATCCTCCGGTTCACCCCAACGTCCTGCGGGTATGCGCGACATGATGGAAGCGCTCCTGTCGGGATCATTGCGTAAAGCTTCTGTGTTATCAGTAGCGATATATCCCGGCGCAATACCATTTACATTCACACCTTTTGATGCCCACTCGTTGGCAAGCGCTTTTACAAGGCTGCTCAACGCCCCTTTACTCGCTGCATAACCGGGTACATTAATTCCTCCCTGGAAGCTTAACAGTGAGCAGGTAAATATAATTTTTCCTGAACCTTTTTCGATCATTTTTTTACCGATCTCGCGGGCAAGAATAAAGGGCGCATCAAGATTCAAAGCCAACACGGTATCCCAATAATTATCCGGATGTTCCGCAGCGGGTTTGCGCATGATGGTTCCTGCATTGTTCACGAGGATATCGATCACCGGGTTTTCTTCTTGCAGTTTTTTGATGAAAGCATACAAGGCTTCTCTCTCAGAAAGATTGGCGGCATAGGCTTTGAACTTTCTTCCCAATGCCACCACTTTGTTTTCAATATCACTGCCGGACAATTCCAATGAACCTGATACGCCAATGATATCAGCACCCGCTTCCGCCAGGCCGATTGCCATTGCTTTACCAATGCCTTTGTTACAACCCGTAACCAATGCGGTCTTGCCGCTGAGATCGAATAATGTTGCCATATGATCAGAATATAAATTTCGTACTTAAAAAATTAGATTCATGCTCGCTCACGATCTCGTTAATGATCTGTTTGTTGCTCTCTGTCAACTTTGCCGCTACCAATGAACGGATAGAGAAGGAACGCAAGGCATCTACTACTGATAAAGTTCCTTCTGCACTGTCTTTTCTTCCAGTGAACGGAAATACATCCGGTCCGCGCTGGCATTGACAATTGATGTTCACACGGCTCACCTGGTTCACCAATGGATCTATCAACAAAGCTAATTCCTTGTCATCATTACTAAATACACTTACCTGCTGGCCATGTGGTGATTCGATAAGATATTCGATCGTTTCTTCAACATTATCAAAGGGAACAACCGGTATCAATGGACCAAATTGTTCCTCACGATACAATTTCATTTTATTATTCACCGGATACAATACCGCAGGATACACAAACGATTCTGATGTAGCGCCGCCATTCTCATTCATTACTTTGGCTCCGTTTGCGATCGCATCATCAATACATTCTTTCAGATAAGCAGGTTTATTCGGCTCGGGTAAGGGCGTCAAAGAAACACCTGCTTCCCATGGCATCCCGTATTTCAATTTGTTTACTTCTTCTGATAGTTGTTGCACAAACGCATCTGCAATACTCCTGTGTACGAATACAATTTTCAACGCAGTGCAACGCTGGCCGTTAAAAGACAGGCTCCCTAAAACAGTTTCCTGTACTGCTAATTTTACATCCGCATTTTTAGTGATGATGGCTGCATTCTTTGCATCCAATCCTAAGATCGCGCGAAGACGATTTACTTTAGGATGCAGTTTTTTCAATTCATTTGCCACTTTGCTTGATCCGATCAACGTAAGCACGTTGATCTTTCCTGACTGCATCAAACCCGGAACGATCACATTACCTCTTCCATAAATAGTATTCACCACTCCTTTTGGAAAACATTCCTGGAAAGCTTTCAATAAAGGATAATGCAATAAAGTGCCATGTTTCGGAGGTTTGAATAGCAAAGTATTTCCCATGATGATCGCAGGGATCAGCGTAGTAAACGTTTCATTCAATGGATAATTGAATGGCCCCATACATAAGACAACGCCCAATGGTGAGCGACGGATCTGCGCTGCGATGCCTTGTTCGATCGTGAAACGTGATGAATCACGATCAAGGTCCTTTAATGCATCGATGGTTGCATAAATGTATTCTACTGTTCTGTCAAATTCTTTTACTGAGTCACCATAAGATTTCCCGATCTCCCACATGATCAGTTTCACTACGATATCTTTTTGCTCGCGCATTTTGGTAATGAACTTTTCAATGCATTTGATCCTGTCGGCCACACCCATTGTGGGCCATTGCCCGCGGCCATTGTCATAGGCTGCGACTGCCATATCCAATGCTTCAAACGCTTCCTTCTCTGTACATACTGGGTAGGTGCCGATCAATTTTCGTTGTAAGCCATTGGCGGTGCGGATACAAATAGGTGAATACACCTCCTGTACTGCTCCATTCCATGGCTTCATTTCTCCGTTACACAAATATTCGCGCTGGTGAATCTCATTTTTAATAGCAAGCAGCTCAGGGATCTCATCTTCCCTGACGAACATTTTCTCTAGGTCTTCTGTAAACGACATGATTATATTTAAATGATGAATATTGGAATTTTCCTATGCAGGTTTCTACACTCAGGTTATGCTTCAGAGGTGCAAAGCTTATTGATTATCCAATAAGTCTGTTGTTTTAATTACGAAAACGTTTGCATTAAATTATTTCTGCATATCTGGAATGACGGATTGCCAGCCAAAATAGGAACGTGCATTATAGAAGCATATATCCTGTATCACTTTACCTACCCATTCAATATCGTTCGGTAATTCACCGTTCTCGATCTCTTCGCCAAAAAGATTGCAAAGGATCCTCCTGAAATATTCGTGACGCGGAAAAGATAAAAAGCTTCTTGAATCTGTGAGCATTCCTACAAACCTGCTGAGCAATCCCATATTTGATAAAGCATTTAACTGCTTTACCATTCCATCTTTCTGATCAAGGAACCACCAGGCTGAGCCGAATTGTACTTTGCCTGCGGCTGATCCGTCATTGTAATTGCCGATCATCGTGGCCATTAACTCGTTGTCGGCAGGATTAAGATTATAGATGATCGTTTTTGCAAGTTTATTATCGCTATCAAGTTTGTTCAGGAAAGCAGCCAATGATCTTGCCTGTGAAAAATCACCGATGGAATCCCATCCTGTATCAGGGCCCAATTGCTGCAGCATCCTCGAATTATTATTTCGTAATGCGCCCAAATGAAATTGTTGTACCCATCCTTTTTCCCAATCCCATTCCGCAAAATGGATCAGCATGGCGGAACGGAATTTACGTTGTTCCGTTTCGTTCAATTGTTTGCCGGAATGCACTTTGTTGAAAATAGTATCGATCTCGGAACCCGTAAAATCATCTGCATAGATCTCTTCCAATCCATGATCTGAAACCTTGCACCCGATAGATGCAAAAAAATCATGGCGGCTTTGTAATGCATAGAGAAAGTCATCAAAAGTAGAAACGGTTATGCCGCTTACTTGTTCCAGTTTTTTTACATATTGGTTAAAGTTCACTGCACTGCTCACATTCATTGCCTGGTCCGGACGAAACGCCGGCAGGATAGGAATTTCAAAACCATCATTCTTTAAACGAATATGATGTTCCAATGAATCAACAGGATCATCTGTTGTGCAAACCAGCGCCACTTTCATTTTGCGGAGAAGATTTCTTACGGAATATTCCTTTGTCTTGATCAATTCAGTACAGGTATCATAAATTTTAGCGGCACTGTCTGCATTCAAAATATCATTCACGCCAAAATACCGCTGTAGTTCAAGGTGCGTCCAGTGGTACAAGGGATTCCTTAATGTATAAGGAACGGTAGCGGCCCATTGTTCAAATTTTTCCCTGTCTGTTTTATCACCTGTGCAATAACTTTCATCAATGCCATTGGCACGCATGGCTCTCCATTTATAATGGTCGCCATACAACCAAACTTCTGAAAGCGTTTGAAACTGGTGGTCATCCGCTATCTGTTGAGGCGATAAGTGACAATGATAATCGATGATGGGCATGTCTTTTGCATACCCGTGGTATAATTGCTGCGCTGTCTTATTTGACAGCAGGAAATTCTCGTCTAGAAATTTTTTCATATCAGCCGTTTAATGCTATGATTATGTGAATAGTCAATAGTGAATGGTCAATTTGTAAATCAGTGTTAACGTTGACGATTGCCTATTCACTATTCACCCTATAAACTCACTCCGCGTTTCCACGGAATAAAATCATCCTGGTTTAATAATACTGCTTTAGGAATCACTTCGCCGCTTGCTGCACGGATGCAATACTCAAGTATCTCTTCACCCATTTGCTGTATTGTTTTTTCTCCTTCAATGATGGCGCCGGTATTGATATCAATGATATCGCCCATTCTTTTTGCCAGTGAAGAATTGGTTGCTACTTTAATGGTTGGGCAAACAGGATTACCTGTTGGCGTTCCAAGTCCTGTAGTGAAAAGGATAAGTGTTGCACCACTCGCAGCTTTACCTGTGGTTGCTTCCACATCATTGCCGGGCGTACAAACCAGGCTGAGACCGGGTTTCAGGGCAGGTTCTGTATAATCAAGCACATCAACTACGGGAGACTCACCACCTTTTTTCGCGGCACCATTACTTTTGATGGCATCAGTGATCAATCCATCTTTGATATTTCCGGGTGATGGGTTCATATCAAAACCAGATCCTGCTTTAATAGCAGAATCACTATAGGTTTGCATAAGGTTGATGAATTTTTTTGCCGCTGCTTCATCGATCGTTCTGTCGATCAGTTGTTGTTCGGCTCCGCATAATTCAGGAAATTCTGCCAACAATATTTTTCCGCCTAATGCAACAACCAGGTCCGAACAATATCCAACCGCAGGATTCGCAGAAATACCGCTGAAGCCATCGCTGCCCCCGCATTTAACACCGATACATAATTTATCAAGTGAAGCAGGTTTTCTTTCGATCTTGTTGATCTCTATCAATCCTGAAAAAGTTTTTCGGATCGCTTCAGTAACCAATTGCTCCTCACTTTGTGATTGCTGTTGTTCAAAAACGTACAGGGGTTTATCGAATTTTGGATTGCGTTGTTTGATATCATCCAGTAAATTCTGTGTTTGCAAATTCTGGCAACCCAAACTCAATACTGTTATACCTGCCACATTGGGATGGTCGGCATAGGCAGCTAATAATTTACTGAGAATGGCAGCATCCTGTCTTGTACCACCGCATCCGCCCTGGTGGTTGAGGAACTTGATACCATCTACATTTTCAAATACTCGTTGTGTGGGCACTACAGATTCTTTTACAGAAAGATCTGCTTCATTGATATCGGCGCCGCTTTTATAGAGGTTCAGTAATAATTGTGTTTTCTGTTTGTATTTATCCGTAACATCATAGCCCAACTGGCTATGCAATGCTTCGCGGATCACATCCAGGTTCCTGTTCTCACAGAATACGGTAGGCACAAATAACCAGTAGTTCGCAGTACCCACTCTTCCATCTGTACGATGATAACCGTTAAAAGTCCGGTTGGCAAATTTAGAAACATCAGGCGCGTGCCAGTGATAGTGATAAGGCCTGAACGCATAAGGTTCTGCAGCATGTTTGGTATTGCTTGTGCTCATCCGGCTACCGGCTGCCAAAGCAGATTGTGCCTTGCCCACCAACACGCCATACATGATCATTTCATCACCCGGCTGCATATCCTGCATAAAAAATTTATGCTTGGCCGGGATGTCTTCCTGTAAAGTATAGTCAATCCCGTTGAATTGAACTGTATCTCCTTTGGCGAGATTATCCAGTGCTACCAGCACATTATCTTTCGGGTTTACCTGTAATATTTTTTGCTTGCTGCTCATGCTACTGATTTTTTTGCGAATATAGAACGAAGTGTGTGCTTTGCCCCTGATTCTAACAATATTCCGAGGTAGCGGTTCACTGCTTCGGCAAAACCGGGGAATTTTGTGAGATCGGCGCCGAAAATGCCTATATCCTGTAAGCCGCTTTTTGCTACGTTTTCTTCAGAATGGGAATGCCATTGGTAATATAACAAAGGAGCTTTATCGTCCTGTATTTTATATGTGTTCCCGTTAAGTTCTCCATAATATTGATTATCCTCTTCCTTCTTCGACCGCATGAATAAAAGGAATGCCGCGAAACCGAGCGCCATCAATTCAGGCACATCATTCCCGCATGCATAATGTTTTTCTACAAGCGGAACTGTGCGCATACCCATTTTAGAAGTGTACTGCACTGTAATATTCAACCACAAATGTTCAATGAATGGGTTCTTAAAGCGATCGATCACCTGTTGTGCAAAAATGGTGGCTTCTTCTTTGGTGATATCATTTTGCACTACCAATGGTATGATCTCCTGCATCATCAGGCTGGAAATGAATGAAACAAAAGCCTCATCCTGCATCGCTTCTTTTACAGTTGTAAAACCTGAGAGAAATGCGAGGCCACAGGATAACGTATGCGTTGCATTCAGCAAACGCAATTTCAATTCCCTGAATTTATTGATATCCGGTGCCAGCACAACACTGTCATCCGATTTACTGAATGATAAAATATTTTTTGTTCTTTTACTTTTGGTTTCGATGGCCCATAAACGGTAAGGTTCAGACATGATCATCAACTCATCTCCATAGCCCAGTTTCTTCTCTTCACTTACTTGTTCAGTTGCCGGTAATTTGCCGGGCACGATACAATCTACCAGAGAATTACAGAAATCGTTGTCGTCGGTGAGCCAATTCAAACAATCTTCCGTTACACCTTTTAGTTTTGCCAGGGTCAGGACGATGGCTTTCAGCTTTGTTGCATTATCAACGATTAACTCCGTTGGAATGATCACCATGCCTGCATCGCTACTTCCATTGAATACACGGAATCTTTCCAATAAAAAGAATAAAACGCGGCCAGGGAAAGAAACCGGTTTAGTAGCCTTTGCATCCGATTCAACCAGGGTGATTCCCACTTCCGTTGTATTGGAAATAATGATCTGCATAACAGGATCAGCAGCGAGTTTCAATATCTCATCCCATTCATCATTAGCCGATAGAACACGGCTCACAGAAGCATTGATACTTGTTTTTTCGGTTTGCTCACCATTTACCACACCGCGTTCCAGTAATGTGTACAGGCCATCCTGTTTGGCAAAGGAGTCTGTTCCACCGGTGGCTGTAGATTTAACGATAACGATTCTTCCGTTGAAGATGTTTTGTTTGTTTGCCTTATCAATAAAATGATCCGGCAATCCACGAAGTAAAACACCGGTTCCAAACTGCAAAACTCTTTCAGGTAGTGTAAACAGTGTTTCTGCCGGAACCGCTACAGTTCCCGCATCAAGCTGCGTTAATATTTTCCTTGACAATTGCATCTTCAATACTTTTTAATTCAGATTCTTTTGAGCCCACATGGGATATTCTGTTTTCAATAATTTTTCCGGCCATATTCCATACCATGCGTAGCCGGTTCTTCTTTCCACTTCTATTTCTTTTACATCATATTTCTTTTCACTATCGCGGCCACTGAAAAAAGGACGGTTGGTTCCGATCTCATAAAACCTTGCCCAGATCGTTGTATTCGGGTCAGGAAGGATCACGCGATCCCTTCCTTTTGGCTCATTGGGAGCAGGAACATCAACATATTTATATCCAACGATCTTAACAAGATTAAACCAGTCGACCGCTGCCACGATCGACTGTTTAATTTCGGAAGATGGATTTTTCATTCTCATCAAAAACCTGGTAATACCCACAGACTCGCTTCCACTTAATGAGGCGAGTTCAAACTTTCTCGCCATTTCAGGCTGCAGTGTTTTTTTATTGTATTGCGCGCACCATACCGTGAGTTTCCCGTTAACAGTGATCTGTGTTTTCAAGATACATTGAACCCCACGTTGCACCGCTACAACAATTGCCGGAACCAATGCGCGGTCAATCACATCCAGGTCATTTTTTGATTCAACAATATCCTGCAACACATTCATCACATTCATCATCGCATCATCATTATACGTTATCTGGCTCCTGTATAAAGCCGAATCGGGATAATATTGTGGCCAGCCACCATTCGCATATTGTGCCTTCAGGTAATAACGTACACCCTTCTCCGCGGCTCGCAGATAATCGAGGTTGTTTGTTTTTTTATAGGCTTTGGCGAGATAGCGGATTTCGCGCATAGTGGCCGCATTGTCGATCGTTGCATCTATATGCATCGAGTCGTTGCGGATAGCTGTTTTCTCCGCCTCGGTGAGTTTTTTGTTATAATCAACCTTGATCTCATTTACTGCCTTGGGCCATCCACCCACTGCACGCTGGTACACCAACATGTTTTCTGCAACAGAATCCATTTGTGCATTTTGATCTGTTGAAACAGGTCGTGACTCTTTTGTAATCGCCGACATTTTCTGAACCGGGGTTATATCAGTTGGTTGTTGCGATGGATTCCATTTACCCGCAAAAACCCATTCAGGTGTGATCCTGGTTTCGGTTACTGAACCTTCGGCGGTTTGCAGGTTATCTGCAAGCCATGCGTAGTCACCGCCATCCCTATGTGAATGATAAAAATATACACGGTGCCCCCATTGTATTACATTCTGTGGATTGGATGCATTGAGATAGATCGGCGCATCCGCCATATTTTTTGCGAACACACAATTGATCAGGTAGAACTGTGCATCGCGGTGATAACGACCTAATTTGAAATTATCATCGCCGCTGAATTTACAATTGCGTAAAACAGTTTTCGAGTCTTTGTATTTTGATCCATCGTGCCAGATAGCGGCAACATTTCCATGTGCAATAAATTCGCAGTTCTCTGCATAGGCCCATCCGCGCGGACAGTAAAAATCAACACCGCCCTCCATCAAACAATCTTTGAAATAGAACATGCCGTTATCGGTGTTCCATGGGCTGACTGTATCGCCGCCATATGCTCGCAAGTTACAATTGCGAACGATCAAACGCGTGGTGCCAAAACTACGGAGGGCCATCTGGTGCCCATCACGGCGGACAGTTTTGAAAGGATTTGAACTATCGGCGGGACAATCAATATGTATCCCTTCTGTATGATCAAAACCAAAACTATTGGTGATCGTAAGATTTTCCAATACTATATCGTTGCCTTTGAGATTGAGTGTAGCAACACCCCAATCATCTTTGTTTTCACAGCGCCATACATCGCGGGCCAGTGAAACCACGAGTTGCGTTTTATTCTTGTCCTCGCCTACCAATGAAATATGGTTCTTCTCAATAAAAACTTTTTCGCGATAAATACCATTACGGATATATATGACCCGTTGATCGGTTGCATTATCGGGCAGGCTATTGATAGCGGCCTGTACGCTTGTGAAATTTCCTCTCCCCGCTATGTCTACAATGGTATAGGTTACGCTTGCCTGTGCAACAGAAAAGTACAGGCAGGTTACAAATACCATCAATACACGCATCCTATTATCTACTGTTCTTTTCACTATTTCTTATTTGCTGTTTTAGGAGGTATTTGTTTGATGATCCAGGAAACAAGGTCATTTGCGGCTTTAAAATTTTCGTATTCGAGCGGGAGTTTTCTGCCATCTGTATACTCATTGTATAACCAGGGATCGCCTGTAGCGAATACAGTGCCCTTACCTATTTTGGCAACCGCAAAAATAACCAGGTCGTCTTTCTTTAACATGGCAACGGCCGGGCTCTTTAGCGTGAAAGAACAGATCTCTTTTTGATAGATCTTTTTTTCATTCGGTAATATTTTATTACCTGCAGGGATCAATACTTTTCCTTCTTCATAATTTGATCCCGTTACCCTGTTATAACTATCCTCGTTGAAATGGATCCCGAATTTATCGCCCAATGTATTGATGTGTTCGAAGTCGGCATTGCCTTTATCATTGTGCAATAAGACCAATACACCACCGGCTTTTACCCAGTTGTATATTTCACCAGCATCTTTGGGTTGGATATAATTTGGTGTTGGATTATCTGTTGCATTGTCTGCATCAACAATCAAATAGATATCTGAACTCTTCAGGTTTTTCGAAGTAGGTGCGTCACTTAAGGTTTTCGTTTCTACGCCATAGCTGTTGAACACATGGCCAAGGAATGAGAAACCATTGTTATACATCTCGTACCATTTGTAATGGTAAGGTTTCAGTGTTCCGGTAATATCTTTTTTCTTCTCGGAATTAAAGTAATCATCAAGCATTACTGTTTTTCCCTTTGCTGTACCGAGTGTTGGCACCAGTTCCATTTCATTGGCCGCCTGCAAAAATGCGCCCACACCTTTGGGATCGTTCGTGATCACTTTTTCACTCATGTAATATTCGTAGCTGCCATCACGGAAAGGATTGCCGCCAAGGCCGCTTACGGTAACCGTTCCATTTAAGTTCGTTTGCCCGTTGGCATCAGTTTCAATGAATTTTTTAATGATGCCATCGTATCCTTTCTTTGCAATGGGGAGATAAGACGCAGGCAAAAGACCAAGCCTGACAGCTTTAGCGATCGTAATTACAAACATGCAACTGGCCGAAGCCTCTAAATAGTTTCCTTTGCCTGTTGGCATATTAAGAATATCATACCATAAGCCGGTGGCCGGATCTTGTACTTTTTTTACAGCGTCTGCATAGCGTTTTAAGATGGCAATAAGCGAATCTCTTTTGTTATGATCTTTCGGAAAATTCTCCAGTACGTCTACCAACGCCACACCATACCATCCCATGGCCCTTGCCCAGAAATGTGGTGAAAGGCCTGTTTGTGGATTGGCCCATTTCTGTTGTTTACTTTCATCCCAACCGTGATATAGTAAACCGGTCTTTGGATCGCGTGCATGTTTTTCCATCCAGGTAAACTGGTTGGCTATATCATCGAATGCAATATGTTCATCAAAAGTTGCGGCGAATTCGGCATAGAAAGGTTCAGCCATATACAATCCATCCAGCCACATCTGGTAAGGGTATATTTTTTTATGCCAGAAACCGCCTTCGTTTGTCCTGGGTTGTGTTTTTAACTGGTTACGCAGCGTAACAGCGGCGGTATAATATTTTTCTTTGCCGGTTACATTGTACAAGGTCAATAACATTCTCCCGCAAAGAACATTATCGAGGTTATAATCTGCCAGTTTATACGTGCGGATCTCGCCTTTATCATTCACGAAGAAATCCATGGATTTCTGGATATAATTAAAATATTTCGCGTCGCCTGTTTTATACCAAAGGCCCTCGATGCCTTTCAGTATCACGCCCTGATCATATGTCCACCTGGCGGGCCGGCCGGGAGCAGAAAACAATGAATCTTTCCAGACAGTCATCACGGTTGCGGCTACTTTCTCCGACCAGGATTGCGCATTTCCATGTATACTATTTACTGCAAGCGCAAACAATAACAGGAGATAAATTTTGCTGATCTTTCTCATATGGCTACTTAAATTCTATGGATGATGCGTTTGCACCAAATTTAAATTCTGCTTTATTCTTTGCTTTTGAAACATCTGTTTTGTTCACCTTGATATTCTTACTCCTGTCCCCATTCACGCTAAACAATACAGACGCTTTATCGTTGAACCTGATATTGGTAAAATTAATGCCGTTACTATTTTGAATATACACCACAGGATCGGTTTCTTCTGTTAACAGATTAACATTATTGAAACTTATATTGGCCGCTTCTGTCAGGTCGATCCCTTTCTGCGTTTGCAACGTCAAATTATTTAACCGGATATTGCTGATATTCATTTCAGGAATCCCCCGAACAAACACCCCTTTCCCAGCCCCGATGCAGGAAATATCATTGATATAAAACTCCCTGAATATAGGTGTGCCTTCATTTACCGGCAACAATTCAATTTTTGGCATTTCCCTTTTTTCACCCACCAATGTTACAGGGTCCTTAGCCATATAATACATATCAAACAATATGGCTTCCGCGGCTATGTCTTTCATTACAATATTAGAGGCATATATCTTTTCAACTATCCCGCCCCGTCCCCGGGTGGTTTTAAACCGCAACCCGATATCTGTCCCTATAAAAGTACAGTTTGAAACGAAGAGATTACGGGCGCCGCCGCTCATTTCGCTACCTATCACAAAACCGCCGTGTGCATGGTATACCGTACAGTTTTGGGCGATCATATTTTCGGTCGGCATTCCACGCTTCCTTCCTTCTTCATCGCGCCCGGATTTAATGCAGATGCCATCGTCACCGGTATCAAAAGAGCAGCCATCCAATAATATATTGGCGCAGGACTCCAGGTCAATTGCATCGGTATTTTGGCCGTATGCAGGATTTTTTACCGTAACATTTTTTAGAGTGATATGCTGACTCATTGCCAGATGTAAGGTCCATGCCGGTGAATTTTCAAACGTAATACCATCGAGTAAAATGTTTTTACAGTTGGTAAAACGCAACATATTCGGGCGAAGAAAATCCCTGATCTCTTCAAAATCTTTTAATTCCTTACCTCCGGCGAGTTTGCCGATATTGCTTGTAAGTGATCCTTTCAATGCGCCAGCTGAGGGATACCAGGTTTTTTTATCTTCTGTTAAAACACCACCATGCGAGGTAAGCATTCTCCATTCTGTTTCTGTTACTTTATCTTTTTTTAAAGGGCGCCACACATTGCCAGAACCATTAAAAATTCCGGGTCCTGTGATCGCGATGCTTTCAGCATTGGTGGCTGAAACGGGTGATTGGGCGCGGGCAGCTTCAACGCCTTCGAACAAAGCCGGGGTTAAAGGATACTGGCTGCGATCGGGGGTAAAAGATATCAGCGCGCCTCTATCTGCATGCAATTCTACATTACTCTGCAAAACAATAGGACCCGTAAGCCACAAACCTGCCGGAATTAAAACAGTTCCTCCGCCGCCTTTCACACATTCGTTGATAGCCTGGTTGATCGCGGCAGTATTCAATACGAGGCCGCCATCTTTTGCGCCGTAGTTAACAATATTAAACGTGTCTCTCTTAAAATTGGGTTGGTAGATCTTAGGCAATTCGTACGCCATTTTTTCAGGATGCGCTGAGCCTTTCAGGTATTTTGCAAGTGGCAGATCTTTTTGTTTTATTTCTGCACAAACCAATGATGCCATTTGTGAGGCGCCATATTCTGAGAAATGCGTATCATCTTTTTTACCATCAGGAGCGGCTTTAAAATGTTTCGCATCCATCCATAAAAATAATTTCTTTGATCCTTCAACACCATGCTGTTCTATCAATGTTTGACTGCTTGCATGAAGATCTATTAACGGAACATTCATTTCTTTGGCAACCGTTCTTACCGAGCCGGGATACTCACCGTGTGTATCTGTAAATTTTCCTTTCTCATCAAATTTCCTGCGCATAACAGGCGTAACCAGGATCGGGTTAGCACCCTTTGACCTGGCATCCTTAATAAAACGGATCAGGTTCTCGCGATACAAGCCATTCGGAGATGCGTAGCGGGTGCTGTCTTCTGATTTTTCATCATTGTGTCCGAACTGGATAAATACATAATCGTCTTTCTGCAAATATTTCATCACCGAATCCCAGCGGCCCTCTTTGATAAAGCTTTTGGTACTTCTTCCGTTAACTGCATAGTTTCTCACCTGCGCGTCGCTGGTAAAATATTGCGGGAACAACTGTCCCCATCCTCTCTCAGGATTATCATTGAGTGGCTTGTCGGCCATCGTTGAATCACCGATCATAAATATCCTGATCCGTTGCTGCGGTGCCTGGAAGGCAAACGCAGCAACGATCAGGAGAATAAGACTTGTTTTTTTCATTTTTGAACTTACTATAGTTTCATTAATTTATCCTCAAAACAACAATGATCTTTTATTGGTATCCCGGGTTTTGTGTAAATGCTGTTTTATTGGTTACCGCATCAAGCTGGCTCTGTGGTATCGGGCGCAGGTTGTGTGTAGGCAAAATAAAACCGGCCGCATCTGGATTCAGGTTCTTTACACGCTCAACCAGTTTACCTGTCCTTTTCAGATCAAACCAACGCAATTGTTCACCGCAAAGTTCCCTTGCCCTTTCATCCAGGATAAAATTAATATCCATTTGAGCCGGCAATACCTGCATGGCAGCTACACGGCCAGGATTGGCGGCGCGTGTTCTGAGAATGTTTACATAATAAGCGGCTGAATCCAGTTTACCGATGTTCACTTCCGCTTCTGCAGCTATCAGGTACATTTCTGCCAGCCTGATCACATAGGCATCACGTGCACTTTGTGCTTCGGCCACACTGGTGCGTGTTGAGTCTTTGAATTTTTTCAACGAGATATAGAATTTTCTCTGGGTGGGAACACTGTTTGCCGCATACACAGCAGAATAATCATACGTAGTATATTTTTTAGCTGCTTTCTGCGCTGTTGTCCATGTGCCTTTCGGGCAATAGGCTGCTGTATCGCCTATCGCAAAACCTGTAGCCGCTTTGTTTACAAGCCATGTGCTCTGGAAGGATGCATTGAATCTTGCATCATCCGCATCATTGAACATATTCATTAACGCCAGTGTCGGCATGTAACGATTGAATGGCCTTCCATTTGGAATATCACGGATCAGTATGCCAGTATTGATCTGGTCGTATACCTGTAAGAACATCAGGTGGCCGTTGTTGGAACCACGTGAGTGCCCGGTAGGAAACGCGGAAGTAGCAAGGTCATTCAGTGCAAGGTTGGTAGAATAATCAATGGCCCAGATTACTTCTTTGTTTTTTAATTTGCCCATATCCCAGAGGTCAGAAAAATTAGGCAACAAACTATAACCATAATTCTTGATCACGTCGTTTGACAGGGCAATTGCCTGCGCGTTTAATCCGCGTGATAAATAGGCCCTTGCTAAAAAAGCTTTTGCAATTGGGATGGTTGCTCTTCCATAATCAGACGTGGTAGCCGGCAGGTTGGTTATTGCAAACTGCAGATCGGCATAGATCTGGTTGTAAAAACTATCTACCGGTGAGCGGTTGGCTGTAGTGATCACACCATCGGAAGCTTTTGTAGAGAAATGTACGCCTCCCCATGTTTCAACAATATGCCAGTAATAAAACGCACGCAGGAAACGGAGTTCTGCTTCGCGGGTTGTTTTTTGAGTAGCAGTATAATCGGCCACAGCGCTTACCTGTGCAATACCGGTGTTACATAAATTAATCGCTGCGTAAAAATTATTCCATTCCAGGTCGAGGGCATTTGTATTGTTACCCTGGAGATTATTATACGTAGATAACTGTGGGTACACATCTCCGGAACCATTGGTCCAGATATCGGTTCCCATTTCTGTTAAACTGTATCCTTCCTCTTTACCATACCAATAGCGGCTATAAGAATAAGCGGCATCCACCAATGTTTCAAAACCGATGGCTTTGCTATATACGGTGCTCGCTGTTAACCCGCTGGGATTATATTCCACCAGCTTTTTTTCGCAGGATGATAGGACGACCACTACACTTACCAAAGAGAGCAGCCAGATGATTATTTTATTTTTCATATTACAATGATTTGATTGTATGAGTTGATATATCAGAATCCAATGGTTAAACCGGTTACGAAGAGCCTGGTTAACGGTCTTTCAAATGAACCGCCTCCTTCGGGATCGTAATCTTTTACTTTAGAGAATGTGACATAGTTTTTAGCGCTCACATACCAACGCAGGCTGGCTACATGGATCTTTGCAGCAAGTTCTGCGGGCAATGTATACCCCACTGTAATGGTCCTTATTTTAAGGAACGATCCATCTTTATAACCCAATGTTGAAGCAAATGGCATTGCAGCTTTTGAAATATTAATATTGGGGCGCGGATAATCGTTTGTTGGATTCTCCGGTGTCCAATAATCAACATTAGCGCCATTCTCAATGGCATTAGGTTCGAATTTTGCTGCATAGGCTGAATTGAACATTTGTCCTACCCTTGCGAATGCATATATATTCAGATCAAAATTCTTGAACGTGATATCATTGTTGAAACCAACACTGTACTTAGGTACTGTGGAACCAACTACCAGCCTGTCGCCCAATGCGGTGATCGTTTTACTGTTATCAATATCTTCCACTCGGATATCGCCCGGTTTGTATCCATAAGTGGCAGCCAACGCAGCATCTGCTGTTTGCCAGATACCTACTTTACGGTAGTCATAGATAGACCTGATAGGTGAACCGATAAAGAATCCGCTCGCCACATCGTTTTGACCGTTTGGAAGATCAACAATGCGCTCTTTGTTTTTTGTAAAGGTGATCATGGATGTCCATGAGAAATTTCTCGACTGAACATTTACTGTTTTCAATGAAATTTCTATACCTGTATTTTGTGTTTTACCAACGTTGCCAAGAATAGAGGTACCACCTGTTGTTGCAGGAAGTTTTACCAGGTAAAGGAGATCATCCGTTTTTGAATCATACACATCAATGCTACCTGAGATACGGTTTTTAAGGAAAGCGAAATCAAGACCCAGGTTCACTGTTTTGGTGCGCTCCCATTTCAGGTCGGTGTTTCCAATCTGTGGGTCAAGGCCATAAGCCAATGCGCTTACATCATTAAATTCGTAAGGAATAAGTATAATACCACTTTGTGTCTGGTAAGGACTCACAGCCGAGTTACCGGCGATACCATAACTCACACGTAATTTAAGATCATTGAACACGCGACTGTTCTTCATGAAATTTTCATCAATGATCCTCCATGCTGCAGCAGCCGAAGGGAAGAATGACCAACGGTTTTGCGGAGCCAATACTGATGCACCATCTTCACGACCGGTTAAGGTCAAGAGGTATTTTCCTTTGTAGCCATAATTGATCCTTGCTGCATACGAGGAAAGATTACTTCCTACATAAGCGCTTGATACGAGTATGTTGGCAGGATTATTCTGTAATGCATAAAAAGACTGGCTGCCAAGCAACTGTCCTGTAGCAGAACCGGAATTACTTTCTGATCTGTTAGACAGGTAACTGGTTACACCTGTAACAGCGATACTGTGGTTACCAAACTGCTCTTTCCAGTTAATGATATTTTCCCAGGTAAGATTTGTAACCATTGTGTTGGTGATGCTTGACTGCGAACCGGTAGACAATGCCCTGTTAATGGTATTGGCATCTTCAAAAAAACCATTGCGCGAAGAGGCATTCACTACACCTAAATTAGAACGTATGCTCAGGCTTTTGAATGGTTTCCATTCGCCATAGGCAGTTGATAGTACTCTTGTTGTATTGGTTTTGTTTACATAAGAACCCGGAACATCTTCCAGCAAAGGGTTGAATTGCGCGCCATTACCCGGATTTTTCAATATAGTTACACCATCCGCTGCATAAGGATTGTAATAAGGCAGTACTTTATTGGCCACGGTTAATACACCATCATTTCTTAAATTCTGATCGTAATACGCAAGCTGGCTCTCGAGGCCAACCTTGAATGTATTGGTAATAGATTGGTCAATATTCAAACGCAATGAATAACGGTTGGAATAATCATTAGACAATAATCCTTTCTCTTTCAGGTAACCAAAAGAAAAGAAGATCCTTGTTTTTTCAGTACCACTCGCCACACTCACATTATAATCCTGCTGCGAACCTTTGCCTATCAGGTAGCCAGGATAATAATAAGAAGCGCCTGATTGAACGGCAGCAAGATCCGCGGGGCTGGTAAAGACTTTCGCATCATCAGTGGCGCGGTTATAGGCTGGATTAGCTGTTCGATACCCTTCTCTTTTCAGATCCGCAAATTGAGGTCCGGTCATGGGAACAGGATAACCTGCAACTTCTGATCCGCCATAATATGCATTCACACCCACTTTCAATTTACCAACGGTTCCTTTTTTAGTAGTAATGAGGATCACACCATTCGCACCTTTTGAACCATAAATAGCAGTAGAAGAACCATCTTTCAATACTTCCATCGATTCAATATCACTTGGATTTACATCCTGGTAATTATCGTATTGAATTCCGTCTACTATATATAACGGGCCGTTACCCGCACGGATAGAACGGTTACCTCTTACAGTAACACTAACGTTTGCGCCGGCGCCGCCATTGGTTCTTACAATATCTACACCTACCAGCTTACCCTGTAATGCTTCCATTACATTGGTAGCAGCTACTTTTTTTATCTCTTCTGATTTTACAGAGATCACCGCACCGGTAAGGTCTTTTTTGGTGGATGTACCGTAACCGATCACCACTACTTCATCCAGCTCTTTTACTTCTTTAACAAGTTTCAGGTTGATGGCAGAACTGCCGTCGGTAATAATCGTTTCCGATCTGTACCCGAGGGAACTGAAGACGAGCTGACTGGTTTTTGTATTGGCTTTGAGCGTTAATACAAAGTTTCCCCGGCTATCAGTTGTTGTGCCGCTGGTGGTTCCTTTCTCCACAACGGAAACACCGGCCAGGGGCGTGCCGGAAATATCTTCAGTAACGCTGCCTCTTATTTGTCTTGTTTGCGCTGCAAGCTGTAGCATACAGGCTGTGCATAGCAAAAGGAAAAGCATTTTTTTCATATGGCTGTTTGTTTTTGTAAGACGATGATTGAATAGACAGGCCCTAACGCACGATATCTAATAACACGCGCAGAGGCGAAACGGGAGAATGTTTTAGAAAAAAAGTAGGGAAATGATACATATATACCAACTATGTGTAAAGCGACGGCAAATTCGAACCAATAGTATATATTGATCAATTTCATATAAGCAATCCGGAGAATTAGGCGCTCCTGAATAACAAGTCTACTTAGATATTCCCCGCAGATGTAGAATTGGCGCGGATTTATCTACGCAATCGTTCCCGGTAACGATATCGTTTCGCTTAAAAAATCTAATCAGCAGAAAATCACAGTTTTACCGATAGAAAAGCAATGCCCGCCGCCTATTATGCCACTCATAGAGTCAGGTGAAATAAATACTGTATTTTAGTATCGTTTGTAAGTCCCCGAAGAGCTTTACCCTGACCTGAAAATGAAATTCGAAGCAGTTACCATAAAAGATATCGCCCGCGCCTTAGGCTTGTCCACTTCCACCGTTTCACGCGCATTAAGGGATAGTTACGAGATCAGCCCCGAGACCAAAAAAAGGGTTCTAGAGTATTCAGAAAAGAGCAACTACCGCCCCAATCCCATTGCATTAAGTTTAAAAGAAAAACGCAGCCGTTCTATCGGCATCATTGTTTGCGAGATAGCGAACAGTTTTTTCTCGCAGATCATTAACGGAATCGAATCGATCGCGTATGATAATGGGTATAATGTGATCATCTCACAAAGTCATGAATCGTACGAAAGGGAAGTGATCAACGTTCAATACCTCGCTTCCCGCTCGATCGATGGTTTGCTGGTATCTGTTTCTTCAGAAACACAGGACCTGGAACATTTGAAGAACCTGCACCGGAGAGGTTTCCCTATTGTTTTCTTCGATCGTATCGTTGATGAAATGGAAACACACAAAGTGATCGTAGATAATTTCAAGGGAGCCTATGATGCAACAGAGCACCTGATCAAAAGCGGTTATAAAAATATCGCCGCCCTTGCAGGATCGGAATATCTTTCCATCACCAAAGAACGGCTCGGCGGATACCGCAAGGCGCTGGAAGACAATAAACTTGTTTTTGATGAATCGTACATACAACATTGTTTGCATGGCGGCATGTTGTACGATGAAGTAGAAAATGCTTTGAACCAGTTACTAAAACTGAAAACAAAACCAGATGCCATCGTTGCATCTGCTGATAAACTTACCACCAATTGTCTGCGTTATTTTAAAAAACTGAATATAAAAGTACCCGATGACGTAGCACTGATCGGGTTCTCAAATCTTGATCTTACAGATTTGCTCTCGCCTTCCTTATCGGTTGTCCGTCAGCCGGCATTTGAAATGGGACAGTTATCAACTGAACTACTAATCCGGCAGATTGAAAGCAAAAGGCCGGTAACTGATTTTGAAAGAAGGATATTACCGCCGCAATTATTTATTCGTGAATCTACAGATAAAGATTTGAGGTAACGTTCTCTCTGTGTAAACTCTGCGTCTCTGTACTTTCATGATCCAGTATCCAATATCTAGCATCCGGCACTGCCAGAAGCAGCGTTTTAGGCAGCCAGCTACGCAAATTTAACCGCCTGTCTTGCCAACATCTTCCATTCGCCTTTTTCTTTCACCCAAACAAGCAATATTTTTATTCTTACATTACCTGGTTTACCACCGTCATTGGTTGCGGCTGTTAATACATGGCGTACAACAGCAATATTTTTCATCACAGAAACAGTCTGTTCTGAAAGGTCTATCGTAACAAAATCTGATTTACCGCTGGCGATGCCTTCTACAAATTCGGCTTTGTTCTGTACGTTTCCGCCGGAGTGACCATAGCTGAGGCTGTCTGAAGCAATATGTTCCAACGCGGAACGGTCACCGCTGATCATGGCAGCGCGTAATGTTTCCACCGCATTCAGCACAGACTTATAATCTTTTGATTGTGCAACAGATGAAAAGGAAATAACAGATACGAGTGCAAGGAGATACAGGTATTTCATGACAGCAATTTTTATGAGTTACTAAACTACGTTATCAAAAGCATTTAGGAAAGCATATGTACGCAAACGTTATCGGTATCTCGCATACAATGCATAAGGATCCCAGTTGATCAGGATGTTTTTAGTAGTGTACTGTTGCAATTCCTCATCCGTTAACTGGTGCGACCATTTTACCCTTCCTGATGTATCAGCGCCGGGGCCGGTGTTCCTGTATTCTGCATATCGTACGGTTTTTTCGTTCTCGGGATTTTTCCAGTTATCCCACCCTTCCGGAAAAATATGTCCATCTATTTTACAGGTAATATAGGTAACGCTTGCATAAGGCCGCCATGGACGGCCAAGGCTTACCTTGTTTAGTCCCGTATCAGCCACGAGCCTGCAATTCCTGAATACATACCCGAATGCATGATCCTTTGGCGTTGATGCAGCGGTAACATGCGAATTCTTTTTACTACGAAGAACACAATCATCAAACAATGCAGTAGAAGAACCAAAAATAAAATCTGTTGATCCCTGTATAAAACAATTCTTATAATACTGCCGGCTGTTATCTCCGCTGGTGAATAAAGTATCCTGGAAACCAAAGATGCGGCAGTTGAGAAAAAATACCCTGTCGCCCTGCACCCTTACGGCAACGGCCTGCCCTGCGGTGAATCCTGCTGTATTTTCAATAGTGATATTCTGGATCTTAACGTCATCTGCTTTAATGTATAAAGTCTGGGAGGTCATTGTATTGATCACACTACCATCGGGTGCAATGGTTCCGGTATGATCGTCATAGGTAAGCACGGTTTGCACAGGGTCTTCTCCAATGATCACAACTGCATTCCTGCCTGAATCAAGATGCAGTTTTTCTTTATACACGCCTTTTTTAATAAAGATCTCAAGTAGTTTATCGTTGTGCCGGGGAACCGCATCAAAAGCTTCCTGCACGGTTTTGTAATTCCCTGTTCCATCCTGCGATACAACTATTCTCCTCACAGATTGTGCGTGTGAAATTATTGTTGCAATGCCAAACAGGAAAAAAAGAAAAAATCTGTTCATCACTATGTTTTGTTTATCTCTTCGTCTACTAAAATAAACAGTTTACAATAACCAAACGTTCTTATTTAGTGATATCAGCCTGAAAGTAGCTGGGTGCATTTCAAATTTTCACTGATTTGAACCACATAGTCACAACTTGTCCCGCCAAAGGCGTGGATAGAAAACATAGTTGTAACACATAGTTCTTCTATGTGAAATCCTATGTTTTTTATGTGACTATGTGGTTCAAAAAATAAATTGAACAAACACCGTGCGAAAATTTGAGATGCACATAAATAGTTGTTATGCAGGATGATTTGACTATTTTAGAGTGATTATAATAAAGCTGTTTATGAAGATCTTATGCATTGGAGAAGCTTTGATAGATATGATCTGCACTGATAAGGGCAGCTCGTTGAGTGATGGAAAGAATTTTTTATCCAAACCCGGCGGCGCTCCTACCAATGTAGCGGCCGCAATTGCCGCGCTTGGCGGTACCGTGGAACTGGTAGCCAAAGTAGGAAATGACCCTTTCGGAAGGCACCTGGTCGATGTAATGCAGGGCTTTGGCGTATCAACGCGCTGGATGCTGCAGGATAACACTCATTTTACAACGTTTGCTTTTGTTTCGTTAATGGAGGATGGAGAACGCGATTTTGTATTTAACCGCGGAGCGGATGGCGAACTCAGTCGTGAAGAAGTGGATGCTATAGACCTTGATGAAGTATCGATCATACATTTTGGCTCTGCCACCGGTTTCTTACCAGGCCCTTTACAGGCTGCTTATCAAAGCCTTTTACAAAAAGCGCTGCAAAAAAATATTTTGATCAGCTTCGATCCCAATTACAGGCATTTACTTTTCAGGAACAACACCCAGACTTTTATTGATCAATCCTGGAATTTTTTAACAGCCTGCCATTTTTTTAAATTAAGCGATGAAGAAGCCATGCTCATCACCGGCGCCCTTACCGTTACCGATGCTACCACGATACTACTTGAAAAAACATCTGCTGTATTCTGTATTACGCTGGGCAAAGAAGGAACTTTATTGGGATGCAGCGGTACTACGGTTACCGTGCCAAGCATACCCATTCAACCTGTTGATACAACGGGTGCAGGCGATGCATTTGTAGGCGCTGTTTTGTACCAGTTGATAGATAAAGATCTTTCCTCACTCAATGCTTTCTCAGTAAACGATTGGAAACACATTGTTGCCAATGCCAATAAGGCCGGTGCCCGCACCTGCGAATATTTGGGAGCGATGGAAGCATTCAAACATTTGAATAACCGGATCTTTGATTAAATCTTTTTCTGTTAAGCTCATTTCTCACCTGATCCTATTCATCAATTCTTCCCTATAGCTGTTACCCAATGGTATTTTGTGTTTTCCTACCGATACCTGGTGCACTTCTATGGTGTGCATGTGTTTTAATGCGGCTACAAAAGATTTATGTACCCGGCAAAACTTACCAGGTGGAACATGTTCAAAAATCTCCGTCATGTTTGCTCTTAAAAGGATCTTTTTATCTGCGGTATGAAAGGCGAGATAGTTTTCTTCTTTTTCTATGAACAGGATATCGTCGACAGCCACTTTATGTGTCAATGGCCCACTCTTCAATAAAACAAATTCAGTTGCCACATCGATGACTCCTTTGGTTACTGAGCCAATGGCTGGTTGTTTTCTTTTCAGTTCGAACAATTCCTTTGCCTTGTTCACTGCTCTGATAAAGCGGTCGAATTCTATCGGTTTTACGAGGTAATCTATTGCATTGAGCTCATAACTTTCAACGGCATATTCAGAATAAGCCGTAGTAAAGATCACCATCGGCATGTTTTTCAGTGAACGTATTAACTGCATACCGGAAAGATTCGGCATATTGATATCCAGGAAAACCAGGTCCGGCATTTCTTCCTGCAAATAGCTGATCGCTTTTAAAGGGTTGCGAAAAGTTTGGGCGAGTTGCAGGTACGGCGTTTGCGCAACATATCTTTTTAATACATCGATCGCGTTGGGTTCGTCATCAATAATGATACAATTCATATCAGGTTTCGATTTCAAGTTGTACGGTGAATGTGGCGCCGGTATCCGTGATCGTTAACACATGTTTGCCGGGATACAACAGCAACAATCTCCTTTTTACATTCTCCAATCCGATACCACCATATTCCCCGTCTTCGGTCGTATTTGACTCCACAACAGGGTTCACACATTCAAATACGATCTTATTGCTATCAGCAGACAATGAAATAGAAATGGTGCTCGTGCCTTCAATATGTACGCCATGCTTAAACGCATTTTCAACAAATGGCAACAAAAGCATTGGAGCGATAAAAGCCTGCGCGATATTCCCGTTGATGTTCACCTCAACGTTTACTTCGTCATTCGCGTATCGCAATTTATTGAGCCCGATAAAATCGTTGATATTCCTTATTTCTTTTTCCAACGATACCCGGGTTACGCTGCTATCATATAACATATAACGCATCAATCCTGCCAGTTTGGAAATACCATTAGCCGTTTCTTCATCATTGTTACGCTGGGCTATGGAAAACAAATTATTCAATGTGTTAAAGAGAAAATGTGGGTTCACCTGGTTCTTCAGGTATTTCAGTTCTGTAGTGAATTGCATCTCTATCAAATGCCTTTTTTGTTTTTCATGCTTCACCCATTCGTTTGTAAAAAAATAAGAACAGATCACTAACAGGAAGAAAAAATACAGGAACAGGTTGATCATCCAGAAGGGACCAAGGAATTTGTTGCCATGCGGATGCACCCCCAGCTTGGTAGTTGTAAAAATATTTGCCTGGATATATTGCTCTGCGATAAAACAAATAGCCAGAGCAATTATACACTGTGTGATAAAAATTGACAGGCTTCTTTTACGCGCAAATCCTGGCAGCGCATACAATATAGTTAAGGCGATAAAAACAGTTTTGAAGGTCAATGCGATCAACGCAAGATAAAAATGGGTATGATCCGTTAGCCCTCGCTGTTCATCGCCTTGCGGCATGCGTGAAGAAAATACCCAGTTAAGGATCAGGAGCATGATCAGCCAGGAGGTGACTATCAAGGCGTATTTTACGAGATTCTTTTTCTTCATTTTATTTTCCTGGCTGTAAAGTAAGAAACCTGTGACTGCTAATAGTAGTACTATGATAAATCCACGGAAATAAGGGCTGAACGGTTGAAAATTGTGATCCGGGTCGGATAACAAAAATCGATCGTACTAAATCAAAAGCGCCTGTTTGCAAACACTTATTTGCTATCGTCTTTCAGCAGGCATAATCTTGTCATCACTAATTTTTTATGCGATGAACAGGAAACTTACCGTGTTATTGCTGCCGATGATCATTTTATTCGCCAGCCACCCGAATACATTTGCGCAACAACCTACGGGAATAAATAAAACCTATTCATTTGAAAATGGTCAGTGGTTTGACGGAGAGAAATTTGTTCGAAAAACAATGTATGCAAAAGACGGATACTTCGTCAATACCAAACCAGCCGTTATCGATACCCTCGTTAACCTGCAAAATAAATTTGTTATCCCGCCATTCAGCGAATCACATACACATCACCTGGAAGGTGTTGGCGCACCTCCGCAGGAATTAATAGACAGCTATTTAAAGGATGGCGTGTTCTATGTAAAGAATCCAAACAATGTCCGGTTTTTTACAAAGAATATCATCGACAAACTGAACCAGCCAAATAGCCTTGATGCAAGTTTTGCGAATGGAGGTTTAACCATCAGCGAAGGGCATCCTATGACATTATTCGAGGACCAGGTAAGGCCCAGCATAGAACCGATGACCGGTAAAACGGAAAGGGGCTGGTTTAATGGCAAAGCTTACTATACCATTAATAGTGAAAAAGAACTCGAAGATAAATGGCAAACGATACTTGCAGACAAACCCGATTTTATCAAAACCTACCTGATCAATTCGGAAGATATTGGTAAGGTGTCTCCCTCATCAAAATATAAACTACGCGTGGGCCTCGATCCATCTTTATTACCATTGATCGTTGCCAAAGCACATAATGCCGGCTTGCGTGTAGCGACACATGTGGAGACCGCATATGATTTCCGTACAGCAATCATGGCGGGGGTTGATGAACTCGCGCACATGCCTGGCTTTTACCTGTTTGATGCCGCTTACAACAGCCGTTACCAGCTAACGGAAGATGATGCAAAACTCGCTACAGCTAAAAAAGTTTTTATTACCACTACCTTAATGTCAAGAACCTTGGTAGAAGATAAAAGCCTGTTACCGATAGTAGCCGATAACCAGAAAAAGAATTTATTGCTCCTGAAAAAATATGGCGCCAGGATCGCTATCGGAAGTGATCATAGTGATTCACCGATAGAGGAAATAAAGGCGATCAGGGAATTGAATGTTTTTACCAATACCGAACTCCTGAAACTCTGGTGTGAGAACTCTGCGCAGTCCATTTTCCCGAAAAGAAAGATCGGTGTATTGGAACCGGGTTATGAGGCGAGTTTTCTTGTGCTGGAAGGCGATCCTATAGCTGACTGGAACAATACAGCAAAGATCATCAGCCGTTTCAAGCAGGGATATTTTATGAGGGCTTTCCGTTAAACTATAATGATCCGCCTTCTATCAAAACCGAATCAATAAATACTTCTTCTATCGTTTCATTTCCGTTCAAACGTGAAAGCATCTGCATGAATGCACGTTTGCCTAATTTATACCCGCTGGTTTCTACATGCGTGATCTTCGGATCATACAGTGTAGGCAATAAACCATTACTGATGCTGATCACGGAAATATCTTCGGGCACTCGAAGTTTTCTTTCATGAATGGCATACATCACGCCGATCAGGATCAGGTCGCCCATACAGAATATCACATCCGGCGGTTCGGGCTGATCCAATGCAGCAAGTGTTGCTTCTTTGGATGGTAATGATTGTTCTGGAAAAGCATAGTCAACTTTCGTCAACGGCGATTGTTTTACAAAAGTAGCTTTGAACGATTCCAATCTTTTCTGCGTAATACTCAGGTGCGGATGCCCAAAAAGCGCCAGCACCTTTTTTTTATTTTTTTTGATGATAGCTTCCGCGGCTACACGTGCCGTTTCTATATCCGCCAGGCAAACCTTGTTGCAGATATCTAAAACAGGAACCCGGTCAAAGAAAATAACAGGCGCTTTGAGATCGTTCAGTTTAAAGAAAGGAGCGATGTCTTCCGTTTCAATACTGATAGATGCAAACAACCCTGCGATCATATTCTTCCGAAAAAGATTCAGGTTGTTTTTTTCAATCGCAAGATCATCCCGCGATTGCATGATCAGCACCGAATAGCCATGCAATCTCGCATCTTCTTCCACCGCGGCGATAAAGGAATCGTAGAAAAAATTATTGATCGTAGGCACCAGTATCCCTAATACATTGTTGTGTTTGGTACGTAGCTGAACAGCATAACTGTTGGGCTCATACTCCATAGCCACGGCCAGTTCTTTTACCTTGGTCTTGGTTTTTTCAGAAATATCCGGGTGATCCTTTAACGCACGCGAAACGGTCGAGATACTCAACCCCAATACTTCTGATAATTTCTTTAGTGTGCTTTGCTGTATCATGATGAATTATGCTGAAAGATACAGTTTTGAGAAATCAGGATTGGCCTGTTTTAAAAAAAATGCCTTTGTCTTTCGTACGCAGATCAATCTGCACGGAAAAACAGAGGCATTATTGGATCCAATTTTATATCTCTCTTAGAACCTGAGTGAGAACCCGATGTTCATTGCATAATCTGCGAAAGCAGCATCACCCTGGGTGTACTTGCCTGAACTTGCTGTCGATATCTTATCGGCCATGCTCTGTGTACGGTTACGCGTAATAGCGATCGGTACATAAGCATATACGCTTAATTTTTTGAAAGCATAAGTAACACCCGGCTCGCCTGAAATGATATAACCGGGCCTTCTGAAACCAAGGCTGCCACCGACCAGGTCATGCACCGGCAAACATTCGTTACGTAAACCCAAAGAAAAAGTGAATTTATTTACCATGTAATTAAACCCACCTCTCAGCATCATCTGGTCAGGCACGCTCATCACATCACTTCCATTGGCAACGGCCGATGCAGAAGCTGTACCACCACGTGCAGTAGACGTTCCGTTCTGTTCCCTTGGATTGATGAGATAATAAAAGTTAGCGTACATGCTAAGATTACGTGTAAGGCTGTAATAAGCATTTATTTCAGTTGTAATACCGGTACCGCCATCACCCAATTGAATGGATTGATCAACAGGCCCGATAATAGTGGTTCCTGCAGTAGCAGTATAAAAGCGGTCGGTGTATTTGTAATCGCCTGTAGGCAATTTAAGTCCCATACCCAACTGCACATTTCCTTTGCTGTGTTTGGCTGGATTGAGTAACCAATAATAAGCGGTAAGGCGTACATCGCCCAAACCAAAAGAAGCAGTAGTATGTCTTTCTTTTCCGCCATGCTCATACAATGAAGAACGTGTATTGGAAACGATAGGCACATCCACGCCCACTGACCAGCGGCTGCTGAGATTATGTGTTACAGCCACATCCATGGTGTATGCGTGATTGATCACCTGTGTACCGAGGTCTGTTCGTTGTTTCTGTTCTTCCTTTCCAACAAAGTGACGGAAAGAGTTGTAATAACGGTTGTTTACATTCAATACCCATGTTTTGTTTGAGGATGCTTCTGAACCATCGCCATGATCCATAGTACATAAGCCCCCTACACTACGAATGGCCACGCAACCCTGTGCGCCCGCGTAATATGAGATTCCGAATGAAGCAATTAATATGATGATAAATGATTTCATAAAAAAGATTTTTAAATAGCAGTTAGGTGTTTTGGTTTTTCTGGTTATTTCTTTTTCATCCGTAAACGATCGGCCACTAATTGGCCAACCTGTTTTCCAACAACTGTACTTACAATACAGGAATTGTGAAAATGGATACCGCCATAAAAGCGGGCCCAATTGTTTTCTTCCGCCGCTGCGCGGAACGATGTGAACGAGCGGCTCTTGATACCAAACTCCAGTTCTGTAGAATCTGTGTATGCAAAATTATCGCCGAACACATTCGTCAGGGCTTCCGCTGCTGATGACGAAATGGTTGAATGCCCGCAGGTATATTCAGGAAATGCGGGTGTTTGTAAATACGGGCGCCAGTTGGCATCAATAAATTTATTGATCACGGTTTCGGGCCTTACCGTATTGTATTTATATTTTACTTCCCAACATTGGATAAAGGAATCAAACAAAGCAATGCCTGTAACGGTATAGGCATATACAGTTGTAGCAAAATCAATTTTTGCTTTTTTGGCTGCAATACCTACCACGCTCATCCAATGCCCGGATGGTGAGAATTTTTTACTGCCGTACATTACGTGTCCGGTCACATTCATTTTAAAAGGATTATCATCCCAGAATTCAGCAATATGTTTTTGTTCCGGTGTTAAGCTATCGCCCGCATTTTTTATGGCCATCACTTCTTTGTAATACTTACTGTTCTTGTCGGTGATGTTATAGTCAGGTGGTGGTGGCGGCGTGAAAATTCCGGCGCTATCAATCACCATAGGCCTGATTTCTTTCCAATGCGGTTCTGCTGCAGACGCATACATAGGCGGTGTTGGCACCCATCTTCCGGGAATATCTTTCACCGTATATTTTTCTGCACCCCGTGTTTGCAGGTAGTTGTCTTTTTTGCTCCAGCGGATCACAGAAGCGGCTACGCTATCTGCCAGCTCTTTGGATGCTTTTTCCGTTTCTTCCGGCAAACCTTTGTCACGCGCAATTTGTAAGATGCTGTCGCGATAGACACCCATACTTCCTTCGGGAAAAGTAACCGCTTCGCCTACTTTCATATACGCCAACAAAGCTGCGAGTTCGATATCCGCATTTTTATTAGCGGGTGGAAGGGATACTTTCTTAAACCCATTCAACTGGCCCGTTAACGAAGTATAGTGCACAGGGTCGTCCGAAGCAATTACTTCATACGCGGCGATAGCTCCATATACATAATTGCGTGCTGCTACCATGGGTGGAAAATTATTTCCCATTACCACTGTATTCAATTCATGTACAGTCTGACTAAATAACTCCGGATTATGCAGGTATGTTTTGTACTCGTTGTTCTTTTTACAAGCAGCTAAACATATAACTACACAAAGACCCACAAAGAGCCTTTTCATATTGCTGAAAATTAAGAGAGAAAATAAAAAGTTTGCTTAATGAACCAACACTAAGCTTGCGGCGGGCGGTCTAACCGGTCGAGGAAATCAGCTTTCACTTCAGCAAAGATCATCTTGTTCCAGGTTGCAGACGGGTCATTATCCCTAAACTGCCAAGCAAAAGAATGATGATCATCTGTAAAATCCTGTAGAGAGAACTTTGTGAGATGTGTGTGATTATTGCCGGTCGATTTTTTGGAAGGATTGTTGTTTGCGATATCATTCGCCAGGCGGTAGAAATCATTACCCGCACGTTTTACACCGGTTTTATCCAGGTTGGGAATACAAAGCAATTCGAGTGAGTCATTATACAAACGGCGCTTTACATAATTGTATGTAACACCTTTGATATTGATCTCTCCATCAATACGCTCGTAGGTTTCTGAATTGGCTAAATAAGGAAGATTGGCTGCTACTTTAATGCTGATGAGGTCGGATTCATTGTATTCGTTCTTATCCAAACTCGCTTCAAGCCTGCTGTCTGCACGGCTCTCGAGATAGCTCGTGAATAAACGATAGCCTCCAAAATTGAACAGGAGTATACCCAATAGCAGTATGGCAGCAATGCGTTTCACGATGTGTGAAAATAACACATTCTTATTTAACAGAAAATATTTTCTTTTCCACACCAACCCCTGTGATAATGAGGCTTTTCCACTGTTTTGGCAGGGCCGATTTCACCTGGATAATGCCTTTCGGGGTGATCTCCAATCCGCCAAAACCCATGAGCACACTTTGAACGATACCGCCTGCCCCGGTTGCGAAATATGGATTGGTGCCGCCCTTGGTTTCAGCGATCACACGTAATGGTGGGTTGAGGTTTGGCACATAGGCATCTTTGAAAAAATGATAGGCCTTGTCTCCTTCACCTAGCCTGGCGTACAATAAAGTAAAGATGGCCTGTGTCATGGCAGGTGTTCCTTCATTGGGTACACGGGTTTCGTAATATTCGAGGTCCTTGCGGATCTGTTTCGGGTCCGATACTTCTTTCAATGGATAAGCCAGCAAATTCACATCCGCCTGTTTGATACCTTCTCCATGATACGCTGCATGTTCACTTGTTACGCCGTTTTCCAAATGCAGGATCGGGATATTATTCGCCACATTCATCCAATCGGGGTCTGCGGTCAATCCCAATAATTTTGCAGCTTCTGTTGCATTTTGTAAAACTGCTTTTGCAGATGCATTTGTCCATGCATTATTGTCTACATTCTCGGCCCACTCATCTGCTGCCACCACATTTTTGATATCATATTTTCCCGGGCCATTTCTCTCTACCCTGCTTGCCCAGAAATCGGCGGTCTCTTTCATTACCGGCCAGCCTTTTTCTTTCAGCCATTCTTTATCCTGTGTTACACAATAATAATTCCAGGCAGCAATGCCAACGCATGCGGTGATATGGTGTTCGAATGGACCACTGAGTGCCCATACAGGTGTTTCTTCCACACCCGTTGCTGCACTCTCCCATGGGAACATCGCGCCTTTGTATCCATGATTGAATGCATTCTTTTTTGCCGCCGCCAATCTTTGGTAACGATATTCTACCAGGCTTTTCGCCATTTCAGGATGCAACACAAGGATTGATGGATACATCCATAACTCCGTATCCCAGAATACATGGCCGTTATACCCGAGGCCGCTCAATCCCATGGGCGACGGACTCATATCCGTTCCTTCTCTTACAAATGAATAGAGATGGTACAGCATGCTATGAATATCCTGTTGCGATTGATCGTCGCCTTCTATGGTGATATCACTTTTCCATAATTCATTCCATGCTTTGTTGTGGAAGCTGATCAGTCTTTCTCTTCCTTCGAGTTTGGCAAAGATGGTCATGCGTTCGGCTTCATTCAACGGATCATCGTGATGTGCAGATGTGATGGATGTTCCGGCAATAGAATAATGATAACTTTCGCCGGCTTTTATTTTCCTGCTGAATTTCATCAGGTGCATATTGTTATCCCACATCTCGTGTATCACGCGCGGTTCCTGTCCATGCGGCTCGCTGAATAAAAAAGTATTGGACGCACACATCAACAATTTTCCTGTTGGACTTTTGGCTGATGAGGTTAGTAAACTGATCACTACATGCGGCCGGTCTATCTCATTGTAATAATTCTGTACATCCTTCAACGCATCCGGTGCTTCCATTACGCTGGCGGTTCCAAGCGTGAGATCTTTTTTTGCTGTCACCGTTACATCCATCAATACCGTAAATGGAAGATGGCGCAGTGAATAATAGGTATAGGAAATGGTTGCTTTGTCGCTATAGTCGAATGAAGTGGTGAAACTTGCATGTTTCATATCAAGTTCCTGTTTCATATTGCGTGTATCGTTTGCGCCTAAACGTCTTCCATCGATATCGAGCTGCATGTTCAGCAAATTAAAACTGCGGAGAAAATTGCTTACCCGTCCGCGGCCATAGAGATCATAGGCGCCAGCCAGCACAACATCTTTTACTTTGAAAGGTTCGGGTGAAGAAACGATTCCGATCATTCCATTGGCAACGGTGATGCCATAATAGTTTGATGGATCTATTTTATCAGCGCTGATCTTCCAGGCATCTGGTTTTTGTTGTGCGATGGCCGCGTAGCACATCACGAGAACGATCAATAAAGCAATTGGTTTTTTCATATTCATATTTTTAGCAAGCAGTTTTATCATTCAAGGTAAACAACCCATTTCGGCAAATCGTTTTTATGTTCCATCGGAACACCGGGTGGGTAACGACGTGCAAATGTTGCGTTGCAGCATTCCATAGGAATGCACGGTGCGCGCCCCGAAAATATTATCGTCCCACCGGTTATCGAAAATCACCAATGGTTCCTATGGAACGAACGGAACGTCACCCGGATTATTTTCTACCCACCATATGTCCCGACGGGACATATTCGATCTCCAACATTGATTTTACTTCATTCGTTATTTTCTCTTCTTAAAAAAATAGAGCTTATCATTATTCATGCTCACAACAATACAACGATCTCCATTCGCCAATTTGACTTCGGCAACATCTCTCGCTTCTCCTTTTATGAACAACCCCGTTTCGGCAGGTTTATGGTAAGTAAAATGTTGTCCATCATTGATCAATGTTGTTCCATAACCAGCATCAAATCGGCCGGTCTGTGGTTTTAACCCATAGAAATTACCGCCCATAAAAATATCTTTTTTACCATCCCCATTCAGGTCAGCAGCAGTAATACCAAACACCGGTGATAACTGCGCCATAACGGGCAAAGCCTGCATGGTAAAGTTTCCGTGCCCATCGTTGATGAATACTGATGTTTGTGTTTGTTCAACCGTTAATACAGTTGCTTTTTTAATTTGTTCGCCTGTAAGGATCTCTTCTATCGATTTGCCTGCGTATACATCGTAGCGAAGGAATTTCTTTTTTAACCCCGGCAGTTGTGACTCCATTTCATCTTTTAAATAATAGGGATAGGCTTTGCCATCGGGTTTATAGTAAACGGGAATACATTCTGATTGGCCATTGTTATCGAAATCATCTACATACAATCTCGCAGGATGATCCGCATCTGCTTTAATATTTGAGTTCGATCCGAAATTACCGGCGATAAGATCAGGTTTTCCATCTCCATTGAGATCGGCAATCGTTACACAGTTCCACCAGCCCGATGAATGCGGGAGTTCCTGTTTCTTCGTCAACTTTCCATTTGAATATTGAAAAACAGTTACCGGCATCCAGTCGCCAACAATGATGAGTTCTTTTTTTCCATCGCCATCAATATCTTCCCATTGGGCATCGGTTACCATTCCGATCTGTTCAAGACCAGGCGCTATTGATTTTGTAACGTCCGTAAATGAACCGCCGCCATTATTTTGCAGCAAAACACTTGAAGCCTTCATTCCATAACTGCCGGGAATATCGCGTCCGCCGATAAAAATATCCGGCTTCCCATCGCTATTAAAATCCGCCACTCGCACGCAGGATGCATTAAGGGAAACGCTTGGCCAACCTTTGGATGGATAACTAAAATTTCCTTTTCCATCATTAACATATAGTCTTGTTAACAGGTAAGCTGAGCCTGGCTTTGCTTCATTACCGCCTGAAGCAACTACGAGATCAAGATCGCCGTCGCCATCTGCATCAAAAAAAGCAGCGCCGATATTTTCATAGTATGCATCAGCAGTGAATACCTTCTGTGTTTTTTCTTCAAAATGACCGTTGCTTTTTTGAAGGAAGATCTTTGCAGTATCCCCTGCCGCACTTCCCATGTAAAGATCTTCCAACCCATCACCATTCACATCACCCACTGCCAGTTTCGGGCCCTCTGTTGAAACCATCCTGGGAATAAGGCGCTCTACATTAAAATCAACAAACTCATTCTCCTTATGTTTTGTATTGCCACTTACAATAGAGGCAGAAATATCTTCATACCATGTTGGTTGAACGCTTAACGGAGTCTTGTTTTCTATTGCATTTTTTTGATCAGCAACCAGTAAGGTATCAACGGCTACATTTTTGATCACTTGTATTTTTGCATTGGGCCATTGAACAATTACACTATCGATCTTTATAATGTCTTTTAAACCAAACAACAATACAGGATCCACGCTGCTTTGAAAGCCGCGTGTAGGCATCTGCTCCAATACCTGCTCTTGTTTACCTGCGAACAAAGTAACTCTTGCACCATAACCCATCGTATTGGGCGCTGCACCATCTAATTTTACTTTCAGGTAATGATGGTGCAAGGTTTCGGTTGTGCGGTTCTTATAAATAAATGCTTCCGAGTTTTCATTGTTGATCACGAGATCAAGATCACCATCGCCATCAAGATCAGCATAAGCGGCGCCGCTGCTAAAGCTGGGTTTGCCAAAGCCCAATTGCTTTGACTGATCCGCAAACAGTAAATTCTGCTGATTCTTAAAAGCAAAATTCGGTATCGGAACAGAAGGCATTTTATCAATGAAATCCATAAAATTAAAAGCGCCCTGTTTCATTTTGCTGATCATTTCCTGGCTGTTGAAATACGCAAGAAAATCCTGGTTGGTGAGGTCTTTGCGGATACCGTTGCAAACGAAAATATCTTTCCAGCCATCATTGTCAAAATCAAAACTTAATGTTCCCCAGCTCCACCCTGTTGCATCTACGCCCGCAAGCTGTGCGATCTCGCTGAAAGTGCCATCCTGGTTATTTAGCTGTAATGTGTTGCAGGTAAACTGGTGATGAAAATCAAGCTGGTTCCTTGCATTTGATACATCATAATTATCAAAACGGATCGTTGTTTTTAAGCGGTAATTATTTTCAGGCAACATTTCAGCAGTGAATACATCCAGGTATCCATCATTGTTTACATCAGCCATATCAGTTCCCATGGCGCCATTGCTGATATGGCCCATGGCCGTACTGATCACATCTTTGAATGTTCCGTTGTGTTGATTGATGTATAAATAATCGCGTTCAAAAAAATCATTTGCCACGTAGAGATCTTCCCATCCGTCGTTATTGATATCACCAACAGTAACACCGAGGCCGAATGCAATTTCCGGAGTATAAATTCCCGCGGCGATACTTACATCAGTAAAAGTATTTCCATCATTCCTATATAACCTGTCTCCGTTCACCGGATCACGTTCCAATCTTGCATTGCTCCGGTAACCAAAATTATCAACCGATTTCGGGCTGTTATTCAGAACAAAACAATCCAGATCGCCATCATGATCATAGTCGAAAAAAATTGCCTGAGTGGACGAGCCTTTATCGTCCAATCCATACGCATGCGCTTCTTCTTTGAATGTACCATTTTTCTGGTTGATGTATAATTCATTGGACCTGTCATCCCCGGCAATGATCCCTGCATTGCAAACGTAAATATCCAGCCAGCCATCGCCATTGATATCTACCATACTTACGCCGGTATGCCATTTATGTTTGCTGATGATATTTGCTTTTACGCTGATATCTTCAAATTTCAGGTTGCCTTTATTGAGATATAATTTATTTTCTCCCTGGTTCGATGTAAAAAAAATATCCGGTTTGCCATCGTGATCAATATCGCCGATTGCTACGCCGCCGCCGTTGTAAAAATTATGGTAGTTCAGGATGTTCATTTCTTTGCTATCCGTAACCATATTGGCAAAACCGATACCTGTTTGCGTGGAATCCAACAGTTCGAACAATGCATCCTTTTCATTTTCCTGTTTGGAAGAGGTACAGGCAGTTATATAAAAAAGGGGGAGACAAAAAAGCGCGATCGTTTTAAAAGATATAGTACCAGGTTGCATATTATAAGCAGTCGTTAACACAGCAATTTACCCTTTTTACACACGCATACAAAAAGAGAATCACCGTCGGATTCCAGGCTAAATAATGTTTTTGGGTGCTGGTGCAAAAATTATTTGCTTAATGAGGGTCGGGATAGAATTTTGAACCACATAGGCACATAGATACATAGACTATAACACATAGAGTTATTATCCGATAAAAAATAAAAAACTATATGAAAACCTATGTTTCTATGTGCCTATGTGGTTCCATATTCCTTTTTTCTTTAGTATTTCGAAATATTAATCAACCGGATTCTACCGCAGGATTGCGTATTTTGCGGCTTCTAAAAACTGCTTACCGGATATGAAAAAATTGATTTGGCTCCTGGTCTTTTTACTCGTTCTCTTCTGTGCAGGTGTTTACATTTTTATTCCTTCAAAACTGACTATCACAGCTTCCACGCTTATTGCCGTAACGGACAACGGCGCGGACCGGTTTATTACCAATGAAAATAACTGGGCCAAATGGTGGGGTTATGACAGCCTTCATGCTGCTTCGCCCGCAACAGGCCCTTACCTGGTTAACGGGGATGAATTTAAGATGGAGCATGCTCTTTACAAATCGGCCAGTATCCGTATTCACCATAAAGAAATGGAGCTGGAAAGCAAACTCTCCGTTATTCCCTTCCACATAGATTCAACAGCGATCGAATGGACGTCTTCCATGGCAACTTCCACAAATCCATTTACAAGGTGCATGCAATACATCGAAGCAAAGGACATCAAAAAAAATATGGACCAGGTTCTGGCATCACTTAACAGGTTCTTATCGAATAATGAGAACGTGTATGGCACTGCTATTGAAAAGACGTCGATCAGAGACACTTCTTTTATCTCTTCCAAAAAAGTTTTCAAAATATATCCCACTACGCCGCAGATTTATGAACTGATCAAAACCATCCAGGCATTCGCCGCAAAGAACAATGTAAAGCAAACTGGTGCGCCTATTTACAATGTGATGGAAATTGAGAACAAGCAGTTTCAGCTGATGGCAGCTATCCCGGTGGATCGCACATTACCTGACAACAATAGTTTTTCTTCCAAAAGAATGGTACGCGGAAGTTTTATGGTTACGGAAGTTGTGGGTGGAGAATATACCGTAGAGAAAGCATCCCAAAGCCTGAAACAGTTTTTTAACGATTACCGCAAGACATCAATGGCGATCAATTTTACGATGCTGATCACGGACAGGATGTTGCAGCCGGATACGAGTAAATGGATTACGAAATTGTATCAGCCGGTTTATTAATAAGGATAATAATTTTCCGAAAGGCAATTGATCTAAGCGTAGGATGGCACACGGATGACGCGGATTGGGCGGATATTTGCGGATTTTATTAGCTGATCCGCCAAAATCCGCTTGATCCGCGTCATCCGTGTGCTATTTCACCCATTAGAGTCAGCAACAGGCTACTAGGATGTAGATCTTTCCTCCGGGAATTATTATTTTTTCTTAACTATCTTCTCATCCCGAAATGTTATCACCACAGCATCATCATTATTCCTCGCCAACACAAACGCTGACTTATGATTGATCGTGATATTCCTGACATGACGAACTTCTCCTTTGATTTGCAAACCATTTATTGACTCAACGGAGAAAGAACCTTTTCCTTTATTCACCAGTAAGGTTCCAAAGTCTGCATCATATCGCCCCATCTGGATATTATTCTTGTAATAATTTCCCGTCATCAATACATCAGGAAGGTTATCGTTGTTGGCATCGATCACCACTGCATCCCTGAAAGAACTTAACTGTGCTTCCCATGGCAAAGCTTGTATAGTGAAATTGAGATTTCCCTGGTTGATCAATACGGCGTTTGAAAAATAATCTGCAGTCAGCAGTTTCGACTTCTCTAATTTTTCAGCTGAAAAGATCTTTCCTAGATCTGCTTTTGCAAATTCTTCTGCATACAGGAATTTCTTTTTGATCATGGGCACCTGTTTCTGCAATTCATCTTTGTTGGCAAACAATATTTCGCGGCCATTCAGGAAATAGGTAAGTATCTGTTCCTTCCTCCCGTTGTCATCGAAATCATTGTAGTATAATTTTACCGGTTCTTTATCATCTGCTTTCAGGCGGCTGTTGAGGCCAAGGTTTCCCGCGATAAGATCAATATCGCCATCGTTATCAATATCAACAGGCAACAGGAAATTCCACCAGCCTTTTTTATCGGTCAATATTTTCTTGGTGAAATTACCGTGATCATTGATCCATGCATAAATGCCGTTCCATTCTGTACAGACGAGCAGGTCCTTGTCGCCATCTTTGTCAATATCAAACCAGTTTGCCTGCGTAACCATTCCTACACTCGCTAATTCTTTTGCATGCATGGCGGTAACATCTTTAAAATGGCCCTTGCCATCGTTCTGCAATAAATAGGAACGCGGGTCACTTCCATATTCCCAGGGAATATCACGTGCACCGATAAAAAGATCGATAGCTCCATCTCCATTAAAATCATAAGGTATTACACAAGATGCGTTGAGATATACACTATCAAATGCATCAACCAGTTTGGTAAAGCCTGCTTTTCCGTTGTTCAGGTAAACACGTGGTTTCAAATGCTCATCGGGGCCAAAGAATTCATTGCCACCACTTGCCACAATCAGATCCATTTGTCCATCATTATTTACATCTGCCCATGTTGCATCTACATCTTCAAATGAACTGTCAGCTTCAATAGCAGGTTGTGCGGTCTTATTAAATTTGCCATTTGCCTTCTGAAGAAACACCACGCTTTTCTTGTCTCGCGCGGAACCGATGAATACATCTTCCAAACCATCGTGATCAATATCAGCCACACATAGTGCCGGCCCTTCGCCAGAGAGCATATGTGGCATTAAAGGTTCGCGGTCGAATTCGGGGAAAGCATTTTCTTCATGCTTATAATTCAATGCAGATTCTTTTGTGATATCCTGCATCGGTCTGGTGGTTGCCGGCCAGTGATTTGTAATTTTCGAATAATCAAATGCGGGCAAGCCTTTCTTGTACGTGAAGACCAATTGTTTTTTTGTGGTATCAAATTGTATGATTTGATAAGTATTATCCGGCCATATCAAAAATGCGGAGTCCACCTTGCTATGATCAAGCCCGATATGAATAGGAACTTCCATACTTGACTGAAAACCATGTACAGGATTTTTTTCATAGGTTCTGATACCGCCGTTGGCAAACAGGATAACTTTTGCGCCGGTTGCATTTATATTTTTTTCGGGACCCTTTAATTTTATTTCTGCGAAAGCCTTGTCATTTTTATCGTTGCTGTTGTTCTTATAGATCGTTGCGGCTTCATTGATATTATTCACTATCACATCCAGATCGCCGTCATTATCAAGATCAGCATATACAGCGCCATTGGAATAAGTTGCTTTATCATTACCGATCTGGTCCTTCAGGTCATTGAATTTAAGGTCGCCGGTATTCCTGTATAATTTATTCGGGATCTTTATTTCAGGAATTTTATTTACCAGAGCCATGTCTTTGTCTTCCATGCTGTTTGACGCGATCTTTTTCTGGATCTCTTCATTGGAAATAAAATTCACATAGTCCATTTCATTCATCCGCTTGGGAATACCATTCGAAATAAAAAGATCCTTTAATCCATCATTGTCAAAATCCATCCATAAAGCGGCCCAACTCCAGTCGGTGGCATAGATACCGGAATACAATCCTACTTCACTAAACATTCCATTGCGCCTGTTGAGCTGCAGGTTGTTTCTTGTGTATTGGTAATTATAACCGGCTGCAATTTTATACTGGAAAATATCAAACTCATCCTCACCCAGTGAACGCTTTAAGATATACGGATCTGAGGGAAGCATATCCATTGAAATGATCTCAGGATAACCATCGTTGTTCACATCAGCTACATCAACACCCATCGAGAACTGGCTGGTATGCATAATATGATCATTGAGCTCTTCCTTGAATGTTCCGTTCTTTTGGTTGATGTATAAATAATCATTCTCGTGAAAATCATTCCCGACATAGATATCAGGATAACCATCCAGGTTGATATCAGCTACTGATACACCTAATCCATAACTGATAGAAGAACTATTGATACCCGTTTGTTTCGTCACATCGGTAAATGTTTCCCCATCATTGCGAAATATACGATCGCCCGAGAGAACATCATAGGTACCGACAAAATTTTTTCTTGGAGCAAATGCACCATTGCGATGTACGGAATGATTCAGGAGAAAAAGATCCAGATCGCCATCCATATCATAATCTACAAACACGGCCTGGGTACTAAAGCCTGAAAAATCAAGCCCATATTTTTTTGCTTCGTCTTTGTATTGCGGAATTCCATTCTTATCAATTCCCTGGCAGATGAGCAACTGGTTGTTACCATGCAGTGTTTCGAACTGACCAACGCGACAAACATAAATATCCAGTAAGCCATCGTTATTAATATCCACTACTGAAACACCGGTTGACCATGCGCCATCCTGCGGAATCTTTGCTTCTGTTGTAACCTCTTTAAAACTAAGGTTACCCTTGTTCAGGTATAATTTATTATCGCCCTGGTTGGCGCTCATAAAAATATCTATCAATCCATCGTTGTTAAAATCACCCGCGCCAACGCCACCTCCATTGTAGAAGTACATGTACTTAAACATGTTAAACTGTTGTGTTGGTGTAAGCTTGTTTGAGAACGTTAAACCGGTTCGGCTACTGTCAAGCACTTCAAAAACATCCGGCAACTTATCAGCCGATGGGTGGCATGCTGATGCTGACAAAAGAATGATATAAAAAAGAAAATATTTCCTGGCTTTCAACATACGGTCACTTACTTTTTTGGGGTAAACTCTTTACCGGTGTTTTCACTTTGAACAGAACGGGATACATATCATTCCTGAGAAAAAGAATTTCTTTACCGGATGTATTTTTGATCTCTGCAATATCGCGTACCTGTCCGTTCAAATCAATGCCTGATTCGCGTGAACTGAGCAAGCTGAATTGCGCATTCCCTTTATTCAGCAAAACAGCGCCATTGCCCGCATCCAGTCTTTCGAACTGCGGAAGAAACCCAAATTCATTTCCACCTGCAATGATGTCGATCTTTCCATCCTCGTTAAGATCTGTACAATGGATCGCATTCACAGAAGAAAGTTGCAGTTGCATAGGCAGTTCCTGTATAGTGAATTGTCCGTTACCGTTATTGATGGCAATAACAGAAGCAGTATAATTGAACTGTTTTACTTTACAGGAACGTATTATTTCTGGCGAGAACAATTCCTGTATAGGTTTCTTCGCATAGTCGCGGTGCTTGAGATTTTTTTTCTTAAGCCCCGGGATCTGGTCCTCCATTTCGTGTTTCATAAAAACAGGCATGTCTTTTCCATCTATCGTGCTTGTCATGATCCTGTCGCTGGCACCGTTCTGGTCATAGTCGTTCAGCCATAATTTTACGGAGTGTTCTTTATCGGGGTGGAGATAAAAATTCTGGCCGATATTTCCAAGAACCAGGTCGTTCTTCCCATCACCATTTAAATCGGCAACAGCAACGGTTTGCCACCAGCCGAACATATCCGACAGGTTTGTTTTTATTTCAACAAAATGATCTTTTGAGAATGAGAAAATTCTTGGCGCCATCCACTCTCCGGCAATCACCAACTCTTTTTGTGCATCGCCGGTAATGTCTGCGAATACTGCACCGCAAACCATTCCTATGTTAGCGATATCTGTATTTTTTGTTTTGGCGATATCTGTAAAATGTCCCTTCCCATCATTGAGAAAAATATAACTTGACGGATCAACACCATAGTTACGCGGATCGCTTCTGCCTCCTACGAAAAGATCAGGAAATCCATCATGGTTAAAATCATCTGTTACGGCTGCTGAAATATTCATCCCCGCATTCGGGAACGCCGCAACATCGATCGCGAAATTTCCTTTGCCATCATTTTTGAATAAACGCAATTGCATCTGGCGCGTTGCCGGTTTGTTGTTGTTACCACCGGGACAGATCAATAGATCCATATCGCCATCGTGATCATAGTCAAAGAACAATACGGCTACATCTTCAAAATCAGAAAATGCATCAAAAGATTTTTGCGTACTTTTTATAAAACCGCCACTCTTTGTTTGCAGGTACAATTGTCCCGCATGACCCGCTGTTCCGCCGATGAATACATCCTCCAATCCATCACCATTCACATCGGCACAGGCTGCTTTCGGCCCTTCGCGTGATAACATTTTGGGAAGATTACGCTCGTAGTAAAAATCTATATTATCGTCCTCTTTGTGTTTTTCAAATATGGATACAACAGAATCCATTAAAGAAATTACAGGCGGATGTACAAAAGGAATAAATAAATGATCATTCTTTGTTTGACTGAGTGTATACACCGTATCAATAGCCGGGTGATCATACCTGCTCACCGAAAGATCGGGCCATGTAACCACCATTGAATCTATCGTGGTCTTTGTTCCCAGGCCGATCACTAATTTATAATCCATTGATGATTGAAACCCGCGGCTCGGCACCTGCTCGCGCGTGATAATTTCATTGCCGCGGTATATATCAATCTTTGTTCCAATTGCGAACGTGTTTTTTTCTTTGCCTTGTAATTTGATCGCGATGTAATGATTTTTATTTATTTCGCGGCTGTTGTTGCGATATACAAAAGCAGGACCGTTCTCATTGTTTACCACAAGATCAAGGTCACCGTCATTGTCAAGATCACCATAAGCAGCACCGTTTGAAAAACTGGTTTGTTTTAATCCCCAGTCTTTGGCCATATCGGTAAAGCGAAGGTTTTTCTGGTTCTGGTATGCTTTATTCATCAAAGGGTTTTGCGGGATATGGCGCAGCACTTCATCCACATCCTGTTTCTGCCCTGTTAATACCATTTTCTGTATCACATCATTCGCAAAGAATTCGATAAAATCAAGGTCGGTCACATCGCGGTTTACGCCATTGCTTACATAGATATCATTGAAGCCATCGTTATCCATATCAAACATCAATGCACCCCAGCTCCAGTCGGTGGCTGATACACCGCTGTAATTTCCTGTCTCAATAAATTTGCCCGCTTTGTTATTGATCTGCAAACAATTCTTTACATACTGGTAGTAAAAACCTGTTTTTAATTTTGTGTTAAAGAGATCGATATTATCAAAAGCTCCTGTTGTTTTTAAACGATAGTCGTCATCAGGTAACATATCGGTGTTGAAGATATCCGGCGATCCATCATTGTTCATGTCTGCAAGATCAGAACCCATGGAAGAAAAGCTGGTGTGTTTGATCCTGTCTTCAAATTCATCTTTGAAGGTTCCGTTCTTCTGGTTCACGTATAAATAATCGCGTTCGTAAGAATCATTGGAAACATATACATCAGGATACCCATCGCCATTGATATCGCCCACGGAAATACCGAGGCCGAAACTGATCAAACTACTATGTATACCCGCTTCGGTAGTTACTTCTTTGTAATGCCCATCATCATTTCTATACAAATGATTTCCTCCGCCTTTCAGGAACTCGCCCACTTTCCATTCTTTCTCAGGCATATCGCGTTTGTTATTATAGCCCAGTTGGTTTACGGGGATGGGACTGTTGTCGATGATAAAACAGTCCAGGTCGCCATCAAGATCATAATCGAAGAAAGATACCTGCGTAGAATAACCTTTGTGATCGAGTCCGTATTTTGCTGCAGACTCAGTAAAGGTGAGATCGTGGTTGTTGATGTATAATTTATTGAGGCGGTTGCCATTGCCCATATGGCCCGAATTGCAGATATAAATATCTAACCACCCATCGTTATTGATATCGGCAAACACCACCCCCGTGCTCCACATGCTATCCTGTTTAAAACCCGTTTTTGCAGTGATATCATCAAACTTAAAATTACCCTTGTTCAGGTACATTTTATTTTCTCCCATATTGGAGGTAAACAAAACATCAGGCAATCCATCATTATTGATATCCCCAACTGCCACACCTCCGCCATTGTAAAAATTACGGAAGAGGAAACTGTTCTCCTGTTTACCATCCGCAACATCATTCCTGAAATTGATGCCGGTATTTTCTTCCAGTTCAAACAGTGTTTGTTCCTTTTCATTTTTACAGGAGCCCAGGAAAAATGCGAAAATGGCAAGCGTGGAATAAGAAAAATATTTTATCATAAAACAGTTACGTACGCTATGTTTCGGTTGGGTTTTCAAAATAAGAAAAAGCAATTGAAGTTAGTTGATAATCTTAAGGGTAAGTAACAATGGCAATTCAAAAATTGCATATTTTTTTGAGGGCATTAAACCCGCTTCAATTGTAACGGGTTGTACCATTAAAATAATAAGATCATGAAAGCTGTTCGATAAACGACTATACGCCGTAGGCGTAACCGCTTTGTAGCAAATAGGAATTATTGGCATTTGATGCCCCATCGGGGCAACCCCTGGAATTTCGGAAACAAACTAATTAGCCGCTAAGGGTAGCCCTACAGGGCATATTGTGTGTTAATCGACTCTCGTCTTGCTACAAAGCGGTTGCCCCTCTGGGGCATGAAAACAATCAATCATATCCTGAAAAAAGTAAAAGGCCATAAGGCCTTTTACTTTTATATCAAATTCAGAAATTCTCTTAGTATCCAGGATTCTGTTTCAGGTTTGGATTTGCAGACAAAGCCTGGTTAGGAATAGGGAATATCAGGTTCTTAGGATCATCTGATGGTTTGTACTGCCATGGTTTCAGATAGACACCGAAACGCTGAAGGTCAGTCCTTCTTACACTCTCCCAATACAGCTCACGGCCTCTTTCGGCGATCAAAGTATTTGGATCTTCTACATTCGCTGTGTTAACCAATGGTAAAGCAGCGAATGGAGCTGCACCACGTGCTGCCCGTAATTGATTTACCAAAACCAAACCGGCTGCAACACCCGTACCGCCTAAACGCATTTGCGCTTCGGCCACCATCAATACTACATCTGCATAGCGGAAGATCATCAGGTCATTACCTGCCGGGCCTCCACCATATTGTGGGTAATCAGGTACATATTTAACTACCCTGATACCGGTTACTTCTTTATTAGCGCCTGTTTCGATCATATTCGATGCGATGGACTTATCAAAAGCAAGCGGAGCGCCTTGCCTGTCTTTCTCAGCCGCACCAGTTTCATTGTACTGCTGGCCAACCAGGAAGCCCGGGTTGATACCAGAGATATCTTTTGAGTTCTGGTAGTTACGGCCACCCAATCTTTTATCCAATAAAGTATCGGCAGGACCGTAAGTAGTTGCAGTAGCAGTCGTATTAAACGATGCATAAAAATCGCCGATGGTAGAGAAACCGTTCCAACCTGCATTCGGGTTGTTAGGTGTATAAGAATTGTAGTGCAAGGTCATGTTCCAGCGAGCGCCGATACCTGAGTTGTTTGCGCCTACACCCGATGTATTTACATAGCGGAAGATGCCTTCTTTTGAATTATCGTTGGTAGTGTTGAAATTGTCGAAGTAATTCGCCGCATAACCGTATTTACCGCTGTTAATGATAGCAGTGCCTAATGTTACCACCTGGTTAAGATCTGCCGCATCAAAAGTTGGTGCAGCCCTGTTTGCCCATGTTCCTTTTTGCAGGTAGCATTTCATCAACAATACCCTTGCAGCATCTGGATTCGCTAAACCCGGACCATTGGTTGCCGGTAAAGTTGGCAGGATGGTTGTTAATTCACTGATGATATAAGCTGCACCATCTGTACCACTTTTAACCACCGGCGCCAACAACAGGTTGTCACCCGGGTTACGGATAGGGAACTGTCCATACAGGTCGAGCAGGTAATATAACGCCAAAGCTCTTAAGAACCTGGCTTCTGCGGCCTGCCCGGCGGTAGGATTAAATCCTAAAACGTTTGTTGCATCAAAATTGATCTTGTTCAATGCGTTGAACACGTTCAATAACTGGCCGTGATCGGCATTCCAGGTGTGGTTGTGCAATACGCGCCAAACACCATTATCATCCCAGTCACCACCTCTTGTTGGAACCAGTGATTCGTCTGTTGTATTTTCCATGAGGGAGAATACAAGATCCTGGCCGGTAAGCGGACCCCCGATATCAGAATATGCTGCTGAAAGTAACAGGCCCACACCTGCAGCTCCTAACGAAGAGGATACCTGGGAGTTGGTGAGCGTACTATTCAAGCCCTCCTCCAGTTTTGTACAACCGGCCATTGCAAGAACTGCAATAAAAGCGGCTGAGAATTTTTTTATCGTATTATATGATTTCATACTTCTGATTTTTGATATAATTGATTATAAAGAAAAATTAAATCCAAAAGAAACGACTCTTGGTGTTGGGTAAGGAACATATTCGATAGATCTTGATGGATAAGAGTTTGAACTCTTGTCGATATTCACCTCAGGATCGAATCCGGTGAATTTAGAGATCACGAACAGGTTAGATCCGCTTACGAATACACTTAAGCCTTTAATGTATTTACCAGCTGTGCCGATGCTATAGCGCAGGGTAACGTTTCTTAATTTAAAGTAATCGCCCTTTTCAAGGAACCTGTCAGAAGCGCCTACACCACTTGATACTCCTTCTTTAGAATTGTAAGCAGCAAGGTCAATGTTACGTCCCTGCACAATACCTGCAATATTTGTAACAGCAGTTGCCGTATTGTTATAGATCAAAAATCCGAAAGCACCACCCATGTTCAGGCTCAGGTTAAAGTTTCCGTAACGCACGCTGGTTCCGAAACCTACGAGTGAATGAGGGTTTGGATCGCCTGCAAACTGCGGTGTTCCACCGATGATCTGGTTACCGGTTGCATCAAAACCCTGGAATGGTTTCAGGTAATACACGTTAACCGGTTGGTTATTGGTGATCACCTGTGCCAGTGTTCCTGATACACCCTGTCCATTGATCTGGCCGGTTGATACCTGCAGGTCAAGTCCTGTATTTGGATCCTTAAAGTTCTTTACATTATTCTTGTTGTAAGCATAGTTAAAGTTTGCTTCCAAACCGAATTTCCTGTGATCGATCAGTGTAGCACCCAGAGCCAATTCAAATCCTGTATTGATCAGGTTGGCATTTGGCAGGTTCACAAAGCTGATAGAGTTTGGAGCCGGCTGGATAGCTGTTGTCTGGAACAGGATATCTGTTGTGTTCTTATCATAGTAATCAACCGAACCAAAAATCTTTCCGCCTGCAAAAGAGAAGTCAACACCAACGTTTACAGCGCGTGTTTTCTCCCATTTCAGGTCAGGGTTTCCGTTAATAACCTGTGGTGCATTATTATATGATGAGAAACCAAACTGTTCCTGTGAAGATCCTGCAGGATATTCCTGGTTACCCGTGATACCGAATGAAGCACGAACTGAAAGGCTTGAGAAGACCTTGCTGTTCTTCATGAAGTCTTCATTACTTACAGCCCATCTCAGACCGGCAGAAGGGAAGTAACCGTAGCGGTTATTCTTACCGAATTTGCTTGATCCGTCAGCACGCATGGTTCCGGTGAAAATCAATTTGTCTTTGTAATTCAAACTCACCCTGCCAAAGTAAGATTGCAATTCAGCAGTTGGGTTAGCAAAAGAGAAATAAGGACTTTGTGTTTGTGCGTTCTGGAAAATGTTTGTGTAAGGAATATTGATCCTCGCAGCCTGGTTCAGGTTGGTATTGAAACCACTGGCAGTGATCACACCTCCATTATAATTTGTTTTGAAATACTCATAACCAGCCAGCGCTTCCAGTGTCAGGCTGCTCGTAAGGTTTGTACGATAGTTCAATGTATGTGTAATGGTCTGTGATTCGAGTTCTGTATTGGCGATACCCGCAGCACCTAAACCAGATACACCAGGGATACCTGCTATCCATCCTTCGATGTTTAGTTTTCTTACACCGGTACCATGGTTGATACCGTAGAGGAGTTTGTACTCCAGGTTATCAGTGATCTTATAAGCCGCTGAAATATTACCCAGGAAAGAGTTCACACTTGCCACATCATTAAATGCATCATTAAATGCAAGTGGGTTACCCGAACCATTGCTTGGGAAATTGTATAAACCACCGGTACCAACCAATTTAGTGGTTGGGTTCCAGCTAAGAGCAGAAGAGATAATGTTACCGGTAGAGCCGGCTGTATTGGAAACGCTTGTCAGGGTTTCAACATAATTACCTGTAATGATATTAAAGTCCAGCGTTAATCTCTTATCCAGGAATTTGTAAGTTCCGTTGATCGTAGCGAGATATTTATCAAGCGCTGTTTTTTTCAAAAAGCCTTTATTGTTTGAAGCGAGGAATGATGCGCGGAATTTACCTACATCATTTCCGCCGCTTAAAGCAACGGTATAGTTCTGAGAAAGTGATTTCTGTGTAATGGCAGCAAGTGCATCTTCAGTAGTTCCACCATCAAGGGTAGATGCCTGTGCATATTTTTTCAGAGCGTCCCTGTACTGGGATGCGTTCAGTATTTTAAATCTTCTCATGAAGCCCGCGTTCCAGCTAAAATTCGTGCCTACTTCTACTTTCATAGGACCGGCTGCCGCTTTTTTAGTGGTGATCACGATAACTCCATTCGCGCCTCTTGAACCATAGATGGCTGAAGAAGAGGCATCTTTTAATACATCGATCTGGGCGATACTGTTTGGATCGATGAAAAGAAGTGGGTTAGAGTTCGGGTTACTTCCGAATGCGTTACCAAGGTTTGGTCTCGCTGTTCCACCATCCAGTGGAACTCCGTCAACAACAATCAAAGGATTGTTACTTGAACGGATAGAGGAGTTACCCCTGATCTTGATGGTTGTGGCTGCACCTGGCTGGCCGCTGGTGTTGGTGATCTCGAGACCGGCCACTTTACTTTGCAGTAATTGGTCGGGAGCTGCGATAACACCCTGGTTAAAGTTCTTTGCCTGAACTGAAACCACAGCACCGGTAACATCCTTTTTTCGTGCAGAAGCGTAACCGATCATGATAACCTCGGTTAACTGTTCGTTGGTAGCCGACAATGAAACACTAACCGAAGTTGTGTTTGCAATGCTTACCTCTTTCGTGCCGAAGCCTACGGAAGAGACTACTAATGTAGTAGCTGAGCTGGGAACTGAAATTCTGAAAGAGCCGTCGGCACCCGTTTGGGTACCGGTTTGGGAACCTTTCACAACCACTGAAGCACCGACCATGGCCGATCCGTCTTTGGCGTCAGTTACCTTACCAGTAACAGTTTTGTTTTGGGCTTGCGAGGAGATGACGAACAAGCAAGCAAATAAACCCACAAGAGTGGGCCTGACAAGCTTCGAAAAATTCATAAATGGCAGTTTATTGGTTATTAAGCGTGTACAAAGTACACATTTTTATTTCTAAAAAAACTTTTTGTTAATTTTTCTCGAAAAAAACGGTGTTTTCACCGTACTGAACTTTAAGCAATCAAAAACAAGACTTACGGAACAACATAAACGATGCATCACTCAACCTCTATTTGACTGATAACTAACGTTTACTACTCTAAATGTATGCGTATTAAGGAATTTAAGTTTGAAGCTTTTTTCTTATTTGTTTCCGCAAACGTTTGCGGAAACCTTTGCTGTGGACAATTTTTGCGGAAACTTTTTAGAAAAAGGTGGGGGCGGAAAATTGCAATCGATTGAAAGTTTTGGGCCGATCGGGGAAGCATGTGTTAAAAAATTGAAAAAGGGCAGGATGGAACAGGATGAAAAACAGCTGTGAGCTTTGAGCCATGAGCTGCGAGCTGTGGCTGAGATAGAATAGACTAAGCAGTACTGGTTAAGGCACGAAGAACCTCGAAAAATTGTGCCTGTCTTACCACCAGCGCAAAGCTCATGGCTCATAGCTCACGGCTCACAGCTTCTTAACCGTATATATCCCATGCTTAATGGCGTAGATAACAATGCCTGCAGTATTCTTCACATTCATTTTATCCAGGATCTTGCTACGATAGCCTTCCACAGTACGGGTACTGTGAAATAGCTTGTCGCCTATTTCCTTGGCTGAATATTCTTCGCAGATCAGGCAGATGATCTCGATCTCTTTGGGTGTGAAGATAGAAGCCGTTTGATCCCTCTTATAAGGATTGAATTTGCTTTCCGTTATCGTTATGGCAAGACGGGCCGAGGTTGATTTACAATAATAGGGATGGTGATGGTACACAGCATTGATGGCATCGATGATCTCGGATTTGTCGGAGCTTTTCAGGAGATAGCCCATCGCTCCCGCTTCCAGCATATCGATGACCAGGCTTTCTTCATTGAACATGGATAAGGCAATGATGCCGATGGTGCTGTTATGCTCTAGGATGCGACGTGCAGCTTCAATGCCATCTGCCTTGGGCATTTTGATATCGGTTAGAATGATATCGGGAGATGCGCCTTTTGCGAGCTCGATCAATTCAAGGCCGTTCTCTGCTTCTCCAACGATATGGTATTTCTTTTCTTTTGCGAGCATCAGCCTCAGCCCGTCACGGTAAACTTCATGGTCGTCGGCAATAACTATTTTGATCGGTTGTAGGTTCATTGGTTCTGGGCGTTGGGGATGATGATGGAATAATGGGTTCCTTTTCCAACAGCCGTATCAATAAAGATCTCTCCATCGAGCATTTCCACCCGGCTGATGATGTTCTTTAACCCCAAACCCAGCGAGTTCTTGCTGCTTGAATCGTAATTGTAACCAACTCCATTGTCATCAATGGTAAAATGGATATCCTGTGTTGTGTTTTTAAAATCGATCATCATGCGATCGGCCTTTGAATGTTTCAGCGTATTGTGTATGGCTTCCTGTATGATCCGGTAAATATGGATCTCATCTTTTTTCACCACAGCCAGGTCATTGCTTTCAGATGATACGGTGATCTTTATTTTTCCCGTACTATTGATATCATCCGCAAACTGTTTTAAGGCAATCACCACGCCTTTTCTTTCCAGCGCATTGGGCATAAGGTTGTTTGCGATCTGGTGGATCTGCGAGAGCATATCGTTAATTAAATGCAATGATTTTTTTTGCAGCGCTTCGTCGTCAGGAGAAGATGGGCTAAGCGAAGCCACATGCAATTTTACGGAAGATAATACGGGACCGAAGTCGTCGTGCAGGTCACTTACAAAACGGCGACGTTCATTTTCCAGCGCAGTGATCTCGGCCTGAACTTTCTCTTTATACAATGTAACGTTCTTCCGCTGGTGTTTCATTAAAGAGAGAACATACACTATAATAAGTAATACCAGGATACCGGCACAAATCAATAAGGCAAGGTAAGTTTTTGTTTCGTTGGCATCCATAATGTAGCTAAAGCATAACCCAAATTAGTGAAAAGATTTACAAATACGAGAATGAGAAAAAGGTTCTGATCGAAACGATCACTCATCTTCATCGGAACAACATAAAATACTTCATACACTGCTTTAAACGTGTAATAAAAAGCAAACAGGAAACAGATGATGAACTTTGCATTCCTGAAAAGATTTTTTCGTTCATGCATCATGGTCACATTAATCTGGTCGATGCTCAGTATCACGACCGCCAATGAATAAAAAAGCCTGAAAAAAGAATTGATCTTTAACAGGGAGCCGAACACAAGATTTTCGGCCACCCACACAAGAACAAAAAGGCTCAGCAAAAGATACAATATTCGTTTTCCAAAAGAGCCCCAGTTATAAAAAATAAAAAGCAGTATAATCGCTTCTATCAATATATAGATATTTCCATTGGCCGCATTGGTATGCCAGTATATGATCGTAAAAGTACTTAGTGCATCGTTAACGGCGCCTGCAACAAGAAAGATAACAAAGAGCCGGAACGGTTTAAGGATCTTCTTAAACCGCACCAGCCCAATGGTCATTGCAATAAGATTGGCATACCCGAAAGCAGTTACGTAGTAATAATTGAGCATTCTTAAATGATTGAAGTGAGTTGTGGCCATCCGGGAGGAGGACAGGTGGCAGGGCAACGTTGGGCATCTTCAAAAATTTCTCCATCTTCATCGTCTCCTGTTGGAGGTTGTCCAGGTATGAGAGGTTTAGGAAGAATATCGTTGCCATCCTTATCAACACCGATAATTATGGAATGGATCTGCTTGTTTTCTTTCATGCCATAATATATGCGGATCGCATATACAAAGTCTTTAGACAGGTATGCAAGAATTGCGTCTTTGTTGTAAGTTTCGGAAATAGGAAGAATGTACTCTTCTTCCAGGTTGGGGTTAATAATTTCATCCATGTTCGCATTGTAACGAAGTACCATGGCTTTAGCCTCATCAAGAGGGATCCTGTGGGAGCCGGTGGGGAGAGTGTAGCTCATAAGTGGTTATTGGTTTTGGTTAATAAACAAATTTCGATAAACAGGCAGTTCTTTCAAAGGGGGGAAGTACGGAAAGATTGCGTAGTTCTACGTAGGGCCAGCTATGAGCTGTGAGCCATGAGCTATGAGCCTGCCGCTCACAGCCCGAAGCTCACGGCTCATGGCTTACTCACAACATATTGGTAGATCATCTCAGACACGCGCGCCATCGCCATAGTGGCAACCGGTTCGTCTTCCAGTTTTTTGGAGAGGATAACGAGGGTGTATTTTCTTCCATCAGGTAAAAAGATGATCCCTGAATCATGGTGCACGCCGGTGATTGTTCCTGTTTTGTGCGCCACTTTTACTTCTTTGGGAAGCAGGGCGGGAATAAGCGTGTTGTGTTTCTGGTCGAGCAATATTTTGATCATATCATCACTTGCTTTTTTGTTGATGATCTTTCCTTCCGCCATTTGCTTAAAGATCAGCATCAGATCGTAGGCGGTGGTTGTATTGATCAATCCTTTGTCAAATGCTTTCTGATCCTCCACACCACGTAATACAAGAATATCTTTTGCACCGAGCCCGCGCATAGTTTGTGTTACTTTTTTTCCATCTACCATTTCCATGATGATATTGGTAGCGAGGTTACTGCTCATGATAATCATCTGGTACACTAATTCAGACAATGGCAGTTTGGTGCCCACCTGTTTGTATAGTTCCTGTTGACTGTCATCGGCTGGATTCAAATTAAATACGCTGCTGTCGACAATACTTCTGAATTCATTCTTAACGGTGATACTATCTGTTAAAGAAAATTTTCCAGCAGCTACCTGTTTGAATACTTCTATCATCACAGGTGTTTTCATCGTGCTGGCTGCATGAAAGGTTTCTCCGCCGTTCCATACGATCTGTTCTTTGGTTTGCAGGTTGGTAAATGCGAGTGCAAATATTCCTTTCTGTTTTCCCAATTCTGTTTTTATATTTTCCAGTAACTGCATCCCCGCGGGTGTATTCGTTTGTGAATAAGAATCCATTGTTATCAATGATAACAAACAACCTAATAAATACTTCATTGAAATATTATTTTGATGGTTCAGAAAGTTTTAGCAATTCTTCCAGGTATTTTCCCCAGATAGCAGGATTGGAATGGGTACCATGTCCGCTTGTTTTATCTGTGATGGGTAATAAAATATATCGGCCCTTCTGAACTTTTGTAATTTCTTTTTCCATTAAGCCCAGTTCGGGAGGATTCACCTGGTCGTCTGCGGAATTAACAGCGAATAAAGGCGCTTTGATCTTTGTTAAATAAGGAGACGGATCATAATCACGCGATGCATCGAATTGATAAATAAAATCATTCGCGTCTAAGGTTGTGAGGAACCTGTTCCTGAGATTGTCGAGCATATCTTCTGCCTGTTTGCGTGTGGGTGCAGACTTCTGCCATTGCAAGGGGCTGCTCGTCATAAAGATCATAGAAGATATTGCACCGCTTAAACCCACTTTCGGTTGTTCTTTATATTCGCCGCCTTTCCATTCAGGATCCATCTTAATTAAATCGATCGCCATCTTTCGCTGGATGCGGTTCCGTCCCGCAATCGCAACAGGAATACTTGCCAGCGGCATTAATGCGTCCATAAAATCAGGATATTTATAGCCCCATATCCATGTATGCATGGCACCCATGGACGTACCCATTACCAAACGGAGATGGCCTATGTGTAAATGTTCGGTGAGTAAACGATAATCGGCCAATACCATATCATCATAAGTATACTTTGGAAAACGCATATGCAGCCCATCGCTAGGCTTGCCCGATTTTCCATGGCCAATGCCATCGGGAAGAATGATATAATATTTTGTAGCATCGAGTAATTGTCCCGGGCCAAACAATCCACCAGCAAACATCTCGCTCAGGAAATTCTTACCACTACCTGTTGTACCATGCATAATGAGTATCGCATTCATCACATCGCCATTCTTATCCAATTGCGGTTTGCCCAACGTTGTGTAATGCATATTAAATGGTGTGAGTGCAGAACCATCCCCAAAGTTGAAATACTTCATGAGATAATCGCCTTCTACGGGTGCGGGATATTTAGGTTGGGAGTAAGACGCGCTTTGGAGAAGCAAGCTAGTTACTATCAAGAGAGTGGATAGTAGATAGTTGGTGTTTTTTTCTTTCATAGTTTTGGTGTTGAAGCAGCTGTGAGCTTTGAGCTATGAGCCGCGAGCAAAGGCTCATAGCTCAAGGCTCACAGCTCGTAGCTTGCCCTCTAAAATACACAAACACAACCAATAAAACCTATTCATGCAGGATACAAAATTATTTATGTTATTGCTGGGCTGCAAACCCAACGGAAGATTTACTGAGCAACATGATATTTTTTTTGGCGCGGGGAATTCATTAAAAGATCTGTCAGCAGATATACTTGCGTTTTGGCCGGGGCCGCAAAAGATACATATTGATGCGTGGCGGGAGGTTACGGAGGTGGATGGATATTCGATCAGTTTATCCCTGAAAGAAAAAGAGGCTTTGATTGAAAAACAGGATAAACGTTTGTTCTTTCTTAACCTCGGTGGCTATAAAGAAAATGAATTTGAGGAATACCATTATAAGCTGCTGGCAGTTGCTGTTGATAAAAGCGAAGCGATCAAACAGGCGAAGGCAACGGCATTTTATAAGCACACCGGTTTCAAGGGCGCCGATTCACATATTGATGATAAGTATGGTGTGGATGTAGATGATCTTTACGAGATCGAAGACATTCTTCCTGCAGCCATCAAAGAAAGATACAGGGTGGTGATACAGCCATCAACAGGTATTGCAAAAGATGAATGGCGGCTCGGTTATACTAAACTCAGCTCGCTTGCTGATACAACTGTTTAAACGCTGCCGGTAAATGGTCGCAGATATCTCCCGCGATCATGCCTGTTTGTCCAAGCAATTCACACGCAAGATCTCCCGCAAAACCATGAACGAATACACCAATCAAACATGTTTCCAAAGGAGAATAGCCCTGTGCCAAAATACCCGTAAGAATACCGGTAAGAATATCGCCGCTCCCACCCCTGGCCATGCCAGGATTGCCGGTTGTATTAAAATAACTTTCTCCAGATGGCGTTGTGATACAGGTATGCGCCCCTTTTAAAATAATAAAGAGTTTGTATTTTTTTGAGAATGTGATCTGCAGTTCATGTCTTTCAAAATCACTGGAAGTAGTTCCTGCAAGCCGTTCAAATTCTTTAGGATGCGGGGTGAGAATGGAATTTACAGGCAACTGTTCCAGCCAGTCTTTATGCATGCCCAGGATATTCAAAGCATCCGCATCGATCACCAGCGGCCTTTCGTTGCGTGTGATAATATAGTGCAAGGCTTTTTGTGTTTGTTCATTGGTACCAAGTCCCGGGCCAATTCCAACGGCTGAAAATGTTTTGGTGAGTATTTCATCGCCTACCCATTGTTTTTTTGTATCGGGTGAAACCATTGCTTCGGGATTAGCCGCCTGCATAATATCATGCCCGCATTGTGGCAGGTGTACGGTAAGCAATCCGGGACCGCTTCGCAAACAGGCTCTTGCTGCTAATATTGCCGCACCTATTTTTCCGTAACTGCCTGCTATCATCATCGCATGGCCGTAAGTTCCCTTGTGTGAAAATTTTTTTCTCGGTTTGAGAAGAGCCTGTATGAACGCAGGTGTAAGCTGGTAATTGGCCGCGGGTTCCTTTGCAATGAATGTTTCACTCAACCCGATATTTAGAATTCTCCAATCACCTGTATATATTTCATTCTCGGGAAAGAAAAAAGCAAGTTTAGGAAATTGAAAACTCAGTGTGTGCACAGCTTTGATAACAGGAGAAGATGCATCGGTATGTTTATCTGCGAATAAACCTGAAGGCATATCGATCGAAATAATTTTTGCGCCACTGTTGTTGATCAACGTAATGATGGCTGCTGCTAAACCGTTAACCGGTTTGGATAATCCTGTTCCGAATAAGGCATCGATCACGATATCACCGGCTTTGATCGTGAGATCTGAGAGTGATAGGATTTGCTTGACGAGTGATTTGTCTATTTGTTCGAGTCGTTCGCGATTCGCCAGGAAATCATCAGTATATTTTCCGTTCGTCTCTATGATATAAGCCTGCACCTTGTAACCTGAATGATGCAATTGCCTCGCGATAGATAATCCATCTCCGCCATTATTGCCATTGCCACAGACGATGATGCATGTTTCCTGTTTTGAAAAATGTTCCGTGATCCATTTTGCGCACGCCGATGCCGCGCGTTCCATGAGATCGATGGAAGAGATGGGCTCGTGTTGAATAGTGAATTTATCCGCTTCTTTTATTTGCGGTACAAAGAATATTTTTGGGGGAGGATTCATTGCTGTAAACTAAGAATTATTCGGGAAGGGGAAGGCAGTTAAGAGTTAAAAGTTAATAGTTAATAATTGCCCGCCACAAACAATTATTAACTATTAACTTTTAACTCTTAACTAATTTATTAGTGCTTTCCCATCCGGCGGGAATCAAGGCTGGCATGAAAAATGCAATAGACAGGTATGCGCTCTAAGCGTATGTAATCTATTCAAGGATTTGATCATGAAAAAATTTATCGTTGGTTTGCTTGCTGTCTGCACCATGGGCTTAAGTGGTTGCAGTACTTTACAATCTTTAAGTAACTATTTATCTGAGGCCGATGCAGCCAATGCGCTAAGGGAAGCCTTATCCATCGGAGCCAATATGGGCGCAAACAAACTCGGCCAGAAAAACTCATTCAGCCGGGATGTTTTGTTAGCAGCTGTATTACCACAGGAAGCACAAAAAGTGGTGCAGGTATTAGACAGACTCGGCCTTGCTACGGAATTCAACCGGTTTGCCAATACACTGGATGATGCCGCAGTAAACGCCTCTTTAAAATCAGCGCCTATTTTTGTGGATGGTATCAGGCATATGTCGATAAGAGACGCGATCAGTATCGTGAAGAGCGGGGGTACCGCCGGCACGGATTACCTGCGGATGAAGATCGGCGACAGCCTGAGAAGCGCTGTTACACCTGTGATGCGTACCGCGTTGAACGAATACAGTGTTGTTCAGCAATGGGATAAACTGGTAGCACCTGCCAAACTTTTGTTAGGCAATAAAGCTTCACTGAATTTAGATCTTGATCATATTCTTGCTGTAATGCTTACCAACGAAATGTTCAAACAAATAGAGATACAGGAAATCAATATCCGTACGAATGCGCAGGCAAGAACTTCCTCTACTTTACAAAGAGTGTTTGGGAGGGATTGGAATACAACTGCAACGACGAGGTAAAATTTATTGCGTTTTTAGAAACAAACTTCTTTCGTTATACTGATCAAATAGATAATCAGTATAACGACGGAGAATAACATTCAATAAAAGAGAAACGAAGAAAAAAAGAATCTACGATTTTCGTAGACGCTTATTCTCTTCGTTTCTCTTTTATTGGAAAAGCTATTTTAATTATCCGACAGTAAATCCACCCACAATTAATAGAAGCTTCAAAACCTGCACCCACCAAGCTCATAGCTCGCAGCACAAAGCTCACAGCTTGATCTAATTACTGCCCCCATAACTTGTAAATGATATAGATCAGTATCAATCCTGCTAATGCTAACCACAAACCATTGGATCTTTTTTTCTTGAGGAAAAGCAGGAGCACAAGCCCGGTAACGGAAATAAGCACCAATAAAATGGCAGAGATGTCGATCACCCATGACCATGTTTTACCGGTATCACGTCCTTTGTGCAGGTCGTTCATAAAACCGACAAGACCGCTACGTGTTTGTGATAGTTCGTATTCACCCGTTTCCCTCGTAACAAATACATCGCCTGCATAACCCGGGCCCCTAAATGAAACGCTTATCTGCGACTCTTCTATCCTGAACTCGCTTACTGCTCCTTTCACATGGTGTGTATTGCGAAAGAACTCTACCACATTTAATTTAGCCACCAGGTTGGTATCCTTCGGATTCACCCATGATGCGGTTAGTTTTCCTTTATCCTGTGTGGTGATGGTTTTGCCTGCAAAAAAATCCGGATGGTTTAATGTTAACCCGGTAACAGAAAAGAAAAGTACAATGGCGAAACTCACCATCGATAAATAAATATGCAGCCACCGCGAGATCTTGGCAATTTTCTTTTTTGCTTTTTTGGGATCCTTGTGTTTTGCTGCCTGTATTATTGGCTCAGTCATTAATTAATTCTTTTTCCTGTAGTCAAGTGAAGCTGATGCGATCTCAACATTTCCTGTCAAGGTAATTTGTTTGGGCGTACCAGTAAAATTCATTTCCTGGCTGATGATCTGGTAAGTGCCGTGTTCACGCGCCGCTTCAATAAGAATAGTGTATTTACCAGGTTTAACATAATTACCCTTATCATCCTTGCCATCCCATTTTACCGTGTATTTACCAGCAGAACGCGTGGCGCTTGATATGGAACTGGTATTTGCGTTCGTTGGTTGTCCACCGAAAGTGGCACTATTGGCGGTATACCATGATCTCAGATCGCGCAACCAGCGGTCTTTTTGAAACCACAGTGATACAGTGCGTACAGGGTTCTTATCGTTATCAACTACCCATACCGCAACATAGGGCCTTCTTGCAAAACCTTCCAATTGACTGATCTCAAAATTGATCAGCAACTCGTAGTCAGGATTCCACTGGTCAGCAGTAACACTTGCTTTTACCGACTTCTCTTTTTTTGCAGCAGGAGTTTCCAATGTTTTCCATCCATTGCTTTCAATGCGTTTTCCTTCTTTGGTGATGAGCATGTATTCGGTGCCGGGAACAGAAGCTGCAAGCTTAGCACTTTCTTCGGGCGATAAAACATTCATGGCGGTCGCCAATGCACCTGCGTCGGTAGCGTTGGGTGAAACAACTGTTGCACTGATCACTTCGCCAGCAGGTTCGCCGGTACGTGGATCAATAATATGTGAGTACCATTTGCCGTTGATCAATTCGCCGCGACGATAATTACCGCTGGTAGCAACGGCTTTATTGCTGATCATTAATTTATCTAATGGCGCATCATTTTCTGCATCTGCTTTGGGGTCACTAACCTGAACGGGTTCTGAAAGATTTCCGGCAACCACGATATCGCCACCGATATTTACCACTACTGCATTTACATTGTCAACAGCCATCGCTGCATCTGCTGCACGTTTGATGATATAACTTTTTGCAAAAGAATTCAGCATCAGGGGCGCAGTGCTGAGGTGCGTTGCGGTTTGCGTAGCGGCATCCAGTTTCCAATGTGCCTGTCGTATTTCTTTAATGGCAGCATCCAATTCATTTTGTGTGGGTATGATCTGTTTTCCGGCAGCATCTTTCCATAATTTACTTAACACCTGTGCCGAAGCATCCAATGCACCGTTGCTGCGTGCTCTCCACTGGTCGAATAAATTCAACACTTCAAACAATTCAGGAGAAACGGTTTTTGCCTCATTTGAGGTCCGCATCCATTTACTGAATTCGCTGTTGGCATCATAAGCACTGATTATCTTACTCATCCGGGCTATTTCCGTCATTGCTGCTGCTTCTGCAACAGTGGCCTGTTTTTCGGAGTTGGACCTGATTTTTATTTCGAGCGATGTACCCAATACATTTTCGAAATGAGAAATAAAAACACGGGAGGCTTTTTTACTCTCTGGAGAATTAGATGCCTGCACAGCGGCTGTGCTGAATAGGAATAAACAAACGGTGAGTCTTGTTAACAGCTTCATGTATATTAAATTAACGGGTGAGAAATCTTTCACATTCCTATTGAACGCGGGTGCAAATTTACTTTCATACGAAGATGCGATAATTATCAAATCAGGAAATAATTTATAGGTAATAAGGCAGTTTAAACCGATGGAAACCGTACCGGTGCCGCAATGCGGAAAAAATGGATAGCAAGCGTTTGCAATACCTTAACAACTCCACTAATTAATTTTGAGCTGCCGGGGCATAAATTGTTGACTCTGATACTGGACTTTAATTTTGAACCACATAGGCCACATAGATTATAACACATAGATAAATGATGCCCACTAAAAGGTATTCTTGTAAATTTTCATTGTGTTACTATTTTTAATAGAAAGACAAAATGCCCTTGTAAATAACTTGTTTTCACTATTGCCGAAGAACAATAAAAACTATGTGAAAACCTATGTAGCCTATGTGACTATGTGGTTCAACTATTAAAACATGAAAATATTAATTAGCCCACAACTCTTTTTAATTCTTAGTATATTTAGTTTATTCCCCTCTTAAAACTCGAGGTATGAAAAAAAGGATCTTCCTGAAAGGATTGGCAATGGCAGGTTTAAGTGCACCTTTTTCAGCAAGCGCATTGGATAACTGGATGCGCATAGCCCATAACAGGTCAGCCGAAGACCTTGCAGAAGATGAAAATTTTTGGAAAGGAATCCGTGGGGAGTATGACCTGAAACCCGATTATATCAATCTTGAAAACGGTTATTATAATATCCTTCCGAAAGAGATTCTTGAAAATTATATCAAACATATCCGCGAAGTAAATTACCAGGGTTCGTATTATATGCGTACAGTGCAATTTGATAACAAGAAGAACATGGCGGCTAAAGTAGCAGGATTAGCAGGTTGTTCTGCTGATGAATTTATTCTCACCAGGAACACTACAGAATCGCTTGATATGATCATCGGCGGCTTTCACTGGAACGCAGGTGACGAAGCTGTAATGGCCGAGCAGGATTACGGATCAATGCTTGAAATGTTCAAACAGGTTGGCAAAAGATATGGCGTGGTGAATAAGATCATTTCCATTCCCAATCACCCGTCTTCCGATGAAGAGATCGTGAACCTATATGCAAATGCGATCACAGCAAAAACAAAATTGCTGATGGTATGCCATATGATCAATATCACAGGGCAGATCCTGCCGATCCGCAAGATCTGCGATATGGCGCATAGCAAAAGTGTGCAGGTAATGGTAGATGGTGCACATGCCATCGCTCATATCAAATTCAATATTCCCGACCTGCACTGCGATTATTATGGCGCGAGTTTACACAAATGGTTAAGCGTTCCGCTTGGTGTTGGGATCTTATACGTAAAGAAAGAAAATATCGCAGGCATCTGGCCCTTGTTGGCTGAAGGAGATAGAAAAGAAGATGATATATCAAGACTGAATCATATCGGCACACATCCTGTTCATACAGATCTTGCCGTAAGCAATGCCATCGATTTTTATAACAGGATCGGTGCGGAGAAAAAAGAAGCGAGACTGCGTTACCTGCAGCAATACTGGACAAACAAAGTTCGCAATCTTCCTAATGTGATCGTTAACACACCGGCGGATCCTTCACGCTCCTGCGGCATTGCAAATGTTGGGATCAAAGGAATGAAACCGGCAGATATGGCTGCAACGCTGTTGAAAAAATATGCTATTTATACAGTTGCGATCGATGGAGCGAATGTGCATGGTTGCCGTATCACACCAAATGTATACACGACAACGACTGAGTTGGATGTATTGGTGAAGGCTTTGGGTGAACTGGGTCGGGACGCTTGAGCAGCCTGAACGATTGATAGTCAAGCTGTGAGCTTCGAGCCATGAGCTATGAGCCAGAACCGATTCAACAACAAGATCACAGATCATAAAATTAAAACGAGCCAGGCTCACAGCCCGCGGCTCATAGCTGGCAGCTTGTCACCGTTATTTACTATCTCCGTATGTTGCCTTATTAAGTTGGATGCGAAACCCTTTGTCAGTCTTTGAGAGTTTACCACCCCAGTTATTGTTCATGAACATCCCTGTTACCCATTCAATGGTATTGGTATCGTTATGAAAAATATAGGTTCCTCTTTCATCGTAGTTCTCTTCATCTGTATTGAACGCCACTTTATATTTTCCGTTTGCCAGCAGGATAAAATGGCCGAGGTACATGGCCGGAATTCCTGAATACAATTCATAGCGGCCCAGGTGCAGGTTTTCAGAAACAGGAGCCGCAACTACATTAGTAACCGTAGCATTCACTACTGATGTTACCGGTTTTGGTTTGGGTGCTTCTGCTTTTGTTTCTGCTTTTTTGCCGTTTCTGTTTGTTTGTGCAATACCGGCATACACACTCATCAGCATCGCCAAACAACAGAACAGGTATTTACAATTTCGCATATGATATAATTTAAACTTTCTTTTTATTGATGGAAGTTCGCTTTGATGGCAACGCGCCTGTTCATGGCCCTTCCTTCTTCTGTATTGTTATCACCGATCGGTCTTGTTAAACCAAATCCTTCTGATGTGAACCTGCCCGGTGCAAATCCTTTCTTAATAAAGTATTCCCTTACTGATTTGGCCCTTCTCTTCGACAGGTCAAGGTTGTATGGTGCCGGCGCCCTGCTGTCTGTATGCCCTTCTATATATAAGGTGAGCTTAGGATATTTAGCAAGATACTTGCACACTTCATCCAATGGTTTGATAGAAGCAGGTGAAAGTTCTGCACTGGCGGTTTTAAAGAATACCATTTTAGCCAGAGCATCAATCTCTGCCTGTAGATCAGGAACAACAGGTGGTTTAACTTTTTCAACAGGCGCAGGCGGTGCAACAACCGGTATCGGCGTTAACAATAGTGGCTGCAATACAAGAATCTTTTCAGTGCCTGTATTGGGTACATGAAGAGAATCGTCTGTGTACTGTATGCGTGAACCCAATAACGAATAAGCACGACCGGGGCGAACAGGGAAATGAAAATTCCCGGTAATATCGGTTATGACTGAATCGATGATCGTTTTTGTTTCATCATCGCGCAGCAGTACTTTGGCGATATCTAACCTGCGACGTGTTGGCTTGCTCTGGACAGTACCTTCTATCTGCACAATGAAAGGTTCATTTTCAAAAACATAAATATCGTCTGTGCCCAGGCGGTTACTGCTGAAGAATCCTTTTGCTTTATTGGTGTTGAAAATGATGCCGAAATCATCAAAGCTTGAATTTATGGGGTAGCCCATATTCGTTGGTTTTTGCCAAACCCCGCGTGTCATGTAGCTTTTGTAAATATCCAATCCGCCCAATCCCGCAAATCCATCTGAACTGAAATATAAAGTATCTCCGTGCATGGTAGGAAATAGTTCATTACCTGGTGTGTTGATCTTATTATCGAGTGCAAACACTTCCTTGCTATCTGTATCTCCAGCCAGGCTCACATAATAAATATCACTGCCGCCCATACCATCAGGTTTGTTGCTACAGAAATAAAGTTTGGTTTCGTCGTTGCTGAGTGCCGGGTGATAAAAATCATATTCAGGATTTACAAAAGGCATTATTTTAATATTGCCCCATGTTCCTTTTTCCAATGTAGCCTCGCAGATCTCGAGATTGTACCTTCCTTTATTCGGGCTCAGGTTATTGCGCGTGAAATATACTTTATCGCCGGCTTTATTAAAACAGAGCGGTCCATAATTATATTTTGTATTCAGTTCATCGCTGAATTTAGCCAGTTTGTGTAAGGTACCGTTGTAGTTGCTGCGCGAGCCTGTTAAAACAATGATATCATTATCATTGCTTGTCTGCGCAGTATAATCATCATTTGCTTTAATAGCATTTACGTTATGTACCCTGGAAGAGTAACCCGGAACAGTGTCGGTTGTGTACAGATCCAGGGTATCTTTTACCCAATAAATGTTGGCGAAAGGAAGCCCATCCCATCCAAATTCTCTTTCTGTTTTTATTTTGGAATAGCGGTTCGACACGAACACCATGCCGCGTTGAAAATACTGCGGGCTGAAATCCTGTTGTTTGGTATTCAGATTCAGGAGGTGAACAGAATAATCCAATGAATCGCGCAGAAAAGGTTGTGTATTTGAAAACCCTTTTTGTCGCTCCCACAAAAGCTTGTTTGTTTTTGCAGCAGGTTCCGCTGTTAATGTTTGATAGATAGCTGCCGCTTCCGGGTATTTTTTATGATTGGCTGATAATTCCGCTATGTGTTGCCTTGATGAAAATATCGAACCGTATTTACTTTCATATAATTGATAGTAAGCCAATGCAGAATCATAATTTTTTACATACCAGTATGATTCGGCGATATGCAGCTTGGCCATTGAATCGTTCTTGCTGGGATGTTGCAGGCTGGTCTTGTAAAAAGGTATAGCATACATGTAACGCTGGTCATTGAATTCTTTTTCACCGTTACGGAAATATACTTCGGCCCTTCGCGACCTGCTGCTTGATTGCGCATAGCAGACTGCCTGGAAGCCTGAAAGAAAAATAATACTATATAAAATAATTTTTTTCATTACGCGTAATTATGATCAGAAGTACCTTGGTGATGCAACTTTTCCATTAGTGGATCCGAATTCCAAACGCAACATCAATTCGTGGGTACCGGTGTTAAGATTTCCCAGGCCGTTGAATGTTTTATCATATGCATATCCTAACCTTAGCTGCCTGCTTAATTGTAATTCGGCCATACCAACGTAGGCATCACCTGTTCTGTATGAGAAACCGAATGCAACTGTATTCTGTATCCAGAGATTGGTATTTATATCGTACTCTATCGGCGCGCCGCTTACTGCTTTTACCAATACGGATGGTTTAAAAACCAGGTCCTTGTTAAGGCTCACAACAAAACCGGAGGCCACATACAGGTGCAGGTCGCGCCCGGTAACACCCGTAACATCGGATACCCCATCGAAATCGATCTTTGTTTTTAATAAGGCGGGCGTTGATACACCGAAATAAAATTTATCGGAGTTGTAGTAGATGCCTGCTGCCGCTGCCGGGAGAATACCGCTTATGTTTTGACTGAACCTGGGATCACCGGATTGAAACAGTATGGACTCAGTAAAGTTGGCGCGATAATTCAGCAGGCCGGCCTGCAAGCCAAGACTAAGCGTTCCCGATTCTGTTAACTGTATACGGAATGCATAGGAAGCGTTAAAACCGGATGTGCGTTCAATTCCCAAACGATCGTCGTATAATTGAAATCCTATTCCGATTTTTTTTTCTTTGATTGGCATATCAAAACTCAGGGATCCCGTCTTAGGAGCGCCCTCTATTCCTTCCCATTGATTCCTGTACAAAGCTGTCATCGTTCCCACCCCCCTGCTACCCGCATAAGCGGGGTTGATGTTCATCATATTGAACATGTATTGGGAGTACATAGGATGCTGCTGTGCCCTTGCGGATACGGAAACAGTTAGTATAAAAACCACCAGACCCCATTTGACTTTCATCAACAATACACGCATGTGATTACTTTTCTTTTTCGAACTATAGTAAAATCCTTTCTCCATCGATCTGCCATTATCGTTTTAATGTAACGACTCCAGCAAATTTCCTGACAGAACCGGTTGTTTTATCCGTTGCCAACACTACGTAATAATAGGTACCATCAGGCAGATCTTCGCCCATTACCCTGTTTGCCTGGTTACCTTTTCCTGCCCAATCGTTTTTATAATCAGTTGATTTATAAACCAAGTTACTCCATCTGTTATATATTTCGAGATTGATCACTGTATTATATGGCCTGATAATCACGAACTGGTCATTGATACCATCACGGTTTGGTGAATAACCGGTAGGAATAAAGATATCAACCGGTGGTATCACAAATTTTGTCGGGAGCCGGACGGCCGGGTTTGAATTATAAACCGGGTCATTCGATACAATAGCTACCGTACCAAAAGGTGATCTTCCTGTGAGGGTAACCACGTTGTTCAATGTTCCTGCAAATCCGTTCGGGAACACTTTGATGGTGATCTGAACCGAATCGGTTTTTGATCCAGCCAGTTTACTTACATCATTCAACAGATCGATCTGCGCTTTACCGTCATAGAAAGTATTCGGTATCAATGCACCGCTGGCTTTGATATCTGTTACTGTAAAGGTTGAGAATGCAGGGAACACTTTCGACAAGTCATCTTTCAGTCTCACACTATCCAGTAATTCCGTTCTCAGGTTAGAGGCAAGGATATTAAAGGATAACAGGAAGCTTCCATCGGCCTGCAGAGCAGGTGCTTTGGAGAGAATCTTCTGCACATCCGCTACTTTGTAAGGATCAAGCGCCGTGATCGCGTAAGCTGTTGCTACTGCAGTACATCCGTTAGCATCCGTGATTGTTAATCCATAGCTACCTGCATCCTGCACAACAATAGTTCTTGTGATGGCACCCGTTGTCCATGCATATGACGCAGCAATCGGTGAGGTAAGTGTGATATTTCCTTTTCCTACCACGATCGTTCCTGTACCTGTGATCACCGGTGTGGTTGGTGCAGGATTGATCTGCAGCAACACGGCGTTACTATATTTCACCTGGCTACCGGAAATGGTTTCCCTGCGATAATAAGTGCTCTTCGTTACAAGACCGGTTGTATAGGAAGAAGATTCTGCACCGATAATGTCGTAGAACGTGGTGTTATCAACAGAACTTTGCCATTGGTAACGGTAAGGATCAAATCCACCGGTTGGTGTGCTTGTCTGACTCATCGTTACTCCCGTAGCGCTTACACAGGAAGCTGCAGGAGTGCTTATATTACCCGCGACAAGCGTTGGTACCGACAGGTTGATCACGATCGTTGTAATAACACGCTCGCTTGGAATATTATTTCCATCAGGATCAGGTTCGTCTCCATCAGTAGACAGATCTGAGGCTGTTGAGCTCAGGTCCTCGCTGTAACCTGTAGCGGTCGCCTGTAATCTGTAGATAGAACTCAGCTGGTTAGGCGTGATGTTGATGACATAAGATAACGTTGCCTCCTTTTTATATCCAAGAACGCTGTTAAGCGCAAGCAACATATTTGTATCCGATTTTGCATTGAAGCCAGGATTTGGTATCAGGTTACCTGTTGATGTTACCGGACTCACTACATTAAAGGTAGATGGCAGACCGATGGATTTCAATAGATCCTGTGATAATTGAACGGCTGTCAGGTTCAGGTTTCCGTAGTTTTTCACCTTATAGGTAAGTGTTACGTTATACGTTCCGTTACCCTGTAATGCCGGGGTGCTTGCCGAAAGTGATGAACCGATCACCGCACTTGGGAACAGGTTGACGACAGTAGGTAACGGATCACCTGTTTTGGTTATTTCCGGATGCTGGTTTACATCGTTATTATCATTTGATAAACTGGTTGTTAACGCCGTAGCGCCTTCTGTACTTCCTGTACCCAAGGCTACGGCCTGCATTACAAATGGATCTGTATAACCATTTGGTTTTACATGCAGCCATAAGATAATGGAAGCATCTTCGTTCACCGGTAGTGCCGATTTAGCGCCAAACATGTAAATGCTGTGGCCATCGTTTACCAGTTCAAGACCGTCCATGTCTTCTTCCTCGCCGGTGCTTGCATTATTCCATCTGTCTATATTGGTACTTCCGTCAGGTGCAGCTACATCAGCCATACCCATTTCATTTACCTGGGTTGAGTTGTTATACAGGTTATGCCTGCCTTTATTCAATCTTGCAAAAAGGTCCAGGTTATTTATACCATCATAATTAAAGTTAGGCACAACTGTTCTGCCGCTGACTTTTACACTATCAAGAACCCAGGTTACAGGTGCAGGGAACACCGTTTTGAGGTTCAGCAATGCCTGTGAATTCGTCAGATCCATATTACCGATGTTCTGGGTATGTACAACAAGACGCATTGCCCACACACTGTCTCCATCTTTTTTCGGCAGATCCGCTTTCAATGTGATGATCACCTTAGGCGCCACAACAATGGTGGTTGTGGTATCGCGGTTAAAGTTATTGTCACGCCGTTCGCCATTTGCATCTATTACAGATACCAATGTGTACAAGGTGGTAGAAGGTATTAGCTTCACGGCGTAAGCAGTTCCGCTGGTAACATTGTTTAATGTATCGTTCTTACCAGCAGCACTTTTTGCTGAATGATAGATCACCGTGAATGGAGCCCTGCCTGCTGTTGCAGTGAAGGTGACTTTTGGTATTTCGAAATCAAGGATCGGGCCATTGCTCGAGATACCACCCTGCGGACCAGTAAAGGTTACTTTGGTTCTTTTAAGAACAGGTATACCACCTACAGTTCCACATATCTGGATATCATTTGCCGATGCCGTAAACTGTGTAGTGTAGGTTCCATCGTTATTATCAACTACTGTTGTGAATGTGCCAGGGTTACCATCACATGTATAAACTGTTGCTACGCCACCACTGCAATTGATCCGGTTGCCATTCACATCATATAATGAAATCGTGATTGTAATAGGGCTGTTATTATTTCCGGAAGCTGTTATAGGTGTCCCTGAAATCGTAACATTGGTATAATCAATTACTGCCGCTTGATAGCTAACCGTATTGCCCTGGCAGTTACCATTGAATGCAGTAACGGTTATAGTGCCACCGGTATTATTTGCCGTTGCATTAATTGAATTGGTGGTGGAGCTGCCTGTCCAGCCATTCGGCAAGGTCCATACATAGCGGGTAGCATTGGCAACTGCAGGTACAGAGAAAGTTTTCGTACTGTCTTTTGGCATAGCACACGGGCCGGAAATAGGGCCTATAACCGGCGGATTAAGGACGGTTACACTAATTGGCCCTGCAATTACCGTTGAATTAGTTACCGTGCTTGCTGCTCTCCTGTAATACGTGGTCTGTGTTAATGAACCTGCACCATAAGTTGCTGAAGTGGCTCCCGGAATATTGGTATAGGTTATATTATCCGTGCTCCGTTGCCATTGGTAATTGATCGTTCCCGTACCACCGATTGCGGCAGTGGTGGATGTAAATCCTGCAGGTGTTGAACCTGTGCAAATGGTTTGCGAAACTGCAATAGAACCTGGCGTAAGCGGAATAATAATTGTTGGAGGTACCGCATTACAAGCCGGGGTGGCAGGTGGGTAGCTTATTTTAATGGTATCTGTTGGATTTACACTGATGACCATATATCCATCAGGTCTTGTTTTTTCAAATCCATCAGCCCCTTGTACCCAAGCTCCGCCGGAAATAAACCAGCCGGGCCAATCAATACCATTACCACTGCCATCTGTGACAGCGCCCGGCCATAAAATCTCACCGGTTAATGCCTGGCTACTTATTACAGGTTGTGCGGTCAGCGCCGTTTTATCTCCGTTAAGCCAATTGATCGTTACAGGATTGGCTCCCGCTATGAAATTAGGAACAACAGTGTATTGAATATATGGAACATCATTTTTGCATACTGCCGTAGCTGTTATTGAAAGTCCGCGGCATACAAGAATAGTTGCTGTTGTTTGTGCACAATTTGCCGGATTGGATTTTTCACAAATACTGTATGTAGCTGTATAGGTTCCCTCAAACGTGTTTGCAGGAACAACCAATGCGCCCGTTGCATCAAAAGCAAGACCTGTTATTCCGCCATTTGAAACAAGGCTAAGATTTACCTGTGAAATGTTTATAAGTACACCATTGATTTTATCATTGTCTAATACACTGGAAGTGGTTCCTCCTTTAGCTCCATTGATACAATTATTTGTGAAATCATCGGGGCCTGGTGTAATATCCGATGACACTGTTACGGTAACAGTGGCTGTATTTACACAACCTGTTGTTGTTCCTGTTACAGTATAAGTTGTTGTGGTAAGCGGCGATGCAGTTACCGATGCGGTATTTGTAGCTGATAATCCGGTTGATGGGCTCCAGCTGTATCCAACAGCACCACTCGCTGAAAGTATTGTACTGTTACCGCGTATAATACTTACTGCTGTCGGACTTACGCTTACTGCTGGCAATGCATTTACAGTTACAATGGTTGAAGCTGTGGCTATACATCCATTCGAACCTGTTACCGTAACCGTATAGGTTCCGGTTGCTGAAATGGTTGCACTGGTGATCGATGTGTTTTGTGATGTAGACGTGAAACTGTTCGGCCCGCTCCAGCTATAACTAACACCACCGGATGAAGTAAGGTTAACTGTTCCGCCTGCGCATACAGGGCTGTTATTTCCCGCTGTGGCAACAGGAATTGGTTTCACGGTTGCTGTTACTATGTTACTATTAAACGATGTGCCGCTGAACGTAGCTACTCTCCTGTAATAGGTAGTGGTGCTAATGTTGATCGGGCTATACGTTGACGATGTGGCTCCCGCAATTGTGGTAGAAGAACTGAAATCAGAAGTAGTGGACGATTGCCATTGATAGGTTATAGGACTAGTTCCACTGGCATCAGTTGTTGATGTAAATGCCGTTGGAGTAAATGCGCCGCAATTATTCTGATCAGTTCCAATCGTGCCTGGGTTTATCACAGTCACAGTTGCCGTTGCAGTATTCACACAACCGGTAACCGTATTAGTGCCGGTTACCACGTAAGTAGTTGTAGTAGTTAACGGACCGGATGTGACAGTTGCAGTATTTGTGGCTGATAAATTGGATGCAGGATACCAGTTGTAGGTCAATGCTCCTCCCGAAGCCGCCAATACCTGTGTAAATCCTGACTGGATAACTGCCGCAGTTGGCGTTACTGTTACCGTTGGTAATGCATTTACTGTTACTGTTGTTGTAGTTGTAGCAGCACAACCGCCTACAGTAGCTGTTACTGTATATACGCCTGCGGCTGCAAGTGTTGCTGCTGTGATCGCTGGCGTTGCTGAAGTAGAACTGAAACTGTTCGGGCCACTCCAGATATATGTGCCACCTCCCGTTGCAGTCAGGTTGATCGTTCCGCCCACACATACCGGACTGGTATTAGTGGCAGTAGCTACAGGAATCGGATTCACCGTTGCTTTTACGATATTACTGTTCAGCGATACGCTGTTACTGGTCGCTACTCTCCTGTAATAAGTAGTAGCAGTAATACTACTTGGGTTATAGGTTGATGATGTGGCGCCACTTATTGTAACTGGGCCTGAACTGAAATCAGAAGTGTTGGATGACTGCCATTGATAAGTGATAGGACTGCTAACACCGGCTGCATCGCTGGTTGATGTGAAGCCGGCTGGTATAAATGGTCCGCAATTGCTTTGATCACTTCCAATAACACCCGGAACCAATGTACCTGAAGGCACTACGGTCACCAGAATAGTGGAGGTTCCTGCACAGCCTGCACCGGTTGTTCCGGTAACCGTATATGTTGTGGTAGTGATTGGGCCTGCGATTACCACAGCTGTATTTGTAGCGGACAGACCTGTTGCAGGCGTCCACGAATAAGTGCTGGCTCCGCTCGCTGTAAGCGTTTGTGTAAGGCCTTCTCCAATCGTAAGGCTGGTAGGTGCAATACTTACGGTTGGCGGTGTATTTACAGTTGTCGCTATTATATTACTGCTGAAGGTTGTACTACCAAAGGTGGCTCTTCGTCTGTAATAAGTAGTGGCTGTTATACCAGTTGGAGCAAATGTTGATAATACAGCTCCCGCTATTGTTGTTATATCTGAACTGAAATCCGAAGCACTTGACGATTGCCATTGATACGTGATTGGCGTCGCACCGCTCGCATCAGTAATTGATGTAAATGCATTTGGTGTATACGGCCCGCAGTTAGTCTGATTGCCGCCAATTGTTCCCGGGTTGATCACTGTTATGGTAACCGTAGATGTATTCACACAACCGGTAGCAGCTGTTCCGGTTACTACATAGGTCGCTGTGGCATTTAATGGACCGGCTGTAACGGTTGCTGTATTTGTTGCTGATAAATTAGATGTTGGCGACCAGCTATAAGTTAATGCACCGGAAGCTGCCAATACCTGTGTAGATCCAGTTTGGATAACAGCAGACGTTGGTGTTACGGTTACGTTCGGCAATGCATTCACTGTTACAGTTGCGGTTCCTGATTGAGCATTTAAGCAGGTAGTTGAACTTCCATCCTGCACCGATACCAGGGTATAGGCAAATGCACCGGTGGTGCCTGTAGGTGCAGATACGGTTACCGAGTTTCCTGATGTTGTTGTTACTGTTTGATTGGTACCACCATTTATTTTATAGATAAAGGTGTACGGTGCTGTGCCTGCTGCTCCAGTGAATGTTATCAATGGTGATGATGCATTCTGACAAACCGCTGTTGTTCCGCCAATAGTTGCAGTCGGCAATGCATTCACCGTTACCGTCGCGGTTCCTGATTGAGCATTTAAGCAGGTAGTTGAACTTCCATCCTGCACCGATACCAGGGTATAGGCAAATGCACCGGTGGTGCCTGTAGGTGCAGATACGGTTACCGAGTTTCCTGATGTTGTTGTTACTGTTTGATTGGTACCACCATTTATTTTATAGATAAAGGTGTACGGTGCTGTGCCTGCTGCTCCAGTGAATGTTATCAATGGTGATGATGCATTCTGACAAACCGCTGTTGTTCCGCCAATAGTTGCAGTCGGCAATGCATTCACCGTTACCGTCGCGGTTCCTGATTGAGCATTTAAGCAGGTAGTTGAACTTCCATCCTGCACCGATACCAGGGTATAGGCAAATGCACCGGTGGTGCCTGTAGGTGCAGATACGGTTACCGAGTTTCCTGATGTTGTTGTTACTGTTTGATTGGTACCACCATTTATTTTATAGATAAAGGTGTACGGTGCTGTGCCTGCTGCTCCAGTGAATGTTATCAATGGTGATGATGCATTCTGACAAACCGCTGTTGTTCCGCCAATAGTTGCAGTCGGCAATGCATTCACCGTTACCGTCGCGGTTCCTGATTGAGCATTTAAGCAGGTAGTTGAACTTCCATCCTGCACCGATACCAGGGTATAGGCAAATGCACCGGTGGTGCCTGTAGGTGCAGATACGGTTACCGAGTTTCCTGATGTTGTTGTTACTGTTTGATTGGTACCACCATTTATTTTATAGATAAAGGTGTACGGTGCTGTGCCTGCTGCTCCAGTGAATGTTATCAATGGTGATGATGCATTCTGACAAACCGCTGTTGTTCCGCCAATAGTTGCAGTCGGCAATGCATTCACCGTTACCGTCGCGGTTCCTGATTGAGCATTTAAGCAGGTAGTTGAACTTCCATCCTGCACCGATACCAGGGTATAGGCAAATGCACCGGTGGTGCCTGTAGGTGCAGATACGGTTACCGAGTTTCCTGATGTTGTTGTTACTGTTTGATTGGTACCACCATTTATTTTATAGATAAAGGTGTACGGTGCTGTGCCTGCTGCTCCAGTGAATGTTATCAATGGTGATGATGCATTCTGACAAACCGCTGTTGTTCCGCCAATAGTTGCAGTCGGCAATGCATTCACCGTTACCGTCGCGGTTCCTGATTGAGCATTTAAGCAGGTAGTTGAACTTCCATCCTGCACCGATACCAGGGTATAGGCAAATGCACCGGTGGTGCCTGTAGGTGCAGATACGGTTACCGAGTTTCCTGATGTTGTTGTTACTGTTTGATTGGTACCACCATTTATTTTATAGATAAAGGTGTACGGTGCTGTGCCTGCTGCTCCAGTGAATGTTATCAATGGTGATGATGCATTCTGACAAACCGCTGTTGTTCCGCCAATAGTTGCAGTCGGCAATGCATTCACCGTTACCGTCGCGGTTCCTGATTGAGCATTTAAGCAGGTAGTTGAACTTCCATCCTGCACTGATACCAGGGTATAGGCAAATGCACCGGCAGTGCCTGTCGGAGCAGATACGGTTACCGAGTTTCCTGATGTTGTTGTTACTGTTTGATTGGTACCTCCGTTTATTTTATAGATAAAGGTGTACGGTGCAGTTCCGGCTGCACCAGTGAATGCTATCAATGGTGATGATGCATTCTGACAAACAGAAGTTGTTCCGCCTATTGTTGCAGTTGGCAATGGATTCAACGTTACTGTTGTGTTTGCCGTATTTGTACAACCATTTACAGTTACTGTAACCGTATATGTGCCTGTGGCTGTGGCTGGCGCATTGCTGATCGTTGGGGTTGCTGAAGTAGAACTGAAACTGCCAGGGCCGGTCCAGCTATAGGTTCCGCCGCCGCTTGAAGTCAGGTTAATCGTTCCGTTCACGCATATCGGGCTGTTGCTTCCTGCGGTGGCTGTCGGTATCGTTTTAACCGTTTTGGTTACCACGTTACTGTTAAACAATAAACCACCGGATATGGCTACACGCCTGTAATAAGTTGTTGCTGAAATACTGCCCGGAGAATAAGTTGTTGCTGTTTCACCACTAATATCTGTAAAGGTTGAATTATCCGGACTCTGTTGCCATTTATAGGTTATTGTTCCGCCACTTGCAACAGTTGTTGAAGTTATCCCCGCTGGTGTATATGGTCCGCAAATACTTTGATCTGCTGCGATCACACCTGGGTTGATCATTGTTAAGGTAATGGCAGCAGTGTTGGCACAACCTGATGGTGTGATCGTTCCCGTTACAATATAAGTGGTGGTAGTTAAAGGCGTGGCTGTTACCACAGCAGTGTTGCTTGCAGATAAGCCGGTGGTAGGTGACCAGGCATAACTTCCCGTACCAGCACCTGTAGCAGTAAGAACTGTATTACTTCCTGCCAGCAGTGTTATTACTGCAGCACTTATAGATATGGTTGGATTGGGCGTTAGTACAACTGTAACAACATTGCTGAATACAGGTGTATTTACATTATTGGTAACCATTCGCCTGTAATAAGTTGTAGCACTGATCGCAGTAGGTGAATAGCTTGTTCCGGTAGCGCCCGCGATATCTGTAACTGTTCCACTGAAATCAAGAGCAGTGGCTGACTGCCATTGATATACATAACCGGTTGCAGTAATACTACCACCTGTCGCATTTGAAGATGAAGTAAGTGCGCCCGGTACGCCGCTTGTACCGCATACACCGGCACCCGCCACGATGATACCTGGCGCAAGGGGAACACCGGTATAAACACCCCAATCATAAGGTCCCATATCTGCTAATGTTGTAACAGGTAAAGAACGTGTCATGGGTGTTGAATTACTATACCCTGGAGGGAGAGAACCGGTTGTTAGTGTTGTGCCTATCGACAGATCTTCATTGCTAAGAACCAATGTAAGGCTGAATGTTCCCGAAGGCACGTTGGATAATAAATACGTTCCATCGATATCCGCCGGCGTTTTGTCTATGATCTTGTTTGCGCTGTTTATTACATAAACATAGATACTTCCATTACCGTTAGTACCGACTTCCGTATTTGTTTTAATAGTGTTAAATGTTAGCACACCAGCTTGCTTAGCGCTCGAATCTGCATCGAGCCATACCGTACCCGACAGTGTGGTCATTATTGCTCTTACTACAATTGTAACCGTTCCGGTTACAGTGAGGGAACCGCCGCCGGAACATGACGGATGCGCATCATAAAGCTGGTATTGATATGTATCCGTACCACTGAAATTTAAAGCAGGTGTGTATTTAATAAGCTTATTCGGCATTATTTCAATAGTACCGCCCTGTGTTGTGGTGGCAGAAGGAATGCTGATATACAATACATCATTGTTCGGATCTGAATCATTTGCAAGAACATTGGTGTACAATACCTGGTTAACTAATGTTGTATCAGCATCATTAACAGCAACAGGAGCGATATTCGGATTTGGATCGCCCGTAACTGTTATAGTAACTGCAACGGCCGTACTGGTAGCTGCAAATGGATCCGTAACAGTATAATTAAACAGGTCAACACCAGTAAACCCGTTATTTGGTGTGTAGGTATATTTACCGGCACCTGCTGAAACAAGTGTTCCACTTCCGGGGCCGGATGTTATGTTTACTGATAAAGCCCCTCCTTCCGGATCGGAAGATAAACTCAGTAAATTGATCGTGATCGGCGTACAGCCAAAGGTACTCAAAACAGTGGGGGTTCCCACAGGGGGCCTGTTATTAACAGTAATCACAACAAGGGCTGTATCACTTAAGGCAACTGAACATGCATCAGTTACTCCGCCAGTGCGTCTGTAAATGAGGGTATCGTTTCCTACAAATCCGGTAGAAGGTGTATAAACAATATCATTACCAGTAACAGTAGCCACGCCATTTTTAGGATTGCTGGTAATGGTAGGAGCACCTGCAAACGCAACATTCAGATCCCGGTCATTTGTATTTACACTGATGGTTGCAGATAAGCCTGAAGTAACAGCAGTGGCATCAGGATTAACGGCAGGGGCTGCCCTGGTAACTGTAACGAATACAGTTGACGTATTTGTTTTAGTGTTTGTAGGATCAAGGATTGTATATGTAAATGTATCAACGCCTACAAAATTCCCTGCAGGTGCATATATCATCTGCGTGGCGCTGAAAGTTACAGTACCATGAGCAGGTGTTGTTACAGATTGTATTGTGTTTGTACGACCGTAATAGTTTTTATCTAATGATGGGGTTATAGTAGCCGACAAAACAGAGGATGTGGCGCTTGTTACAGGATAAACAATAGGAAGATAGTCGGTTGGTATTGCTATACAAGCAGCCGGTATTTTATAAAACACATTAAGCTTGGCCTGGCTGCTACCTAAATTCTGGCTTCCAAAAGTTACGTTGAATGTACTGGCAGATGTCGCACCAACGATTATCATCCCCTTATTTGATGATGGAGTGGTAACCCAACCCTGTACAAGTGTACTCATATCACTGGATGCCGCTACTGTGCCAATTGGATTAGCTACGCCATCAGTGTACACATTAGGGAAAGCCGGGTCTGAACCTGCAATTGTAAAATCACCGCCCGCAGTTGTCCATGGAGACCCGGTGTCAAAAATGTTCCAGGTAGCAGTTGATTCCACCCATGACTGTGTTACTCCATAAATTGTTGCAGGAAACGGGTTAACGCCACTTGACGTGGTAAAAGCCACTGTAGTAGTTAATGAAAGATTCGCACTCGTAACACGTGCATTTGCAGGGATATCAGAAGAAAGATCAAACTTAAGGAGTGGCCTTCTAAGCGCATTGGCAAAGCCATTGAGTAAGATCGCATTCGGATTGTTAGTGTTAAAATTCGCATCAGCATTACCACCATTAGATTGTAAATACGTATCACTTAATGTAGTACTGTAGTTAGTAAGAAACCCGGTCGTGGAATCTGTTGAGTTTTTATATAGACCGGCAGCACAGCCGGTATTTATCAGTGTAACCGATAAATTTCCAACGGCACAAAATCCCGATGTATTACAGGCAAGGTAACTAAACTGATCAGTTCCCGTTGGATGGTTATCCTTAGAAATATACGTTAGTGTCCCGTTAGTATTGATATAAGCATATCCTAATGTTGGCTTTGTGAAAATATCTTTGATGTATAACACATCATGAACATTTGCCGCGGCAGCTGCATTATTCTTATCGTTTCCTAATACATTAATTACAGTAACGTTATCAACCAGTGCGGTTGCTGCGTCATCGGTAAGAACCGGAAGCAATGACTGGTCACCTACAGTTACAGTTATGTTTGCTGCGGTTGATGTGTACACACCATTGGTAATCCGGTAAGTTGTATTTAAAGTTCCCCTGAAATTCGCATTCGCAGTGATTGTTACATTTCCGTTTGTACTTGTAATAATGGAGGCATTAACAAGTGCAGTAACATCCAATAAGGTTCTTGTTCCGGCATTGGCATCCGTATTTCCATCAAAAACATTAAATGTAACAGCCGCACTGGTTGCACAACCATCCAGGATAGTTTTGGTAATAGGTATTACATTCAATGGGTTTATCGGGTCTGGTGGTGGTGGCACCACGGTTATTTTCTTTGAATCAAAACTTACTCTTCCACATGATTCTGTTACTACACACGTGATAATGCAGGTAGTAGTACTGGTAATGCTGCTGCTTGGTGTAAAAGTAGTGGTAGCCGAAGTTGCGGCCGAAAATGTACCAGCTACTGAAGCACTCCATAAATAGGTAAGTCCTGTACCGGTTCCTGTTACTGTTGAGGTAAAGGTTGCAGAAGCAACTCCTGCTGTTATCTGATCCGCACTGCTTACTGATGCAGTTATGATCGGCGGAATCTTATCGTTTAATGCAAACAGGCTGAAATTAAAGAATATGCGTTGTGCTGCAATTTGATCGGTACTGTTACCACCAATATTGTGTGCCGCCTGGTAAGCCACATAACCCCGGGCCGGATCATCAAAAGCACGGCCATAAATATTTTCGACCGCAAGACCCGGAGACAAAGATGGGACGTCTATCTGCCCTGGGCTTGTTGAAATTATTTTTGCTCCTGAATTCCAGGCACTGCCTGATTTAGGAAGGTAAACCGTTTCGGAACCATTGGTCTGGGCATTGTCTGTTTTACTGTAGTACTGTGCAACAGGGTCACCTGGCAGTAAATGATTGAAAGGAGTTGCTGTAAAATTATGATCGGTAAAAGATAATAAACCATTGGTAGAAAGAAAATTCATTTTGGTAGTTGGAGTACCAGGATCAAATAAGTTTTCAAGGACGCTTACTGCGTGGCAACCCGCCCAGATAGCGCCTTTATTATCCCTGTTCCAGGTCAACAGATTATTATGGGTGGACCAGGTAGGATCTGCGTGCGGAAGAACGAATATATCGTCGCAACCGGCAAGCTGTGCTGGTGTTTTGAACGTATATGCAGAAGCAGGTATCCCTGCGGTGGTTAAAAAATTTACCGCGATACTTCCATTTGTTTTGTCCATCACCCAGCGGGGAGTGAAATTAATCTTATAAGTAACATTTACAGTAAGGGCGCTTGTACTGGTTGTATAGTCTACTAACACTCCCTGGTTGGCCCAACTGGTTAGAACTGATGCAACCGTTGAACTAATATAATCGGCAGACACAACGAACGTGCCTCCTTTATAACTTTTGCCATTATATACAAAATCGATTCCATCTTTTACTTTATTCGCATTTACAACAACACTTATTGGTACATGATTATTTTTAAGCAACGCATACACGAGGCCATAAGGCTTCAATGAGTTTTGAACAGTAGGACTGGCTGATCCCATATCGATAATTGCAGAACCTTCAGGGAAAGTAGTCAGCGTTTGCCCAAATGACTGGCTTTGTAAAAAGAATACACATATCAACGTGCAGACCAGTAAAGACGTTCTCTTAAGCATAGGTTGGTTGCCTTAAATATTCAAAATCAATATCACTAATAAACCAGTCACGCCTGAACGTGACTGGTTGTATTTCAAACAATATATTTCTATCCTCTTCCTTTGATCAGTTGTACCACTTTGCGTTGGCCGCCCTGTATCAACTCCGCATAGTAAGTACCGCTGCTGTAGTTATGGCCGATCTGGAAAGTGCTGTTGGCACCGATCTTCGATTTGGCATCTACTACTCTACCTCTTCCATCCATCACGCGCAATGTAACCGGTGTTTCATATTTGCTTTCCAGTTTCAGTGTGAAGAAGGTGGTGCTTGGGTTTGGCATTACGGTTACTTTCAATTCTTCTTCTGAAGTGGCTACTTTTTCTACTCCTTCTTTTGTAGCATTCATTGTATTATTTGAAACAATAGAACTTACAGAAGTTGTGTTACATGGTGTCTGTCCGCAACTTCCTAATCTGTCATTACCATCACCACCGCAGGTTGAAGGGCTAAGATGCGATGGCACCTGGCTAACCAAAACCTGCAGGGTCTGCGGTGTTTTGTTGTAACCGGACGGTGTATGGCACATATATACTTTGGCGCCGCTTCCGCTGGTACCTGCCACCCTGATATCTGTTACACAAATACTGATCGATGCGGTTGAAGTACATCCAAACTTGTTGGTCACTGTTACATTAAACGTATAGTATCCGAAAGTGGTTGGCGTGAACAACGGTGATGCTGAAGTTGTGCTGTTCAGTTTGCTTGTATAAGATCCGCTCCATACATAAGTATATGGTGCGCCGGCTGTAGGCAGAGAACACATTTGTAAGGTGGTAGTCTGTGCACCATAACCTAAGTAAAGATTGGTAGCCACACCACCTGTGTATGTGCTGCTCGATGGAACAGAAGTCAACGCTGCTGTGAACGAAGATCCAATTGTGATCGTTTGAACCGAAGTGCTGTAGTTACCCGCTGCATCCGTTGCTTTCCAGGTACGTGTGATCACGTTGCCTGAAGTAACATCATTGTAAGTAACCGTTGGCGTACTGCAGTTGTCTGTTGCTGTTGGTGTTCCTGTATTGGCAGGTAAGGTTGATCCGCCACAATTCAGCGTTTTATCGGCAACATCGGTGATAACAGGTTTGATCGCATCACTGATGGTGATCACCTGAACATCGGTATCATAGTTACCGGCTGCATCGGTTGCTTTCCAGGTACGTGTGATCTTGTTTCCGCTTCGTGCATCGGTATAGCTGATAGTTACTGCACTGCAATTATCGGTTGCTGATGCATTACCGGTAGTTGCAGGTAAAGTAGATGATCCGCAACTTACGGTGATATCAGCAGGTTCAACAAGAACCGGTTTGGTATTATCAACGATCGTGATGATCTGGGTTGATGTAGCAATATTACCGGCCGCATCTACTGCTTTCCAGGTACGTGTGATCTTGTTACCAGCTGTTACATCGCTGTAAGTAACCACTGGTGTGCTGCAATTATCTGTTGCTGTTGCTACACTGCCACAACCTGATGGTGTGGTTGATGCACCACAGCTGATGGTAATATCAGATACATCGCTGATCACCGGTTTCACATTATCCACGATCGTGATCGTTTGTGTGCCTGTGATGAAGTTACCTGCTGCATCTGTTGCTTTCCAGGTACGTGTGATCACGTTGCCTGAAGTTGCATCAGTGTAGGTGATGGTTACGGAAGAGCAGGCATCCGTTCCTGTTGCACTACCACCGCAATATGATGGAGCAGTTGATGCGCCACAGCTTACCGTGATATTAGCAGGTACAGTGATCGTTGGCTTCACATTATCTACGATCGTGATCGTTTGTATTGAAGTACTATAGTTACCCGCAGCATCCGTTGCTTTCCAGGTACGTGTGATCACGTTTCCTGAAGTAGCATCATTAAATGTAACTGTTGGTGTACTGCAGTTATCTGTTGCTGTGGCTGTTCCTGTTGCTGCAGGAAGTGTTGATGATCCGCAGTTTACTGTTTTATCAGCAACATCAGTGATAACAGGTTTCACATTATCAACTATAGTGATCTCCTGCGTGTCTGTGGTGAAATTACCCAGGCCATCTGTTGCTTTCCAGGTACGTGTGATCACGTTGCCATTGGTTACATCACTATAGGTAATAGAGATTACTGCACAAGTGTTTATCGCTGTAGCCCTACCTGTTACAGAAGGATCTAATGACGAACCACAATTCACCGTAATATCTGCCGGTGTATTCATCACACTTGCAACGGTACCACAAGAGGTTTCTACAACCGGTTCTGTATTGTTTCCTGTTTTACTTGGACTTGCGTGAACGCTTACTACACCCGGCTTACCAAATCCTGATGTTCCGAATGCACTCAGACTAACCGTTACTTCGTACCACACATCATATATCCAGTTAGAATAGGATGAATTGGCCGCATAGCTACTGTTGGTAGCAGGCGAATTGGTGATGAGGTTGTAACCGAATGTGTTGAGATTCTCATCCATTGATGTTACTACTTTCACGATACTTGAAGATGATCCTAAAACCATCGAACCTTCGCCACCCGTTACGCCCAGTGACTTATATCCTGACGGAGCAGCAGATGAAGCGGTGAGGTAATCCATCACAAACTCAAGTTTCTTTGTTCCTGTTTTATCAAACAATGCCAATTGGAGTTTGTCTGATCCTGTAAGATCAGAGAAGGTATGACCCCTGGTTCCCCATCCGATCGCATTCGTTCCATAGGTATTATCAACAAAAGTCTTCGCAAAACTGGTGCGTATCGTTACTGTTTGTGCAGTGCTGTTAACTGTCCATGTAGATTTTGCATTTACAACATCTCCGTTGGTAGGACTGATAAAGCATATCTGGTTAGGACTGATCGTTGTAACCGGGAGCGTAATCGTTTGTACACATGTACTAAAGTTACCGGCCGCATCAGTTGCTTTCCAGGTTCTGCTTATGATATTACCGTTTGTTACGTCGTTATAAGTCACAACAGGTACGCTGCAATTATCACTGGCGCTTGCAGTTCCGGTAGCGGCAGGAGCCGATGAACCGTTACAGCTAACAATTACATCGCCAGGACAGTTGATCACAGGTTTCACATTATCAATTACAGTGATCGTTTGTGTGCAGGTTGCATAGTTACCTGCCACGTCTGTTGCTTTCCATGTACGTGTAGTTGTGTAACCGCTCACTACATCCGTATAAGTTATCGTTACCGCGCTTGCATTATCGGTTGCTGTTGCTGTACCGGTTGCTGTTGAACCGCATGCTGCAGTTACATTACCTGGGCAGCTGATCACCGGTTTAACAGTTTCTGTTACAGTGATGATCTGTGCGCATGTAGTATAATTACCGGCAAGATCAGTTGCTTTCCATGTTCTGGTAATGGTATAGTTATAATAGTTCGCTGCTGCAGGATTCGTTCCTTTCGTACTTACATCTGTATAGGTGATGTTCACATCACCTGAGTTATCATCAGCTTCAGGAGATCCTGTTACAACAGGTGCAGTTGAGCTGCCATAAGCTACTGTGATATTGTCTGAACAATCAATCACTGGTTTCTCAACATCAGTATAGCCTGTACATGGCGCCTGATCACAGCTTCCTAAACGATCACCAGGGTGATTGGTCAGATGCGCAGCTACCGCGTTCACACTGATCGATAAGGTGATGTGCATACCTGGATTACCCGGAGGTACATGGCAGATATATACTTTCTTATCATCTTCATCATCATCTGTTCCACCGGTACCGCCATTGTGCGGACATTCAGAAGCAGTGTGCGACCTGTGGTTACAGCTTCCGTGATTATGGCCTTCATGGTTACAATCACTTGAACTATGCGACTGGTGGTTACATACTGTTTGTTGAGTTGTATTATTCTTATTATGCGGACAATTTGATGAGCTATGCGCCTGGTGATTACATGACGCATGGTTATGGCCCTTGTGAGAGCAATCACTCGAAGAGTGTGCTTTGTGGTCACAATCTTTCTCATCATCATCATCACGATCATTCGTATTCCTGTGCGCACAATTGTAGGTGCTGTGCGACCTGTGATCACAATAGTGGTTATGGCCTTTGTGCGGGCAATCATAAGAACTATGCGACTGGTGGTTACACATGGTCTGGCGGTCACCATCATTGTCATCATCCTTGTCAGGGCAATTGTATGTGCTGTGTGATGAGTGATTACATGAATGGTTATGGCCGGCATGCGGACAGTTTGAAGAATAGTGCGCCTGGTGAGTACAAACATTCTGGTGTTCATCGTCTTTATCAGGACAGTTGTATAAGCTATGTGACGTGTGATTACATGAGTGGTTATGGCCGGCATGCGGACAGTTTGAAGCACTGTGCGATGTGTGGCTGCATGAACCCTGGTGGTCATCGTCGGGACAGTCAGATGAACTGTGCGCTGAGTGATTACATGTATGACCGTGGCCTAAGTGCGGACAGTTCGAAGAACTGTGCGATGCGTGACTGCAAGTGCCCTGGTGGTCATCGTCAGGACAGTCAGACGAACTGTGCGATGAATGGTTACATGTATGATTATGACCCTGGTGAGGGCAGTTCGAAGAACTATGTGACGTGTGGCTACATGTATTATGGTTCACGCTTGCAAATACCCTGATATCTGTTACGCAGATGGTTACAGAAGCGGTGCTGCTACAACCCAAAGCACCTGATATAGTTACAGTGAATGTATAGCTGCCGCCATGTGTTGGTGTGAATACAGGGCTTGCAGTGGTTGTGCTGCTAAGCATGCTCACACTTGCCCCACTCCATGCATAAGTATAAGTACCTGTTGGAACATTTGTTTGCAGAACAGTGCTTTGAGCACCATATCCGATGAACAATGTTGTTGAAGGAGTTCCTACACCTGTGTAAACATTACTTGTTGGAACCGAAGTAATGGTTGATGCAAATGGCTGGCCACTCGTAATGAGTTGCGTACAGGTGCTGGAGTTTAATGCCGCATCTGTTGCTTTCCATGTACGTGTTGTTACATTACCTGATACAACGTCGGTATAAGTGATGGCTACTGTTCCACCACAATTATCTGTACCGGTTGCGGTTCCTGCATTGGCAGGTGTTGATGGTAAACCACACGCAAGCGTGATGGCACCAGGACATGTAATAACAGGAGGTGTATTATCAACAACAGTTACAGTGAATGAACATGTGCTTGTATTACCTGAAGCATCTTTAAATGTATAGGTCACCGTAGTGGTACCTACAGGGAACACGGCACCTGAACTGTAATTGCTGGTTGTTGTTACAGTGCAATTATCGGTTGCGGTTGGTGCAGTCCATGTTGCTGACTGATTACAGGTTGTTCTGCCTGCTCCTGTATAAACTGTAATGTTAGCAGGACATCCATTCACAACTGGCGGTGTATTGTCTGTAACTGTAAGCGTTACACTGCTGCTCGCTGATATACAACCGTTCGCATCTTTTACGTAGATAGTGTATGTACCTGCAGCAAGACCGCTGAACACATTTGAAGACTGGCATGTTCCGCCATTGATCGAATAAGTATATGCTGGTGTTCCACCGGCTGCTGTAACTGTGATAGATCCGGTTGATGCGCCGAAGCAAGTCACATTTGTTTGTGCAGTGGTGAAGCTTAGTGCAGCAGCAGGTTGAGTGATAGTTACACTGCCTGCATCTGAAGTACAGCTGTTCGCATCTTTCACTACGATACTGTAAGTACCTGCAGGAAGATTGCTGAACACATTCGATGATTGATATGTTCCGCCGTTGATTGAATAAGTATATGCTGCTGTTCCACCTGTTGCACTAACTGTGATAGAACCAGTTGATGCACCGTAGCACAGGACATTTGTTTTAGCTGATGTGAAGGCAACCACTGCATTTTGTGTGATCGTTATGCTACCTGTGCCTGAAGTACAGCCATTCGCATCCTTCGCCATGATGGTGTAAGTACCCGCAGCAAGATTGCTGAACACATTAGATGACTGGCAGGTTCCACCATTGATCGAATAAGTATAAGCACCTGTTCCACCGGTTGCTGCAACTGTGATAGAACCAGTCGATGCTCCGTTACACAGAACATTAACCTGTGTTGTTGTGTATGTTACAGGAGCAGCAGGCTGAGTGATCGTTACACTACCCGCAGCAGATACACAACCGTTCACATCTTTCACTACAATACTGTAAGTACCTGCAGCAAGATTGCTGAACACATTAGATGATTGGTATGTTCCGCCGTTGATTGAATAAGTATAAGCTGCTGTTCCACCGGTTGCACTAACTGTGATTGAACCAGTTGATGCACCGTAGCACAGGACATTTGTTTTAGCTGATGTGAAGGCAACCACTGCATTTTGTGTGATCGTTATGCTACCTGTGCCTGAAGTACAGCCATTCGCATCCTTCGCCATGATGGTGTAAGTACCCGCAGCAAGATTGCTGAACACATTAGATGACTGGCAGGTTCCACCATTGATCGAATAAGTATAAGCACCTGTTCCACCGGTTGCTGCAACTGTGATAGAACCAGTCGATGCTCCGTTACACAGAACATTAACCTGTGTTGTTGTGTATGTTACAGGAGCAGCAGGCTGAGTGATCGTTACACTACCCGCAGCAGATACACAACCGTTCACATCTTTCACTACAATACTGTAAGTACCTGCAGCAAGATTGCTGAACACATTAGATGATTGGTATGTTCCGCCGTTGATTGAATAAGTATAAGCTGCTGTTCCACCGGTTGCACTAACTGTGATTGAACCAGTTGATGCACCGTAGCACAGGACATTTGTTTTAGCTGATGTGAAGGCAACCACTGCATTTTGTGTGATCGTTATGCTACCTGTGCCTGAAGTACAGCCATTCGCATCCTTCGCCATGATGGTGTAAGTACCCGCAGCAAGATTGCTGAACACATTAGATGACTGGCAGGTTCCACCATTGATCGAATAAGTATAAGCACCTGTTCCACCGGTTGCTGCAACTGTGATAGAACCAGTCGATGCTCCGTTACACAGAACATTAACCTGTGTTGTTGTGTATGTTACAGGAGCAGCAGGCTGAGTGATCGTTACTGTCGCTGTTGCAACACAATGGTTCGCATCTGTTACAGTCACTGTATAAGTGCCTGCAGCCAATCCACTGATATCCGCTGTTTGCGCTCCACCTGTCCATGAATAAGCATATGGTGCTGTGCCGCCGCTTACGTTTGAATTGATTGAGCCGGTTGATGCGCCGTAGCAAAGCACATTAACCTGTGATGGTGCAATCCTTATTGCAGCAGCAGGCTCTGTGATAGTTACAGTTGCTGTTGCAACACAATGGTTCGCATCTGTTACAGTCACTGTATAAGTGCCTGCAGCCAATCCGCTGATATCCGCTGTTTGCGCTCCGTTAGACCATGAATAAGTATATGGTGCTGTACCGCCGCTTACGTTTGAATTGATTGAGCCGGTTGATGCACCGTAGCAAAGCACATTAACCTGTGATGGTGCAATCCTTATTGCAGCAGCAGGCTCTGTGATAGTTACAGTTGCTGTTGCAACACAATGGTTCGCATCTGTTACAGTCACTGTATAAGTGCCTGCAGCCAATCCGCTGATATCCGCTGTTTGCGCTCCGTTAGACCATGAATAAGTATATGGTGCTGTACCGCCGCTTACGTTTGAATTGATTGAGCCGGTTGATGCACCGTAGCAAAGCACATTAACCTGCGATGGTGAAATCCTTATTGCAGCAGCAGGCTCTGTGATCGTTACAGTTGCTGTTGCAA
>JAZKBI010000023.1:0-1723 GCA_040388705.1 Bacteroidota bacterium | reverse complement strand
GGATAATTAAAGATTATCTGCATGATTGATGAAGTAAATAAAATATATGAGGCTTACCCGGTTTTTAAATTCAATAAGGCTATAAGATTATTTAATAACCACCCGGAAAGACAGGCATTGGTGGTTACAGCAATTTTTTTCCTGTTGATCATACTCGCTTCCTTCATCGACCATACCTTCCATTTACCAGGAACCGATATCGGTCTATTTGAGCATCCTGCGATATGGACATTCTTGATTCTTCAGGCCATCATTCCTTTCGTTTTCAAAAAAGCAGTTAGCAACTTTTTTGGATTCTTGGACGGTGCCGAGATTGTTAAGGAGGGAACCGATCTTTCGAAATACAGAACTGTTTATACTAAACATATTTACAGAAAAACAAATGTCGGGAGAGTCATCTATGTGTTACTGATCACCATCGGGCTGGGATGCTTTGTATGGAATTCTTTTCAGAACCAGGATCCATATCGAATCGTAGGATTTGATTTCTGGGATTCTATCAATCATGTTTTCGGATATTGGATTACACGTGTCTACAAATTTTATCTCTGGGTGTTGTTTTTTCCTTCCATTGTTCATATGCACATTTCACTATTGTTAACGTTGAACAAACTATTGAAGGATGCCATAGAAGAAAATTTTTTCTCGCTGAAGCCATTTCATCAGGATGAGTATGGTGGTGTAGGGAAGATTATCAAAACTGCTATTGACCCATGCATTCCCGTGTTACTCCTCGCATCTCTGTCCGTACTTAGCGCGTTGTTAATTCACAGGCAGTTGAGTGTCACACCGATTGTTGGTATATGTGTACTCAGCGCTTTATTCGTAGTCGTATATCTTATTCCAGCGGTAACCTTGCGCAAAATCATACAATCGGAAAAAAAAAGACAACTCACTGAAGTAACGCAGACGCAAAACGCTTTTTTTTACAAGCTCAGTGATACTAATGAATCTGGTTCACTATCCAGAAACCTGGAAACGATCAATGGATTGGCACCGATCTACAAACAGATAAAATCCATTTCGTCCTGGCCTTATTTGAATTCAGTGATTAAGGTAGTCGGCATTATTAACCTGCCGATATTAATGAATATTGCTAAGACCCTGTGGCCAATTCTTACAAACAAGTAAGATCATTCCTCAAAGGACTGAATCAAACGATGCCAGTTTCTGTACAATTTGAACAACAGGTTCAATAAAGCAAATAGGCCTATCGCCCAATAAAACACGGAGACAATGCGCCAATCAAATACCCAAACCGAAGGATAAAGCAGCAATACACCAGTCCCCGTCCAGATCGGTATAATGGTTAGTGTGCCCAGTGTTCTTTGCGGAGGAAATATCCTTTGTCCATTAACAACAATACTTCTAACAGAGAGAAGAAATACTTCTCGTAAAATGGCAATGGCACAGGGAAGCATCGGCACACCTTTTACAGCAGCATAAAGAAGCGCGATGATCGTTAAATACTTATCTCCGAATAGATCCAGTACGCCACCTGTTTGCGTTGCGCTGGATAGTCTCCTCGCCAGAAAACCATCGAGTAAGTCACTGAGACATGCGTACACGTATAATCCAAGTGCGACAAAGGTTAATCTAGGAACAAATGCGATGGAAATAAATGCCAGTGCAGCTATCGCCCTGCTGATGGTGATGACCTGTACGATGAGCAGCTTCTTATCTTTTGACCTTAGTGACATCGACAGATAATCTTTAATTATCC
>JAZKBI010000022.1:0-117002 GCA_040388705.1 Bacteroidota bacterium | reverse complement strand
TGACTATTGACTATTGACTATTGACTATTGACTATTGACTATTGACTATTGACTACAAAAAATATTCTCCCTTCATATACAACACCGCTTTCCCCGAAATAGTAACGCGTTCACCCTGAAAGCCACACCATAGATGCCCTTTTCTTTTAGAGAGTTGTACTGCTGTCATTTCTGTTTTGCCCAGTTCCTGTGCCCAGTAAGGAATCAGTGTAGCATGCGCTGAACCGGTAACGGGATCTTCACCGATCACTGAATTAGGAACAAAGAAGCGCGAAACAAAATCAACATCGTTTCCCTTGGCGGTAATGATGAAGCCTAAAGTTTCTACTTTATTCAGGTGCGTAAAATCAACTGTTAGATTTTCTACTTCCTCCTGTGTATCATATACCAAAAAATAATCTCTCGAACGCAATATTGTTTTGGGAGCAATGCTTACACCTTTTAATAATTCATCCGGTGGTGTACATGCAACAGGCATGCGCGCTGGAAAGTTCATTTCTAAAAACCCGTCTTTTTGTATCACTGTAAGGATACCACTTTTACAATGAAAAGAGATGGTGTCGGAATCATGTTTCAACTCATTAAAAATAATATAAGCTGTAGCAAGGGTAGGGTGGCCGGCGAGGTCTATTTCGAGTTCGGGTGTGAACCAGCGGATATCGAAACTGCCATCTTCTTTCTTCACAAAAAAAGCGGTCTCTGATAAATTATTCTCGCTGGCTAATTGCTGCATGGTTTCAGCAGGCAACCATTCTGTTAAAGGGCAAACTGCTGCAGGGTTGCCACCGAAAACATGGTCGGTAAAAGCATCAACGGTATAGATCGGGTATTTCATAAGCAATGATTATAAAGACCAAAGTAAAGGTAAATAAGGTGCAGATACATCTATAAGAAGTATCAGTTGATTTTTTTGCTATTTTCAACAGATGAAGTTTTTGTTACCCTGCTTATTTTTTGTGGCCTTGTTCCTTTCCGCTAAACTGCGTGCACAAAAGATGTCGGAAATAACAGAACCGCTTGCACAAAAAATGGAATGGAACGGCGCTAAAAAGAAACCATCTGTACTGTTTGTTCATTTTGATAAGAACATTTATACAAGTAATGAACATGTATGGTTCACGGCGTATCTTTTATCAACAAAGGTTCCTTTTACGGAACACCACACATTAGCGGTAAGCCTTGTAAGGGATGATGACAGCACCGTTCTTACAACTGAGAAGTTTGTTATGGTAAATGCCCGCGCTTTTGGTCACATGGTATTGCCCGATTCATTACTGCCCGGTAACTATACTTTACTTGCCTGCACCAATGTGCTGGCAGATGGCCAACCAATGAGTTCTTTTGTTCAGCCCATCACCATAAAATCTGCAATAGAACCAGGCTTTATTGCCTCTTTAAAAATGGCTGAGAAAATATTACCAGGCATTGATTCGGTTAAACTTACTTTCAAAGCATTCGCAAAAGATATTCATACACTTACTTCTTACACAGATATTTCATACACATTAGGCAATGGAAACAAACAGGTAAACGGCAGGTTGAAAACGGATATTTACGGAGAGGCAACGTTTAAAGTTCCTGTTAAACAATTGGATATTTCCAATAACAGGTTGCGGTTAAAAGCAACCTTTCATAATGAAACAAAAAGATTGCAATTGGCGCTCCCTGTTAATAACAATAATGCTATTGTGAGATTTTTTCCTGAGGGCGGCTATCTCATAAACGGAAACAGAACAGAAATAGGTTGGGAAGTAAGCGATGTATATGGAGAACCCATGCAGATCAGTGCTATATTATTCAGAAATGAAAAACCTGTTGACACGATACAAACCAATGGTTATGGTATGGGAAGGTTTACCCTAAAAGCAGAAACCGCAATTCAATACCATGTTAAGCTGATAAAAAGCGGGCAGGAACTTGTAACCTATCCATTGCCCGCTGCTGTAACAGAAGGCCTTTCTATTTCTGTAGCCGATGCGGTTTGTAGCGATACACTTTTCTTCAGGGCAAACGATAAAACACAAGGGATATTTTATGGAATGATACATAACTATACAGAGAACTTTATTTCTTTTCTTGTAGATATGCGAAAAGCACCGGCAAGGAGTTTTCGCGTGGCCCTGGCCGGTATCCCGAAGGGCATCAATACACTTACCATACTCGACAGCCTTGGCAGGCCTGTAGCCGAGCGGTTATTTTTTGCACATTACAATGAACGGACAGAAGTGCAGATCACAACGGCACAGGCAGATTATCCAACCAGGGAAAACATAAAACTGAAGGTACAATTGAAAAACAAGTCTGGTGAACCTGTTAATGGCCTTGTATCCATTGCCTGCGTGCAGAACAACAGGATCGATGTAAGAAAGGTGACGGATATTGAAAGCTATCATTATCTCAATAATGAACTTGCTGCGCTGCCATTTAAAAAAGATCCGATGGGAAATGAGGAAGATAACCTTGGCTATTGGGAAGATATTTTGCTGATTAAAGGATGGCGGCGCTACACCTGGCCCGAACTACAGCTTGCTGAAAGAGTTGACACCATTCATTCTATTGCCTCTGTTGTATTTAAAGGCAATGTTACAAGATCCGGCAAGCCAGTAAAGAAACCAGTAAGCCTGGCAACCTTTACCGACCAGGGTTTACAATCATTTCTAACAGACAGTAGCGGGAAATTTGTATTGGAAAAAGAAAAGATCATCACATTACCCGATAAAAAAGTATTCATCTATAATTCAGACAGGAACAAAAGCGATCATAACCTGGAAATAAAAGACCCTTACCTGGAACTTTCAAAAAAATTGGCCGCCAGTTTAACTTATGGGTCTTTCGACGCAGGGCAGACCGAGAAAACAACGGAGAACATGGTACTTAAAAAAGGCGAACGGGCCGAAACACTTGCCGAGGTTATTGTACGATCTAATAAGAAAGATGATTTTGTATCGTTTCAGAAAAATGCATGTGGTGATTATGTATGCATGTATCATATTCTGAACTGCCCCAATCATCCGTTTGGCGGAACATTGCCGGTAACAGGACAAACATATAGAACCGGTTATGGGCTCCAGGTAACCTATGCTGGCTGTGTACCTGTAAACAATAGCATTACTTCCCTGAAAGGAATTTATACTGTAAAAGAGTTTTATAATACGGATTATACAAAGCTGAACCCAAGCGAGCAAGTGTTCCTGTCAACCATTTTTTGGGATTATTCGGTACCGGTTAACACGGAAAAACCAACGGAATTTTCTTTTTATACCAGTGATATTCCCGGAAAGTTTAAAGTGATCGTGCAAGGAGTAACAACCAATGGGGTTGTGCACGGGGAGTATATGTTTAATGTTGTTAAGAAAGATAATTAATACATATTTTTTTGCCACAGACGACACAGATTACCACAGAAAAAGTATGTGGTAATCTGTGTCTTCTGTGGCAAATTTTTTCTTAATACTAGTGGCAATCACACCTGGAACACACCCATCTTAAAATCCTCCACATCCGGATTTTGATTGGCTGCGGCAATGCCCTCAGCGATTACAAGCCTTGTTTCTATCGGGTCAATAATATTATCCACCCATAATCTTGCAGCTGCATAATAGGGCGAGGTTTGTTTTTCGTAACTGCCTTTTATTTTATCCAGTAGCTCTTTTTCTTCTTCACCTGAAACTTGTTTTCCTTGTGCCTTCATACTGGCTACCTGTATCTGCAATAATGTTTTTGCAGCCTGGTCGCCACCCATCACCGCAATTTTTGCCGAGGGCCATGCGTAAATAAAACGCGGATCATATGCTTTGCCGCACATGGCATAATTGCCTGCACCATAACTATTGCCTACGATGATCGTGATCTTTGGAACAACAGAATTGGCAACTGCATTTACTAATTTTGCGCCGTCTTTTATAATACCACTGTGTTCACTGCGACTGCCCACCATAAAACCGGTAACATCCTGTAAGAAAACCAATGGAATTTTTTTCTGGTTACAATTCATGATAAAACGCGCCGCTTTATCGGCGCTGTCATTATAGATCACACCGCCGATCTGCATTTCACCTTTTTTGTTTTTGCTCACGAGACGCTGATTCGCAACAATGCCAACGGCCCAGCCTTCTATTCTTGCATAACCACATAGAATGGTTTTTCCATAATCCTGTTTGAACTGGTCGAACTCGCTGTTATCAACAATACGTTCGATAATTTCCAGCATATCGTAAGGCTTTACATTGCCTTCGTGCATGATACCGTAAATTTCTTTTGGGTCTTTTTTTGGTGCGACTGCTTTTATTTTGTCAAATCCTGCTTTAGCCGGTTCGCCCAGTTTGTTCATGATCTTTTTAATATGATCCAGGCATTCCTGTTCTGTTTTAAATTTGTAATCCGCAATGCCGCTGATCTCCGTATGTGTAACTGCGCCGCCCAATGTTTCATTGTCGATGTCTTCGCCAATGGCTGCTTTTACGAGGTAGGCGCCTGCTAAAAAAATACTGCCGTTGCCTTCTACCATCAATGTTTCATCGCTCATGATAGGTAAGTAAGCGCCACCAGCCACACAAGCGCCCATCACTGCAGCGATCTGTGTAATACCCATCGCACTCATCCTCGCATTGTTGCGGAACACGCGGCCGAAATGTTCTTTATCGGGAAAGATCTCATCCTGCATGGGAAGAAAAACGCCGGCACTATCAACCAGGTAAATAATCGGTAACTTATTTTCCATCGAGATCTCCTGCATGCGGAGATTCTTTTTTCCTGTGATAGGGAACCATGCGCCTGCTTTTACCGTCTGGTCATTCGCTACAACAATGCATTGCCTGCCACTTACATAACCCAATCCCGCAACAGTTCCGCCGCAGGGACAACCGCCCTGTTCTTCATACATTTCAAATCCAGCAAAAGCGCCGATCTCGGTAAAAGGTTTATCCTTGTCGCATAAATAATCGATACGCTCACGTGCTGTAAGTTTATTCCTCTCTTTTTGTTTTTCGATCGCTTTTTTACCGCCACCCATTTTGATCTTTTCAAAATGCTGCAGTGCCTGGCTCACGGCCATTTTCATCCAGTCTTCATTACGGTTTTGCTCCAGGTTCATACGAACAGGTGTTAGTCGAGACAAATATAGTCTATGCGAATAATGAATATTGAATATTGAACAAGGAATGTTGAAGTTAATGCCGAGACTACTTCAACATTCAATATTCCTTGTTCAATATTCAATATTCAATATTCAATATTCAATATTCGATTTGTATATTTAGCGAATGGCATACGACTACATAATCATCGGTGCGGGTTCGGCAGGTTGTGTATTAGCCAACCGTTTAACAGAGGATCCGAACTGTCACGTGCTTTTACTGGAAGCCGGGATGGCTGATAAAAAAAGAGAGATACATATTCCGGGGGCGTATACAAAATTGAACCGCTCGGTAGTTGACTGGGCCTTTTGGACCGAACCGCAGAAGCATATCAAAAACCGAAAACTATTTATTCCGCGTGGTAAAACATTGGGTGGCTGCAGTTCAACCAATGCGATGGCCTATGTGCGAGGCAACAAAGAAGATTTTAATGAATGGGAAGCATTGGGAAACAAAGGTTGGGGTTATGAAGATGTATTACCTTATTTTAAACGATCGGAAAACAATGAACAGTTTGGTGAGCCTTTTCACGGAGAAGGTGGGCCGTTGAATGTTACACTTTCCAAACAACCCAGTATTCTCGCACCGATATTTGTTGAAGCCTGTGCCGAATGTGGTATCCCGGCCAATACCGATTACAATGGCGCAGAACAGGAGGGCGCGGGCATGCTGCAATTCACTATCAAAAAAAACAGGAGGCATAGTTCGGCTACGGCCTTTTTAAAACCCGCCGCACGTCGCTCTAATCTTACGGTAAGAACCAATACACATGTGCGATGTATTTTAATTGAGGATGGAAGGGCGGTTGGTGTGGAAGTGATAACGCAACATTCCAATTCAGAACGCATCAACTGCAACAGCGAAGTGATCATTTCAGCAGGCGCCATACAATCGCCGCAGATCCTGATGTTGTCGGGTATCGGCGATCCCGCAGAACTGAGCAAGCAGGGCATCGATATCAAATTTCCTTTGAATGGTGTGGGAAAAAATCTGCAGGATCATGTGTGGACGGGTGTGAGCAGCATCTGCACCATACCTACCGGCAATTCCATACTCAGGCCTTTCAATATGTTCAAAGCGATCCTGCAGCATGTGCTGTTCAAAAGCGGGCCCCTGAGCAACAGTCCGATTGAAGCCACCGCATTTTTCAAATCAGATCCTGATTTAGATCGACCTGATATACAATTTCATTTTGTGCCATTGGGCATTTCGGATGATTATTCTACGGACCTGTATGATATGAAAACATTTCCCTTACAGGACGGATTCAGCATCATGGCTATACTCATCAGTCCGGAGAGCCGGGGCTATGTTGGATTAAAAAGCTCTAAGCCCAAAGATCCGCCTGTTATTCAGCCAAATGTTCTTTCATCACCCAAAGACAGGGAAGTACTGTTGACTGCGCTGAAACGATCCATCGAAGTAATGGAGGCAGATGTATTAAAAGGATATACGGCGGATGGCATTTCATTCCCGAAGGATCTTTCTGATGAAGCACTGCTCGCCCATATCGACCAGAGCCTTGAAACATTATACCATCCCGTAGGCACCTGTAAAATGGGCAATGATGCCATGTCTGTGGTTGATGGTTCCCTCCGCGTGCATGGCGTAAAATGCCTGCGTGTGATCGATGCATCCATCATGCCAACCATCGTATCCGGTAATACCAATGCCGCTACCATAATGATCGCCGAAAAAGGCGCCGATCTGATCAAAGCCGGTGTGTAAGACCCCAGGCAATCCATCAGGTTCTTCTATGTGAAATCCTATGTTTTCTATCCACGCCATTGGCGGGACAAGTTGTGACTATGTGGTTCAAATCAGCAAAAAGGTGAAATACGCCCCCAAATTGTGTTTGATTTACACATTAGTTTATTACTTTAGTCGCCCTAAAACCCTGGAACTTGGCTAACGATAAATTAACGGATGCACCTTTAACAGGTGAGGAGAGAACCGATGTTGTGAAACCTGCGCCAAAAAAGCGTACGATCAAGCCTATTTTGAAAAAAACAGGTACGGAAAAAAACGGTCCTGCAGAAACGAATGGTCATAAAGCTGTTAGTGAGGTTGATGCAAAAAAAATGAAAACGGCCGCATCTGTAAGAAAAACAGCTACTAAAAAAGACGTACCGAAAAAAGCAGCATCAAAAAAAGTCGTGGCCCAAAAAGTAACCGTAAAAAAAGCAGCTACTAAGAAAAAGACTCCCGTTAAACGTACACCTGGCATCGGTTTACAAAAGATCATTTTCCAGTTGCGTTTTCATACTGAGTATGGGCAGGATATTTTTATTTCCGGCGATCATCCTTTATTAGGTGATGGCGTTACGGAGAATGCTGTGCCCCTTCAATATTTTAACAGCGAATACTGGTACCTTGTACTTGACCTAGATAAAGCAGAAATGATCGATCAAAAGATCACCTATCATTATATCCTTCGCAACGCAGATGGCATTTATAACTATGATTGGGGAAATGATAAAACGATCGACCCTTCAAAAACAAAAGCCACTGAATTACTGGTGGTCGATTCATGGAACCATGCAGGATATTTTGAGAACACATTTTATACCGAACCTTTTACCGATGTACTGCTGAGATCTAATCATACAGCAGTTAAAACAAAATCGCCAAAGCATATTTCGCATACACTGAAAGTAAAAACACCATTGCTTGCACAGGAACAAACCCTTTGCCTGCTTGGCAGTTGTGATGCATTGGGTAACTGGAATACCGATTCGCCTCTGCTGATGGGCAGGGAAGAAGGAGAGGATTTTTACAGTATCTCATTGGATCTTTCCAAAGAATTATTTCCTGTCGCCTACAAATATGGTGTGTATGATGTAGCACAGCAAAAATTCATTCGGTACGAGGATGGCAATAATCGTGTGCTGTTTGATATTGGCAAACCAGATCGCCAGATGATTTTGAATGACGGGTTTGCGGTATTGCCAAACAACACATGGAAGGGTGCTGGCATGGCCATTCCTGTATTCAGTTTGCGTAGTGAAAACAGTTTTGGAGTTGGTGAGTTTACAGATATGCCTTTACTGGTTGACTGGGCCAAACAGATGGGTTTGAAAATGATACAGCTCCTGCCTATCAACGATACAACCGCTACGCATAGCTGGATGGATTCCTATCCCTATGCAGCGATCTCTGCTTTTGCATTGCATCCTATGTACCTGAACCTCGAAAAAATTTCTTCGGTAGTTACCCGCAAACGATTGCAGAAACTGGAGAAGGAACGTTTGAGGCTGAATGCACTGCCATCGGTGGATTATGAGGCAGTTACAAAGATCAAATGGGAATATGTTTCGGAAGTGTACGAAGAACAGAAGAAAACTGTTTTTCTATCCAAAGAATACAATGATTATTTTGAAAGGAACAAACACTGGCTCGTGCCGTATGCCGCTTTTTGTTACCTGAGGGACCAGTACGGAACAGTTGATTTCAGCAAATGGCCCGCGTATAAAAAATATGATGCGGCAGAGATCAATAAGCTGAGTGCTAAAGATTCGGATGCGTTTAGTGATATTGGTCTTCACTATTTTATACAATATCAATTACACCTTCAATTAAGAGAAGCTACTGCCTACGCACATGCCAATGGCATCATTGTAAAAGGAGATATCGCGATAGGTGTGTATCGTCATGGTGCAGATGCATGGCAGGCGCCGGAATTATACCATCTCGATTTCCAGGCTGGTGCACCACCGGATGATTTTGCAGTGAAAGGACAGAACTGGGGCTTTCCAACGTATAACTGGCAACACATGCGCGAAGATGGTTTTGCCTGGTGGAAACAAAGGTTTGCGCAGATGAATGATTATTTCGATGCATTCCGCATAGATCATATTCTTGGTTTCTTCCGTATCTGGAGCATTCCCATGGATGCGGTGGAAGGTATCATGGGGCATTTTGTTCCGGCCATTCCAGTGCACATCAACGAATTCAACAGCCAGTCTATCTGGTTCAGCCATACACGGTATACAAAGCCATTCATTACTGAAAATGTTTTGTGGGAAGTATTCGGTTACGACAATGAACTGGTGAAAAGCCTGTTCCTGAAATACGATGGATTTGGATCTTATACCCTGAAACCTGAATACGCAACACAGCGTTTGGTAGAACAACATTTCTTAACGCTGGAACAGGATGAGCAGCATATGAAAATTCAACAGGGATTGTATGATCTCATCAGCAATACAATATTGTTTGAAGAAGAGAACAGCAACGGGCAGGAGTTTCATTTCCGTTTCGGGATGGAAGACACTTCCTCGTTCCGTTATCTTGATGAGCACACACAAAACCAGTTGCGCGAATTGTATGTGAATTATTTCTTCCGTCGCCAGGATGATTTCTGGATGAAGGAAGCGTTACAGAAATTACCCGCCTTAAAACGGGTGACCAATATGCTTGTTTGCGGCGAGGATCTTGGACTCGTACCTGCATGCGTACCCGATGTGATGCGCCAACTCGGACTGCTCAGTCTCGAAATACAACGCATGCCGAAAGATGCCACAAAAGAATTCTTTCATCCCAATGATGCGCCTTATTTAAGTGTTGTAACGCCATCCACCCATGATATGAGTACCATACGCGGCTGGTGGGAAGAGGACAGGGACCGCATTCAGCAATTCTACAACAACCAGCTTGGCCAATGGGGTGAAGCACCGCCTTACTGCGAAGCGTGGATCAACAAGGCGATCGTGATACAACATTTGTATTCGCCTGCTATGTGGAGTGTTTTCCAGTTGCAGGACCTGTTAGGTATGGATGAATTACTTCGTAGGGAGGATCCGAATGAAGAACGGATCAATATACCTGCGAATCCAAAACATTACTGGCAGTACCGGATGCATATTAAGCTGGAAGATCTTTTGAAGGCGGAGGAGTATAATGAGGAGTTGAGGAATTATATTACAGCGAGTGGGAGGTAACCCCCCACCCCCTAAAGGGGGAGCTGAAAAGACTGCTGTTATTTGAAGAACTCCTTCATACATAATGTTATCTTCGCGTTTTTAATTCTTCCCTGACTCCCCCTTTAGGGGGTTGGGGGGCAAACAATATATTTTGAAACTCACTTACCGCCAACAAAACCTCCCTTTCGAATATCCCTTCACCATTTCACATGGCCGCACCAAAACACACCAGCCATCATTGGTGGTAGCACTGGAACTCGGCTCTTTTGTAGGTTTCGGTGAAGCACCTGCGATCGTTTATTATGGTGTTACCGTAGAAAAAATGATCGAAACGCTGGAATCGAAAAGAACACTGGTTGAAAAGTTTGCGCTGACGGAGCCGGAGCGTTACTGGCATTATCTCCATCATTTATTTCCGAGTGATCCATTCCTTGTTTGTGCGTTGGATATGGCGTGCTGGGACCTGTTTGGAAAAATGAAGAACAAACCATTGTACGAACTCTGGAACACCAAATGGGAAAATACACCAGTAACGGATTACACGATCGGTATTGATACCATTGAAAAAATGGTGGCCAAAATGAAAGCAAAGCCATGGCCCATTTATAAGATCAAATTGGGTACGGATGAAGATATAGAAATTGTAGAAGCATTACGAAAACATACGGATGCTGTTTTGCGTATTGATGCCAACGCAGGATGGACAACAGAAGAAGCGCTTGAAAAGATCCCTCAGTTAGCTGCATTAGGAGTGGAGTTCATTGAACAACCGTTGGCAAAGGATAACTGGGAAGGAATGAAAATATTATTTGAGAAGTCTACACTTCCTTTATTCGCCGATGAAAGTTGTGTATTTGAACAGGACGTAAAAAAATGTCATGGACATTTTCACGGCATCAATATCAAACTCACCAAATGCAGTGGTATCACGCCAGCAATACGAATGATACAGGAAGCAAGGTCATTGAATATGCAGGTAATGATGGGAAGCATGAATGAATCTTCTATTGGCTCCGCAGCCATTGTAAACTTCCTGCCGCAATTAGATCATGTGGATGTGGATGGGCCTTTATTGTTATCAGAAGATATAGCAAAAGGTATTCATTTCGATAACGGAAAAGTTTCCCTTTCAGGGAAAAATGGGCTAGGCATTACGCCAGTATAGTTCTGTTTATTTTTGCATCTTTTGTAATAAGATAAATCATGGTATAGTGTTGTACTATTGAAAACTCTCTGTGTAACTCAGTGTACTCTGTATCTCTGTGTTGAAAAAATATTATTTTGAAATACTAAGCATCTTGTTTCAACACAGAGAGACAGAGATTGAGAGTTACACAGAGAACTTCTATAATTTTGACGATTTTTAATACTATAGAGATTATTTGCAGATCTATTCTAAAGCAAATTTGTATTTGTTTGGCATGAAACTCCGGTGAAAAGCAAGCTCTTATCGGTCAACAGTGCAGTTTTACGCTGATTCAAACGGATTCACTTTTCTATAACAGTTGATTTTATTTCTGGCATCCCTTTCGCATATGCATGGTTATAAAACTTTATAATCATGAAAAAAATTCTACTTACAGCGATGGTTATGGGCGCTCTCCTTTTCAACATTGAATCAAAAGCGCAGGTTAGAATTGGTGTAAATCTGAATATAGGTTCAAGACCTTCATGGGGCTTGGCTGGTAACAATGCTGGTGATTATTATTATATGCCAGAGATAGATACCTACTACGATATTCCACACCACCAGTTCGTTTATTTACAGGGAAGAGATTGGGTATTCTCTTCGGAACTTCCTTATCAATATCGTGGTTACGATCTGAACAGGGGATACAAAGTGATGATCAATGAACGCCGCCCTTATTTGCATGGTGATGTGTACAGATCAAAGTACAGTAACTATTACAGCAATTACCACAGGAAGAATGTAGTGGTACAGGGACGTGGCCGTGACAACGATCGTAACAACAACGGTAGGGACGATCGCTTTGACAAACGTTTTGACAACGACCGTAACAACAACGGCAAGGATGACCGTTTCGAAAAAGGCAGGGGCAATGATCGTGACGACCACGATGATCGTGGAAGAAATTCAAGAGGCAGAGGATAGTGGATTGAAGTGTTGGTTTGATAAAGTGTGGTTGATTTAAGGCATGGAGCAGTTTTGCTTCATGCTTTTTTTGTGTGGAAGAAATAAGAAGAAATAATTTGCCACAGTCGACACAGATTATCGCAGAAAAAATCTGTGGTATTCTGTGTCGTCTGTGGCAAAAAAAATGTCATCGTTCTCTAAGCCTCTCAAAACAATTTTGTTTTACTCACCCTACTTATCGAATTTCGTTCTTATGACACCTGAAAGGGAAGATAAATTACTGGAAGTACTCAGCAAACGCCAGGAAGGACTTACGGTGGTGATGGAGAACGTAGATGATCCGCACAATATTTCGGCGGTGATGCGTACCTGCGAGGCAGTGGGTATACAGGATATATATGTATTGACCACAAAGATCCACCCGCATAAAAAATTCGGCCCACGCAGCAGCAGCAGTGCCGCCAAATGGTTAACGGTCCATCAATATACCAATACAAAGGAATGCATGGCTGATCTCCGAAAAAGATACAGCAGGATATTGACTACGCACCTGGGATCTGATTCGAAAGATCTCTATTCGATCAACTTCACGCAAAGCACTGCCCTTGTGTTCGGCAATGAACACGATGGCGTGAGTGAAGAGATCAGGGAACTGGCAGATGGTAATTTCAATATCCCGCAAATGGGTATCATACAAAGCCTGAATATTTCCGTTGCGTGTGCGGTGAGTATTTATGAAGCCATGCGTCAGAAAAAAGTAGCGGGTCATTACGATCAGCCATCTTTGCCGGCCGAAAGAAGAGAAGCATTGTTACAAGACTGGAGTATTTCAAGAAAACAAAAAAATAAATAAAGAGCATGAAAAAGACAATCACGGTATTGGCGTTACTATGCATCTGCCAGTTGGCAGAGGCCCAACCGATCAAAAAATTAAAGATAGCCGAATTACTGAAGATGATCGATACCTCTACAGCACCGTTGGTGGTCAACTTCTGGGCAAGCTGGTGCGCGCCATGCGTGAGGGAAATACCCTGGTTCGAAAAGAATGTGGCAGCTTTTGCCGATAAAAAAGTAAAGATGGTATTGGTAAGCATTGATTTCCCGGAAGATTATCCAAAAAATATTGCTGCCTTCGCGAAAAAGAATGGCTACAAGTCAGAGATCATCTGGCTCAATGAGACCAATGCAGATGAGTTCTGCCCAAGAATAGACAAGGCATGGGAAGGCGCCATTCCCGTAACCCTGATGGTGAACAACAAAAAGAAATACAGGCAATTCTTTAATCAACAATTGCCGGAACCCAAACTCATACAAGAATTACAGAAGATGGTACAATGATCAATATTGATCTTCCTCTTCTTTCTGCAAACGCGAGAGTTTGCCAGCGAGATGTATAGCTGCAAACAACGCAATCATGCTGCAAACAGCCATGGCAACACCCCAGGTACTTCCATACTGGATACCGTTGATAATTGCATAGATGATCATTGCGAGAATGCCTAAAACCAAAAAATTACGGAGGGTAGAGTTAGTTCTCATATAGCATTTTTTAAGGTTATACTATTGGGATGCACAAATGAACATTCTCCATAAAAATGGTAGGGAATATTTTGATTTTTTTTTTTTACAATCTTTTTATCCCGCAACCCAGCGACCTGCTTTCCTTAACTGAAATGGGTTTTCCCCTTACTAATTCATTGATGGCTTCTCTCGAATGCACCCTTTTTACAGCGTTGGCATCCACGGGGTTATCATCAATGGCGCCTTTGTATTGGAGGACCCCCTTTGCGTCAAAAAGATATACTTCGGGGGTGCGGGTTGCGCCGAAAGCGTCTGCGAGTTTTGAATTGGTGTCTACTGCATAATAAAAATTATATCCCTGGTTCTTCGCATACGCCTGCATTTCGCTGAATGAATCCCCGCCATCGCGGCCGCCTTCATTTGAGTTGAGGAGGATCACGCCGATATTGTGCTGTTTTGCAAATGCGGTAATGGCTTTTGTGCGTGACTGGTTCCTGAGCACATAGGGACAGGTGTTGCAGGAGAACATCACCAACACACCATTGCTTAGCACAGCATCTTTGATGGAAACCTCTTTGCCCGAAATGTCTTTCATTTTTGTTTCAGCCAACGGAATGGATTTACCGATGGCGAGTGAACCCTGTGCTTTTGAGAAGGAGATGGTGAAAAAGCAGAGGGTAAAAAAGAGCATCTTTTTCATATCAAAAATTGTAAGAATGATACAGGCGGATACTATGGCTTTTGCGTGCCGGCTTCTTTCAGCCTGCGTGCTTCAGCCTCTTTGGTAAGATACGTAATCGTGACGTTCAGTTCAAAGCCGATCAGCAAAATTAACGAATTGATATAGATGAGGGCCATCAGGATCATGATCGTTCCAACAGAGCCATAGACCTTGTTATAACTACCGAAATTATTTACCCAGTATGAGAATAATATGGTGGTAATAAGGGTAAGAAAAGTAGCGAGAACAGAACCCACAGATAATAATTTCCATCGCTTTTTTACCGATGGTGCAAATTTATAAACGAGCCCTATTCCGTAATACACAAGGCAAACAATCGTGCCCCATCTTACCCATCCCCACCAGAAATAGAAGGTCTTTTTCTTCAGGTGAAAGATATTCTTCAAAAGACTTCCTATTTGCTCGCCGCTGATAAATAATACAAGAGAGGAGAACAGCACCAATATCATTAAGATGAAAGTGATGCGTATGGCCCGAAACCTCCGGTGAAGAAAATGACCGGTCTTTTCCTTGATCGACTTATCAAATGTCCGTATAACACCCATCATGGCATTAGACGAATAAAATACCAGCAGGAGGAAACCGACGGAGAACAAACCCACGTGCTGTTTCTCCTGTAGTTCAAGGATATCTGAAATAAAACTGTATACACCTTTATTGGGAGTGATATTCCTGAATAAACGCAGGATCTCGGTTCGTAAACTATCAGATTCAGGGAAATAGGGAACCAGCGTAAAAAGAAACAAAACACCGGCGGGCAATGCCATCACCAGGTTAAATGAGATGGCCGCGGCCCTTTCATACAAGCCTATCTTCTCCACCTGTTTCAGGTAATAATTCCCAACATCATATAAAGGGAAACCATGAAAGCCGGGCAGCACCCATTTCTCACTTTTCCTGAGCAGGAAAGCAATCGGCGGGAAACGTAATATGATTCGTTCCAGTCTTGTCACTGATTTGCTTTTGCCTGTTTGCGGGCCATGTATTCATCCAGCGCTTTCTGGTAAGCCCTGGCGTATTCGCTATGTTCTTTAAAATTGCTGCTGAAATGATGGTAACCGCTGAAATCGCTTTTGGCAACAAAGAACAGGTAGTCTGTTTTTGGCGCATCAAGAATGATATCGATGGTTTTGGATGCAGGCGTGCATATCGGCCCCGGTGGCAACCCTGGCCTGCGGTACGTATTATAAGGCGATGGATTGAACAAATATTTTTCATAGATCCGCGTGAGCGTAAAATCCTTCATGGCATATTTAATGGTAGGGCAGGCCTGCAGCGGCATATTTGTATTAAGGCGGTTGAGATAGACGCTGGCAATCTTAAATTTATCGGCATCATAATTGGTCTCTTCTTCCACAATGGATGCGAGTGTATAAACCTGTTCGGGTGTAAGGCCAATGGCCTCTGCTTTTTTAAGACGATCTTTATTGGCCCAGAAAGCTGTTTTAGTAGTGGCTAATTTTCTGAAGATGCGTGATAACGGATCATTCCAGTAAAATATATAGGTATTGGGAATGATCATGGTAAAAAGCGAACTCGTATCAACCCCATATTCTTTTAATGAATCATTGGAACTTATATAACGCATTACTTCCGTTGAATCACTGGAAAAATTCTTACCGATCAGTTTGGCAAGATCTTCTTTTAAACGGAGCCTGTTGATCACTAATTTGATCTCTGCCTGTTTCCCGTTCTTCAGCATACGCGCTATCGCAATCATGTTTGCTCCTTTCTCTACTTCGTACTTACCCGGTTTTATCTTATCCCAAACACCCATCCTTGCTGCGAGAAACGAGAAAGCCGCGCCATTTGAAATGATCCCGTTGCTTTTCATTTCTTCCAGTATAGAAGTTTGGTCCTTACTCCTGACGATAAAATATTTCGACTTCCCATCAAATGAAGTGGACGAAGTAAAGAATAGCCAGTAAATACCAATGATCAGCAGGCATGCGAGAAAGAATAAAAGCCGCAGGGTTCTTTTCATGTATTCAAATTAAATAAAAAACCCTGCCTGAACATACAGGCAGGGCGTTAAAATATGTTTAACGGCTTATTTTTTCTTTGCAGATGTATCACCCGGTTTTGCAACAACAGTTCCTGCAGGAGCGGCTGCAGGGGCAGGAGCTGGTGCGGTTGTGTTGGTGTTGATCTTAGGTAATAAATTATTACTGTCAGTTGTTGAACCACCTTTCAGGAACAGGGTAGAGAACAATGCCAATAGTGCGATGATGCCCGCAAATAACCAGGTACCTTTTTCCAGAACGTCTGTTGTTTGTTTTACACCCATTAACTGGTTACTGAATCCGCCAACATTGCCGGACAGCCCGCCACCTTTTGGGTTTTGTACCAATACAATAAAACCTAACGCTACAGCAGCAATCACAATCAGAATCAAAAACAAAATGATCATATTATATTCCTTTTAGTTGTTCAATTTTGGCAGCAAAATAACTGGATTTTTCAGGATTTAAGAAACTTAATTTGATATAGAGCTGAATGGCTTTGTCGATCTGCCCCTGTTTTTCCAGTACATCGGCCATACTTTCCGTAACAACTTCCCTAGTCTGGTTGGAGTTTTTGGCTGTTTCGGCCACCGCTTTTTCCATTTCCAGGTTAGCTTGTAACTCTGCCGGGTTCACATTGGCGGTTTTTACCTGTTTCAGCCAGTCTGTGAACTTCAGGAGATGCGTGGTCAGTTTATCCTGCGGGATGGCCGTCAGATCGATCTTAATACCTTGTGAAGCGAAATAGTCGATGGTATGCAGGCGTTTTCTGTCTGCATCAATATCCAGTTCTGCGTCTTTATCAAGTGGTTTCCTGAAATCGGCGAGCTGGCCCGACAGGATTCCCGCTATTTTGCTATCTGTTGCTTCGGTCACTGCTTCGTTCTCTTCTATGTATTCGTCAGGCATAGGTTCTTCTTCTTCTATTTCGCCCGTGGTTTCCTGTGAGGGGTCAACCCGGCGCATTGCCTCTTTTACAGCGTCAACTGTAGATTCGGCTTCGTTTTCTGTATTAGGGGCAACTTCTGTTAAAACAATCTCTTCTTCGGTTGGATCTTCGGTTGCGATATCATCCAACTGGTACTGCAGCCACCACGGGTTAGTAAAATAGAGATTAGTTTTTTGCGCGTATGCTACCGGTGCAAGGGAGCCGTTTTGTTTACCATCTGCTGTTAAGAAGAAACGGGCCGGGGCAAAATAGGGTGATTCATCCGCAATCTTTTGCAGGGCCTGTTTCTGCCACGCGGATAGTCCCGACTTCCCGGTAAGATGGATCATTGCTTTTTCCTGCGTGACATTCATGTAAATAAAAGTATGACTTGATTACCAGTTTGAGAACATGCGGTTAAAAATATCATCGGTCAGCGTACGAACCACTTCATCCAGTAGCTGCGCTTCTGCAGTTTGAAATGCAAGATTGGCTGAATAATCGAAACTTCTGCTCACATCAAATTCTTCCTTCTCGCCGCCTTTATTGTTCTTGATCCATACCATGTGCAGCGTTACTGTTAAACGGTTGGTACTTGCCTGTTGGGAACTTACGCCTACGGTTTGTGTTCCATCGTAAGTAGTAATGGTTCCATTGATCACATAATCAGCATCATCATTGTTACTTCTCTGGATCTTGGTGCTCCCGATAATTTTCTGCTGGATCTTATCGTAAAATTTCGGTGCGGCCTGCGGGTTAACATAACGCGCTTTATTATCGATATAATTGATCTTGATGGTTTTCACATCATTGGGGATCACCGCATCTTTAAACTTATAAATACCACAACCCGGTAACAAGAACATGCAGCATGCACTTATCATAACAACATATTGCAGTGATGTTCTAAAACGGCGTGATCGCATACTTCAATTATTAACTATTAACTCTTAATTATTAACTATCACTCGTCAATATCATATTCCTTCAACTTCCTGTACAACGTTCTTTCACTGATACCAAGATCCAATGATGCATCCCTTCTTTTACCTTTGTGTTTCTTCAGCGCTTTTACGATCAGTTCTTTTTCTTTATCCATGATGTTCAGCGATTCCTCCACTTCTTCATGCTGGTGAATATCGTTCTCATGCAATAGTACCGGCTGCGAGCCCGCCGGTAAAAAAGACGGTTGCCCGTTCGCCGGTTGCGGAGCAGAAGGGGACATGATCGCCTGCGTATCGCCATTGGTATGAAAATCATTCATCAGCGAATCGCGCGTAAAATTGGCCGCAGTGCCCGCCAGTGAAGGATTCTGAAGGATCTCAAGGAACATTTTTTTCAGTTCCGTGACATCCTTTTTCATATCAAAAAAGAGCTTGTACAGTATCTCGCGTTCATTGGCAAACTCACCAGTTGCACCATGCTGCCCCGTTACCATCGGCAAGCGGCTGCCTGAATTTACCGGTAGAAAACGCCGCATATCATTGCCGCTTACCTGGCTATTGGTACTCAACACAGAGATCTGTTCTGCAATATTCTTTAACTCCCTTACATTACCCTGCCAGTTATGGTTAATTAACAGGTTTTTGGCTTCATCATCCAATTGCACAGGCATTGTCTTATACCGCTCCGAAAAATCGACAACAAATTTGCGGAAGAGCAGTAAAATATCTTCTTTCCTGTCGCGCAGCGAAGGCACGCGGATCGGAACGGTGCTTAAACGATAATACAGATCCTCGCGGAAACGGCCCTTCTGTGTAAACTCAAGCAATTCGCGATTGGTAGCTGCGATCACACGCACATCTGTCTTCTGCACTTTAGATGAACCCACGCGGATGAACTCACCTGTTTCCAATACACGCAACAAACGTGCTTGTGTACCGAGCGGCATTTCACCGATCTCATCCATGAAAATGGTACCGCCGCTAACGGTCTCAAAATATCCCTTGCGGCTGTCCACAGCACCCGTAAACGCGCCTTTCTCATGACCGAATAATTCTGAATCGATCGTGCCTTCCGGTATAGCACCGCAGTTAACCGCAATAAAAGGATTGTGCTTGCGCGATGAGAGTGCATGAATGATCTGTGAGAAAACCTCTTTACCCACACCGCTTTCACCCACGATCAAAACAGTAAGGTCCGTTCCCGCCACCTGCACGGCCGTATTCAATGCGTGATTCAGCGCCGGCGAATTACCGATGATGCCGAAGCGGTTCTTTATAGTTTGTAAGTCCATTTTAATTAGTAATTAGTAGTTAGGAATTAGTAATTGGGTGTTACTAATTTCCAATCATCCTTCTTTTTCTTCTTTATTCATGATCTTAAGATCCTGTATTAACAATCGTTCCCAACAAAGTTCCCGCCGTACAGGAATGAATAAACACGTCCACATAATCTCCTTTCTGTAGTTCGTATTGTTCTTTCGGGAAGATTACTACTTTATTGTGATCCGTTCTTCCATGCCAATCGCTGTCGCTTTTTTTGGAATTGGCTTCTATCAATACTTTGAATGTTTTGTTTACATCGCGCTGCATGCTTTCCAATGAATGGATGCGGTGCAAAGCGATGATCTCCTGCAGCCTTCTTTTTTTTGTTGCTTCAGGAATATCATCTTCATACCTTCTTTCTGCCAATGTTCCCGGACGCTCACTGTAATAGTACATGTAGGCAAGATCGTATTTGCAGTATTCCATCAGCTTATACGACTCCTGGTGATCTTCTTCTGTTTCAGTGCAAAACCCCGTGATCATATCGGTACTCAACCCGCAACCCGGTAATATTTCGCGTATGCGGTTCACTTTGGCGATATACCATTCCCTGGTATAGGTTCGGTTCATCAACTGCAATACACGGTTGCTGCCGCTTTGAACGGGCAGGTGTATGTAGTTGCAGATATTATCATATTTCGCGATCGTGAACAATACTTCATCGGTGATATCTTTCGGGTGGGAGGTGCTGAAACGCACACGCAGCAAGGGAGATACCAATGCCACTTTCTCTAATAATTTTGCGAACGTAACCGTTTCATCATTCTGCTCATCTATCCAATAATAACTGTCTACGTTTTGGCCGAGCAGGGTTACTTCCCTATAGCCTGATTGAAATAACTGTTCCACTTCCGCAAGAATCGAATGTGCGTCGCGACTACGTTCCCTTCCGCGTGTGAAAGGCACTACGCAGAAACTGCACATATTATTGCATCCGCGCATGATGGATACAAATGCACAAACACCGTTATTGTCTAAACGGATAGGAGCGATATCGCCATAAGTCTCATCCCTGCTCAGCAATACATTTACCGCTTTCTGTCCTGTTTCGGCTTCACCGATCAGTGCAGGTAAACTTCTGTATGCATCGGGGCCCACAACAAGATCCACCAGCTTTTCTTCTTCCAGTAATTTTGATTTCAGCCGTTCAGCCATACAACCGAGCATCCCGATCAGCATCCCCGGTTTTTTCTTTTTCAATGCCCTGAACTCGGTAAGCCTTTTTCTAACGGTTATTTCCGCTTTTTCACGGATGGAACAGGTGTTGAGGAATATCAGGTCGGCTTCTTCTTCGTTACGTGTAGCGCCAAAACCTTCGGTATTCAGAATGGATGCCACCACCTCGCTATCGGCAAAATTCATGGCACAGCCATAGCTCTCTATGTAAAAGCGTTTTTTGTAAGTTTTCGCCTCTTTCACAAGGGGATCGTAGGCCTCGCCCTGCCGACTTTCATCGTGTGCTTTGCCTGCTAACTCCAACATTTCCATTCTTAACAAAATTTAGGGTGCAAAAATACGAAAAATGAACCGTTTAGTGCCAGATTGTCAGCATTCCTTGAGAAAAACTACCCGATAACCATTAGTTTTGCGACCAAAATTTCAATCTTGATGAGGATACTTGTTGTGATTTTGATCGGCTTTGTTAGTTTCCAGAGCCTCCATGCGCAGGAACTCCAGTTGAGCAGGATGCGCAATGAAACGTCACGTACCATAAAAAAAGATGCAGATACCAGTAAATGGAACTGGAAAAGAGGTGGATTATTAAGTATGAACCTCGCCCAGGGCTCATTAAGCAATTGGGCGGCCGGTGGTGATAATTTCTCTTTAACCGTAAACGGTTACTTCAACTACTTCTTTTTTTACCGCAAAGACAGGCATACCTGGGATAATAATATTGATGTAAACCTGGGATATATACAGTCAACAAGTTTCGGGAGCCGTAAGAATGATGACCGTTTTGATTACCTGAGCAAATACGGTTATAAAATGGATACTACGGGAAGATGGTATCTATCCACGCTTTTTAACTTTCGCTCGCAGTTTTTTGATGGGTATACTTTTTCAAATAATGTGGGTGATTTTTCTTCGTCATTTTTATCGCCGGCTTATGTGATCCTTTCCGTCGGGTTCGACTATAAGCCGGCGCTGAATTTATCTATGTTCATCTCACCGCTCACTTCGCGTTCGACGATCATTAACAACAACACGCTTGCACAGAAAGGAGTATATGGGGTACCTGCGGGAAAACATGCATTGAACGAGATAGGTGCATTTGCTTCTGTCAATTATAACAATGCAATCGCCAAAAATGTGAATTACAAAGGAAGGCTTGACCTGTTCTCCAATTACCAGACAGGTGCACAGAACGTGGATGTATTTATGACCAACCTGTTTTCCTTCAAGATCAACAAATATTTTTCCGCTACGTATAGCCTCGATATGATCTACGATGATGATATCCGCTTATTCGGCGCCACCAATACTTCGCCGGGATTGCAGACCAAGAGCCTTATTGGTATTGGGTTTTTGAAGCCGTTGAATGTGAAGAAGACTAAATATAGTTAGCGGAGGGTTTGTGGTTTGTAGTTTGTGGTTTGTAGTTGGGGCTGAACCACAAACTACAAACTACAAACTACAAACTTTTGACCTTCAACAGATGCTTTATCTTATTCGCCTTATACGAAAGATCCAGGTAGTCTTTATGCAGGATCGTTACATGTCCCATTTTTCTTCCGGGTTTGGTTTGTGTTTTACCGTAGAGGTGAACAAATACATTATCCATCGCCAGCACTTCTTTCAATCCTTCGTAATTAGCCGGGCCGGAAAATCCCTCGGCGCCTAAAATATTTACGATGGCGGATGGAAGAATGGGATCGGTATTGCCTAATGGATAACCGAGCATAATGCGCCAGAGCATATCGAATTGACTGGAGTAATTTGCCTCAATGGTGTGATGGCCGCTGTTATGAACGCGTGGCGCGGTCTCATTCACCAGCACTTCATCATTCATATCAACAAATAATTCTATTGCGAAAAGCCCCGGGCTTTTTAATTCCTTTACTACGGCTACAGCAATGGCTTCTGCTTTCCACAATGTTTTTTCGGGTAAGAGGGCAGGGCTTAGTTGATAATCGAGTAAATTCCATACCGGGTCGAAGATCATTTCAGCGGGAGGATAGATGGCTTTTTCGCCGGTATCATTCATCGCAACAATAATGGCTATTTCTTTCTTGATATTTACTTTTTTCTCGAGTACGGAAGGGGCATCAAAACCCTTGGGAATATCTTTTTCTGTTTCTAAAACGGAAACGCCTTTTCCATCATACCCACCTTGCCCTATCTTGTGAACAGCGGGTAAAAAATCAATATGATCCTGTAACGATGCAAGGTCTTTCGTGATCACAAATTCAGAAGTGGGGATCTGGTGCTTGCTGTAAAACTCTTTTTGTATCACCTTATTCTTGATGATACGGATGGCCGAGGGTTTGGGATAGATCTTCACACCTTCTGATTCCAGTTTTTCAAGTGCGTCTACATTTACAGATTCTATTTCAATAGTGAGTGCATCCAGGTTTTTTCCGAATGCATATACCGTATCAAAATCTGTGATATCGCCCTTTGTAAAATGATGGCAGAGATGCGCTGCCGGACAATTCTCATCATTTTCCAATACATAAGTTTCTACTGTATAATTGGCAGCAGCCTGCAATAACATTCTACCCAATTGCCCGCCGCCGAGGATGCCTATTTTCATATTATCTTGATAAGAGACGAAGATAGTTAAGAGTTAAAAGTGAAAAGTGAAAAGTTTATCCGGCGGTTGGGTCTATTGTTAACTTTTAACTCTTAACTATTAACTCATTTCTATAGATTTGCATCAATGATCCCCGACTATCCCCATAAAATTTTCAGCGACAAACGTTTCTGCTACTGCCTGCTGATGGAAGCGCTCGCCATGGATCCCACCTGCTAATAGCTAATACCTAAAAGCTAACCGCTTCTCCCTATTCATCTTCAAAACATTTTATGGAAACAGTTATTTCAAATACTGCCGCACCCGCTGCAACGCAGGATTTTCTTCCTTTACAGGGAACAGATTATGTAGAATTTTATGTGGGCAACGCCAAACAGGCCGCGCATTTTTATAAGACTGCTTTTGGTTTCCAGAGTCTTGCTTATGCCGGGCCTGAAACGGGACTGAAGGATAGAGCCAGCTATGCCGTCCGGCAAAACAAACTCACTTTTGTTTTTACAACCCCGTTGCGCAGCCAGAACGCGATGGCTGATCATATTTACAGGCACGGCGATGGCGTGAAAATGCTGGCGCTCAAAGTAGACAATGCTACAGACGCCTGGCAGCAAACCACTGCAAGGGGAGCTAAAAGTTATCTCGAACCGATTGTATTAACTGATGATCATGGCGAACTGGTCATGAGCGGTATCCACACTTATGGTGAAACGATCCACCTCTTTATCGAGAGAAAAAATTACGATGGTGTTTTTATGCCCGGCTACCGTAAATGGGAAACTAACTACAACCCCGAAGAGACCGGTCTGTTATATGTTGACCATTGCGTAGGCAATGTTGGCTGGAACCAAATGAACCCCTGGGTAAAATTTTATGAGGAGGTGATGGGCTTCCGCAATATTCTTACGTTTGACGATAATGATATTTCCACAGAATATTCTGCCCTGATGAGTAAGGTAATGAGTAACGGCAATGGTTTTGTAAAGTTCCCAATCAATGAACCCGCGGAAGGCAAAAAAAAATCGCAGGTAGAAGAATACCTGGATTATTATGACGGGGAAGGATGCCAGCATGTGGCACTTGCCACCGGCGATATTGTTAAAACAGTGACCGATCTCCAAAACCGGGGTGTGGAATTCCTGAAGGTCCCAACTTCTTATTACGACGATCTGATCGACAGGGTTGGGCATATTGATGAGGATCTTTCCCCATTAAAAGAACTCGGCATACTTGTAGACCGCGATAATGAAGGTTACTTATTACAAATTTTTACCAAGCCAATAGAGGACCGCCCCACACTTTTCTTCGAGATCATCCAGCGAAAAGGGGCCAAAAGCTTCGGGAAAGGGAATTTTAAGGCTTTATTTGAGGCAATTGAGAGGGAACAGGAGTTGAGGGGTAATTTATGACCCCTCTGCCCTGGCGGACCTCTCCCCTGGGAGGGGAGAGGTTTGTTAGAATTTGACGCTACCCATTCCTAACGAGCCGTTCTCCGCCTCCAAGGGGGAGATTAAGAGGGGGTGAACAATTAAATCCTTGAAAGAACGTTAATTTATCAACCAGCCGCGGCTGATATTTTCTCAAACCTTATTTTTGGTCTATGAAGCGTTTTACAGGGGTGATTCTTTTGTGGGTGATGGCGATGCAATTGTCTGCGCAATCTTCTTTTATGGCGTCTCAGCGCCAGTATCCGAAAGTGGCGAATGCGATGAAAATGCGCGAGGACTCGCTGAAAAAGCAGTTGGCCGATATGCATATTTCCTGGCCGGTAAAACAGATCTACGTCCGCAGTTTTAAATACGATAGCCAGATGGAGGTTTGGGTACGCAATACCAAAACCGAACCATTTAAATTATTCAAAACCTACAGGGTTTGTGCTTTGTCTGGCGCACTCGGGCCCAAGCGTATTGAAGGTGATTACCAGGTGCCGGAAGGATTTTATTATATCACCGAGTTCAATCCCAAAAGCAATTACAATATGTCGCTGGGGCTCAATTATCCCAATGCTTCGGATATGTTGTTAAGTGATTCGGTAAAACCCGGTAACGATATTTATATTCACGGAAGCTGTGTAACCGTTGGTTGTATTCCGATCAACACACAGATCGATGAATTGTATCTTCTTGCTTCTTATGCGCACGACCAGGGCCAGGATTTTATTCCAGTACATATTTACCCAATCCGTTACAACGTAGAAAAAAGCCGCGATGTATTGGGAAAATCAACCAAAGATGATCCGGCATACCAACGTTTTTCAACAAGGTTGAAGGAAGTGTTCGATTATTTTGAGCAGAATAAAAAACTGCCAACGATCTCCATCAATAAAAAAGGCGAATACGTTGCGCTCTAATTATCCCCTTTAGATTTTTTAGACAAATATCATTTTCAGCGACGCTTTTTCTCGTGTCCTCTCTTAGTGAAACATACAATTTTTGCTAAGAGAGGACACGAGAAAAAGAGTGACCCGTTAGTTTTAAAAAATCTTATTATTTATAAAGTGCTTGTATCGTTTGCTGTGTTCTTTGTGTGAGCACGATGTTTTTTCCTTCAGTAAGTTTTTCAAATACTTCGGAATTATAATGGCGTATGGTAAGCAGGCTCAATTCTTTTTCTACCTGCACATCAAAAAGACTGGAGGCTTCTGATGCAAACTGTTCAATTTTATCAGCGCGGTAATCAAGACAAACCTGCACATTAATGGCGCCTGTTTGTATCAGGTTAGGACGCATTTTTATTTTACTGAATAACTGGTATAGCTTACTCATCGGCTCTTCTCCCACAAATGAAAAATCCTGGCTGTTCAATTGCAAGAGCGCCTGGTTTTGTTTGATAACAATGATAGGAGGCAGGTTCTTGATATTCTTTTTATGAATGATGGTGCCTGGCAAAGAAGGATCGAGAAAACATTTTACGTGCAGGGGAATTCCTTTGTTCTGTAAAGGTTTGATGGTCTTTGGGTGGATCACCTGCGCGCCATAGTAAGCCATTTCAATCACCTCTGTAAAATTCAATTCTGAAATGAGTTGCGCATCAGGAAATAATTTAGGGTCTGCGTTCATCACACCTTCCACATCTTTCCAGATACTTAAACTTTCCGCATTTAATATGTTGGCAAAAACTGCAGCGGTATAATCACTTCCTTCGCGGCCTAATGTGGTGCTTTCATTGTCGTCCGTTGACCCGATAAATCCCTGGGTGATGTAGATGTGAGTTGTTGGTTGACGGTTGACAGAAGGCCCTGCCATCTGCCAACTATCATCTGCCATCTTCTCTTTTATCCTTTCTTCTGTCACTACCCAATCAATGCCCGCATCCCTGAAATTATTATCGGTCCGTACAAGGTCCCTTACATCCAGCCATTCATTGGTAATACTTTCTTCATTCAGGTAATGACTGATGATACAGGTACTCAACAATTCACCCACGCATACTACCTGGTCATAGTAATAATCATATTCCCTAACAGGTTTATCGTGGAGTAACCATTCGACTTCTGTAAAAAAATCTGTAAGCTGTGTAAGGCATGTGTTGAAATGAGTGACCAGTAAATATTTGGAGATATTGATATGATGTTGCTTAACTGCATCAAACAATTGCAGCGCTTCGTCTTTTTTGCCTGCATAAAAAGCTTCCACAACCTTTTCAAGTCCATTGGTGGTCTTACCCATGGCTGATATAATGATCACCAAAGGCTCTTTCTCATACAGTTTTACAATGCCCGCCAGGTTTTTTATCCGCTCCACACTATTAACGCTGGCTCCGCCGAATTTAAATACTTTCATTCCTTTCCGGTTGATGTCTGTTCGCGCAAAACTAACGGTAATTGTGTAACGGTCTGCGCGGTGTTCGTGCATTGGATAAAAAAACTATACCTCCATTAGGTTTGCCAATCAAAGCCAGGTGATCCGTCACGGATTGTATGGTATGGTTGTTGCATGACTCCAATAAATATCTCCTATGAAATGCTTTTTTACTTTGTTCTTCGCTTTTACGCTGCTTTCCTGTACACCGAAGTATACCCCCGCTGAGTCTGTGCCTTCCGGGCGCAACAATACTTCAAGAGGCGCGACTGAGGCCACAACTGATGCAGGCGTTAGTGGTAATATGGAAGAATCTATCTTGCGTTATATTAATGACTACCGCCGATCCAGGGGTTTGAGCAATCTTCAAATGAATGATGCAGCTTCAACACAGGCATACCAGCACAGTAAGAATATGGCTACAGGTAAAACTGCATTTGGACATGATGGTTTTGATCAAAGAGTGCAGAATATTAAGCGTGCAATGGGTTCCGGTTTCTTATCGGGCTGGGCAGAAAATGTTGCTTATGGCCAGTTATCTGCACAAGCGGTGGTGAAAGGTTGGTTAAATAGTTCGGGACATAAAAGGAATATCGAGGGAAAGTATAACCTGACCGGTATCGGTACTTATAAAAGCAGGGACGGCGATATCTATTTTACCCAGATATTCTTACAGAAATAATTGAAGAAACTATGAGCTGTGAGCCGCGAGCTGCGAGCAAGAGCGATTCTGCTCGCAGCTCGCGGCTCACAGCTCATAGCTTTCCTCAAAAAATAATCACTCCGATTACAGGCTGCTCCCTAACTTTATCCAAACGAATTGCTTATGATCGTCAACCGCAATATCCTCACCTTAGATGAATTCACACTTACCCAGTTGCGCCAGTTTCCAACAGCAACGGGCGAACTAAGCAGGTTACTGCGCGATCTTGCGCTTGCGGCCAAAAGGGTGAATGTAGAAGTGAACAAAGCCGGACTGGTAGACATTCTCGGTGATTATGGCACGATCAATGTGCAGGGGGAGGACGTAAAAAAACTAGACATCTTCGCCAATAACCAGTTCATGGGTGTATTAAAACACGGCATCAGCTGCGCAGGCATCGGCAGTGAAGAGATGGATGATTTTGTGGTGTTTGATGATGAGGTAAGCAATAACAGTAAGTATGTTGTTCTGTTCGATCCTTTGGATGGAAGCGGTAATATTGATGTGAATGTTTCCATCGGTACCATTTTCAGTGTATACCGCAGGGTAAGTGAACTGGGTAAGCCATGTACGAAAGAAGATTTTTTACAACCGGGTAACAAGCAGGTGGCCGCCGGTTATATGGTGTACGGATCAAGCACTATGTTGGTATATGCAACACGCCGCGGCGTAAATGGGTTTACATTGGATCCATCTATCGGAGAATTTACTCTGAGTCATCCCGATATCAAATGCCCTGAAACAGGCAAGTTTTATTCTGTTAATCACGGGAACTTTTTCCAGTACGATGAATCCGTGCGTAAATACATTAACGGCTGCCAGGGCAAAACAAAAGAAACCGGTGGGCCCTATACGCAACGCTATATTGGTAGTATGGTAGCCGATGTGCATCGTAACCTCATCAAAGGCGGGATCTTTATGTACCCGGGAACCACTGATAAGCCAAAAGGAAAACTGCGTTTATTGTATGAAGCAAATCCATTTGCGTTTATTGTTGAAGTAGCAGGAGGGCTTGCAACAAACGGTAAACAAAGGATCATGGACATACAACCCACAGAGCTGCACCAACGCACGCCGCTATTTATCGGAAGCAGGAAAATGATGGAAGAACTGGAAACATTTACGGGCACTTTAAAATAAAGCACATGAAGAAAGCAATTTATTTTTTTACATTTTTATTTTTATCGATCAGTTATTCATCCAGCGCGCAACAGCCGGTGAATACAAAAGGAATGACCTATATCCTGATGCCAAAGCCGAACTCGATCATCTATCATGATTCGGTTTTTGCCGGCAGCAGACAATTCAGGGACCTGTTTTACCGGACAAATGATGCTGAATTGATATCCTACTATAAAAAACACCAGTCCAATAAAATCACAGGGCAGATCATTGGTTTTGTGGGTACGATTGTTATGGTGGTAGGCATCAATGATATCCAGTCCATCAATCACAAGGGTCTTGGCTGGGCGCTGGCTGGTGGAGGGTTTGCATCAACCTTGTTTGGAGGATATCTTTCGTTCAAGGGGCAACAGAATCTGCAAACTGCCGTAACTTTATTCAACCAGAAATATCACCGCGCAGCATTGGGTATCGGAACTGCCAAAAATACTGTGGGGTTGGTATATAATTTTTAGATTATGAGCAAGATCATCATCAGCGTTAAGGACCTGCATAAACAGTATGGCGATTTTAAGGCGGTAAAAGGTATCAGTTTTGATGTACTCGAGGGAGAGATCTTCGGGTTGCTTGGCCCGAATGGCGCAGGCAAATCCACTACTTTGGAAATCATTGAAACGCTTCGCATAAAAACAAGCGGCGAAGTGATGGTTGATGGGTTTAACCTCGATGATTCTCCGAATGAGATCAAGAAGATCATCGGTGTACAGTTGCAGACATCCGGTTATTATCCAAACCTTTCATTAGTAGAACTGATCGGTCTATTTGCAGGCTTATACAACGAAGTGGTTGATCCGATGGCGCTGCTTGATACCGTGAACCTGCGTGATAAATCCAAGGCCAAATTCAAGGAACTCAGTGGCGGGCAGAAACAACGTTTTTCCATCGCTACCACATTAATCAATAAACCCAAGATCATTTTTTTAGATGAGCCTACCACGGGACTGGATCCGCAGGCGAGAAGAAATTTATGGGACCTGATACGCGATATCAGGAGCAAAGGCACAACGGTGATCATCACAACGCATTATATGGATGAAGCAGAAGTATTATGCGATAGGGTTGCGATCATCGACAGCGGAAAGATCATTTCATTGAATTCGCCTGATAAATTAATTGATGAACTGGTAGCGGGCGGTTTTGAAAAGCCCAAAGAAATAAAACAGGCAACGCTTGAAGATGTATTCATCCATTTAACGGGAAGAGCGTTGAGAGAAGATTAAGCTGGGACAAACAAAGATATTCCAACATATCATTCTTTAATTCATTCAATACAATGATGACAGCAGACCCACGGTATCCCATTGGCAAATATGAACCCCAGCCTTTTTCAAAAGAACAAAAAGAAAAATGGTTGCTTGATATAAAATTCCTTCCTGAAGAATTGGAAAGATCTGTCCTGAATTTAGATGCTGCGCAACTACACACGCCGTATCGTGATGGAGGCTGGACGGTTCAGCAATTGGTGCATCATGTTGCTGACAGTCATATGAACGCTTATACAAGGTTTAAAGTGGGACTGACCGAAGATAATCCAACCATCAAACCTTATGAAGAAAAAGAATGGGCAAAATTTCCTGATAATGATTTGCCCGTGAATTTATCATTTACTTTATTACATGCATTGCACCAGCGTTGGTATACAGCTATCAAAAACCTCGAAGATGCGCAATGGGAGAGAACGGTGGTTCACCCGGAGCATGGCCGTCAAATGACTTTATGGTTCCTGTTGGGGCTATACGCATGGCATGGCAAACATCATACAGCGCATATTACTTCGTTAAGAGAAAGTAAGGGCTGGTAATTAATAAAGCAACACAATGGATCAACCAAGAGATTTAAGATGGAAGCAACTGTCCTCAAAATATGTTTACAACGACAGGTGGTTCAAGGCCCGCGCTGATAGTTGTGAATTTCCGGATGGACGAATTATCGAACCTTATTATATTGTTGAACTGCCCGATTGGTGTAATACCATTGTGGTAACAAAAGAGGAACGCATCATATTGGTGCGACAATACCGTTACCCGGTTGACCAGATCACGTTTGAGTTACCTGGGGGAATAATGGAAAAAAATGAAGAACCTATTGAAGCCGCCAAACGTGAAATGGAAGAGGAGACAGGCTATACATCAGACGATATAGAGTTACTCATGCAGGTAGCTCCGAATCCGGCCATCAACGATAATACCGCTTATTTTTTTCTCGCGCGAAATGCAGTGCCAACAGCTGCAAAAAATTTCGATGCTTTCGAAGACATCGATGTGGTTTCTTTTTCAAAGAAAGAAATATGGGAATTGATCAATGAGAATAAGATCCAACATGGAGTGCAGGTAGGGCCGTTGTATGCGGCGCTGGTGAGATTGGGGTGGCTGCAGTTTGCATAAAACGATAGTGTAATGCTTTTCGAACCCCAGCTTTTAAGCTGGGGAAAAAGGAATAAGAAGAGAGACAACCGGGCTTTAGCCCTAATTGTTCTGCTTTTGAGGGCTAAAGCCCGGACATCTCAGGTATCTGAAATCCCCAGCTTAAAAGCTGGGGTTAAAGTAATTTACATTGTCACTTCCCCAACCAAAAACACACTTCCACAAACCAATATCATATCCTCCTTATCCGCATGACTCAATGCATTCTGCAAAGCAACGTTCACATCATCAAATGTTTTTCCATTCAGCTCAAAGCGTTCAGCGTTTAGCATTAAGCTTTCAGCGTCCAAAGCACGCGGAATTTGTGCCTGCGTAAAATAATAGGTGGCGTGTTTGGGAAGTAAGGCTAATACGGCATCTATCTCTTTGTCTTTTACCATCCCGATGATCACATGCAGGTGATGATAGGTTGAGAATCCGAGTTGTTCTTTTATCTGCGCCATGCCGTCAACATTATGTCCCACATCCAGTACTACTACGGGGTTGTGATGAATTACTTCCCATCTGCCGTGTAAACCGGTTAAGCGTTTCACATGTGGCAATGCTTTTTGAATAGTTGCTGTATCGGTATTCCATCCCTGCAGTTGCAATTGATGTGCGGCTTCCAAAACAGTGAGCAGGTTTTTGGTTTGATAAATACCGGGAAGATCGAGTTGGTATTTTTGATGATCATCGTTGTGTTTGTCAGCGACTTCAACTGTTAGCTGATGATGTTCATATTCCCAACCCGCAACGTATCTTTTTTCTTCCGCATAAAAAATCTGCGAGTCTGTGGCTATCCCTTCAAAAACAGGTTTTGTTTCTCCGATCACTTCACCGATTACCACAGGAATATTTTTTTTGATGATACCTGCTTTTTCAAACGCGATCTTTTCCAAAGTATCACCGAGCATGTTCATATGATCCCAGCCGATATTGGTAATGATGCTGAGTTCGGGTGTAATGATATTGGTGCTATCGAAACGTCCACCTAGTCCTACTTCTATCACGGCGATATCTACTTCCTGTTTCGCGAAATAATCAAAGGCCATTGCGACCGTGATTTCGAAGAAAGAAGGTTCTATTTCATTGATCAAAGGCTGAATACCCCGTGTAAAATCAGTTACAAAATTCTCATCGATCCATTGCCCGTTTATTTTGATACGCTCCCTGAAATCTTTTAAATGAGGAGAAGTATACAATCCTGTTTTATAACCCGCTGTTTGAAGAATAGCAGCCAGCATATGACTGGTTGAACCCTTGCCATTGGTGCCTGCAACATGAATGGTTTTGAATTTATTCTGCGGGTTGCCTAACGATTCGCACAAACGGATGGTATTGGTCAGATCTTTTTTAAAGGCAGCAGCACCAATACGGCTGAACATGGGCAGCTTGGTAAAAAGATAATCTACGGTTTGGAGGTAGGTCATAATCTGCTGCAAATTATGCAACAATCATTATCCGCGAAGTTTGAAATTGAAAACAAGTGTACCTGTCTGTTCTTCCGCAGTTCCACTATTCAACTTCAGGCCTCTGGCTTTACGCAATGCAATATTTCTTATCGATTGATTGGTAGTAGTAGTACCGCGTTGGTTAACTACTGCAAGGGTTACATTGCCTTCCTTATCAACGGTTATATCGACAGCCACTTTCGCATTCTCATTAAAATCATCTTCAAAAGAAGGAAGCTTGGTAATACGTCTTCCATCTAACCCGCTGCGGATGCTTACACCGCCGGTTCCGCCATTGCCTGCGTTTCCACTGGCCGCATTTCCTTTATAACTATCAGAGTTAGGATTTCCATTAGGATTACCCTGGTCGCCCTTGCCGCCTGCAATACCCTGGTTCTTCACGCCATTATAACTATCAGCGCGGTTGCCACTGGTAGTAGTACTTGTTCCTCCTTTGAATACTGCTTTAGGTTTTGGCGGAGTGGGTGTTGGATTAGAAACTACCGGGTTATCTTTTTTTGCTTTTACCGGTGGCGCAACGATAGGTTTTTTGGCCGGCTTTACGGCTTTGGTAATTGCCGGAGCCTCGCCATCTGCAGATTCATCGGTATTTATTTTGGGTTGGTCGCTGGCCTGCTGTGCTGTTTTAGGCGGTGCACTTTTTACATCTTCATTTGCAGAAGGTTCGCCGGGTATTTGTGGCGCCACATCACCCAAGCCTGTTTCGCTGTTACCAAGGTTCACTTCTATGCCTTCCCCAAACTCGGGTACGGGGATCTGCGGGAGTTGCCATTGCATAAAAAAGAAAAGAAGGAACAGCAATGCACAGATCGCTGCCGTATAGGCCGAAGCCTTCATGTTCTTTTCCCGCTCGAAAGAAGCCGCCATGGACTGATAATTGGTCATATCAAATGTACAGGTATCGGCATTGGTAAGTTCCGATGTTGAAAATTACATCCGGTGGGGGTGGGTAATCCACTTTTGGGGTATAAATAAAGGTTAAGATTGGTTTCACTAAGAGCTAAAGGAGAAAAAGAGTGTAACAAGAGGAATTCTCTTATTCTCTTTTTCTCCTGTCCTTCTCTTAGGGAAATGCTTTCAGCATTGAGATCCGGTCCGTAGTGTTGAGTCAGAGTCGCTACTTAAAAAACGCATCATACCCAAACCGCAACAAAGTAACCGTAATGATCACCAGGAAAAATACGCGGATGAATTGATTGCCTTTGGAGATGGCGAGCCTCGCACCCAACATTCCCCCGAGCCCGTTACAGGCCGCCATCGGGAGTGCTACTTTCCAGAGGATGGTGCCTTTTAACAGGAAGAGGATGATCGAACCAAAATTGGTGGACAGGTTGATGAGTTTCGCGTTTGCACTGGCATGTAAAAAATCAAATCCCAATAAAGTGATGAAGGCAAGTACCAGGAAACTTCCTGCGCCCGGGCCGATAAACCCATCATAAAAACCGATACCAATACTAATCAGTAAAGCATAACCCAATTCTTTTTTTGGCGAATGTGTTTTATGCGTATGCTGCCCGAAATTCTTTTTACCATAAGTATAAATGGCAACGATGATCAGCACGATAAAAATAACCGGCTTCATAAAACGGTTGCTCACCAGGGTAAGCACTTCAGAACCAGCGAAGGCTGCGATAAATGCGGTGAAACACATGATTCCTGCTAAACGCCAGTTCAATGTTACTTTTCTTACATACTGTATCGTTGCGAAACCGGTGCCTGTAAATGCCGGGATCTTCAAAGAGCCGATCACAGTAGCTACGGGAAATTGCGGAAGGAGTACAAGGGAAGCAGGTGTCTGTATCAAACCTCCGCCGCCCACGATCGCATCAACAAAACCGGCTGAAAAAGCAAACAGGCAGAGTAAAATTAGGGTGAATGTGGTCATTGGGTTGCAAGATAAGAAGCTGAGAGGTATTAGGAGTTAGGTATTAGGAGTTAGGTATTAGCTATTAGCCCGAACAAACTAATTGAAACGTTGCTCTATCGTTTCTTGCCGCGAATGCTAACAGCTAACACCTAATGCCTAACCGCTTCTCTTCATCCTCGCATTCGCCAGCAGCAAACCAAGTATCACCAGCAGGCCACTGATGATATGGATGTTCGTGATCTCTTCACCCAGTAACCACACTGCTTCCAGTGTGCTGAAAATGGGAATCAGGTTGCCAAACAAAACTGTTCTTCCCGCGCCCAATTTCTGTAACGCAATGTTCCAGCAAAGAAAGGCGATCACGGAAGTGCCGGCGCCTAAATATAATATCACGCTGAATAACGACCAGCTCCATTTTGTAACCCCACCCAATAACAATTCACCAATGAAAAAAGGAAACAACATAATAGTTCCCAATGCAAATATCACGAACAGGAAATTCAATGCTGATAGGGTCTGCGCTCTCTTTTTCACCAAAATATTATACACTGCAAAAGCAAATGCTCCTGCCAAAACCCATATATCACCCGTTGAAAAATGAAAACTCGCCAGCGTTTGCCAACTACCTTTCGAGATCAGCAAAACAATTCCGGTGATGCATAAGATCATCCCTGCTATACGGAACGTGCTCAATCTTTCTTTCAGAAATATCACCGCCAGTATCGTAGCAAAAATGGGAGAGGAGGTGGTTCCGATCAATGCAAGATTGATGGCTGTTGTATAATGTCCTGCTATATAAACACAGGTATTAAAAATGGTGATACCCGTTAAAGAAACCCAACACAAATATTTCCAGTTAGCGCGAACCAGTTCCTTTTCTTCCCTGTATGTTTTCCATGCAAAGGGCGCAATGATAACAGTTGCTGTTAGCCATCTATAAAACGCCAGGCTAACCGGCCCGATCTGCGTACTCACACCTCTTGATATAATAAAATTACCCGACCAAATGATCACAGCTAAGATCGCGAGGAGGATGCCGAGGAGGGTGTCGTTTTTAACAGTCATTGTGAGTTTCAGGTTACAAAATACTTCAAAAAAAGTCCATTGCGGTAAATACGCTATCACGACTTGTTCTTCTCAGGTATTTTGTGATTAAAAAAAATCATGTCATTCGTAAAGATCTGGGTCCATGCAGTATGGGGAACCAAAAATAGAGAACGCATTCTTTTAACTGAGCCGCGGAAATTAATCTGTCACCATATTCAGCAGAATGCATCTGTCAAAGGATTTCATGTAAATGAAGTGAATGGTTATCTTGAACACGTGCATTGTCTGATGTTACTCAAGGCTGATTGGAATATTGGTAAACAAATGCAGATGATCAAAGGAGAAGCGGCGAACTGGGTTAACAAGAATGGGATACTGCAACAGAAGTTGGAATGGGCGGATGAATACTTTGCTGCATCAGTGAGTGAAGGTAAATTGGATATCCTCCGCAATTATATCAGGAACCAGGAAGAGCATCATCGAAAGATAAGTTTTGAGGAAGAGTATAGTCACTTCCTCAAAACTTTTGGAAACAATGTGGGCTAAAGCCCGGGATCTCTATGGCTGTCTGGTATCCCCAGCTTAAAAGCTGGGGTTAGTGGTACTACGATAATAGTTCGTTGATATGATATAAGCCTATACTAACCCCAGCTTTTGAGCTGGGGTTAGTGGTGCTGCGATAATAGTTAGGTGACATGATATAAGCCTATACTAACCCCAGCCTTTAGGCTGGGGTTACCGGGATAGTAAAGACTCCCGGGCTTTAGCCCTAATTGTTCCACGAATTAGAGTCTGATTGAAGATCGATGTACTGCGAAAGCGAATCAGAAATGACAGGCCGTGTAATAAATCCGAAAATGGATCTGCAAACAGCGTCAAACCCTCTGAAATTTTCAGAACCATTAGGGGCTAAAGCCCGGGATCTCTATGGCTGTCTGGTATCCCCAGCTTAAAAGCTGGGGTTAGAGGTGCTACGATAATAGTTCGTTGATAATGATATAAGCCTACACTAACCCCAGCCTTTAGGCTGGGGTTACCGGGATAGAAAAGACTCCCGGGCTTTAGCCCTAATTGTTCCACGAATTAGAGTCTGATTGAAGATCGATGTACTGCGAAAGCGAATCAGAAATGACAGGCCGTGTAATAAATCCGAAAATGGATCTGCAAACAGCGTCAAACCCTCTGAAATTTTCAGAACCATTAGGGGCTAAAGCCCGGGATCTCTATGGCTGTCTGGTATCCCCAGCTTAAAAGCTGGGGTTAGAGGTGCTACGATAATAGTTCGTTGATATGATATAAACCAATACTAACCCCACCCTAAATGCTGGGGTTAGTGGCGCTGCGATAATAGTTCGTTGATATGATATAAGCCTATACTAACTCCAAGGTAAAGGCTGGGGTTAGTGGTGCTGCAATGATAGTTAAGTGACATGATATGAGCCTGTACTAACCCCAGCCTTTAGGCTGGGGTTACCGGGATAGAAAAGACTCCCGGGCTTTAGCCCTAATTGTTCCACGAATTAGAGTCTGATTGAAGATCGATGTACTGCGAAAGCGAATCAGAAATGACAGGCCGTGTAATAAATCCGAAAATGGATCTGCAAACAGCGTCAAACCCTCTGAAATTTTCAGAACCATTAGGGGCTAAAGCCCGGTATATCTGTATGTATCTGATATCCCCAGCTTAAAAGCTGGGGTTAGTAAGTGCTTCGATTTTAGGATTGCACTATCGATATAGGTCGATACCAATCCACCTTACAACTGAGCTTAGGCACACATTAGGCATACAACTCTCCACCCGCAAAATCATGCTCATAATCCCCTTTAATCCTCTCCATTGACGGATTAAAATACCCAAAACGCAGGTTCGGAAATTCATCGCGGATCAGTTCCATCAATTGCTTTACGCCAAGCATATCGCCGGTTTCGTGTACGCCGATCTTGCCCATGTACCAGTCGGGATCGATATTGAAATTACGCCACTGGATCATCTTAAGATCGGTATCTATGATGAGTTTGCGGAGTGCTTCATATTCTTCCACACTATCCGTCATGCCGGGGAATACAAAGTAATTGATGCTGGTCCAGCCGCCGAAACTGTTCATCACTTTCAGGCTCTCGACGATATCTTCGAATTGATAATTATTCGGACGGTAATAGGGTTCGTAAATATGTTTTCTTGCAGAGTTGGTGCTTACACGGATACTGTTCAAACCCGCTTCACACAAGGCTTTCACGGCATCGGGTTTGGAACCGTTGGTATTGATATTGATGCTCCCTTTATCAGTATGCTTACGTATTTCAATGATGGCTTCGCGGATGGTTTCCCACATGAGCAGCGGTTCTCCTTCACAACCCTGTCCAAAACTTACGATAGGATAAGGTGCATTGATCAGGTGCGGTACAGTAAACTCAACGATCTCTTCCGCCATCGGTTTGAACGTGAGCCTGTCCTGTGTGGACACGATGGTTTCTTCTTCCGGTTGAAAAGAGATACACCCGATACAATTCGCATTACATGCAGGTGATGTTGGAACCGGGCATTCCCATCTGCCCAAAGAAAAATTACGTGCTGCGGGACAATTATACGTCATGCAGCAATTCTCCATCAAATGTTTTACAAGTCTATTTTCAGGATAGGCTTCCAGCAAGTGATGCGCACCCTGTTTGATCTTTGAATCATCATAGCCCGCACATTCCTGCCGTATATCTTTTTCGATGCGTACCGCGGGAACATAATTCTTATTATTCAGCCAACCCACTGCAGTGTAACAAAACAAAGGAAGTGTAGGCGCATCAGGTAAAGTTTCAAAAGCCGCAATATATAAACCGGTATGTGCTGGTGGAATAAATGCAGCAACGGCCCAGCCTTTTTCGCATAAACGCATTTCGCCGGTATTCACGTCAATACCAATACCGCGACGGCCGGGTAATTCGTAGAGATTGCCGCCATCAGGTAATTCTATCCATTCATCAGTTGGTATGGGAAATGCATCCCAGCCCGCGCGGCCAACGGCATAGAGACTGTCGTCTTCAAAAATATTTCCTTTGCCATCGGAGTAAAGGATGTATGGGGAGGAGGGGAGTGACATTTAGGGTGAATAGTTAATGGTGAACAGTTAAAAGTTAAAAGTTAATAGTTAATAATTATCCGAAAGCAGGTACTTGTGGCCAATTATTAACTATTAACAATTAACTTTTAACTAATAATTGTTTCCTGCAAAACTCGTTAAATTCTTTCTCTTCCTGCACAGTAGTGTCTTCCTGCGTTTCTTTTTGGATGAGTTGGTTGTTCCTGAAATCGATCGTGAGGATGCAATCTTTCAATACAACATTGGAAAGCAATGCCCAGCGATAAGATCTTTGTGGAAAGGAATTGATGATGATACCTTCCTCATTGAATGCGATCTCTTTGGGAAACTTCACTTGTTTTTCGAATGCCACGGCTATAAAATATAGTATCGGGATCCACAGTGGGCCGCCAAAATTTTTATAACCGATCACCCAACCGATGGTGGCGAGGAGCAGGCCCAGCCTGTAATAAACGATCGCTTCTTTTTTTTGCTTTCTGGTGCAATGTACCCACCAGCCGATCATGCCTATAACCAATAACGCGAACACGATTGTGAACCAGTTAACTGCATGAATGAGGTAAATAGTGTAACTGAACATCGCAATGGCAATCATCAGCATTAACCTGCTGATCAGATCTATCACTAAATACGATGGCCTTTTTAATTCAATAATATAATCCTGGACTTTCATGTAAGAATTTTGCCTTGAGATGCACTAAGATTGATTTTTCACAAAAAGATTACATAAACGCCAGAGGATCCTTGCACCTACATTGCTATCCCAATCTGTTTGGCCAACACCGATCTCCACCAAGTCGAAACCGATCAGTTTGCGGCCGCTGTCGGTAATTTTTTTGATGAGATAGAAGATCTGCTCAGATTCAAAACCTCCTTGTACAGGGGTTCCGGTATTGGGACAAAGCTTTCTGTCCAGGCCATCAATATCAAAACTGATATATACTTGTTGTGGTAAATGGTTCACGATCTCATCGGCGATCTGTTTCCATGTTTCGCCTTCGTATTGTCTTTCTTTGATGGCTTTGTCCAAATAGGAAACCACCTTGTAGTCACTATTGCAAATAAAATCCCATTCTTCTTCAGAAAAATCCCTGATACCGATCTGCACTAGTTTTTCTAGAGCAGGGATCTCCTGTAAGGCATTGTACATCACCGATGCATGCGAATAAGTAAAATGCTCGTAGCCTTTGCGGAGATCGCAATGGGCATCTATCTGTAAAACACCAAAGGCACCGTGTTTTTCACCAAGCGCCCTCATAAAACCGAGTGGTGTGCTGTGGTCACCGCCGAGTAATGCTACGAGTTTGCCTTTTTCCAGTAATGCTTTGCTATGCTCATACACCCACTGGTTCATCATGGCGCTGCCTTCATTGATCTCTTTCAGGCTTTTGCACATGAACTTGTTCTTTTCAACCGGTTCACCTTTGGAAATATAATCGATATAGAGTTCAGCTTCTTTGCGCAGGTAGTCGCTTTTCATGAGCAGTTTCCTGTCGATATCGCCCATAAAAAATCCCTGTTTCCATCCATAACTGCCATCCGTATCAAAAAGATCCACCTGTTTACTGCATTTGAACACATGTTCCGGTGAACGGGATGTGCCGGCGCCGTAGCTCACGGTTACTTCCCAGGGAACGGGCAGGATAATCAAACGGGCATCATCTTCGGTGAAGGGAAGTCCAAAAATGTTGTTGTTGGGATTGCCAACAAAGTTGGGGTCAAATTGTGATAGATCGGCCATGATGGGTTGCTTGATTCAAACAGGGCGCAAATTTACTGGCAATTTTCTGAATTTATTGAAGATTAATATAGTCTTAAGGGACCGGCTATGAGCTGTGAGCTTTGAGCCATGAGCCCGGATAGAACATAACCCCGGCATTCATAGCCCGATTTTTAGGTTTACAGCGGTATCCCCCAAATATTTTCTTCGCTGCTTCTTCGTACTTCCTTCGTACTTCCTTCGCTATTGCTTCGTCTGTTCTTCGCTTTGGCTTCGCTTTGGCTTCGCTTTGGCTTCGCTTTGGCTTCGCTCATTCTTCGCTCATTCTTCGCTTTTACATCGGTTTTCTTCGCTCTACAGCGAAGAAAGAGCGAACAAACAGCGAAGAACGTTCGAATATTGTACGAATCTGATGCGAGCGAGGTACGAAGGAAATACAGCCCGGCACTCAAAGCTTGTTTACTTCGGCCCTCCTGCAAGCAGATAACCATCTCCCAGTCTTTCTACGGCAATTGCTGACCAACGGCAGGTACAGGAGAATATTAGCACAAGTCAGGGAGAAGTATATTGCAGGGCTAGAAGCATGATGGACTTGTGATGGACTTGTGATGGACTTTTGATGCACTTGTCATGGACCTGTGCCCCCGAAAACCCTATGTCTTTCAACCAAACCCAGCCGCCACGGAAGAAAAGGAAATGTTTTATCGGCGCAGGTTCCGGGACGCACTTTGAAGTTAAACTTCAAATCAAATGCCGTTTTTGGTCTACTTTTGCGCCGTAAAACGCAACGAAATGAAGAAAATGCATATTGTTATCCTTGTATGTATCGCGGCAGCCATTATGGTGCTGATCAGCTACTCGGGAAACCTGACCACCTATGAGACCATCGCTTCGGCCAGGCAAAAAGAAGGAAAGTTCGTGAACCTGATCGTGAAATTGGATAAGGGCCAGCCTTTGGAATATGATGCGGTGAAAAATCCGAATTATCTCACATTTACGGCTATTGATACGCTGGGAAACAATATCAAAGTGGTTTATCACAACAATAAACCCACCGATATGGAAAAAAGCGAACGCATCGTACTGAAGGGCAGGGTGCAGGGTGATCATTTTGAGTGCAAGGATATCTTATTAAAATGTCCTTCCAAATACAAAGACGATCCGAAGGCGAATAAGCCGGTGGCGGCATTGTAATAAGCATTTTTTGTGCTATGTCCACAGGATATGGCATCAATCATTTGAACTAACTGCTACATGAATTATATAGGCGAACATTTACTTCCTGGACAGATCGGTCATTTTTTTGCGGTACTTTCTTTAATGGCTTCATTGGTGGCAACGGTTGCGTACGCGTATGCGTTCCGCACAAAAGACATCCCCGGAAAACAAGCCTGGATACGGATGGCACGTGTGGCTTTTTTTATTGAGACCGTTTGCGTGATCGGGTTGTTTTTTACGCTGTACTATATCATCTCCCATCATTTCTTCGAATACAAATATGCCTATACGCACAGCGATAAAGGTTTGCAGATGCAATACCTGCTCGCCTGTTTCTGGGAAGGGCAGGAAGGAAGTTTTATGCTCTGGGCGTTCTGGCATTGTGTGCTGGGATGGATATTGATCTGGCGCTCGAAAGATTGGGAAGCAGGCGTGATGATGGTGATCAGTTTTGCACAGTTCTGCCTGGCATCCATGATCATCGGTATTTATTTCTTCGGAACAAAAGTGGGAAGTAGTCCGTTTGTGTTATTGCGCAATGAAGGTTTTTTTGATTCTGCACCCATTTTCCAGGATATCATAAACGGCGGGGTAAGGGCTGATTATTTAACACTGTTGAAAGATGGATCGGGGTTAAATACGCTGCTTCAGAATTACTGGATGGTGATACATCCGCCGATCTTATTCTTAGGCTTTGCTTCAACGATCGTTCCGTTTGCTTTCGCGATAGCTGGATTATTCCGGAAGAACCATGAATGGATCAAACCCTCATTACCATGGGCCTGTTTTTCTGCAGCCGTACTAGGAACGGGTGTGATGATGGGCGCCGCATGGGCCTACGAAAGTTTATCATTCGGGGGATATTGGGCATGGGATCCGGTGGAGAATGCATCGCTGGTGCCCTGGCTGGTATTGGTAGCGGGATTGCATACGAATTTGATCTATCGCAATACAGGCTATTCACTTCGCCCCACTTATTTCTTTTACATCATCAGTTTCTCATTGATCCTGTATTCCACTTTCTTAACCAGGAGCGGGATTTTAGGAGACACTTCTGTGCACGCGTTTACGGACCTTGGCATGAATGTGCAGTTGCTATTATTTCTATTGGTATTTCTCGTGCCCGCATTGTTCCTGTTTATTAAAAATTACAAAAGCATTCCCTCAATCTCGAAAGAGGAGAATACCTATAGCAGGGAGTTCTGGATCTTTATCGGGTCGCTGGTTTTATTTTTAGCGGGGCTGGTGATCATTGCCAAAACATCGGTGCCGGTTGTAAACAAACTATTCGGTACTAAAATTGCGCCGCCGGAAGATGCGGAGTTTGCCTATAACCAGATCCAGGTTTTTGTAGCCATCGTGATCGGTTTGCTTACGGCGGTAACGCAGTATTTCAAATACAAAGACACACCAAAAACATTTTTCGGAAAGAAGATCTGGATACCTACATTGATTGCATTAGCCATCAGTCTTTCCATCAGTTTATTCGGACATGTTAATTACGATAAAAAAGGCCCCGGCTTTTTGATCGCGATACATATGGGCATTTTTGCTGCCGTATATGCAGTAGTTGCCAACAGCTCTTATATCTGGCTGGGATTAAAAGGAAAAATAAAAGCAGCCGGTGCATCTATTGCCCACGTTGGATTTGGATTGGTGCTTGTTGGTATACTCATCTCTTCAAGTAAAAAAACAGTTCTTAGCTGGAACACAACTGGCGTAAGCCCTTTGCGTGTTGATCCGAAAGAAAAAGGAAGTCCTGCCGGTGATCCTGCAGAGAACATCACGCTGTTCAAGGCATTGCCTACCGATATGGGTAGATACATGGTTACTTATGCAAAGGACACCATGAACCCCAAGGACCGTAAACGTTATTTTGAGATCGATTTTAAAGCGAAGGATGGCGGCGAAGGCTTCAAACTCTATCCCGATGTGATCAAACAGAATAAAGGTGGCGAAGGTTTTTCTGCTAATCCCGCGGCCAAACATTATTGGTACAAGGATATATTTGTTTACATCACTTCTTTCCAGGAAAATAACCACGAGGATACCATCAGCTTCAAAAAACGCGTGGCGAAGGCAGGGGATACCCTGTTTTATGGAAACGGGTATATGATCCTGAACAAAGTATCTGTCAATCCGCCTGAATTAAAAAGCAAATACGGTGATGGTGAAACCGGTTTGTTCCTCGATATGACCATCGTCTCCAAAGATGGTCGCCGTTATCCTGCCAAACCCGGTATTGCATTAAAAGGGATGGAGGTCCGCAACATCACCGACACAGTGGTTTCGCAGAGCCTTGTTTTGCAGTTCAATAAAGTGATCGACCAGAACACGGGTAAACTGGAAATAGGCGTTAAAGAAAGCTCTGCTATTACCGACCTGATCACGCTGAAAGTATACGAATTCCCCATGATCAATGTATTGTGGCTGGGTGTTGTGGTGATGGTGGTGGGCTTCATCATGTCCATTGTTCAGCGCCTTAAAACAACCCGCCGCGGCCATTTGCGCGTTTCTTAACAAATGTAAAGGTTACTTTTTCTGCTCATACAGCATTAATGAGCAGATAAGTGTCTATTTTTAAACCAGTTGAAGCGTTCATCCCTACATATCACCCTTAGCTGCCTGCTGCTTGTTTGCATACTATTCTGCAACAAGGCCGGCGCCCAACGTGGCCAATACGATACGCTGAAGGTTTACGCATATGTTACTCCCCAGGGAGATACCATTCCCATGAGCGTTCTCCCTTCCGTAGAAGTGTATGGAAAGATGACCAAAGCCTGGAAAAACTACTGGGCCGACTGGACCCGCCTCCGCAATGCTGTATATGTAACTTACCCTTACGCCAAACGCGCAGGTTTTATCATGAATGATATCAACTCCAAACTGGTGAATGTATCCGACAAGAAAAAACGCAAAGAGATCATCAAATCGCGCGAAAAAGAATTGAAGAAAGAGTTCACCGATAAACTCAGCAACCTTTCCATCTACCAGGGAAAAGTGCTCATGAAACTCATCTACCGCGAAACCGGTAATAACTGCTACGAGATCATTGACGAATACAAAGGTTTTATAAGCGCTGCTTTCTGGCAGGGTGTTGCTATCTTATTCGGAAGCAATCTCAAACAGACTTATGAAGCGAAGGGCAAGGATTTGGAGATGGAGAAGATTGTGAAGGATGTTGAGAAGATGTATGGGTACCGGAGCGGATGATGAATATTGAATATTGAACAAGGAATTTTGAATGTTGAAGTGGTGGTCGCGATATCTGATAGCGATCAAAAATTTGTTAATGCTTTATTTGTTCATTCGCTTTGCAACCTCTATTGCAAGCTGTTCAAAAGTAGAGTTGAAAATTTCTATTTTATATTCTGTTGCTATTACTTCAAAAATTTCATCATGAAATAATAGTGAATAATGCTTTTTGGTTTTCCATCTTTCTTCGTTATAATAAGCGTGAACTCTATTGATATCTTTTAGTTGCGCTATCCAAGTAGAGTTTTCGATTATATGTGCCCGGTAGTATTCAAGTCCCTTATTCCAAAGCGGGAGGCCACTAAAGACTTCATCATTTGCAATACCAAAACGAAAGGTACTTCCGTTAAATTCGACCAATGCCAAAGGATATGTATTGTCACTTTTGTTGTCGATCATTGTAACATGAGTCCCATCCCAATTTGGGTCAGGTTCGTCAATTAAATAAATTAAGTATGTCTTATCCCCATTCGAAAAAACTTGAGGTATCGGTGCTCCAGTATCCCATTGCGGAATCCATTTAATAACTTTTGCGTGTTCGCCAATATTAGGTTTCAATTTGTCAAATAATCCCAGGAGAAGTCAGCTTAGCAAAACCACAATTACTAAATATACGCAAGGTACTCTAACACATCGTCTATTCGTAGCAGAACTATTCATTAGCCTCTCTCAATGCAAAAAGTTCAATTTCTTCCGAAAGCCGAAAGTCGGTCTCTTTTATTTTTTTGAGGAGTGGTTTAATAGATGGAATTATTCCGTTTAGTTTGGCTTTAACAATAACACCGATTGTACCTGTAACATGTAAGCCTAAATGATCTGCAATTTTTCTGGCTTTGTAATCGTCGAGAATAACAGTGCAGTCCGGAGTTTCGAGTGCAAGGGCAATGGCGCTTGATTCGCCTTTGTCGATCTGCATTTCCAAAAGTTGTTGCCTGTATTTATCTGTGGCAGTTCTGATCTCGACCCAATCCGGTAGAGCTTCCCCGAACTCTGTAGCAATTTCAAAAGTGGTAATTATTTGTCCGTAAACCTTTTGTAAAATGTCAAGTTCTCCGATGTTTTTAAGAATAATAAAACAACTGGTATCTGAAATGATGGTTTTAGGCATTTGACACGTCTCTGGATAAATCTGAAGCCGGGTAGTTAAATATCGAAACATCAAAACTTCCAAGGAGTTCTGCAAATGTTCGCTTTGTTAACCCAACCATTTCTGCGGCCTGACCTAATGAAAGTTTCCCTTGTTCATAAAGCTTTGTAGCCACTAGCATGGCCAGGTCTTTATCATTCACTTCTAAAGTGTCAGGAACGTTGAGAGTCAGGGTTTTCATTACTTAAAGATAAGAATTTTAATGTTAGCCAGTATTTATTGGCTAGTGGATGTGAGTTTTATCCACGATGCTTCACTCGTTCGAAATGACGGCTTCGATTAGCGGCGCCCACTTGAACATTCAAAATTCCTTGTTCAATATTCAATATTCAGACGAATCGCCTCCATAAACTCCTTCCTCCCAATCATCTCCGCCCCCAGACTTTCCAAATGCTCAGTATACACCTGGCAATCTATCAAAAACACATTTTCATTTTGTAACTGCCGAACGTATTTAATAAACGCAAACTTACTCGCATTACTCACTTTACTAAACATACTTTCACCGAAGAATAATCGTCCCATACGCAGGCCGTATAGTCCACCAACAAGTTCATCATTCAGCCATGCTTCAGCGCTGTGGGCAATGCCGAGTTCGTGTAGTTTGTTGATGGAAGATTCCAGTTCATCGGTGATCCAGGTTCCGTCCTGGCCCTTGCGTTGCAATTTTTTGCAGTTACTGATCACCTGTGAGAATGCCTGGTTAACGGTAAAATGGAAAGTATTTTTTTTGATGAGGACTTCCATACTCTTACTCACTTTCAGTTTTTCCGGAAACAAAACAAAACGCGGATCGGGGCTCCACCACAAAGGCGTATCGCCATCGTACCAGGGAAAGATGCCTTGTTGATAAGCTAATTTCAATCTCTCCACACTAACATCTCCACCCATGGCCAATAATCCATCTTCCAATGCATCTTCAACAGGAGGGAACCAGAGGGAGGAATCGAGGGCGTAGAGAGGCACGGGCGTTGATAGTTGAAAGTTAATAGTTAAAAGTTAATAGTTAAAAATTTGTTGGGTTTGTAGGCTGTATCATTATTTCGAAACTGGTTCACTCCTATTGAAAACAGGCTCAATTATTAACTTTTAACTATTAACTATTAATTGCCCTCAATCGTCGCTCCAATTCCTCTCTCCGTTATCGCATCGCACATCGGCTTTAACGTTTCGTAGTCTCCTTTTTTTACGGCGTATTTCCCCTGGGTGTGTATGAGCATGGCGCATTGCTCGGCCTGTTCGGTGGTGTGGTTGCAGATTTTGATCAGGGTTTCTATTACCCATTCGAAGGTATTAACCTCGTCGTTCCACACTACAAGGCTGTGGGAAGAGGTGAGTTCTGTGATCACATCCTGCTCTTCTTCCTGCCAGGGTTTGGTGCCTCCATTGAAACTATCGCGCATCATGCAGCAAAGTTAGCGGTTGGTTGAATATGTCGGAGTACAGCTGCTAGGTTTTAGCTAATAGCTAACGCCTAAAACCTAACAGCTTTTCTCAAGGCTTTTCCCGATCTTTAAAGAAAAAAAATGGAAAGAGTAACTGGTATAGGCGGCGTATTCTTTAAAGCAAAGGATCCTAAGGCTTTGGCCGCATGGTATGAAAAACATTTAGGCGTGCCGTTCGGCGGGCAATCCTATGCAGACTTTTCATGGAAGAACGATCAGAATCCTGATGGAGAGGGTAATACCGTTTTTTCAATCTTTAAACAGGACACAGAATATCTCGCGCCTTCCACCAGTCCTTTTATGATCAATTTCCGTGTGAAGGACCTTGATGCATTGATAGCTGTACTTAAAGAAGAAGGTATTTCAGTAGAAAAAGCGCCAAGCGAAGAATACGGCAAATTCGGATGGGTCATGGATCCCGAAGGGAATAAAGTTGAGTTATGGCAACCGATGGATTAATAACTATAGTAAACTCTCTGTGTAACTCTGTGCGCTCAGTGTTTCTGTGGTAAAGCCTTCGCTTCGATCTTTTTCACCACAGAGGCTCAGAAAACACGGAGTTACACAGAGAGTTTCGCAAAAAAATAAACCCTAAGAAAATTCTTAGGGTTTATTCTGTGGGAGCACACGGGTTCGAACCGCGGACCCTCTGCTTGTAAGGCAGATGCTCTAAACCAGCTGAGCTATGCTCCCTTATTTATTGGGAGTGCAAAAATAGGGGCTGAGGCGTATCCTCCAAAAAAAAGTTTGCTTTTATTTTAAATTAATTGAGCTGCACAGCCGGTAGCCGGTAATGTTGGCTATCATACACAAACAATTCATCGATCTCGTAGGTCCAGTATTTGTATAGCGGTGATTTTGCTAATAAAGCGTCTGCTTCGGCTTTTGTATCAGCATTAATAGTAACCCAGCAGGTCTGGGTTTCCATGCTTACAGCATAGCTGTCGATAATGCCTTTATTGAGTAAATAGTTGATATAGGTGCGGTGTGGGGGCACAAAGGACATAAACTGATCGTCCATCGTAAATTTGATAACTGCCTGGAACTTTTTCATTCTTCTACTGTTTTACAATTAAATAACTGCAATTTTCATGCAGCAGTTGATCTAATGGCAAACTGGCAACCAAGGGGGAAAACTATCTGCATTTATTGCAGTAATTTGAAGACACTACTAATTTACCGATATATGATCAAAACCATCGCATTACTTGTACTTTCTAACATTTTTATGACGTTTGCCTGGTATGGCCACCTCAAACACACCGAAATACCGCTCTGGAAAGCCATCCTGGTCAGCTGGCTGATCGCTTTTTTCGAATACTGCCTGATGGTCCCTGCCAATCGAGCCGGTTTTCTCAATGGTTTTAACGGTTTCCAGCTAAAGATCACCCAGGAAGTGATCACCCTTGTTGTTTTCTCCGTATTTGCCGTTTGGTATTTAAAAGAGCCGTTTCAGGCGAAGTATTTGATCAGCTTTTTGTTTATTCTTGGTGCGGTGTACTTCGCGTTTAAGAAATAGCAGCTGCGAGCCATGAGCTTCGAGCTGCGAGCCTGGTCAGGAATAAAAAACAAACTCGTTGCGCACATTGCAAGCTCATAGCTCATAGCTCATAGCTCACGGCTCATAGCTTTCCTAAAAAAACAAAGGGCATCCTGTTACCAGTCTGCCCTTGTTTTACCCTGCTGCATAAGAACGCTCTTTATAATAGTTTAGCCATTTGCTTTTCTGCGGTTGCGTATTAATTCCTGGCGCATTTGTTTTCTTTCCTTCGGGGGCAGGCTGTCTAATTTGCTTTTGAGCTCCTGCTTTATTTTTTGTTTTTGGTCCGGGGAAAGGCTGTCATACCTGTTCTTCAATTTGTCCCTGAAAGCTTTTTTCTGTTCAGGACTGAGGCTGTCAAGCAAAGCCTTCCGCGTTTCTTTTGATAAACGTGCATTTCTCTGTGCCGAAGCCTGTGTAGAAAATGCGGTTATTGTAAGAAAAGCTACAATCAGAACAGAAAATATCTTTTTCATTTGCCCGGTTTTAATAATAGACGGGGGAGGATGGCAAAGGTTTAATTTGAGCGAGGTTGTTTTAAAAAACTACGATGCGGGAGGAGAGATACTGGATACTAGATGCTAGATACTGGATTATAGATTCTGGATACCAGACAAGCTTTCCAACACTCAAGATCCAGAATCCAGAATCTAGTATCCAGCATCTAAGGATAAACCAGCTTCGCAATCTTCCCATTACCCGCCAGAAATACCGAATTTCCTTTTTTTGCTTTCTGGCAAACATTAAAACCGTCTTTGGTCACCAATTCCCAGTTCATACCACCGTCTTTGGATACATCAACACCGGTTGTACCGCAGGTAACAAGATTTCTTTCATCGAGATAAATAACGCAGGAGCGATAGCCGTGCGGTGGAGTTTGGGGAATAATGAATTTGGGTTTGCGGGAGGTAATATCAAACAAGACGCAATTATTAATGGGGATTGTATCTTGTCCTTTCGTAAAATCCCCACCTACAACAATTCCTTTTTTCTTTTTGTATACAGCGATCGAATTTGCGCCGGTGGTTTCTTTTCCCTGCATAATTGGGAGCACATCGATCCTGCCCTTATAAAACAGCCTCGATGCTTTCCCTCCGGAAGCGAAAATTGTATTGAAATTATCATCCAGCATCTGCACATTTGTCCCGCTGGATGCGAAGAATGCTTCCCCTTCTTTCAAAAGAACACCATTGGGAAAAGATCCAGTCCCGAGAATCCTTACCCACCGGTCACCTCCCTCTTTAGTGGCAATTTCATATAATGTATTATTAACAATCGGATCGCCTATGATTACGCCGACGCGATTACCATCTCCAAAAGCCATCGCATCAATAAACGCGCCTCGCGAGGTGTCTTCGAATACTTTTTTCCAGCTGGCGCCGCCGTCTGTTGTCTTTAGAACCACAGCAGGAGCAGTGATACCCATGATGATAGCCGTATTTGAATCAAACGCTTCTATATCCCTGAAATCCATTTTATCATAACCGGGTACTTTCATCCAGGTAAATGTATTGCCGCCATTGGTGGAGCGGGCTACAGAACCTCCGGTGCCGCTTGCCCAGATAATATCGTCATTTACCACGCTCAGTCCACGAATGCTGATACGCTTTCCTGATTCGAGAATTTTGATGGTGGGTTGTTGTGCGTTTGCAAAAAGAATGGATGCTATTGCACAGAAGGTAACTAATAGCTTTTCGAATTTTCTCATAGGTCCATTTTGTGACTTAAATGTAGGATATTTTTTTTCACGCAAAGGCGCCAAGGAGCAAAGATGCAAAGGAAGGGAATGGAACGCAAAGTTCGCCGTCGTCACTGCGAGGCACGAAACAGTCTGTGTCTTACGATGGCAAACTTCATGCTATTCGTGTCACAGTTTGTTTCGTTCCTCGCAATGACGTTCTATGATGGGTATTGCAAATATTCAGAGATTTCATGCTTCCAATCTCTGCACTGTGTTAACCTCGTAACCTCTGCAATGAATTTCGGAAGCGGCAGTTCAAATATTTTTTCACTATCCGCGATACCTAATAGTTTATCGAGATGCTGTTTACCTGTGGGATTCACGAGAGTAGGATAGGGCGCCCATTTAAAATGCTGTGGATACATTTGTTTGATAAGCCTGGTCAATATCAATCCATAAGAAACAGATTGAAAAAATCCGGGTTGCCGCACTTCTAATTCAACGCCGCCACATAATTGATTATAGTATTTGCAGTTTTTGTCGTTTGGTGTGAATGTAAAAGGCGTAACTCTTACATCATCCAATCCCATATCATTCAGAATACCCGCAATCGCCTCGCCTTTGATCCATGGTGCACCGGCTGCACAGAAAGATCTGTCAGTGCCGCGTCCCTCACTGATATTGGTTGCTTCGAGCAAACAAAGACCTGGATATAAAAGCATGGCCTGGAAACTTTGTATGGCGGGTGAGGTAGGTATAAAACGCGTACCCCAATCCGGTTGAAGATCATTCCTGTTCCATCCTTCACATTTGATCACTTCCAATTCGCATTGTATGTTTCTTGTTGCATTAAAATACAAAGCGAGTTCTCCCAATGTGCAACTATGTCTTATCGGGATGGGCCATCTTCCAATAAAAGATCCCTGCGTTTCATCCAGCATCGGCCCTTCAGCCAGTTCCATGTTTCCTGAAACAGGATTGGGTCTGTCGAGTATGATCAGTTTTTTTTGATTTGATGCACAGGCTTCCATCACATGTGTCATCGTCCATAAATAGGTATAGAACCGAACACCAACATCGGGTATATCAAACAGTACCACATCGAGATCCGCAAGGTCCTCTTTGGATGGTGCGAGTTTGTTGCTGTATAAGCTGATCACCGGCAAACCCGTTAATACATCTTTACCATCTTTCATCTCATGGCCATCAGCTCCCTGCACATCCAGTCCATGTTCAGGAGAAAATAGTTTTTGCAGATTGAATTGTTGTTGGAGCATTGCTTCGCGCGAAGCAATACTGTCACGCGTGGTTGCCGCATGATTCGTTACCAAACCTATCCGTTCTTTTTTCCAGTAGGGAGGATCGCTTAGTAAAATATCGATGCCATATCTCATCATGATCTATACAATCTTTTTGTTGCTAATTAAAAATCAGGTTTATCTTTTGCCCGTTTGATCAACTCATCAAGATAAACGCGATACTGTTTGCCGGATGGATGCCCGTTGCGGTAAGTAATTATTTTGAGTTGTACTGCGCCTTTCGGAAATGAAATGTTCCCTCCGGTATATTTCTTACTGAAGGCATCGGGGTTTGTGTTGTCAAAAGTGTAATAAATATCTGTATTGTTTACTTCACACACTAACCTGAATAGCAACACACCGTTTTTATCGATCGAAGTTTTGATCATAGCATCGTACATACTTTTTGCATAGTTGATATTCAGCGCATCCATTCTTTTGAATTCGTTCTCAACCTTGTCTATAAAATGATCCCAGTTGGGTTTGTTCTTTGGGCTCCAGAAAACTTCTGCAAGCGCGAGGCCCCGCGGCCATGTCATATATTCGGCGTGACGAAAAGTTGGTACTGCTTCCGACCAAAGGGTTCCCTGGCCACCCAGGACATAAGAAGCATTGATACCTTCAGACAAAGGTTCAAAGCGGTAAACATTAGCGAGCGTGTTAATGCCGTAAGTAGGTGGCTCTGCATTTTGGTCACCCTGGTAAAGATCAAGGTAGGTGCTGGCAGAAGGTGTCAGGATCACATGGTGTTTTTGTTTGGCTGCTTCCACGCCGCCATCTATACCGCGCCAGCTCATAACGGTTGCATCGGGTGCAAGGCCGCCTTGTAAAATTTCATCCCAGCCAATGATCTTTTTTCCTTTCGATTGGAGCATTTTTTCAACGCGCCTGATAAAATAACTTTGCAGTTCCTTCGCATCTTTTAAATGTTCTGTTGCCATGCGTTTCCTGCATTTGGTACAGGTTTCCCAAAAACCTTTGAATGCCTCATCACCACCGATATGAATATATTGTGAAGGGAAAAGTTGAGCCACTTCCGTGAAGATCTTATCCAACATCATAAACACAGAATCGTTGCCGATACAAAGTGCATTGTCTTCTTTTGTATAGAATTGTGTGCCAGGATTTACATTGTACTTTTTTTGTGTACACGAGAGGTTGGGATAGGAGGCGATCAACGCAAGGCTATGGCCGGGCACATCGATCTCTGGCAGCACCGTTATAAAACGTTGATGTGCATAGTCGATCACTTCTTTAATATCTTCCTGCGTATAAAACCCTCCGTCTGTAGCAGCTTCTCCCGGTTCTGCAGGCTGAAAATAACTCCATGCGCCGCCGGTACGCGGCACTCTCCATGCGCCAATCTTTGTTAATTCAGGAAGACTTTTGATCGCGATGCGCCAGCCATTGTCATCCGTAAGATGCCAATGAAATACATTGAATTTATACCTCGCCATTTCATCAATGTATTTTTTTACCTCGGCTTTGGTAAAGAAATGACGGCTTACATCCAGCATCAAACCGCGCCAGCCAAAACGTGGATGATCAGTGATGTCGGCGCACGGAATTGACAAAACATTGTTCTTGCCGGGTGGAAGCAATTGTATAAAGGATTGCAATCCATAAAAAATTCCCGCGGGCTTATTGGCTGTTAACAGGATCCTTGTGCCGCTTATATTCATTGTATAACCTTCTTCGCCTTCCGCGTTCTGGTAAGCAGGCGTTAGTTTTATACAGATCGTTTTTTTGGAGGATGAATCGTTGGCCAATGCAAGGTTCAGGCCAGTAGTGGTATTGATCTGGTGCAAGAAAAAAGGAAGTTCAGGTAATTTTTTCTGGTCCTCTATGCTTACAAACACAATCACATTTTTGTCGACTGTGAAAGCGCCGGGTTTTTCAGTGATGCTGGCAGGCTGAGGAATGATACGAAGCAGCGGCACCGGTTGTGCATGGCCGAGACAAGCAGTGAAACATGCAAGACTGATCAATAGTGAGCGACGGATCATTTTAATAAGCTAAGTATGGCAACGGGGCGTTGTCTGTATGCAAAATAGCGACAAAAAGATAACCACGCGCGTTTAGCTATCCCTTTCAAAAGACATCTCATCTTTCAACTGCTCTACCACGTTAAAAATAATGGGGCAGCGTTCGTAATGCATGAATGTGGTAAACAGCCTGTTCTTAAAATTGGGCAGGTGCAGGGCAGGAAATTCTTTGCATCCTTCAAAACGATGTTCGTACACAGTGCATTTGTTATCGCTCAAAAAATGACAGGGCATGCGGTTCATGATCATGAGGCCGTTGCTTCCTTTTTCGAGATATTTTTCATCAAATGCTTTTCGCGTTTGGCCGAGATGCGTGGAAAGATTATCTGCCTCATCGTCCGAAATAAGTACCATCAGGCTTTTGCAGCAATTGCCGCAATCGGTGCAATTGATGAGGGGAGAAATGGTTTTATCGAGATGAAAAACCATCTCATCTACCTGATCGCCGTTCCTTTCTTTCACAAACACTTTGAAACGGTCGTTCTCGGCAACTTTCGCCGCCGAAAAAGCAGCTATCCGATCAAGATCGGTCTCGATATATGGTATTTCGGGTTCGATGGCCCAAAACTAAGTTTTAGACTGCGCTAACCTAATGGAATTAAGGTTTTTAACAGGTTTATCCACATTCTGTGGCGATTTGTAGAAAAGTAAAGTTGGGCTGCGATGTGAGGTAGTTAGATTTGCGGGTTGTACCAATATTTGGTTACTGTGGGACGGCGGGAGTCGAACCCGTGTAGAAGTAGCGTCTTGATTGCTGAATAATGAACCGGACGTACAACTGAGTGACACAACGAAGTTGAATAAAGAACAAAAGCTGACTATATAAACAACGATTGAACCATGGCAGATGTGAAGAATTTATTTGAGTATAATGAAGAATCCATCCGTTCACTTGATTGGAAAGAGCATATCAGGCTGCGGCCGGGTATGTATATCGGGAAACTGGGAGATGGCTCTGCGCCGGATGACGGGATCTATGTACTGATCAAGGAAGTGATAGATAACTGCATTGATGAATACACGATGGGTTATGGCAAACAGGTGGAACTCACCATCGAAGGAAAGAATGTGACCGTTCGTGATTACGGCCGCGGCATTCCCCTGGGTAAAGTGGTGGATGTGGTGAGCAAGATCAATACCGGCGCCAAATACGATAGCAAAGCGTTCCAGAAAAGTGTGGGATTGAACGGTGTGGGTACCAAAGCAGTGAATGCATTGAGCCAGTATTTTAAAGTAACGGCTTTCCGCGAAGGAAAAGAAAAGACCGCCGAATTTGAGAAAGGCGAACTGATCAAAGAATACAAAGAAGCCAAAACCGATGAACCAAATGGTACCCTGGTGGTCTTCACGCCGGATGATACCGTGTTCCGTAATTTTCATTACATACACGAGTACCTCGATAACCAGTTGTGGAACTATTGCTACCTGAATGCTGGATTGGCCATGCATTTTAACGGTAAAAAATATGTGAGCAGGAATGGTTTGCTCGATCTGTTGCAGCGTAAAACAAATCCGGATGAACTCCGTTATCCCATCATCCATCTAAAAGGTGAGGATATAGAAGTTGCGCTTTCTCATAACAACGATTACGGCGAGGATATTTTTTCTTTTGTGAACGGACAGTACACTACGCAGGGTGGAACTCACCAGCAGGCATTCAGGGAAGCCTATGTAAAAGTTGTCCGCGATTTTTTCAAGAAAGATTACGAAGCATCGGATATACGCACCAGTATTGTAGCGGCAGTTTCTGTACGTGTACAGGAGCCGGTGTTTGAGAGCCAGACCAAAACAAAATTGGGTTCGCAGAATGTGTATGAGGGCGGGCCGAGCATGAAGAATTTTATACAGGATTTTCTTGCGAAAGAACTCGATAATTTCCTGCATCGTAATCCAACTGTTGCAGATTCGCTGAAGAAACGCATTGAACAGAATGAAAGGGAAAGAAAGGAACTGGCCGGTATTAAGAAACTTGCCAATGAACGCGCCAAAAAAGCAAATCTTCATAATAAGAAATTGCGTGATTGCCGGGTGCATTTAAACGACGAGCCGCCGCCAAAGAACAAAGAAGAGTTCAACACGATCAAGAATAATTCAACCATTTTTATAACCGAAGGAGATAGTGCTAGCGGAAGCATTACCAAATCGCGCAATGTGGATTCGCAGGCAGTATTCAGTTTGCGTGGTAAGCCGTTGAACTGTTTTGGGCTCACTAAAAAAGTGGTTTACGAAAATGAAGAGTTCAATTTATTACAACATGCATTGAATATCGAAGATGGACTGGAAGGATTACGTTATAACCAGGTGGTTATAGCTACCGATGCAGACGTGGATGGAATGCACATACGCCTCTTGCTGCTAACTTTTTTCCTGCAGTTCTTTCCCGACCTGGTTAAACACGAACATGTGTACATACTGGAAACACCTTTGTTCCGTGTAAGAAATAAACAGGAAACTATTTATTGTTATGATGAAAACGAGAAACAACAAGCCGTAAAAAAATTAGGAAACAAACCGGAGATCACACGCTTTAAAGGGTTAGGAGAGATCAGTCCTGAAGAATTCGGCAAATTCATCGGCCAGGACATGCGCAAACAACTGATCAGTATTAACAATGAAGTGGCCATACACGATATCCTTGATTTTTACATGGGAAAGAATACACCGGAAAGACAGGATAAGATCATTGCGAATCTGCGTACGGACCTGGATGTGATAGAAGTGATTGGAAAAGAATTAGTAATTAGTAATGAATAATTAGTAATTGCCAAATTCCGGAAGCTTCACGAAATAAATGAATTACTAACTATTAATTATTAATTACTAATTAACAATCATGCTCCATATAGTTTTTGAACAATCAAACGTAGAAGCTTTACAAAAAGCGATAGTCCTGGATGAAAGTATGCAAGGCGATATCATTGAGATCAAAGATGATTTTGCTGTGGGCCCGTTGGGCGATATTTATGGTACGGAAGGCTACCAGGCAAGAAGGGATTGGTGGAAAATGTTATTGGAGTTTTCACCTTATACCGAATCATTGAATATTGTAGACGATAAACTAACGGTTCATGATTTACTAAAACGCCTGGAAGAAAATACTGATGAACACGTATGGATCTGGATGGGACAGAATGTTCACGATGTATGCGGCTATTATTGGTTGATGAGCCAGCTAAAAAATTACCAGGGAATGATCCATGTTCTGTATCTTAATAATCTTCCTTTTATCAATGAGAAAGGAAATATTTTTTACCCGACCAGTCTTTTCGAAATTCAACCAAAAGAATTTTTGAAAGCCAAAAAACTCGCAAGGCCCATTACCTTAAGCGAATTTGAAGTTGACCCGGACGAGTGGAAAAAACTTTGTAACGAAAATGCAACTGTTCGTTTTTTAGAGGGTGGTAAAAAAGTAATTGGAAAAGACGCTGATTTTTATGATAAGGATATTCTTGCCAACGCAGTTGCAGCGCCACAAAAACTGGGGAAACTTCTCAGTAACACACTAGGAAAGATGAAAGTAAAAACCGGCGATGTATTTCTTGTGTGGCGCATACGCGCGCTTGTAGCAGAAGGAAAATTGGATGTTCAGGGAGATTGGGCAAAGGGATGGAAAGAACTGACTGTATCATTAGCCGGTGCTGCCAATACAGAGATAACAGTAATAGAAGCCGAAGCGTAATGAAGATCGAAGCCATACATCATATTGCCATCCTTACTAGCGATGAATTGTACGAGGTGAGTAAGAAATTTTATACAGAAGTACTGGGGTTTACAGTGATAGCGGAAGTATTCAGGAAAGAAAGAAATTCGTATAAACTCGATCTTGCTTTGAATGGGTTATATCAAATAGAATTATTCTCGTTTCCTGAGTATCATGAGCGTGGTTCTTTTCCTGAAGCAAAAGGTTTGCGGCACCTGGCATTTGCTGTGAAAGATGTAAATGCCGGGTATGAATGGCTAAAAGCAAACGGTGTTAAAGTAGAAGTAATGAGAACAGATGAGTTTACTGGCAAATTGTTTTTGTTTTTCTATGATCCGAATGACCAGCCGCTTGAATTGTACCAGGTATAAAAAATAATGTATGATAGAAGTAACCGGGATACCAAAAATTGCGGAAGACGAAAGAGGCCCAACGCATTATTTTGATACGGACAGGAGCACACAGTTTGTCTGTGGCTATCGAAAAAAAGGTGCGGTTAGTGCCAGGCATTATCATAAAGGATTATCGGTGGGAAAAAATCCCGAAAAACTGGTTTTGTTTTCCGGAGAGATCACCATTCATTGGTTTGATGTACGAAACAGGGAGATCAAAGGGACAGAAAAAGTGATCGCGCCCGCTTTGGTAACCGTTTATCCTTTTGCGTGGCATGAAGTGATTGCGGATACGGATACGATTTTTTTAGAATTGAATACGTTGGAAGATGGGAAGGTGGACACATTCCGGTTGGATGAGAATTAAAAGTCAAAAGTAAAAATTCAAAAATGTGAGGCTCAGTTTTTGAATTTTTACTTTTGAATTTTGACTTATGCAGGTTAATAAAAATTAGTGCTCTATAAAAAATGGCGAAAGAAAAAAAAGAGAACCGGGTATTTGAAAATGAAACAGGCGTGCAGGGACAATATAAAAATTGGTTCCTTGATTATGCATCTTATGTAATATTAGAACGTGCTGTTCCGGCTATTGAAGATGGTTTGAAACCGGTTCAGCGCCGCATTCTTCATGCCATGAAGGAAATGGATGACGGGCGTTTTAATAAAGTGGCAAATATCATCGGTCAGAGCATGCAGTACCATCCGCATGGTGATGCGAGTATCGGTGATGCATTGGTGAACATTGGGCAGAAGGACCTGCTGATCGAAACACAGGGTAACTGGGGCGATGTAAGAACAGGCGATGAAGCTGCGGCTGCGCGATATATTGAAGCACGATTATCAAAATTTGCATTAGAAGTTGCTTTTAATAACAAGACAACCGAATGGCAGTTAAGTTACGACGGAAGAAAAAATGAGCCCGTTGTACTTCCCATGAAATTCCCCCTGCTGCTTGCACAGGGCGCTGATGGCATTGCGGTGGGTTTATCAACCAAGATATTGCCGCATAATTTTTGTGAACTGATAGAAGCTTCTATCAAAAGTTTGCGTGGAAGAAAATTTGAATTATATCCTGATTTCCAGACTGCGGGAATGGTGGATGTATCCAATTATAACGATGGCAAACGTGGCGGTAAAGTAAGGGTACGAGCACATGTTGAGGAACTGGATAAAAAAACACTGGTTATCCGCGATGTACCTTATGGCGTTACTACTACACAATTGATGGAGAGTATTACCAAGGCCAACGAACAGGGTAAGATCAAGATCAAAAAAGTAATTGATGTTACGGCTGCAGAAGTTGAGATCCAGATCGATCTCGCGCCAGGTATTTCACCCGATATCACGATTGATGCACTATATGCCTTCACAGATTGTGAAGTGAGCATTTCTCCGAATGCCTGCGTGATTGTAAATGATAAACCGCAATTCCTTACGGCACATGAACTGCTGAACGTTTCTACGGAAAACACGAAAGCATTACTGAAAAAAGAATTGGAGATCAAACTCAGTGAACTGGAAGATAAATGGCACTACACTTCATTGGAAAAAATATTCTTTGAAGAAAAGATCTACAAAGAACTCGAACAGAAACATGCTACCTGGGATAAAGTGATCGAAGCAATCGATAAAGCATTCACGCCATTCAAGAAAAGATTAAAGCGTGCTATCGAACGTGACGATATTTTAAAGCTTACGGAAAAACCGGTAAGGAGAATTTATCGCCTTGATATCAATGAACTGATAGAACAGATCAAAGGCATTGAAAACGATATCAAACAGGTAAAATTTGACCTTGATAACCTGACCGATTTCGCCGTTGCTTATTTTGAGAACCTGCTGAAAAAATATGGCAAAAACCGGGAACGCAAAACCGAGATCAAAGAATTTGATACGATCCAGGTAAAACAGGTTGCCATCGCGAATACAAAACTATACATGAATGTTGCGGAAGGTTTTATTGGAACCAGCCTGAAGAAAGACGAATTCCTGTGCGAATGTTCTGACTATGATGATATCATCGCCTTTACCAAAGGTGGCACAATGAAAGTGGTGAAGGTTTCTGATAAAGTTTTCATCGGCAAAGACATTATCCACGCCGCGGTGTTCCAGAAGAACGATGAACGTACCACCTACAACATGATCTATCTCGATGGAAAATCAGGTGTGAGTTATGCTAAGCGATTTAATGTTACCGGCGTAACGCGTGACAAGGAGTATGATCTTACCAAAGGTTCTGATAAAAGTAAAGTACATTATTTCTCTGCTAATTTAAATGGAGAAGCGGAGGCTGTAAAAATAATCCTGAGCCCGAATTGTTCTGCACGTATCAAAGAATTGGATTTCTATTTTGAAGAACTCGAGATCAAGGGGCGGAGCAGTATGGGTAACCAGGTTACCAAGTATCCGATTAAAACCGTCAAGTTCAAAGAGGCGGGAAGAAGCACGTTAGCGGGACGTAAATTATGGTTCGATGATAAATTCGGCCGGCTGAATACAGACGAAAAAGGCCAGTACCTAGGCAGCTTTGAAGACGATAAGATCATTATTTTTTATCATGATGGATCGTACGAGCTAACGGATACGGAGATCACGCAACGTTTCGAGCCGGAGAAAATTTCTTTGATCGAAAAATTTGTACCCGAAAAGATCATCAGCGCTGTATATCTTGATACTGACAAACAACAATACAATATCAAGCGTTTCAAAATTGAAACCACCACGTTGAAAACCCAATTCACTTTTATCAAAGAAGGGGATGGGAACCGCCTGGAAGCCGTAACTACGGATGCAGAACCGATACTGGTAGTTCAAACAGGCCGCGGGCAACAGGTGCGGAAAGCGAAATTTAAAGTAGCCAAAATGGTGGAGGTAATGGGCTGGAAAGCAGTAGGTGCCAAACTTACAGACTACAGCAAGACCATTGAGATGGAATGGGAACAGAAACCAAAAGATGAAAATGCGCAGCCGGAATTGTTTGAATAATCCAACCAGAACTGTTTATCGTATTTTATAAAAATAGTTTTATGGCTACACAATACGCATTCATTACACGCTGGCAGATCAAAGCACCACTTAAACTGGTTTGGGACGCTATTCATGATTCATTGGAATGGCCCGAATGGTGGAAAGGGGTTGTAAAAGTAAAAGAGCTAGAAAAAGGTGACGCCGACGGAATAGGTGGCGTTCGCGAATATACTTGGCGCAGTATCCTGCCGTACCAGCTTGCATTCAACATGCGGTTAACAGAACTCGAAAAATATAAACACATGAAAGGCGAAGCTTTCGGAGAACTGGAAGGTGAAGGAGAATGGTTTTTTGAAGAGAAGGATGGCATCACTTATATACAATACAAGTGGACCGTATTTACCAACAAAGCCTGGATGAATTATCTTTCTTTCATGCTGAAACCTGCATTCAATTATAACCACGATGTGGTAATGAGCTGGGGCGCAAAAGGTTTGGCTAAGAAGTTGAATGCGGAATTGATCAGTTATAAATAAATACGCCAACACGAATTTATGGGCACGAATTACACTAATTGACACGAATTTGAGGTTTGTGCTATGCGAGTTTAATTCGTGATAAAATTCGTGTAATTCGTGTTTGAAAACTAGAGTCCAATAATTCGTGTAATTCGTGCCCGCTATTTCTTTCTCTTCAATTTTATTGTAGCATTCTTGCTCAGATCACTCGTAAGAAATATCTCATGGCGGGTTTTTCCATCGTATAAGATCAGTGCAGCAGTATTGGGTGGTATTGTTCCGAGGTTTTCGGCAAACATACTGATCTCGTTATATTCCTTATCCTGGTCCAGTTCCACCGTTAACCGGATCGCCTTATGTGAAAGTACCGAGTTGTTCAATATTCTTTTATCATTCAGGTAAAGTGAAACTGCATCCCCATCTATCTCTCCATTGTCATACAGTTCAAGCCGTATAGTAGAACCGGTTACTTCCAGTTCTTTTGTGAATACTTTGGAGCGCTGCGCAAACATTTCATCAACCTGTACCGGCTTGGGAACAGCAACAACGACCTTTGTTGTATCTTTTTCTACCTCTTCGGGCTCATCTTTCGTTATTAATTTAGCAGTATCGCTGGAGTGTATGAATCGGAAATTGATCGGCGGCGTAGTCCGGCTATGAAGCGCGTCACTTACCAGGCCACCTAATAAGATTGTTTCCGTTTTAGATGCCATAAATACAAAATCTCCCGACATAGTACAGTCGATGCTGTTCTTTAAATTTGGAGAAAGATAATAGATCATTAAGAAAGGCTTCAGCGTTAGTTTGCGTGTTTGGGCATCGAAGCTGCCATTCACGTTCACCTTTACCAGGCTATCCATAAAATAATAATTCAATGTTCCTGAAACCGTTTTCCCTTTCTGCTTAAGGATCAGTTCAGACATATAATTATTATATTCTGCATTTGCCTGCACAATACCCACTCCGTACCAATGCCCGTCTACATTTTGCGAAAAAGAATGCGAATGCATCAATAGAAATAAAAGAATACCCGCTGCCTGTATTTTTCTGTTCATACACCTGCAAAATATCAAATGCTTTGCTTGCGAAAGTGTGAAAGTTGCTAACATATAAACATTCTCAACCGGTCGGCGCGCGGTCGGGACGCTCCTGCGGCCTGAACGCTATGCAATGGTCATCAGCGAAAATTACCGTCAAAATAAACAATCGTACCTTCGCCATTCTGAACAAACAGCCTGATCGATGAATGAAGTACTGGTAGGACAATACAACACACTAAAAGTAAGCCGCAAAGTAGATTTTGGTTTTTACCTTGATGATGGGGCCGAAGGCATTCTTTTGCCGAAACGTTTCGCCCCCAGAACGCTTCGTGTGGGCGATGAGCTCAATGTATTTGTTTACCACGATTCAGACAACCGCCTGATTGCCACCACGCAGAAAGCCAAAGCCGTGGTAGGAGAGATCGTGAAGATGAAATGTGTATCTGTCACCGGTTTGGGCGCATTTTTAGACTGGGGCTTGATGAAGGATCTGTTTGTACCCAAATCCAAACAGCTTGGTGGTATGCGTGAAGGAGCGGAATATCTCGTTAAATTATACATTGATGAACAGACAGGCCGCGTAGCTGCTACGGAAAAGATCGAATCGATGTTGAACAACGATGAGCTGACCGTTAAAGAAAAAGACATCGTTGAATTACTGGTCTACCGTCAATCAGAATTAGGGTATGTGATGATCATTAATAACCAGCACACAGGTTTGCTGCATAGCAACGAGATCTATACAACTTTGCATATCGGTGATAAAATGGAAGGATTCATCAAAACAATCCGCCCTGATAATAAAATTGATGTGGTACTTGGTAAACCCGGTTACCAGAAAGTAGAAGACGAGGGCGGCAAGATCCTTCGTTTATTAAGCGAGAACAATGGCTATCTCCCTTACCATGATAAATCAGATCCGCAGGAGATCTATGATTTTTTTGGGATGAGCAAGAAGACCTTTAAAATGACCACCGGAAATTTATACAAACAACAAAAGATCGCTTTCACAAAAACGGGCATACAACTAACGGGTCAGGAAGATATTGCAACAGAAGACACAGACTAACACTGAAAATTCTGTGCTGATCTGTGTCTTCTGTGGCACAAAATCTACTTTACAACAAGGCGTTGATCACTATTTTTCTTCCATAACTACCCCAATCCCCATCGGTCATTGCTTTCTGAATGGTTTGCGTAAATACTTTGTAGGTTACTTTTTTCTTGGCAACAGGCGGTACTAATTTTTCAGGCTTGGGTTCCGTCAGTTCTACTTTTGTAGCAAAAAAAGTAAGGTTGCTTCTCGGTATGGCAACGCCCAATATCATTCCCGGAAGATTGCAATAAGACAAAGGTCCGCCACTCACAGTGATCTGGTCCGTATAAAACGCAATAATATAAACAGAATCAAGTATTCTTCCCACAGCTTTATGGCACTCGAAACCTGCGATATCCCTTAATTCGTTCGTCATCTGCCATTTGATATTCCGTATCGAATCACTGATCAGGAAAGTTTCATCGAATACGGATTGTTTTTTTGCAAAGACCCCCTGTTTCAGATCGGTGTATATGATATCGTCGATGCTATTATCATCACCCATATAAGGGATCTTTACATATACATCAGTGCCCTTTTCAAATAAAGTTTTACCATCCCCGAAATATAGGTTGTGTAAGGATGTACGGAACTTGGGAAGTTTATCCTTCACGTTATCCAGCCAATGTTCATCCTCTATTTCTTTATGGATGTTGAATTTCTTTTCATACTCTATCTTCCCCGCAGTAATGAACTGGGTTTGTGCATTGCCTGAAACGACAACAATGAGTAGAGAAAGGAAACCTATTATTTTTTTCATGCGATATATTATTTGTTCGTTATTCATCATCCTCAGATGGTTTTCTGTTCTTGTTGAATTTCCATCTTAGTGATAATAATGCATAGCGTTGAACGGTAGTATACGTGTTTTCTGTTACATAGTTGCTGCTGATATTCCTGTCAAACCCGATCCTTTGATTGAGAATATCATTTATTGATAAGATCGCTGTAATATCTGTTTTCTTAAACAGTTTCTTTTCCAGGGAAGCATTCCACACCACTGAATTATTGCTCTTGTCGGTAGGCGATAATTTCTGGCGATAGTTATAATTAAGATCAGTATTCAATTCCAATCCTCCCTTGAATTTGTAGTAAGCATAGGTTCTTATACGGTGTGTCCAGTATTCTGTAACGGCACCTGAATTGATCGAAGACGATGAACGGTTAAACCCTGCGCTATACGAAAGATCGAAGCTCATCAACTTCTCAATTGACCTGCGTATACTCAATCCAAGTGTTGGACTAAAACTGTTTGTAATATTTTCGAGCCCATTCACAAAATTTACATACCGGTTACCACTGATGCCCGGGTCAAGCGATACATCGAACTTCATGATCTGCCTGCTGATGCTGAAGCCGGCATAGTAATTAAAGTTTCCGTTTACGTTAACCGTCTCTGTTGTACGTATTCCCTGGCTATTTACTACGCTCTTACTGCTGAATGCATTTTCTGTAACGTTGATACTGCCATATCCCCAGATGCCACGGTTGCTGAGTACTTTATAATCGGACAGATTAAACCAGATATTGTGACTGAAAGCAGGCCGCAGGTTGGGATTACCAGTCACGATATTTAAAGGATCATTATTATTCACGATCGGTTGCAACTGCATCAGGGAAGGCTGCTGTGTGCTGCCACTGTAATTCATATTGATGCTGCCTGATTGTGAGAACTTCCATCTCATATTGGCATTGGGAAAGAAATTGGTAAAATTTCTTGACAGCGATGAATCTTTATAAAGATTTGTTTGCTTAAGCGCAAGATCCTGGATAGCAAGGCCCGCTTTTGCCGTAAGTTTTTTGCTTATATAGTTAAATGAAAACCCGCCACGGTGTGAAGTATTGATGAACCGGAAATGATTACTGAACAGTAGATTCAAAGAATCATATTTGCCATTTGTTTTTTCATACGAACGTGTATCCTGGTCTGTGTTGTTTGTGTTAAATGTATAATTAATGTTCAGTGACATTTTCTTGCTGATCGGTTCAAGATAACTGGCGAGTGCCTGCACAGATCTGCTCTCGCTGATATTCAGTTTTCGCTGGTCTATGATCTGTTGGGAAGAAGGAGTTCCATTCAAATAAAAATCTGTTTTATTATACAGGTAACCTTCACTCGTATTTTGATTGGTTGAGATGCCAGTGCTGAGTGTAACGGAACGCGTTCCTGCGCTGTTTAATTTTCTTCTCAGGAAAATATCAACTTTATTACTACTGTTATCACCCGAAGAGCTATTGGTACGGTTGCTTTTATTTACAGGTGATAATTTGTCTGTAAGATATTCGCCGGTTTGCAAACTGTAACTATGATTTTTGCCGTTACTGGTCTTTGCATTGATGTTTATGCTTGTCATCGAATCGAGGTTGAACTCATTCTTTGAACTCATACTCTGTCTCCATTTATCACTGCTGTTCGATCGTGCCTGGTTATTATAATAAATGGTATCAGGTAAAATATATTTAGTAGCTGTATTGCCTTCACCTGCCAGGGTTAAGTGGTTGTAACTATAGTTGTTCGATGTATTACTTTTTAGTTTGCCGAATTTCTTGTTCAGCATAAAAGCAGTTTGCAGGTTTTCGGGTATACCTTCCTGCTGCCAGTTACTAAATTCCTCATCGCCATCCCAGGAGAATTGTACGCTGCCGTTTTCAACCGTAGTACTGATGCCCCCGTAATCCTGTTCTTCTTCCCAACTCATACCATTGCGACCCGTTCTGTCGGCGGTGATCAGCGTACCGACTTTTAATGTACTGGTAAACCTGCTTGCTGCTATCTTACCCTGGTAATATTTATCGAGATCAGATCCGGCAGTAACTGATCCAAAATATCCTTTTTTGGCTTCTTCTTTTAAGACAAGGTTTACCGTTTTTTCTTTGCTGCCATCATCAATACCGGTTAAGGTTGATTGGTCGCTTTTCTTATCGTATACCTGTACCCGTGCCACATCTTTCGCATTCAGGTTTTGTGTGGCCATGGTAGGATCATCTCCAAAAAATTCATCTCCATCCACCAACACTTTTTGTACTTTTTGCCCCTGTGTGGTGATCTCGCCTTTGCTGTTCACAGAAAAACCGGGCATGATCTTTAAAAGATCTTCAACTGTGGCGCCGGGCTTAACATGAAAACTGTCTGCAATATATTCTGTTGTGTCCCCTTTGATGCGGATAGGAGCGATGGTCTGCCGAACGATCACTTCCTGTAACAGGTGGGCCTTGGTGGTTAAGGCTATAGTTATATCCAATGGTGCGTTTCCTTTGATATCCACAGAGTCGATCCAGTCAACATAGTTTGGATAGCTAACCACCATAATATATCTTCCTTCGGTGATCGAGCCCAATTCAAAAACACCTTTGGCATCTGCGCGCGTATATTTTACAAGGGAAGAATCTTTCGGGTTCTTGAGGTATACAACGGCATTGTGCATAGCCGTTTTACTCAATGTATCCATGATGGTTCCTTTAACAGGAGTGGTTTGACCCGAGGAAGCAATTGAAAAAAAGAAAATGCAAACACCTAAAGTGGCATACAATTTCCTCTGCAGTTTTGGTAAAATCATTTAGGATGATTATATAATAAAAATAGCCTATCTATTTACTGTTGTTAGATTCAAAATCATAAAGTTTCCATAAAACGGCAATTAATAATTAACAATGAATAATTAATAATTGAGTGACCGATCTTTTGAAGACTTTAAAAAATTGAAAACAAAAGGTATTACAGGATCAGTAAAAGATGTCTGTGTAGAGTTCGGTAGATACTAATACAAAGGTTGATCTATGATTGGGATAACAAAGATAAAAACGATTTTGATACAAATGATGACCGTTCAACAAATAATTTGGATTGTGATCACAACATTTTTCTGATCAGCTTTCCAACTACCATCAAACCATACTCCGTATCCTCTGTAAATTGTTTTCCAAAACTCAGGCGCATACAGTTTGAGTAATTTGCGCTCACGGAAAAGATCCTGCCGGGCATGATGGAGATCTTGTGTTTCATTGCTTCGCTGCGGAGTTTGAATGTGTTGACCTTTTTATTCAATTCGATCCATAGAATAAATCCACCCTGCGGCCTCGATACTTTTGTATCGGCCGGGAAATGATCAATCACCGCCTGCATATAACGCAGGCTTTGCGTGTGTAATGCTTTTCGCAGATTCTTTAAATGATATTCATACCTGCCATGTTGCAGGAAATGCGCGATGGCAGCCTGTGTAATATTCGGGCAACTGATATTGTGGATCCGTTTCATCTGTTTTACTTCATCGGTAAACTTTCCCGGTAAGGCCCAACCAATACGGTAGCCGGGCGTTAGTGATTTGGATAAAGAGGAACAATGCATCACCAGTCCTTTTGTATCGTAATATTTACAGGTTCTTGGCCGGTTCTTTCCAAAATACAATTCACCGTAGATATCATCTTCTATCAGTGGGATATTGTGTTTGGTGATGATGCTGACCAATCTTTTTTTCTGTTCGTCGGGCATACAACTTCCCATCGGGTTATTATAATTGGGAATGAACACACAGGCTTTGATAGGAAATTTTTTGATCGCTTTTCCAAAACTGTCAAGATCGGCGCCATGCACGGGGTCGGATGATATCTCCACAACTTTCAGCCCCATATTTTCAATCGCCTGGAAAATGCCAAAATACGTAGGGCACTCCACTGCAACCGTGTCGCCATATTTTGTTACTGCTTTTAAACAAAGCGTGATTGCTTCCAGGCAGCCACAGGTAACCACTACTTCATCCGGTTTTATTTTACCACCCCAATTGAAAGAAAGTTTGGCGATCTGTTTGCGCAATTCCGGGTTGCCTTGTGTATGTTCATAGCCGATGCAATGATCTTTTGAATTGCGGATCGCGCGCATAACTGATTTATTGATCTTGGCTGCGGGCAATAAGGAACTGTCGGGAACAGCCAATGCGAAATTGATCACATCTGTTGAACTGATATCTGAATATAGTGAAGCGATCATTTCTTTTACGCTCACATCGTGCGACAAAGCATCGGTCGGTATCATTTTGGGTAACGCGGGAAATCTTTTGTGATTGAAACGCACATAGTAACCAGACTTCGGTCTCGATTCAATAAGACCTTTTGACTCCAGGTGATAATATGCCTGGAACGCAGTGCCCATGCTGATCCCGTTCTCTTCACTCAGTATGCGCACAGAGGGAAGTTTGTCACCGATCAGTAATACCTCTTCAGCGATCATTTTTTCAAGGCCATTCGCCACCTGCATGTACAAATGATCATCCCCGTTGAATTTCATAATACAGTTTTATAATAGTGAACACACAATTCCAGTTACGCCTAGCATCTAGCATCTAGCATCTAGCATCTAGCATCTAGCATCTAGCATCTAGCATCTAGCATCGCTGCGCTCATCAATCTGATATAGTCAAAAATACAAAAACTGAATCTGTTTTAATAGTAAACTTTCAAACAATTTTGTGTTGTCTAAAAAAATAACAGCATGAACCCGATATGTATTGTTGATTACCGGCCGGAGCACCAGCCTTATTTTGAGAAGTTCAACCGGGAATGGATCGAAGCGTTTTTTACGATGGAACCGTTTGATGAATTTGTACTGACCAATCCCGATGAAGCCATATTAAAAAACGGTGGCGCTATACTGATGGCTCTTTACGAAGGGAAAATAGCGGGCACTGTGGGCCTGCGTAAAGTAAGCGATACGATATATGAATTTACCAAGATGGCGGTAGACAGCAATTTCCGCCGACGAGGCATTGCAGAAGCGATCAGCTATGCCAGTTTTGAAAAAGCGACGGAACTCGGTGCTGAAAAAGTAATCCTTTATTCAAATACAAAAAATGCAGGCGCGATTAAGTTATACGAAAAAATAGGTTTTGTGCATCTGCAACCTGAAACAGGTATCTATGCGCGCGCCAACGTAAAAATGGCGATCGGAATAGAGGAAGCGATCGCAGGTGCTGAAAACTATCGGTCTGCATTTGAACAGGACGCCATTATAAAATAAATAAAACCAAAAATTAAAACATGGAACTTCTTACAGACATACAGATTCGCAGAACGAATCATTCAAAATTAGCTGAGGTAGATTTTAACGCGCTTGAATTTGGGAAGCATATTTCCGACCACATGCTTGTTTGCGATTATTCAGATGGCGAATGGCATGCACCGCATATTGTGCCTTTTGGAAACCTGGTGGCCAGCCCGTGTATGTTAGCCTTGCATTATGGGCAAACCGTGTTCGAAGGAATGAAAGCATTCCGAATGGAGGACGGCGGGATCAATATTTTCCGGATGGAAAAACATCACAAACGTTTTGTACGCTCGCTGGAAAGGATGTGTATGCCGGTATTGCCTAAAGAAATTTTTGTAGAAGGATTATCGCGGTTGGTAGAACTTGACGAAGCGTGGATACCAACGCAACCTGGCACCGCCCTATACCTTCGCCCGTTCATGTTTGCCAGTGAAGCAAGATTCGGGTTAAAGGTTGCGGATGAATATCGCTTTATCATTTTTACAGGCCCCGTACCTGCATTGTTTGCACACACGATCAAAGTAAAAGTTGAAACAAATTATATCCGGGCCGCGAGGGGAGGGACGGGTTTTGCAAAATGCGGCGGTAACTATGGAGGCTCATTCTTCCCAACACTCCAGGCAAAAAAAGAAGGATATGATGCGGTGCTGTGGACGGACGCCGCAGAAAATAAATACATCGAGGAATCAGGTTCGATGAACATTTTTTTCGTGATCAATGATACACTTGTAACACCTCCCATATCAGATTCTATCCTGGATGGTGTAACACGTGATTCACTGTTAACGCTTGCAAGCGATCTTGCTTATAAAACGGAAGAACGGCAGGTATCCGTACAGGAACTGGAAGATGCATTTGCAAGGGGAACGATTGCCGAAGCATTTGGTGCAGGTACCGCAGCGGTGGTGGCGCCCATCGGCACAATCCATATCAATGGCGTGGATCATTCAATACCCGCTTATACAAAAACAAGTATTTCAACGCGACTGAAATACCGGATGGAACGTTTGCGTACGGGAAAAGAGGAGGATAAATTTGGCTGGAACCATATCGTTTAGGGTAGTTTGATATCATGGCTCATGAAAATGGGCCATTTTTTTATCAAATCAAATAACCTGCAAACTTATTTTTCAGCCAAATCAAGACTCGCAGATCCTGTAGTTAAAGAATGAGAGCGTGATGTTAAACGAACCGGTCAGTCATTGATCCGGCCAATGCCTTTTTTCTTGTCTTCGTCCTTCATTAGGAACATCACCATTAATAAAAAAAGGACAAATCCACCGCGGAATGCAATAGGTATTATTTCAAGATCGATCGCCAGTTGCGTAAATTGCGTAGGGTCAGTATGCATGGTGGAGGCTTTTTAGTTTTGGTTTTGATACGTCACAAACGCTTGTAAACGTTTATGATGCTGTAAAAGTAGATCAACTACTTCCACCAAACAACGGGTAAAATCCCGTATTTATCAGGAATAACCCTGCTAACAATCGTTAGTATATTTTATTATCTTTGCGCTTCAAAAACTGAATATGTCTAATAGGACCGTTTATATTGTATCAGCTGTTCGTACTCCGATCGGCAGTTTTGGTGGTAGCCTCAAAGATTTTTCTGCCCCACAACTTGGTGCCATTGCTATTAAAGCCGCTGTTGAGAAAGCAGGTATTCAACCAGGAGATGTGCAGGAAGTATTGATGGGTTGCGTGATCCAGGCCAATACCGGCCAGGCGCCGGCACGACAGGCGTCTAAATTTGCCGGCCTTCCGGACAGTGTAATCTGTACCACTGTAAATAAAGTTTGTGCAAGTGGTATGAAAGCCATCGCGCAGGCGGCGCAAGCGATACTATTGGGAGACGCTGACATCATTGTTGCAGGCGGCATGGAAAGTATGAGTAATGTTCCGTTCTATAGTCCCAATATGCGATGGGGCAATAAATATGGTAATGTGAATCTGATTGACGGTCTCGCAAAAGATGGCCTTACGGATGTATATCATAACTACGCCATGGGTAATGCTGCCGAACTTTGCGCGAAAGAGTGCAATATCAGTCGCGATGAACAGGATGCATTTGCCATCGAAAGCTACAAACGCAGCCAGGCGGCATGGGCCAACGGATATTTTGATGCAGAAATTGTTCCTGTTGAGATTCCGCAGCGCAAAGGCGATCCAGTAAAATTTGCAAAGGATGAAGAGGCCTTCAACGTAAAATTTGATAAGATACCCGAACTCAAACCTGCTTTCACCAAAGATGGTACCGTAACCGCAGCCAACGCTTCTACCATGAACGATGGTGCGGCTGCCTTGGTGTTGATGAGCAAAGAAAAAGCAGATGCCATGGGTATCAAACCCCTCGCCATCATCCGTAGTTATGCAGATGCAGAGCAGGCGCCTGAATGGTTCACTACCACACCTTCCTTAGCTGTTCCCAAAGCAGTTGCCAAAGCCGGTTTGCAGATGAGCGATATTGATTTTACAGAACTGAATGAAGCTTTTTCCGTAGTAGGTATTGCTAATATGCAAAAAATGAATTTGGATCCTGCTAAAGTAAATGTGCATGGCGGAGCTGTATCGCTGGGCCATCCATTGGGTTGCAGTGGCGCACGTATTATTGTTACACTGATCAATGTTCTGAAACAACATGGCGGCAAGATCGGTGCAGCCGGCATCTGCAATGGCGGTGGCGGTGCAAGTGCGATGGTGATTGAAGCCGTTAATAATTAATAGTGAGTAATTAATAATTTAACTCTCAATTCTCCCTGCCTGCCCACAAGAGTTTTCTCACGATGCTTCGCTCGTTCGAAATGACGAATGCTTATGATACAAATTAAACCCGCCTCCCAAAGCGATGCTGAACTGATAGCTGATATCAGCCGCGAAACATTTTATGAAACTTACGCGGCCTACAACACAAAAGCGGACATGGATAAATTCATGTCTGAACAATTCAGCAAAGATAAACTGGTGGCGCAAGTGGGATTTGAGCACAATCTCTTTCTTATCGCGTATGAAAACGAACAGCCTGCAGGTTATATATTTCTGAAAGATGAAACACATCCCCATATTCCCGATGAGAATGGAATTGAGATCTGCCGTTTATATGCACGCAGTTCCTTTATCGGGAAGGGTGTGGGTAAGGCGCTGATGCAGGCCGCCGTGGCCCATGCGCTTGCTGCGAACAAGACATTCATCTGGCTCATTGTCTGGAAACAAAATGCCCGCGCTATTCAATTTTACACTTCTTTCGGTTTCGAAATATTTGCCGAACAGGACTTTCGTCTGGGAGATGACGTGCAGAGGGATTGGGTCATGAGAGTAAGAGTTCGTGGTTTGTAGTTTGGGGTTTATGGTTAGGGTTGTTTAAAGCATTAAGGACCCTTTGAATTTCAGCAACCACAAACCACAAACTCCAAACCACAAACTGGTTCACCACGGCCCATACTTATGCCTTTCTTCATCCCACCCATCTGCATACGGCCCATACGGGTGATCAAATGGTTTCTTTTTAATATTCGGCCAGTCTTGGCTGAGATCTTTTGCAGGTCTTGGTTGTGAGTTTACGTATGCTGCCACATCCCATGCTTCTTCATTACTTAGTTGCGGAGTATGGTAATTGATAGGGTTGGGCATATTGTTCTTTACATATCCCGCAAATCTCGATAGTCGAAATAATCCTGCGCCGGTGTTGTAACTGTTATTACCCCATAGTGGTGGGTAAGTATAGCCATTGCCATCTATGTTTGGCTGTCCCTCGCCATTTTTACCGTGACATTTTTCGCAGGTTGTTGTATAAACGATTTTTCCTTTTGATGGGTCAGCGGCCCTTGAGAGATGAAGCAGGTCCATAATGCCTGAGCCTTTTGGTTTGGTTCCCTTTGGAACTTCATTTCCCAGCCATTTGATATATGCAATGATGGCGCGCATTTCTTTGCCGCTGCTGTCTATCGCTTTTCCGTTAAGACTTCTTTCAAAACAATCATTCACTCTTTTTTCGATCGATTCGATGCGGCCCGATCTTTCCCTGAATTTTGGATAAGTAGAAGATACGGCGCCGTAGTTATTGCCCCAGGGTTTTGTGCCTGCTTCCAGGTGGCAATTCTGACAATTCATTCCATTGCTGATATGGGCAACCGTTCCTTTCGGGCCGAGATATTGCGAGGTGTTTTCTATCAGGTTCCTTCCGTAACGGATCATTTCTCCTTCTGTTGTCACAGGTATTTGATTAACGCCTGCGCCTGTCCAGCAATCAGCTGCCGGTTCATTAATCATGACCGTTTCTTTTGGTGCATCTCTTTTATATATCAAATACACAACCAGGAACAGAACAACGATACGTAATAAAATATATACCCAATTTGATCTCATCGCAGCATTGATTTCTGTGGGAATGAAAGTAAGACAGATTAGCGGATTTGCGTATTATTGGATCACGATTAAAAAGGAACAATCAATCCGGAAATTCGCTGAGTTACTTTACAAATATTTCGTGGATGATAATGTAGATCCCAATTGCCAGGACAAACCAACCGAACCATTTCTTTAGTTTTTCACCTGATAGATCCTGGCCGAGCCTTCTGCCGATAAAAGTTCCGGTAACGGCAATAGCAGTAATGGGTAGTAAAAGCGCCCAATCAAATTGATGATGAAAAAGGTCGCCCGCAAAGCCGAACAAAGAATTCATGGCAATGATGAGCAGGGAAGTGCCGATCGCATCTTTCATGGAAAGATGGAAAGAAAAGATCAAGACCGGGATAATAAGGAAACCGCCACCTGCACCCAATAATCCCGTGAGTATACCTACGCCTACACCACGTATCAATCCTTTTGTGAGATGGATGGGCTGGTTCTTCAGATCGTTGTTGGCTGTCAGCGGTTTTTGTATCATGTTCAATGATGCCAGTATCATTACCGATGCGAACAGCAGCATCGTTGCTAATGATTTGGTAACAGTAATTGTGCCGATCGCAAACAATTGATCGGGGATCACGGGCAACAATAATTTGCGTATCAGCAAAACGGTTATGATGGAAGCGATACCAAAATAAAAAGCTGCTTTGAAATTGATATTGTTCCTCCGGTAATATTTATAAGCCCCCGCCAGGGCGCTGCATCCAACGATGAATAAAGAATAACCTGTTGCGACCGTGGGCTGGATATGAAAAAGATAAACAAGTACCGGAATCGTCAAAATAGAGCCGCCACCGCCGATCAATCCAAGAGAGAGTCCTATCAGTAAAGCAGCCAGGTAGCCGGCAATTTCCATGTACTTATTGTTAGTAGGGCGCAAAGATGCTGAATAATCATTCAGTTACTGCGTGGCGTGCAATATTTTCTACAAGCGAAAGGAGGGGATTAATTAAAAATTAATAATTAGTAATTAAAAATTGTTTTCGTAAGATAAATTCTCAGATTACATGGCATTCTTTGCTGCGTTGTGCATCTGGGTGCCCCAATTATTAATTATTAATTATTAACTATTAATTGCTTCCTCCAGTTCATCCATCCTTATCCCCATATGGCTCTCATCATACACGCATTCACCGTTCTTGATGAGCAATACCTGTGGCGATTCGTGAAACACCTTAAATTCTTCGGAGATTTTATTTGAAATATCGCGGTGCCTGATCAGGTCAAGAAAGTAAAAATCAATCGTCTCGGGGGCCTTTGATCTTTCCAGCCGGTCCAGTACCATACTGCTGGTACCGCAACGGCTGCTGTGTTTAAAAATTACCTGGGGAACTGTGGCTGACTTTTCCCGTATTTGTGCAAGTTGTTCTTCTTTATTGAGAGGAATCCAGTTCATTCAACATATTTCATGATACAATCCAAAAACCGGACCGCTGGTGCAAGGCTTATTGCCTGAAATATTTCGGGTTGGTGGTAGGGCAACCTCTTCTAGAGGAAGCGCAGGATGTAAACACCGCGGACACTACTAAAATGGTGAGGAATAAAAGGGCAATCTTTTTCATGCTGGGCGTTTAAATAGAGTTTAGGCTGTATTTTGCGTTTCAACAAAGATAAACTTTCATGTGTAAACGTTGCCTTCCGGCTTGACACATTTTGTTAATTTGTTGAAAAGGAACTAAATAATAACGTATGCGGGTACATTTTATTTCAATTGGAGGCAGTGTAATGCACCAGTTAGCCATTGCTTTACACCGGAAAGGATACCAGGTTACAGGCACGGACGACGAGATCTTTGAACCCGCAAAAGCCAATCTTGCAGCCGAAGGACTTCTCCCTGCGCAAATTGGATGGCAACCGGAGTTGATTACCAAGGACATAGATGCCGTTATCCTCGGCATGCATGCCAAGAGCGACAATCCCGAAATAAAAAAAGCGCAGGAACTCGGCCTCACCATATATTCTTTTCCTGAATATATTTACCACGAGAGCCGCCAAAAGAAAAGGGTGGTGGTAGGAGGGAGTCATGGAAAGACAACAACCACCAGCATGATCATGCACGTGCTGCGCCACCTGCACCTCGATTTTGATTACCTCGTGGGAGCAAGACTGGAGGGATTTGATCAATCTGTAAATATTACCAACGCTCCCGTGATCATTTGCGAGGGGGATGAGTATCCCGCCAGCGCCATCGAACGGAAACCTAAGTTCCATTTCCTGTTCCCACACGTGGCGGTGTTGACAGGGATAGCCTGGGACCATATCAATGTATTTCCCACATTTGAATTTTACCTCGAGCAGTTCGTCATTTTCATCAATAAGATTGAAGAAGGCGGAGTGTTGATCTACAACGCATCTGACCCTGTATTGAAAAAATTGGTGGAAGATAACAGGAGGGAGGATATACGCTACCAGCCTTATGGTGTTCCCGAACATACTATCGTAGATGGAAAAACATCAGTTACGGTAGAAGGTATAACAGGAACACTGAAAGTATTTGGTAATCACAACCTGATGAACCTCCTTGCTGCCTGGTATTGCTGTAAGGAACTGAGAGTGACTGCTACCGATTTTATTTCAGCCATTGCTTCATTTACCGGTGCTGCCAAACGCCTGGAATTACTGGCTTCCAATGAAACCACGAATGTGTACCGCGATTTTGCACATGCACCGAGTAAAGTAAAAGCAACCATCGAAGCCGCGAAACAACAATATCCCGGTAGAAAACTAATCGGCGTTCTGGAACTGCATACATTCAGCAGCCTGAACGAACAATTCATGAGCGAATACAAAGGAGCGATGGACAAGGCAGACCTTGCCATTGTCTTCTATTCAAAACATGCACTGGAACTGAAACGGATGCCGGACCTGCCTGCAGAAAAAGTTATGGAAGGTTTTGGAAAGCAGGGGTTGCTGGTAATGAATGATAAAGAAACACTCTGGAAATGGTTACAGGATCAATCATACACCAATTCAAATCTTGTTTTAATGAGTAGTGGCAACTATGATGGCTTAGATATGCTTACTTTCGCGAAACAGATCACACAATAAGAAAAGAACACTACCCATTGATGATGAAATTGCAACTAACCCGCCCCATTGCTTTTATTGATCTTGAGACTACGGGCGTAAATATCAGCGTAGACAGAATTGTAGAGATCGCGATCGTAAAAATTGCCGTCGATGGTTCGAGGCTGGTGAAAAGAAAACTCATCAACCCCTTGATACCCATACCGCAATCATCAAGCGATATACACGGCATCACGGATGAAATGGTAAAAGACGCGCCCAGTTTTAAACAGGCAGCCAACGAGTTGAAACAATTCATGGAGAATTGCGATATGGGTGGATATAACAGCAACCGTTTCGATATTCCCATGCTGATCGAAGAATTCCTGCGTATCGGCATAGAATTCAGCATTGAGGGAAGAAAACTGGTTGATGTGCAGAAAGTATTTCATATGATGGAACAACGCACCCTGAGCGCTGCCTATAAATTCTACTGCCAGAAATCGCTCGAAGGCGCCCATAGCGCCGAAGTGGATGCGACCGCCACCTGGGAAGTGCTTGAGGCACAGGTAGAACGCTACCCACAGATCGGGAACACGGTGGAAAGCATCGTCAAGTTCACCGGCGAGGACGATATCGTGGATTTTGCCCGTCGTTTTATCAAAGACAAGGGCATCGAGATATTCAATTTCGGGAAACACAAAGGAAAACCGGTTACACAGGTACTAAAAGAAGAGCCCCAGTACTACGACTGGATGATGAAAGGCGATTTTGCGATGAATACCAAGCAGAAACTCACCGAAATACTGAATCGCACACTTGTTAAGAAAGTGTGAGAAAGATTTATCGCTTTCTTATGACTCAATTTAATATTTGAAAACAATCTAAGTTGTAACTTAGTTTTTTAATATCCTTTTAATCCACATTCCCCCTTATTGGAAAAAATTGTCATCATACCTACTTATAATGAGAAGGAGAATATCGCATCCATTATAACCGCTGTTTTTGCGCTCCATCAGGATTATCATGTCCTCGTGATAGATGATAGTTCACCCGATGGCACTGCTGATATTGTTCGTGGCCTGATGAATACTTATCCCGGCCAGTTATTCCTGGAAGAGCGCAGGGGAAAGCTCGGACTCGGCACCGCTTATATTTATGGATTCCGCTGGAGCATCGAAAAAGGATACAAGTATATATTTGAAATGGATGCCGATTTCTCACACAATCCTTCCGACCTCGAAAGATTATTCCACGCATGTAAAAATGATGGTGCTGATGTTGCCATTGGCAGCCGTTATGTACCGGGTGGTAAAACCGAGAACTGGCCCCTGGACAGGCAGTTGTATTCCAAAGGCGGCGCCCTGTATACCAAATTGATCACATGGATGCCGGTGAATGACCCTACTGCAGGATTTGTATGTTATAAACGCCAGGTATTGGAGTCGATCAATTTTGATATGATCCAGTTCGTGGGTTATGCTTTCCAGATAGAAATGAAATTCGCTGCGTGGAAATTAGGTTTCACCATTAAAGAAGTGCCCATCACTTTTGTAGATAGAAAGATCGGCGTCAGCAAAATGAGTAAAGGCATTATCAAAGAAGGCGTACTCGGTGTACTCAGCATTCAGTGGAAAAGCCTGTTCCATAATTACCGTAAAAAGGTAAAGAACAATGATGTAAACACGATGGTGACTTCGAAAGCGAGTTGATCTACTTTGTATCATCCCTCCTTGTCTCTTTTTCTCTTGTCTTTCTCGTATTGAAATTCCCTGCAATTATAGCCCTCGTGCACTTTTGAAGATGTTAGTTTCGGCAGGAGAAAGACAGGAGAAAAAGAGGGAAGGAATGTCACGCAGCGTTTTACATTTAGAAACACACTTCTTTTCTTCGTTTTTCTTCTATTGAATCGAACATTCCGTGTTCTGAAAGTTTCAACAGAAGAAAAAAAGAAAAGAAGAAATCAGTTCTCATATTCCTTCACCTGTATCTTCCCCCAGCCTTTGTTCTTCAATGCATCCATCATTAACCATGAAGCAATAATGGAAAGAATACCAAGAACAATGATCACGATCAAATAGGGATAGACAAAAAAGTGCAGAATCCCCAATATTAAAGGCAGGATCATAGATAATAAGCCCCTTACAAAACCGCTGCCTTTTACACTCGCCTGTTGTGTGGAGAAAGGTATATCGCGCATTGCTAAATAGCCAACAAAAGTGATGATCAGTATTTGATTGAAGATGCCAAATATCAAATTCGGAATGACTGCCGGGCCAACAATGATCAGTGCAGCGATACAGGTAAGCACCACCATCGGCAAATACAATTTTACAATGATCGATTTGAGTGCGCCGCTTAACAGTTTACCGGGTGATTGTATGGGTGTGATAAAATAGATCCATGCTGCTTTGTATTTATCTGAATAAGCCAATTGATAGATCGCCATCATCAGCGCGAAACTGCTAAAATAGATCACGCTCATAAAAACGAATTTGCCCGGGCCTGTTTGGTTGTGCATGTTATCCAACGATATTTTTCCATTGTTTACAAACAGCAAGACTATGTAAACAGCAATATAACCAACGGAAGGATAGACTTTCAACTTAAAATCCCTGCTGCGGCCCGTCATTTTCCAGGTATGTAAGAAAGACATTCTTTCTGTGCCTTTCTCTGTGAGCCATCCACCCAATGTGCTGATATAGGCAGATGTGGTGGACGCGATCGCTTTGCCCTTCTGCTGTACAGGTGCTGTTTCACTTTCGCTGCCACCGATCATGGAAAGTTTCCTGTTAAACGACGGCGCGAAATATTTGATCACGATCCATATACTGAACACCGGTAATAACAGCGTTAGTAAAAAATAAATGAACAACGGCGAGTTCCATTGAAACCCATGCAGGTATTGCCATGCTGCTGCGAACCAGTAGGGAACTGTAAGAAATGCATATTTAAATGAGGCAATGCTGTAGCCCGAGATCACGGTCTTGCTGACCAAACGGGGCACTAATTGATAACCCGCATAAAAAAAGATCGCAAAGAAGATCTGGAAATAACTGATGATGCTTTTGAATCTCTCGGGCGTAGTAAATTTCAAGATCAACAGGTACATTGCATTGATCAGGAAGATAGTAAACAGGGTAGCTGCGATTACTAAAAAAATAAACGGCAGAAATCCAGCGACGCCTTCCTTTATCCCGAGCGCAATTACGGCAGGTAGCGCCATCGGCATCACGAGTTTACTTACATGGATCACCACATGCAGTAACCTTGCCAATACAAATGTTTTATCGTTAACCGGTTTGGGTAGAATGATGAGGTTATCGCGCACATCTATCAACACGGAAGTGAAATCGGAGATCAATACAGAAGTTAACGTGAAAATGTAAAACGAAAAATAAATAGTTAACTGTGTGAGATAATCTTTACCAACAGAGAACGCAAACAGGAAGACACATCCCATGATAGCTGTGGCCATCATGCTTCCGATCGTCGTATTTTTCGGTTCTTTTTTTAACTTCTTTTTTCTTGTTTGCTGAATACCGCTTACGCGCCGGTCGTCCATCATCAGTTTGGTTGTGAGAATGGCTTTGAGATGCGGTATGTTCACACCCATCTTACGGTACAAACCCGAAGGAAGCAATACGGCGCGTAAAAAAAATAAATTAAAAATGTTCATGTTGCTTAGTTTCCGAATGCATTCATTAATTGATCCGCTGCATCTGACAGTGATTCTTTAGAGGTCATGTGTGCGAAGATCTTTTCGAGGCTCTGGTTGCCCTGTTGCTGTTGCAGTTCTTCAAAACTTCCGTCAGCTATCACGGTGCCTTCGTTGATGAGTACGATTCGGTCGCTTACTTTTTCCACCACATCCATCATATGGCTGCAGTAAAAAATGGTCTTGCCGTCTTTGGCGAGTTTGCTGATGAGGTCTTTTACGATGATCACACTATTTGCATCCAGCCCGCTTAAGGGCTCATCCAAAATAATGATATCGGGATTATGCAACAGCCCCGAACTGATCAATACTTTCTGCCGCATGCCTTTACTGAAGGTATCCATGCGTTGGTGCATATTTGCTTCGAGACCGAATGCGGCCAGCATTTTGGTAATGCGGTCGGTAGCCAATTCTTTAGGCATATTATATAACTCGCCCATAAAACCAAGGAACTCCGCAGGCGTTAATACATCATACAATTCAGCGAGCTCGGGTACATAGCCGATCTTGGTTTTTACCGCGATCGGGTCCTGTTTCAGGTTAATGCCTTCAATGGAAACCTCGCCTTCATAATCAGAGATCAGGCCGCAGAGGATCTTTACCGTTGTGCTTTTGCCTGCACCATTCGGGCCGATATAACCAATTACCTGCCCGGGATAAATGTCGAGATTGATGCCTTTTAATACCTGTTTCGCGCCATAGCTTTTATACACGTTCTTCAGGCTGATAATTGGATCCATAAAAGATGTTTAAGCGTTAGTCCGTTGAGTTGCTAATTTATTACAAGATGGTGTTATTTATCTGTTGTGCAAGTGGAATTATACCAAACAGACGGTTTTTTCTACAAGAGGCGGGAAGTGCAATAGGGGATAAAGCTCCGCATATCGCTGGCAGGTTTTTTTCATGCTGTTATGTATAAAACTTATTTTATGGACAACAAAAAAACCACCGGTGTACAGGATGCAATCCGGGTAGATTCAAAAGATCCCAACGAAGTTGAGTATTTACATCAACAACATCCCGGTTACTCGCACCAGGAGATCAAAGATGCGATTGAGAAATATGGCCCGATGCGTGAGGATATTGAAGCGCATTTGAAAAAATAAAAGCCGTGATCCTTTCACAAGGATCGATTTGCCACAGATAACACAGATAGTCACAGGTATTTTCTATGCTATTCTGTGTTGTCCGTGACAAACAAATAATATTCTGTTTCTTTGATACCCATGAAACAGGCGCTCATCAAATTACATATCTCCGTTTTTCTCGCGGGCTTCACGGGTGTGTTGGGAAAACTGATCGTATTAAATGAAGGCTTGCTGGTCTGGTACCGTATCATGCTCACAGTGGTTACGCTTTTCGCCTGGCTAAACTGGAAGAAAAAGATCACACCGGTCTCTGCTTCCAATGTGTGGAAATTGTTAGGCATCGGTATGTTGATCGCATTGCATTGGGTTTGTTTTTATGCGAGTATCAAAATTGCCAACGTATCTATCGGCCTGATCTGTTTTGCATCGGTAGGATTGTTCACTGCTGTGTTAGAACCTCTGATGACGGGTAAAAAATTCAGCTGGTCGGAAATAGGGTTGGGGCTGATCAGCCTGCTTGGCATTTATCTCATCTTTCATTTTGATACCCGTTACCGCACCGGTATCATCTTCGGCATCGCATCTGCGGTACTCGGTGCTTTGTTCTCTGTGCTGAATAAAAAAAATGTAGAAGTTGCACCTGCACAAACATTGATGTTGTATGAATTAAGCGGCGGCTTGTTGATACTTACTCTCTGCATGCCCGTATACCTGCATTATTTTCCTACCGATTATATTTTCCCGAAGATCTCCGATTGGGGATGGCTATTGATATTAAGCTGGCTCTGTACTGTATTGGCTATGGACCTGATGTTGCAGTCTTTAAAAAGAGTATCAGCCTTCACACAAAACCTTACACTTAATCTTGAACCGGTGTACGGGATTTTGTTGGCGTTTGTTTTGTTTAAGGAGAATGAGAATTTAGACAATACTTTCTATATCGGGTTCGCATTGATAGCATTCTCTGTTATGCTGCAAATGATGAGGGTTGTTAGCAGGAAAAGAGTATAGAGGTGATGGATTTGGTGTGCCTTGTATTTTTCCACTGACAACACAGATTATCACAGACCCTTTCTGTGGTAATCTGTGTCATCTGTGGCAAGTTTTTTTGCTATTAGGGATTGCAATGCATCGGTCTCAAACTATTTCAACTCATACGCCACCACCATATTCTTATAAAACGTAGGCACATACACAATACGGTTCTTTGCATCATATCCAATATCAGCAGTATTTATTTTTTGCTGACGGGTATCGATCAATGTTTGCTTATTGCCATTCGCATCTACATAATAAATAATACCGTTCCAGCAACTGATAATGTATTCGTTTGGTTTTACCATTTCAATTCCATCGGTACTCGGGTCCATGCCTTCTGCAATATTACTCAGGCCGCCGTTGTCGAGCATTTTCACCAGGTTCCCTTTGTCAAGTATCATCAGGTCATTTCCGAGCGATAATAAACCATTTGGTCCCTGCAGGTTTTCCAATAGCTTGAACACATTTCCTTTTTCGATACGATAGACCTTGAAATTGCGGGTATCGCTTACAAACACGACACCATTTTTATCTATCGTAATATCATTCAAAAACACAGAACCTTCCACCGGTATCTTTTTTTCGATCTGTGCTTTTTCGATATCGATCACCACCACTTCTGTCAGATCTGCCACATATAATTTCCCTTTGTACATTCCCATTCCTTTGGGTGCATTCAATCCTTTTACCCAATCAACCATAATGATCTTTCCGTCAAGGCCTATTTTCCCAATAGAACCTTTGCCGTCCTTACCATCAGGGGTTCCGTCGATATTTGATACATATAAGAGTTTTCCCTTTGCATCATATAAAACGGATTCGGGTGTTTTTAAAAGCGTATCGGTCTGCCATTTTTTTACCAGGCTATGGGTTTGGGCCTGGATAGTTCCTGTAAAAACAGCTGCGGTCAGGATAAGGATGATTTTTTTCATTTTGTTTGTTTTACATCCTAAAGATAATTGTTATTTATATGTATCGAACCGGCGGTGGCGATACCATTGTTTAATTATCTTCGGAACTCCTTAAAAACTAATGCGCAATGAAGAAATTCCTTTTTATTTCCTGTTGTATTCTGTCAGCCTGTGCCATCGCACAAAAAAAGCCACTGGACCATACTGTGTATGATGGCTGGCAAAGTATCGCCGAGCGTTCGATCAGCAATGATGGAAAATATGTGATCTACGCGGTGAACCCGCAGGAAGGTGACGGTGTATTGTATGTGCAGTCAACCAACGGCAGTTATAAAAAAGAGATCCCGCGCGGGTATACTGCGGTGATCACGGATGATAACCGTTTCGTGGTTTGCCGTATCAAACCCTTTTTTAAAGTTACCCGCGATGCGCGTATCAAAAAAAGCCGCCCGGATGATTTGCCAAAAGACAGCCTCGCAATACTTGAACTCGGCACAGATAAACTCACAAAAGTTGCGCGTGTAAGAAGTTATAAAATTCCTGATGAGAGTAATAATGGGTGGATCGCTTACCTGATGGACAAGGGTTTACCTGATGTTACCAGGCCGGGTGGCAGGGGAGAAATGGATTCGATGACAAGATTGAATACCATGTATTCTGTTGCCGATAGTTTAACGCGTGTGGCAGACAGCATACGCAACAAAGCCAATGATGCCAAGATGAAGGGCCTGGCTGTTTTACAGGCACCGCGTGGTGCAGGCGGAGGCAATGCTGGTGGAGGTAATGCCGGCGGTGGCGGCGGACGTCCCGGTGGTGCAGGTGGAAGAGGTGCTGCAGGTGGTGGAGCAGCAACGGCCGCAGACGGTACTGCGGAAGAAGGCACTGAATTGGTCTTAAGAAATTTAGTTACCGGCGAACTGCGTTCTTATTTCTTAGTAAGTGAATATTTTTTCAGCAAGAAAGGAAATGTATTGTTGTATGAAACAACTAAAAAAGCGAACGACAATAAAGTACAGGCTTCGGTTTATAAATTAGACATTGCCAGCAAGGCTTTTGTTACCATCTTCCAGAAATTCAATGATGCCAAAGCGTATGTGATGGATGAAGAAGGAAAACAGGTAGCATTTATTGCAGAGCGTGATACCAGCAAGGGAGTACAGAAATTCTATAAACTTTATTATTATAAAGATGGTGCGGACAGCGCAACTTTACTCGCTTCGCGCGATAGCAGGGGTATGATGCCGAATTGGACCGTTGCAGAAATTGGCGGCGGTGGCGGTGGTGCGGCAGGTGGTGGCGGATTTGGCGGTGGTGGTGGAAGAGGCGGTGGCGGATCGAATATGGCGTTTAGTAAAAACGGCCAGCGTTTATTCCTTGGAACCGCGCCGATATTGCCTCCGAAAGATACCTCGTTACCTGATTTTGACAGGGTGAGCGTTGATATATGGCACTACAATGATGACCAGGTACAACCCGCACAATTAAAAACACTGGATGCAGAACTGCGCCGTTCTTATCTCGCGCGTGTTGATATGAATACAAAAGAGATTGTACAGATTGGCAACCCGGCATTGAGAACTGTGATACAAACGATGGAAGGTGATGGTGCACAATTCTATGCAACCACGGATACGGGCCGACGTATCGCGAGCCAGTGGCAGGGATTTACGGTGAGTGATATTTATTCGGTGAATCCTGAAACCGGAAAAGCAGAACTGATCAGAAAGAATTTTAAAGGAAGCGCTGTATCACCTTCGTACACCGGTAAATATTTGATATTCTTTGATGAGATCAAACAAACCTATTACGCGTACAATTCAGCTACCAAACAGGTTTACCCGATCGCGAAAGACATCACTACTAAATTATATGATGAGGAAAATGATGTGCCGGATGATCCCAACGCTTACGGTGCTGCAAGATGGATGGAGAATGATAAATATGTATTGATCTATGACCGTTTTGATATCTGGCAGGTTGATCCGGAAGGAAAAGAAAAATCTGTTTGTTTAACAAACGGCAAGAAAGATAAAATTCAATACCGCTATATTAATACTGACAGGGAAGAAAGATTTATCCCGACAGGATCAAAAATATTACTGCACGTATATGATGAGAAAGATAAAAGCACCGGAATGGCGGTACTTGATCTTTCAAAGAACAGTATGGTGAGCCTGATCAAAGAACCTATCTCCTTAGGTGCCGTAGTAAAAGCAAAAGATGCAGATGTGTATACCTATACAAAAGAAACTTTTGCGAAATCACCGGATGTGTACACCCAGGCCGGAACATCGCCTTCCACACGTTTGTCTTATACAAACCTGCAACAGCAGGAATATAACTGGGGCACTTCAGAATTATTCAAATGGAAAGCGTATACTGGTAAAGAAACAGAAGGCGTATTATATAAACCCGAAGATTTCGATCCAAAGAAAAAATACCCGATGATCGTTTATTTCTATGAGAGAAATAATAACACCTTATTTAGTTACCAGGCGCCTGCGCCAACGCCTTCGCGTTTAAACATTCCTTTTTTTGTAAGCAGGGGATACATTGTTTTCGTTCCGGATATTTGGTATAAAACAGGTTACCCAGGGCAAAGCGCATATGATTATATTTTGAGTGGAACAAGGGCTGTTGTAAAACAAGGATATGTAGACAGTACGAAAATTGGTTTGCAGGGACAAAGCTGGGGAGGTTACCAGATCGTTTACCTCATCACCAAAACAAATCTGTATGCAGCAGCATGGGCAGGTGCGCCTGTTGCCAACATGACGAGTGCCTATGGCGGTATCCGTTGGGGCACAGGAATTCTACGCCAGTTCCAGTATGAGAAAACACAGAGCCGTATCGGTGCAACGCTTTGGGAAAAACCAGATCTGTATATCAAGAATTCAGCCTTATTTTCTTTACCAAAAGTAACCACACCGTTGGTGATCATGGCAAATGATGCAGATGATGCAGTGCCATGGTACCAGGGAATTGAAATGTTCTCGGGTATGAGGCGTCTTGGTAAAAAAGTATGGATGCTTACTTATAACGGTGAAGCGCATAACCTCGTGGAAAGAAAGAACCGGAAAGATATCCAGATCAGGGAGCAGCAGTTCTTTGATTATATGTTGAAAGGAGATAAGCCGGCGAAATGGATCTCGGAAGGAGTTCCTGCGGTGATGAAGGGAAGGGATTTGGGATTAGGGTACTAATTCAAAATCAAAAGTAAAAATTCAAAAGTTCAGTCGAAAGGCTGAACTTTTTTTATTCCCTCTGTGAAACTCTGTGTGCTCTGCGTCTCTGTGTTGAAAAAAAATATCATTGAATATTTCAAAACTTGGTTTTATCGAAGCGGAGATTTCACCACAGAGGCACAGAAAACACAGAGAATCACAGAGAGGTTCTCTTTTCAAACTTGAACCAAAGAAACCCAACAAACATTGCAATGAAAGAGGCAAGCAGCACCGAGATCTTTCCGATATCCTGCTGCAAGGGATCACTGAATGCGAGTGTTGAAATAAAAATGCTCATCGTAAAACCGATACCGCACAATAATCCCGCGCCGATCAGTTTATGCCAGTTAACGCCTCTTGGTAATTCAGCGAGCTTTTTTTGAACGAGAAAATAACAGGCGGCACAAATTCCTAATGGTTTGCCTACACAAAGTCCGAATAGTATACCCCAACTGATCGGGTTGTTTAATTCATGCAACCCGCTTTGAGGAAGCCCAATGGCTGTATTACCCAAAGCAAAAAGCGGCATAATGATAAAATACACCGGTTTGTGGAAACGCAGTTCAAATTTGGTCAACATGTCAACAGGCACAAGCAACGCAAACACTACGCCCGCAATGGTTGCATGAATTCCGGAATGAAACATGCAATACCAGAGTAATATTCCCAATAGCCAATGCAGTATTCCGAATTTTATTTTTGCCCGGTTCAGGATCCATAAAATTAATACGATTAATGCGCAGCCCAGCAGGTACCAGGATTGCAATGCACCGCCATAAAAAAATGCAATCACGATAATGGCGCCGAGATCATCGATGATGGCCAACGCGGTGATAAATATTTTTAATCCAACGGGAACCCTGTGACCCAATAAGGAAGCAATGCCCAACGTAAATGCGATGTCCGTAGCCGTGGGTATGGCCCATCCCTGCATACCATCTGTGCCTTTATTGAAGAAGCTGAACAGTAATGCCGGAACCAGCATACCGCCTATCGCCCCGAAAACCGGGAGCGATGATTTTTTGAGAGAAGCCAGTTCGCCGGTAAGCAGTTCCCTTTTGATCTCCATCCCAACGAGAAAAAAGAAGATAGCCATCAATCCATCATTGATGACAAGGAGCGGTGAATTCGGCATCAAAAGAAAACCCAGGTGAGTATGATGATCGATCGTTCCATCAAAACTGTCGGACCATACATTGCGGTAGCCTTCCTGCCAAAAACCGGTGTTTGCAAGTAAAAGAGACACGCCTGTGCATACCAGCAGCGTGATGCCAACCGAGCGGCTGTCATGTATGAATCTCTGCAGCGGATGGATGATCTTTCTCCTGAAAAAATGAATCATAGGAATAATATGATTGTAAATTACCTATATAGCGGCAATTTTCCCTTTATTAAAACGGGATTAAATTACTGTTATGTAACGGCTCTGTGAATAAATTCGGTGTTTGGGTTAATTCAATAGCTTTATCTTCGAAAAAATTCGAATAGTAACAAAACGATTGCAATATCAATATCCTGTTAGTGAAGTATCCTTTCCCCCCAGAAAACCAGCCATCTTATTGCCATCCAGGCAATGCAGGGCCTTATACATATCAGCCAACCGTCATTATCACATTTAACTTACCGGTTCCAACAACTTTTTACAATTAAAAACATTGTATGCGGAAATTTTTTACACTCAAGTGTTTATTGTTTGCTTTTGTTTTGATCCTTACCGGGGCAAAGGTTTCGGGTCAGTCAACTCACCTGGTGATCAGCCAGGTGTATGGCGGCGGTGGTAATACAGGAGCACCAGTAGCACCGTACCAGAACGATTTCATTGAAATATACAATCCCACCGGCGCTACTGTCAACCTGACCAATTGGTCGGTTCAATATGCAAGCAGCACTGGAACAACCTGGACCGTAACTACTCTTTCCGGTTCCATCGGTCCCGGTAAATATTACCTGGTTCGGGAAGCCGCCGGTGCAGGCGCCGGTGTTCCACTTCCCACCGCAGATGCCATTGGAAACATCTCTATGGCTGCGGGTGCAGGTAAAGTTATTTTATCAAGTTCCAACGTGGCTTTTACAGGCGCATGTCCCACCGGGGCCAGCTTAATTGATCTGGTTGGATATGGAAGTGGAACCAACTGTTCGGAAACATCCGTTACCGGCACATTGACAAACGCAGCAGCTGCTATCAGGAAAAACAATGGATGTACCGATACAGATAACAATGGGTCTGACTTTTCTGTCCTTACACCTTCACCCCGTAACAGTGTGTCTGCCGCAAGCTTTTGTACGACTGTTGCAACAATAGTTGCTACCGGGGTTACTACTTCTACGGCTACTTCGGGAGGAAATGCAATCACCGATGGAGGAAATGCTATCACGGCGCGAGGTGTAGTATGGGATCTTGCCACCGCGCCTACAGCCGTTCTCGCAACCAAAACATCCGACGGTACAGGTACGAGTGCGTTCACAAGCACACTGACCTCTTTGGCCGCGAATACCAAATATTTTTACAGGGCTTATATAACCAACAGCGTTTCCACCAGCTACGGAGCTGAATTTAATTTTACAACTCTTTCTAATCCACCTGTTGTGGGCACAGGTTCCAATCCCTCTGTCAATGGCTTTACGGCTAACTGGACTGCACCAACAGGCAACGGGGCGGCAGCCTATAATTATACGCTCGAAGTGGATGATGATAATGCATTTGGATCGATCGATATTTCTCAAAGCGGTATCCCGTCGTCCACAGTATCATTTGCTGTTACGGGGTTGTCTTCCTCTACTACCTACTACTACAGGGTGAAGGCGATAAATACAACGGGCAGCTCAGCTTACTCAGCTACCAGTGCGGGTACACAAACACTCGCTGCTGTAACTCCTGCATTCACATTGGTTTCTCCACCGGGCGGAATAGCGTTTGGAAATATATGCGTGAATAGCACTAGTCCTGGTGTGTCTTTTACCATTGATGCATCCAATCTTAATGGAACCAACATAACGATAGCAGCCATCCCGGGTTTAAGTTTTTCTGAAGCTTCGGTTGGCCCTTATTCATCAACACTTAGTTTTTCAGCGGCTGGCACTTTTTCCGGTAAACAGATCTTTGTAAAATTCAACCCGACGAACGCGCAATCCTATGATGGCAATATCATTGTAAGCGGGGGTGGAGCGTCTAATTTATCCGTTCCGGTATCTGCAACAGGTATCAATACCATTCCGTCGGTTGTAACCTTAGCACCGATCGTAACCGGTACGGCTGCTACTTTATCAGGTTCCATCAGTGCTACCGGTTGTTCAGCTGTGAGTTCTTTTGGATTTGAATACAGTACTACAACCGGTTTTGCAAATGGCTCGGGTATATCGGTAACTGCCTCCGGCCTTAACAGCGGAAGCTTTAGTAAAACCGTTTCGGGATTGACCGCTGGCGTCACTTACTATTATCATGCATTGGCTGTAAATAACGGAGGAACAGGATATGGTGCGCAGCAAAGCTTTACGACTTCCGCTGTAACACCGGTGATCATGAGTGCGCAACCATTGCTGCGCTACACCGAAAACTTTAATGATATAGCCAACTGGTCAAATAATTTTATCACGGGAATTGGCGCCACGCGGTTTTCATCTGTGGCTGTGAATTCCACAGGTACGATCCCTGATGGAATTAAGATAACTGTTTCAAGTGCCACTTTCCAGACAAATACCACTTCTACTGGTGTTCAACGCGGAACCAACAATATTGTAATGCTGGCAACAGGGGGTGCCGGTGCAGAAAACTCCAATGCGGTTGCTTTTGAATTTTATATGGACTTCACGGGTGTTGATGCGGGTACACTGAGTTTTGACTGGGCAGAGATCACCAACGGCGGTGGTAATCGTAATGGATCTTTGCGTGTATATGCAAGTATTGACGGGGTTTCATTTACAGAGATCCCTGCGGCAAATGTTTTAAATATCACAAATAATGTGCCTGCTACAGGTACTGTTAACAATATTGCGTTGCCTGCTTTCTTTAACAACAGTCCAACAGCCAGATTGCGTTTCTATTATCATAATGGAACCGGGAACAACGGAAGTCAAACCCTTAACAGGCCCAAGATCAGTATCGATAACCTGATCGTTACAGGTGTAGCATCCGCTCCTTGCGCAACGCCGTCCGCAGCGCCAACTTCGTTGACATTTGGAACGGTCACCGAAACAAGTATACAGGGAAATTTTGTTGCCGCAAGTCCTGCACCAAATGAATACCTCGTTATCATGAGCACCAACAGCGCACTAACTTCTAACCCGGTTGACGGACAGAGTTATGTAGAGGGTGACAATGTGGGTGATGGAACTGTGATCGCAAAAGGCAGCTCGCTGAATTTTACAGCAACCAATCTCACAGGTGCCACAACATATTATTTCTTTGTATTCCCGGTGAACAGTGTGTGCACGGGCGGGCCTAAATACCTGACCGCAAATGTATTGTCGGATGATGCAACAACCGTTGCCGGTTTACAAAATTGTACAGCGCCGCTTTCACAGGCAATTGATCTGGCGCTTACGGTTGCTACCAATACCATACAGGGATCGTTCACATCAACTGTTGCAGATGAATACCTTGTTCTGCAAAGTACCAGCGCAACACTTTCCAATATGCCGGTTAATGGAACGGTGTATAATGCAGGTGGTGTATTGGGTAATGCAACAGTTATACAAAGGAACAGTACCAATACTTTTACTGCATCTGGATTAAATCCTGCAACGCAGTATTACTATTATATTTTCAGCATCAATTCACTAGCCTGCCTGAATGGGCCGGTGTATAATACAGTTTCACCATTAAGCGGAGCAGCTACCACAGAGCCTTTACCGGCTTGTGTTACGCCATCTTCTCAACCGTCAAATCTTTCTTTGCATTCATCCAATACCAGTATTACTGCAACCTTTACTCCGGCGGGCAACGGGTATAATTACCTCGTGGTAATGAGCAGTTCACCTTCATTGTCTGCGGTCCCTGCTGATAATACTGATTATGCGGCAGGCAACGGTTTGGGTGGAGGAACCGTAATCTCCAATGGTATATCAACCAGCTTTATCGCATCGGGGCTGAATAATTCCACCACCTATTATTTCTTTGTTTTCTCAGCCAACAAGAATTGCACGGGTGGAACGAAATACCTTGTAACATCACCGCTCACTGATAATGCAACAACAACCAATACACCGCCGGTGGTGAACAATTATTATTTTGGAACATTGCACTCGCATACAGATTATTCGGATGGTAACAAGGATAATATCGGCCATACGCCACTCGATGCCTTTAACTATGCATCAGCTTCATTGGGTATGGATTTCCTTGGCGTTTCGGAGCACAATCACTTCTCATCGCTTGATAACCCGGGCAATGAAGTAGCCAACTATCATTTAGGTATGGCGCAAGCCGCAACATTCAACTCATCGCATACCAATTTCCTTGCATTGTATGGCATGGAGTGGGGTGTGATATCAGGCGGAGGCCACGTTGTGGTGTATGGAGATGGATTAACTGAGCTCTTTGGATGGGAATCAAATGTGAATGGCAACGTAGGGCCCAACTATGATGTATATGTTCCCAAGAGCACCTACCTTGGTGTGGAAGGCCTCTTTAAGAAAGTAAATGATTATATCGCAAAAAATGCGTTTGCAACATTGGCGCATCCTAACAGTTCCGATTATAATAACCTCTCGAATATTCCTTATGATGCATCAGCAGATGATGCCATATCGGGTGTTGCTGTGGAAAGCGGTCCTGCCACATCAAGCAATATAACCTATTCAAACCCGGGTGCTTCTATGTTTTACCTGTGGTACTATAATAAACTCTTATCAAAAGGATACCATCTCGGGCCAACGATAGACCATGATAACCACAATACTACTTTCGGAAGAACCACGGCTGCAAGAACAGCTGTGATCGCTCCATCACTTACGCAAGGCGATATCATCAAAGGTGTAAGGGATATGCATTTCTATGCAACAGAAGATTACAACACCAAAGTTGATTTCACCATCAACACAAGAATCATGGGCTCCATTTTCGAAGACACGAACGCACCGTCCATTGAAGTAAACGTAACGGATGCTACACCGGCTGTTACCAATAATACCTTGATCAGGGTAATGTTTGGAATACCGGGCAGCGGCATACTTCCTGTTGTGATCGATTCTGTATTCGCCACTTCATTAAGTTATGTTGACAATAGCCTCGCTAATCATACAACCGGTTATTATTATATTGATATTACCAATGAAGGGAAACGCACGGTAACCTCACCGATCTGGTACACACGTTCCTGTTCTTCTTCCAGTGACATCACGGTTACTGCATGCGACAGCTATAACTGGAGCGGAACTATCTATACTACTTCAACAGTAGCTACCAAAGTGTTTACTACTGTCGGCGGATGTGATTCAATAGTGACCTTACATCTTACGGTTAACAGCAGCCCGCTTGCCGCAACCATTGCATTGGTTGGTCCCGATACAGTTTGTCCCGGTTCCGGTGTTGCCTTAACAGCAACCGCTGATGGAAGCATCAGTTCTTACGAATGGTTCCAGGATGGAAACGCTGTTGCAACTACAGCAACAGGCAATTTCACCGCGTTAACAAGCGGCGGTTATTCAGTGAAAGCAACCAACTTAAATAATTGTTCAGTTGTATCGGCCAATATCATTTCTGTAACCGTTGCAGATAATGTTGCACCTGTGCCTGATATGGCAACATTGGCGGATCTAACAAGTCAATGTTCTGTAACTGTGACCACCGCACCAACAGCAACCGATAATTGTGCTGGAACGATCACCGCAACCACCGCAGATGCATTGGAATATAATACACAGGGTACTTTTACGATTCACTGGATATATAATGACGGGAACGGAAATATTGTAACACAAGAGCAAACTGTTATTGTAGCTGATACGGAGAAACCAACTATTGTTGCGCCTGGAAAATACGGCGTAGTAAATACCCCGGGCCAATGCGGCAGAACGCTCACAAGTATCGGTGCGCCGGTTACAAGTGACAATTGTGGTGTGGCGAGTGTTACAAACGATCACCCATCTACTTTCTATCCCGTAGGAACAACCATCGTTACATGGACAGTAACGGATATACATGGTAATGTGAATGACACTGCGAAACAAATCATCACGGTAATAGATAATGAATTACCAACGATCAGCGTAACGAACCTGAGTGTAAGCAATGATCCCGGTACCTGTGGTGCAAATATTGTGTTAGCAACACCTGTTACAAATGATAATTGCGGAGTGGCCAGTGTAACGAATAATCATCCATCCACTTTATTCCCAGTAGGAACTACAGCGGTTGTATGGACAGTAACGGATAACAATGGCTGGACAAAGACAGCTACGCAAACAATAACCGTAACGGATACAGAGAAACCAACTATTGTTGCGCCAGGAAAATATGGCGTAGTAAATACTCCAGGTCAATGCGGCAGAACGCTCACAAGTATCGGTACACCGGTTACAAGTGACAATTGTGGTGTGGCGAGTGTTACAAACGATCACCCATCTACTTTCTATCCCGTAGGAACAACCATCGTTACATGGACAGTAACGGATATACATGGTAATGTGAATGACACTGCGAAACAAATCATCACGGTAATAGATAATGAATTACCAACGATCAGCGTAACGAACCTGAGTGTAAGCAATGATCCCGGTACCTGTGGTGCAAATATTGTGTTAGCAACACCTGTTACAAATGATAATTGCGGAGTGGCCAGTGTAACGAATAATCATCCATCCACTTTATTCCCGGTAGGAACCACAGCGGTTACCTGGACAGTAACAGACAACAAGGGATGGACAAACACCGCCACACAAAACGTAACTGTAGTGGATGCCCAGGCGCCAACGGTAACAACCGAACCGCTTACCATTTATCTTAATGCTGCAGGAACAGCCACCATAACGGCATCGCAGATAAATAATGGAAGCACGGATAATTGCGGCATCAGTTCTTACAGCGTGAACAAGACCGATTTCAATTGCTCGAACCTCGGTGCCAACATCGTTATATTAACAGTAACGGACGTAAATGGAAACAGTGCCAGCGCCAATGCAACAGTAACTGTGAAAGATAACCTGGCACCCGTTATTACATCAGTGGCCAGCCAAACATTCTGCAGCGGGTCCAGTTCCTATACTGTACCGATACTAACAGCTGCTGACAACTGCAGCGTAGTTTCAGTCTCATATGCCATCAGCGGTGCAACAACACGCGCGGGCAACGGTAACGATGCGAGCGGTTCATTTAACAGCGGTGTATCTACCATTAACTGGACAGCGAAAGATGCCAGCGGCAATACATCTACCAGCAGCACTACGGTTACGGTGAATGCATTACCTGCTGCTACGATCACTGTAAGCAATGCTGATGCATTCTGTAATAAAATAACGCTTACCGCAGGATCCGGTGGAACAGGCGCTACTTATAAATGGATGTCGGGTAGCAGCACTTTTGCCACAACGCAACAGGTTAGCCTGGGGCAAACCAATGGCGATGGTGTTTACCAGTTGTATGTAACGGTTGGTGCTTGTACCAGTGCCGCCGCGACCTATAATTTCCAGAAACAGAACCTGGTGAGCAGCTATACCATCCTTGCATTTGATAAAGTAGATCTCGGTGCAAACAATATTGTGGCGAGTGGAAGTGTGGGTGTAACATCCAATTCAGGTGAAGCGGAATTCGGCAGCAACAGTTCTGTATCATCGGCAGGATCATTTGTGAAAGCAAAAAAAATTGATAAGAACGGATCGGGCATTACGATCAGCAATCCTATCTATAGTGCCGCAACGGGTATTACACTACCAACGATGTTATTGAATACTGCAAACACAAACGGCCTGCCTAACAAAGATGTAGCGCAGAATAGTGTGAGCACAGTGAGTGGTAACTATAAAAACCTGACACTGAAAAAAGGTTCAAGAACAACACTCACGGGCAACACTTTCGGAACGATACGTGTTGAACAGGGTGCACAGGTAACGTTCATGGCAAGTGTGATCAATATCGATAACCTCAATGTAGTGAAGGGCCCGAGAAACGGTTACAGTTATGTTCGCTTTGCAGGTGATGCTAAAATTGTAGTGAGCGCCAGTGTAACCATCGGCAGCCAGGTGTATATCAATCCTGATAACAACAATGTTACTTTCTATATGGGCGATAACAAATCTGATGAAGAGAAATTTACCGTTACCGGCGGTGATACAAAAGTAGCAGCGAATATTTATGTACCGAATGGCACACTTAAAGTAACCGGCGGTTACCGTTACGGAGATTACGGAAATGGCTTTGGTGATGCAGACAGGGATGATGATGAGGACAGGTATTACGGACAGGGAAGCGCCTATGTAAATATGACCGGTGTTTTTATTGCAGAGAAAATTGAGGGTAATGGAAAGAATGTGATCTGGAACAGCTTCGATTGCAGTGCTGCACCGGTGCCAGTGTTGAATACGATCACACAGGTAACCAATGCTGTAACAAAAGAAGGATCAGCTGTTACCAGTGAAGAAGAATTGAAAGTAACAGTGATGCCAAATCCAAGCACTACGTATTTCACTTTGAAAATAGAAAGTAAATATGCAGAACCCGTTAACCTCCGCGTAATGGATAGCAGGGGCAGGGTAGTAGATACACGTTCCAAACTTGGATCGAACAGTACGATACAGATCGGCAGGAGCTATGCAAGCGGCACGTATTATGCTGAAATGATACAGGGAGGATTGCGGAGAATGGTTCAGTTGATCAAGCAGAAGTAATGGATTGAATATTGAACACTGAACAAGGAATTTTGAATATTGATCTGGGCCTCCCGGCTTTGTGATTCAAAATTAATTCCTGACTGAATAATCAGCGGGGCTGCCTTTCGGGCGGCCCAGTTGTTATTTCATCATTAATTATCCATATTAAGATGTAACGTGTTGTGTCTGTAACAGAATACAGGGTTATCTAACAAAAGTGTAAACCTATATCCGGACGAGTCAATGAGCCCATTATTTGGCATAATGAGCCTATTATTTAGACTGATGAGCCTATTTTAACGTCGGATGAGCCTATTGTTTCTCCGCCAATAGCATCAATATATAAACAGCGCCGAGGGTTCTGTAACTGCCTCTGATCAGTCAGTTCTGTATATAGGGTCCGGGATGCGCGATAGTTGTGGATTTTGAAACACCGTTCATTCTCCCCGCATGCATCGTCGTCTCCCGCATGCACCAACCTTGTAACGGTACCAACAGAACATTTTGCCTGGCGGGCTCATACAATACTGAACAGCATAATGATATACGCTCATTCTTCAGCCTGCCTGTATAAGCTGCTGCCTGTTTTAAAATGTTTTGACAGCCGTATTTTTTTTTGTAAATTTAATCTGACTTATGGCGGGGTAGGTAGTGGCTGTATTCTCTACATTTATCTTTTTAAAGACCATCGTTTTCCCGGTCTATCCCCATGGGCCGTGGGTTAATATATTGGCGTTGCGTGCGATGGATTTGCATTTCCGCCTTACAAAATCAATTCTATTCTTACGTCTTCTTACGTCTTGTTACCTTTTCTTACGTCTCGAGAATATCCCGATGACAGTCTGGTATGCCCATTCTATTGGTCTGTCACAGGTCTGCCGTTAGGTTACTGAGGGCTGTCGTAACTTATACCAATTAGACTTTAAAATGTCTTGGCGTGATTTTCACTTAGGTAAAAAAGATGACGGCGCATGCCTCGCTATAGAATTATATCACCCCTATATGGTATGACTCATGCATTTTTAATGTCTAATAGGTATTAATGCGAACCTGCCATTGTCGGGAGACAGGTCAAGGGTTGAAATTGCAAAAAGAGGAAGATTGCAGAGGCGTAGCCTCGATACATTTTGTAGCAACGGATTAAAATCTCCCGCCAACGGCGGGACTACAATATGAACCGAGCCTATGGCTCTACTCAACCCTTGATTCGCATTATTAACAGCAAACAGATCATATAGCTCCCGGTAGGATGGTCCGCCTTCGCCGGGGTGCATTCGGTTCTCAACACAGAAGTAACGGGTACACCGGGTTGTACAGAGGATTTAAAATAGCACAACCCGTTAATATTTAGTATCCAAGGCTCTTGTTCAACATTCAAAACTCCATCTTCGATATGCAATATTTCGCAGGCCGGTGAAAACACCGGAACAAATACGGTGAAAACACCGCTAATATTTATATGAAAAAACTTAATTTGATGTGTGATCCGGGCTATTGTGTGAATGTAAGATCCTAATATCCTAAGTTTGAACCATTACTACACTGCCTTACTGCTGTTAGCGCCGAACTATATACAGGGATCTACGCCCTGTGAAATGGCCAGTTGTCAAAAAATAGCCGTCTCTTCTCTTACCCCTTTTATAGATAATCACACTCATTCTATTAACGAATTAAAAATCCTATGAAAAAAATCTGTACCTATCTATCCAAAAAGAGGCAACAACTGCTTGCAGTGGTGTTCGTTCTTTTTTCATTGACGGGCTTTGCGCAAACAAATTATTATGTAGCACCTACGGGGAATAACGCCAACAATGGCTTGTCGCCTGCTACCGCAAAGCTTACGATCCAACACACAGTAGGCATTGCTGTTGACGGCGATATCATCCATCTTGCCAATGGAACTTACACGTTAACTGCAACGCTCAATTTTAACCATGAGCTCACCATCATTGGTGAATCGGAAGCAGGAGTGATCATCAACGCAACCACCACGCCTGCAAGTGCGTGGGCCCTCAATCCCAATAAGTCAAATACCTCGTTAAGTAATTTTACATTACTGCCCAATAGCAGTGGAGGAGGTTTTCCGATACATGTGAGCGCGAATACGGGTAATCCGTTACCGGTTATTTCAAATATCAGCTTAAGCCATATCACTATTAATGGAGCAAAGAAAACGGCTTTTGATTTTAATGCCGTGAATAACCTGAGCTTATCATATATCACCGCCACCAATACTACTGCAGGCAACGGGCTACAGTTAAGCGGATGCTGGAACGTTAATGCATCCAACATTACCACCAGTGGCAATGCATGGGGAGGATTGGCTGTATATGTTTCCAAACCTTACCCAGCCGGTGTTGGACGTGGTTCGAATAATATAAGTATCGACGGAACTACTTCAACCTTTGCAGAGATACAGGGTGTATATAACCAGGACGAATCAGGGTTTACCAGTACCAATACAATAGTAAGTGGGTATGATTATACAGTTCAGAACACCACGGCTGTTGGCTACACGTATTATTTCAATAACAAAGCAATTGCTTTCGCTTTTGCTGCAGCGCTTCCCAACCCGGGAACTTCTTCGGTAAAACAAATTTCGAGCGGGCAATTCTTAGTGGGCGCGGGCATGTCGATCCAGGCTGCCGTAAATGCTGCTGCTGTGAATGCTGTTGTAAATATTGAAGCAGGAACTTATCATGAAGATGTAACAGTTAACAAACAGATCACACTGCAGGGTGCGGGTATGAACAGTACTATTGTAAGCGGCGTGGTTGGGGGCGGCAGTGCCACTTTCCAGTTAAGTGCCAATGGCGTGGTGATAGATGGATTTACGATTACACGCGATGGAAATACAGCTGCCACATGGAATGATGCTTTGAATACAGCAGGCGTAGCCATACAATCAGTTGGCAATGCTGACATACGCAATTGTAAATTTATCGGCAACCGCACTGCGATCGACATCAATAATAGTAATGGGAATAAAATTCACAACAATGTGATCACTGATAACAGGTCCGGCCTGCTATTCAGGAACAAAACAGACCAGACAACGGTAACAGAAAATTTCATTACCGATAACTGGACCGTGGGTGTGTTGTTCCTTGATGCAAGTGGCGGAACAAACGTTCCCGTTCAGTCGGCAGCAAACAGTGTATTTAGTAACAATGATATCAGCGGAAACTGGTATGGACAGATCGCTGACAGGCAAACAGGTGGAGCATTGCCTGCCGCAGGAAACAATCTTAAGAATTTCAGTTGTAACTGGTATGGAAGTATTACGCCCGTTACAACTGTTAACAATACAACGGAACCAGGTTACGCCGCGCAGGTACCAGTGGCTTATGGGGGTAGCGCAGTAGCCCCGGGTGGCCAACCGGATATTGCCGGCTCTGGTTCTGTTAATTTTATTTACCAGCCTTATCTCAACAATGGATCCGATAATGATCCATCCAAAACCGGTTTTCAACCGGCTCCGAACAGTTGCCAAAGCCCGGTTTCTAATGCGCAGGTAGCGGCAACAACTAATGTACTTTGCCATGGTGGAAGTTCAGGTTCGGTAACCATTTCGTTTGATAATGGAATCGGCGCACTCTCTTATTCGCTTGATGGATCTGCATCAGTCGGCATCGTTGGTTCACCACTTGTCATTAATGGCTTAGCGGCAGGATCGCATACCGTCATCATCACTGATGCGGCTGCAAACACCGTTAGTCAAACAGTAACGATCTCCCAACCCTCTGCGGCATTAACAGCCAACTTCACTTTCACGCCTATTGTATGCAATGGCGGAATGAGCACACAGAATGTTACTATTACGGGCGGAACAGCTCCTTATGATCTGTTCAACCAGGGAGGCGGCGCATTTGTTATCGGCGCAACGGAAGGTGTTACCTATGGCGGCAACGAAGGAAATACCTATGCAGCCAATTATGTATATACAGTTACTGATGCGAATGGTTGCCAATACGTATTCGAAGCCAATATTACCGAACCGGCTGCATTGGTTGTTTCATCCACAGCAACAGCTATCACCTGCGGTGGTAGTTCTGTTGTTACCGTAATTGCAACGGGTGGTAAAGCGCCTTATACTGGAACCGGAAGTTTCACAGTTGCTGCAGGAACCTATACATATATTGTGACTGATGCCAATGGTTGTTCATCAACCACCACCATCACACCGGATGTTGTGGCTGATACAGAAAAACCATCAGTAACCGCGCCAGGGAAATACGGTATGGTAAATGACCCGGGCCAGTGTGGCAGAACCATACTCAGTATCGGTACGCCTATTGTTAGTGATAACTGTGGTATTGCAAATATCACGAATGATCATCCATCAAATTATTATCCGGTTGGAACAACCATTGTAAGATGGATCGTAACAGACCTGAGCGGTAATGTAAACGATACGGCTACACAGAAGATCACGGTGATTGATAATGAATTGCCTGTTATACACGTAACCAATACCAGCGTAAACAATACATCCGGTGTTTGCGGCGCGAACATAACACTTGCTCTTCCTGCAACATCCGATAACTGCGGTGTTGCAAGTGTAACGAGCGATCATCCTTCCACTTTCTTCCCTGTTGGAACAACCAATGTAACATGGAAAGTAAGAGACAATGCCGGATGGGAACGTACAGCCGTTCAAACAGTAACGGTTACTGACACTGAAAAACCAATCGTGCTTTTACAACCGGTAACTATTTACCTCGATGCTGCAGGCGTAGCAACGCTAACTGCATCGCAGTTAAATGCCGGTAGCACTGATAATTGCGGCATTGCTTCTTATGGTTTGAGTAGAGCAAGTTTCAGTTGTTCAGACATAGGCGCCAACAATGTTACCGTTACCGTAACGGACATCAATGGCAACACCAATTCCGCAGCAACAGTGGTAACAGTAAAAGATAACCTGTCACCTGTTATAACGCCTGTTGCAAACCAATCGTTCTGTGGTAACAGCAGTGTATATACCGTACCGGTATTGACAACAACAGATAATTGCAGCGCTGTTACGGTGTTGTATACTATTACTGGCGCAACAACAAGAACCGGCAATACAAACAATGCAAGTGGGGTATTTAATACAGGAGTATCTACCATTAACTGGATAGCAAAAGATGCATCGAATAATGTATCAACCGGTACCACCACTGTAACGGTTGCAGGATTGCCTTCTGTAACCATATCGGCCGGTAATGCAGATGCGTTCTGCAATAAACTTACGCTCACTGCGAATGCAAGTGTAGGCGGGGTAACTTACAAATGGACCTCTGGCAGCAGCACATTTGCAGCAACACAGCAGGTGAGTCTCGGCCAATCGAATGGCGATGGTATTTACCAGGTAACCGTAACTGCCGGTGGTTGTACCAGTGCAGCGGCCAGCTACAAATACCAGAAACAGAATTTAATCAGCAGTTATACCATTCTTGCTTTTGATGATATCAATCTTGGTACAAGCAATATTGTCGCAAGCGGTAGCGTAGGTGTAACTTCTAACGGAGGAGAAGCATCATTTGGCAGCAACAGTTCGGTGTCTTCGCCGGGTGCATTTGTGAAGGCAAAACATATCGACAAAAATGGCCCGAACATTCTGATCACGAACCCGATCTATAGTGCCGCCACAGGAATTAGTTTGCCAACGATGTTGTTGAATACGGCAAACACGAATAACCTTCCCAACAAAGATGTGGCGCAGAACAGCGTTTCTACGGTGAACGGAAATTATAAGAACTTAACGCTGAAGAAAGGATCCAGAACAACACTCACCGGTAATACATTTGGAACGATACGTGTTGAACAGGGTGCACAAGTGACCTTTACTTCCACCACCATTAATATTGATAAACTGCAGGTAGTAAAAGGTCCGCGTTATGGCTATAGTTACCTGCGTTTTGCACCGGATACAAAGATCCTTGTGAGCACAAGTGTGAGTATCGGCAGCCAGGTCTACATCAACCCGGATAATTATAAAGTGACCTTCTACATGGGTGATAAAAAATCTGATGAAGAAAAATTTGCAGTGAATGGTGGCGATACAAAAGTGACAGCCAATATCTATGTACCAAACGGAAAACTGAAAGTAACCGGCGGCTACCGGTATGGCGATTACGGAAACGGTTTTGGTGATTGTGACCGCGACGATGATGATGACCGCTATTACGGACAAGGCAGCAGTTATGTAAACATGACAGGCCTGTTCATTGCTGAAGAAGTGGAAGGCAATGGCAAGAATGTGATCTGGAACAGTTTTGATTGCAACGCGGCGCCGGTGCCTGTGTTGAATACAGTGATCACGCAGCTGGCAGTTGCTTCAAAAGAAACTTCGACTGTTTCGGAAGAAGAATTGAAAGTGACCGTGTTGCCAAATCCAAGCACTACTTATTTTACATTGAAAATAGAAAGCAAATACGCTACACCTGTTAATCTCCGGGTGATTGATAGTCGCGGAAGAGTAGTAGATGCCCGCGCCAATATCGGCTCAAATAGTACGATACAAGTGGGACATGGATATGCCGGCGGAACGTATTATGCAGAGATGGTGCAGGGAGGGGTGAGGAAGGTGGTTCAGCTTATTAAACTGCGATAAACGAATATTGAATATTGAACAAGGATTTTTTTGAGTTCTGAACTGAGGCTACGCGCTCAGCTGTTAACACGAATTACACGAATTTGAACGAATGATCACCGACTTGCTGAACCGTTGTGAGTTTATAGAATCCATTCGTTTCAATTCGTGTAATTCGTGGCCACCAGTTTGAAGAGTAGGCTGCCTCACCCTTCAAAATTCCTTGTTCAATATTCAATATTCAATAGATTGCATAGAGATAATCAAACTGCTTTATGCAATTCCTTCAGGTAAATATTCCCTTTATACACGATCCTTATCTCAGCATTGTCTTCCGCGCTTTGGCCGTGTATTTTTTTATGATCATTGCGATCCGTGTATTTGGTAAAAAAGAGCTGGCACAATTATCTGTGATCGATCTTGTATTCATCCTGCTGATCAGTAATGCGGTGCAGAATGCGATGGTGGGGCCCGATACATCCCTGCAGGGAGGACTGATCGCAGCAGCTGCCTTATTTGCTGCCAACTATACACTAAAGAAACTATTATACCGTAGCCAGGGATTAAGCAGCCTCGTGCAGGGGAAAGCTATTCTGCTTATTTATAAAGGCGTGGTGAACGAAGATAACTGCCAACGGGCCCAGATCACACGTAATGAATTGTGTGCAGCGGTAAGAGAACACGGCGCTGCGGAAATTGGAGATGTTGACCTTGCCATGCTGGAAGTGGACGGGAACATCAGCGTAATAAGTAACGAATTTCAAAAAAGATCGGTTGTTCCCCATCCCCGTAAACATAAACTGAAAGGAAGGCTGATCAAGAACTAATAGTATCTTATCAGCAAAACATGCAATATTATCTCTTATTATGGAGACACCAGGCTGCGTTTCCGTAGAGAAAACGCATCTTTCATTCAGACAAAAATTTGGGCGTATTGGATTTTATAATATCTTGAACTGCCCCTTTATCTGGCTGATAAAATTCAATTCCCTGGTTGTATGCAAGTATGTAAAGCTATCCCGGTACTCATCGTTTGTATGATGCTGTATTGCTTTCCTGATTTTTGCAACGCCCAGCAAAGGCCCTCATCAACCTATGTCGATTCTGTCTTTTCAAATTCTAACGCGCTCAGGAATAATTGCAGCGTGGATAATCTCCTTAATGAACTACGAAAAGATCCCTCCTACGCTGCCCGCGAAAAAAAGATGAATGATGAAATTCTAAAGGCTATGACCACTGTGGCCAGCCTGAGAATGATGGGTAACGGGCCGGTTACAACTGTCATATTACCCGTAGTAGTACATATCATTAATGAAAACCCGTTGGCGTATACGGATGCACAGATAGCAAACGGAATCAAAGACCTGAACGATGCATTCAGTAAAAGCGGCGCGTATGCAGCCAGTCAGGGCGCCGATACAAAGATCCAGTTTGCACTTGCACAAAAAGATCCGGATGGAGGAATCACTACCGGTATTACGCGTACCTCATCGCATTACTCAGTTAACATGAATATGTATTCGGAGGATTACCGCCTGAAGAACCTTATCAACTGGGATCCTGCGAAATACATCAACATATGGCTGGTCTCAAATATTGTTGGAGAGATCAGTGCCGGTTTTGGTTGCGGGGTATGGACAAGAATGAATGCCGGTGGGTATGCTACTTTACCTACGGGTTCCAGTTTTTCAACGGATGGTATTGTGGTACCGGGTTTCGGTATTGTGCTGGCGCATGAAATGGGGCATTACCTCGGGCTTTACCATACTTTCGAAGGAGGGTGCACCAATAATAATTGCCTGACCGATGGCGATAGGGTCTGCGATACACCACCCGACGGAACCAATACACCCACCTCCGATTGCAGCAAGCCAGGCAATTCGTGTACAACAGATACTTTATCCAGCTATTCAAATGGATTTTTCCCCAGGGATACGGTTGATATGGCGAGCAATTTTATGGATTATAACAACGCCGCCTGCACCAACCAGTTCACAGAAGGGCAGGCTGAAAGAATGCGCACGGCGATCGCTACACAACGATCGGGTTTACTCTCTGATGTGATCACAAAACCATGCGGCGATAATATCATCGCTGGCTTCACGCGTGATATCGCCGATCCTAAAGTAGGGGAGCTGATCAATTTTATCAATACCTCTTCCATCACTGCAACTTATCAATGGATAGTTGACGGGGTACAGCAGGCAACAACAAGGGATTTCTCGTGGATATTTACCGCACCAGCCGCCAAACACTCAGTAACACTAAAAGTTTTTAATACCAGCAGTTGTTATGCAACGTACACGGATTATGTGTTAACGAATTGCGGGTTAACTGCACGTTTCTCGAACAACAAAAGATTCATCGCTTCCGAAACAAATGTGCTTAATGATACGATCCTGTTCACCAATAATTCAATGAACACTTTAACAGGCATAACGCCGTCTTACGAATGGATACTTACCAATAATATTACCAATACAAGGCAAACGATCACTACAAATGCAAGTGGTGCGGGCGGCCCTGATGACCTGAATTATATTTTCCCCACGTTTGGTAATTTTTCTCTGCGGTTAAAAGCTACAGGGGGCGGATGTGCAGACAGCAGCGAACTTCTTTATTTTACGGTGGCCGATCCTAAGCCCGATGTGTATATGGCTGTTTTTGGTGCGAACTGCTATGCCAATACCAAAGTGCGCGTGAGTTTTTACATTTGTAATTTTGGATACGCGCCAATACCTCCCAATATACCCATTACTTTTTATGATGATGACCCTAAAAAACCTGGCGCCCGTAAACTCGGCAGCTCTTTCTTTTTTCCTGACTCGATTAAAGGTTATTGTTGCGGCAAGGTATACTACGATACATTGGACGTTGGTTATGAGAAATTAAATAAGATATATGCTGTTGCCAACAATATAACATCGAGTGTGCCGGTTGTGTTGCCAGACCCTGCTGCAACGCTGGTGGAAAAAGATTATACAAACAATATTGGTTCCTACCAGAACTTCCGTTTTAAAGCCTCCATCACTCCATCCGCTGCTGCTATGGAGCCAGGCGATACGCTACAGTTAAAGGCATCAGGATCGCCTGAACCAGGTGTGAATTTTGCATGGAGCCCACCCGCAAGCCTGAGTTGTGTTACCTGCAGCAATCCTTTTTTCTATGCAGATACAACCGCATCAACTATCAAACAGGTAATCGTTAAAAGTTCGTATCAATGTATTGATACCGCATACATTGATATCAAAGTGCCTGTCTACAATGATTTTGTGGTTGCTATTAACAGCATTGCCTGCTCAGGAACGGATAGCCTGCTGGTAAATTTTACGGTGAGCAATATTTTTAAAAGAGGCATTATTCCCAAAGATCTGCTCGTGGCTTTTTACAAAGATGATCCACAAACATCCGCTGCTGTTTTGCTGGCGCCTGTTTTTAAAGTGCCCGATAGTGTGCTGGCCAAACAAAAAGTATATACCTGGAAGATCAAAAAAATAAAAGGTGGAAATATTTTCGCTTCCGTAAATGATAACGGCAGCGTTGTACCTGTTCAATCTTCCAACGCACCGGTAGCAGAAAAGGACTATACCAATAATTTTAATAGTTATAATTATCAACTGGTCAGTGCAACGATTGATACGTCTATCTGCACAGGTCAAACATTTGCCGGATACAGTGCATCGGGAAATTATCGGGATACACTTGTAACGGCGGCAGGTTGCGATAGTGTTCGCATTCTTAACCTGGTGGTAAAAACTGCGGCCATCACAAAAACAAATATTATCGCCAGTATCTGCGAAGGAGACAATTACGCAGGACATACAACAACCGGAACATTTATTGATGTGTATCCCGGAGCAAATGCCTGCGATAGTATCCGGACATTAACCCTTACGGTCAATCCCGTCATACATAAAACATACGACGTAAAGATCTGCAAAGGTGATAGTTATTTTGCAGTGGGAAAGTTGCAGACAAAAAGCGGTACCTATATCGATACAACCAAATCATTTGCAGGATGTGATTCGATCACAACTACAAACCTTTCTGTTTATCCCTTGCCATCCGGTTTCCTGCCAAAAGATTCAACACTTTGTCTCGGCAAAACCTTATCCATCAACCTCAGCGGTTATACAACAGTTAACTGGAGCACAGGAAGCACCAGCAATTCGATAGTGATCAGCCCGCCATCAGCAAGCTACAGCGTACAGGTAACAGACAGGAACGGGTGCAATGGCGCGGATACTATCAACGTAGTGTTCCAGAAATGTATTCCTATACAGGTGCCCAATGCTTTTACACCTAATGCCGATGGAAAGAATGATGTATTCAGGCCGGTGATAGGTGTTGCTACCAGCAACTACACCATGCAGATCTGGAGCCGTTGGGGACAATTATTTTTCGAAACCCATAACAGCAGCGTAGGATGGAACGGAAAATACAATGGTATAGCACAACCCAGCGGTGTATTCGTTTACGTGATAACGTTTACCGATCCGGATGGAGTGGCGGTGAAGAGAACGGGAACGCTGGTGCTGATACGCTAATTTGAAAATTTGAAAATGTGGCAATTTGAAAATGGGCACGATCATTTTCAAATTATCAAATTGCCACATTTTCAAATTTCAATTGTGATTAGTTGCCCAGTATATCAAACTTACTCTTCGGTCTCAGATCTTCCAGCCATTTAAATCCGCGCAGTTTCATTTCTTCATGATTGGTTGAGCGCATGGGGTAATTGGTGGCATCGTAAGGAAGTTTCCCGGTAAAGCGTTTGGGTTTACTGTTGTTGTCGAACAAAACATCCATCATGCTGGCACTGCCTTTATTCATGCCTTTGAACTGTTTCTTTTCGTTCTGCAAATAATATACATTTTCTGCATTTCCTTTCAGCCGTACAAAACTGATGTTTCCATCATCGAACAAAGCATTGATGCTGTTTGCTTTTATCTGGTTATAATAGATAGTACTATCCACCCTGCCAACAGCCATCGCATTTTCAAATACATAAAGGCGTTCCATCTTTTTATTTTTTGTATAGAGATAGATCGTATCGCCTGTTATCTGGTTTTGTTTTGCCCAGATCACAGGATCACGGAACAACCGGAACACGGAATCTTCCAGCGAATAAAACAAACTGTCGCAAACCGCTTGCAAAGAATCGGAAAAGATCTTTACATGAAAATAAGCTTCAAAATATTTATTGCTGCTGCTGTCTTTTTTATTGGATGAATCTGCCAACGCGATGTGTGCCAGAGAATCGGCCCGATGCTTAAATAGCATAGAATCTGCAGCTGTTTTGGGCCTTAATGTATCCGCAATCGAATCGCGCACCACGGGTACTTTCCGCGTTTTTAAAAGATCAGATAGCCTTGCTGAGTATAATGTATCCGCCGAAACGAATATGGAATCTTTGCTTTGTTTGATCAGCAGGATAGGTTTTTCCGTGGCGAGCAGAATATCTTTCTTGCGGTTTGTTTTGATATTATTTGCGATCAGATCAAAACCCTTCGCCGTATCCTTTCCCCTGTAAACTGCGTTGCCGCGAAATTCATCGAGTTTGGTGGAATCATCTATCGCCATATCATCTGCAGTAAACGTATACGTGCTGTCTTCGATCACGGAACGTTTGTTCAGTATGCCGCGTTTATTCTTCATGTCGAAATACCCCTGCCTTGTTTTCACGGTTCTCCTTCCGCTGTCACTATAGATAATGGTGGGAGAGGTGAACGTGGCGATCTCGGTTGAAGTATTGTATTGAAGTGTATCTGTTACCACTTTGTACTCCGGATCGATCAGTACTACGTTTTGTTTAAAAAGCACGTCTTTGGTATCACCGTAATAATAACCTTCCTTACTGGTAAGTACTGTTTTCTTGTTAACGAGTTTTCCGCCTTTAAGGTAGGTGCCTATTTTCAGTGTTACATCATATTCGAGCTCATCACTGGTGAGTTCTCCCTTGCCATCTGTTAGGCGTACTTTCTTTTTGAGGAAAGCTTTTTTTTCTCTTCCTAAGTATTTTACATACTGGGCATAGGTATGAACACTGTCTGCATCATTGATATGTACATTGCCAAAAGCTTCGAGCGTATTATCGATCTCGTTGATCACCATACTGTCCGCATAAAAATCAGTTTTCTCCTGTTTTACATGCGCTTTAACTGCGAGGGAAGTGAAAGTGTGCAGCGAATCTACTTTTACAATATTGATCCGCTCACCACCTTTGATCTCCAGGATTTTGCCTTCCTGTTTGCCCGTATCCTGAGCAGGGCGCTGGGCTGTTGCAGCCTGCACAATAAAAAGAAAGCCCAGTAAGTATGAAACAATTTTTAGAACCATCAGCTTAATTCTTGGTCGAGTCAACCGGTAAAGGCGCCAGTAACGGACCGTCTTTGTCTTTTTTGCCAAAAACGGAAATGTTCACATAGCGTTTCGGATGTACTCTTAGATCATCCAAAAGTATGTTTGCGCTGCGTATGGTATTGCTAAGGTTATTGTAAAGTGCCTTATCGTTCATCAGTTTGCCAAGCGTTCCGTCTGAAGAATTTACTTTGTCCAGTATGCCGTTCAGCCGGCCGATGGTTGCTTTTAACTGGTCAACACTTCCCACAAAATCTGCTTTTGAAAAATTATCCGTTGTTTTTTCAACATTAGAAAGCAGGCGGTTCACTTTTTCATTGTTATCCGAGAGGTTCTTTGTAAAACTTGCCACATTATTCATCGATTGTGCAATGGCTCCTGACTGTGCATTCAGCATCGATTGAATGGAGGCAGAGGACATAGCCAGGCTTGCCGTAGTCTTATTAATATTTGCGATCGCCTGTTGCATATTGTTCTTCGAAGAGGGATCAAAAATGGAATTGATATTTTTCAAAACACTGTCAAGCGTATGAATGGTTACCTTAACCTGGTCAGCCACGGGACCCAGTTTGTTCATCACATCTCCCAGCAGACCGGCGTTGTTGGTGGTTAATATCGTATCACCTGTTTTAAGGTAAGTAGTTGCATTTCCCTGTTTGATCTCGATGCTTGGAGAACCGAGTGGATTACTATTGATACTCGCTACAGAATTGGTAGCGATATTATAATTGTCTTTCAGTTTGATGGTTACAATAATGGAGGAGAGGTTCTTATCCGCATCTTCAATATCGCTCACCGCACCCACCTGGAACCCATTGATGTAAACAGGATTTGATACCATCATGCCCTTGGTATCGGTGTATTTCGCAAAAATAAAATTGCCGGTTTTGAATAATGTTTTTCCTTTCAGGAAATTAAAACCCAGTATCAAAACTGTGATGGCGATGGCGGTCAGTGCACCAACCTTCGTTTCGTTCGATATCTTCATAAGGTGCAAATCTAAGGATTCTTTAGGAAGCTATGAGCTGTGAGCTTCGAGCTATGAGCTGGCGGCTGCTCGCGGCTCGAAGCTCACAGCTCATGGCTTGTTCAATAAAATAAGCATACCATCCTATTTCCCCGCACTGCTGCTGTTCGAAAGCTGCTTCTCCAACGAATACTTATATCTTTTCAGCGCCTTCACCAAAACCTCGCAGATCTCTTTTTGCCCCTGCTCGCTGTTCAGGTAATCTTCTTCCTCGGGATTTGATATAAAACCGGTTTCTACCAGTACCGCGGGCATGGCCACGGCCTGTAGCACCCAGATGCCTTTCTGTCGTTGTTTTGCATCACGGCTGATGCGGCCCACTTTTTCAAACTCATCCTCGATCGTGAGCGCCAGGTTGGTGCTTCGCTGAAAATAGGCCTGGGTCTTCATATTAATGATCATCATCTTGGCAGGATCACGCGGGTTAAAATCCCTGAGTTCCCTTGCCGAAACACTATCCAGGTACATGTCCTCGTTTTCGCTCAGGGCCTCTTTGGCCGCATTGCTTTTATCCACCCCATAAACAAATGTCTCTGTTCCTTTCGCGGGATTAGGTGTGGTCCAGGTGCGGTAGTCTTTCACTTTTACTTCGTAAGCTTTTTTCTTTTTGCCCTTGCCTTTGTAACGCGTCTCGGTTTTATAGCCGATAAATTCCTTGTGCCTGATGGGGCCACCGCCTTCGTTTACGTGTATGCATACGAAAAGATCGCCTTTCTCGCGGTTCGCTATCTGTGCTTTGCGTGTAACGGGATCGAATACATCGGTGGTGCGGGTCATATAGGTCTCCACATCCGGGATCTCCTGTTTCAGCATCTCGTTAAGCTTCAGCGAAATCGACAACGCGATGTCTTTTTCTTTCGAATAAATACCCGATGCACCATTATCAGTGCCACCATGACCGGGATCGATGATGATCTTTCGCAGTGCCTGTTTTTGAGTAGGCTTATCCTGCGCGTTCACACTTGTGAACACCGTTAATAAACCTAAGCTTAACAAAAACAAAGCAGCGAATATTCGTTTCATCATATCATTTCGTTAAAGGATTTTACCCGAAATAGCATTTACCCATCTAAGACCTTATTTTTGCCACCGTGAACATGAGTAAACTCTACAAAATTAACGCAAAAACAGCCTTGGGAATTCTTGTAGTGGCGTGTTTGCTTATATTAACATTTTATGTTCGGGCAGCAGGAAATCATTACCGGCCACTGTTATCCTTCGCACCTGTACAAGATACGGTTCCTTCGCAAACGAAAAAAGACAGTTCATCACGTTTCCTGAAAACATCCGGCAATTCAGATACATCCAGAAATGGCAAAGATTCGATGGTCATAAAAGTAGACACCATCCAGATGGCGCCTGATTCGATAGATGCCGTCGTTAAATATCATGCAGACGATTCAGGTGTATTGATCGTTCCCACCAATGAGTTTTTCCTCTACGGCAAGGCAAAAACGGATTACAAGAACCTGAATATTGAAGCGGCAACCATACATTATAATCACGAAACCAGCATTATTTCCGCCTACGGTGCAACAGATAGTACGGGGAGTATAGGGAGCAAGCCCAAATTCACCCAGGACGATTTGAACACGATCAGTGATTCGATCGCTTTTAATGTTAAGACCGGGAAGGCCCTTACTAAAAATACTTTTTTACAGGAAGGCGAGATCTATGTAAATGCCCGATATATCAAGAAGATAAACGCAGATGAATCCTTTGCGCGTGATGCACGTTTTACTACCTGTAACCTGGATACGCCGCATTTTGCGTTCCGTACACGCAGGATGAAGATCATCAATAACAAACTCGGCGTTACCGGCAGGGTATATCCCGAGATCGAATCAATACCCATACCGATGATCTTTCTTCCTTTCGGATTGTTTCCATTGAATCCAGCGCGCCATTCGGGTGTGCTGTTGCCTTCCTTTGCTTCAAGTGAAGATTTCGGATTGGGACTGGAGGGATTGGGCTATTATAAAGTATTCAGCGACCATGTGGATGCAACAGCGAGGGCAAATATTTATTCTTATTTGGGATGGACCCTGAACCTCAATTCCAAATACATCATGCGGTATAAGTATACCGGTAACGTGAACCTCACTTTTCAGAATACGAGAATGCTGAACCGCAACGCATTTACAAAAGAAGAATTCACCACTTTCAAATCATACATGATCGATTGGAGCCATAGCCGTGATAACCGTGCAAGACCGGGAACCAATTTTTCTGCCAATGTGCATTTCGGTAGTACGCGATTCAACCAATTGGTGCAGAATAACCCCTTCGTGAATTTTAATAACCAGTTGAGTTCTTCCATCAATTATTCAAAAGACTGGAGAGGCAAATACAATCTTTCAATGAACCTGAACCATACACAGAACAGCGTGAACCATTTGGTAAACCTGAACCTGCCTACTCTGAATTTTAATGTAACCACCCTGTATCCTTTCCAAAGCAAGGACCAGGTAGGTTCAGGAAAATGGTATGAAAAGATCGGCGTTGGTTATAGTGGTAATTTTCTGAATCAATTATCTTTTTATGACACAGCTTTTAATTTGAAGAGGCTTCTCGATACTGCACAATGGGGTGCACAACACAATATCCCGATCACTTTGTCATTGCCGCAACTGGGTTCATTAACGCTTTCGCCGAGTGTAAGCTATGAAGAGCGCTGGTATGGTCAGAAAACACATAAAGACTGGAATCCGGTCACAAAGCGAGTGGATACAACAACAAAAAAGGGATTTTACACTGCGCGGCAAATGAGTTTTGGACTGGGAGTAAACACGCGGATCTTTGGTACTTACAAGTTTTCGCCAAAGAGCAGCATCATAGCTATACGGCACGAGGTGAGGCCTACTTTTTCGATCAGTTATCACCCTGATTTTGCGGCAAAGTCTTATTACACTACCCAGGTTGATAGCTTTGGCCGCACAGTGCGCTTGTCGCAATATGAGGGTGGCGTGGTAGGGGCTTTCTCAGAAGGCGCTTTTGGCGGTATCAGTTTTGGTATCGATAACCTGCTTGAGATGAAAGTGAAGGACAAAAATGATACAACGCTCAAAGGAAGGACCGAAGGGAAAAAAGTAAAACTGATAGAAGGTTTTGGTTTTAATGCATCGTACAATTTGCTGGCGGATAGTTTTCCCCTGAGCAATTTTTCCATCTATGCAAGAAGCACATTATTTGAAAAGGTCAATATCACCGCGTCAGCTAATCTTGATCCGTACGATGTAGACAAAACAGGTTATCGCGTAAACAAGATCTATTTCGATCCTGGGCATTTCAAATTCGGAAGGATCACTGGCGGTAATATTGCCATGTCCACCTCTTTTTCCAGTAAACCAAAGGACGGGAAAGATGATAAAACAAGAGAATTGCCGGTAGATCCTTTTATGACTCCCGATGAGCAGCAAAGGCAATTGCAGTTTGCACGCTCTAACCCGGGAGAGTTTACAGACTTCAATATTCCGTGGACATTAAGTTTATCTTACTCGCTGAATTTCAATCGTGTATTATTACCTGATTTCAGTAAATATGTAACGGAAACATTTTCTGGTTTAAGTTTTAACGGCGATTTCAGTCTCACGCCAAAATGGAAAGTAGGGGCGACGGGTTCGTATGATGTTACCAACAGATCGCTGCAGCAGTTGAGTACTTTCATCACCCGGGAAATGCATTGCTGGCAATTATCTATCAACGTGAACCCGATCGGTTTGTACCGTTCGTTCAATATCTCCTTCAGTCCCAAATCGGGAATTCTTCGCGATTTGAAAATTAATCGTAGCAGGAGTTTCTCGAGTAATTGATGCGTCGCGCACAGGATATTTCACGCAAAAGCGCAAAGAGGCAAAGACGCAAAGAAAAACAGCACATAGTTCGCATTTGAGCAATACCTACTTTGCGCCTTTGCTCCTTAGCGCCTTCGTGAAAAAAAATCCAAAAAATTAAGCGTGATCGTTAGCAGAGTAATGATCCCACATAATTTTAAAAACCTTTTCCTTCAATTCGTTGCTGGAAATATTCTGCGAGCTCACCGCAGGCAAAAAATGCATTTCCAATCTGTGTGGAATTAAGTAAAAGAACCTGATAGCCGGCATTACTTTCTTGGTATGAAATAAAACAGCGGGAAGGATAGGCTTGCCAGTATCTACCGCGAGTCGGAATGCACCATCATAAAATTTTTTCAGCGGATCGTTGGTACGGTTGCGTGTGCCTTCGGGATAGATGACCATATCGAGGCCGATGGCCAGCATGCGTTTCATTTCTTCAATACTTCTTCTCCTGCTTGCATCGCTGTTCCGGTCAACCAATACCGCGCCGAATGTATAGACCCAACCGAAGACAGGAGTTTTACTGAAACTTTTTTTAGCGATGGTCTTATTCGCCCTCGGCATAAAAGGCGTACTTACCGGAACATCCATAAGACTGTTATGGTTGCACACAACTATATAATTTGTTCCGTCGATAAAATTTTCCTTGCCTTTTACTTTCAAAGGGCAGCCGATTAAATTCAGATACACAACCATCCATACGCGCGATACCTGCCTGTGCCATCTTGCTTTGGCCGGGTCCTCCATAAAAAAACAGGCCGAATAAAAAATGAACGCAACCAGCAATGTCGCGGCAAACAGCAACAGGGCCCATAGAGCCCATAGCCGTGCGAAAATATCTTTCAATATTGTGCTAACAGACGTGGAATTATTTCGTAAGTCTTGTGTCATTAATATGCTTTGTTTTTAATATTGAACACTGAACAAGGAATTTTGAATGTTGACGTGGTGAACGTGTATCGGTGATCGTCCTTGCGAGGCACGAAGCAATCTGCGTTGCGAATTGCGGTCACTCTGAGTATTGTAACACAGATTGCTTCGTACCTCGCAAGGACGGCTGTAGTTTGCAACCTCGCTTCAATATTCAAAACTCCTTGTTCAATGTTCAATATTCTTTACTGGTTCGGATCCCAATCAATCGCATCGATTCCTTGATCCATCAATAATTTATTCGTCCTGCTGAAATGTTTGCAGCCGAAAAAACCTTTGTCTGCACTGAAAGGAGATGGATGCGCCGCTTTCAATACAAAATGTTTGGTCTCATCAATCAGCACCTGTTTCTCCTGCGCAAATTTGCCCCATAATAAGAACACGATCCCTTTTTTTTCGGCCGATATTTTTTTGATCACAGCATCTGTAAAATCCATCCACCCGATCTTGGCATGACTCGCCGGTTCATTGGCTCTGACGGTAAGGATCGCATTTAAAAGAAATACGCCCTGCTTCGCCCATTTAGTTAGATTACCTGTTTTGGGAATGGGCAAGCCGATATCCTTATTCAGTTCCTTGTAAATATTCACTAACGATGGGGGTGGAGGAACACCATCCGGCACAGAAAAACTCAGGCCATGCGCCTGGCCGGTTCCATGATACGGATCCTGCCCGAGTATCACCACTTTCACTTCATCAAAAGGAGTTGTATTGAATGCATTAAAGATAAGTTGTCCCGGCGGATACACCACTGCGCCCGTTGCCCTTTCTGTTTTCAGGTGTGTGGCTACCTGTAAAAAATAAGGCTTGGTAAATTCATGTTTCAGCGCTTCTTTCCAGCTGCCTTCGATCTTTACATCCATGCGTAGGGGTTGAAATAGGAATTTTTTCTGCACACGAATGTACATAAAGGCCGGTAAGTAATTTTTGGGATTATGGCAGAAAGGGGCCGGGGTGCGTTTACAAATGTAGCATTGTGTTTGTGCACTTTGAACCAGATAGCAACATAGATTCTGTGTTAATAACCAAGGTATCTGATTAATATTCTATAATTTTAA
>JAZKBI010000021.1:259168-309817 GCA_040388705.1 Bacteroidota bacterium | reverse complement strand
TAGTCAATAGTCAATAGTCAATAGTCAATAGTCAATAGTCAATAGTCAATAGTCACGAACGAAAATGTTTTATTACTATTGCTCATCGCAAAAAGCCCAACTAAGAACAAACAGGAGAAGTGAGTGACCATGCTTTGCGGCAGACAAGCACAACGAAGATGACCAAAGAACAAACAGGACACCAGTTAATGATCTACACCGATGGCGCATCGCGTGGTAATCCGGGACCGGGCGGGTATGGGGTAGTTTTGTTATGGGGCGATAAAAGAAAAGAACTTTCCGGTGGCTACCGCCTCACCACTAATAACAGGATGGAACTGATGGCGGTGATCGTTGCCCTGCGTTCGCTTACGAAAAAGAATATTCCTGTTAAGATCTATACCGATAGCCAGTATGTTGTGAATACCGTAGAAAAAAAATGGCTGGATAACTGGATCCGCACGGATTTTAAAGGTGGTAAAAAAAATAAGGACCTGTGGATGCAGTACCACACCATTGCCAAACATTTCACCGTTCGCTTTTTCTGGGTAAAGGGCCACGCGACAAACGCCATGAACAACCGTTGCGATGAACTCGCTACGCAAGCGGCTGATGGCGGGAATTTATTGATTGATGAAGGATATGAGGAAGAGGGTTAGTTGTTTGTGGTTTGGAGTTTGTGGTTGTTTAAAGCATTAAGTACTCTCTTAAATTTCAGCAATCCCAACCCCAAACCCCAAACCACAAACCCCAAACCTTTCCCCAAAACACTAACCTCAAATTAAACCACACCCATGACCGAAAGCACTCTCTGCAGTTGGAGCGGCGGTAAAGACAGTTGTTTCGCCTTAATGCGGGCGATCAAAATGGAATATGCTCCTAAAGTCTTGTTGAATGTATTGAATGAAGAAGGAAAGATCTCGCGTAGCCATGGCATTCCTTCAGAAATTTTACAGGCTCAGGCAGAAGCAGCGGGGCTTCCGATTTTTTTGATCAGCAGCAGCTGGCAGGACTATGAATTGAAATTTACCAATGCGCTTACTCAATTAAAAAAACAATATGATCTGTCGCATGCAGTGTTTGGTGATATCGATCTGCAACCACACCGCGACTGGGAAGAAAAAGTTTGTGCGCAGGCGGGATTGACAGCTTATTTACCACTCTGGCAACAGGACAGGAAAGAGCTGGTAATGCAAATGCTTGACAATGGAATTGAAACCATGATCGTAAGCTGCAATACCATGATGGGCGAGCGTTTTCTTGGGAAGAAAATAACCGTTGATCTTATAAGCGAACTTGAATCACTTGGTGTAGATGCCTGTGGTGAGAATGGCGAATTTCATACGCTGGTGCTCAACTGCCCTTTATTTGCAAAGCCTGTTTCCGTTAATGTGGTTCGGACGGTTCAGCATGAAAATTATTGGTTTACTGAATTATCGTTAAGAAAATAATTGCCACAGACGACACAGATTACCACAGAAATAGTCTGTGCAAATCTGTGTCGTCTGTGGCAAAAAAAAGCCCTCAACAATGAGGGCTTTCAAATTATATTAAGCGTTTACGCCAATTCTTTTTTTGTAAACCGGTTTTGCGCTAAGTAATACGTTCCAAACAATATCGCTGAAAAAATAACGGTTGCCATAATGCTGTATTTGAAGAAAGGCAAAGCATCATAATAGGTAAGTATCAATCCACTGAAATTCTTCTCACGTCCCAGGCCCATCACGGGGCTTAACCATACCTGCAAATTGGAAAGCAGGAAAAAAGTAGTGGGTGCAGCCAGTGCGGCAAGGACCACATTCCCCATCCTGTTCATTTTGATAAGGAAGCCGAAACAGGTGATACCTGCAAATAGTAAGTAATTCACCCACTGACCGCTATAAAACCCTGTGATCGGGGTCAATCCATAGGTATGCAACACTTCGTATAACAGGTCGGAAAGGAATAAAGAAAGAATCGGCAAGGCAAAGGCCCATTTTTTATCTTTTACAAACAGCGCGCCGCTAAACAGTCCCATAGCTATCTGCGGCGCAAAACCCCACGGGCGGTTAGGCATAATACGGTACAAAGCGCTGATCAGCACCATCAAACAAAGAGAAATAATAAGTGATCGGTTGAGTTTCATCTGGTTCATAATTTCGTGGCAAAAATAAGCTATATATAGATTGCTGCCATTGCAATTTTCCTCATACTGTGTATAAGCCTATGCGTTGGGAACAAAGGCTTTATATAAAGTACAATTTCCCGATGCCTGGATGTTGTAAGATGCACCGGCAAATATGGCAACGGCCTCCCCTTTCTTTAAAACGAGGTGATTATTGATGATCGCCCCTCCTTCTATCACAATCCAGATCTCAAGTGAACCCGCTGTTTTTGTATAAGATACGGAAGCAGAAAGATCCACTTTTGCTATACCAAAATCATCTACCGGGCATGGATACACCTTTTCACCCGGAAGAACATTATCGCCATGCATAATATTGGGTACGATACTCGTAAAAATGGTATGCTTCATCAATTCAGGCACATCAATATGTTTGGGTGTAAGTCCGGCTCTCAATACATTATCGCTGTTAGCCATGAGTTCCATACATTGACCTTCAAGGTACGCATGAGGGATACCGGCGCTTTGAAAAACTGCTTCTCCGGGATTTACTTTTACAATATTGAAAAAGTAGATCGAGAATATGGCCCTGTCTATATCTCCGAACTCTGTTTTGCCGCTGAATATTTTAGCAACCCACCAACCGGGCATGTCTTTGGTCAGTTCGTTCTCATTTTTCCTGCGGATCTCCCTTTTGATCAGGTTGGTAAGCATGGCATTGATATCCGGTTGTTTCATTTCCATTACAAACTGGTACAATGCTTTCAATCCCTCCCTTCTGAAATAGGGAAGCAGGATATTGAATTCAGGTAATTCCTCCAACGTTTTTTCGATAATGGCATGTGATTTAAAACCATGTAATAACCAGAACTCACTCAGAGCCACTAGTACTTCAGGTTTATGGTTCCTGTCTTTGTAATTTCTGTAGGGCGCCTTGATAGGTATGCCTTCCGCTTCTTCCCTTGCAAAACCTTTTTCAGCTTCTTCTTTGGAAGGATGTACCTGTATAGAAAGAATGTCTTTTACGTCCTGCACTTTGAACAGATAAGGAAGTTCTCCAAAACGTTCAAACACTTTTGCGGAAAGTACGGCCTCTGGTTTTTCTTTGATAAGAGTATACAATGACACATCCCCACCAGTTGTCTGTAATTCCGACGGTGCAAGCGGGTGAGCACCCAGCCAATATTCCGCAAATGGCCTATGTTCGATATTGTTGACATTCAACAGATGTGGCAGGAACTCATATCCACCCCAGTCATAATGAAGCACTTTCCCTTTCAGCTTATAAATTCCTTCGTTCGTTTCCATTACGTATAATTTACAGGTATTTTCCTATAACGCGCAAATGTAAAATATCTTGTACGATGTGGTATTTTTAAAGAAATCTTATCGCATTGTTTATGCAGACCAACCGTGATAAAGGCAATAAAGGCGAGGAACTCGCTGCTGCCCATCTTGTAAAGAATGGATATACTGTACTTGAACGGAACTGGCGCTTCCGGCATTGGGAGGTGGATATTATCGCTTCAAAGGGCCGTTTCCTTCATTTTGTAGAAGTAAAGACCAGGCACTCACTGCGTTTTGGCCGGCCGGAAGAAAGCATTACCCGCGACAAAATGAACAATCTCAGAAATATCGCCGAAGAATATCAATACCAGAACCCCGATTGGAAATATGTGCAATTCGATGTGTTGGCGATCACGGTGATCGATGATGTGGTGAGGGAGGTGTTTATGATTGAGGATGTGTATTTTTAATTTTCTAATAACACGAATTAAATGCACGAATTACACGAATTGGGCGTACTAACCGAATCAACACAACCTATCTTTAGTATATATCAAACTGCCCATTCGTATCAATTCGTGTAATTCGTGCTCTTAATTCGTGTTATATTAAGAGGGTATCCTCTCCATCATCTTTTCCACCATCTTAAACGTAGCCGGACAATATTCTACATTCTGCTGGTGCACATGTAAATATTCGGTCATTTTCTTTTTCTTAAGATGAGGAAAACCGGAGCAGTCTACAGGCCGCACTTCGTAGATGCTGCACATATTGTTTTGCAGGTTGAGGAACTGGCAAGGTTGTGAAACATTTACCCAATCACCTGCTTTCTTATCAAATTCGAGCCATTTTTCTTTGAACTCTTTTTGACTCATTTCAAGATGAGAGGCTATTCTTTTGATATCGGCATTGGTAAAAGTAGGCGTCATGCTTTTGCAGCAATTCGCACAACTCAGGCAATCCACTTCTTTCCACACGGCTTCATCAATTGATGCAGCGATCGTATCCAGCCCACGTGGCGGGTTCTTTTCTATCTTTCCTAAATAACGTTTGAATGCTTTTTGATGAAAACGGACCTTTTGTTTAAACGAGCGAAGATTGACGATCATGGAAATTTTGAAATTTTGCAATTGGAAAATTTTGGAATTGGGCCTCGCGATAAGCGGGATTTAAATTGCAATATCGTATAGCAGGAGTTCAATTCCAAAAACTAAATATTCACAACTACTGCCTATCTTCCAATTCCATCCCGCAATATTGCGGGACCCAATTCCAAAATTCCAAAATTCCCAATGTGGGACGCGTATAAAAAAGGATACAAAGCCTGGCTCCGTCTGGAGAAATCACTTAGCGATAACTCTGTGGAAGCTTACCTGCGCGATGTGGAGAAACTTACAGATTACTTACAATCTGCAAATAACCTGGCTTCGCCTGCGGAACTCGGCCTGAAGGACCTGCAGCATTTTGTAAAATGGATCGGAGAACTGGGTATGACAGCCACTTCGCAGGCAAGGATCATTTCAGGCATCCGTAGTTTTTATAAATATTGCATGCTCGAACAGGTCACGCAAACTGACCCTTCTACCCTGCTCGAGGCCCCAAAGACCAGAAGAAAATTACCGGATGTATTAACCTTTGAAGAAATAGAGCTCGTAATTGCCCAGATCGATCAAAGCACGCCGGAGGGCGGACGCAATAAAGCGATACTTGAAACCATGTACAGTTGCGGTTTACGCGTAAGTGAAGTGGTGAACCTTAAGATATCCTGTTTATACCTTGATGTAGGTTTCATCCGTGTGATCGGTAAAGGCGATAAAGAAAGGCTCGTGCCTATTGGCGGGGATGCCATAAAATATATCAAACTCTATAAAGACAATATCCGCGTTCACCAACCTGTGCAGGCAGGTTTTGAAGATTTTCTTTTCCTCAACAACCGCGGAAAGAACCTGAGCAGGGTGATGATCTTTTATATTATCCGCAACATGTCGGCAAAAGCAGGCATTACCAAACATATTTCACCGCATACCTTCCGCCATTCGTTCGCCACACACCTGGTAGAAGGCGGCGCGGACCTACGTGCGGTGCAGGAAATGTTAGGACATGAAAGCATTACCACCACAGAAATATACACGCACCTGGACAGGGATTTTTTACGGGATACTTTACAACGTTTTCACCCGGCCTTCAAATGAATCACATGAAAAAATATTTACTTTCTTTTATTATGACTTTGTCCGTCGCTTGTGTTTTTGGACAATGTTACCCCACTTATTTTCTTTCCGATAAAGCGGCCAATACAACTGACGTGATCAAGCAAAACCACGTCAAAACAGAATATGTATATGGATACATCTTCACTAACAATATTTTTAAACATTCTGTTATCAAAGATTCTGTTTTGAGGTATACTTGTACTTATAATACAGATGGAAATCCGCTGATGAGGAGAGTGTTTAACAGGGGAAATGTATACATGAAAGATTCAAGCATATACGATCCTTCTGGCCAAACGGTAAAAACTTTTCAATATAGTGTTCTAAAAACAGGCGACCGCTTAGATTATGTCTACACTATAGTCTACGACAAATCCGGCAATAAGATGAGCATACAGGGTTCTTTTACTATGAAAGATTCGGTACACAATTATATAACGCGATATACTTACAATGCACGGAATCAATTGACCAGTGAAATCTACGCAGAACGGGATACTGTTGAATCCACAACAACTTATACCTATAACGAAGAAGGAGACCTGATACGAAAAGAGAATGCCAAACCAAATGGTATAACACAGTACGGGGCTTTATACGAATACAACCGGCGCAAAGATAAAATTACTGTTTATACTTTAGGCAAAAAACAGGTAAGTCATGAATTGGAATACAACAAATATGGTCAATGCACTTTGCTGTCTTCGGTTTTTCTCCATCCCAGTACAATCTCCCTTTTTGACTATCGGGAAGACGGGCTTTTTTCGGGAATGAAAAAAGTCCAGTTAACTCTTATCAAAGAATTGAGCAGACATTATTATACAAGGTATTGATAGCCGTTTGGATTTTCAAGAACCATATTTCAACTATAAAAGAACGGCACGCGCGCCGTTCTTTCTTTGCTTAACGGTATTATTTATCATCATTTCTTCCTGCCATTTCTTTTCCCCTACTGATCCGCGCTGCTATTTCCACCAGTTGCAGAAATTCTTTACGGTATCCTTCGGTATCATTCCCCATCGCTTCCTGCGCCAATGAACTGGTGAACCGGTAACTCGCATCGCCCTTGTGTTCAGAATTACGCAGCAGCATACCAAAAGAGGCGACCGCTGTTGCAAAACGGAAATTAGCAGATGAGCGATCGATGGAAACGGGATTGCCTTTTATTGGATATGATAAGAGGGAACTCTCGTCATTATCAGGTTTTTTATACCTCAGTTTTATCGTCATCGTCTCATCTGAATATTTTACCTGTTTGGTCGATACCGCATTTAGCACCGTTTGATACCGCAGCGAGTCAACGGTAGTCATACGCGGTACATCAATCCCCGGAGGTATGAGTTCATATAAAGCAGTAACAGTATGCCCGCTGCCTAATTCGCCTGCATCTTTTTTATCGTTGTTAAAATCTTCTTTAGCAAGCATCCGGTTTTCATATCCTATCAGGCGATAGCCTTTTACTTTTGCAGGATTGAATTCCACCTGTAGTTTCACATCTTTCGCGATGGTGAACAATGTGCCGCCAAATTCATTGATCAATACTTTTTTTGCTTCGCTGAGGCCATCGATATATGCATGGTTGCCGTTTCCTTTATCAGCGAGCTTCTGCATTTTCGCATCCTGGTAATTACCGGTGCCATATCCCAATACTGTAAGATACACACCGCTTTTTCTTTCATTCTCAATCAATTTTTCTAGTGCATCATCGCTTGACAGGCCAACATTAAAATCTCCATCGGTGCAAAGTATCACGCGGTTATTGCCTTCTTTGTTAAAATTTTCTTTGGCTACTTTATATGCAAGCTGTATGCCTGCACCACCTGCAGTAGAACCACCTGCTTCCAAACGGTCTATCGCTTCTTTGATCGTGATCTTTCGGTCGCCATCTGTAGAAGGCAATACCAATCCTGCGTTACCGGCATATACCACGATGGCCACTTTATCTTTAGGCCTCAACTGATCGACCAATAATTTTAAAGACTCTCTCACCAGGGGTAGCCTGTCAGCCGTCATCATACTGCCGCTTACATCGATCAAAAAAGTAAGATTGGAAGGAGGTAGTTCATTCACATCCATTTTCTTTCCCTGCAAACCGATCAATACCAATTGATGTTTTGTGTTCCATGGGCATACAGCCATTTCTGTATGAACCGCAAAAGGATCTTTACCTGTTGGCTGCGCATATTCATAACTGAAATAATTGATCATTTCTTCAATACGCACTGCACCTTCCTGCGGCAATTGCCCACTTTTTAATATGCGGCGGATATTGCTGTAAGAAGCTGCATCCACATCTATTGAAAAAGTTGATAAGGGATTGTCGTTTACTGTGAGAAAAGGATTTTCGGTGATATGATCATAACCTTCCCTGCTCAATTCTTTTCTCCTGTCATAATATCGATCATCAAGTTTATACGCTGATATATTGCTTGCAGCCGACAGTGAACTCATTCCTCTAATAGCAATTCCGGCAACACTGCCCTGTAGCTGTGGCTGGACCGCCATCGAACCGTATATTCCCTGGGCGCCAATACTTGTCGGAGCACTCATGTCTTTCTTCATGGCTTTTCCATAGCCTGTCACCACTACTTCCGCCAGGCTTTCCGTGCTCGCTTTCAAACGGATCGTTAATTTATCATCTTTGCCCACCGTTATTTCTTTCCGTTCAAAGCCAACGGCAGATACCACCAGGATCGTGTTATCGTCTGCTATTTCAATCTTAAAACTGCCATCTGCAGCCGAAGACGCCCCTTTTTGAGAATTTTTTACTTGGATGTATGCAATTATTGGTTTTCCTGCATCATCTGTTATCGTGCCGGTAATAACCCTTCCCGAAAAGGTGAAAGCCGTTGCTATGATAAATAACAAAAAGCTAAAAATGAGAACTCGTTTCATATGATTGATTTTAGGAAGGATGAAGCGGCTGAGAGAATTACATAACAGTTTATAAAAAAAATTACCTTGGGTAAAGAATGGTCCCTGTAAAACACATAGGAGAAAATAACAACAGCTCAGACGATAGTTTGCTGAAAGCCTACCAGGCTTCCGGCGATCAATCGCACCTGGCTGCGCTCTATATGCGGTATACAGATCTTGTATTTGGTGTGTGTTTAAAATACCTGAAAGAAAGAGAAGATGCAAAAGATGCAGTGATGAGCATCTACCAGGAATTGATAAACAAACTACGCACGCATACGGTTGACAATTTTAAAAGCTGGTTATATGTTGTTGCCAAGAATTACTGCCTGATGCAGTTGCGAAAAGATAAAAAAGCAGTGATCGTGGAATTCCAGCCGGAGTTTATGCAATCGGAGGATTTCTCACATCTGGATGATGTGCTGGAAAAAGAAAAAGAATTTCAGCGGCTGAATAAATGTATCGCCGCATTGAATGACGAGCAAAAAAACATCATTCAATTATTTTACTTACAGGGAAAATGTTATAACGAGATCGTGGAAATAACCGGGCTCGACTGGAACAGGATCCGTAGCCTGGTGCAGAATGGAAGAAGAAATTTAAAAATATGTATGGACAAACATGAGTGAACCTAACAAACATATGGGCCCTTATTCATTCGCAGATATTGAGAGATACCTGCAGGGGAAACTATCGTCCGCAGAGATGCATGAACTGGAGAAAGCTGCCGTGCAGGATCCTTTCCTGGCTGATGCAATAGAAGGTTATCAATTAACTGATATAAAAAAAGTTGAAGATGATCTCGTTTATATTAATCAACAACTATTATCCGAGCCGGCTAAAATAATTCCTGCTATTGTAAAAAGGAATTTATGGTGGCGGGTTGCTGCGGCTTCCATTGTATTGGTTGGCGCTGGCATATTCGGATGGAAAATATTTACGGGTAAAAATAATACACAGGAACTGGCGGTGCAACAATCCGTTGCTCTAAAAGAGAGCGCCCGCACAATTACAGCGGCCGGATCAAAAAAAGATTCTCTCAATACAAGACAGAAGACAACCGTTCTGGCGAATAATAACAATAAGGCGATGCATGATCTAAAAAAGAATGCAATCGCTGACAATATCGCGGCTCGTGATATGGTCAGTAAGCAGTCCGTTGCTGCCCTGTCTCCTAAAACTTTTGCACTTAGAGAATCGGCTTATGAAAAGGATACGGTTTTATTTGACAAAAACCGGTCGAAAGATCTTGTTGCCGACAATACAACTTTAACAAGCATCGGCGGGTCGTCAATTCACGTCAACGGTAATGATATAACCAGGTATTCCGATAAACAAACTGAGAGAACACGAGTTAACCCAAATAATGTTCTGGCAAATAAAAGTATAACAATGGGTAGTCTAAATGCTTCTTCGTTAGCTTCACAGGCTAATAAAATAAAGACTAAGAACGATACGGTCAAACTCGACATGGAAGAGATACCAACAAGAGGATATCTTTCACCAAAGGACCTGTTAATGACCACAACTGGCGGATTAACATCGCTTACAGTAGCCGGAAATATTTCAGCGGCAGCTATTTCAAGAAGCAGCCGTATATCCATTGACACCCCGGTAGTATCGGGCGAGCAACAGATGCATGTTACATTCTTTGAAGCGCTACCGGTTAAAGATTCCAAAACCAGTGCGCCGAAGGATGATCTATTAAAAGTTAAAAAAGATTCTATGGCCTTGTTGAGGGAGTCGATGACTAAAACCTATTCTGCATCAGAAAAAAAAGAGGCGGGGCGGTCGGAAATGTCAACTGCCAACAATGCAGGTAAAGAATCCGATTCTTATGTACGTACTGCAGTTTCTGTGAATCCGGTAGGAGGTTGGTATAATTTTACTAAATACCTTAATGATAAAATTGCAGCGGATGAAAGCATCAAAAAAGAGACCAGCCAACATGGATCGGCTGAAATAAAAATGAATATCAGCGTGAAGGGGAAAGTAAGCAACGTAAGAATCCTGAATAGTTTTAATACACAACTGAATCCTGTTATTATCAAAGCCGTCAGGTGGGGGCCCCGTTGGGTATCCAGCGATTTTTTAGAGAAGAAGGATTTTATTTTTAAGGTTAACCTCTAACAGGATTGGGATGCCTTCCAGCTTACGATTTCTCCGTCCGCAAAAAAACCTAAGTTTGGGATTCAAAACCCAGACAACATGAAAAGATCGTTTTTACTGGCCGCTGTTCTTTGCAGCGTTACAGCTTTTGCACAGATCAGGATGCCGGCACCAAGTCCCACACAAAAAATAACACAACAATTCGGGCTCGGTTCTATTGAAGTAACCTATTCACGCCCTGCCATTAAAGGAAGAAGCCTGTTTAAAGAGAACAGTGATCTCGCCCCTATTGGCAAACTGTGGCGCACGGGCGCCAACGCGGCTACCAAACTTTATTTTTCAGATAGAGTAATGATGGGTGGAAAATTACTGGACACCGGCACGTATGTTCTGTACACAGTTCCGGGAAAAGAATACTGGGATATCGTGATCAACAAAGGAATCACCAATGCAGGAACGGAAGGTTATAAAGAAAGTGAAGATGTAAACCGTTTTAAAGTAAGGGTGGAAAAATCAGGCAACGAACTGGAAAACTTCACTATGCAGTTTGCCAATATCCTTCCTGAAAGTTGCGAGCTGCAGTTGATGTGGGGAACGGCGCTGGTACGCATACCGATGAGTGTAAGTGTTAAGGACCGTATCCGCTTACAGGTAGAAAAAGCATTGGGCGCAGAGACCGTTGACCCCAACAGTTATTATAACGCGGCTAACTACTACTATGAATGGGATAAGAATCCTGCCAAAGCTTTACCATTAATTACAAAGGCGATAGCAGCAAACCCAAAAGCATATTATATGGTATTGGTGCAGGCAAAAATTCAGAAAGATCTGGGCGATAAAGTTTCTGCCAAAGCCAGCGCTGAAAAAGCAATCGTATTGGCTACTGAAGCAAAGAATGATGATTATGTCCGGGCGGCGAATGCTTTGATCAAACAATTGTAAACCCTAATACCGTAACACTTCGATATTTTTACAGTCCTCTCATTACCCTTTCAATAAAAGAGAAACGAAGGAAAAAAGTTATCCCGTATTTCGGAGACGCTTGTTCTCTTCGTTTCTCTTTTATTGAAATTTATTGCATGTTACCTGATTAATTATTCAACTAGCTGTAATCTCAATCCTGTTTCCTTCAGGATCCAATATACCACTCTCATAATATCCATCGCCTGTTCCCCTCGGTTTTCAAAATTTAAAAACTAAGAAGAAAATTGTTTATCGGGATTATGATACCCATCATTAGCAACCGCACCAAAGTACTTCACATAAAAATCCTTCATCCCTTCCAGGTCTTTACACCAGATTGCTAAATGTACGATGTGCAGGGTCTCACCGATTTATAATGTTAAAACATGATCATCGCCGAAAAAGAAAAGCCTCCAGGAAAACTGAAGGCTTTAATATGATAGCTACACCAACTCCCCTTTTAGGGGGTTGGGGGGTATTACGCTTCCGCCATATCCGGTATCATCTCCGCCTTATACGCACCTGCATCCAGTTTCGCTTTTGTTTCGCTGAACGCTTTCAGTGTTTCTTCGATATCCAGGTCGGTATGTGCCGCTGTGGGTATCAAACGGTAAATGATATGCCCTTTCGGGATCACAGGATATACAACAATAGAACAGAAAATATGATAATTCTCGCGGAGGTCCATCACCATCGCTGTCGCTTCTTCCACACCGCCTTTCATATAGATGGGCGTTACCATGGTATTGGTATTGCCGATATCAAATCCTCTTTCTTTCAAGCCTTTCTGCAGTTTCATCGCATTGGTCCATAACCTTTCTTTCAGTTCGGGTTGTGTCTGCAAGAGTTCAAGGCGTTTCAGGTTGCCGATCACGATCGGCATCGGTAAGCTCTTCGCAAATATTTGTGAACGGATATTGTAACGGATAAAATCAATGATCGCCTTATCTCCCGCCATGAATGCGCCGATAGAAGCCATCGACTTGGCAAAAGTGGAAAAATAAAGATCGATACCATCCTGGCAATCCTGCGCCTCTCCTGCTCCCGCGCCTGTTTTGCCTAATGTGCCAAATCCATGCGCATCATCTACCAATAAACGGAACTGGTATTTCTGCCTCATGTCGATGATCTCTTTCAATTTGCCCTGGTCGCCGGCCATGCCGAATACACCTTCTGTTATGATGAGGATCCCGCCTGTTTTTTGTTTCTCGATCAAGTTAGTGGCCCGCTCCATTTGTTTATCAAGATCTTCCAGGTCATTATGCTTGAAAACATACCTATGGCCGGGATGCAAACGCAAACCATCAATGATACAGGCATGGCTCTCGGCATCGTACACGATCACATCGTGGCGGCCGCAAACCGCATCAATGGCGCTCATGATACCCTGGTAACCAAAGTTCAACAATATTGCATCTTCCTTACCTTCAAATTCGGCCAGTTCTCTTTCTAATTGTTCGTGGTAATTACTATTCCCGCTCATCATCCGGGCCCCCATTGGCAGGGCCAGGCCGAATTCAGCTGCAGCTTCCGCATCGGTTTTGCGTATTTCCGGGTGATTGGCCAGGCCCAGGTAATTGTTCAGGCTCCAAACCACCATTTCTTTTCCACGAAATTTCATCCGGCTTCCGATCTCACCTTCCAGTTTTGGAAAAGCGAAATAACCATGCGCTCTTTCACGATGCTGACCAATGGGTCCAGAATTCTTCAACAGTTTTTCAAAAATGTCTGCCATATTATTATATGATTACTTAATTATAAAATCGATGCAAAGTTAAGTTTTAGCCCTTAAAGGACAAGCATAATTATCCCCCCATGCCTTACCTTCACAGCCTGTTTTATTGATTCTAATTAGATTCTAATAAGATTCTAACGAAAAAATAGCCTTTAAAATCTTAAAATGCACACATGAAAAGACTGATTCTCCCCGTTTTTGCTGCTTTTTCTATCATCACCGCTTATTCACAAAAAACAAACAAATCGACCCCAGATGCAGGTGTTCCGCGTCCGAAACTTGTTGTCGGTATTGTAATTGACCAGATGCGCTGGGATTACCTGTACCGGTTCAATCCCTTATTTAAGGCAAACGGTGGCTTTAAGAGGTTAATGGGTGAAGGGTTTTCCTGCGATAATACGCTGATCCCTTATACCCCTACCATCACCGCATGCGGCCATACCTGCGCTTATACCGGCAGCGTTCCGGCAATTCATGGAATTACCGGTAATAACTGGTGGGACAACCAACTGATGAAAACTATTTACTGCAGCGAGGATAAAACAGTAAAAGGTGTTGGTGGAAAAAGTGAAGAAGATGGCCAGATGAGTCCGCGCAACATGCTCGTTACATCTGTTTGTGATGAATTACGTTTAGCAACCAATTTCAAGAGCAAAGTGATTGGTGTGGCCCTGAAGGATCGCGGTTCTATCCTGCCAGCGGGTCATTCAGCCAATGCGGCATATTGGTATGAAGGCAAATCAGGCAATTTTATTACGAGTACGTATTACATGAACGAGCTGCCTGATTGGGTGAACCGTTTCAACAACCGTAAACTGGTTGATTCGCTATACAAACTCAACTGGACCCTTTCCATGCCGAAAGAGATCTATCCGCAGTATGCAACGGCTGATGTAAAAGATTATGAAGCCAAACCATTTGGAAAAGATGCACTGGGTTTTCCTTATGATCTTTCTGCTTTTGTGGGAAAAGACTACGCGAAAATATCTTCTACCCCGCATGGAAATACACTCACAACTGAGATGGCGAAAGCTGCAGTGATCGCTGAGAATTTAGGTAAGAATTCTGCGACAGATTTTCTTGCGATCAGTTATTCTTCACCTGATTATGTTGGACACTCATTCGGCCCCAATTCATGGGAACAGGTAGATGATTATGTTCGCCTGGATGAAGAATTGGGCAGATTACTAACCTTTCTTGATGCCAGCGTTGGAAAAGGCCAGTACACCGTATTCTTAACTGCCGATCACGCCGTTGCACATGTTCCCGGCTTTATGAAAGAGAACAAACTCCCCGGCGGCACATTTGATGACGCAGGTGCGATGAGGGATATGAACGCACAACTGAAAACAAAATTCGGTATCGATAGAACCATAGTAAGCATGGCCAATTACCAGGTGTATTTAAATCATCCAAGATTGGACTCCGCCAAACTCGATGACTGGGCGATCAAACAATGGATCATTCAATACGTAAAAAAGAATGACGCAATCGCGAATGCATTTGCCACAGCAGATATCATGAATACACCCATCAACAAAACCATGCGCGAAATGATGGCCAACGGCTACAATCCACGCCGCAGTGGTGATATACAAATGGTGTTGAAACCCGGCTACATTGAAGGCGGCGCAACAGGAACCACGCATGGTTTATGGTATCCTTATGATGCGCATATTCCTTTATTATTTTATGGATGGGGTATTAAACATGGTAAAACAAATCGTGAAACGTATATGACCGATATCGCAGGAACGATATCTGCGTTACTACATATTCAGATGCCGAGCGGTAGTGTTGGGAAGGTGATTGAGGAAGTGATGAAGTAGAAAAGATAAAGACTTGAAATATTGAAAGCCATTCTTCGGGATGGCTTTCTTATTGGGCTTTTATATATCGCAATCCTGTTCTGCCTCGCGTGAGACATAATATATTTTAAATTTCTTTGGGAGGCTTTTATTGATAAGCGCTATTATGTCTTCTATTCGTTTTAAATAATAATGATGCAATCTTATCGATTTTGAGGAACGCTTGGTTTCAAAGGTTAAAGTATATTCATCACCACTCGTAATCATCACACATTTATTATCGTAATAGCTTTTCAATGTGTCCAAATTCGTGGCAGAAAGCAGGGCAATGGATTTGGTTAATTTAGACAATGGTTTAAGAAAAATTGTTTCTTCTTCACCTTCAAAAAAAGGGATTCTAATTACATTTAGAGAAGTATCCGTAACTACATATTTGAGCGTCCCCTTATGCAATCTCTCCGCATGATTATATTGCGTAAATGTCAAAGTAAACGATGGTATAGAATCTAACAGGTTTTGCTTTTTTGATATCTGGGCTTGCACGTTGAACCAAACTAGAAGTATTCCTGCTGAAATGAAAATGAATCTCATATCGAAATATACAATTCCTTCAACAAAAAAGGTAAACAAGAAAGTTAAAACTCGATATTCATTTTAAGCCTGCGGAATCAATACCCCATCATTTTTTTTAACCATCAACTCCAGCAGGTGCATAAGCAAAGATATTGCACCCATAATAAGCGCAGAATGTAGCATCCGTTCTGTGCCTTTGCCTTCTTTGTAGTTATCATATACCTCCTTGTCAATTTCTCCATGAGTGTACATATAATCTACGAACTCATTTTTTTCTTCAGGAGAAGCTGCTCCTGATTTGATCTTGTTTCCCATAGAAGCTATCCACCGGTATTTTTCGGATTCTATTTTCATGGCTATTTTTTTATTTATTCAAAATATTTTTTTCAATAAAAGCATACACATTCATCAGTCGATCAATTTCTTTCTGTTGCCCCGTATCACTTTGCTCAAGTGATCTGCATTTCATTTCAATTTTGTGGATCTCATCCTTAAAACCATTTACCGTTTTAAAATGCCAATACACAAACCCTCCTATCACACCAATTCCTCCAAAGATCGAAGTTACTAACTTCCATACTTCTTCTTTCATAACCTGACATATTGTTAGCTCACAAAATTACTTGCGCAAATAATAACGACATAGCGTATTTGTACCCGAAATAAAACATACAAAACACTGTGGACCAATCGTGCCTTTGTGCCTTGGTGTGCAAATAGAATTCACACGAAGGCACAAAGGCACAGCTTAGTTTACCACACATAAAAACGCCCGCAAAATGCGGGAGTCAGATCATATCAATCATATTTCAAATCATAAAATTCGCGATCAAAAACCCTTCACCTCACTCATATCCCGTTGTAGCCAATTGGTTGCCGGGTACAACGCATCATTACTTATAGTGTGAATAGAGTATGCCTGCCTCGATCGCCCCGAGGTGTTGGGCAAACTATAATGTGGCAGCAATCCATGCAATACTACACACGCACCTTTTTTTACTTCCAGAGGAACCATACCTTTCATGGAAAAGGGTTCAGTGTTGTGATGTACAAACTCAGTTCCTCCACCCTCCTTCCTTCTGAACCACGAGCGCATCGGTGTTTGATGGCCGCCGGGCATGGCCCATAAACAACCATTCTCCTGTGTGGCATCTTCCAGGGCAAACCAAAAACCGATACAAGACTCGGGTTCGGTATATAAAAAACTTCCGTCCTGGTGTATGTCAACCTCTCCGCCAATTCTTGCATGTTTAAAAATGAGCATGCTTTGAATGATCATATGTGTATCCAGTCCGAGTTCACCCGCTAACTTTTTCATTTGCGGTGATCTTGTGAACGCATCAAATACCGGGTCAAGATCATGTAAGGCGTGACCTATTTTATTCAGTGAATGAAAAAGGTCTTTTTTCAGATTCCCTTCATTATCGAACGCATCCTTCTCAAAAAAGTAAGAGATCTTATCACCCGAATCCAGGAAATAATCATCACTCGTTCTTGACTGTTCGGATGTTTGAAAAACAGATGGGTGGCCATCATAATTAAAACCGTTGGCAAGTTCTTCACCGCGTTGCATGAGCCGGTCGCATTCTTCAGGTGTATTAAATCCTTCTATCACAAGAAAGCCCTGTTCTTTGAATTGTTCTAAAAGATTACGCATGTTTGATATGTTTGATGCAGGTGCTTTAAAGGTAATATTAAATAACTAGCCGGTGAGTTGTCCTGATGTCGCATTTCAATTTCACGCAAAGGCGCAAAGAGGCAAAGACGCAAAGGGCAGGCTGAAAGTTACAGACGTTTTAAATCTTTAGAAATGCTGCTGATCGGTGAACAATTGCACATATAAAACTTTGCTCCTTTGCGTGAAACCCTTCTCCATAAAAAAACTCCCGCATTTTGCAGGAGTTCTAAAAAATCGATGATATATAAGCTTACTTACCTAATTTCTTTTGCAGGTTCTGATCCAATGCATCCAAAAATTCTTCTGTATACAAATAATCTTTTCCATGCTCCACTTTATTCCCATGGATACATACTGCAAGATCCTTTGTCATTTTACCGCTTTCAACAGTTTCAACACAGACTGCTTCCAGTGCATGACAGAAATTGATCAGCTCCTGGTTGTTGTCTAATTTACCGCGGAACTCCAATCCTCTGGTCCATGCAAAAATTGATGCGATCGGGTTGGTTGATGTAGGTTTCCCTTTCTGGTGCTCGCGGTAGTGACGCGTAACAGTTCCGTGTGCAGCTTCTGCTTCCATTACTTTACCATCTGGTGTGATGAGTGTTGAGGTCATCAATCCCAAAGAACCGAATCCCTGTGCAACGGTATCGCTTTGTACATCGCCATCGTAGTTCTTACAGGCCCAAACAAAATTACCGTTCCATTTTAAAGCGCTGGCAACCATGTCATCGATCAAACGATGTTCGTAAGTGATACCTGCGGCTTCATATGATGCTTTAAATTCATTCTGGTAGATCTCTTCAAAAATATCTTTGAAACGGCCATCATATTTTTTAAGAATGGTATTTTTTGTAGAGAGATATAATGGCCATTTTTTAGCAAGCGCCGTGTTAAAACAGCTGCGTGCAAAACCTTTGATGCTCTCATCCGTATTATACATCGCTAATGCAACACCATCGCCTTTAAAATTGAACACTTCAAATTCCTGCACAGTTCCATCTTCTCCTTCAAACTTGATGGTCAGTTTTCCTTTTCCCTTTGTAACAAAATCTGTTGCACGGTACTGATCGCCAAATGCGTGACGGCCGATACAGATCGGCGCGGTCCAGTTAGGAACCAGTCTTGGCACATTCGCACAAACGATCGGCTCTCGGAATACGGTACCGTCAAGTATGTTGCGGATAGTGCCGTTAGGGCTCTTCCACATTTGTTTCAGCTTGAATTCTTTTACACGCTCTTCATCAGGAGTAATCGTGGCGCATTTGATACCAACGCCGTATTGTTTGATGGCATTGGCCGCATCAACTGTAACCTGGTCATTGGTCTCGTCGCGGTATTCCATGCCAAGGTCATAATATTTAATATCCACCTCGATATAAGGAAGGATCAGTTTGTCTTTAATGAATTTCCAGATGATCCTGGTCATTTCGTCCCCATCCAGTTCCACCACGGGGTTTGCCACTTTAATTTTTTGTGCCATTGATATTGCTTTTGGTTAATGTAATAACGGGCACAAATGTAATACTTTATCGGTTTTTACCTGCGGTAAATAATGGGAACGCGGACGACGCGGATTAAGCGGATAGGAACGGATTTATTAGCTTTAATCCGTGCAAATCCGTTCAATCCGCGTCATCCGCGTTGCTATTACAGATTCACTATCAACACCGGTATACTCAACCCATGCCTTACATCCTCGATCGTTTCTCCAAAAATATAGTCCTTCAAGCCCGAATGCCTGTGTGCACCCATCACCAGCATATCGGCCTCGGTTTCTTTAACGATGCGGATGATCTCGCTCACTCGGCTGCGGTAACCGATCCTGCTTTCCACCATATATCCTTTTTGATGCAACTGCGAAACATAGTTCTCTATGCGCAATCTATCCCTGCGTGTTTCATCATCATCACTCGCTTCACCGAGATAACGTGCAGAAACACTTTCCACCACATGCAACAAAATATATGTGACGGACGTATGCCCCTGTGCGATCGCATGTGCAATCAGTTTTTCATCATACTTTGAAAAATCAAGTGCTATCGCGATTCTCGAGGTCGGTTTCACATCAAGATTCTGCAGTACCGCCGTTTCACCATGCAATACCGCTCTTTGTTTTTCTCGTTTTTGTTTGATCAATGGTAAAAAAGTCATGATCAAAAACAGGCTGATGAATAAAATAAGGCCGATCACCAGAATCACCTTCCAATACCACATTGCATCTGATTCAAATACTTTCAATGTTTGTTCAATCACGAGTTTCACATTTAAGAAAACAAGTATGATCGCCACCAGCCACGCCGCAATCTTTGTACGGGTCTTGATCACAAACTCTCCCATCGTTTTTTTATCACTCACAAAATGGATCAATGGGATCACGGCAAAACCCAATTGCAAACTCAAGATCACCTGGCTGAATACCAAAAGATCGTCTACTTTTTCTTCTCCATAGATCAGGATCACCAGCACCGCCGGAACGATCGCGATCAATCGTGTCAATAATCTTCGCAGCCATGGATTGATACGCAATTGCAAATATCCTTCCATTACAATTTGTCCTGCAAGCGTTCCTGTTAAGGTAGAACTTTGTCCCGCAGCGATCAATGCCACCGCAAACAATATCGGCGCCATCTTACTACCCAGCAATGGCTGTAACAATTTATGCGCATCCTGTATCTGTGCCACCTGTGTGTTTCCTGATGTGAAAAATACACTGGCCGCCAACACAAGGATCGCCGCGTTTACAAAAAATGCGGCGTTCAAAGCAATAGTGCTGTCGATCATATTATACTTGATCGCTTTGCGGATTCCTACACTGTCGTTACTGATCTTTCGTGTTTGTACCAATGCAGAGTGCAGGTATAAATTATGTGGCATCACCGTTGCGCCGATAATACCTACGGCAATGTATAATGCCTCATGATTCAACGCAGTAGGAACAAATCCTGTTACCACCTGCCCCATATTCGGTTGTGCCAATAAGATCTCTACCAGGAAAGAGCCACCAATTATTGCGACAAGGCAGATAATAAAAGCCTCCATTTTCCGTATGCCCCATCGTTGAAGAATGAGAAACAAAAAAGTATCCAGAACAGTGATCACGGTTCCCCATATAAGTGGCAGGCCTGTCAGCAGATAAATACCAATCGCCATTCCCAGTACTTCTGCAAGATCGCAGGCTGCAATGGCCAGTTCAGCCAGTATGTATAAACAGAAATTAACTACTGGTGGATATGTCTCGCGGTTAGCCTGTGCAAGATCCCTGCGGCGCACGATACCGAGACGGGCGCTTAATCCCTGGAGCAACAGCGCCATCAGGTTACTCATCAATAAAACCCAGATCAGTTTGTAACCAAACTTTGCCCCACCCTGCAGGTCGGTGGCCCAGTTTCCCGGGTCCATATACCCTACACTTACTAAATAAGCGGGACCTATGTATGCCATTATCCTCCTCCAGCCTTTTCGCGGCGCCGTGGTATCCACTGATTCATGTACTTCGCTCAACGACTGGTCGCTGTGAAACCGGTTCATCATTTTATACAATTTTTACAAACAGCGCCTGCGCCAGTTGCTGGCTGATAGTAAACGCATTCTGATTTTTTATTTTGATTTCAATAGAATTATCAAAACTGAATTTCTTTTTGATCTCCAGTTTGGTACCGATGCCGATATGTTTGTGTTTAAGTAGTTCCAGTAATTCAGTTGACTGGCTCCCAACCCCGCTTACTTCCGCCATTTTATTGATGGGCAGATCGATAAGGTTGATATGTTGCTGAGCGGCCATCTTGCCATGACTATCCGGGATAGGATCTCCATGCGGGTCGAATTTGGGATGGCCCAGGAACGCATCCAACTTCTCCACTAATTTTTTGCTGGTGATATGTTCCAGTTCTTCCGCCACTTCATGCACTTCATCCCAGCCAAACTGCAGGGTATCCACCAGGAAATACTCCCAGAGCCTGTGCTTTCGCACAATACCGAGGGCAAGTTTCTTACCGTCTGCGCTGAGCCTCACCCCTTTGTATTTTTCGTAACTGAGCAGTTTTTTGGCTTTCAGCTTCTTCAGCATATCGGTTACCGAAGCCGCCTTGGTATGCAGTTCCGCCGCAAGCTCATTGGTGGATACGTTCCCATCCTCCTGTTGCAGGTGAAAAATGGCTTTGATATAATTTTCTTCGGTGATGGAAAAACTCATGCCTCTAAAATTAATTTTAGACAAATCTAAAAATAATTATCCATTAATTCGTTATCATTTCAATCACTTGTTCCGAAAGGCTTATTTTTATACAAATTATCCCGTTATGAGAAAGATCCTGCCAATACTCCTTTTGCTGACCATACTATGGAGTTGTAAGGACAAGAAAGTGGATCTTTCGGGAGAAACACCGATCAAAGTGACCGATTTTATTGCGGCCTTTCCCAAACTCACGCCACCCTTCATTGCGGCTGATACAAATATTACAAAAGTGGATGATACAACTACGATCGGTTACAAAGCCATGCTGCAGTTCTTCCCCGACAGTTCGCTCACACCGATCATTGGCAATAGCAAAAAAGTGACGATACATCCTGTTGGCATTATCGAAAAAGATAAGGAGAGTTATTTACTGGCTAACATGATCACATCAAAAAAAGCCACGCATCTCGCTGTGTTTGTGATCGACAAAAAAAATAAATACCTCGGATCCAAAGAATTACTCAATACCAGTCATGATGATGAATACCTGCATTCGGTGTCAGTAAACCGCGAACCAACCTTCCTGATCAGTAAGGAAAAAATTGGCAAGGAAGGAAGCGTACAGTATTCAAGAACGGGTTGGGTGTACAGTGTAAGTTCGGGCATATTTATGGTGGTGATCAACGATTCGAATGAGGATCCGCAAAAGACAAGCGTGATCAACCCCCTTGATACCTTTCCGCGAAAGAATAAATTCAGCGGCGACTATGTTCAGAATAAAAAGAACTATATCTCCATCCGCGATACAAAAAAACCAAACGTTTACCAGTTCTTTATTCATTTTGATAAAGACGAAGGCAGTTGTTCCGGTGAACTGAAAGGAGAGTTCGCCATGAAAGATGCAAACACTGCTATCTTCTCGCAAAAAGGCGATCCCTGCGTGATCGATTTTCGTTTTGATGGTAACGAGATCACCGTAAAAGAACAAGGTAGTTGCGGAAACCACCGCGGCATGAAATGTTTTTTTGATGATACGTTTGTTAAGAAACGGGAGCCACGTGCTGTAAAAAAGAAATGAGTTTTTTGAGGCAAGCCACGAGCTTTGAGCCGTGAGCTATGAGCCCGACAAACACTTCGTAACCCAAAGCTCATAGCTCGCGGCTCAAAGCTCACAGCTGAACACGCAAGTATCTCGACCTTCAGGAACCCCAAAAGGTAACCCATCTTTTCAAAAAATATTTTTCAGGATTGTGTGTTATCTTCCGGCCCTTGCAGGGTTTCCCACATCGTATTGTGTATAAAATACATTTTGTGGAAATACCACTATATTGCAAGGCAATCGTTAACCAAACAATAATTAAATGAATTTTCGAAACTACGAAGTACCGTACGAGATCAATGAAGAGTATGCTAAAAAAGCGGCTTATTTTTCTATGGAATTTGCTATTCATCAACCATTAAAAATATATAGCGGGGGATTGGGATTTCTTGCAGGATCACATTTACGCAGCGCCTATGAATTGCGCCAGAATATGATCGGTGTCGGTATCCTTTGGAAATACGGATACTATGACCAGGCACGTAACCAGGACCAGACCTTACAGGTTACTTTCATGGAAAAAGATTACAGCTTCCTGGAAGATACAGGCATCAAATTTCAGATACTGATACATGAACACCCGGTTTGGATAAAAGCATTCTACCTGAGACCAGAAACTTTTTGCAGCGCACCATTGTTCCTGTTGAGTACAGACCTTCCCGAAAATGATTATGTTTCGCAAACCATCACGCATCGTTTGTATGATGCAAATGTTGCCACAAAAGTTGCGCAGTTTATTTTGCTCGGCGTAGGTGGTGCTAAACTGATCGATGAACTCGGTTTCAATCCTGATGTATATCATTTGAATGAGGCGCATGGTATTTCTTCTGCATTCTATTTGCTGAACAAATACAAGAGCATCGAAAAAGTAAAAGAACGTTTGGTATTCACCACGCACACACCGGAAGAAGCGGGTAATGAAAAACATGATATTTATCTCTGCCATAAAATGAGTTATTTCTGCGGGCTGAGTATTGATGAAGTACGCAAACTCACAGGTATCAAAGACGATCAATTCAATCACTCATTGGCTGCGCTTCGTTTTGCAAGAAAAGCAAACGGCGTTTCTGCTTTGCATGGTGTGGTGAGCAGGGAAATGTGGAAACACTACGAAGGCATCTGTCCTATCACCTCCATTACCAATGCACAGAACTGGCGCTACTGGGCCGATAAACAGATGTACCGTTTCATGGAAGAAGGAAATGACTATGCATTTGACGACAGGAAAAAACATTTGAAGAAACGTGCTTTTGAAATTGTAGCTGACCAGACAGGAAAAATATTCGATCCCAATGTGCTTACCATTGTTTGGGCGAGACGTTTTGCAGGTTACAAACGTGCAAGTATGTTAACGTACGATATGGAACGTTTTGAAAGTATGTTGAGCAGTACAAAATACCCTGTTCAGATCATCTGGGCCGGTAAACCGTATCCGGTGGATCACCCGGCTATTTCGGAATTTAACAACCTCGTACACTTAAGCAAGAAATATAAAAATGTTTCTGTATTGATCGGGCATGAACTCGCTTTGAGCAAACGCATTAAACAGGCGGCTGACGTATGGCTGAACAATCCCCGCGTACCACGCGAAGCATCTGGTACCAGTGGAATGACCGCAGCAATGAACGGCGCCGTTAACTTCTCAACTGATGATGGATGGATACCTGAATTTGTGAACCATGGCAACAATGGTTTCGTGGTACCTAAAGCTGACTACGAACACATGACCGTTCACGAGCAGGATGAATACGATCTGAACAAAGCCTACGAAATATTGGAACAGCAGATCCTCCCCCTGTACTATGAAAATTTTGATACCTGGAGACAGATTCAGAAGAATGGTATGCGCGATGTAAGGTTCCAGTTCGATAGTAATAGGATGGCGCATGAGTATTATGAGATAATGTATAAATCATAAACCGATCATCATATTAAACTTCAAGAAAATCCCTGCTATACGCGGGGATTTTTTATGGAATAAACTGGTTTCTGCATTCCATAACTATGCATTGGCCCACAAACAGAAATATCCTTTATGCTCCTTTATTCATTGGGTGTCTCAATCTCATTGCTATTTTATATGGCTTTGGTCATCTGCAAGACACCAAAAAAAAACGGATACAGACAATACACAGGTTTATGCTTCCCTATGAAAGAAAGAATAAAGATATATTCAGTGTGTGGACAGCCTTGAAAGAGTTTAAAAAGAGAAAAGTGGTTGAATATGTTTTAAAAGGTGATGCTGAAGACGATAGCAGGCTGGACATCATAAGGCTACATGCATTGCAGATAAAATACTCCTGTGATACCAATACAGTGATTAAAGTTCATTTGAGAGATAACACCACCTATGGGGAGTTTATTAGTCTATTAGATATGATGTTAGCTGGCAAGCATAAAAGATACATGTTCTACCAAAACAATTTTTATATAGTCCCACCAAGGCCTGACGACTGTCTGGAAGAAGAACAGGATTTACCATTTCAGCCGCTATTTATTTAGGCTGACAGAGTACCTTTACATAATGAATAAAATCGCGGTAGCCATTTCGGGAGCAAGTGGTTCAGTGTACGCAAAGGTTTTACTGGACAAACTCGTATTATTAAAGAGCCAATACGAAGAAGTCAGCATCGTCATGAGCAATAACGCCAAAGAGATCTGGCAAACAGAACTCGGCAACCAGGACTACAACAACTATCCTTTCCGCCATTTTGATAAATTTGACTTCTCCGCTCCTTTCGCTTCCGGCTCTGCCAAATACAATGTCATGATCGTTGCACCCTGCAGCATGGGCACATTAGGAAGAATTGCGCATGGAGTTAGTGATGATCTTGTTACACGTGCTGCGGATGTGATTTTGAAAGAAAGAAGAAAACTAATACTAATGGTAAGGGATACACCTTATAGCCTCATCCATATCAAAAACATGGAGCTCGTTACATTAGCAGGTGGAATTATTTGTCCTGCTACTCCTTCGTTTTATAGTTTACCGAAAACAGTGGAAGAGGTTGCGGCTACGGTAGTGGACCGGGTGTTGGATCTGGCGGGGATTAATGTGAATACTTTTCGCTGGGGAACCAATGAACACGAATTATAAGCGAATTACACGAATTAACAGAAGCCGCAAGCATATTCTTGGTGGCTTCACTTTTAGGGAACCAATTCGTGTTATTCGTTTAAAATTCGTGTTTACTAAATTCAAAAGCCCCGCTTTCGCGAGGCTTTCTATGTTGCTGTACTTACTTTATACTTCCTTCACTTCCGTTGTCCCTTCTTCTATCTTAGGACGGAAACTGAAAACGATCTTTCCGGATTCCTTATCAAGATCAGCGATTAATAGGTCGCCATTTTTGACGTTGAAATTCAGGATCTCTTCTGCCAATGGATCTTCGAGGTATTTCTGGATGGCCCGGTGTAGTGGCCTTGCGCCAAACTGCACATCATATCCTTTCTCGGCAATGAAATCTTTTGCATCAGGTGTTAACTCAAGTGAGAATCCCAGATTCTGCAAACGCTTGGAAACACCTTTCATCAATATATCAATGATGTTGAAGATATTTTCTTTGCTGAGTGCGTTGAATACAACCACGTCGTCGATCCTGTTCAGAAACTCTGGTGAGAAAGTACGCTTCAATGCTTTTTCGATTACCGCTTTGTTATTCTCTTCTGAATTCTGCATACGTGTTGCCGTGGCAAAACCTACTCCATCACCAAACTCTTTCAATTGACGTACGCCAATATTAGAGGTCATAATGATCATGGTATTTTTGAAATCAACTTTACGTCCTAATCCATCTGTTAACTGTCCGTCATCCAATACCTGCAATAAAATATTGTAAATATCCGGGTGCGCTTTTTCGATCTCGTCTAATAAGATCACGCAATAAGGTTTGCGGCGTACCTTTTCAGTAAGCTGTCCGCCTTCTTCGTAACCAACATAGCCGGGAGGTGCACCTATCAGCCTGCTTACAGTGAATTTCTCCATGTATTCGCTCATATCGATCCTGATCAAAGAATCTTCTGAGTCGAACATATACCTTGCCAATGCACGTGCTAATTCGGTTTTACCAACACCTGTAGGGCCCAGGAAAATAAATGTTCCGATTGGCTTCTTAGGATCCTTCAATCCCACCCTGTTACGCTGAATAGCTTTTACTACTTTCTGTATCGCTTCATCCTGGCCAACAACCATATCCTTCATATCCTCGGCCATCCTGCGCAGCTTCTCTGTTTCGGCCTGCACCATGCGTTTTACAGGTATGCCGGTCATCATACTCACTACTTCAGCAATATTTTCTTCAGTGATCGGGTAACGTTTGTGTTTACTTTCTTCCTCCCACTGGTTCTTTGCTTTTTCAAGCTCTTCACCCAAACGTTTTTCGGTATCACGCAGTGAAGCAGCTTCTTCAAAGCGCTGGCTCTTCACCACTTTATTTTTTTCGTTCTTAACGTCTTCTATTTTCTTTTCGAGCTCAACGATATCCTGTGGTACATTGATGTTTTTCAAATGCACGCGCGCGCCTACTTCATCTAACACATCGATCGCCTTATCCGGCAACAGCCTGTCTGTCATGTAGCGGTCGCTCAATTTCACACACGCATCAATAGCATCATCACCATAGGTTACGTTATGGAAGTCTTCGTATTTCGATTTGATATTGTTTAAGATCAAAATGGTTTCCTCAACACTCGGCGGTTCGATCAATACTTTCTGGAAACGACGATCCAATGCACCATCTTTCTCAATGTACATGCGATACTCATCCAGTGTAGAGGCACCGATACATTGCAGTTCTCCCCTCGCCAGAGCCGGTTTAAATATATTGGAAGCATCAAGCGAACCACTCGCGCCACCAGCACCAACAATGGTGTGTATCTCATCAATGAACAATATCACATCACGGTTCTTTTCCAGTTCGTTCATGATGGCTTTCATCCTTTCTTCAAACTGTCCGCGGTATTTAGTACCGGCCACAAGGGCCGCAAGATCAAGAGAGATCACGCGTTTGTCAAACAACACGCGGCTCACTTTTCTTTGTACAATACGCAAGGCAAGGCCTTCCACGATCGCAGTCTTACCCACACCAGGTTCACCAATTAAAATGGGATTGTTCTTTTTACGGCGGCTCAGGATCTGGCTCACGCGTTCTATTTCTTCTTCGCGACCAATTATCGGATCAAGCGTACCTGATTCAGCCAGTTTGGTTATATCACGGCCAAAATTATCGAGTACCGGTGTTTTACTTTTGGCCGCTCCGGTTTGTTTACCGGCTCTTTGCTGCTGGTAACCGGCACCGCGCTTTTCTTCATCGAACTCGTCATTATCGTCGTCTGTGAATTCGCTGCGCGGAGGTGGCGGGTTGGTGGTGCCAACCATACCAAGTTCGTTGCGGAAAAGATCGTAGTCAACATCAAACTGGTTCAGGATCTGTGTGGCAATATTCTCTTTGTTCTTGAGGATACTCAACATCAGATGTTCTGTTTCCACCAATGGGCTCTTAAGCGCCTTCGCTTCCAGTACGGTTACGCGGATCACTTTCTCTGCCTGCTTGGTCAACGGAAGACTGTTGATATTGGCTATATTTTTACCTGTTTTATCTTTTACGGCGAGTTCTACTTCTTTCCGTAATTCGTATAGGTCAACATTAAGTTGCTTCAATACCTTAATGGCCGTATTATCCCCATCGCGGATCAAACCCAACAGTAAATGTTCTGTCCCTATAAAATCATTTCCCAACCTCAGCGCTTCTTCCCTGCTGAAGGATATGATCTCTTTTACCTGTGCTGAAAAATTATTATCCATGGCCTAATTTGGATTTATACAATTATAACGAATATTTTTGACTGAAGTTGTGTTGCATTTATGCACAACTGTTAATCTATTTAAGCTGTGAGCTATGAGCCGCGAGCTATGAGCAAGAACCTCTACCAGGCTCACAGCTCACTGCTCATAGCTCGCAGCTAATCTTAATACTAAAATCATTCCTCAACTTCCTAATATGCAAGTCAAAATTGATACCAAAGAGAAATTTACTGTTGTAACACCAATTCAACCGGAGCTCTCTGCCAATATAGCAGCAATAATCGCCGGAAACTGTGATGAACAACTGCAAAAACAGGTAAAAAACGTGGTTCTGAATCTGGAAAATGTGTCAACTATTGACGATACTGCCAGCGAAACAATTTCTGAGTTACAACAGAAATTCTATGAATCCGGCGCTTCTTTTGTGATCTGTTGCTTACAACCGGCCGTAGAAGAATTCTTTGAGAAAACAGAACTGCTTGAACTACTGAATATTACACCTACAGAAAGTGAAGCATGGGATATTGTTCAGATGGAAGAAATTGAACGCGAGTTATTGGATGGCGATGATATGGAGTTTGACAAAAAAGCATAACCGCGAATGGAAGCGCAGAAAGATCATTACGAGGTATTGAACGTCTCGCCCACTGCAACAACGGGAGAGATAAAAAAAGCATTCAGGAAGCTCGCGCTGAAATATCATCCTGATAAGAATAATAACAACGGCGACACCTCAGAAAGATTTACAACGATTAAGGAAGCCTATCATATTTTATCCGACCCAAAGAAAAGATCCGCTTATAATTACCGGCGATACCTGAAGAATCCCCTGCGCGCTAACAAACCACAGGCTTATACTGCAGACGATGTTCTTCACTTAAGCAATAAGTTAACGAGCGAATTAGGTTTGATAGATCCTTACCGCCTCGATCGCGATCTATTATATTTCCAGGTAATGGAAATTTTATCTGATCATCATCTTTCTATTCTTCAAGCAGCGAATGATAACTGCATCAATAGTGAGATCGTTCACAACATCACTAAAATATCGGGGCATCTATCACTCGATCGTATTGAACTTATCGTGGAAAAACTGCAGATATTATCAGACGCTGATAATTATCTTACAAAGAAAATAGCGCAGTTCATGCTCAATGCAAAACAACAATATTACTGGAACAGGTATAAGATCTTTGTTGCGATTGGTATCGCCATTTTGTTTTGTTTCCTCGTTTTTCTGGCAGGAAAATAATAAGATGGATGTTGGTTCATATCCAGTCAATTACCAAAAAAGAAACCGTCTCAACTACTACATTGAGACGGCTTTTTTTTTGAATATGCTTTGCAAGCAGGTCAGATTACCCACATTATTCGGATACTATTTTTTAAGGTATCCGTAATATTCATCATCCGTAGCGCAATCCCACCAAATAGGCGTGCTCCAGATATTTACATCTGTGGCGTGTGCATTTAAGGCAAGTGTATTTACAGAGTTGTAATTGATCTCATAGGTTGGTGGTAAGGCCCAACGGCGCATCCAGTACCTTACATCAGTTGGTGAGGTACCTGTCAACTGGCCCTGGCCTGTAAACAAGGGCCCACGCTGGTAACCAGGATAAACAACACCAAAGCCACCTACGTTGCCCGCGCTGAAATTAAACCGGCGCATATCGTTCCAGTTTTCAATGCTGCAACCCATCGCCACATATTTCTGTAACATAATATCCGTCATTGTTATACCACCCTGGGAAACTGCGGTACTAGTCAAATAGTTACCCATCGCAATTGCATCCATAGGTGCCATATCAGGATTAGTGGCAGAATAGCCTGCGGCCTTCCATTGTGTCAGCTTAGCCTGCATCATATCCATGTGTGCCTGTATCGCGGCTTTATACGCGATCAAAGCACCGCCGCCATCACCTTTTCGCAGCAAAGCTTCAGCCTTGATAAACATCATCTCGTGGAAAGTCACAATTTCCTGGTCAGAAACAGGGCGAACCTGGAAAGACCCTGTAGACCCAACAACACCGGCATTAAATGCGGCCACCACAGGATACCAGCTCACATCTGTTTGTCCCTGTGCAGGTATACCTGATGTAGCGATTGCGCTGCTGCGCATGTTCACATAAGCGGTATCCCCTGCATACAGGTAATTGGTACTGTTGATAAATATAGACCCGGTCTTGTAAATTACTGCAACGGTAGTTCCGCTGCTATTGGCCGCATCATAACGTGATCCTGCCGCCGCAATAAAAGCTGCACGGTCTGTTGCATCAGCAATCACGTATTTAATTGTTGTATTTGCCGCAGCGTAACTCGGCGTTTGAATAGAAACGGGACCACCTTTCAACAACCTTGTTGCGGGCCCGTATTGATCCACGCCTATTGAACGGGTCCAGGTAAATGATGTTGCCCTGCCACTTGCATCCAGCGTAACACCCGACATATAAGAAGGAACAATTTTGCTCATGCGTGGATCTGTAACACCTGAATTACGCATATTGGTCAGGAGATTGTAATAGTATTGCGACATACGTACGGTACTGCCGTAAGCTACATAATCAAAGTTTCCGTTTGTTACCACCGGGTCCCCGATCAGGTAATCGGTTACTGTGCTGTTATTAAAGCCCGGTCCTACTACATTGTCCGCATTAGACTGTGGCCCTTTTGACAAACAATAAAGAACAGAGTCTGCATTGAATTCTGCTTTCTTCGACAGTTTAAGCATATAACGTGCTTTCAATCCCCAGCACATTTTTATCCACTTGTTTACATCACCATTGTTCCACAGGTCTCCTGTACCGAGCGCTGGAGCTCCTGCCGTTTGTGTTTTGCTGAACAGGTCGATGGCCTCATTCAACTTTGACATACAGCCTTTGAAAATGGTTTTGCCATCGTCTGGCTTAGGACTAGGATTTCCTGTACCTGCTTCATTGTAAGGCATCTCCCCGTACAGGTCCAGCATCTGCATATATCCCAATGCATGGAATACATCAGCAGCGGCCATATAGTGATAGGCGCCTTGTTTCGAAGCTGAGTTATATAGATCAACCAGGTTGGATGATACTTCCACAAACCAGGTTTGATAAGGTGTTGTTGAGTTGGCGTTGGTGCATGCCCATGTTGTGCTAAACGTGTTAGGAGAAGCGCTATTGGTGTAATAAACACCCGCCATGCATGAAGTACGGTAATTGGTAACCCCTGAAGAGTATTGGTAAAAATGCTCGATCCAGGGCAACCGGTTTTGAATTAAAACGCTCCCGTTGTTTGGGCTATCCGGATCCGTGTTTACGTCCAGGAATTTTTTACATGAAGTAAACCCAAGCGCAAGCAGGGCAATCATCAATATATATTTTGAACTTTTCATGATCTGTATTTTTTTCATTGGTTATAAGGTAATGTTTACTCCGAAAGTGAAGCTTGCTGTTGCAGGCACGCCCAGGTAGTCAATACCCTGGGAACCAGAACCACCGGTTCCACCCGCAGCACTCACTTCAGGATCCATTCCTTTGTAATTCGTCAATGTCCATAAGTTGGTTCCTACAGCCGTTACTGAAAGTCCTTTAATGATCTTTTTATTCCTGAAATGATCAGTAAAGTCATACGTTAATGATAAGGAGCGCAGTTTCACCCAATTTACTGAAGTAATAAAATTATAGGAGTTGGCTGCATAGTTTCCCCAGTATTGCTGGATAAGATAATTACCAGACAATGTTTGTGTACCCACAGTATAGGTTTGTCCGGCACTATAGGTCTGATTAAAATCAGCTCCTGTTACACTGTTAACACCTGTTACTGTCACCGATTGACGATCATTCTGTGTGGTAAGTTTACTTAAGCCGTTTGCAACCAAAGCATACTCTGTACCGTTGAATACATCTCCTCCTTTACGGATATCGAGAAGGAACGACAGGCTGAGGTGCTTATAACGGAAGGTATTATTGAAACCGCCGATAAAGTCTGGTTCACGATTACCTACAACCGGGGTAGTAGCATTCACTTTATAGAGTCCTGTAGCAGGATCTACCTGGTATCTTCCATTGGCAATTTCCACGCCTTTCGAATCCACTTCGCGCAAATAAGGCTGGCCCGTCATACCCAGAAAGTAACTATTAGGTATAGATGCCGCTTTTACTGTTCCGAACTGCGCGTCTGTAGGGTAGAAATAAGCGATTCCCGGAATGAAGGCTCCTAATCTGCCCTTGTTGTAAGAAAAGTTCAGTGTTGCATCCCATGTGAAATTTTTTGTTACAACTGGTTTACCGGTAAGCGCTATTTCCATACCCGTATTAAGTACGGAACCGGAGTTGAGGGTACTGAAAATAAATCCACCGGATTGAGCCAAACGCGGTTGCCCGATCTGGTTCTGTGTTTCGCTACGATAGTAAGTATAATCCAAACCGATACGGCCATTCAGGAACCTTAACTCGCCTCCTATCTCCCATGAATCCTGGATCTCGGGAACCAAGGTAGGGTTACCTGCATAATATTGGTTACCGATGCCGGTGTAAGACCCTATTGTGATGGGAGGATTCACGTAAGTATTCGTTGCATAGGGATTGGCATCTTTACCAACCCTGGCCCAGCTCGCACGTACTTTACCAAAAGAAAGAAGGGTATTCCTTGGCAGCAATTCGGTAAATACAAATGAACCGCTCACAGAAGGATAGAAATAAGAGCGGTTCTCTTCAGGTAACGTAGAAGAAAAATCATTACGACCGGTTACAGTTAGGTACGCTATGTTTTTATAAGAAACACCCGTCTCTCCATAAGCACCCACCAAACGTCTTCTGGTTGTATTATCGGTAAAGAACTTATTGGTCGTTGCCATATTGGCGAAGCTGATGGTACCGGCCGTAATAAAGTTATATCCCCAATGATTCTGAGAAGTGGTCAGGTTGTTTTCAGAAGTAGTTCCGAGCATCAGGTGCGTTTCAAAAGCACCGAATGTTTTATGAAAATTGGTCATTACGGTTGTCGTAATAAAAGTATAGTTTACCTGGTCCTTGCTTAAACGTCCGTTCTGATACAGGGGAGCAACGGCAGAACCCGGGGTAATGTATGTATAATCATTCGTTGAGTACTGGTCATATCCTATACGTGCGCTCACATCCCACCAGTTGGTAACCTTATAATTTCCAGACAGGCCGCCGGTAATGCGCTTGGTTTGCGATGTTAAGTTGTCTTTGTTAATGATCCAGTAAGGATTATCAATATCACTTTCCAGGTTAGGAATGGCACCTGCGAAAATGCGGTGCTGCGAGCCATCCGGGTTGATATAATTCTTGATATCGAAGATTTGAGGAAAGGTATAAAGTGCCTGCATACTTCCCACGCCGCTTCCATACAACCCGGCGGTAGTCAGCGTTCTATTGATATCGGCAACAGAATAGGCAACATTCGCATTCAGCGTTAAGCCACCGTATTTTTGTTCGCCGTTGAAACGAAACGTCGTTTTTCCATAACTTGTATTGGGAACAATTCCGGTTTGTTTAAAGTTAGATCCGGATAAAAAGAACGACCCGTTCTTTGAACCGCCCGATACGTTTACGTTGTTATCATAGATAACACCTGTACGGAAGAAACTGCCGATATTGTCATATACCTGGTCCGTTGGGGTAAGTTTGTTTCCCCAACTGCTATAGGAGGATGTGTTATTTAAAACCCCGTTGCTGGAATAAGTACCGTTACCAAACGTGGTCTGTACTTCAGGCAGTTTGTTTGCCCATGAAGTGCTTATTTTATTGGTAGAATTAACCTTGGCTACGCCATCGGCTCCTTTTTTGGTAGTGATGATGACAACACCATCGGCCGCACGCGATCCATATAACGCAGCCGCTGCAGCGCCTTTCAGCACCGACAGGCTTTCAACGTCTTCCGGGTTAACATCCATGATACGGTTTGAGTAAGTTGTGTTACTGCGCGACAATCCGTCGGTGCCGGTATTTCCGGTTACAGTAGTTGAGTTATCATATATGATCCCGTCAACAACAAATAATGGCTGATTCTGCCGGCCTTCGGATGTGGAATTACCACCGCGAATGGTGATAGACGCCCCTGCCCCTGCCGAACCGCTGAATTGTGTAACGTTTACACCGGGAACTTTACCCACTAAAGAATTAACGACATTGGTATTTTTATTTTTCATCAATTCCGCTGCATTCAGTTCGGTAACAGAATATCCCAATGCTTTTCGTTCTTTTTTAATACCCATTGCCGTTGTAACAACAACATCGCCCAACTGGGCAGAACTTACAGATAATTGAACTTTCATGCCCGACGCAGCTTTAACCACCTGCGTGGCATAACCCACGTAACTAAATTCCAGCATGGCGCTTTTAGCTGCATTGATTGTGAACTTTCCGTTATTATCCGTAATTGTCGTTCGGTTGATGCCGCTTACCTTAACCGATACACCCGAAAGCGGTGCCCCGTCTTCTGAAAGTACTGTTCCGCTAATGGGAACGTCTTGCGCCGCCAGGTTGTTTGTCATCATGCTGTACATCACAAACATGATCAAACTAAAAAGCTTCCATTTTCTCATACTTTTACTTTTTGGTTTATTTGATAAATCTATGTAATCGTTCTTAGATAATTATTACCTGATTTGTTCGATTCGGTGGTAATACGTAGTCGAACAAAACCGCGTAACGGCTAAAGACATTACAATCACGCAAAACATTGCACGCTTTGCCAGTTTTTTTTACGCAGAAACCTGCATTAATCGGGAATGAATTAAGAATCTTTGGTTTAACCAGTATCATTCTAACGCTTGTATCGCAAAACCGATAAAGCACAGTTGTCTTAATCCTAAAAAACGGACATGGATTTAAAGATAAAAATAAACGACAGCAACAACATCTTGCAGTCGATTCTTTTTTTATTGGTTTTAATGCGGCTTTTATTTTAATTGTCCATTTAACGGTGTGTGGATAGCGAAAATGCAGATACGGCCATTCAGTATTATAAATAAGTTTTATATAGCGAATCCGTTTCTATTGGTCTAACTAGTACCCCCGAAAGATCACTCCACCACCTTCTCCACTCTCGCTAGTTTACCGGCCGCATTCACTCCTTCCAAAACGATCCGGAATTTTTTAGTGATATCGTTATTAAAGAACTCCAGCTTAATGGTTCGCATTTTTTTATCTGTCATCACGTAAGGATTCCAGTAAAGTGTTGCACGGGTATCCGGCAGTTTGGATTGAGGCGTGGCATAATCAGGGCTAAAAAATTCTTTATAAGGCGTATAACCGGTGATCAATGCATTGTTTAATCCTCTAATAAGACTCGTATTTACATCACTTGGTTTCTTTGTATAGATAGCGATCGCACCCGACGCACCGGAACCGGTGGCCGACATGAATGGTGGACGAAACACTTTTATATAAGCTATTTCACTCATTGAAATTCCCATCGTGCGTTCGGCATCTGAAGGCATTTCGTTCAGGAAAATTTCAGGGGTACCGTCGCGCCAGTTAAGGCCGGGAACATTATTCGGATTGGCATCGTTTACTCCATTCTGTCCAAGGATCGGTAATGACATAGAGAGTCCCGGAATCATATTCTGCAGGTAGTGAAACACGTCGATCTGGCCACGGGTGCGTTCATCATGCAGCACATCAAATGAATAGCTGTTCCTGCTGCTGAATAAGCCAGTGGTGTATTTTTCGTCGAGAACATCGATGGCGGATTTCAGCTTGCTTTGTACAATAACTTCCTGCAAAGTAAAACCCGAATCAAGGCTTTTTTTATTTCTTGCGATGCCTGAATAGAACAGGTAATTGTTCAGCAATTGCGTGCTGTCAGGATCCGCAAAACGCGGTATGCGCGTTGCCTGCGCGTAAGGAACCAATGGCAACCCGTACTGAAATTTTACAGTAGAGGCATCAGCTATCCTTCTATCGCCTGTTAACTGGTAAAACAAACGTGCTGTATCAAAAAGGATAATACCCCGCTGGTTAAATGATCCATCCTGTTTCAAAGGCAGCATAAAATATTGTTTGCTGCTGTCTTTTCCCTGCATGATCAGCGCGATGTTTTGCCCGGACCGTATAGTGCCCTGCCCGTTTGTGTATACCCTTCCTTTGATCTGTACATAGTCACTATCCATCGGGTATGGAAGCATGGGCAATTTAGCTTTTACAATATCATCCCATTTATATCTTCTCCATCCGTGCGTAAGCATTACGAGGTCTAGATTCTTACGTGTATCCTCATCATCTTTTGAAAAGTAATCAGCTGCGTTGGGAATGTATCCTTTGATATCTCCCTGCAATAGCAGCTGTGAAAAAATATTTGTGCTGCTATCGTATACTAATCCTGCATCGGTTACAGAGATAGAAAGGTTGGATGAAAGTGTGTCAGGAACATAGATCTCGATTTCATTTCTCATGCGCTTCCCAAAACGTTGCGTGACCAATTTTACGTCCGGAAAGAATTGATGCTGTTTATTTTTTACGAACAAAACCCTTTCCGCAACAGGTAACCAGTTGGCATCAAAAACCGTAACCTGTAAAACACCTGTTGGGAAAGTTTCAGTCGGGATCTCTCCAGCGGATATTTTTTTTGCACCGAGGTTGATCGCCGCACTATACACCATCAGCTGGTTCATGGAAGCTACAATGTGTAAGGATCTCAGGTTATCGCTGATCTCTGCTGAACGTTTAACGGCAAACACCACTTTATGATTTACCAGTTGTGACTCCATTGCGATGCCTGTGCTTTTAGCAGCAGGCAATGGGCTGGTATGATTGGTGCCGTATTCATCTATCCAGTTGCAGGTATAGGTCTCTTTCGAAGATGGTTCAAAACTAAAACTACCCATTCCATCATGTACGGATGCAAATGAATCGATCAGTTCATTCTTACTGTTAAGAATAGCACCACGCACTGCAACAGGATTTCCTGATTGGTTGTTTGCGATAAACGCAACGGTTGACCCGACACCATTCACAAGGTCCCCTCCTTCAGGAAAAAAACGGATGCTGGTTGCGATAGAAGGTTTACGATCGCTTTTTGCCGGCGCATCGCTGTTGATGATACGGATATCTTTAATGTATAGGAAAGCGGTATCGAAATTCAACATCCAGCGAGTATAGGCTTTCAGGTGCAGCATTTCACCGGTATAGTTTGCGGGGATCATAAACTGCGCCCTCGAGGATGATTCAAAAACAGGGTTAACCGTATGTTTGATCAGTTGCCCGCCATCATCGTACCAATCCACAAAAAAATTCCTGCTGTAATCAGAAATGGATTCACCGGCGAGTATATACGCTTTGAACCAAATTGTCTCGCCCTTTGTATACGTGCTTTTATCGAAGTGTATATGTATTTTTTCCGGCTGATAATTATCGTGGTAGAGAGAAAGTACTGAATCTATTTTCTGCGCCGTGGCAGCGCTTATAAAGAGTATCCCAAAAAGAAGAAACAATATCTTCTGCTTACACATAGAACAAGATTAAAAATGAACGCAAGAACACCGCTGCAATATTACCAAAAAGCTATCCTATCCATTTCAGTAATCTGTTAAAATAACCAGGGAAGATGCGGTTAACATCTTCCCTGCTTTTATCTTTAAAACAATATGCTAAGCGTAATTTTTCTTACTGGTTCTTATCCATCGTAAACGATATAAAAGGAAGCCTTGTAGTTAATCCACCTGAATACCCCATTGCAAATGCGGTAAATACCCCCTGACTCGCCAATGGACTCGCACTGGCATAAGTAGCCAGCGCCGTAGTGGTTGAGGCTGCACCAGCAGGCCTGATTGCCCAGGTAGCTGTTGTTGACGGAGTATATCCCGGGGCATTCACACCTGTCCTGATTGAAAAGGTATCAGTTGCAACCAGATATCCCGCTCCACCTTTGACCAGGATACCATTCAGGTACAGATCAACAGAAGGAACATTCGGCATCAGGTTTACAAACCTGTACAACGCACGTCCTGTATCAATATTAGGAATGAGATTCTTAACGAGAACAGATTTCGTATTGTTAACCGTAGAACTTACCAGTGTATCTGTAATATGCAATGTGTAAGGGCTATTGTCGGGAATGGTGACTGTTGTACTATATAAAACAATGGAATCAACATTTGTACCAACTTTAGGTATCACAACAGAAACCGCGTTGGCTCCGGTTGGCACTGCTAAATAGATTGCAAAATTGCTCCCATTTGTATTAAACCCCCCACCAGGGAAAGGCGTTCTTCCCGCTAACAGGTTACTTACCGCTGTACCGTTCAACTTGATGAGTGCGTTGGCTGAATTTATAGTGTATGCATAAGCGATATTGATCTTTAACTGTCCGTTGGTGCCGGCTGTTCCATAAGCAAGATACGGCTGGTTGGTAACTCCGTCACTTTTCTTACACGCATACAGTAAGCATAGTGCAACAACCGGAATGAAATATTGTAAGATATATTTTTTCATTTGTTCCTTTTTAGAAGTTATGGTTATGGTTGACTGAACCATTGTTCTTTTGTGTGATAATCCTGTGCGAGTGCCCCTACTTTCTGCAACGACGGGATATTATACAGGTACTCTGAATTATACCTTGGCCTTGCGCGGTAAACGAGTTTACCCAGGTTGTTAACGTTAAGTGGCGAAGGTATTGTGAGACCAGCATACACCTGTTTTCCTGTTTGAGGATCCAGGTCGGTATAATGGAAACGGCGCATATCGGTCCATGTTTCATTGAAACCATAACCATATAAAGCGATGTATTTCTGCAACATGATATGGCTAAGTGTTAAGTTAGCTGCAGTAGGCACCACTTTCGGATCAGCCATATACGCTGCTTTTGAAGCAGGGGTGATTTTCAACGAAGCCCAAACACGACTGTCATAAGTAGTAGTAAGCATATCGAAAGAAAGATTGATACCATCGGTATAAGCCTGTAATGCCTGTGGCCTGAAAGCAGTTCCTTTTCTTAAATATGCTTCTGCTTTCATAAAAGCAACATCAGCTGCAGTGATAACGGGGAAAGGTGCAAGGTTATTAAAGATATAACGGCCTGAATCTGCTGTTGAGGCAGTGGAAGAAAATATGGCTCTCCAGAAGTTCTTTGGCTGATCGGCGGTTACCAAGCCTGACGTACCCTTACCCATTGTAATACCCCTGTACTTACCATTTTCATTTTCATTGATCAGGTAAGGTGTACGTGGGTCAGATACGCCGGTAAAAGGCGATTGGGTATTTGCACCGGTTAACAGGTCGGCAATAAATTCTGATTGCCTGATAGAACCGATATTACCCCTGTATGGTCCGTAGTAGTTATTGGTTCCACTGAAATTACCACCCGCCCATTTCTGCATCGCATTATCGGCGTTTGAAGTGATAGAGAGATTGCAATATTTAATTACTGAATCAGCGTATCCGTTTGTGGCGTAGAAAGATTTGTTGCTCAAATGCGCGAATGATCTTGCTTTGATGGCGTACACAAATTTTTTCCACTTGTTTACATCTCCACCGTAGAAATAAGTATCGCCTTTGGCCAGTTCTGCCTGACTCACTTTTCCGTCGGTACGGTTAAGATAGTTAATAGCATTATCGCAGATGATACGCACTGAATCATACACCAGTTGCTGTGCATCATAATCAAATGCATCGCGACCGCCATCAAATGCCTGTCTTAATATTACCGCATCGCCATATTCTTCAGTTAAGGTTAACCAGCTGAATGCGAAGATGGCATGTGCCACACCTACATAATCCCATTTTTCCTGCTCGATACCTCTTGAGATAATGTATTTGGCATTAGGCCCGATTCCATAATAATGCATCGCCCATACAAGACCAGTATTATCTGAAGTGGTACCATATACACCACCCATAAAATCATAAGATACATTGGCATTACCTGATGCCACCTCACCCCAGTATTGAACATATCTTGCCATCAGAACAGACTCTGCGGCAGGACCGTATGAACCACCACCACCACCGGCTGGCGGTGCAGCAGTAGATGTCATCTGGTTGGTGGTATTTGGCAACACTGCCTCAAGCGGTGATTCTACGGGGTTGTTTGGATTCAGGTATGCGCTATCCAACTTTTTCGTACAGGACTGTAACGAAATAACCCCAGTTGCAGCGATGATCGCTGCAAGAGAAAAAGTTATAAAGGATCTATTTTTCATAATAATTTTTGTTTTATTCAGTTTACAAACCAATTCTGAAACCACCATTAAAGCTTAATGGTGCGGCAATGTTTCCATAATCAAATCCTACAGCGCCCACGCCCCTTAAAGCAGCGTTACCACCATTGGAAGCAGGATCAGCTCCAGAATAATTTGTGAACAGCACCAGGTCATTGCAGGTAAGGAAGAAACTCAGCGATTTAAAACTGCGGAAGTTTCTTGCGAGCACGCTCTGCGGCATGGTATAGCTCAGAGAGATATCCCTTAAACGGAATGCTTTGATATCGCGTTCCATATAATCTTCCTCTGGCATTGATGTACTCATGTAATAGCTGTTATTATAATAAGGCGTTACCATAATGGTATTGGCTGTTGGGGTAGCTGTATTCTCAAGACCGTTCTGCAGAACACCTCCTACCGCTCTTGGCGTTAACCTGTCGCTGGTCTTGAATGATCTTCCCAATGTTGTGAGATACATATTGGTTGCATTAAATACATCGCCACCAACTCTCAGATCCCATAAGAAACTCAGGCTCCAGTCTTTATATCTGAAACGGTTGATCGTTCCCAATGTGAGCCAGATACTCCTGTCTGCACGAACCCTGAAGAATCCATCATTCACAGGTAATCCTGTTGTTGCGGCTATCAGGATCTGTCCGTTATTAGCTGCCACACCATTTGCTCCTGTAGGTGTAAGATCCTGGCGTCTGTAACCAAAACCAGAAATGGTTCCGGTAGAATAGCCTGGTCTCAGACCACCTCTTGCATTACCATATAACCAGGTAGAAGCATCGTAGTAATCACCACCTGAAACATCGATCGAAGCGGGGATGGCCAATACCTTGTTCCACATATGGTTAAAGTTGAACTGGATATCCCAGTCGAAATCTTTTCTGCGCAGTGCTTTTACACCAACACTGATCTCAACACCCTGGTTACGCACGCTCGAGTTGTTAGCAGTGTTCAATACAAAACCTGAACCATAGCTCGCACGGAAACCCTGTGCGATCTGGTCGTAAGCCAATGTATTATAATAAGCCGCATCTACCGTAATCATATCATTGAACAACCTGAATTCGGTACCTAATTCATAGGTCTCCTGTCTTTCGGGTCTCAGTTCAGGATTCGCATTTGTAAACGCATACTGTACCGGTGTTACGCCAGGTGCAGTACTGGTAGCGGTTGGAACAAAGTTCGATTGGTTGGAATATGGGTCCGGGAGCCTTGCCGTTGAGGCGAGTGAGGCTCTCAGTTTCCAGTAACCAAGAATATTCCCTTTCATTTTAGGGAATATATCACTCATGATAACACTCAAACTTCCACCTGGGTAGCTATAGTTCCTGTTTTTAGCAGGTAATACGGATGTTGACTCAAATGCGAGTGAACCGGTTAAGAATACCAGGTTATTATAGCTGATCGTCATTTCACCGAAACCTGCCACCTGGTAATTGTTCTTCAGATTCCAGTTCTCATTACCGTATAATGATGCACGGCTCAGGCGTGAACGTGTATTAATACCCGTGCTGCTACTGTCGAAGCTGCGTAAACTATCCTGTGTACCGGAAATCCCGTAGTATTGGTATTCTGACTGGTTCCAGCGCGTACCCACGGTAAGACGTGTATTGAATTTTCCAAACGCTTTTTTAACCGTTGCAGTGATCGTGTGATTGTAGTTGAGGTATTTTGTCCAGTAATTATCCAGTGACCCTTTGTTTGCCAGTGGCAACCTGTTTGATTCCGGGTCAGTGTACTGGTAACCGGCAATATTATATCCGTTTATACCAAATCTGCCTGCAACTGTAAGCCATTTGGTAGGGTTATAGTTGACAGCAACGTTAGCCTCATAGCTATTGGTCTTATCGGCAGATAAGTTCCTGTTTGCAATAAAGAATGGGTTATCCGCTTCGGCAACTCCTGTTAATCCTGCATCAGCAGCAGCATTGTTATTTGCGAGGTTACTTGCCAGCGTTAATCTTTTATGTCCGTTTGCCAACAGATAATTCCTTGCATCGTCTGTTGCGGGCCATAAGAACAGATTCAGCAGGTAACCACCTGCCCCTTTGAATGCCTTATTGTTCTTGCTGTTCACATAAGCCACAGATGTTGTAACATCCAGTTCCTTTGTGATCTTGGTTGTGTTGGTTAACCTGAAGCTGATCTTCTGTAACCTTGTATTTGGCACAACACCTGTCTGGTCGTAGTAAGAACCACTTGCGCGGAAGCTTGATTTAGCTGATCCAAAATCAACACTCAGGTTATGTGTTTGTCCAAAAGCAGTTTTGAAGAAATTTCCAACGTTATCATATAACGGCGTGTTGGGATCAAGTGCCGGTCCGAATGCACCGAATGTACCTGTACCCGCAACTCCATTACTTCCCAGTTGGAAACCATCAAAGGTTGCCGGAATATTTTGTAAACTCTGCATACGGAAACTGTTATCATAATTGATATTCAGTTTTCTGCCGGTGCTCAGTTTCGCTTTTTTAGTAGTGATAACGATCGCACCATTACTGGCCGCACTACCATATAATACAGTAGCTTCCGGTCCTTTCAGTACAGTGATCGATTCGATATCATTCGGGTTCAGATCTGCCATCCTGTTGGTAAAGTCGTTCGAGGTATTATTCTGTCCGGCTGCTGCGGGAACTGAATTCACCGCATCAGTGGTAGAGTTGTCCCTGATCACACCATCCACCACGAACAAAGGCTGGTTATTTAATGAGAGAGAATTAAAACCTCTCAATACGATAGAAGAAGAAGCACCCGGAACACCAGATGTTTGTGTAACCGTCATACCGGCAACCCTTCCCTGCATACCATTGATAAAGCTTTCACGCTGTGTTTCTTTCAGGTCATCCCCTTTAACTGTTTGATTGGAATAGCCCAGCTCGCGTGGTTTTCTTTTGATATCCATGGCTACTACCACTTCATCAAGTTCAGTTACAGAGCTCTTCAGCGAAACATCAACAGCAGTGCCGTTAACAACAACACGCTGCGTTTCAAATCCGATAAAACTGATCAATAAGGTTTGCCCCTTATTAGCCTTAATAGTAAAAGCACCTTTGGCATCCGTTTGTGAGGCGATGTTGGTACCGACTACTTTTACAGTAACACCCTGTAAAGGTGCTTTCTTGTCAGCATCCTGCACCTTTCCGGATACAGTCTGACCCTGCCCGTAAGAAGGCAACGAGAAAATGAGCAGTAGCAGCACCACCACTTTCATCATAGAAGCGATTTTTCTCATAAATAGTTTTTTGTTTTTGTTCATTAGTACATGTTCAGGCTTGAACCGGGTGTTTCTGGTTTCATTAGGACAGGTTAACCCCGCAAAACATTGCATCATTTAACATTTTTTTTTACGCAAAAAGCTGCAAAATAAATGAAGCGGCAACAGATGCGGAATTTATAAGCAAGGTTAAAATTTGTATGTGATATTAACGAATTTATTTATTTACTATTTTTTAACAGTAGTAATCCGGCATTTCCGTTTTGAAAATACATGCAAAAAACTGCACCGCTGATCATCGATCATTCCGAAACAAAAATCGGGAGCTTTTGGGCTCCCGATTGATCTATTAATAACTAAAGAATACTACCATCCCTTTGTCTGGGTAAGCTTAAAGCCTTTATCCGCATATTGTGTTATTTGTGCCTGGCCCACCGGAGCCATGTATGATTTGTCTGTAAATGCATTCCTGTTCGCAACGTTTTCAACCATCCAGAAGCCAACCATCGCACTGGCATTAGATCCAGTATAGGTAACAATGGTACCATCCGTTTTCTTAACCCGTATCTTACCAACATTGGCAGCAGTTAAATAGCTTGGGATCTCGGCATTAACATCTACCCAGGGACCAAGGAAATAATCCGGGTTAGTGCTGTAGTCCATGTTATTCAATTTTTTCCATCTCTTCAGATCCAGCAACCTGCTATTTTCAAAGAAAAGCTCCATTCGCCTTTCGCGGCGGATCTCCCAAAGCAATGAAGAAATATCCGCATCCCGGGCAGGGTCAACAGATATTGTCGAAAGAAGCAAGGGGCTTGTCTTTTTCACACCTTTCGATATAGCGGTTGCGTCTAAAGGACGGTTGCGGATGGCATTGATAGATTTATCAATATCTGCCTGAGCAACAGCGGTACCCCCCAGGTGTTCTGCCAATTCAGCTTTGGCTTCGATCCAGTTCAGTACAACCTCGCCCAATCTAATGATAGGGGCATCGCTGGTATTGGTACTGCTACCATATGCCGAAGGATATGGTTTTCCTATATAAGTAATAGCCTCTCTTGAAGCAAACTTGTAAGAATACAACAACGTAGCGGCTGAATTGAGAGGTTTGTCTATAAATGTTGCTTCAAAGCGAGGGTCCCTTGTTTTAACCAGGTCAGCAAGAGCAAAACTGCTTGCATTCGCAACTGTTGAATTTTGCCATGGTTTACCGTCATTGGCAATAAAGGATTTGATCAAAACAAGGTTTGCAGATGAGTTCTGCAATTCAGTTCCATTACTATAAGACTGCACAGAATGTGTTTGGGCCAACGCGGCATCATACACCCTGTACAAAAGCACTTCGGCATTACCTGCCAGGCTCTCCGATGAAAACAAGGCTTTAAAATCACTGGTAAAGGCGAATTTATTGCTGTTCATCACAACCTGGGCCGCTTCTACAGCAAAATCAAGGTATTTTTTTGCCCTGGCCTGGTCAAGGCCCTGGTAGTATTCAAATGTTCCCTCAAACAGCATAAACCGGGAAACAAATGCTGCAGCAATATTCCTGTTTAAAACATTCACACCATCGTTATCCCGAATATTGGCAAGTGCATATTTAAAGTCGTCATATACTTTATCCATTACTACTCCCCTGCTATCCCTGTCTTTGAATAAAGTGGTTGGATCTGTGTTCTCAACCGTTTTATCAAAATAAGGTACATCGCCAAACACAGTAACCAACCGGCTGTATTCATACCCCCGGAAAAATTTGGCAACTGCTGTCCAGTGTTTATAGGCAGCATCGGTGAGATTGGGTTTCGCCTCGTTATCCAGGCGATCCAATAACACATTTGCCTTGCGTACCCATGCAAAATCCCAATCAGGGCCAGCATATCCACTCAACCATGTGGCTGTTTCTGAAGTAGAGCCTCTTGAACTGGGAACACTACTTTCGAAACTTCCCTGGGCATTCCTGCTGGTCAGATCATCACTGAATGTATATCCCGTTACCGGGGCATAGTCCAGAACGAAGCCGGTATTGAATCCATTGAAATAATTGGTATAAAATGCATTCGTATACAACCGGATATCGTCTTCGTTTCGCCAGAAATTGTTATCAGCATAAGTGGTTAGCGGCGGCCTGTCCAACACATCCTTTTTGCAGGAGAAGAGAAGTACACAGGCTAAAAAGCTACAGATATATCTTGAATGTTTCATATTGATAATTTTTTAAAAATTAACTTGTAGACCTACTGAAAAACTTTTGAATCCAGGAACACCCATGCCTGTACGCCCCGCATTATAGTTGGTACTCCACATAGAATACCCGCTTATCGTTTCAGGATCTATTGGCAGATCTCCTAAATGATCCCAGGTTATAAAGTTTTCCATTGCAACATATACTCTTGCAGAACTAACAAATTTTAATGTCCTGATCGCTGATGGAGACAGCGAATAGCCTACGGTAAGGTTTTTCAGCCTCAAATAAGCCATATTCAGGAGGTAACGATCCTGCACCTGCATATTATTGATAATGCTGCTTGTTCCGTTATTGTAAGCGGCAGGATAGAATGCCCCGGGATTGTCAGGGGTCCAGTAATTGCCGGCGATCGCCTGAGGTATTGCACCATCTCCAACATTGTATCCCGCAACAGCCAACATTCCTTCACCCCAGATCTTGCGGCTTCCGACACCCTGCAAAAAGATGCTGATATCAAATCCCTTATAGTCAGCTCCGAAACGGAATCCATATTCATAACGTGGATTTGAGTTCCCGATCACTTCCAGGTCTCCATGACTTGCCAGTGTATTACTTCCATTACTGATCTCACCATCGCCGTTCAGGTCCTTGAACTTAACATCGCCGGGACCAAATTTGAAGGTTGTGCTGTTCTGCAAAAAGGGCTGGTAGACCGGTTTTTTTCCATCTACGCTTTTCAGTTTATATGCCTGTTTGCCGGCGTTTAGTGCGCTCTCCGCTGCTGTGAGCGTAATTAAAATGGGTTTACCGCTTGCATCCAGTTCAAAATCGCTCATCTGGTACAACCTGTCGGCACGGTATCCCCATATTTCCCCAACAAGTTTACCATTGTAGTTACCGGTAACAGTTGTACCGGAACCAACAGCAGTTAAGTAACTCTTGGAATCGGAAATATTGGCTCTTGCAAAAATGTGAAGGCCATTCTTGAACGCATGATTAAAATCGAGTGATAATTCCCAACCTTTTGTTTCCAGTGTACCATAATTACCTAGAGGTGCGCCCGCTCCCAACGTTAAAGGAATTCCCTCCTGCCCCACGATCATATTATTGGTATTTCTTTGATAAAGATCAAATCCTACAGTCAGTTTATTACTCAGAACCGTAAGGTCAACACCCAGGTTCCTGGTAACGATATCCTGCCACCTGATATCCGATGATAATATGGAAGGCGTACCCACCTGGTTGAACCTTGCGCCATTTGATCCGATCCAGCTGGACTGGCTACCTGTTAAACTGGAAATATATAAGCCGCTTGATATAGTCTGGTCACCAATCGAACCCCATGATCCTCTTACCTTAAGTGAATTCACCACAGGTTTCAAAAACTGCATGAAGTTCTCTTCACTCGCTACCCAACCTGCAGAAACTGATGGAAACCATCTCCACCATAATTCTTCAGGGAATTTGGAAGACCCATCATAACGCAGGCTTCCTTCCAACAGGTATTTGTTTCTGAAGGCGTAGTTGATACGTCCAAAATATCCCAGTTGTGCCTCCCATGCTTTAGTACCGGAAAGTGTTGCAGTTCCCGTACCAAAAGCAAACTGGGGATTTGTAATATTAGATAATGCGGTGATCTGAGATGTTTGCGCTTCGATGGTTGCAGCCACACGATTTAAGCCCAGCACGAATTTAAACGCATGATCTTCTTTTATATTCAATGAATAAGAAGTGTATGCATTGATAGTATGGCTGAAAAAGTTTGTAACTGTGCGTGCAAAATGATCAGGGGACGCTCCAACGCCGGTATAAGTTGATTTTGCCAGGTCATAAGCAGGCATAGCGCCGGTAGCCGTACTGGCTACCACTGTTCCGGTAGAATCTACAAATACAGGGTTGCCGCTCGCATCCACGCGGGCAATAGGCGCTGACCATGAATCTCTTGCTGTAAACCGAGTGCCGGGTCTTGTCCAGAATTCATCCTGCAATGAATAAGTGTAATCAAAATCCACTTTCCAGTTTTTGGTAATAGTTGCTGTTGCACCCAAATTATAATTTGAATAGTTCTGCTGAATGCTTCCGGTATTTGCCGATGACATTTCACTCCATGGGCTGCGTATAGCGTCTCCGTTTTCGTCATTGCCAAAAGGATATAGTGAACTCCACCTGTACATGTAATACCAGGGATCGGCATTTCCGGCAGCGGTAACATAAGGATATTGCTTATTCCTCCTGGAATACATTCCACCGGCGCGAATAGTAAGGTATTTATTGATCTCGCTTGAGATCCGCAGGGACACATTATAACGGGAGAACTCATCGCTTTTCCCAGGCTTGGTCATGCCTGCCTGTTCCAGCAGTCCGAGACCAATGTTGTAAGATGTTTTTCCCTGGGTAAGCCCTACAGATAGGTTGTGCTGTTGCGTAGGCGCCCATTCTTTGATCATAAGGTCATAAGGATCGTAAGTTCTAACCCCCATTTTTGCTCCATTCTGTACATACCAATCTCTTCCATAAACAGTAGGATCATTTGGGCCAATGGTACTGCCATATTTGGTTTTCCACTCAACAGCTTTCAGATAGCTTTTCTTATCAGTTAAATAGAATGCGCCACCAGGCGTTGCAACTCCAATTCTCTCCTGGGCGTCTATAAAATATTTCAATGCGTCCACATCACCCATCTTAAGATCTTTCCATACATTCTGCCAGGAGAAGTTGTTGGAATAACTCACCAGCGGCTTGTCGCCCGGTGCACCTTTCTTAGTGGTAATCAATATAACGCCAAATGCAGCCTTTGAACCATAGATAGTTGCAGATGCCGCATCTTTTAAGATGGTTATAGAAGCGATATCATTCGGATTCACTACCTGGATACTTGGAATTTCAACGTTATCCAATAATATCAAAGGAGAACTACCTCCATTTAATGACCCCAATTGACCTCTGATCTTAATAATAGGATCAGACCCTACTTCACCACTGGGAACAGTTATACTAAGACCGGTTGCCGCGCCCTGCAAAGCTCTTCCCACATCGGCAACGGGCCTGTTCTGCAATGATTTGGTATCAACAGTAGATACGGCACCTGTAACGTTACCTCTCCGCTGTGTACCATAACCAACAACAACTACGTCCTGTAGCGCGGTGGCCTGGGCAACTGCTAGTTTTATTGAAATATTATTTCCTTCGCCCACTACAGCTTCTTTGTCTGTATAACCTACAGAGCTGAATTGAAGTGTCTCACCTCTGCTGGCGAGGATACTGTATTTACCGTCAACACTTGATTGTGTAGCCCGGGTGGTTCCTTTGACCTTAACGGTTACTCCCGCCAACGCCCCTTCGTCGCCGGTGATTACGCCGGTAATAGATCTTTGCTGTGCCTGCAATGCAGGCGGCATGAGCAGCAAAACCAGAAAGCAACTTGCTAATAGCCTGAGATAGTTTCTCATTGTTGTTGTTTTAGTTTTTTGTTTTCAAAAATCAATACGTTAGAGGGAATATTGGTTTCCCGTTTTCAAAGAATAGTCCGTTCCAACCCTGCAAAAAATCGCATTCTTCAGTATTTTTTTTGCAAAAAGTTGCAAGCAAAAAGAAGGTGAAATATGCAGAAATCGTAAAGCAATGTTAAAATTTGTATCTGATATTACCGAATTTATTTAATAACTACTTTCTAAACAGGCAGCAAGACGGATTTTACACCGATGCTAAACACGCAAAAAACTGCATTTTTAGGATAGCACAAAGGATAAGCGTAGAAGGCCTGTAAAGGTTTTTTTCTTTAAGTGGAAAAGGATGTGGAAGCAGTTACAGGACGGTGATGCCTTTTTCTCTATAGGGAGCCAGAATAGGGTCCTCTGGTTCCAGTTCGGTGATGAGCATGTCGATATCTTCGGGGCGGCAGATCTGTAAACGCTGGATCGTATTCAGTTTTTCGGCAATAGCCAGCGAGACTGTTTTATGGGCACATTTGATCATTGCCCTTTTTACTTCAATAATTTCCCACTCAAGATCGGTGATACCGAAATTGGCATCAATGCTGTTGGTACCCAGGAAACAAATATCCGCCTTGATCTGGCTCAGGCGCTGGATCACTTCCGCTCCCACCGACATCTGGGCATTCTTTGAAAGTTTGTTGCCGATAAATATCACATCACATGTCGGATGTTCGAGTAATTCAAGTGCAATGGGAACGCTGACCGTAATAAAAGTGGCGTTCAGGTCGGGCGGGAGCGATTTCACAAGCTCACGGATCGTTGTTCCACCCGAAAGCAGTACCATCATCCCATCCTGTATCAATTGAATAGCTTTATACGCGATACTCTTTTTCTCCGGCAAAGAATAGATAGAATGGCTCTCCAGTGTAAAATGGAACGATTTTGAAAGAGCGCCGCCGTGTACTTTAATCAACTTGTTTTCTTCCGCCAGTTCCTGGAGATCACGCCGTACAGTATCTTCCGATACATCCAACTGCACACTCAGGTCAGACGACAATACCTTATTGTGGATATTGATCTGCTGGATTATATAAGCCTGGCGTTCTTTCTTAAGCATGGATAAAAGTAAGGATTTTTAGGAGTTTGTGGTTTGTAGTTTGTGGTTTGTGGTTAGTTAACCGCGAATTGTCTATTCCTTTAACTTCGTACGCTTAACACTGAACC
>JAZKBI010000021.1:69955-259068 GCA_040388705.1 Bacteroidota bacterium | reverse complement strand
ACAAACCACAAACCACAAACCACAAACCACAAACCACAAACCACAAACCACAAACCACAAACATTCTTGATCTCCCCCAATACCATACAGCAGATCACCAACCGCATCGACATCATCGATGTAGTAGGTGAATTTGTGAAGCTGAAAAAACGAGGCACCAATTATATCGGGGTTTGCCCCTTTCATAATGAGAAGAGTCCTTCGTTTACTGTATCGCCCGCCAAAGAGATCTATAAATGTTTTGGCTGCGGTAAGAGCGGCAATACCATCACGTTTTTGATGGAGCATGAGAAGTATAATTATGTAGAGGCGTTGCGTTGGCTGGCTGCGCGTTATAATATTGAAGTAGAAGAAACGGAAACGAGTCCGGAGGAAAAACTAAAGGTACAGACTTCAGAAAGCTTACACATCATCAACAGTTTTGCGAGTAAGTTTTTTATTGATCATTTATTCAATACGGATGATGGACAGGCGATCGCTCTCTCCTATTTAAAAGAACGCGGATTCAGGGAAGAAATATTGAAGAAATTCCAGGTGGGTTATAATCCTGATGCAAGAGATTCATTAACGAAGGCGTTGCTCGGCAATCAATTCAACAAAGAACTGCTTCCCAAAACAGGATTGGTTTCGTTGCGTAATGGAGAAGAACTGGTAGACAATTATCGCGGCCGTATCATCTTCCCTATTCATAACAATACTGGAAAGATCATCGGTTTTGGTGCGCGTGTGATTGGTAAAAGCGACCGCGGCCCCAAATACATCAATACACCCGAAAACGAAATATACAGTAAGAGCAAAATTCTCTACGGCTCTTATTTCGCCCGTATGGCCATTGATAAGGCTGATGAATGTTTGCTGGTTGAAGGATATACCGATGTAGTGAGTTTACACCAGGCAGGAATTGAAAATGTGGTAGCGAGCGGCGGTACCTCGTTAACGGTTGATCAATTGCGATTGATCAAAAAATATACAAACAACCTCACCATTATTTATGATGGCGACAGCGCAGGTGTGAAAGCTGCCCTGCGTGGTTTGGATATGGCGCTTGAAGAAAGCCTGAATGTCCGTCTCGTTTTAATTCCCGACAACGAGGATCCGGATAGTTATGTAAATAAAGTTGGCGCCAAAGCATTCAATGAATTTGTTGCCGCTTCCAAAAAAGATTTTATCATCTTCCAGCTGGAAGTGATGCTGCAGGAAGTGGGCCAGGATGTAAATAAAAAAAGCACGGTTGTTAACCAGGTTGCTGAAACGTTAAGTAAGATCAATAAGGCGGAAGATTTTACCAAGCAGCAGGATTATATCAGGCAATGCGCGGCACTGTTAAAAATTGATGAGACGGGTTTGACCAATCTCGTTAATAAATACAAACGCGATAAGATCGTTAAAGATGAAAAGAGGGCTGCGAATGATGAAACAGCTTTTTTCAATGAGCAGAATGCACAACAACCGGAAGATGTTTTAGATGATCCGCAATTTCTTTTTAACCAGGACGAAGCGCACGAAAGAAATATGCTTCGGGTATTGCTTGATTATGGATTGAAGCCATGGGATGAGATACGCACCATGGCTGATTTTATTTTTGAAGAACTTGAGCAGTTCCATTTCGACAATCCCGATCTTGAAAAATTGTTTGAAGAATACCGTTCATGGTACCGGCAGGGATTGGAGCCTACATCCAAAACGATGATGTATCACGATAATGAAACATTGCGGACCCTCGTGATCAATATCAGCGTTAATCCATTTGAACTGAGCCAGAAATGGGATGAAGTAATGGAGACCATGAACATCGTTAACCGCGACATCAGCCACCAGGACGTTCTGATGAGCGTGAATTATTTCAAGCTCCGCAAGATCAAAAAAATGATCGAAGAGAACCAGCGTGATATTGAGAACTCATCATACGAGGATTTTAAATTACTGCACGAAGTGCACAAACACCTAAAGGATGTTGAAAGAGAATTGACGAGGCAGTTAGGGACGGTGATCATTAAGTAACCCTCTGTGAAACTCTGTGTTTTCTGTGTCTCTGTGGTGAAAGAAAATTCTCAAGTTACCAGCCGTCTTTAATCGTAGCGAAGGCTTCACCACAGAGACACCGAGGACACGGAGTTACACAGAGTTTTTTGCGAGGATCATATCGCTGTAGCTATGATGGATGAGATCGGCTTCAGCAATTTCAAATGCTTTCATATATTGATCGCACTGAGCCTTCAGATCATCAATGGTTTTGGATGGATCAGCGAGGTTGCCGGCTTCTATTTCAACAAAAGATCCGAGGCCCGGCACTTCGTCCAGGTGAAATTTCACGTTATCGATGTAAAAGATCTTCCGGTATTTATCAACCACCACTTTTACCCCCAATGCTTTTTCAAGCAATTGTTCAGTTGCCGGGCCATCCGTCATTTTACTCAATGAAAAATCGGATTGTTTGGGGCCCTCCTGGTCAGGGCGGTTGTAGAAGATGAGGGTGTTCTCGATATTGCCCTGCCGCAATTTCAAACGCCCGGAGGGCACGTTGAAATAAGTGTCTTTCTGGTGATCAAGGCCAACAAAACGCGCACCTTTTGAAAGCAAAAATGCTTCCACTTTTTCAGGGTGAAAGCATTTTGCTTTTATTTCGATATTGATATAACTCATTATTTTTCTGAGGGATTCTTTTTGCCTGCCAGTAATTTTTCCAATGCGGTTTCGAGACGGCGCTGGCGGGTCTCTTCTTTTTTTGCACCTTCTATCCAGGTCACATATTCTTTCTGGTTGGTGAAAGACAAAGAGCTGAAGAATTCCTGTGCTTCTTTATGCCTTGTAAACAGTTTACCCAATTCAACCGGCGGCACTACCAATCTTTTTTCAAAATCGATCGAGTTGATCTCGCTGCTTTTCATTTCAGAGAAAGCGCGGGTACGGTTAGGGATCTTATCATGCTTCTTGAAACGCATAGCGCTCCATACATGGTCGAGGGCCACCTGGCGAACACACTCGTATTCGTTTTTGGTAAGCATTTCCCAACTGCAGTCGCGGTTAAGGTCGCTCACGATCTTGCTGGTTGTTTTAGGATAGGCCACCCATAACTTGGTGTCTTCGTGCAGGGCCGGGAAAACCTCTTTTAGTACATTATTCAGCTGGTTCTGGCTCAAGGCGAATACCAGGGCAAAATCAACTTTTTTGCTTTTCAATAAGGGCGTTACGTTCTTTGCATACGTAAGCTTGGCAAATTGTTTTTCGATGGCAGATGGCAGGCCCTGGATCAGCAGGTTCTTTTCATCCTTCAATTGCAGTTTCTCGAGTACGGTCTGATTTGACATGCCTGAAAGAAAATTTACGTGGGGAAATAAGGAGTGCAAAGTTAAAAAATTGTTGCCATTTCCCGCAAACAAATCGGTCTTATTTTGAGCTAACACCCTGATTTTACAAGGAATTTGCGGCTTTTCAGGGCTTGTATATCAATTTTTACTAATAGGCCTGTAGTATTTTCTGGCAATGTCATCCACGATCTCCTTCAGCCGTTCGGTCCTTTTTTCATCGATCGGGTGGCTGAGCACAAATTCCGGGGTACGGCCGGTATTGCGGAACCAGATCATTCTTTCAAGAAAAACAACCGCTTCCTGTGCTTTATAACCGGCCATGGCCGTGAGGATGGCACCCAGTTCATCTGCAGCCATTTCATCTTTTGTATCAAAACCGCGGATCACGCCTACATAATCACCATTTGCATAGGCCATCCGGAAAAAATCTTTCGTTTCAACCGGGTTTGCCGCCAATGAAGCAGCCAGGTCCTTTCCACCAAGGTATTGTTTCAGGTATTGTTTCATTCTTATATCGCCATGCTTCAATACTACATGCGCAATTTCGTGAGCAAGCACGGCAGCCAGAGAGCCTTCGCTTTGTGTTACGGGTAATAAGGAGGAATACACTGCCATCTTTCCGCCCGGAAAACACCAGGCATCGGCTTTTCTTTCCTCGATAAAATTGATCTCCCAGAAAAAACCTTCGAGCTCTTTGGCTGCCCCTTTGGCCTTATAATAATCTTTAACAGCAACAATGACCTGGTTACCTACCCTGTTCACAGTTTCCAGATCAGGGTTTTCTCCGGCCGTGATCTTTTTGTGTGATGAGAGGTACTGCCTGTAGATATCCAGGGCCGTTGATTGAATTACTGAATTGTTTTGCAGAGGTATCGAACTGGTTTTCTCCGGGGTACGCATGCCGGAGCCGGTTATTTGCACGGATAAAAGACCAAGAAAAACGAGTTTTCCTCTCATAACGGGATTGAATATCGGGGTCAAAAGTTAGCGGTTAATCATTAATAGTCCGAAAGACGATGCTATTAATTATTAACTATTAACTGACCACAATACCTGTTGCGTATTATTTACTTCTTATAATATTTTAATGCTTCCGGCATTACCTCCCTGATCTTCGTTATCCGGTCCGCATCGCTGGGGTGGTCGGAAAGGAAGGCCGGTGGTTTTGAACTATTGGCGCTTAGCGCGGCCATTCTTGTCCAGAAATCAACGGCTTCCTGTGGATTGTATCCCGCAGCAGCGGCGAAGATCAAACCATAATGATCCGCCTCCAGTTCCTGTTTACGTGAATTCGGCAATAAGGCACCATATTCTGCGGTTACGCCATATACATTATTAAAGATATTGGCAGCTTTTGCGTTGCCGCTTAAAGCAACGCCGCCTAAAGCACCAAGCCCTTCCGCTGCCATCTGCTGGCTCATTCTTTCTTTACCGTGTCCAAACAATGCGTGGGTGATTTCATGGCCTAATACAACCGCCAAAGAAGCTTCTGTTCTTGTAACGGGGAGGATACCGGTATACACCACTACTTTTCCGCCCGGCATACACCAGGCATTCACCTCTTTGTTGTCTACCAGGTTAAACTCCCAGCTATAATTTGCCGCGGGATTGGCCACCCCTTTATCTGCATAATATTTATTAACTGCCGATGCGATCCTGCTGCCGACCCTTTTTACCATTTCTGCATCGTTGCTGGCAATGGGCATTACTTTATTCGTATTGAGAAACTCTTTGTACTGCGCAAATGCCATTGTTTGCAGATCGCTTTCAGACACCAGGCTTAGCTGGCTCCTGCCGGTTATCGCGTTGGTTACACAGGCGGTATAAAAAAGTGAGGAACAAACAAGAATGATTAAAAGTCGTTTCATGATAATTTGATTTCGTAATGTGATTGATTTTACAATACACTATACAATTGTTGCGCCATCGGACATAACGAAACTTATATACACATACAACAGCCAACCCGCCGATGCCAATTCCAAAAAAAAAAGAAAAAGGTTTGAATTACTGGCCGTTGCGTCTTTGCCTACGGCGGTCGCGGTGCTTGAGAATGGGAATCTTGCTCTCCGTTCCTTTTAAGATACGCCCGATGTTCTTTTGATGAGTCAATACCACCATCAGCGCCACCATAACGGCGAATATCCGATAGAGTGTCTCTTTTTCATTGAAGATAAAGAGGATAAATATCATAAAAGCGACACCTGCCAGGATGGAACTTAGGGATACAAAACGGGTCAGGTATAATACAAGTAGAAAAACTCCGATGCAACAAACGGCGACCAGGGGCTGGATGGCAACGGCCATACCCAATAAAGTAGCCACGCCTTTTCCGCCTTTGAAATTTGCCCAGATCGGAAATATATGGCCGATAACAGCCGCCAGGCCCAGCCCGATCATTAGGTTGGTACGGTGCAATTCGTCATGTAAATAATAAGGAAGAAGAATATAAAGAGAGGTAGCTATTACCCCTTTCATGATATCAACAATCATCACAACAGTACCCCATTTGGAGCCCAGCACCCTGAAAGTGTTGGTGGCACCTGCGTTGCCGCTGCCGTAGTCGCGGATATCGATGCCGAACAACGACTTACTGATCCATACAGCCGTTGGCACTGATCCGATACAATACGCAAGAACAATGAGCAACAATTCGTTCATTGGGGGTGGTTGAAGTTTGGGGGTACTTTGATAACAATTCGAAGGTAACGATTAATTCACATCGAAAAACGCCTGCCTCTCTAAAAAAACCATAAAGCTATCCACCCACTGCGCTCCAGTGTGCGTTTATGTTGCAAGCCTAATGCATGACAAACATCTGTAATATCAGATTCATCCTCTCTTAAAAGTCCGCTGAGCAGCAATTGTCCTCCTGGGGCGAGGGATCTTCTCAGTTCGTCTATATTATCCAAGATGATATTGCGGTTGATATTGGCCAGGATGATATCGAATTGTTGAGTTAATGTTAACTTATCAACCTTTTGTATATCAATGCTATTACAACTATTGATTGATATATTTTCTGAAGCATTTTCAATACACCAGTCATCATTATCAACTGCGAGCACCTTGTTTGCGCCTAGCTTTTCGGCGAGAATAGCCAGTATGCCTGTTCCTGTTCCGAAATCAAATACGGTTTTGCCTTTGAAATCCAGTTCCTGCATCAGTTTCATCACCATATACGTAGTTGCATGGTGACCGGTACCGAAGCTCATTTTGGGTGTAATGGTGATCTCATGTTCCACGTTGGTGAAGGCGGGGTGGAAAGCAGCGCGGATACCTACAAACTCATCAACCTGTACGGGCTCAAAATTAGATTCCCATAAGGCATTCCAATTCTGTTTTTGAATCATTGATTTTGAATATTTTATGTCGTATTTATTTAATAAAATATTCAACTCGTTTTCCATAAAATCCGCTTCTGGAATAAACGCTTTTAATAAGCCGGGGAATTCTTCAAAACCATCATAGCCAATCTCGGCAAGTTCTGCGACGAGTGTATCATGCATCCCGTCGTCCGCAGAGATACTTATTTCACAATAATCGCTCATACTTTTTACATTTTAATGGCACGCGGATGACACGGATTAAACGGGTTTGCACGGATCAGATCTGTGTTGATCGGCATGATCCGTGTCATCTGTGTGCCATTCATACCACACAAAAAAAGGGCTGCCTTTTTAAGACAGCCCTTGTTATTTTTATCCTTCAGCGTTTTGCGCTCCTTCCCGAGGTTTAGACTCAGGTCTTGGCATCAACGCCTTACGGCTTAGTTTGAATTTGCCTGTTTTAGGATCCAATCCTACGAGTTTCACTTTCACGATATCTCCTTCTTTGAACAGTCCGTCCATTGATTCAAGACGCGACCAGCTAATCTCGCTGATATGGAGCAAACCTTGCTTGCCCGGCATGAATTCTACGAAAGCACCGAATTCTTTAATGCCTTTCACAGGACCTTCGTATACATCACCCACTTCAGGAGTAGCAGTAATTCCTTTGATCCAGGTTACGGCCTTATCCAGGCTTTCTTTGGATGCAGAGAAGATACTTACTTCACCTGTGTTGCCCACTTCTTCAATGTTAACCGTAGCGCCTGTTTCACGCTGAATTTCCTGTATTACTTTACCACCTGGTCCGATTACCGCTCCGATAAATTCCTTATCGATGATCAGTTTGATCATACGTGGTGCATGTGGTTTTACTTCAGGGCGCGGAGCCGGCATACATTCGTACATGGCATCCAGTATGTGTAAACGACCCTTTCTTGCCTGTTCCAAAGCTTCCATCATCACTTCCATACTCAATCCGTCAACCTTAATGTCCATCTGTACACCGCAGATACCGTCTTTGGTACCGGTTACTTTGAAGTCCATATCACCCAGATGATCTTCATCACCCAGGATATCGGTCAGGATCGCGTATTTGCCATCTCCTCTTGTAACCAGTCCCATTGCCACACCACTAACGTGTTTAGGGAAAGGCACACCTGCATCCATCAGCGCCAGTGAACCGGCACAAACGGTTGCCATAGAAGACGAACCGTTACTTTCCAGGATATCACTCACAATACGAACGGTGTAGGCGTAAGTGCTTGTATCGGGCATCATTTGTTTTAAACTGCGCATAGCCAGGTTTCCGTGACCTACTTCTCGGCGACCAACGCCGCGCATCATTTTCACTTCGCCTGTTGAGAATGGAGGGAAATTATAGTGCAGTAAGAACTTGGTATATTCTGATTTTTGAGCAGATTCAACCAACAGTTCATCTAATTTAGTTCCGAAGGTAACCGTCGTAAGTGATTGAGTTTCACCTCTTGTAAACAATGCAGAACCATGCGGAGTTGGCAAAGGCTCTACTTCCATAGCCAGCGGGCGAACCACATCGAGTTGACGGCCGTCGAGACGGATCCTGTCATCGATCATCATATTTCTTACCACTTCCCATTTCAGGTCCTCGTAGTATTTCTTGGCTAATTTCTTTTCGAGATCAGTTGCTTCTTCACCAAAACTTGCGATCACTTCGTCTTTCAAAGCGCTGTATGCTTCAGAGCGTTCGTTTTTGGAAGAACCTTTTCTTGATATTTCATACACCCTGTCTCTGGCGAAAGCGTTCACCTTTTCCATGACCGCATCGTCAGTAGCAGGTTTCTTGTAGTCTCTTTTTGTAGTAACGCCTTTTTTAGCGCGTAATTCAGCCTGTGCCTTGATCTGAATGCGGATCGCATCGTGGGCCAGTTGGAGTGATTTTACCAGGTCAGCTTCGGCACATTCTTTTGCTTCACCTTCCACCATCATCAGGTTCTTCTCGGTAGCTGCGATCAGGAATTCCATATCTGATGCTTTCAGCTGGGAACGGGTTGGGTTAACCACAAATTCTCCGTTTACACGGGCAATCCTCACTTCACTGATAATTTCTTTAATAGGAATATCCGAAACAGCTAATGCTGCAGAAGCAGCGAGACAAGCCAGCGAGTCGGGCAGTATTTCAGCATCACTTGAAATAAGACTGATAAGTACTTGAACATCACAGAGATAATCTTCAGGGAATAATGGACGCAAAGCGCGGTCGATCAAACGGCTGGTCAGGATCTCGTAATCATTTAAACGTGCCTCTCTTTTGAAGAAAGAGCCGGGTATACGTCCCGCTGAAGCAAATTTTTCCTGGTAATCAACACTTAAAGGGAAAAAATCCTGTCCTTCTTTGGGTTCTTTATTGGCTACAACGGTAGCTAAGATAACACAGTTGCCTTGGCGAACTGTTACAGCACCATCTGCCTGGCGTGCTAATTTCCCTGTTTCAATGAACACCTCGCGGCTGCCACCTAAGTCGAAACTAACACTGATTGGTTGTGATAACATACATTAATTTTGAAGATCGGGATGAGAAAGAAGGGGTAGGATTTAGTTATCCCGTCGATGATCCCTTGTTAAGAATAGCGAAGCAAAACAGGCATGAATAGAAATGACTATTCCCAACCGCATGAAAACCGCCAGTTGGGAATAGCATTTGTCATACCTGACAATTATTTTCTCAGGCCCAGTTTTTCGATCAAAGCACGGTACCCTTGCAGGTTGTGCTTTTGCATGTAGGCCAATAAACGTTTACGTTTACCAACCATCATCATCAATCCGCGCTGGGTAGAATGATCCTGTTTGTTAGCTTGTAAATGCTTGGAAATCTGTGAAATACGTTCAGTCAGTAAAGCAACCTGTGCTTCGATTGAACCTGTGTTGGTGGCGTTTCCACCGTACTCAGCGAAAATGCTCGCTTTTTTTTCAATTGTTAAATAAGGCATCTCAAAATGTTTAAAAAGACTCCGGAATGGTTTCTTATGTTTTTTTTATCGGGTGCAAAAGTAGGACAAATAATGGGAAACTGAGCATTTTTGCACAGCTTTTTCGGGGAAGTTCGTCCATTGTCCATAGTCCATAGTCAATTGCAGATTGGCCATTGACTATGGACTATGGACAATGGACAAAGAATCTCGCGCGAAATCCCATCATTTTCAAAGCATAACAGGCTAATTTGCTTAATGTTGTAACCAATTAATCCTTCTCATGTTTGGTGTTACAATATTAGGCAATAATTCCGCTATCCCGGCTTACGACAGGCATCCGACTGCGCAGGTGGTTACCCTGAACGACCAGTTATTCCTGATCGATTGCGGGGAGGGCACCCAGATGCAGATATCGCGTTACCGGATCAGGAGGAGCAAGATCAACCATATCCTGATCTCACACCTGCATGGCGACCATTATTTCGGATTGATCGGCCTGCTGACAAGTATGGCCCTACTGGGAAGGGAGCAGGAATTGCATTTGTATGCGCCGGCGCGTTTGAAAGACATAATCGCCCTTCAATTAGAAGTGGCAGTGACCACCTTACCCTATCCTCTTACTTTTCACGAGCTGGCAGAGGAAGGTGTGATCATGGATACGCCAAAGTTCCAGGTAGAATGTTTTCATACCAGGCACCGGATCCCCTGCTGGGGATTTGTTATCCGGGAAAAAAGAAAACCACGAAGAATCAACAAAGAAACCATCGGACAATATGATATCCCCGCCGCCTATTTTGAGAAATTAAAAGAGGGAGACGATTATGAAACAAAGGATGGAGATATCATAAAAAATGAGTGGGTAACCATTCCCAACAAACCTGCACGCAGCTATGCATATTGTGCAGATACAAAATTTGATGAAAGCCTTTGCGAAAAAACAAAAGGGGTAACCGTACTCTACCACGAGACCACGTATCTGAAAGACCTTACCGAGCGTGCCGACGCCCGTTTTCATTCCACCACCGAACAGGCGGCCACCATTGCACTGAAAGCAGGCGTGCAAAGATTACTGATCGGGCATTTCAGCAGTAAGTATGATAACCTGGATGCATTCCGGGATGAAGCCCGCGAGGTATTTCCGGATACGGATCTGGCGATTGAGGGGGTAACCTACAAGATCTAGTTTGTGGTTTGTAGTTTGTGGTTTGTGGTTGTTGACTGCACAGGGTTAGCTACTACGACTTTGAACCGCCCAACCACAAACTACAAACCACAAACTACAAACTACAAAACGCAAACTCCAAACTTTCCTACCGCACCCTTCTGTAATAGAAATCCCGCTTCACATCTTTCCCATTGTACTTGCCGTCGATCCAGGCGTGTAGGGAATCTTTTGAGATGAAATGATACACGATCCGTTGGGGGAAATCGTGATCGGGGTTTGAGAAAACAAACCGGTTATCTTTCGAGTCTGTCAATTTGAATTCTACGGATTTGCCTTCATTCTGATCGGGAACAGTAGACGTATAATATACTTCCGTATAACGTTCGCCAAGCTGTACCTGCTCCATCATGGTGGTATCCTTTCCTTCTGTTTTGTATGCGCGGTTGGTAAGCAAGGTGTTATGTGCCCTTTTCCATTCTTCGCAGAGGGTTCCTTTTTTTGTCTGCATTACCCAGGTGCCTCCTGCCAGCGTACATAATTGCTGAAAAGGGGTTTGTTGGTATCTTTCTGTGAAGGATACTAAACCCGTGATTGTAAAAAGGAATAAGGCTTTTTTCATTTTTACCTGGTTGCTCAGTTCATGAGCCATTTATAGAAATCAGCAAATTCCTGCCGCCAGTATTTTTCGTTGTGTTGTCCTAACGGATTTGCCACTGTACGAATAACAAAGCTTGGTTTCTTCTGAAGAATATCCGACATGCGTTGCATATCCGGCATCATGTTCGCGCCTTCTTTAGCGCCCATATACAAATAAAATTTCGGCGTACCGGTAGTAGTGAATTTTTCCGCCATTGGGAAGATCTCGGGTGCTATCCACAAAGATGGTGAAAACACACCTGCGCCACCAAACACATCCGGGTATTGCAGAACAGCATACAGGCTGATCAGTCCACCCATACTGCTGCCCGCAACAAAAGTGTTCTCGGGCCCTTTTTTCGTACGGTATTTACTATCGATAAAAGGTTTCAACGTTTTGGCAAGGAACTCAACATATTGTTTGCCTTCTCCTTTTCCGTTTTTATCATTGTCGGAAGGATTGTACTCGGTCATTCGTTTACTTCCCCCGTTATCTATTCCTACAACAATACATTCTTTACCTAATTTTTGTTGCAAGGTATCCAGGCATTCATCCACGCCCCATTCGCCAAAGGGTGCGGTTTGTTCGTTGAATAAATTCTGGCCATCATGCATGTATAACACCGGGTAGATCTTTGAAGAGCTGGCGTATCCTTTCGGGAGATAAATCCAGACCCTTCTCTTGCGATCGAGTTGGGGGATAGAGAAAGCGGTATCTAATATCCGCACCTGCGGACTGGCGGTATATCTTTTGGGCGCGTCGGGATAATCATCTTTCCATCCTGAAACAGTGAACTCCTGCGAGATATCTTCTTTTACATCCACCACACGGTCATTGATATCTCTGCCATCTGAAGTGGTTTCCACTTTATCCCATCCGCCGCGTGTGAATTTAAACGCGTACGTTCCGGCTGCAAGGTCTTTGATAACGATACTTTTCCGGCTGCCACCAAAGGGTTTCAGTTTGTAATTCTCATCTTTCGGGTTCCAGTTGTTGAAATTGCCGGAGACATAGATATCATCGTTCTTGCGGGTGGCAACATCGGTAATAACGAAGCGAACGGTGAACTGTGCGTTCAACTGCAAAGCTGTTATCAAACAAATTAAAAAAGCCAGTTTTTTCATGGTTTGAAATTACAGATACAAACACAAAAAAGATGGACTTTTTAGTTGCGGTTTGTTAAATTGTTAAGCTGTAAGGCGGTCAGGGTCGATAAGCGGTTAGGCCAAAGGCCAGGCAATGCCAGACACTCCGCAGCCCCCCACAGCTCCATCATAAGTCCATCATAAGTCCATCATAAGTCCATCATAAGTCCGTTATTATCCCATCGTGACTTAATCCCGTCAATAATCCTACCCTTATCCTACCATTATCCTACCGTTGTTCTGCTCTTATAGAACTAAACCCCTGCCGATCTGGAAGCAGCCAGGTTGCCCTGGGGCCTGGAACGCATAAGTTCGGATTTTTTCAGTATAAGACAGTATACGACAACTGGATAATCATTTGTAACAAACTCGTACCTGGTTTGTACCAAATTCGTACTTTCTTCGGTGTTTCTTCGGGTTTGTTCGGTTGTTCTTCGGTGTGAACCGAACAAACAACGAAGAAAGTACGAATTTGGTACGAAGGAAATACGAAGAAGGACCCCTCAACAACTCGGATTTGCATTACATGGGGTATCACCGGGGTTTTACTTTACAGACGGTTTGTAAAAGTATTGTACTCCGTTAAAATGTGGTTACAGGGAGAGCTCCGCCGCGTCGCCCGGCTTGGATAGTCTAATCAAGTATCTCTACATCCTTAGGATACTTATTCTTGTTGAAAATAAAGATCGCATCCGGAACAGCGGCCCCAAGATCGAGGTTAGCTATTTTTACTTCCGTGATATTATTGCTTTTATCGAGGATCCTCGCTTTTGAGAAAGTGCTTTTCGCTTTATCGATGAACAGGTTCACTTTCTGGAAGTTCTTGCGGTTATCGATGGGTTTCATTTCTATTTCATAAAAACTTCCTTTGGAAGAAACTAGCTGGGAAGTGAAATCTTTATCATAGGCACCGGCGAGCAGTTTTTGCGGGCTAAGGGTATTGTTGCTTTCTTCTACCGATGATTTGGTGATCGTTTTCTCTCCATCAAAACGGTACACATCTTTGCCATCGCAGATGATCTCTGTTTTGCCTTGTGTGAGAACGTATTTATCCCCTTTCATCCGGAGTGAAATGGACTGGCTGCCATTGGGTTTTCCCTTGCTGGTAAACGAATTGAGCATGCATTTGGCAGTGATTCCTTTTGCGGTTTTCACCTTCGCTCCCACAGCATCCAACACTTTTTTTGCGAGAGGATCATTCTGTGCTGACACGATCCCTGCAAATGCAAATAAGCCTAAAAGGCAAGCATATAGTTTATTCATCAGTCTTCAATTGGTGCGCAAATATAGGTTTTAGCTTTCTTTCAGACTCTAGTGGGTGGCGGAAGTTTAATTTTATCGGTAGGGAGGCAGCTTTGAGCTGTGAGCGATGAGCCGTGAGCCCGTACTTTCTAAGAAGCTCGCGGCTCACGGCTCATAGCTCACAGCTTCTTCTACACCATCGAATCCAAAAACTCCTGTAACTCCATATCCGTCTTGAAAAGAACTTCTCTTGCCTTGCTTCCCTGGTTTGGCCCAACTACTCCTGCGGCTTCCAGTTGGTCCATCAATCTGCCGGCGCGGTTGTATCCGAGTTTCATCCTGCGCTGGATGAGGGATGTGGAGCCCATCTGGCTGGAAACGATGAGTTTAGCTGCGTCTTCAAATAACGGATCGCGGTCGCTGGCATCGAAATCTTTTCCTTCCATGTCTTTTTCATCCACATACTCAGGTAAAAGGAATGCCTGCGGGTAACCGCGTTGGTCGCCGATAAATTCACAAACACGTTCAACCTCAATTGTATCAATAAATGCACCTTGCAAACGTATAATTTCTCCGTTATAGCTCAACAACATATCACCTTTGCCCATTAATTGGTCGGCACCAGAGGCATTAAGAATCGTCCGGCTGTCGTTTTTACTAAACATTTTGAACGCAATTCGCGCCATAAAATTGGCTTTAATGTTACTAGTAATTACATCGATTGACGGACGTTGAGTAGAGATAATCAAATGTATGCCTATGCGATGTGCCAATTTTGTCAGACGCGTAACTGGAAATTCCACTTCTTTACCGCCGTTATTGATCAAATCAGCGAATTCATTTATCACAAGTACTATATAAGGCAAAAATTGATGCCCTTTTTCTGGATTAAGCTTCCGCGCCGTAAATTTTTCATTATATTCTTTATGATTGCGACAGCCAGCCTCCTTTAAAAGATCATAACGATTATCCATCTCAATACACAGCGCATTTAAGGTGTGAACTGCACTTTTTGCATCTATTATAATAGATTCGTCTCTTCCCGGCAATTTAGCGAGAAAATGTTTTTCAATTACACGATACAAATTCAATTCTATCTTCGTAGCATCAATAAGAACAAATTTTAATTGAGATGGATGTTTCTTATATAGAAGTGAAACTATAATAGCATCTAAGCCGACAGATTTTCCTTGTTCTGCAGCACCAGCTATTAATAGATGTGGTATATTACTTAAATCAATAATAACATTCGCGTTGTCAACTTTCTTACCTATTGCTATAGGAAGACTCAGCATATTAGTTTGGAACTGCTCACAACCCAACAACGTTCTTAGGCCGACGATAGATCTATGTATATTCGGAAGTTCTATCCCAATGGTTCCTTTACCATTCACAGGTGTAATAATTCTAATGCCTGATGTGGCAAGACCCAATGCAATATCGTCCTCCAAATGCTCAATGCTCTTAATACGAGTCCCTGGTGCGGGAATAATTTCAAATAAAGTTATGTTTGGACCTATCGTTGCAGCTATGCTCTTTATCTCAATGTCGAAATCTTTAAGCGCTGAAATAATCTTGTTTTTATTTAACTCTATTTCTTTCGAGTCATCAAAAAACAAAGCATTGTCATATGTTTCAAGTAAATCAAGAGGTGGATATTTATAGTTTGGCAAATCAAGCTCTACATTGTACTTAGTGGTTATTTTATTAGTCGTTTCAGCAAAAGGGATTTCTTCTTCTACTTCTTCTTCAGGTATTTCTCTAATTTCTAATTCTAAATTGACATGAGGGCTAAATTTTGGCGTTTCATTTTCCACAAAAGGTTCATTAATAATTTCTAGCTCTTGGGCCGAAAGATTTTCTTTCCTTTGTTTTCTGCGAAAAAGAACCTTTAAAAAATTTATCATTAATGATTGTTTCTACATTGAAGCTATATATTATTATGCTGCAAAAAATCATCAAGCTCAGTCTCTGTTTTAAATCTCACTTCCCTTGCTTTGCTACCCTGATTAGGCCCAACAATACCTGCAGCCTCGAGTTGATCCATTAATCTACCAGCGCGGTTATAACCCAATTTCATTCGTCTTTGAATAAGTGATGTTGAGCCCATCTGGCTAGTCACTATTAATTTAGCAGCGTCTTCAAACAATGGGTCACGATCGGAGGCATCGAAACTTTTGCCTTCCATGTCCTTTTCGTCCCCATCATATTCAGGAAGAAGGAAAGCCTGCGGATAGCCACGTTGACGTTCGATAAATTCACAGACTTTTTCCACTTCAGGCGTATCTACGAAAGCACATTGCAGGCGCGTGATCTCACCGTTGTAACTTATTAACATATCGCCCTTGCCTATCAGTTGTTCTGCGCCACCTGCATCAAGAATGGTACGGCTGTCGATTTTACTGGATACTTTAAACGCGATACGTGCAGGGAAATTCGCTTTAATAGTACCGGTAATAATATTAACAGAAGGACGTTGTGTTGCGATGATCAAATGGATACCAATGGCACGCGCGAGCTGCGCCAAACGTGCGATCGGCATTTCTACTTCTTTACCGGCGGTCATGATGAGATCGGCAAACTCATCCACCACCAATACAATGAATGGCAGGTATTGATGCCCTTTTTCAGGATTGAGTTTGCGGGCCGTGAATTTCTCGTTGTACTCGCGGATATTACGGCAACCGGCTTCTTTTAACAGATCGTAGCGGTTATCCATTTCAATACAGAGTGCATTGAGTGTATGAACCACTTTTTTCGTATCGGTGATGATGGATTCTTCTTCACCAGGTAATTTGGCGAGGAAATGTTTTTCTATCACGCGGTATAAACTCAACTCAACTTTTTTTGGATCGACCAGGACGAATTTGAGTTGTGAGGGATGTTTTTTATAAAGCAATGAAACCAGTATCGCATTCAATCCAACTGATTTACCTTGGCCGGTAGCTCCTGCCATCAACAAGTGCGGCATATTGGCGAGGTCAACAATAAAATTCTCATTATCGATCTTTTTACCAATGGCGATGGGCAATGAAAATGCGTTGGCCTGGAATTTTTCAGAAGCCAGTAGGGTCTTCATACTCACCACCGATTTACGCACATTCGGCACTTCAATACCGATGGTTCCTTTACCGGGTATCGGCGCGATGATACGGATACCCAATGCGGCAAGGCTCAATGCAATATCATCTTCGAGGTTCTTGATACGGCTGATACGGACACCGGGGGCGGGAACGATTTCGTATAGTGTTACAGTTGGTCCCACCGTTGCAGCAATACGCTGGATGGCGATATCGTAATTCTTTAATGTAGCGATGATCTGGTTCTTATTCGTCTCCAGCTCCTGCGGGTCATGCACGATCTTTTCGCTGCCATGGGTTTCGAGCAGATCGAGGGAAGGGTATTTATAATCTTTGAGATCGAGGGTCACATCGTATTTGGTTCCGAGTTTGCCGACTGGTTTAGCCGGGGCTTCCTCTTCATCGTCTTCTTCATCGTCGGGGGTTTCTTTTATTTCGAGCTCGAGGTTTGGGGTTGCAGGTTGCGGGTTGCGAGTTGCGGCCACTATGTTTTGTGAAACGGGTTCGCTTTCTACAGGCTCCGCTTCAATATCCTCATCTTTTTCAACCACGTTAAAATCTGTCATTGGATTAGCTGCAGCAGCTTCTGCGTGAGGCATGATCACAACAACGCCTTTTCCTTCGTTCTTCATTTTGTTATTGCTGACAGGAATTTCGGGGTCTTCTTCCTCATCGTTCATGACAGGAATTTCTTCCTCATCTTCATTCCATTGTTTGAACACAGGTTGTTCATCATCTTCTGCCAGCGGTAAAATATCCGATTGCGTTTTTTTAGCGCTGCTGAATTTCCATTCGGGAACTTTGAAAACAGGATTAAATCGCCAGATAAAATAACTGAACATCGCGAGGAACAATACAGCGCCGGTGCCTACATTGCCGATCCATTTGATTGACCATTCGGTGAGCAGTTCACCCACTGCCCCACCCCATGAAAAATCGCTTCCTCTTGCAGCAAAAGAAAGCGTCATACTTATTACAAGCAATCCAACCAAAACATATTTCAGGTTGCGCAGGAGGCTGAAGATCTTTTTACCGAACAGCAGGTTTACGCCTAGTACAAAAAACGTTGTGCAGAAAAGAAAAGAAGCAAGGCCGAATCCTTTATAGATCAATGCATGTGCTGTATATGCGCCGAGTACACCGAGCAGGTTGGTTACTTTTACATCATCCGTTGCAAAGATCCTGATGCCAAACTGGTGAACCTTGTCCTGGTCCTCCTGCCATGTGAACAAATAAGAAGTGAGTGATACAAAAAGGAATGCTGTCAGCAATAAACATGCTGCGCCGATGATCTTAGTTGTCCGCTCATCTTTCACTACTTCCACCACGGTAACTTCTGCTTCTTTATCGGCAGTGAGTTTTTCCGGGTTTGGCGGAGGTGGCGTTTTCTTCTTTAGACTATTGGCCATGGTAACAAATATAAGCTAAGCCACAAGGCGGGGCGGTAACCGGGCGGCTATGTGCAAAACTGATAAAGGATCGCACAGTTTTCCACGTTGCGTGGGTTAGCTTTTGCGGATACCCAAACCGAGGCAGATCCATCCAATGATAAACATGGCGCCACCAAGCGGTGTTAGGGGGCCTGCCCATTTTAATGAAATACCATTTGCGGAGGCATAGGTAAGCAGGTACAAGGAACCACTGAAGAAAATCATCCCTACGATAAACAGCTGGCCGGCAACTTTAACAAATTTGTTGGGGCAAGTCTTGTACAGCATGCCGGTTAGGGCCAACGCAAATACATGGTAAAACTGGTAGCGAACTGCGGTTTCAAAAGTGTTGAGCGATTGTTCTGTGAGCATTGCTTTTAATGCATGCGCACCAAAAGCGCCAAGTGCTACAGATAAAGCACCGATGAATGCGGCTGTTGTAAGGTATCCTTTATGCATTTTCTTTTATGATTTTGGCGAAACCAGCATCGCTGATTGCATCGCCCTGTAAATGATAGGTTGCCCGGTTGTAAAAGGGGTAACGTTCTACTAATTTCTTAGTGAGAAAATGATGGAGTTCATCATCTGATAACTGCTGGATCAATGGGCGATGTGCTTTTTCCGGTTTGAGGCGTTCCACCAAAGTTTCAATGGATTCATCTATCCAGACCGTAATGCCCTGACTGTTCATCCAATCCATGTTTTCCAGGTAACAGGGTGAGCCGCCGCCGGTTGCCAGTACAAATTCTTTTTTTTCTTTGAACCATCTTAATACTTTCGCTTCCGATCTCCTGAAATAATCTTCTCCATCTTCCGCAAAGATCTCGGCGATGGTTTTTTCTTCGTGTGATTCTATAAGAAAATCAAGATCATACCCTCCTGTCTTTAATTTTTTGGAAAGTTTTTTGCACCAGTGGCTTTTGCCGGTGCCCATCATGCCGATGAGGAAAATCTTCATTGCAACAAATTCTTAATTAATTAAGAATTAATAATTAAGAATTAATAATTATAAAAGATCGAAGCCGGTCAATTATTAATTATTAATTATTAATTATTAATTATTTAAATGCATTCAGCCCCGTCACATCCATCCCCGTTATCAACAAATGAATATCATGTGTTCCTTCATAAGTGATCACACTTTCGAGGTTCATCATGTGGCGCATGATGCTGTATTCGCCGGTGATGCCCATGCCGCCGAGCATTTGTCTTGCGTCGCGGGCGATATTTGTGGCGATCTCGCAACTGTTTCTTTTGGCCATGCTGATCTGTTGCGGTGTGGCTTTTCCTTCATTCATGAGAACACCTAATCGCCAAACAAGTAATTGCGCCTTGGTAATTTCAGTAATCATCTCAGCCAGTTTTTTTTGCTGCAATTGAAAGCCACCAATGGGCCTGTCGAACTGCACACGCTCCTTGCTGTAACGCAAAGCCGTATCATAACAATCCATCGCCGCGCCCAATGCGCCCCATGCAATGCCATAACGAGCTTTGGATAAGCAGCCCAACGGGCCCTTCAATCCTTTTACATTGGGTAAGATATTTTCTTTGGGAATTTTTACATTATCAAATACCAATTCCCCGGTAGCGCTGGCACGAAGGCTCCATTTTCCGTGGGTGGTTGGCGTTGAAAAACCTTCCATACCTCTTTCAACGATTACACCCTGGATCTCATCCTGTTCGTTTCTTGCCCATACTACTGCTACCTGCGAAAAAGGTGCATTACTGATCCACATTTTTGCACCATTCAATATCACATGATCGCCGGCGTCTTTGATATTGGTTAGCATGCCGGCGGGATTGCTACCATGATCAGGTTCTGTCAAACCAAAACATCCTAACCATTCTCCGCTGGCTAATTTGGGAAGAAATTTATTTCGCTGTTCCTCGCTGCCATAGGCATAAATAGGAAACATGACGAGGCTTCCCTGCACACTTGCGGTACTGCGCACACCACTATCGCCGCGTTCGAGTTCCTGCATCATCAATCCATAACTGATATAATCCAATCCGCCACCGCCATATTTTTCCGGGACGGTGGGCCCGAAACAACCCAGCTCTCCCATCTGTTTAACGATCTGCACCGGGAACTCTGCCCTTTGTGCATAGTCTTCTATTATAGGTGAAATTTCTTTTTTCACATAACTGCGCACAGATTCACGGATCAGCTTATGTTCTTCGGTGAGAAGATCATCAACCATGTAATAATCGGGTGACTGGAAAAGATCGGTTCTGGCAGCCATGGTGCGGGTTTGGGGTTTGTGGTTTGGGGTTTGGGGTTTGGGGTTAACCGCTCCCATTTCAGTCGCAAAAATAAAGGGTAAGGGTGAGTGGGCGTGGTTTTGTTTGGGTTAATTTATCGGAGGATCCGAAAAATCAGTTTCCGTTTCCAACCTTTTGGAGGTTAGTGGCTCTTGTTAATAACAAATCATCACCTGCTAAACCTTTTATATGCGAATCAGCCCTGCATTATCCAAGACACTATTGATTCTTATCGTATTCCTTCCTGTTGCCGGCATAGTGGCCCAGGAAAATGTGCATATATGGCCTGTTAAATTGCAGAAGGATTATAGCAAGTCCTACCCGGTAGCCAATGAAACGCTTGTATTGGTGAGCCGTTATGGCTCTATGAATATCGAGACATGGGATAAGAACGAGATAAAAGTGGATGCGCATATTTCTGTAGGTGCACAATCAAATGAATATGCAACACAGGTATTGAATCGCATCAGCGTTAATGATGAAAAAAAAGATGACAAGATCAGTTTCCTCACGCAGGTAAGCAGTTGGAGTGATAACAGCAACAATGGCGGGCATGAAATGCGGATCGATTATACTGTTCATGTTCCTGCTAATGCAAAACTATTTGCAGAAAATGACTATGGACCTTTGACCATCGGTGATTACAAAGGCGAATCGGAACTGGTTTGCAAATACGGTACACTCACGGCAGGCAAACTCATCAATAACAAATCGGTAACTGTTGAATCGGGCAGAGTCATTATCGAAAGCATTAGTGACAGCAAACTCCTTTTCAGGTATTCGAGGGTTGATATCGGCAAGCTTGCGGGTAAAATCACGGGGCAATTTGAATCGTGCAATAGTATTGATATGCCGGTTGATGAATCACTTAAACAACTTGAACTGAAAAATAATTATACCAGCCTGTACCTGATGGCTCCGAAAGATTTCTCCGCCGATTATGATATCACAACAAGTAACGCCATTGTTACCGGCAAGAACAACTTCGTGATTAAGGAAGAATTGACTGGAGCTGCTATTAATAGCCGTACAAACAATTTCAGCCCGAACCATAAATATACGGGGAGCCTGGGTAAGGGTGGAGGCACGCAGATCAACATTAAGAGCAATGCTGGGAATATACGTGTGCTGTAATAATCAGCCGGAGGCTTTTATATACAGGTAGCTCGGCAGGAGCCAAGCGACTACGAGGGCCTTGCGGTTATTCCGCAAGGCTTTTTTGTAACGTATAGTGGAAACCGGCGTTATACAATACCGGGAGTAGCCATGAACTGTGATCGCCGCTGATGTGTTTGGATACCGGGCCATTATTTTCAAATAAAAAGAAATAAGTCATGCAACATTTTATTCATTGCTGTGACTTTATTATAAACCTGTAAAGAGACCCTTTGGAACTTAGCATGAACATACACGCAACTAACCTTGTAGAGCAATGCGTACAGGGGGATTCTGACAGCTACAGGCTTTTGTATGATCACTATGTGAAAGCCATGTACAACACTGCTTTGCGGATTGTGAACAATACGGCAGATGCAGAAGATATTGTGCAGGAAGCATTCAGTGATGCATTCAGGTCGTTGAAAAAATTTGAGAACCGGTCAACTTTCGGCGCATGGCTGAAAAAGATCGTGATCAACAAATCGATCAATAAAGTAAAAAGGGAAAGGAAGAAATGGGTGGAAGTGGATATGGGGCATATAGACAGCTACGCGATCTTTGAAGAACCGGAAATAGATGAAAGCGAGTTTGTATATCGTGTGGAAAGTATTAAAAAAGGGATCCGTTTATTGCCCGATGGTTACCGTACCGTGCTTTCGCTGCACCTGATCGAAAATTACAAACATGAAGAGATCGGTGAAATGCTGGGTATCTCACATGCCACGGTAAGAACACAATATATAAGGGCCAAGAAAAAATTACTGGATATTATCCGTCAAAATAATTCACTATGAAAAACAAACTGGAAGAATTTGTGAACAGGAACCGGGATTCGTTTGATTCGGAACTGCCGGAAAAAGATCTCTGGAAAGCGATCTACAAAGAACCTGTGAAAGAGAGAAAGATCTTTAACCTGTTCACACGCATACAGGTAGCTGCCACTTTACTTGTATTGCTGAACGCCACCATTATCTTCTTCCTGTTGCAAAGAAAACCGGGGGCGAGCCAGGAAACTACTGCACCACCTTCTACTGAACAGGTTACGAGCAAGCAAGCTGTTTCGGAAGATGCCATTGACCAGATCAGTAAAGTGGTGGAAATTAAACAGGCGAAACTGAAAGAAATAGAAAGCGCTAATCCCGTATTATATAAAAAATTTGTAGGCGCATTGGATCAATTGAACGATGCCTACAAGGAATTGGAAAAAGAACTTAACGGTAATCCGAACAAAGAACAATTGATGGAAGCCATGATCCAGAATCTCAGCCTGCAGCAGGAGTTACTGAATCAGCAACTGTCTATTTATCAAAAAATCAAACACCAAAAAAATGAAAAGATCATTAAAAATATTTAGCCTTATTCTTCTGTTGGCGGGCTCAGCGTCTGCTGCAACTTTACCCGCTGATGACTACGCGAGTGAAAAAACAAAATCGTACACCAAGACCTATGCACTGAGCAGCAGCGATAAAATATTACTCGACAATACTTTTGGTGAGATGAAGATCACCACCTGGAACAAGAATGAAATAAAAGTGGATGTGAACATCACCGTAAAAGCAAATACAGATGATCGTGCGCAGAAGATCATGGACATGATCACCATTGAAGATGGCAAAAGCGGTTCCGAGGTTTTCTTCAAAACACATATGAAAGGCGACAATAACAACAGAATTGATAGTGATGACGACGATGGAAACAGGAACCACAACAGGAACCACAATAACAACGACAACTCGAGTACCAAGATCAATTACACGGTTTATCTTCCCGCAAATGCCACACTAAATGCAACTAACCAATTCGGCCCGCTAAGTATCGGTGATTATGACGGCGTGGTTACACTGGATTGCAGATTTGGAACACTGACAACCGGAAAACTTTCACAACCCAAAAAAGTAACTGTACAGTTTGGCAAGGCTACTATTGAAAGCATGAACAATGGCAAATTATCTGTTCAGTTTTCACGAGCGCAAATAAATAACCTGAGTGGTGATGTTGATGCAAGTTTTAACCAGTCAGGCGGTGTTAAGATCAACCTCGGCAACAACCTGAAAAAACTCGATATCCATAATAATTTCGGTACTCTTTACCTGGATGCGGATAAGAATTTATCAGCCAGTTTCAATATCAAGACAAGTTTTGGAAAATTCTCGAACGAAACCGGTTTTGCAGTAGATAAGAACAGGGATGAAGAAAGCAGGTATTTTTCCTCTACCAGCAGTTTCACCGGTAAAGCCGGAAATGGAGGGACGCCGATCACGATCAATAACAGTTTTGGAAACGTTAAGCTTGGGCATGATATGCAGTTTGATGTGAATGATAAATCGAAGGACAAGGATAAAGACAAAAGTGATAAGGATAAAAGCGATAAGAAAAGGACAAGGGTTTAGTTTAGAGTTTAGGCCGGAGGCCTCTATATACTAGTCACTCGGCGGAGCCGAGCGACTACGGAAGAGAACAAGAGTTTAGAATCTGGGCCAGAACATGACAACTACAGCATCGATCAAACCTACAGGCAACTACTATGAAAAAAATATTGCATCTCGTTCTTTCCCTTTGTCTTTGTATGGCGTTCTTTAATGCTGTTGCGCAATCGACAGGAAAGGGAATCAGTTTCTTTACAGGTACTTTTAAAGAAGCAATTCAACAGGCAAAGAAAGAGAACAAAAAGATCTTCTTTGATGCGTATGCAGAGTGGTGCGGGCCTTGTAGGTTTATGGATTCAGCTATCTATACGGATCCTGAAATAGGCGCATTTTTTAACCAACATTTTGTCAGTGTCCGTGTGGATATGGAAAAAGGCGAAGGGCCTGAGTTGGCAAAGAAATTATCTTCTATTAACGGATATCCATCGTTGTTGTTTATTAAACCTGGCGGATTTGCTTATAAGACGGTTTTGGGAAGTTTGACTAAAGAGATTTTATTGGGGGAAGCTAAGTTGGCGGCTATTGAATGATTATTGGGCCGGAGGCCTTGGGATACTTGTCACTCGGCGGAGCCGAGCGACTATGGAATGCAAGAAGCCTGCAAATAAAATTGCAGGCTTCTTGCATTGGTTTAGTTATTATCCGCGAAGGTTAATAAGGATCAACAAATTTTCTGCGGGCTCAGTCGTCCCGCGTTTCGCGGGATGACAAGTATCCACAAGCCTCCGGCTTGCTTTAGTTATCTTCTTCTTCCTCAGGCCCTCCTCTCCTTCCGGTTCCGGCACCAGCTCCACCTTTCACACCGCTCTGTTCCACTTCTCTATCCATCTCTTCCATATTCACTGTGCGTTCGGTTTTATCGCCCATCAGGTATTCAGTAAAATAATCTGCCATTCGCCAGAAGAAATATTCTGTCATATCAGCGTAACCATGGCGTTGCCCGGGAAGGATCACAAGATCAAAACGTTTGTTGGCTTTGATCAATGCATTGGCTACACGTGTGGTGTTGCCGGGGTGCACATTGTTATCAATATCGCCGGTAGATAACATCAAATGGCCTTTCAGGTTCTTAACAAGGTCCTGGTTCTTTTCAATATTATACAGGAACGATGTATCGCCCTTATCACTGATGGTTTCTTTTACACCGTGGTGTTGTTCACTCCACCAACGGTTGTAAATGGAGTTGTCATGGTTACCGGAAGAAGATACGGCTACTTTAAAGAATTCAGGATATACCAGCATCGCAGCAGTACTCATGAATCCACCACCTGAGTGGCCATGAATTCCTACGCGGTTGATATCGATATAGGGATAACGGTCAGCGAGTTGTTCAGCGCAGGCTTTTTTATCGGCCAGGCCATAATCACGCAGGTTACCATAACCAAAATTGTGGTACCATTTACTGCGTGAAGGATGCCCTCCCCTGTTACCCATCGTGATCACCACAAAACCTAACTGCGCGAGGCGTTCTGTTCTGTCCATGCCTCGGCCAAATGCTTTGTTCACCGCTTCTGTTTGGGGGCCGGGATATACGTACTCTATTACCGGGTATTTTTTTGTTGAATCAAAATCAAAAGGTTTGTACATCACACCATAGATATCGGTAATGCCATCATCCGCTTTTACTTTAAATGTTTGCGGGAACTTATAACCTGTTGACATCAACGAACTCATGTCGGTTGTTTCCAGGTCCATGATCTTTCTTCCGTCAGCAGCATATAAAGTTGATTTGGGAGCCGTGTTCACTCTTGAATAGTTGTCGATGAAGAAACTTTTTCCATCGTTCATATTCATGGCATGTTCAAACTCGCCGGGGTTCAACAGTTTTAAACCGGTACCATCGAAGTTTACTTTGTAGGCATGCAGGTAATAAGGATCTTCATTGGGTTCCCTGCCGTTGGCTGAGAAATACACAATGCGTTTCACATCATCAGTACCCAGGATATTTTCCACATGATAGGTTCCGGATGTGATCTGGTTCTTGAATTTACCATTCTCATCATACAGGTAAAGATGGGCGTATCCATCACGCTCGCTCCACTGGATAAATTCTTTTCCATCATTCACCAATCCTAATCTTCTTGTTTCGATATAAGTGTTGAAACGCTCTTCTATCAAAGGTTTCACAGTGCCTGTATTCACATCCACAACACATACATCTACTTTTTTCAGATCGCGGCCCGTGCGGGTGAAATAGAATTTATCATTGGTACCCAGCCATTTTACTGCGCGGAAATCATCGTCGCGTGTATTGATCTTTCCGGGATCTGCCCATAAGGAAATGCCCTGGTCCTTAAACAGTGAGAGAGTCATTTCTTTATTGGTCTTTGTATCCATATCAAAAAGATACACATGATCAACCGGCGCATCTTTTTCACCCGGCATCCAGTACTTGTATGTTTCCAAAGTTGGACGTGGGTCACTGAGTGCATTGATCACCCAGAGATCCTTCACTTTGCGGTTATCGGTGCGCTCCATGGTAAAATGCTTTGAATCGGCGGACCATAAAGCAAAAACAGCTTTACGTTTGTTCTTGTTCTTTTCCTTGTCTACATTATTCTCGCCGTTTCCATCGGGGCCGTAGCTATAATTTTCGATGCCATCTTTTGTCAACGCATGTTCAACGATGGAGGAATCATCTTCATTCTTCAAAGCTTTTTCATAATTGGCCTTGTCCATCCAGTAAACATTGTAGTTGCGACTGAACACGATCGTATTTCCATCGGGTGAGATGGCGGCCCATCCTGGTTTACGTTTTGGTTTTTTAAAGTCGCTGAGTTCTACCAGTTCACCTGTGGTGAGGTTGTATTCAAAATAAAATACTTTCTTTTCTTTTACTGGCGGGGTACCCTTTTTAGCGGTGGAATCTTTCTTTTCAATTTCCTGGCTGCTTTTTACTTCAAACTGGATCCAGTTCTCGTCTTTTACAAAACGCATACTGTCCAGGCCGAGGTGTTGTGCATCAAACGGATCTTTTACAATTCGGGTGATCTTGGCGGCGAGGTCGGCATTATCAAACAATAATTTCTTTTCGCCTTTTACCGGGTCAACGATCCACCATTTTTTCCCATCGGTGGTTTCGTATACATACCAGAACCGGTCACTTTTTTTCAGCCAGTGCGGGTCCACATTGGTGCTGAAAAGAAGTTTCTCCAGTTTACGTGGAGAGAACCTTGCGGCTAACTGGTAATTGGATTTGGTTACCGGTGCATTCTGCGCAAATGATACACAGCTAAACACCAATAACAGGAGGATAAGCTGGATGCTTCTCATAACAGTTTTGGTTTATGTTTTGGAGGCAATGAAAATAAGCTAAACAGGGTGAAAAAAATAACCATTTATAAAAAATTAGCGAATCAACCAGTTATCCGATTATTGGATTGAAAAATTATACGATTACCGCCATTGTCTTAAAAATCTGTAAATCCGCAGATTCACTAATTCGTAAATCATCCTTACTTTGCATCAAACGATCCCCATGTTTTTTACAACAGATATAGATTTTGCAAAAAGAGCAGATGCGGCCGATGAATTGGCTTCTTTTAAAGAACTCTTCCATTTCCCTAAAAAGAACGGAAAAGATGTGATCTATTTCTGCGGTAATTCGCTCGGGTTGCAGCCAACGAATGTGGAAGCAGCTATTCAAACCGAGTTAGACTCATGGAAAGAAGAAGCCATCGCCGGCTATATGCATGGAAAAAATCCATGGCTGTATTACCAGGAATATATGAAAGCTTCACTGGCAAAGATCGTCGGTTGCAAAGAAGATGAAGTTACGGTGATGAATTCACTAACCGTGAACCTTCATTTATTGATGCTGAGCTTTTATCGCCCAACAAAAGAGCGTTATAAGATCATCATGGAAGCGGGGGCCTTCCCATCCGATCAGTATGCAGTAGAAACATTGGTGAATCATTATGGATTTGATCCGGCAACAGCTATTATTGAGATTTCGCCGAAACAGGGTGAAAAAATATTGCATACAGAAGATATTGTAGCTGCCATCGAAGAACATAGTGAAAGCCTCGCCGTGGTATTGTTTGGCGGCATCAATTATTATACGGGACAATTATTCGATATCAAACGCATCACGGAAGCTGCACATAAAGTAAATGCCATCGCCGGTTTTGATCTTGCGCATGCAGCAGGAAATGTGCTGTTGCAACTGCACGACTGGAAAGTGGATTTTGCTGTATGGTGCAGCTATAAATATCTCAATTCCGGTCCCGGTGCGGTGGGTGGTGTATACGTAAATGAATATTTTGCTAATGACGTGCGTACACCGAGATTAGGTGGATGGTGGGGTAATGATGAGAAGACAAGATTCAAAATGGAGAAAGGCTTCATCCCCAAAACCAATGCCGGTGGCTGGAACATCAGCACGGCACAGGTTTTTAATATGGTTTGTTTGAAGGCCTCGTTGGAATTGTTTGATAAGGCAGGAATTGAAAAGCTGAGAGCGAAAAGTGTGCAGCTGACTGCTTACCTGGAATACCTGTTGCATCAATTACCAAATCTGCAGTTTGAGATCATTACACCAATTGATGCAGAAAGCCGCGGTGCGCAATTGTCATTATTCTTTAAAGAGCGTGGCAGGGAAATACATGATAAGATGATCGCGAGCGGTATCATTGTTGATTACCGTGAACCGGGAGTGATCCGTGTGGCGCCTTCGCCAATGTATTGCAGTTTTGAGGATGTGTACATGTTTTACGAAATATTGCGTGACAACTTTTAATATAAACACGAATTATAAAACGAATTTCACGAATTGGCACCGGATACATTCGTGGTAATTCGTGTAATTCGTGGCCCCAAAAATGTAAGCCATGTCAAAACATCATTACTCCTATCTGGCGCTTGGCGATTCTTATACCATTGGAGAATCTGTTCCGTTGCATGAAAGTTTTCCGTATCAAACCATACAGCTCTTACGCAATGCGGGGCATCATTTTCATGCACCGGAGATTATTGCAAAAACTGGCTGGACTAGTTTTGAACTGGCTGAACATATGCTTCATTCAAAACTAAATGAACAATATGATTTTGTAACCCTGCTCATCGGCGTAAACAATCAATACCGCGAATTAGCGATCGCAGAATTTGAAACAGATTTTGATTTTCTCCTGCGAAAGGCCATTCATCTAAGTGGTGAAAACCCTGATCGTGTGATCGTTCTCTCTATTCCTGATTGGGGAGTAACGCTTTTTGCTTCTTCGAAAGATGGGAAAAAAATAACCAGAGAGATCGATGCATTCAATGCCGTGTGCGAAGCTGCATCGAAGAAATATAAAACACATTTCATCAATATCACGGATGAAACACGAAAGGCCAAAACAGATAAAAGTCTATTGACAAATGATAAACTGCATTATTCTGCAAAAGAACACGCAGTGTGGGCGCAGTTGGTTGCAGGAATTATCAAAGCGAATTTATAAATGTTAGCAGTTAACGTGTTATGCTCTTAAAAAAGATCTATAGAAATGCGCACGTATCTCTGTGAAACTCCGTGTCCTCCGTGTCTCTGTGTTGAAAAAAAATCGAAGCGAAGGCTTTACCACAGAGTCACGGAGGACACGGAGTTTCACAGAGAATGTTAAATAGCACAACACGTTAATAGTTAATCATCGTCCTGCTAACGGTTCCTTTCTCTCCAAATTCGAAAATTGCATATGCCGGTTCAAATCCTTTGAAGGGCCCGCTCCACCAATCTCCGGAAACGGCACCATTACAGAAATAAGAGATATCACGGTACTCAACATGATCCTGCAAATGTATATGGCCGCTTAAACAGCAGCGGATATTTTTATAGGAGCGGAACATATCGGTGATGCGTCTTGAATCAACATGTAGTAGTGCACGTGATATTTTCCAGTCGCCGTTGGGTTCGTTCTTATCATAAAAAACCGCGGAGCAAAAAGAAACGATCGGGATATGTGATACGATACAGATATGTTGTGATGCATCCGTTTGCTTCAATTCGTTTTCCAGCCAGGCGAACTGAGGTTCATCTATGCGCGCAATGTACCCGCCGTTGTTTTCCTGCGGACTGTCAAGCACAATAAATTTCCATCCTTTATGTTCAAAACTGTAGAAGCGTTCTTTCATGTTGTGCTGCTGCATCACCCATTTCTTATCATACAGGGGATCGTTCTTCACTTCTGGATCGGTCATTTGCCAGCCCCAGGCATCGTGGTTGCCAATGCAATGATGCATGGGTAAACGATTTTCATCTTTCAATACACTGTTCCAAACGTCCCATTGTTTTTGCACTTTGTCTTTTGCGGCGTTCAATGCATCCATGATCGCATCACCTCCATTGATGATAAAATCGACAGAAGGTTTGAGTGCGTTCACATGACGATAGGCCCTGCGCATGCCCTGTTCTGCAATTTCGGTTGGTTTTACATGCACATCTGATAAGAATGCAGCCTTGAAAGATTTGGGCTTTGCCTCTGTAGCGAACGAAGATGGAGCAATAGATAGTACTGCTGCAGATAAGGAACTTTGTTGTAGGAATTTTCTTCTGTTCATTTTAGGGTCATTTGTTGATTAACGTGTTGTGCTATTAAGAAGAATGAAGTTCTATAAGCCATTTGATAAACTCTTTATATGCCGTAGGCATAGCCGCTTTGTAGCACATAATCAACAATAGGCGTCTAATGCCCCAGCGGGGTTACCCCTGACAATTACGAATTTGGATCAAAACATTAGCCGCTAAGGGTAGCCCTTACAGGGCATATTGACCACCTAATCGTTTTTGCTACAAAGCGGTTGCCCCGATGGGGCAGGTTTGCGGCACATAAACTTCGAAGCGACAACATTAATATAACAACAGGTAAGTATATTAGCGAACGCATAAATTAAAACGATAAATAAGAACTCATCTCCGTTTGATATTGCGCCGCAACAATTTTCGCCTGCTCTGCAAAATCTTCACCGCCGCTTGCAAATATTACCGCGCGACTTGCATTCACCAATAAGCCGCAATCTTTATTCAATCCATATTTGGATACCTCTTCTAAGCTACCACCCTGTGCACCTACGCCGGGAACCAGTAAGAAATGATCAGGAATGATGGTTCGTATGTGTGCAAGGTCACTTGCTCTCGTGGCGCCTACCACGAACATAAGATTTGAAGGGGTTCCCCAGGAAGCGACTGTTGTAAATACTTTCTCGTATAATTTCTTTTCCGTGTTCCCATTGGCAAATGATAATTGTTGAAAATCATTGCTGCCTGCATTGGAAGTTAAACCGAGAACGATCGTCCATTTATTTTCATATTCTAAGAAAGGGCGCACACTGTCTTCGCCCATATAGGGCGCAACAGTTACTGCATCGAAAGGCAATACTTCAAAGAACGTTTTCGCGTATTGGGAAGAAGTGTTACCAATATCACCACGCTTTGCATCTGCTATGGTGAAATGTGTTTTAGGGATATAATGAACCGTTTGCTCCATCGCCTCCCACCCTTTCAAACCCTGTGATTCATAGAAGGCAGTATTGATCTTATAACTTACACAATGATCTTTGGTAGCATCGATGATGGCTTTGTTGAACTGGAACACTGCGTCGGGTTCTGATCGCAGGTGTTTGGGAAGTTTGGTGATATCAGTATCGAGGCCAACACAGAGATAGGATCTTTTCTGATGGATCTGTTCGATAAGTTCGGTGCGGTTCATGCGTCAAATATACATTCGGCAACACGAATTTTAAACGAATTACACGAATTAGCTCATCATTAAACCAAAGCCGCTAAGAATACTTTTAGCGGCTTCGCTTAATAATTCGTGTAATTCGTTTAAAATTCGTGTTATACTATTATTTAGTGCCCATCTACAGCCCCGTATAATAATCATATCCTTTCTCCGCCCAATAATCCCTGGGCCTTTCATTCGCAAAACTGATGGTGCCAATGCGTTTCAGGTGTTTCACGCCGTATTTAACAGGAATGATGAGGCGAAGCGGGTAACCCTGGTCCATCGGCAAAGGCCTTCCATTCAATTCATAACAAAGAATTGTTTGCGGTTGGAGGATACTGGGCATATCGATACCGACAAAATATTGTTCATCGGGTGTTTTCATGCCCACGTACTTCATTTGTGTTTCTTTGTCCAGCCCGTATTTTTTCATCACTTCAGAAAAACGTACACCACCCCACCAGGTGATCTGGCTCCATCCTTCAATACATTTGAAGTTGAACACCACTTCTGTTTTTTTAAACTGTTTGATATCATCCAAAGTCAGTAACAAACTATCGCCGTTGGCTTTCAGGATCTTTAGTTTCCAGGTGGCAGGGTCGAAAGTTTCTTTTTTCATTCCGATATCGCCATTCACACGAGCTCTTGGGGCAGCTTTTGTTCTCGGGTATTCTTTTACCAGGTGACTGGTGCTGTATAATCCACGGTATACTTCTTCATTCAGATCCAATACTTTTCTTAACGGGGCCTGTACGCCGCTGTTTTTAGGTTGATTGCGCAGCCATGACCAGCTGACCCATCCGCTGCCGAGCATCGCGAAGAACAGGATAAAAGCAAAGAAGCTTTTACGCCTGTATTTTTTTGCGCCTTTTTCATCAACAATAAATTCTTTCATAATTCAATATTTTCATCAGGGATCTTTTCTTTGATCACTTCAAAGCCGGCGATCATTGCGCGGAAATTGTTCCATCCGGCAAGTATTACCTGTATGATATGGATCACAAAAAATAACACATATCCAACTGTCAGAATAAAATGTTCTATTCTCGCCGCTTCATAACCACCGCAAAGATTGGTGAGCCATTGTATCTGCACTGGTTTATAAATCGCAAAGCCGGTAATTAATGAACCGAAACCCATCAAGATAATCATACTATATGCAACACGTTGCGCAGCATTATATTTAGATTGAGGCGGCGCTGTTTTACGGATATGAAGATCATGCAATACTACCTGCCAGGCTTCTTTGACCGAGCGCCTGTTCGGAAACAGGTAACGCCATTCGCCTGAAACGAGTGTATAGATCACGTAGAGAAGGCCATTGATCATGAACAGCCACATAAATACAAAATGAAAAGCCATTCCTTCGGAGAGGCGGTATGGGATATGCAATTTCTGGTAAAACCATTCAGGAAAAAACCTTACCAATACTTTACTGCCGATCTTCACATTATATACATCATTGGCCCAATAGATCAGCATTCCACTCCAGATCATAATGGTAAGCACGGGGAAATTGATCCAGTGCATCCAACGGGTGGCGATTTTGTGTTTGTAAATGATCTTAATCCCCATAAAAGCAAATTAGAGTATATAATTTGAAAATGTGGCAATTTGAAAATTTGAAAATGAGCACCCCGAAATTTTCAAATTACCACATTTTCAAATTTTCAAATTAATCCCTTTCATGTTAATGACGATCACCTACCAGATCCCTTACAACTTTCCTAAAAAAGATCAGTACCGATACACCAGGTAACCCCAGCCAGCTAATTTAAACTGCGTATCCGCCTGGATCGGGTGTATGGCGCCTGCAAAAATTTCTGTAGGCGCACCTTTTATCATTGCATTGTCGGTGACGGTAAAGCTTTGCGGTGCATTGCTGAGATTCAATATCACCACTACTTTTTTGCCATCTTTTTCGCGGGCATAGGCGTAGATCTTGTCGTCCATGTTTGTATGCAGGCGGGTGAAAGATGCATCCGGGCTTAGGGCCGCACTGCTGCTATGCAGCTCCAGTAATTTTTTATAGAATGGTGCACGCTCATATTTGCCGAATCCCATCGGGTCCTTTTCGAAGAATTGAATTGCCCTGAGCACCGGTTCCTCCTGTCCGCTGTAAACCAATGGTATCCCACGTTTCATCGTTTGGGTAAGAACAGCAAAAGGCGCATGTGATGCACCGGGCATGGTTTCAAAATCGGCTTTGTTCCAACTATTCTCATCGTGGTTGCTGGTGAAGAAGAGACGCATGCCGTTTTTAGGAAGGGTACTATCCGTAAATGCTAAAACGCTGTCAAACGCCGACGCATTTCTTTTACCCGCGGCTATGAGTTTCATCATATTAAATTCGGGCCATGCATAGGTTGCATCAAAACCCACATCATGTAACCAGGCGCTGTCGGTTTCGGCAAGCAGGAATATATCGCTTTTTGCCGCTTTCAATTCTTTGGTACAATCTTTCCAGAAAGCACGTGAAGGGCCAACCGCGTAATCGCAACGGAATCCATCAATGCCTGTTTCTGACACCCAGAATTTCATCTGTTTGATCATGGTATCGCGCAATTCTGCATTGGCAAAATTGAGTTTACGGGTATCGGTCCAGTCGAATTGTGAGACAGCTTTACCGGCGCTGTCACGAACATAAAACGCCGGATGTTTCTCCAGCCAGTAATGATCAGCGCCTGTATGATTCGGTACCCAATCGATCATTACTTTAAAACCTTTTTCATGCGCCTGTTTTACCAATGCTTTCCAGTCATCCATCGTACCATACTCCGGGTTAATTCCCGTATAATCGGACACTGCATAATAACTGCCCAGTGTTCCTTTTCTTTCCACTTTACTAATTGGATTGATCGGCATGAACCACAAAGTCTGTACACCCATTTGTTTTAATCGATCAAGATTTTTTGCAAACGCAGCGAAAGTGCCTTCCGGTGTATACTGGCGAACATTCACCTCGTAAATATTCCCCTGCATGATCCAGGCCGGGTGCCCATCAATTTGAGCGGTATCGGTTTTGTTTTCATTCTTACAGGCAAAAAAAACAGATAAAATAATGAGCAGGATAAGGGGCTTTCGCATGGCAATCGGTTTAGGTTTTAAAATTATTGAAAAGAAATGTGTAAAACAAACACAATTGTGTGCGGACTATCGGGAAACCGTCATTTCGAACGAGCGAAGCATCGTGAGAAAACTCATCAAGATGAGACAAATCCTCTTAGTACGCAGATCACGTTGGTTCAATCATTTGAAATGACGCAAAATACTGCGGTTAATACGCTATTAATAAATCCACAAATTGATTTATTTCGTCATTAAACAATGAATTTGATCTACGGAGGCTGCATTTATTTTATGACGAACAAGAACAAAACGACTTTATATCTTGGCGTCACATCTAATTTGATGAAAAGAGTACAAGAGCATAAAGAGTGTGTTCACCCATACAGTTTTACAGCAAAGTATAATCTTGAATACCTAATATACTATGAGAATTTCAGCAGAATTGAAGAAGCTATTCTAATGGAAAAACAAATAAAAAAGTGGAACAGGAAGAAAAAAGAAGCGTTGATCAACAAGCTCAATCCTGATTGGAATGATTTGTGGGAGAAAGAGGTGAAATTCTGGTAACCGTCATTTCGAACGAGCGAAGCATCGCGAGAAATCTTAAACTATTGGGACAGATAATATTACCGAGACTAAAGCCAACCTTCACCTGATGAGTTTTCTCACGATGCTTCGCTCGTTCGAAATGACGGTCACTAATAGTGGCTGCGCTTAATATTGCAAACAAACCCTTTCTTTGCACCATCAACAACGACCTATGGAAAAACAACCCATGTACTACGGCGGGTATCTTCAACTGGATAAAGTATTAGATGCCCAGCACCCGGTAAGTTTTGAAGAAGGCAATGAACCCGCGCATGATGAAATGTTATTCATTGTGATACACCAGGCCTATGAACTCTGGTTTAAACAGATCCTGTTTGAACTGGACTATGCCATGCAGGTATTTGCGCAGGAAAAGATCAATGATAATTCTGAGGACCTGAATCTTGTGCGCCACCGCCTTCACCGCGTGATCAGCATTATGCAATTGCTGAACCAACAGGTGCATATATTAGATACCATGACGCCCCTGGATTTTTTGGAATTCAGAAACCTGCTCACTCCTTCTTCTGGTTTTCAAAGCATGCAATTCCGTTTGATTGAAGCAAGATTGGGGTTACAGATAGATAAACGCCATCAGAAAGATTATTACAAACGCACCAATGAAGGCGGTTTTACTTCTAAAGATTATACGACCATCACAGAAACAGAAGAAAAAAAGAACCTTTTACAATTGGTCAATGGATGGCTGGAACGGATGCCATTTTTTACCAGCGATTACTGGAAACAATATGAATCAACGGCGCCATCTTCCATCGCAGATCATCCATTTTGGAATGATTACCGTCATATTTATCAAACCGGTTTAACGGAACGAGAACAAAACAAGATCCATGATTTTGATTATGTGTTCTTTGAAAAAGTACCTGAAGGTTTTACACCAGAACAACTGGAAGGATTGAGAAGTAATTTCTCTCCTGCTGCATTGCGCGCAGCATTATTCATTATGCTATACCGCGATTTTCCTGTGTTCCAGACCTCGTACCAAATATTGGATTCACTAATAGAGATCGATCATTTGATGAGCAATTGGCGGCACAAACATTTAATCATGGTAAGGCGCATGATCGGCATGCGCGTAGGAACGGGTAATACATCAGGCGCGGGATATTTGGAAGGCGCGTTGAGTAAACATTATGTTTATAGAGATCTTTCTGGATTGTCTACTTATTTGATTGAGAGGAAGAAATTGACGAGGTTGCCGGAGGAGTTGATACATGCCTTATCTTACACCTACAACAATCCCTTATGACACGTACCCATTCTTTCTTAGTACTACTTCTTTTAACCACCCTCCATCTCTCAGCACAAAAAGCAGATAAACCATTACCCATTGATCCCAATATAAAAATTGGTAAACTCAGCAATGGCCTTACCTATTATATCCGCAAAAACCAGGAGCCAAAAAACCGCGCTGAATTGAGGCTTGTAGTAAATGCGGGATCGGTTTTGGAAACAGATAAGCAGGTGGGGCTAGCGCATTTTGTGGAACATATGTCGTTCAACGGCACACAACATTTTAAGAAGAACGAACTGGTGAATTTCTTAGAAAGAAGTGGCGTAAATTTTGGCGCTGACCTGAATGCATCAACTTCTTTTGATGAGACCGTTTATGAATTACAGGTACCGACAGATAGCCCGATGGTGTACAAACAGGCCATTCAGATATTGGAAGACTGGGCCCATGTAGTAAGTTTTGAACCGGTAGAGATCGATAAAGAACGCGGCGTTGTTGTGGAAGAATGGCGACTGGGACTTGGTGCTGATGCACGTATGCGCGATAAATATTTTCCTGTTCTTTTTAAGGGTTCGCAATATGCCAAACGCTTACCTATTGGCACCAAGGCAAATCTTGATACGGCACACTATGCAACGCTTACTTCTTTTTATAAAGATTGGTACCGCCCCGACCTGCAGGCTGTGATTGTAGTGGGTGATGTGGATGTGGCAGAGACAGAAAAAATGATCAAAGAACATTTTGAAAAAATTCCAGCCGCGGTGAATCCTAAAAAAAGGATCAAATATGGCATTCCGCCACATGCTGAAACGCGTACGGCTATTTTAACTGATCCTGAACAACCTTACAATGTTGTACAGGTCTATTATACGCAACAGGAAGCTCCACCGGCAAAAACAGAAAAACAGTACCGTGCAGATATTGTTCGCGGTCTGTTTAACCAGATGATGAGCAGCCGTTTGGATGAGATCGCCCAGAAACCCGAGGCCCCGTTTCTTTTCGCAAGCAGCAGCTATGGCGGTTTTATTGGTGACAAAGATGCGTTCAGTTTATTGGCAGTTGCTAAAACAGGAAAGGACATCAATGCTTCCATTCAAACTTTATTGACAGAGAATGAACGCGTAAAGCAATATGGTTTTGTACAAACAGAACTTGACCGCGCGGTAAAGAATATGATGTCTCGGATAGAGAATGCGTACAATGAAAGAGACAAAACAAAATCTGCTGAACTCGTGCAGGAATTGATCGGGAACTATCTAAAAGGCGAAGCCGTGCCGGGTATTGCGTTTGAATATGAATTGTATCAAAAATTCCTGCCTGGCATTACGCTGAATGAAGTGAATAGCCTGATCGCGCAATGGATCAGGCCCACCGACCGCTCAGTAGTGATCACCGCCCCGGAAACAGAGAAAAAGAATTTACCTGCGCAGGCTGCCGTGATGGCGCAACTGAATAAACCGATGGGGAAATTGAAGAAATATATTGACAAAGTTTCTTCGGGCCCATTCTTGCCTATTGATCCCGTTGCCGGCAAAGTGTTAAGTGAGAAAAAATACGAAGCGATCGGCACCACAGAATGGACGCTTTCTAATGGCGCGCGCGTAATACTAAAGCCAACCGATTTTAAGAATGATGATATCCAGTTTTCCTGTATCAGCTGGGGCGGCACTTCGTTATACAGCGATGATGAATTTATCAATGCCGCCAATGCTGTAGTGTTTGTTGCCAATGGAGGTATGGGTAATATGGACGTGCAGGAATTACAGAAAGCATTGAGTGGAAAGAATTGTTCAGTCAATGCATCTGTTGCCTCTACCATGCAGGGAATGAATGGGTTTACGACTGTTAAGGATCTTGAAACATCTTTACAATTATTGTATGGCAATTTTATGGTGCCACGAAAGGATCCAACAATGTTCAATGTGTTGGTTCAACAATTCAAATCGCAGTTAGATAATAAGGATAAAGAACCGGCGAGTGTATTTTCTGATTCGGTGAGTTATCTCATGGCCAACTACCATCCCCGCCGCAAACCCATTGGTGTAGCGGATCTGCAGCGATTAAACCTTGATCGCGCATTTGCTATTTATAAAGAACGGTTTGCCAATCCCGGCCAGTTTCTCTACACTTTTGTCGGTAATTTTAATACCGACAGCATCAAGCCATTGATTGAAAAATATGTGGCCTCATTACCAGGCACCCCGCAAAAAGAAACCTGGAGAGATATTGGAGTACGCTATCCTACCGGGCAGATCAATAAAGTGATCTATAAAGGCAAAGAGAACAAAGCAAAAGTGCGTTTGTTTTTTACCGGCATCACAAACTACAATGAATCAGATGCGTTGCAATTGAACCAACTATGCCAGGCTCTCGGTATTAAACTCCGCGAAGCGTTGCGTGAGGATGCAGGTGGCGTTTATGGTGTAGGTGTAAATGGTGGTATCAGCCGCGAACCAACAACGGATTACAGTATCAGTATATCATTTGATTGTTCGCCGGATAATATAGAAAAATTAGTGGGCCTTGTAATGGAGGAGATCAAAAACACGAAAGCAAATGGCATTGAACAGGCTACTATCGACAAGATCATCGCCGAACAAGTTCGCGCCAATGAACTTAAATTAAAAGACAACAGTTATTGGCGTTATGCACTCGAACAGCAATTCTTCCGCAACGAGGATCCGCTAAAGATCTTAGATGCGCCGCAAAGAATAAAACAATTGACTGTTGAAAGAACTAAAATACTGGCAAATCAATATTTTGACGGTAAGAATGTGGTGAGGATCGTTTTGTTGCCGGAGAAAAAATAGTATGACTGATGAATTGTTTAAGATATATATTAATTGGCATGGTCCTTTTAACAGTATCTGCATGCACACATCATCCTATTCCCTTAGGCATCGTCCGCCATGTTCCCATTTATTTCCACAACAGTATGCTATTTGGCGAGAACATCAAATTAATGGAAGAAAAAAACGAATTCATTGTTGCAACGGGAATGATCGATACAACTGATGAATATCCTCCAGTAAAAGTTGCTTTCATCTCCATCGATAAACAACTGATGCAACTCAACTTTATGGAGACTACAAAAAATGGGGACGAGATTACAAACGCCTATTATGCGAATGGATTTACTCTATTGGTTTCTTTCACCATGGAGGAAAAAGAAGATCAGAAAAACATTTACGAAAAAGCACATCTCAGGATCGGAAACAAAGACAAGCATTCCGAATACATCGTATTTGGAAAGACTGGCTATTTATAACCAATTGGTTATCCACACCCTTTGTTAAATGCTTTAATGTTAATGTTTGTTTTCATGTGGCTATCCTTATTTTTGATAGCTGTTGGCAAATACCTCAAAGCGAAGGCTTCAACACAAGGCCATTGAGCACACATCGTTTTACAGGGAAATCATCAAAATTTATGGTAAAGAACGTACGCATACTTGAAACAACACTTCTTTCGGATAACTGGTATATCCTTAGAAAGATTGTTTACGAGTTCACAAAAAAAGACGGCAGCCAACACGTGAATACACGCGAAGTGTATGACCGTGGTAACGGCGCTACGATACTTTTATACAATGAAAAAAACAGAACGGTTATACTCACCCGGCAGTTTCGACTGCCCAGTTTTGTGAACGGCAATGCAGATGGTATGCTGATCGAAGCCTGTGCCGGTTTACTCGATAAAGATAACCCTGAAGATTGCATCAGGCGCGAAACAGAAGAAGAGACGGGTTACCAGGTAAAAGATGTGCGAAAAATATTTGAAGCGTATATGTCCCCAGGTTCTGTTACAGAGATCCTGTATTTTTTTGTGGCAGAATATACGAAGTCGATGAAAGTAAACGAAGGAGGCGGCGTGGAAGAAGAACAGGAAAATATTGAAGTGATGGAAATAGGATTTGATGAGGCTATGCAAAAGATTAGTACAGGGGAGATAAAGGATGCTAAGACCATCATGTTACTACAATACGCAAAACTAAATAATCTTATGTAGCACTCTGTGGAACTCTGTGCCCTCGGTATCTCTGTGGTGAATTCTTCGTTTCGTTTTTTTTCAACATAGAGACACTGAGAGCACAGGGTTTCACAGAGGGAATGACTAAATTACAAACATGTTCAACAATACGTTTCTTAAGCCCACTATCATATTACTCGCCATCGCCATACCGGTATGGTTTATTGCAAGGATGGCTTTCCGGCGGAGGATTCCTGGGTTGAACATTTCTTTTACCAGGGAATTCCTGTACTTTATTTTCTTTTTATACCTGATCGGGCTCGCAGCTGTTACCATTGTTCCTCTTTCGTTTGCATTACATAAAACACCGGTTGCAGATGACATCAACCTCATCCCTTTTAAAACTACCATGAGGGCGATACACCATTCGATGTCAGTTCGCAATGGATTCAGGTTGTCGATGTTATTTGAGAATACACCCGGCAATATTGTATTATTCCTCCCGCTTGGATTACTTCTGCCGTTGATCGCGAGAAAAACAGATTCCTTCTGGCGCATATTATTTATAGGATTATTCTGTTCTGCATTAATCGAATTCATTCAATACATTGAAAGAAGTTTTGCGGTTTACCGGTCAGTGGATATTGATGATGTCATCCTCAACACACTGGGCGCCGTATTGGGCTGGATGCTATTGTGGTTGCTTCGCTTACCTCTAAGGATCAATACGCAGAAATAGGAGAACATGCTTCAAAAGAAAAAGATACTCGCGATTTCAGGCAGCACAAGGGCAGATTCTGTGAACCTGCATATTCTACGGGCCATTGCAGGGATGTATGCGCAAAAAGCGGATTTTATTATTTTTAATGAGATAGATCAACTGCCGCATTTTAATCCTGATCTTGACAAAGAGCCCTTCCCTCCTGCCATTATCAGCCTCCGCAAAAAAATCGAAGATGCCGATGGAATACTGATCTGCACTCCTGAATATGTTTACAGTTTGCCGGGCAGTTTGAAAAATGCCATCGAATGGATGGTATCTACAACATTGCTTACTGATAAACCAGCAGCGTTGATCACAGCTGCATCCTCCGGGCAGAAAGCACATGAAGCATTAAATTTACTGATGCGGACGTTATATGTGAAACTGGCCGAGAATGGTTCACTTCTCATCTCCGTTCCTAAAACAAAACTCAGTGCAGATGGAGTGATAACGGATGAAGCTACTTTATTAGCTATCCGTGAATTGATGGATTCATTCATCGAGCTTATCTCTGAAAATTAAGTTCGTTGCCCGGCCCCGGATTGTTCCAATTAATTCAGAGTTATATTTGAACCTTCAATCATTCATATGAACTGGATCATACTCATTATAGCAGGATTATTTGAAGTAGGTTTTACCACCTGTCTCGGAAAAGCCAAGATCACTTCAGGTACCGTTTCTCATGTATGGCTGGCGGGATTTTTTGCCAGTCTTTCAATCAGCATTTATCTTTTATACCGGGCCACACAGACCTTACCCATGGGAACTGCATATGCAGTATGGACGGGCATCGGCGCAGTTGGCGCAGTTATCATTGGTATTCTTTTCTTTAAAGAACCGGCTGATTTCTGGAGGCTGTTCTTTATTGCTACGTTGATCGCTTCAATTGTGGGATTGAAAATGGTTTCTTCACATTGAGTTCTGATATGTCTAACCCCAGCTTTTAAGCTGGGGACACGATGAACATAAGAAACCCCGGGTTTAGCCATGTTTGTTTTTGCAGTATTTGGATGAACAACAATTGGCGATGATCTTAAAATAAAAAGAATAGTTGGGGCTGAAGCCCTGCATTCAAAAGGAGATTTGTAACCCCAGCTTAAAAGCTGGGGTTATTAAATTATTTCGTCACAGTAAATGTTGTAGTCCTGCTCCCCGCCAAACCTGTAGATGTTATTCCCTGTATCACTACGCCATAGGTACCGGGGATATCGGCTGTATAAAACGATACCTGTTTCTTACCGTCTTTGCTGGTGTGTACTTCCGGCGACCAATACAATACATTCCTGAAATCAGGCACGCGGCTATTCGTGGCCGGTGTTTCATATACGGGTGAATAGAATTCTCTTTGCAGTTGAAGTCCCTGGTATTCCACGATCAGTGCATTGGCATCGAGTTGGTAGCCAGCAAGATCGCCCTGGTAAGTGCTGTAGTTGATAATGCCATCGTGCAACATATCATGCTGGAAAAATTTTTGCGATACAACATCTATGCGTTTGATCTTAAGCGGATCGAAGGCGATGATCTTATCCACGTCGAAAACAGGCACGCCATCAAAAAGCACGAGCGGCGCTGTTTCAAAAAAGTTTTCGAATGCCTGGTTCCTGATGCGGAAATTGAAATGCTCGTTGCTTTTTCTCACGCGCACGTCTCCTACATATTCGCGCATCACTTCTTCCATCGTGATGAAACGTGTGTAGTCATCTAAGTAATATCTGTGATCGGGAATTCCATAAAAAGGCATTGTATCGACAGCCTGGGGAAAAAGAAACTTTTGTTTCTCACCGTAATAGGCGTTGGTTACCTGCGAATGTAAACTATGCTGAAGCAGCGCTGCTTTTTTATCAGATAGCGCCAACCCGGTTAATTCCCGTGTATTGTATTTCTCCGAAAAAGGATTTGCTATGTCAACTCTGTAAAAACTGTCGGCAAAATTTGGTTGTACGATGATCTCGTTGCCGCCATAAAAATCTTTCATATTGAAACGGATCGCGCCATTCTTTCCACTCACTGAGCCGGTGAACAACGATTTTTCTGCGGGCACTGAAAGATAAGCCCTGATATTTTCTACAGGCTGGGCATTGCGTTTATCAATCACCCTTCCATTAATGATATGCCCTTCTGTTTCGGGCAGGAATTCTATTGCCGCTGCTTTTTTCTGCAAAACATCATCCCAGCGAAACCTGCGCCAGCCCTGGGTTAGCATGAGGTTATCTGCGGCGGCATCTGCTTCTTTTCCATGTTCTGAAAAATAATAAGCAGGTTCTTCAACAAACCCTTTCAGATCGGATTGAAGCCAGAGATAACTCAGGATATCGGAGGATTCAAAGGATTGTAATTCGTCGAGCAGGTAAACTGACATAGACAGATCACCCGGTACAGCAGACTGTTTGCTGTCGTTGGTTGCGAGATCGATCGTTACTTTTTTTCGCGTGCCATAATTCTGCGCATCTGTTGTTGCTGTAATAGCCAAAGTTTCCGGCCGTTTAAAATAAAGGCGCTCACAAACAGCCTGGTTGTTTGCATTGAAGAGGGTAAAATGCGAAATACCATCGCCTAATTGTTTCTTATCGATTTCAATCTCCGTTTTTCCATTGAACAATTCTCTTGAGAGAGATAGCTTCAAAGATTGCCGCGTGTGAACCAGCAATGAAATCACCGAACCTGCTTTATTGCTTTGTATACTTAAAGAGAGCCTGTCTTTGTCGATCTCCGTTAAACGCATCACGATACCGGTAACACTCACCGGGGGTAATGGTTTTGTAAACATCGTGCCTCCCGCAAATATCATTGCATGATATTCTTCGCCGGCATCAGGAGTAAGATCAAACTGGCCCATACCAAAACGAAGTGAAGCAAATCGTACAATCGTATCATTTCGCCTGTTCAATACGGCGCCGCTGCAGGAAATGCCTTTCCCATTTGAAAGTATCTTGAACGCCACTTTACTCTTAACACCGTTTACAAGGTCGCCTCCTTCCGGAAAGAACTGTACATCATAGTTCTTTGTTTCAAGTGGAAGTACCCAATCCGATTTCTTAAGCGCATTTACGATCGTGATCTCTTTGTCAAAATAATATTCTGCACCCGCGTTCTTCATCCAGTTTGTATAGGCGCGTAAAATATAATTACCGGTATTTACGGAGTAAGGCAACTGGAAAGAACCATTGCCGGCTCCCTCATTCAATGCTACTTTGGCCTGTAGAACAGGTTTGTTTTCCCTGGTAAGAATTTCTACATAACTGATTTTGCTGAGGTTGAAGGGCTGGTTAAATACTGCGTCGGTTGCGTATATTTTAAACCAGACGATCTCCCCGGCCATGTAAAATTTCTTGTCGGTATGCACGAATAGCTTTTCCTGCAAATGGCTGATGCGGTATTCATCAAAGGGTTTGGTCACAGCATCCACTGCCCGCTGCGCGTTTGCGAGGGAACATGCAAACAGTAAGGCTGTTAAGAAAAAATAATATCGTCTGTTCTGCATTTGCATCATTTATTACCAGAAACTTGGTTTAACATTTGTTCCTCCCCTCCGCCTGCAATCAAGACATACTTTTTTTGCAACGATGGTATTGGTGCCGCTATAAAAAAATGGTTGATAGGAAGTATCCGGGTAAGTGAAAATGCTGAAATCAACCTGGTTGGTTGGCCAGATATCTGTCTTACAAATATTGCCGGGCGCGTTGGGAAAATGCCAGTCGTCAAGTTCTCTATATCCTATAAATAATCTTTTCTCTGTTACAAAAGAAGCGCTGGCATAACCGATCACAGGTTCTTCGGGATTTGAAATGCAGTGAAGGTTGCCGATCACCTGCGCCGGTTGCGGATCAAAGATGCTTCCTGTTTGCTGCGAACTTTTTTTAATGATCTCCCAATAGCTATACGCTTCTTTCGTCAACCCATATTGTTTTACATTGATAGAATAACGAACGGCCATCCGCTCATCATTCTGCGGCACCACCTGAACAGGTGCATAACTGATCACATCCTGGCTCAATGCTTCCGAAGAGGCGGTTGCTATATTGGTAGATAAAGTATTGGTCCAGCAATTACTGGTTTGTGTAGTTGAATCAGTGTAAAAAGCCCGGCCCCTGCTATCAAGACTCACAAATCCCTGTAACGGAGACACGTATTGCCATGTTTCAACATGATCCCAGCGATAAAATAATGTTTTGTTCTGCGGGTCATGTGTATGGGCAAAAATCGTGACGGCTTTATTTGGCGAATCGGGTTTTTGTTTCCAGCTAAGACTGTCGATCGGCGGTGTCTGTTTTACCGGTACATAATCTGATTGATAAACACCTCCACCTGATGTGTTGATTCGTAGCCGGTATTTAAGTGTAGGGCTGAGATTTAGTGGTGCACTATTGTACACACCATTTCCCTGTGGTATTAAAGTAAATGAACCACCGCCTTCTCCTTCTATCACTATCTGCGCACCCGTTTCCGGTTTCGGAGGTAAACTATCAGATAGATTTTTTGTGCGGCTCAATTGTATCGTCGTTACACCATTCGGGTTCGCATTGATCACACCATCGATCACGAGGTAATTGTAGTTTACTTTGATCACAGCAGGTTCATAGGGTTTCCTACAGGCAGCAACTGCGAGCAGAAAAAACATATACCATATCGTGTTCCTCATTTTCATGCTGTTAAAAAATTATTATTACCAGAATGCAGGTTTAGTGTTGGTTCCTCCTTTTCTCCTGCAATCAAGACAGATCTTTCTCGCAACGATCAGGTAGAGGGCCGGTGTTGTTATAAAATAGTAAGGTCCGTAAGTAGTATCCGGGTATGGGAAGACCTGGAGATTACCATTCGACGGTATCGTATCCGGAACGCACCTGTTTCCCGGTGCGTTTTGATAATGCCAGTCAGTCAATTCGTTTTTATCAATAAATTTCCGTTTCTCCGTTATATAGGAGGCACTTGCAAAACCGATCACAGGTTCGTCCGGGCTTGAAATGCAATGGATATTGCCGATCACCTGCGCTGGTTGCGGATCAAAAATACTACCGCTCTGCTGTGAACTATTTTTTATGATCTCCCAATAATTGTATGCTTCCTTTGTTAACCCGTATTGCTTTACATTGATCGAATATCGTACGGCCATTCTTTCATCATTTTGCGGAACGCTATTTACCGGTGCATAACTGATCACATCCTGCGCCAATGATTCTGATGAAGCTGTTGAAATATTGCGGGAAAATGTTGTTGACCAGCAATTAAATGTTTGTGTAGTGGCATCTGAATAAAATATCTGGCCCCTGCTGTCCAAACCCAGGCTGCCGTTCAATGGCGCCTGGTATTGCCATGTTTCAATATAATCCCAGCGATAAAATAATGTTTTGTTTTGCGGATCATGTGTATGCACAAAAATGGTGACCGATTTGTTGGGAGAATCGAGACGTTGTTTCCAGGTTACACTGTCGATTGGCGGTGTTTGTTTTACAGATACATAATCAGATTGATACACACTTCCATTAGTGGTGATCTTTAGCCGGTATTTGCTTAACGGGTTAAGATTTAGCGCCGAACTATTATAAACGCCATTACCCTGTGCAGACAATGCATAATTAGTTCCCCCTTCCGTTTCTATTACTACCTGTGCAGACAATTCAGGTTTGGGAGCGATGATACTATCGTTTAGATTTCTTGTTCTGCTTAGCATGATCGAAGTAATACCCCCCGCGGTTGCATTGATCACACCATCGATCACGAGATAGTTATAATCTTTATTGACCACAGCTGGTTGATAGGGTTTCCTGCAGGTAAAAAATGCCGGCAAAAAGATCATGCAAAATATCGTGTTGCTCTTTTTTATACTGCTAAAATTTAAAGTTATAGGTGAGGAATGGAATGGCTGTTCCGAAAATAGATAACTGGTATCCTTTGATCACACCATTCTCCTGTTGAAAATATACCGAGTATGGATTTTGCCGCGCAAGCAAATTATATACACCCACCGACCAGGAACTATGCGCCAGTTTTTTGATCTTATGGTTTCCTTCAATATTCACAGAAAGATCGCCTCGTACATAATCAGGTATGCGGTACTGGTTCCTGTCCGAATAAAATACACGTTGTGATCCTCCCTGTACAAATATGGCGATGGGCAGAGTAATGGGGCGGCCGGTACTGTATACCGCATTAAGCGAAACGCTGATCCTGTGAGAGAAACGATAATTGCCGATAAAATTTACATTATGCGGTTTATCAAAATTGGCCGGGTAATAATTTCCTTTGTTGATCGATTCGCCGGCGATAGGATCGTCCATTCTTAACCGTGTGCTTGAATAAGTGTAACTCAGCCAGCCATTCAGTTTACCCAGTGTTTTTTTGATCATGAATTCGGCACCATATGCTTCGCCCTGTGTATTGATCACATCTGTTTCGATATGTTTGTTCATCACAAGTGTTGCGCCGCTTTTATAATCAATATAGTGCTCCATGCGTTTGTAATACACTTCGATAGAAGTTTCAATATCACCCGGGAAATTATGATAGTACCCCAAAGATGCCTGGTAAGCTGTTTGCGGTTGAATATTCGGATCACTGAGTTTCCAGATATCAGTTGGGGAAATAGCCGTTGTGTTTGATAAAGTATGAATGTATTGGCGCAATGTATTAAAGCTCAATTTTACCGAAGCATCATTTGATACACTATAACGCATCGCCACACGGATCTCTGGGCCTGAATAGGTTTTGATATTTTTACCAGGGCCAAAATGCAAAACATCGATTACGCTGCTGGTTGTTCTTGGCGAGCCTGCCACATACTGGTTCACATCATGCGCACCAAGATAATTGAACATGGAGAAACGGATACCCGCATTTACAGAGAACTCGGGTGTGATATTATATTTATCGCCCACATAGATAGCCGACTCAAGCGCCTGCTCGGCAGATACCGTATTAAGCGCTACAAGCGATTGGTTTGAAGTGGGTTCAAAAGTGCCGGGATGGATCTTGTAATAAATAGTATGTATCCCGAAATTGATCGAATGTTTGTTGTTTGGATTATAGTTGAACTCTGTTCTGAAATGTATCTGGTTGATATCATATTTTAAACGGTAGGCATTCAGAACTACCTGGTCGCTGCTTACTTCATAATCATACCGGTCCATACCACCCGATACCACGCTGAAGAATTTGTTGTTGAAAATATGTTTCCATTTAACAATGGCGTTCTGGTTTCCATACTTATATAAAGTATCGCTGTTGAGTTTAAATTTATCGTGACTAAAATATCCTGTCAGGTAAATGGTATTTTTGGGATCTATCGCGCTGGTAAGATTCAGATTCAGATCATAAAAAGACGCACTGCTGTTTGCATACGCTGAATTCGGGATCGTTTTTAGTACCCAGTCAGAATAAGTTGTTCTTCCTCCCAAAATAAATGTTGTCTTTCCTTCTTTATCCAGCGGGCCTTCCAGTGTTAAACGGCTGGTGAGTATACCGATACCTCCTGTACCAGATAATTTTTTACTGTTCCCATCGCGCGTCGACACATCAAGCACCGAGGATAAACGCCCGCCATATTTTTCTGGAATAGCACTTTTATATAACTCCACTCCTTTTACCACATCTGTATTGAATGCAGAAAAGAAGCCAAATAAATGCGAGGGATTGTAAATGGTTGCATCATTCAACAGAATAAGATTCTGATCGGCTGCACCGCCACGCACATTGAACCCTGTACTTGCTTCACCAACAGAAGTAACACCGGGTAAGGTCAATACCACGCGTAATATATCAGACTCGCCCAATACACTTGGCACCTGCTTAATGGTCCGGATATTTACTTTATCAACACCCATCTGCGTGCTTCTTACATTCGAACGTTTATCGGTAGTGACCGTTACCGCTTTCAGGCTCGCAACATAATCTTCGAGTTCAACGGTTAGTTTACCATCAGAATACATCACCAATTGCCGTTTGGTGTCCTTCATTCCGAGGCTGTTGACATGCAGTGTCTGGCGGCCCTTTGGCAAAGTGATCGCGAAATAGCCAAACTGGTCGGTGATCGTTTTGATAGAAGGCGTATCAACATATACGGATGCACCACTGATCGCTTCGCCACTTTTTATATCACGTACATAACCCGTTAGCCGTGCGTTGCCTTTGCCAATGATGCTGCTACGCTGGCCTATCTCGAACAATTTCTTTTCAATGGATGCTTTGAGTTTTTCTTTTTCATCATCTGTTCCTGGCAAGATCCCTACGGGTTCAGAAGTCGTATCCGCCGTTGTTTTTTTTCTGTCGAAAAAATCTGCCGCCAGCGAAGTCTGTATCTTATATTTTTTTGTGATGTACACGCGGTTCTGTTCATCTACCGCGAACTGAAAAACAGAATGCTGCAATGCGAGTTGCATTACCTGGTCCAGTGATGCATTCTCTGCTTTTACGGTAATAAGCAGGCTATCCGTTTCAACCGGATCAAAATAGAAATGATACGAAGTTGATTGTTCAACCAGTTCAACAAATTTCAATAATGAAACATCAGTAACGGTGATGGTGATACGTTTATCTGCCTGGCCCATCGCGCGGTCAGTCACTGCAAAGAGGCAGCAGACCAGGATCAGTATGTATAACCTGTTCAAACGCATAATTATTTTTTCAACTGTTCATAATAAGTAGCAGCCTGCACAACGGTTCCTGCAGGATCTTTTTTGAAATTGATCTCCCGCCGGTTTAAAAACTTACGGAGTTCAGCTCTTTGTTCTTTAAATAGTGATAAGATGTCGCTTTCACCCGAGATCAAATGATATTTTCCATCCTTTTCTATATAATAATAGTCATGTTCCACAAATTTTGTGATCTTATCCGCAGCGTTCATCGAATTCTCGATCCTTTTCTGGTATTTGCCGAGTACGGTTACCGTTCCCTTATATAATCTTTCATAAAAACCAGTGCTCATCGATGCGGAAGTGCTGCTGTCTGCAACTATTCTTACAAAAGTATTTTTGCCGATATTGAAATAACTGATCTTTTCCCCCAGCAATTTTACATTCAGTTCTTTTAAAAAATTTTTGGATACCAGCACATCGCGCGACATATCATACATCAATGGCACATCTTCATATAAACTGCCATTGTAAAACAGGTTGCCCTGCCTGAATTCTTCGCTGGTAAAAAAAGGGTGACCCACCATACCGTTCCAGTAACGTTCATAAGCGGTGCCATTGTAGAGATAGCTGCCGGCACCCATAGTTTTCATGTATTGCGAACGGGTGGATGAGAGTGAGCTATTTAAAAAGGAAGAGTCCGTAGCAAGATCCTGGGCATTGATAGCAGTAAGCCTTGTAAAAACACAAACAAGAATAAAAAGGACCTTTTTTTTCATTGCAGATCTTCGTTATGGCGCCCATCGTTAAAAGAGATATGAAAGATACCTTAAATATGTATTAAATACACATCTTTATGACAAAAAACGCGAACCCCGCTATTTTTCGGTGAATTGGCTATGGACTGTAACTTTGGCCCAAGAACACTATTATGAGAAGACTGGTTTATATAGCTGCTGTTTTGTTGTTTGCCTGTGGCGGAAAGCACCAGGATTACCGGAAAGCAGAAGATGCGCTTGATGCAGGGAGGGAATACATCAATGCCTGTATGCAGGGCGATTTTTCAAAAGCCGCCTATTATACTTTACCCGGAGGAAAAAGCAGGCAGGCATTGGAACAGATTGAAAAAACTTACCGTGAAAAAGACAAAGAAGGAAGACAGCAGTTCCGGACCGCATCCATCAATATCAGCGAGGTAAAAAACATGGCCGACAGCAGCGCTGAGATCCATTACAGCAACTCTTACGATAAACAGCCGCATATATTGATTGTTGTAAAAAAAAATGGGGATTGGCTGGTTGACCTCGATAATAACTGAATTTGAAAATGTGACAATTTGAAAATTTGAAAATTGGGCGCAGACATTTTCAAATTGGCACATTTTCAAATTTTCAAATTATTACAATATGCTCAAAAATATCATACTTGTAGGTCTTGGCGGAATGATCGGTTCCATGCTGCGTTATCTTGTTTCCTATTTTATCAGGCATGAGAGTTTTCCTTATGCTACCTTCACGGTAAATATCACAGGTTCTTTTTTGATCGGGCTGATCATGGGGATCGCGGCAAAACAGGAAGGGTTTGCCAACTGGCGATTGTTCCTTGCAACGGGTATCTGCGGTGGGTTCACCACTTTTTCTGCGTTTGCCTGGGAAAATATGCAGCTGCTGAACCAGGATCGCTCTGGAGCTTTTCTTTTATATACCGGCTGCAGCCTGGTTTTGGGATTGGGGGCAGTAGCACTTGGATATTGGATAACTAAATAACATCAACTACATTAATAATTTACCTATGATCCAACAGAATGTATTACACCCATGGCACGGCGTTCCTTATGGAGAGAATTCACCACGCACCGTTAATGCGATCATCGAGATCCCCCAGGGATCGAGGTGTAAATACGAGATCGATAAACCAAGCGGGCTATTAAGACTTGACAGGGTGATCTTTTCATCCTTCTACTATCCTATCAACTATGGTTTTATTCCGCAAACCTATGGCGGTGATAAGGATCCATTGGATATACTCGTGATCACATCTTTACCCGTGCAACCATTAACATTGATGGAAGCCAAAGTAGTGGGTGTGATGCAAATGATCGATGGCGGCGACCCGGATGATAAGATCATCGCCGTAGCAGCCACTGACCCGGGTGTGAACCACTATAACAATATTGAAGAACTACCCAAACATTTCTTTGACGAACTGAGGCATTTCTTTGAAGAATATAAAAAATTAGAGAACAAGACCGTTGTGGTAGAAGATTTTGGTGATAAAGCGCAGGCATTAACGATCATAGAAGAAGCGATCCGTTTTTATAAGGAAACATTCATAAAATAATCGCGCTGATCCGTGACAATAAAAAATAATAAGATGAGCTTATCTGTTATTATCCTGCTGATCCTTATCGGTATCGCTGCGGGATTTTTAAGTGGTTTGGTTGGAATTGGCGGAGGTGTGATCATCGTGCCGGCATTAGTGATATTGCTTGGTTTTTCACAAAAACTGGCGCAGGGTACTTCGCTCGGAATACTGTTATTACCCGTTGGGATATTGGCTGTGCTGCAATATTACAAACAGGGCTACCTGAACGTGAATTATGTGGCTATTGTATCGGTGGCATTTGTATTGGGCGGGTTTTTCGGGAGCAAGCTTGCGCTTTCGCTGAGTGATGAGAAAATGAAGAAGATCTTTGCCATCGTAATGCTGCTGATCGCTATTAAAATGCTTTTTTTTGATACCACCAAACCCAAGCTGCCAAAGGATCCTGTGGTTTCTTCCACAAATATTCAACAATCGGGGCGATGAATTGGCAAAAAATCATTTTCCAACCTTATCTTTGCCAAAAAACAACACAATGGAAGTAAAACAATCAAGAGGTAAATACTGGGCGCTTTGTTTTTTATGGTTAGCCATTTTGATCACTTTACTTGTTGTTTACCGCCAGTTCTTCTGGCTGGCATTACCGGGAACTGCAACGTATTTTGCTAAGGCAATGGACCTGATCTAAGAAAATTATCTTCTTTTTATAAGCACAAAAGCAACCTAACCGGGTTGCTTTTTATTTTGGGAATCTCCTTATCTCTTTTTCTCTTGTCCTTCTCTTATGGAAATTGCCGCGCATGCAGGTATTTCGCTAAGAGAAGGACAAGAGAAAAGGAGATAAAGAGGGATGTTTATACACGTTAGAAATATCTTTTGATGATCCGCAGTTTGTGTGTGCGTTCGTTTGTATCGCTGTTGATGATTCCCATGTTGTCGATCTTATCAACCCGTACTTTCCCGGAGGAGTGAATGATGGTATCGGAATTCAATAGCATGCCTACATGTGTGATCCTTCCCTCTTCATTGTCGAAAAAAGCAAGATCGCCACATTTGGTTTCCTGGAGAAAACCAACCACTTCTCCCTCGCCGGCTTGTAAATAGGCATCACGCAATAAGGGTTTGTTGAAGAAATGATACACCTGCTGTACAAAACCACTGCAATCAATTCCAAAAACCGAACGGCCACCCCAGAGATAAGGTGTGTTGAGGTATTGATATGCTCTTTGCGTTAGTGCTTCTTCGGTAATTAAAGCTTCAGAAGGATCCCATGTTTTGCCGGTAAAAGAGAATGCATACTTATCAACCTGGGCCTTGCCGTTTTTCAGCAATCCCAAAGAACTTCCCAATGATAACTGCATGGTGTTGCCATTGAATTCGATAGGCGTTACCCAGTTATTCGCGAGTTGCTTTCCGTTTTTTCTCACCTGCGCTTCTTCTATTGCTGATAACTGGCTCGATTGGCACCAGCCTTCATATCCATCATATAAACAACGCAGACGGGTGAATACTTTTGTTTCTTCAAGCACTTCAGCTATTTCTCCAAACAATAACTGGCTCACCATTTCGGAACGATGGGCATCTTCTTTTCGCATAGGTGCCGCGGGCACAATACAGATCACAAAAGCCATAGTAGTAATTTGAAGTTAAGATATGGAATTTCACCACTATCGCATCTATACAGAAAATACTTTATTTTCAGGCAGTGAGTAAAGATCGATTTGACCATATAACCGATAGCGAACTGTTAGAAAAATTCTACAGCGATCACGACAACCAATGGCTGGGTATTGTTCTCCAGCGCTACACATTACTGCTATTGGGTGTATGTATGAAGTACCTGAAAAATGAGGAAGAAGCGAAAGATGCGGTACAACAGATCTTCCTGAAAGCCATTACCGAACTGGGTAAATACAAGGTAGTCTATATAAAAAGCTGGCTATACATGGTGGCCCGTAACCATTGTTTGATGAAGCTGAGAGATAAACATGTTTTTATATCTGTTGAGGAAAACACCCAGCTAACCGCACCTGAGACCGACCGGAAAGAACTCGCCGCCAAAGAAGCAACCCTGAACCTGCTGGAATCTTCACTGGAAGAATTGAACCCGGAGCAAAAAACCTGTGTAACTTTATTCTATCTTCAGAAGAAAAGCTACCAGGAGATAGTAGATGAAACCGGCTATAGTTTATCGCATGTGAAGAGTTATATACAGAACGGGAAGCGGAACTTGAAATTATTGGTAGAAAAGAAAATGCACACCAACGAATGACGGACCTGAACGACATATTGAACCACGACGATGAACTGGATAGCGCAGAACTGATCCGCTACCTCCAGGGCAATGCATCGGAAGAGGAAAGGTTTGCCGTTGAAAAACAAATGGCTGACTCTGCCTTTGTAAACGAGGCCATGGAGGGATTACAGAATTTCAAGGACCCCGCGCAGGTAAAAGAATACGTTGACCAACTGAATAAACAACTGCAAAAACATACCGTTAAAAGGATCTCACGCAAGAAAAAACGCAAACTGAAAGATGAGAATTGGCTGATCATTGCCATTCTTGCGGTATTGGTGGTTTGTGTGGCGGGATATTTATTGATACATTTTTATACGGTGAAGCATTAGGGTTTTATTCCTACCATGTCGCAATAATCTTCGGATGAATAATACCAATACATTTCCAACTATTTTTTTCTTATCAACTTTGTTGTCCTGTGCCGATATGGATGCCAAGGGGCAAAATATCGAATCCTTTGAAATAGAGATACTCAATAGTTATTTTGCAGAAGCTTATACTGTATCAACTATTTTAACAGATAAGCAACTCAAGATTGTTTTTAAAAGCGGCATTGCTGGGACAAAGGATAGAACTGTTTTTGCAGAAGCATTAACATTTTCGGACACATTGCGCCAAATTGGCGAAATGGACCTTACTAAACTGAAAGCCTATTATTCAAATCCGTGCATAAACGATGGTTCGCAAATTACAATCACGTTAAATAAAGATGGCAAGACAAAATCTATTCATCTAAGTAATTATTATCATGGTGCTATTGGTAAAATAATTTATCTATCAAATTCTCTCGTCCCTGAAAAATACAAAGTTTGGTATGATAAGAAAATATTAATAGATGAGTATAAGGCATGTGGCGAGCTAACTAACCGAAAATCATAATAACGTTTAGTTCTGTTTAAATCGCTTCTCCACTGTCACCACAAACGTAATACTTTGTTTATGCTGGTAAAGCAGTTTCTTAATCACTTTAAAATAGAGGCGTAGCCTCGGCACATATTGTAGCAACGGATTTTACTCCGTTGATCAAAGGATAAGAATATAAATTAAGTGCCTTAGGCACGGCGCGTATATGGCCCGTGCCTAAGGCACTTTTATTTTACAAAAACGACGTAACAACGGATTGAAATCCGTTGCTACAATATCTATCGAGGCTACGCCTCTACAGCAGGTAGACTATTTAACTATCCCAAACTTCGATCATTACTCTTATACCAAATGGATACACAAACAAGTAGAAACGAGGACGAGTTTTCAATTAAAGCTATCACTCCCCAAAGAATCCCCCCCGGGCCCCAGGTTACCCTGGGGTGGGGAGCGATAACTCTAATCACCCGCCTTTGAAAAGGAGGGTCATATATTTTCCATATCAAAATTGGTGTAATGGTTTGGTAAAAAATAGCGTGGAACTACGCAATTTTCTATTCGATTTTTTTTGAATTGCAGTTAGCCCGGGAATCAAAGGCGCTGGGGTTGATAATTCTGAAATGATGTTGCCTCAAATGTTCCGGCGATACCGCAACAACCCACCATTTGGTGTGACGCACAACAACGGCGGCAAGGACAATGCATCTACAATAGATCGGGCCCGCTCAAATTGAGCGGGCCCGACTTTAAAACAATTATTAACTACTAATTATTAATTAGCACTTCCCTTCCCTTTGATCAGCTGAACCACTTTGCGTGTTCCACCTTGTATCATTTCCGCATAATAGGTGCCGCTTGCATAGTTATGGCCGATCTGTATCGTGCTATTGGAGCCGATCTTCGATTTGGCATCTATTACCCTGCCTCTTGCATCCATCACTCGCATATTCACCGGTGTTTCATATTTACTTTCCAGTTTCAATGTGAAGTAGGTTGTGCTTGGGTTTGGCATCACGGTTATTTTCAATTCTTCTTCGGTGGTTACTGCTTGCTTACTTTCTGCCGTAACTGCATTGGTAACGTTTGAAGTTGAGTTAACCGCTGTTACCGGTGCCGGTGCACTGCAATCGTAGCTGTTCCAGATCACCGTATTGCCCTTGCTCTCTACTTCTTCTGCAATGAACAATCCTGTCATATATACATCATCATTACAGCTTGCTGAATCATGCGCCTGGTGGTTACACTCATTGTGACCATGACCTTTGTGTTTGCAATCTTTCGAGTTATGCGCTTTGTGATCGCATTTATCATGGTCATCATTATCTGAGTCCGTGGCGGTTACGCGTAGTTTACCATCCGGCATGTAGATATTCGCTATCACCCTTGTATCTCCGCCCTTGATCGTGAACTTCTCTTCATCAGGTTTTGTATCACCCATGTAGAAAGTCACTTTGTTGCTCTCGGGGTTCAATCTTACCTGGCTGCCGATACTTACACTACTGCTGATCCTTACACTGGTGTTCGGGGCAAAACGTACATAACTGTAATAGTTATCTTTCGCACCATCGTCTACAGCCAATTTATCAATATTCAATACCGCACTGGTAAACTTAATGCTGGCGCCCGCTTCAAGGTCAATGGTTCCGAAAGTAGTACCGGTTACCGTTACACTTATTCCTTTCTTCACATTCAACGTTTTAAAGTTACCCGTGATGGTTGCATTGTTGGTTGATGCATTATAAGTCGGCAGGCTGTTCGTAGTAGCCGTATTGTACTGCATCGTTGGAAGTGTTACCGAAGCCAACCCGATTATTGATGTAGTGATGTTGATACCTGAACCATCCTTATCAATCTTAGGCGCTTTTACAAAAGAACCGGCTCCGTTCACCATGCTGTAGGCCTTGAACTCGGCTTCACCTTTACTATTCTTCACACCTACGCTGCCGGTGGATACCTTATTGTATTTACCCAGGTCCACTTCCTTGTCTGCAAGTATCGTATAACTGCTTACCAGGTTTTGTTTGGTATAAGTATATTTTGCAGCAAACTCGCTACGGCAATGATTGATATCTGTTGTGTAGAGTGAGTACACACCATCTGCGTCCGTTAAACCAAGACTGATCTGCGGCGTGCTCATTGCAGTGTTTGACCAGGTATAAGTGAACGGACCGGTTAAAGTACTGCTGCCGGTTAAGGTTAACTTATTACAGAATGCATCCGCTGTACCTGCAGTAATGGTTGCTACAGGTAATGGATTGATGGTAACTGTGAAACTGCGCTGGCTAACATTACCATGTGTATCTGTTACTGTAAAGTTTACCGTTGATGTGCCGATGGCAAATACACCCGAAGCATTGGTACCCGTGCCGCTGCGCGTGGTGGCTCCGCTTACAGAGAATGTGGTGGTAGATACTCCACAATTGTCTGATGAGGTTATTGATGCGATGGTATAAGTAGTAACACCACCATAGTTGGCACAGAATACCTGGTTAGATGGCGTTGTTATTACCGGGGCTTCATTGTCGGTTACGATAATCGTTTGGGTAACAGGTACCGCTGCATTACCATGGATATCGGTAATATTCCAGCTAATGGTTGTGGTACCTACAGGATATAGCGCTGTTAAAGCAAGTCCATCACTTCTTACACCGCCTGGTGTGGTTACTCCGCAATTATCTGCAGCTGTTGCACTCACACTTACGGTTGCTCCGCATTTACCCAAATCATTGTTCACTGATTTATTACCATTGCTTGTAATAACAGGGGTCTCATTATCCGTTACAATGATCGTTTGTGTAACAGGTGTTGCTGCATTAGTGTGAATATCCGTTACAGTCCATGTGATCGTGGTTGTGCCTACAGGATATAAATCAGTCAATGCTAATCCGTCGGCTCTTACTCCTGACGGTGCACCTACTCCACAATTATCTGTTGCACTTGCACTCACTGCCACTACTGCACCGCATTTCGCTGCATCATTGTTCACTGATTTATTGCCGTTGCTTGTGATAACAGGGATCTCATTATCTGTTACAATGATCGTTTGTGTAACCGGTGTTGCCGCATTACCATGAATATCGGTAACTGTCCACGTGATCGTGGTTGTGCCTACAGGATACAGACGGTTTAATGCACCACCATCACTACGTACACCTGTTGGTACGCCAACTCCACAATTATCGCCGGCAATTGCACTCACAACTACTGTTGCTCCGCATTTACCTGCATCATTGTTCACTGATTTATTTCCATTGCTCGTAATAACTGGGATCTCATTATCTGTTACAATGATCGTCTGTGTAACAGGTGTTGCTGCATTAGTGTGAATATCCGTTACAGTCCATGTGATCGTGGTTGTGCCTACAGGATATAAATCAGTCAATGCTAATCCGTCGGCTCTTACTCCTGATGGTGTACCGACTGAACAATTATCTTTTGCACTTGCAGACACTGATACTGTTGCTCCGCATTTGCCTTGTTCGGCATTTACATTCTGATCGCCATTGGTTGTTATTACAGGTGGCTGATTATCTGTTACTGTAACTGTTTGAGTTACTGGTGCAGCAGGATTGCCATTGCCGTCTGTTACATTCCATGTAATGGTTGTTGTACCTACAGGATATGGATCGCTTAATGCAAGTCCGTCGCTTCTTACTCCTGATGGTGTACCGACGGAACAATTATCTTTTGCACTTGCAGACGCTGATACTGTTGCTCCGCATTTGCCTTGTTCTGCATTTACATTCTGATCGCCATTGGTTGTTATTACAGGTGGCTGATTATCTGTTACTGTAACTGTTTGAGTTACTGGTGCAGCAGGATTGCCATTGCCGTCTGTTACGTTCCATGTAATGGTTGTTGTACCTACACGATATGGATCGGTTAAAGCAAGTCCGTCGCTTCTTACTCCTGATGGTGTACCAACTGAACAATTATCTGTAGCACTTGCAGACACTGATACTGATGCTCCGCAATTACCTTGTTCTGCATTTACATTCTGATTGCCATTGGTTTTTATTACAGGTGCAAGAATATCTGTAACAGTTACTGTAAACGTACAAGTTGCCGTTCCGCAACTGTTGGTTGCAGTAAGTGTAACTGTAGTAGTTCCTATATTAAATAAGCTGCCACTGCCATTACCAGTGCCGCTGCCACTTGTTGCTCCTGTAAACGCATAGGTAATTGTTGGAGCCGGACCACCGGTTACTGATTCTGATGAAGAATAAGTAACTGTATTATCACATGAATTGGATAATGTATTTGCAGTCTGATTGCCGATACAACTGGTGAAAGCAGGCACAGTGCATGCTGGCCTTACGAATGTGATCACGGCGTTGTTAGAAGTTTGTGTGTTGTGGTTGGCGTCAACGAACTGCGCATGCACCACGTCATTACCCACTCCATTATTATTCACCAGGGTGAATGTTACTCTGCCGTTTACATCGGTAGCGCCGGTAAATGTTTGTCCCATGTCAGGCCCGCCAACCACAGTGAAGGTCACGGTCGTGTTGGCTACGGGCACCGTTTGATTAGTTGACAGATCTGTAGTAACCTGGGTTGCTGTCAGAACAATGCTAGTATTCACATTCTTAGTGTCGGTTGCCGGGGTCAAGCTTATATTGTCGGAGTGTGTAGGCGGCAGAAAACGGCCGGCCGGTCCAAAGCGAACAACGCTGGTATTGCCATTGGTTGAGCCATCCGGAAATCTGGTTCCAGACCAATAAGTGATGTAAAAATATCCATCAGGTCCCACGTTAGCCTGGTCGCCGTATTCATTACTGGTAGGCTCGGAAGCAATGATCGTAGGCGTCGGGGCTTTAGTGAAGTCATTGTTGGGAAATTTCCACATCGTGACTGTTTTTGCGCCTCCATCATTTGAGACAACGACCTGGTCGGTGCCGACTACGCCAAATGCCATACCATCGGGACTTCCACCATAATTTCCAATCGATTGGAACACTGGTAAGTCCGTACCCGCAGCGGAGGTACGCTTGTAAATCTGAAATCCACTTGCCGCAAATATGAAGTTTCCGGTCGCGTCAATCGCTATTCCGTCGCCGCTAATACCGCAACTACCAAGATCACGATGATCCACAGGATCAACTACACGACCACCTGCCGTAATGATATTATGATGACCATGTGCATTCAATTGCGGATCCACTACTATGCCCCACGCGTTGCCGGGAAGGGGTTCACTGGTGGCAGTGGCTGTCTCCAGATTCACCTGCACCACGCCAAGATCGCTATTTGCATAGACGGTTCCATCCGGGTATTGTGTAAAGTTGTAAACAGTGCCAATCGCCTGCCCGGTTCTACTACCGGTGCGGTACCTTATAGGGCCCAGATTTACCAACGGATGGATTGTCCCAACTCCACCAGGAGCGGGATTAGTAGTGGACAGGTCAATTTTATAAAGATTTCCATTAAACGAATAGGTATATGGATTTCCGTGACTGTCAAAACCATAACCGCTGGTCGGACTGCCATCTGGTAAAGAAGCTACCAACTCCTGGGTGAAACCCAATCCTGGGGCAGTCTTATTGAACGGTTTAGCTTGACATGGTGTCTGGCTTGGGACCGTGGGATTAGCGTCGTCGCAGTCAGAAGAGTTGGTCACGTAACCCGTGGGTGGTGTCGCGCAGTTATTACTTACCATAACGAAGACATTAGGATTGCCGAAGCCATCGCCATCGGAGTCTTGGAAGTATGGAGTAAAGGGATCGTCAATGAGGCCATTGCAGTCGTTGTCTAATCCGTCGCAGAGTTCTGGCGCACCCGGATATACCGTGTTGTTGTTATCATTACAGTCTCCTCCTTTGGTGGTGTATCCTACGGGTAGAGTCACCGGCGATAGACTATTGCTTAGTTGTATAATATTATTTGGATCTCCGAACCCGTCACCGTCTGCGTCCCGGTAAAGTATGGGGGTTGAGGGGGTAAGCAGTTCGTCAAAAGCAGCATCAGTGTATCCTGCATTGCAGAGGCTAGTTTCAGTTGCATCGCCCCCGTTATAATCGAAGTAAGCTCTGGAGCTTCCGGTAGCAAAGTCAAGTTTGGCACTCACCCAAGAAAAATAAGGTTGCCCGGCACTCTTCGTGAATCTCAAGTTGTTTGAGCCTGTTGGATTCCATGCGCCGGCGAGCAACGCAGCATTAGTAACTGTAAAAGTTTGAGGGGTGGGGTCACACGTACAACTGCTATTTGGGTCACCATTAACGGTTCCAATTGATGTGCCGTTAAGGAAGAACTCATACGGGGCAGAGCCTCCGCAACTTGTGTTCAGGATTGTAAAGGTGATCTGCGTAGGCGCAGCTACAGCCACAGTTGGAGATGCAATCGCCGCTGCCGGAAAGGCAAAAAGCCCAAGGCAAAGGGACAAAAAGGTCATCAAACGAAATGTTGCAATTGTGACAGGGAGTAGCTTTTTAAACATAAATGGATAGTTTAAATATTAGGGATAAGTTGTTTTATATTATTCGTCTTAGATAATAATTATTTACAGTGACTTAAACGAAATTCAATGGGGAGAAAACAAGCCGGTTGTTAGAGGCAGTTGAAAAACGGCACAAGTTGAGGAGGATAAGTAGCTTTTACGACTCATGTGCAATTAGTTTTGGTGTATTTTATTTATTCACAGTATTCAGGCGTTTCTGTTAAATACTGTTAACACAAAATGAACATAGTAGTAAAATTCAATGCAGTACAAACTATTTGATGATCGTTGCGGAATAGTAGATGTACAAGTATAAATCTGTAGATTAAAAAAAGATTAACCGCTTTAACGATAAGAAATCTTTTTGTTCACTTGTTTTTGTGTCCGCGGGAAAACAGGATTATTTACCTTGGGGCCTGCGTAAATGCATAGTATGAACCAATGAGTTTTATGGTGGCTGGATTTGATAAATGAAATTTGATAAAATGCAAGTCGGAATAGACCAAACAGGTTATACAGTAGATTAAATTAACCTTAACTGAGTTACGTATCTCCCGATTTTCTGCTATTTTGTAACCAATTCCATTGTAAAGTTGTAGAGCCAATAGCCATTCATGAAGTATAAGTGTATCATTGTTGAAGACAATATCCTGGAAAGAGACGCGCTAGCGATAAAAATTAAGAAGATCGACAGCCTTACACTAAGGGCCGTTCTTTCAGATGGATTAGAAGCGATTACGACACTGAAAAACGAGGAGATCGACATCGTGTTTTCGGATATTGATATGCCTGACCTCTCGGGTATCGAATTATTGAAGAGTCTGAAACATCCGCCGGTTTTCATATTTATCTCATCCCATCCCGAGCATGCTGCTGAAAGTTTTGAATTAGATGTGATCGATTACATTGTAAAGCCTGTTAAAATGGAGCGCCTCATCAAAGCCACCGATAAGGCCGTCGAATATATCCTGGCAAAGAAAAAACTGCAGGCAGAACCAACGGCAAAGATTACACCGCTTAGCGTTGCAGCCCATGAACTTGTTAAAACAATTGATGCGCAGGCATATTTTTTTATCAAGGAAAAGCATGCGTATATCAAACTGAATATGGGCGATGTGCTGTACATAGAAAGCATGGGTGATTTTTCGAAGGTCATTACCACGCAGCAAAAAGTACATTTTGTCTTGATCAGTTTAAAGAACCTTGAAAAACAATTGCCTTCCCATGTTTTCCTTCGTGTGCACAAACAATATATCATTAATATCCTGCACATTCAAAACATTAGCATTTCGGATATCAAACTCAACAGCAACGATATCATTCCCATAAGCGTAGCCTACAAACAGGCACTGCACGATAATGTGATCAATAAGAAATCGTTGACGAGGTTTGGTGTGGAATGAGGATCAGGAATCAGGAACCAAGAATCAAGAACCAAGAATCAAGGATCAAGGATTAAGTTAGGCTGCGGGCAATATCATACTAAACACACTCCCGTTTCCCCACCTGCTTTCTACCTGGATGCTTCCATGCATCAGCGTGGCAAACTGTTTACACAACATTAACCCGAGCCCGGTACCTTTTTCCCTCTCTGTACCAAAAGTGCTGTGGATGGTACCTGCAGACGGACTATTGATAATAGCCACTTTCCGGTCATCTATTCCAACACCATTATCGCTCACGGATATAATAGTTTTATTGCCCTCCCTGTTAACAGATAGTTGTAATTCGCCGCCCGTATTTGAAAATTTTACGGCGTTGTTTACAATATTACGCAATATCAGTTCGATCATATTCATGTCACCTTTCACAAACGCATTTTCCGTGATCGCATTGTGAACGGTTATTTTCTTTTTGTGAAGCGCCTGGGCAGCCCCTTGTATCGTTTGTTGTACAATGGGTGCAATATTTATTTCTTCGATAACAGGAGCAAATCCCTGCATCTGGCTGGATGCCCAGTTGAGCAGGTTTTCCATCAGTGAAGCAGTATGGTCAAGTGTTCCTTTGATCTGGTCCACATACAACGCCAGCCTTTTCTGTTCTATGTCTCCGTCTGCAAGCAAAGAACTGAAAGCAATGATGCTATTGACCGGCACGCGCATATCATGACTCACCACACTGAAGATCTTATCCTTTACTGCAACAAGTTCTTCCAGTGCCATCTTTTGTTCTGAAACCGTTTTATTGAGCCTAACTGTTTTTTTGCGGCTTTCAAAAATGAATATCGCTACGGCAAATACGATTACAGCAAGTACTCCAAGAAAAACAGAGAGGCGCTGATTCGATACCAGTTGTACATTCTGCACTTTGATCTGCTGGTCGCTTGTTTTTTTATCAAAATCAGCTTTCTGTTGTTTCTGTACCATCAGGTTAGCCTGTAGTTTTTCATGATTCTCCAGTTCGGCCTGTTTCTGCAGGAAAGTAAGTCGCTGTAATGTCTTTTCCTTATCGCTGATCTGTAACTGCTGGTTGCGCAATAGTATTTGTTGTTCCTGCTGTTTCATTCTGGCATCAGCCAGTTGCTGTGCATTTTTATAATCACGTTCCTTGATATCAAAATCGATCTTTAATTGTCTTCTCGTGATCTCCTGTTCTTTTTCCTTACTGTAAATACTATCCTTTACTACGATTGCCTGCCGGTAATAATAAAGCGAACTGTCGAAATGCTGTTGTTTCTCATGCGCTGTACTCAATGATAAAAGTGCATCCTGCTCAGTTCCCCTGATCTTTAACCGCCTGGAAGCCATCAATGCCCAATGCAGCATTTCCAGTCCTTTTGAAAAATTCTTTACTTTATCAATGTAAAAATTACCCGCGATCACAAGGTTATCGCCATACGATTCTTCGTTAATATCATTGGCAAGCAGGTCAACCGCCTTTGTATAGTTCTGCTGCGCCTGCGTAAAATTTCCCTGCAACTCATATAATTTTCCGGATTTTGCATATAGGTTAGAGATCACAGATTTGTCATCTGTAGTGAGGGCCGCTTTCAAGCCTGTTTCTATCGCAGTGCTGATTTCCCTGTAGCGATTGGCGGGCAGAATGCCCATTTGCGTAAGCTCTGCATCAGTTGATTCAAAATACAGATCAATGATTCCTTCATACGCTACAGCAACGCCTCTTTTTACCTCGTCTGTTTCGAAAACCTTCAATGCCTTCCTGGTATATTCCATCGCTTTCACCAGCTGGCCCGTATTCTTAAAAATATACGATAGGTTCATATAACAACTGCTCGCGCCCCCTTCATCTTTTGCCTGCAGAAAACCCTGTAAGGCATGATCGTGTGCATCCAGTGATTTTGGATAATCCCTAATGTCGAGGTACAGCGCCCCAAGGTTAAGATAAGCGTCTGCCTGCTGCTTGGGTAAATTATTGGCGCGTGCAACTTCGATGGATTTATTATAATAGGTAATTGCACGCAGCCTGTTGGTATTATGAAAAATTCCACCTGCGCGATAATACGCGAATGCAAGCATATTTTTACGTGGCAGCTTACCGGCGATCAATATGGCTGAGTCGATATAGAGATCCACCTTTTCGGTATTTTTAACCGAATTATATGCGCGAAACACATCCCGCAGGTACATGACCTTCAGTGAATCCTCCTGGTGCCACGCGTTGCTGCGTGCCAGCAAGCTATCAAGTTTTTTCTGTTGCCCGATAATTCCCTTGCTAAACCCCAATAAAATCACAATGAACAATAGTGCCGTTCTCTTCATAAAGCCGTTCTGGTATCTGGTTTCCTTGCCATAAGAAAATACAGCGTACAAAATACGATAGAAGAGGGAATAATAGGTTTATCAAAGCACTATGGGTATCAAATTTAAGCAAATCATAAGTTTGGTTCAGAACCGTATGGTAAAATCTGTTCTGCCTGTAAGTACAGTTTCAAGCGAGAAACCGAACTGGTGGTTCAATAATATCTCCCTGATCAATGTTAATCCTATCCCCTGCCCATCTTTTTTTGTACTGAAAAAAGGGCTGAATATATCAGTTGCGAGCAAAGGGGGAATACCCTTCCCGTTATCAGATATCACCAGTAAACGTGGGTTATGTTGCGTGGTGAAAAGGATCGTTCCGGAATCTTCTATCGATTCCATGGCATTCTTAACGATATTGATCAATACCTGTTCCATCTGTTGTTTATCTGCCAGCAACAGGAACTCTCCTTCACAAAGCTGCATGGCAAATTCGATCTGTTTTGTTTCTGCTTTTAGTTTCATCAGCTTTGCCACATTTGCGACCAGCAGGTTCAGGTCGAAATTTGTTTTATGCGGGTCGGGTAAACGAACCACGTCTGCAAAGTTCCGCATGAACCCGTTGAGGCTGTTATTACGTTCTGCGGCAACAGCCAAAGCATTTTGTAGGGAGGGGTGTTTTCCCGATTGCCAGATCTCTTCAGAACGAAGAGCGGATTCAATAATGGAATTCACCGGCCCGAGTGTATTGTTTACTTCATGCGCCATCATCCGTATCACCTTACCATATGCTTTTTTTTCCGCAGCAAGTATCTCTGCGGTTAGTTCTTCTATCATCACAAAAAACCTTGGGAAACCACGATCTACAAAATGTGATTTCTGGATCTTAAAAGTATCCATACCATTAGTACTGAATGTGATGGATTCACCCGAACGCAGCTGTTGCACCTGCACTAAAATAGGATGCATCAATTCACGCAAGGGTTTCTGAAGTATGTTTTCTTTTTTGATTCCCAATAACAATTCTGCTTTGGGATTGAGATGGTAGATATTCTCATCATAATCCATGATCAATATTCCTGTGGGCGAGGTCTCGATCATCTTCTCGAGAAAAAAATGTTGTTGCTGCTGCTGGATCCGCTCCGTGCGTAGCTCATCCATCATGTGGTTGTATACGTTGATGAGCTGATCCATTTCAAGTTTGCCTGTTGGCGCGAAGGTAATGTTGAAGTCCTTATCCTTGATGGCATCGATCCCCTGCATCAGTGAGCGCAAAGGCTGCAGCAACTGGCGATACAATTGCCAGGAGATGAGCAATGAAATTAAAACGATGATCTCCGAAATAATAAAGAACAACTGGTTCTGGCGGAAAATGAAAAAGGACAGCACCAATGCAACCAGGTGCAGGGTACTCACGAACAGGATGTATTTAGTCCGCAGTTTCATCGTACGGGAGATTGTATTTTTCTATTCGTCTATACAAAGCGCTGCGTGTAATACCTAACGCGGAAGCGGCCCTTGCAATTTTATTCTTATGAAATTCCATCGCTTTTTTGATCATCTCTATTTCCAGCGCCTCTAAGGTAACGGTTCCTACATCGGGCAGTTGGATATTTCCTTTTTTTACAGGCGAGAATTCCAATTGCGAGCGGAAATCATTTATATCCAGTTGGTCCTTCCTGCTCACCAAAACCGAGCGCTCCACCAAATTCTTTAACTGGCGGATATTGCCCGGCAGCAATAATTGCTGCAGCCATTTCATCGCTTCGGCAGTAACGCTTAATGCGGAACGATTGTAAATGGTACGGAGATTATCAATAAAAAAATTAACCAGCAAAGGAATATCTTTCGGCCGCTCACGTAACGAAGGCAATTGAATCGTTATGAGATTGATGCGGTACAAAAGATCTTCCCGGAAACTTCCTGCTGCCACCATTTCATTCAGGTTCCTGTTCGTGGCACACACCACGCGTATATCAACTGTTTTTGTGCGGCTGCTTCCCAGTACTTCATAAGTTCTGTCCTGTAGTACACGTAATAGTTTTACCTGGCTTCCCGCATCAAGATCGCCGATTTCATCTAAAAAGATAGTGCCTTTATTGGCCATTTCAAAACGGCCGGTCCTGTCGAAACGTGCATCGGTAAAAGCTCCGCGCACATGACCGAACATCTCGCTTTCAAACAAAGACGAAGAGATCCCGCCAAGATTCACTTTCACAAAAGGCCGGTTGTTTCGCAAACTGTTTTGATGGATCGCTTCTGCAATGAGTTCTTTACCGGTGCCACTCTCTCCCGTGATCAGCACTGACGCATCTGTTGCGGCAATACGCCCAATGGTATCCAGTATCGCGGTTATTTTTTCATCCTCACCAATGATCTGTGCAAAATTGTATAACTGGTCTAACTGTTTGCGGTTATGCTTTACCGGCTTTTTATCCTGCAGGTCGAGTAATGTTTTAACTGATTGGAGCAGGTGATCATTGTTCCATGGTTTATTGATAAAATCATTGGCACCCAGTTTCATTCCCTGGACAGCCAGTTCAATGCTGGCCCAACCTGTTATGAGTATCACGGGTAGTAAAGGATGCAGCCGGCGGATCACACGCAACAATTCCATCCCTTCCTCACCCGACGTGTCGATGGAAAAATTAAGGTCGAGGATGATCAGCGATGGAGTTTGTTTCCCAATGAATTGAATGGCCTGCTCTTTTCCATCAACACCCTGCACAGCGAAGCCTTCCTTTTCAAATAAAAGAAGCAGGGAAGTTCTTACAGCGATATCATCATCAATAACAAGGATCATATGGGCCTGCAAAATAACGTGATTTTTATTGCTACAGAATACACAGATAAGCACAGAACAAACCGTGTTAATCAGTGCATTCTGTGGCAAGGTTCTTATTCTTCGTGCAAGGCAACTGCCGGGTAAATAGCAGCTGCCTGTTTGCCCGGATACCATGCACATAGTAAAACCAAAACATAAATAAAGATAACCGACAGTAACAAGGCCACAAGATACACACTCGCCGGGAGGTCAAATACATGTAGCAACGGGAACTGTACTGCGAAAAAAGATCCGATAAGCAGCGAGATCGTGGACAGAACCAATGCCTCTCCCACTAATTGTTTCGAAATGGAACCCGCTGAAGCACCCACTGCTCTCCGCAAGCCGATCTCGCTTCTTCTTTTATTGATATTATACCATAATACACCAAACAATCCAAGCGCCACATTGATGATGAGGAAGCCGGCCACCACTAATAAAATGATCATCGGCACCAGCGTAAAATTATTTTTGGCAACCAATTTTTTAGACAAATACTCAATCTCAATATTTGAATTTTTAATGGATGCGGAAAGCGCCTTATATAAGCTGCTTTCAACGGCTGCTCCCGAACCCGGTCGCATTTTTACGAGTATTTCACTCATCCATTTATAAGACGAGGTATCTGCTCTTTGAAAAAGGCCCGGTTCGGCGCCCTGGAAATCACCTTTGTCTTTAAAATCATTTACCACGCCGATCACTTTCATTCCTTCCGCATCACTGCCGAGCAGTTTTCCTAAAGGCGATTCTTTACCGAATATTTTTTCTTTAAGCGCAGCATTGATCACAACGGGCCTGTTTTTGGCAGCTACGTCTGCGTCTTCAAACCACCGGCCCTCTGTCAGTTTGAACTGCATAACTTTCATATAGCCATCTTCCACTGTGTAGATATTGGCCATGCTTTTTTTATTTTGATAAGCTACCTGCGTATTGCTCGAACTAAAGGAGAAAGGAATATTATTGCCCGAATAACTCAGGCCCTCTACCTGCGGTATGGAAAGCAGGATATTCTTTGTCGATTGTTTTACTGCTTCAGCCGAATCATTTTTCTCGCGGTCACCTTCATGCGATCCAAGGTTTATCGACCATACGTTGTTATAGATAAACCCCATTGGCTGCCGGTAATTCTGGTAAAAAAACACCAGTAGTGAGAATACGGCAAACATCACTATAAAAGAAACCAACATCTCCAGCATCAGCAGAAAATTCTGTTTCTTCTTGTTCCAGATCAGTTTAAATAAATGTGTGAGCATACCAGTGAGTTATTAAGTAGTTAAAAATGTTATTGTGCTTTTAATGCGGTTACAACATGCAGCTTCGACATCCGCCAGGCAGGATATACACCCGATAATAATCCAAATACCAGGCAGGTAACCAGGCTTAAAAACAATACATTCAGGTTAACGGAAAGATAAGCGTCAGGTATCAGTTGACTATTATTGATAATTGCGAGAATGATCACCGAAAAAATAATACCCAACACGCTGCCGATAAAAGTAAGAATGATATTTTCAACGACGAACTGTCCAACCAGTGTTTTGGACGATGCACCAAAGGCTTTCCGCACGCCTATCTCAGAGGAACGTTCCATGATACGGCTGATATTAATATTCACCAGGTTCAAGGTTGGCAGCAACATAAAAAATAACAGGAAAATACTTACAACAAGCAATAATATATTCTTGCCCGAATTATCTCCGTCTCCGAATATTTGACGGATAATACTGCCTGTATACGTATCTGCATGGCAGAATAAAAGATCAAACTCCTTGCTGTTCGTGGGAACCTTTGAAATGATACCCGCAAACTCTGCCTGTATTTTCGGAATATCTGATTTCGAGCGGGCCAACAGGATGGCGAAATAGCCGCCGGTGTAGACTTTACTGCGATAATCGGCTTTTGAAACAGTATAAGGCAGGTACATATCCGCATAAGCAAACAGCATGGTGATCGGTACATTTTTTACCACGCCCTGCACCCTGTACTGTACGTTGTCGGTTTCAATGTATTTGCCTACAACATTTGTTACATCACCAAAATATTGTTTCCGGGTTCCTTCCGTGATCACGGCTACTTTATCTGAGTTGTCGATCTGTTGTTTTGTGAACGGTTTTCCCTCAAGAAAAACATAGTCAGTTACATCCCAATAAGCATCATCAGTATATTTCAGGTTGATAACCAGTTTCTTGTTATTCACATAGGCATTGGTTGCTGTAAACAACGAAGCAATGGCAATTTTTTCCGGAGTCTTTAGTGGTTTTGCATATTTATCAAGAAAATAATAACTGGGTGAGCCACTATTGATGTAATGCTTCTCGCTATGTTCCAGCCTGACTGTATTAATATACAACGACCGGTCCCTTTTTCCTTCCGGGTAACCCGCATTTACCAGGTGATCAATAAAAGCAGTGAGCACGATCAGTATCGTCAACGTAAAACTGATCCCGAACAGGCTGATAAAAGTGAAGAACTTTCTTCGCTTTTATACTGCGATGGCTATTTTGAAATAATTTTTAAGCATGGGAGTTCCAATTAATAATTAGTAATTAATAGTTAATAATTGTAATTATTAGTTAGTAATTAATTGCGCTGCTTCATGCGCTTTCAATTATTAATTACTAACTATTAATTGTTAATTATCTACTGCACCTGCGATCCATCAAACAACCTCACCAGCCTGTGTGTTTTCTTCGCCATATGTTCGTCGTGTGTTACCATTACGATGGTGGTGCCGTCTGCCTTGTTCAGGTGCAAGAGTATATCCATAATCTCGCTGCCCATGGCACTGTCGAGGTTGCCGGTTGGTTCATCAGCAAGGATAATTTCTGGGCGCCCAACAATGGCCCGGGCGATGGCTACCCTCTGTCTTTGTCCGCCGGATAATTGCGTTGGAAAATGTTTTACACGGTTGCTTAGTCCTACTTTTTCCAATGCTTCCATAGCGAGTTGCTTTCGTTCTTTTGCAGTGGACTCCCTGTATAATAAAGGCAGTTCTACATTATCCAGTACTTTGAGATCATTGATAAGATGATAACTCTGGAAAATAAATCCCAGTTTACTGTTACGGAACTTAGCCAATTTCTGGTCGGATAATTTGATCGTAGATGCCTCATCGATCAATACCTCACCGCTGCTCGGTGCATCCAGCAGACCGATGATATTCAGCAGCGTACTCTTACCACAGCCTGATGGTCCCATCACAGAAAGAAACTCCCCTTTTGCCACATCCAGGTTTATATTATTCAGCGCAAGCGTTTGAATGGTGTCGGTGCGGTAGACTTTTTCGATGTTTCTTAAGCGGATCATGTTCTTAGCTTTTAGGTGTTAGGTATTAGGCGTTAGGTGTTAGGTGTTAGGTGTTAGCAGAGGCTTTAGCTAACAGCTAATACCTAAATGCTAACAGCTTCCTCAATAATATATTTTCTTATCTAATTCAAAATCATACAACGATAAATAACGTAACTGGTAATAAGTGCTCCAGAGATCGCGCAATGCATAAACGTAATCCCGTTTTGCCTGGTCCTTTTCCTGGAAAGCGATGCTCAGGTCTGTAATGTTCAGGTTGCCCAATACATATCGATCTTTGGCAATAATATATTTTTCAGAAGCGATGCTATCTGCTTTTGATGTGAGTTCCAATTGTCCCTTCAGCATCTCGAACAAGGTGACCTGTGTATGGATTTCCTGTATAAAATTCTGTTTATCCTGTTCAACAGCGTAAGCGGTGAATTGCTGGTTGGCCTGTGCCGTTTTCAATCTTGATTTTGAACGGCCCCAATCCAGTATCGGGATATCAAATTCAAGCTGGATGAGTTGCTGGTTCTGCGGTGATTGATACACTTTGGGAATTGTAACTGCGCTATTGGAGAAACCCAATCTCGCAGTTAACGAAGCATTCAAACCATTATCACCTTTGGCTTTGTCAACATCGCGTTTGGCCTCCAGCACGCGGCGGCCAAAAGCAATCGCATCTGAACGGTTGGCAAATGCTTCGGCCAGTACTTTGTCGGTAGATACCTTCATATCGATTGCATCTTTGGGAAGTTCCAGCGATATTTTATCCGCATTCTGTAAACCGGTATATGCTTTGAGGTTGAGCGTAGCGATCTCAAGATCGCGTTTCGAGATACCAACTGATTTCTGCGCTTTCAATTGCTCAAGTTCCAGTTGCAATATCTCGTTACGGGATATTTTACCAAGATCAAATTTCTCGTGTGCAATGCGCAGGATATTCTGTGTATTACCAAGATTGGTTTCGGCAATCTGCAGGTTCACTTGTGCGAGTAACAGGTCAAAAAAGAATCCATTTGAACGGATAGCGATCTGCTCCATCGATTCGATAAAGGCCTGTTTGCTCTCATCATATTTTAAGGGTTCAATTTTTTTGTCCCACGCCATTTGATTAAAACGAAACAAAGGCTGGCTATAGCCGATCGCGTACGGAACACCATTGTATAAAATACTGTTCCTGTCAAAATCATCAAATCGCTGCATCTGTGTAGTTGCGAAGATCGTTCCTCCGGTAGAAGCAATGCTCTGGCTAAGGGCAAGGTTCAGAGAAGAATTGTTATAACGGACGGATTGAAAACTGATGCTGCCATTGGGTTGCACTACCTGGGTATACGATTTGGTATAGGCAGGTAATACGCCATTCAGCGATAGTTGCGGCTGGTAATTTGATCGATAGGTTTTGTATTGCCAATATTTATTTTCTTTCAGCGTGCTTGCCTGTTTGGCTGCGATTGATTGAGACTTTGCCATGGCAACCACTTGCGGCAGGTTCAGCCTTACCGTATCCTGTTGTGCATGTGTATTTTGAAAAAATACAAGCAATATGCCTGTCAATATGATTATCCGGTTTCTCATTTTCATTTCTTCTATGTTCCGATCAGTTTTTGATGGTAATCATTTTCGCATTCTTATATTCACTCATATCCGTGGTAATTACTACGTCGTCCGGCTTCACATTATCTTTCAGTTCCACGAAATCAAAATTGCTCATACCGGTGTGCACGGTTCTCCGCTCGGCGATGCCATCTTTTACAATGAACAGGTCCTGCACATCTCCACCCTTGAAAGCAGGGCCATTATTTATGCGCATCACTTTGGCCTTGGCTGCGGTTACTAAAAACACATCTACTTTAAGATTGGGGCGAAGCAGTTTATTGCCCTGCTCATCCAGCTTTATATCAAATGAAACAATATTGTTTTGTACAGAGGGATGAATATTTATCACCTCTCCGCGTAACTGTGTTTCATTAATCCGGATGATCGCCGGCATGCCTATATGCAACTGTTCAGAATAGCTATCTGCAATGCTTCCGCTCACCTTATAACCGGCGAGATCGGCGATGCGTACCAACGATTCGCCTTCCTTAATAGCGGAGCCTATGTTCTTATTTACCCAGGTGATTACTCCTTCCCTGCTTGCTTTGATATCTGCCAATGACAATTTGCGTTGAAGTTCGCCGAGGTCCTTCTCCTGTATCTGAGATCCGAGTTCAGATTCACGGATCTCCATGCGCATGGTCTGTTGCTTGCTTTTGATCTCGTTCTCCAATTGCTTCTTCTCCAATTGTGCCACCTGCAGATTCAACTGCACCTGTTCAATGGATTCACGCGTGCCACCACCGGCTTTGAACAAACGCTTTGCATCAGCCAGCGAAGCTTCAAGGCTGTTGATGCGTAGTTGTTTGATCGAATCATTGGCTTTCAGGTCATAAAAAGATTTATTGAGTTCGAGTTGTAGTTTCTGGATATTGTTCTTTTTTAATTCTAACTGGAATTTTCCTTTCTCCAGCTCCAATTGCGCTACAGCTTTGTCCAACGCGAGAATAGATTGCCCCGGTTTTACTTTGCTGCCTGCATCCAGTAAAACATTTTGTATAGCAGCATTGATCGGACTCGTGATCACCTGCTCAAATTCAGGTATTACTTCGCCAGAGGCATTCAAGGTATTTTCAATACTCCCTATTTCTACTACAGCTGTAGTGAAAGCGGAGTGATCAATGGAAGTCTTTACAAGCGAACGAAAAAACCAGGCGGCCAGCAACAGCAATACAACGATCGCCGCTATGATCAATACTCTTTTTCTTTTCTGCCTGGTTATTACCTGTTCCGAGATCGCGCTATCCATCAATCAAAATTTGGCAATAAGGTTGCCATCATTGTGCCAAACTTAAATGGTTGATTTTTATACGGTTATGATTTTCTGAGAATTAGTTTTTGTTTGCTATCGGACAGTTTGTTTGAAAATGGAAAGAAATTATGGAACCGAAATCCCGTTGATCATATTTCGTATCAAATGAGAAGGCAAATCTTATTATTTTATTCAGTCAAACTGTACTGCGGTCATTAATCAATAAGGCAAATAATGGGAGTTGCATTTGCCTGGCTAACGATCTCACGGTAACGATACTTGATTTCACGAATTTAAGCAGGTCCTCCGCAATCATTTCTTCGCCGTGGCTTCGTATCAGGCAAGTATTTTGTAGGTATTTTACATAAGCTTCCAACATAGTTACAACACAGTTAACACACAGTTCACATACATTTTTAGTCAAAAATGTATGTGAACTGTGTGTTAACTATGCTGTAAATCTATTTTATGCATTTGCCAGGTACGAACAAAGGGCGAGGAAAGACCGGGCATGCCGACAAGGGTTAGTAGGCAGTCAGCAGACCGCCGGTGCCGGTAGCCATTTCTGAAAAATTAACCAGGCTACTGGCAACCTGGGTTACTTAGTGAAGCGCAACTAAATTCGAAAATCCCTATATTTATACTGTTCCTAACCTAAGCCGCCCCGTCCTGGGGTCCGGTAACATACAAGAGAAAATTACATGAGGAATTTCCTGGTGAGATGAACCTTTATGTGTTGCAGTAAAACGAGCAGTGCATGAAGCAGTTATTTTATTGCCCCACCAACACTGTCTTGTATGAAAAAAATTGCCGTTTACGTAATGCTTGTTTTTATTACGGGTATCTCTATTGCAACAGCCCAGAGCCGAGGCACCAATGTGTCGAATGCGAAAGCTGAAAAAGAGAAAGACAAATTTTCAATCGATATTTCATCGGCTATGAGTGAGCTGGCAGATGTAAGTGACTATCAACTTGCTTTATCAAGGATCTTTCCCAAAGGCTTGCCAACACCCGTGAGCAATAATTACTACCCGATCGACAAAAGTTTCTATCCCAAATACGAAGCAGTTAAGAATGAGTACCAGGATAAGATTGCTGCACTTGAGGCATCTCCACGCACCACCCAAATGGACAGTTCCCTGCTTTTTTACCTGCACGACCTGGTATTGGTACGCGAAGTATTGTATGGAAAAAAGAACAAAGGCACATCCTTTTATGATGATACAACGGCAACTTATTTGGCGAGAGAAAAAATAATTGCACACCAGCTTAAGATTTCAAAATACGAACTCGACGCATTGAGCCGATTGGAAGCAATACAGGTAATCAAAGGCGATATACGCAAAGCAGTAACCTATGCGATCGAAAGAACAGAATTATATGAAAATGGCTTGAAAAATAATTGCAACACCTGCAACACCATTCCCAAAGCCTATATCGCCGTAGCCAAACATTATGTGACGCTGAAAGAGAATAGCAATGCATTGCTGTATTATCAAAAAGCAAAAGACCACGCTAAAACGGCTATCGACAAAGAATACGCTGCCCAACAAATGGCTGCGTATTATCTTGAGGTAAAGGAACCGCAGAAAGCGCTTGATGCATTGAATTTACTCGAAAAAGATTCTACGCTCCGGTTCCTCGCGTTTCTCACATTCAAAGAAAAAGCGATCGCTTTACTACAGCTAAAAAAATACGATGATGCTTTGATCTATACAAATAGAGCGCTCGATGCTGAACAGTTGTATAATCAAAAAAAGAATAAGAAATTTTTACCTTCCACTTATGACAGCCTGTTTGCCAATATTTATCTCGGGTTGAACCAGCCATACAACGCCCTGAAATATTCCAACAAAGCCGATGTGATCGAAAAAATAAGATCCACCGCCGAACAGGAAAAAGCACTGCAGGATCAGAAACTGCTTGCCGCCAGCCAGAAACTGGAACTCGAGAAGATCAAATTCGAACTGGAGAATAAACAGATCACTGTGCAGGCGCAGAAACAGGATCTCGTGAACAAACTTGAAAAAGCGCGGATCAAATCAGAAGCGGACAAAGTAAAACTGGAGCAGCAATCAAGAATTGCGCTACTCGACAATGATCTTAAACAGCAAAACCGCACAAGATTGATTCTTCTCAGCAGCCTTGGTGTACTTGCTGTTTTTCTCGTGATCTTATTTCGAAACAACCGTCAAAAGAAACAAGCTTATACCCTGCTCAATCAGCAATCTCATGCGTTAAGAGAACAGAAAGAAGAATTGCAGACAACACTTGAAAACCTGAATGCCACGCAAAACAAACTGATACAATCAGAGAAACTCGCTTCCTTGGGAGAACTCACTGCAGGCATTGCCCACGAAATACAGAATCCATTGAATTTTGTGAACAATTTCTCCGAAGTGAACATGGAACTGCTCGAAGAAATGAAGGCGGAGATACAATCCGGTAATAACGAAGAAGTGATGGCTATTGCCAATAATATCATCGAGAATGAAAAAAAGATCAGTCATCATGGCAAACGTGCCGACTCTATCGTGAAAGGGATGCTGCAGCATTCAAGAAAAAGTACAGGCACAAAGGAACATGTGGACCTGAATGTATTGGCTGATGAATACCTGAGGTTAAGTTATCACGGCCTGCGCGCAAAAGACAAGTCTTTCAACGCAGAAATGCATACCGATCTTGATCAATCTTTAGGAACTGTTTTAGTGATCCCGCAGGACTTTGGCAGGGTTCTATTGAACCTGTACACCAATGCTTTTTATTCTGTAGCAGAAAAGAAAAAAATATCGGATAAGCAACCCGGCAAAAAATATGAGCCGGGCGTGTTTATAAAGACACGAAAAAAAGATAACAGGGCCATCATTACCATCCGTGATAACGGTTTAGGCATTCCGAAGAAAATACTGGATAAGATCTTCCAGCCTTTCTTCACCACCAAACCAACAGGAGAAGGAACAGGCCTTGGTTTATCGATGAGTTATGACATTATTCACAAAGGCCACGGTGGAGAACTGACCGCGACCACCCAGGAAGGTGAATATGCAGAATTCATGATCAGTTTGCCTTTATAATACTTCAAACAAAAAAACATGATGAAAATTCTGGTAGTTGATGATGAACAGGATATGCGGATGCTTTTTGAACAAAGGTTCAGGAAAGAGATCCGTGAACATTTGATCGATTTTGCATTTGCCAATTCCGGCGAACAGGCTTTGGAATACCTGGACCGTTATAAACATGAAGCCGTATTGATCCTTTCGGACATCAATATGCCTGGCATGACAGGTTTGGAATTGTTAGAGAGAATCAAAGGGAATGCTCTCTATGTGCCACCACCTGTTGTTATGATGATCACGGCCTACGGAGATGCCGAAAATTATCGCCATGCAATGGCATTGGGAGCGGATGATTTTCTGACGAAGCCAGTGGATTTTATCATGCTGAAAGAAAAATTAAAAATGATCGAACCGGGTTAAAAGAATTATTGCCTGCATAAACGGGTGATCAATGCCTGTTGTTGAGGAAAATGTTTACATAATACCCCTGTTTTCGCCAATTCAAAATCTGCAAAATCAAATCCAGGTGCAACAGTGCATCCCACAAACGAAAACTCGCCGCCTGGTGCTGTCTCAGAGGCGAACCAGCAACCTGCTGGAACAATTGCCTGGAAAGTTTCGCCTGATGCAATATCATTTCCTAACCGTATCAATTCATATTTTCCGGCAGGATGGATTACGTGAACATGCAATGATTGTCCCGTGTAAAAATGCCAGCATTCATCGCTTTGTATGCGGTGAAAGGCAGAGAAATTTCCCTGTTCGAGAAGGAAATAGATAGCAGTAGAAAAATGCCTGTCGGCTGGAAACCTCTCAGGCAATGCTTCCTTTTTTATCAATTCATCAGAACGATACATTTCCCTATAATATCCTCCTTCGGGATGAGGGAGCATTTGAAACCTTTCTACCAACGAAGATGCAGTATGTTCCATACATAATTTTGTTTTCTAAAGTTAAAACTATCTCTGTGAACCTCTGTGAACCTCTGTGTGCTCCGTGCCTCCGTGGTGAAGCCTACGCTTCGATTTTTTCACCACGGAGGCACGGAGTACGCAGAGTTGCACAGAGGTGTTGTATATTTACGGTTATCTAACACAAATATCATGAAACAAAAGATCGGTATTATTATTTCTGCGTTGGTTGCTATTGTATTTGTTTTTTGTAAACCGGCAAAGGATTCTCAAAATGCTGTAGCTGCAAAAGGCATTATCACCGGCGCAGACCAGACTGAAAAATACCTCCCTTTATTAAAGGGTAAAAGAGTTGCCATCATGGGCAATCAAACAAGCATTATCGGCAAAACACATTTGGTTGACAGCCTGAAAAAACTCGGCGTTAACATTGTAAAAGTATTCGGCCCAGAACATGGTTTTCGCGGTAACGCAAGCGCGGGGGCTGTTGTAACTGATGAAATAGATGTTGCAACCGGTATCCCGATCATTTCATTATATGGCGCAAAATCAAGGGCCACCAAACAGGATCTTGCAGATGTTGATATTGTGTTGTATGATCTGCAAGATGTAGGCTGCCGTTTTTACACCAATATCAATGCATTGGCACGTTTAATGGAATCATGCGTGGAAAGTAATAAGGAAATGCTGATACTCGACAGGCCCAATCCGAACGCTTATTTTGTGGATGGTCCCGTGCTGGATATGAAATTGAAATCAGGTATTGGTATGTTCCCGATCCCCATCACGCATGGTTTGACGATTGGAGAATTTGCACAGATGCTGAATGGCGAAGGTTGGCTGGCCAACAAAGCGAAATGCCAGATCACTGTAATACCTGTGGCCAATTACGATCATAATATGCTGTACACATTACCTGTGGCACCATCACCAAATCTGAATACACAACAATCGATCATGCTCTACCCTTCTATGTGCTGGTTTGAGGGAACCGTGATCAGCCAGGGGCGTGGCACCTATTTTCCATTCACTGTGCTCGGCAATCCCGAATTGAAAGGGCAATATGATTTCTCTTTTACACCAACCGGTATTAAAGGAATGGCAGAAACACCGTTGCATATGAACCAGGCCTGTTATGGCCTTGACCTGCGCAACTACGACATCACTAAACTGATACGTTCCAAACAAGTGAACATCCAGTGGATGGTAGAAATGTACAAAGCCTATCCGTACAAAGAAAAATTCTTCGATTACAAACAAAGCAAAGAAATGGGCAATGTTGATTTTCGCACTGGCGACAGCCATTTCAAAGAACAGATCATTGCAGGCGTGCCTGAAGCCGAGATCCGTAAAAGTTGGGAACCGGGGTTGAGCCAGTATAAGGAGATGAGGAAGAAGTATCTGATGTATAAGTAAGAGGTGTTAGGTATTAGGAGTTAGGTATTAGGAGTTAGGTATTAGCCAGGAATTGCTCAAAGCTAACAGCTAAAACCTAATCCCTAACAGCTTCCTCAGTTACATCCCGCAGCAAATAAAATATAGATTGATAATTTTGATTCGTAGCCTCACTTAACGCCATTTCGCAGGTTTTGCCGGATGAATAGTAACCATCACATTGCTTATCCTTTGCATTTTTCTTTACTTCATCTGCTTCATCCATAGTAGCGCTTGCGGTTAGTTTGGGATAGTAAAAACCGCGATCACCGGCCATACCGCAGCATCCGCTAAGGAAGGGGATATCTGCTTTTTCTGCACAGGCGTTGCCAATGGTTTGCAGTTTAGGTATCAAATTCATTTTGTAAGTAGTGCATACAGGGTGAAAAACAATCGTATCTTTTTTATCTTTTACCTGCAAACGTGGCAGAAGATAATCGGCTGCAAAATCAATGCTGTCGATAAATACGAGTTGTTCAAACAGTTTTTTGTTTTCTTCTGTCAGGTAAACATATGAACCCTGTAGCGAATGGGTACAGGAAGTAACATCCATCAATACCGGGATCTTCCCCTGCCCTGTCCATTTCCATAATTGTTGTATGGTTTGATTGACTGTATGTTTATAAGCAGGCACAAATCCTTTTGATGAAAATAATTGTCCGCAACAAACACCAGTTGTATGATCGGCAATAAATAATTCCAATCCCGCACGTTGGCAAAGCGTTTTGATCACTTCCGAAACAGGCATGCTGTCTTCTTTGTCAGCACCCATCATACGTGTGATACAGGAAGGAAAATAAACTACATCCGGTGCTGAAGGTTTATTGGGGGTGATGCGAACTGGCTCCGTGATCGAATCTGTCCATAACGGAAAACTGCTCACAATATTTTTCAAACCGCGTGTCAGTTTTTTCATACTGTTCTTGCCCGTCAGTCTATTCAGCGAGTTACCTGAACGTAATGCAAATTTTACCAGTCTTTCCACCAAACCAAAATACCTGGCAACCTGCATCGCTGTTGTGTTGGCAATGACAGAATGGTTTTCTCTGCGCAAGCGCTTGATGAGGTCTCCTGTATTAATGGAAACAGGACAATCCGTTGCACACATGCCATCCACGGCGCAGGTATCCATTGCGGCGAATTTGTATTCTTTTTGAAGGATGGCGAGATCGGTTGTATTGCCTTCTGCTTTTAATCTTTGCAATGAGCGACGCAACTGGATACGCTGTCTTGGTGTTGTGGTATAGTTCCTGCTCGGGCAACGGTTCTCGCAATAGCCGCATTCAACGCACCTGTCAACCTCTTCTTCCACCACAGGCATCGTCTTCATATCCTTTACATGACATTTCGGATCGTTGTTGATGATCACACCGGGATTGAGAATGTTTTGCGGGTCAAGCAGTTTTTTTAATTCCTGCATGATACTGTATGCTTCATCGCCCCATTCGTCTTTTACATAAGGCGCAACTATCCTGCCGGTACCATGTTCCGCTTTTAAAGAGCCATTGTATTTGTGTATGATGAGTTCTGCGAGTTCATCATTGAATGATTCGAATACTTTTCTTTCTTCGGGTGTATTAACCGGTTGTGTAACGAGAAAATGCAGGTTACCTTCTTTTGCGTGACCGAAAATGATCGCGTTGGTATAACCATATTTCGCAAACAACGATTGCAGGTCGATCACTGCTTTTCCTAAATTCTCCAATGGAACGGCCACATCTTCCAGCATAGCGGTGGTGCCTTTTGCACGCACGGCTGCAACCGAAGGGAACATGCCTTTACGCATTTTCCAGAGTTTGGCCTGTTCATAAGCATCATACGTAAAATCCAGTTTGTTTATTAAAGGAAGTGTATCGATCACTGCCAGTGCCTTCTCTAATTTTGCTTTTACTTCTTCCATGCTTTCTCCCTGGTACTCGCAGAGAATTGCGGTTGCTTTTCCGGGAAGATCTTTGATCATTGCCGGGCAATAGTCGGCCTCCTCAACCGAATGCAATGCGGGCCTGTCCATCAACTCCAATGCATCGGCGTCAGTGGCTTTTAGTGCAGGAACCGCTTCAGCTGCCACAACAGGATCTTCAAAAAATAACAGCCCGGTTGTCTTGAATGGTTTGTCAGGAACCGTATTCAATACCACTTCCGAAATAAATGCCAGGGTTCCCTCTGCGCCGATGAGCAAATGCGCCATTATATCCAATGGTTTCCGATAGTCGAGAAATGCATTAATGCTGTAACCAACGGTATTCTTGATACGGTATTTGCTTCTTATTTTTTCTACCAGTTCGTCATTTGCAAGAATTCTTTTCTGCAATACCATGATGCCATCCGAAATAGGGCCGTCCGCTGCCTGGAAACGCATGTAATCATTATCGATGGCCGTATCGTATAAATGGCCATTGGGTAAAATGAAACGGATAGTGCTTATGGTGTGATAAGAATTATGTGCCACACCACAACACATGCCGCTGCTGTTGTTTGATACGATGCCACCGATCATCGCTGCGCTGATAGAAGCAGGGTCGGGGCCGATCTTCCTGCCATAAGGTTTCAGCTGATGATTCACGTGTGCGCCGATGACGCCGGGCTGTGCCCTTACTACTCTTCCCTCATCCAGCGGAATGATCCTTCGCCAGTGTTTACTCAGGTCAACAAGTATTCCATCAGTGATGGATTGCCCGCTTAAACTCGTACCGGCTGTACGGAAAGTTAGCGGCACATTAAATTCTTTCGCAAACAAAAACAGTTGCTCAATGTCTTCCTCTGAATCAGGTTGAATAACGGCTCTTGGAAGTAGATAGTAGAACCCGGCATCACCGGCAAATGCATAACGGTCCGTGAGGGACAGTTTTAGTTTGCCCGGTGCAAAATGTTTTCTCAGTTCGGCTCCTACATCAAACATGCCTTTGGTCTTTTAGTAGGAACAAATTTAAATGAAATAAGACAGGAAATGCGGGAGTTTCAGCATTAGGGTGTAAATACTATTATCACGCATCCGATTTGGTTGGTATGAAGATTTTTAGTGCGTAGATTTTTTTTCACCACGGAGACACAGAGTGCACGGAGTTTCACAGAGAGTTCCGACAATGAGACGCCCTCTGTGGACCTCTGTATCTCCGTGTCTCCGTGGTGAAAAAAATCCTACGCATAAAAAAGCCGCAGACCAAGAACTGACCCGCGGCTGTAAAATCATAGTAGTAATTCTACTCACTCAATTTATCTGTTGCCTCTGCCCTTATTTTGGCGAGTTGTTTTTTACCGTACGCCAATTTAGTGATCGTAACAAATAAGACCGGAACGATAAATATCGCAAGGATGGTTGCACCCAACATACCACCTAATACCGTCCACCCGATCGTTGAACGTGCCACACCGCCCGCGCCGGTGGCGAATGCCAATGGCAATACGCCTAATACAAACGCCATCGATGTCATAATGATCGGCCGCAGACGAAGTTTGACTGCTGCGATGGTGGCAGGGATAATTTCCATCCCGCTATCCACCCGCTCCTTTGCAAACTCAACGATCAGGATCGCATTCTTTGCTGCCAAACCGATCAGTGTAACCAGTCCAATTTGCGCATACACGTTATTGGTTAATGATGGCAATAATGTCAGCGTTAATATCGCACCAAATGCGCCGGTTGGTACAGCAAACAATACAGAAAATGGCACCGACCAGCTTTCATACAATGCAGCCAGGAATAAGAATACAAACAAGATCGACAATGAGAAAATATATACAGTGCTTGAACCTGCGTTGATCTCTTCACGGCTTAGTCCTGAGAACTCGTATCCATAACCCGCAGGCAATACTTTATCAGCCGTTTCACGCAATGCCTGTATGGCCTGGCCGCTGCTGAAACCTTCTTTCGGGCCACCATTGATCTCGGCTGTACGGAACAGATTATAGTGTGTGATCAACGGCGCGCTCTCTATCGTTTGATAAGAGATCACCGAACTCAATGGTAGCAGGGTTCCCGCCTGGTTGCGTACATAATACTGTTCGAGGTTTTTGATGTCCGCGCGGAACAAAGTATCTGCCTGCGCCACTACACGGAAATTCCTTCCATAAATAGTGAAATCGTTTACGTATTTACTACCAAGATAGGTTTGTAATGTTGTGTACACATCTGAAATGGACACGCCTAACTTTTTGCATTTTTCCCTGTCAACATCTACTTTATACCCTGGTGTTCGCGCCGTAAAATAAGAATAAGCTGACGCGATCTCGGGGCGCTTGTTCATCTCTCCCACAAATGTGTTCACTACTTTTTCAAACTGTTTGATATCATCTGTACTTTCACGTTGCTCAAGCTCAAAGGTGAAACCGCCTGTCTGGCCAAGGCCCGGAATTGCCGGTGGTGAAATGGCTCGGATAGTAGCTCCCTTGATAGACGACAATCTTTTCTGCACGTCGGCAGCGATCGCAGCAAGTTGTAATGATTTATCTTTTCGCTCATTCCATGGTTTCAACTGTGTAAACACTGTTCCGCTGTTTGATTTCGTAGCCCCTGTAATAATATTAAACCCACCTAACGCCGCATAATGCGCAATGCCCGGTGTTTCTTTCATATTGGCCATGATGCTGTTCAACACCTCCAGGCTTCTTGTGGTTGAAGAAGCTTCAGGTAATTCATAGGTAACAAATAAACGTCCCTCATCTTCAGTTGGAATAAAACCGGAGGGTTTGTTCTTAAAGAGTATGGCCGTTCCCGCCATGATGCAAATAAGCAAAACCAACATATACGGTGTTGCCTTAATGGCACGTTGTACACCACCCGAATAAGAATTGGTAACCTTTGCAAACCAGGTATTGAAGCGGTAGAAAAACTGGTTCAGGCCTTTCGCTTTTTTATTAATGTTCATTGGTTTTAGGAACAGAGAACACAAAGCGGGTGTTAAGGAAAGCGCCACAAATGCCGAGATCAAAACGGAAATGGCAATGGTGATGGCAAACTGTTGATACAATCTTCCAACGATACCCGGGATAAAACCCACCGGTACAAATACCGCTGCCAATATCAATGCAATAGCAACAACCGGTCCGGAAATGTCTTTCATCGCTTTGTAGGTAGCTTCTTTCGCTGATAATTTTTCGTGATCGATATAATGTTGCACCGCTTCCACCACAACGATCGCATCATCCACCACGATACCGATGGCGAGTACGAACCCGAACATCGTTAGCGTATTAATGGTAAATCCCAGCGGAATAAACAAAGCAAATGTGCCGATAATAGATACAGGGATCGCCAATACAGGTATCAAAGTGGCACGCCAGCTTTGCAGGAAAAGAAATACGACCAATACCACGAGCGCCAATGCTTCCAATAATGTAGTGATCACTTCTTCGATGGATACTTTTACTACAGATACCGTTTCAAAAGGAACCACATAATCTATATCCTTTGGAAACGATTTCTTCAATGCATCCATCGCCTTATAAACACCGTCTGCCGTTTCTATCGCATTACTTCCCGGCGCCTGGTAAACGAGCAAGTAGGACCCCCTTTTCCCATCAACAAATGAGTTACTGGCATAACTGAATTTGCCCAATTGTATACGGGCCACATCCTTCAAATGTACCACTGAGCCATCTGCAGGTTTGGTACGTACGATAACATTGCTAAACTGTTCCTCACTGCTTAAACGGCTATTCGTAAATACAGTATACTCAAATGCCTGAACACTATTCTGTGGTGGTGCTCCTACTGATCCTGCTGCAATTTGCACATTCTGTTCCTGCAATGCAGCTATCACTTCGTTTGAAGTGATGCCTAATTGTGCAAGTTTATCAACCTGCAACCAGACCCGCATACTGAAATCATCGGCACGGGTAAACACGTCACCTACACCGGGTACGCGAAGCAATGCGTCCCTTACAAAAATATTGGTATAGTTATCTACAAAAGGAATGCTATGTGATCCGTTAGGTGAAAACATGGCAACAAGCATCAGGATACTTGGATTACGTTTCCGCGTGGTCAATCCCAATCGTTTTACATCATCGGGTAATTGCGGTGTGGCAATACCAACCCTGTTCTGTATATCCAGCGCAGCGATATCTGCATTGGTTCCTACTTTTAAAGTAGCTGTGATTGTTGTGCGACCATCACTCGTACTATTACTTTGCAGATACGCCATTCCCGGTGTACCATTCACCTGTGTCTCCACCGGCGTGGTCACGGTTTGTTCCACCGTTTGCGCATCGGCTCCCGTAAAGTTCCCGGTGATCTGCACCGTTGGTGGCGTGATCTCGGGGTATTGGCTGATGGGCAGGTTCATGATAGATAACACGCCCAACAACACGATCACCAATGAAATAACAATGGCGGTGACCGGCCGTTTTATAAATAGATTTGCGATCATAATTTTTTCTTTGTTATGGTTTGGCCGGCTTTGGTGGAGCAGTACTGATCACAGTACCATCTTTTATTTTCTGCACGCCTTCTGATACTACTTTATCGCCTTCCTGTAATCCGTCTTTAATAATTACTTTATCATTGATCCTTGTTCCAAGCAATACTTTTTTCTGTGCAACTTTGCTGCTATCGCCTACTACAAAAACAAAATATTCGCCCATCTGCTCAACCACAGATTTGTAGGGAGCCAATATGAATTGCCCGCCGTGATTGTTCTTCACACGCACATTCATATTCATACCCGGTTTTAACTGGCCGTTATTTACAAATACCAACCTTGTTTTGATCGTTCCCGTTTGCGGATCCACAGCACGATCAATCAAACTGATATGCCCTGTTCCTGTATAAATGGAATTATCAGGAAGAGCCAATGTGAAGGTGGAATCAGCTGCTACATTGTGTTGCTGCAATTGTATAAAACGCGGGATCTCTTTTTGGTCAACAGCAATATCAACAGCCATCGGGTTATCTGAAGAAACCGTGTTGAGTATATTCTGGTTAGCAGTTACCAGCGTGCCCACTTTCGCCTGCGAAATGCCGATCGTTCCTGTAAAAGGCGCATAAATACTGGAGAACCGAAGATCATTAGATAAACGCGATACGTTTGCCGTTGCTGCGATCACCTGTGCTTTTACACTTTGCAGGTCGGCCAATGCATAGTCCACTTTCTGTTTGGCTATCGCATCCTGTTTTAAAAGATCATTGTATCGATCTGCATCCTGTTGTGCTTTCGCGAGAGAGGCTTTTACCACATTGAGATTGGCCACGGCCTGGTCATAATTTGCCTGGTATTGCTGCCGATCGATGTCATATAATTTTTGTCCCTTGTTTACATGTTGCCCGTCGATAAAATACATACCGGTGATATAACCTGTTACCTGTGCTTTCAGGTCAACCTGGTTCAATGGAGTAATTGTAGCGGGATAATTATCAAAATACACCGCTGATTCTTTTTTTACCTCGTATACCGTAACACTCGCAGGCGGCGGTGCTTTTGGCGCTTCAGGTGTTTTCTTATCACCGCAGGCAGCGAATACCAAAACGCTGCAGATAAGTACACCCTGTTTTACAATTGTATTTGCCATATTGTGTCGTATTGTTATGATTTAATATTGAATATTTCCCAATGCTTTTTGTACGTCTATTTTACTTTGCAGCAACTGGAACAATGCGTTATAATAATTAAGTTGTGTTGTACGAAGATCAGATTCCGCAATGATCACATCAAGATAGGTCTTGATGCCCGACCTGTACTGCAGATCCAATGTTTTGTACACATCATCAGCAAGCACCACATTCTCTTTTTGTGAATAATAGTTGGAAAGATTCCCTTTGTACACAGCGATCGCCTGCGCATATTGTGCATTCACATGGCTCTTGAGCAAAACGATGTCCCAATCCACGCGTTTATATTGCAATTCAGCCTGCCTTATCTGTATTACCCGTTTATTTCCCTGGAATATCGGCATGGCCAAAGTGATACCTAAATTAGAGTTGCCAAAACCATTGCTGTATGTTTTTCCGAGATCATTATTGAGATAAGACATATTGTAATTACCAAAAGCCGAGATCGTGGGAACAAAGCTCGATTTGTAATATTTAATGTTTGCTTCCTGGAGCCTTTGTTGCGTTTGTAAAATTTTATATTCGATGCGGTTATCGTATTGTACACCAATACTTGTATCAACGATCGCATCTCGTTCCATCAAGGAAGTATCATATTGCAGTTTCAGATCCGTACCGTCGGACAGACCCATTAATTGTTTCAGGTAAGCAATTTTGGCAACAATGAGATCAGATGATTGTTTGCGTTGTGCCTTTGCATTATTCAATGCGATGGTGGCACGCTTGTAATCCGTTTTGTCCGCCACGCCACTCTGGTACTGACTTATCGCATCTTTCAAACTTTTCTCCAGGCGTGTGATTGCTTCGCGCAGAACGGATACCTGCTGTTGTGTAAGCAACACATCATAAAATGCTTTGCTCACATTTACAGCTATATCAATTTTATTGAAACTGGTGTTCTGTCTTGTCTGCTGGCGGATATCGTTCGCTGTGCGACTCGCGAATAATACATCCCTGTTAAAAATACTCTGCGTAACATTCAACCCGATATTGGAGGAATTGAAAGTACCGTTGCGTACATAGCCTCCCGAAAAATAAGAAACGGGTAATTCGAAATTATGCTGAAGATTGTAGTTCAGGTTTACCTGCGGGTACCAGTCTGCCAATCGCGCCTGGATCTGTTTTTCAGTGATCGCTTCGTCCAGCAATGCCTGTTGTATAACGGGTTGATGGCTTAACGCATACTGAACACAGCCTGCCAGGGTAGCATCATGCAATACAGAATCCGGTCGTGTTTGCGACCAGCCGGTAGTGCAGCAGAATATGAACAGGCTTAGTAAAATTGGGTTTAAAATATTCTTCATGCTTGTCAAATAATAGTTTTATTGAAAAAATTTATCGAAGTTGGAAGATTTCACGCAAAGGCGCAAAGAGGCAAAGCTGCTAAGATTTTCGATCACATGACATCTTAAAAATTCTTTGCGCCTTTGCGTGAAACATTTTCATATCGGTTAATAATTATTTTTTCATTCCATCCCAGCACATTTTAAACATGCTGGTGATATCTGTGTTATTTAATGGTTTCTGGTTATAATGTGCATTCTTCACGCCTTCATGTATGGAGCCGATCATAAATGTGAGAAGTGCCATAGTATCCATGTCCTTAAAAACGCCTTCTTCTTTTCCTCTTTCGATCAGTTTAAAAAGCGGCTTCTTCATTTCCTTTGCGAGCTTCATTGTACACTCATTGATAAATGGTGAGTGATAGCATTGATCCATAAATACCACTTCTTCAAAATTCTGAATGCGGAAATTGAGGATGTTCATCCACACAGTATGAAAGCCCGACTTAAATGGTTTGGATAGATCGTAGTTGAGAAAATAATTCTCAAGCGCTTCCTTCCGGCAATCGAAAAAAAGATGATTGATGAGTTCTTCCTTATTTTTGAAATAAATGTAGAGCGTTCCCGTAGCCATTCCTGCTTCTTTCGCGATCTCGCCCATTGTAATACCGGCAAGCCCTTTTTGTTTAACCAGGCCCAGAACTGCCTTAGAGATCTGTTCTGTTTTCCTATCGTCGCGTAATTTCACGGCACAAACATAAATGAATAATTATTCATTTATGAAATTTTTTGTTTGCGATTCTCGGAAAAAGTTATTAGCCGCGTCATTTCGAACGAGCGAAGCATCGTGAGAAAGCTCACGTAGATTACTAGATAGCATCAAAAGGTGCTCCGACGGAGCTCGGCATTAACCTTGATGAGTTTTCTCACGATGCTTCGCTCGTTCGAAATGACGATAGCAACAGAGCTCCAATTACTTCAACGCTTCGTACAAAATCTCAACCGTATGCAAAGCCTTCCTCCCGCATCCATCCTTGATCTGGTGTCTGCAACTCGTGCCTGGCGCGGCTATCAGGGTATCGGTAGTTTGTTTACGAACAGTTGGTAGTAAAACAAGTTCAGCAATCTGCATGGAGAGATCGTAATGTTCTTTTTCAAAACCAAAGGAGCCTGCCATACCGCAGCAGCCGGAGGGAATGGTTTCTACTTCGTAGTTTTCGGGCAGGGACAACATTTTCACTGAGGCAGCCGTTGATGAAATCGCTTTCTGCTGACAATGGCCATGCAGTTTGATGGTACGTTTTTCTTTAGTGAATTTTTCCCTGGTGATATTTCCTTTGTTGATTTCGGATGCGATGAATTCATCGACCAGGAAAACATGTTTCGACAGCTCCCTTGCAGCGATCAGATTTTCGTCGAAAGCAAGATCTGGGTATTCATCGCGGAAAGTCAGGATGGCAGATGGTTCTATGCCGATCAAAGGAGTTGCTTCTGAAATCAACGGGCTTAGCGCTACAATGTTTTTGTTGATGATCTTCTGTGCATCACGCAGCAATCCCTTCGAAAGCCAGGTACGGCCGCTTTCTTCATGTTTCGGGATAACCACTTCATATCCTAATTTCTCCAGCAAAAGAATGGCTGTGATACCGATATGTGCGTCATTGTAATTGGTAAATTCATCGCAAAACAGGTAAACTTTTTTATTTCCTTTCTGTGTAATTTCTTTTTGATGCCGGTGATACCAACTCAATAAAGTAGTATTGGATAATGTCGGCATCGACCTTTTAACAGCAAAACCTGAAAGTCGTTTAATAATACTACCCGTAAAAGAATTCGTCACAAAGAAATTATATACCGATGGCATAAGTGAACCCAATTTTGCCGAAGTAGAAAAATTAGCGATCAATTTAGAACGGAACGGAACGCCATTGGCATCATAATACTGTTGCAGGAACTCTGCTTTCAGTTTGGCCATATCCACGTTGGAAGGACATTCCGATTTACAGGCTTTGCAACTCAAACAAAGATCCATCACTTCATAGATCTCCTTGTGATCGAAACGGTTAAGTTTATCGGAGTGCGTTAAGAACTCGCGTAAGATATTGGCACGGGCACGCGTGGTATCTTTTTCATTTCTTGATGCCATGAAAGACGGACACATCGTTCCACCCGACAAGTGTGTTTTCCTGCAATCGCCTGAGCCATTACATTGTTCGGCGTGCTGCAGTATATCCTGCTGGTGAAAACGGAAAACGGTTTTGAATTCGGGCGTGAATTGTCCCGGCTCGTACCGAAGCATCGTGTTCATCGGCGGTGTATCCACAATCTTATTGGGATTGAAAATATGCTGAGGGTCCCAACTTTGTTTGATCTCCTGTAGTAAACGGTAGTTCTTCTCTCCCACCATTTGCCTGATAAATTCACCACGCAATCTTCCATCCCCATGCTCACCACTTAATGAGCCCTGGTATTTTTTTACAAGTGTGGCCACTTCTTCTGCAATGGTCCTGAATAAACGGTTGCCTTCTTCTGTTTTTAAATTGATGATAGGACGCAAATGCAATTCGCCCGAGCCTGCATGTGCATAATGCACCGCGTGCAGGCCATGCTTCAGTAAGATCTCATTGAACTCACGAATATATGCGGGAAGATCATCCACGTCAACCGCTGTATCTTCAATAACTGGAACGGCTTTTTCATCACCCGGTAAATTGCCAAGTAATCCCAGGCCGGCTTTACGCAGGGTCCAGATCTTTTTAGTGTCCTCTCCAAACAAAACAGGAAAATGATAACCCAATCCTGCTGCACGCATTTCTGCTTCAACTTGTGCCGTGATGGCTAATATTTCTTCGCGCGATGGTCTTGCAAACTCAATCACCAATATCGCGCCCGGGTCACCTAAAACAAAAAAGCGGTTCTTGTTCTGTTCAATATTTTCTTTGGTACATTCTAAAATATAATGATCGATCAGTTCACTGGCGCTCGGCCTGTATTTTAATCCGATCAAATTTGCACGCAACGATTCATCGATGGAATTAAAATGCACACACAATAACCCGGTTTCTTTGGGAGGAAGCGGAACAACATTCAGTTTGATTTCCGTTAAAAAAGCCAGGGTTCCTTCTGATCCTGCAATGAGTGAACAAAAATTAAATGAATCGCCGCCCGCATTAAAAGGTTCTGTATTTACCAACAAATCAACAGCATAACCGGTATTTCTTCTCTCTACCGTTTTCTTCGGAAATTCTTTGCGTATCTCAACCTGGTTATCATAATTACTTAACAGGCTGCGCGTATTTTGATAGATCTTTCCTTCGAGATCATCCTGCTCACATTTTGCATGAAATGCATCAGTTGATAATTCTTTGAAAACGGTTTCAGAACCATCACTCAATATCGCATTCACTTCCAATAAATGTTCGCGGGTGCTTCTGTAGACCACAGAATTAGATCCGCAAGAATTATTTCCCACCATACCACCGATCATCGCGCGGTTGGCTGTTGATGTTTCGGGGCCGAAAAATAATCCGTAAGGTTTCAGGAACATATTCAGTTCATCCCTGATCACACCCGGCTGCACACGAACCCATTTTTCTTCCAGGTTCAGTTCAAGTATCTGCGTGAAATGTTTGGAAACATCTACAATAATTCCGTTGCCCACCACCTGTCCTGCCAACGAAGTGCCCGCCGTTCTCGGGATCAATGATGTGTGGTTGTCTTTTGCAAACCCGATCAGTTTCTTAATATCTTCTTTTGATTTGGGGATCGCTACAGCCAACGGCATTTCGCGGTAGGCCGAAGCATCGGTTGCATAAAGGGTGCGCATTACCGTATCAAAATACAGATCGCCTTCCAGTTGTGTGGATAATAGTTGGAGCTTATGGTTCATTGAATTGCTTCTTCTTTCTGTAACAGGCTGCAAAAATACTGTTTTAGGGATAATGATTTTTGTAAAGGTTCATAGTCGAACATTGTAATCCCAGCTTTTAAGCTGGGGATACAAAAAATACAGGAAACCCCGGCTTAGCCATAATTGTTTTTGCAATAGAAGACGAACGCTAATTGGTAACAATCTCAAAATAAAAAAGCAGTCAGGGCTAAAGCCCTGTATTCAAAGGGAAGGTTGAATCCCCAGCCTAAAAGCCGGGGTTAAAAAAGAATTGTCGCTCATCGTTCAACGGGCACAACACATTCTCTTAATAAAGAATCATAACACTTCCGCCAAGCGGTGCGATAAGATTTGAAACCCTGATCACATAATAATATATTCCCATCGGTAATAATTTTCCATTGAGTTTGCCATCCCAGGGTTTACTGTATCCGATCGAATGAAAAACAAGACGGCCCGACCGGCTGTAGATGTCTACGCTGCATTGCGGGTAAGGTATCAGTAAAGGAACGTCCCAGACATCATTGATACCATCGTTGTTTGGAGAAAATACGTTGGGCGGTTGGCCCAAACTTACACGGACCTCGATAGGTTCAATATCGCTGCAGCCAAACCGTGTAGTTGCTTTAATGTAAAAGGTGCCGCTGTACGTTAAAGCATTGGGATATGGCAGAATAACCGTTGCAGCAATATCTTTCCAATAGCTAAAGGTCATGCCGGGTAAACTTCCTGTGATCAAACCGGGAGATGTAATATCGATTGTTTGCGGATAAATAACCGGGGGCGGATCCGAAACACTGATGCCTGGCAATGTATCATACTTCACAACAAGCGGACGCACATCAAGACAACCTTCTGCATTGTTGGCCTTGATATAGTATTTGCCGTTAGCAGTAACCTGGTCAACATTTGCTGCAAAATCAATAAGGTTTGAATCGATAAAATAATTGAATTTCAGTCCTGGTGTGCTTCCTTTTGTAATTGAGGGCAGGGTAAGATCTATACTCGTGGGCGGGCATGCTCCTGTTGTATCTGTTACTTTAAAAACAAAAGGAACAGGGGCGGTTCTGAGCACTGTGTACAATGTATCACGACAACCCGAGCCGGGGAAAGGAATTATTTCCACTGCGAATTTCGTTCCCGGTGGAGGCAGTGGGTCAACGGGGAGGATATTCCTGTCTCCCAGCGGTTTTGAAAAATCAGCATTAAACCAGTGATACTCCTGAAAACCATACGGTGCCATAAGTACAGTTGATGTTGGGCCAACGCAGATCACATTACCTTTTATCAAAGAACCACAGTCTTCAGCCACATCCAGGTACGCGTAACCAAAATGTGCACTCAGGGAACAATCATTAACAGCAAACTCCAATCTTAGTGTTTTGCCCGCATACCCTAACAGTTTAATAGAAACAGACGACCAAGGTTTATAATACACTATAGAAAAATCATTTTCACTCACTATCTTATTGAATCCCGGCAGGTTACCCGACGATGTAAAGTCAAACGAAGAGCATGTAATGTAGCTGTTGGCACTTACATCAAACACTTTTGCGGTAAAGCGTGGCTGTTCAAAATCCTGGTGATTCGGGTTCTGAAATACAACGGCATAATTGTACACAATACTATAGTCATCCTGTCCCGAGGGAACGGTAAAGGTGTAACCCACACCATCCGCTTGTCCACCTGTTGAATCGTTGCCAAGCCTGATAGAGTAATTACTGCCATTGGGGCATGCAACAGGAAAGCCGCCGTACTTATCGAGCTCTTTTGAACTCTTCGGATAGATGGTATGCCTTGTGGCCAGTGGTGCTGTAGGAGATGTGGTGACCTTTCCGAACAGATCTATCTTACCAGCCACGCATTGCCAGTTATCAAATGTGCCGGATTCAAACCCAAGATTTACGGGACATTGTGCAACGGATACTGCGGGCAAAAAAAAACAGATGATTAAAAAAAAAAACAGACGCCGCTTTACGACATACGTTGAACCAGTAACCGGTTTCCCTTTCAACCCGGGAACGCGACAATGTTATGACCGGTGAGTTGCGCATGTGCCGACTAAGTGATCAATATTAATTTTTGAGGTAGCGAGAAATATTCAGCTTTGATCTTTTCAAGTGTTTCTTTTTTATTGAACAGTTCGTAGTATTCATCCACGTTCATGTTCATATTTTCCTTGCTTACGTATACGGGGCCGGTAACTGAACTACCATCGCCGTTTTCAAATTTTGATGTGCGGATGATACCATTTACTACCGCACCTTCATCAAGATTGCATTTGTGCTGGCAGATCACATTCCCATCGATTAACCCGCCGATTACGATATCATGGCAGAGAATATCCCCGTTTACGGTAGCTTTTTTGTCAATGATCACTTTATTGGTACAGAAAATGATCCCTTTAAAATCCCCTTCTATGCGGATCGGTGAAGAGGTCTTGATAATACCGAAATAGACGCCGCCAGACACCACTTGTATTGCTGGCAGTATTCCAGCCTCCGGTTTCTCTGTTTTCTTAAAAAGCATAGGATTGGTTCAGGATTAATGAATTACAAGTGACCCAAGATAGCCATTTTGATGGTTTTTTGAATAATACAGGCAAATGTTTCGTGATTTCATAAAAAAATAACAGTCATGAAGTTGTATATTGCCAGAAATTATTAACTTTTCTACCGGTATATGTTTTCACACAAAAATTTTAGCGCATGAATAAGTTCAGGGAGCAACTGTTACACGATCCCAATTCAGGTTTCTCAACGCAAACTTCTTCTGAAGATAAACAACTGTTTATTACCAGTTCCACCAATATTTCAGGTGTACTGGATTCAGAGAATGATATTGTTCTTGATGGAAACTTCAATGGCGTGTTGTACAGCAAGAAGGGCATTTATATTACACCGACAGGTGTGATGAGGGGCGTGGTCATCTGCAACGATATCAAGATCGAGGGTGAATTTGAAGGGTCCGTGTATAGCCTGCGCGTGAATCTTAACAAAGATTCGATCGTGAAAGGTAATGTACATTGTACCATCATCAACACAGAGATGAACCAGTTTGTGGAAGCCAATATCAAATTGCTTAGTCTTGAAACATCCGTTTTTGAAACTACTTCGCTTGATCTTTTCTCACAACTTAAAGATGTATTTGGCAAGAACAATAAAGACAATAATTACCTGGCTATATTCCAGGACAAAATGAGTTCGGTAAAACCATCTACCAAGTTCTACCACCAGACCATTTACGTATCACCTTCAAACACGCCAAATATTTCAAGCACCACAAACAATGATGCACCCGGCTCCAAAGATACCTCCGAGGATATTTTACCGGAAGATGATAAATGGTAATGATTAACATGATGAATAGAGGCCCCGCTTTGGCGGGGCTTTTTTAGTCAAACACGAATTAAAAAACGAATTACACGAATTAAAACGCATGATCTCTGATCTGTTGTTGCATCATGCACTTTGAGAACCCATTCGTTCTAATTCGTTTTAATTCGTGTAATTCATGTTTTTAGTATCTCCACGATGTAACATCCGCTCCCTTCGGAACTCTCGCTTTCATCTCTTCCGCCCATTTGGGAATATACATCTGGTGATAACGGAGGCGGCTGATGTAATTGGGTTGGGTATGGTCGCCATTCCAGCAATGCTCGGCACGATCGCCATAGTCCACTTCGCAGTTGCAGGCTGGGTTTTCTAATTTTTTAAGTATTTCTTCTGCGGTGTATACGGCATCGTTGAGATAATAGGTATCCATATCACCCACGTATAGATGGATCTTTCCTTTGAGGCTGTTCCCTATTTTATTCCAATCGCGTTTGATGATATAAGAGAGATCGAAATTCTCGCGCCAGTAGGCAGCCACTGTTGTATCGATATTACCCGTGTATTTATCGAAGATCCTTTTCGGGTAACCATCTATATCCATGGGAGAATACACGGCTTCCCATATGTCAAACTGACCGCCGCTCCTGGTGCGGCTGCCGAGTGCGAGTTCCTGTTGGTTCATTTCCTGAACGGTGGCTAATACGTGACCGAGATAATTACGCTCACCGGGACGCGCAGTTTTTTTGAAATCACTTTCGGGGTAATAAGCATTTTTGTCTTTGTAAATATCGATGGTGGTATAATGACGAAAATCAATCGGGTCAGGGCAAGCCGCGTAACAACCATTGTATTGATCAGGATAAAACACCTGTGCGGCCAATGCTTCCCATCCGCCGGTAGACCCGCCGTACATGAACCGTGCCCAGCCTTGCCCGATTCCCCTGTAACGTTTTTCTATCTCCGGTATGAGTTCATAAGTAATGGCATCACCATACGGGCCGATGTTAGCGGAGTTTACCGCGTAAGAATCGTCATAGTATGGATTGGCATGTTGAATCTCGATGGCAAGAACGCGTGGGAATGCAGGACCCGTCCATTGTTTGTAAAAATCATACGTAATCTCCTGCACAATTTTATTGTAGCCCGTTATATGAAACCGTTCAGAGGTATCGGGTTTCAATTCGGCATCGGGAGGTGTTGTTCTGAAACCACCAAAGTCTGAAGGAAAATGCCCGTGAAAAATAGCAAGCGGGTATTTCACATTGGGATGTTCATCAAAACCCGCCGGTAATAAAATATGTGCGCCAAGATACATGGGCCTGCCCCAGAATTCGCTGAGCAGTTTACTCTGGATCCTGATGTGTTTGATATATTTTGTGTCCTCGGGTTCTTTAATGGGAGGAATGATCTTAGTGATCGTGAGTTGCATTTCGTTATTACGTGCCGGATCCAAATGCATCTTAACCGGTACGGAATAAATATTACCTGGCGCTGAGTTCCAATGCTGGCCCTCGCCCCTGTCCATCGGTAATTTTACGGTTTGGCCTGTTTTCAAATGAAAGGTCTCGTATTTGTGAAGCAGCACTTGTACATAATAATCACTAGCGGGCACATCTTTTAATCTTTCCAGCGGATAGCCGATGGCCTGTACATTTACTAATTTTGTATTCCCTTTTTTCCATCCGTCCACATCAATACCAAATACCAATTGGGATGCGACACCGTCACTTACCTGGAAACGGGGTTCGGATTTATTATTTTTTGAGATAAGGAGTAATAATCTTCCGTCGAGTTCTGAGGGGTTAAGTGAGGGATCGATATGGACGCGGAATGTTTGTGCCTGGACGGAGGTGGCTATTAATAAAAATAAAATGAACGTTCTCATGGTGTCGTTTTTGGGATACTTAAATATACCCAAAATTTATCTCTGCGTTAACTCGGCGCTCTCCGCGACCCAGCGGTGAAGATCTCCCGAGGAGCGAGCTGTTTGAAATTCGTATTTTTTTTCATCGCAGAGTCGCAGACCTTATGGTATTTCAAAAACATTTTGACATGCCATAAAGTTAGATAAATATCATACAACGTCGACGCTGCCAATTTTATGCGGCAGGACGGCATTATCCTCATGAAACCATTCGCCAAACAGGTATTTACACCGCCTGTTTTTGAACTGTTATCTCATGTGTTTCGTTTGACAACAGGTGTTTATTCTGCGAGCGGATCAACATCAATACACAGAATATCACCAATACGTAAATTCCTGTCACAACAATTCTTCGTAACGAAATCAGTAGATTTTGCATATATCGGATTTTAAAATGATCAATTATTTCACCCAATTTGTTGTTCTCATTTACTTATTTTTCTGGATCCCATATGAATAGTTCCCCGCCGACTGCAACGAAAGCACGATCGTATAGTTTCCTGGTTTTGCAATACTGATCTTTGTTCCATTGTAATCAGGAACACCTGTTACGCTTTCGCTGTTGTGCCCGAAAACGATCGCATTTGTTTTATTGGGCCGGAACAGGAAATCACCTTTAACAAGATCTGCTGTAATGCGCCATGATAAACCCGCTTCATCAAATACCATATCAGCCTCTGCGGCCGTTCCCGGTGCAACTGCTGTTCCATACAAACCCCATGAATCGATCTTAGTACAGGACCAGGTATGTTTACTCATACTTGCATTTACTTTATAAACACCAGCGCCACCTGTCACATTAAAGAAACTGCCGTTAAACCCGAATTGACTGGGACCGGTTTGATTGTAAGTTGTCACATTGTCCCATTGCGTTCCTTTTACGAGATAAAACTGTGATTGAGGATCGGTAAAATTTACATACCCTTCATATTCCCCGTCACGCTTTGCTGAAATGATCCTTGGTGCAGAAGGAATGGTCCAGTTCTGGTAATTGCCCGGCAGGCGAAGTATCTGCGATTCATCGTAGAGCAAATAAGATTGATAAGTTGTAATGGCTACACTGACAGTATTTGAATATTGTGGCGGCAATTGTGCCTTGTTAATCCTGATCCTGAATTCAATCAGTTCTTTTGTACCGGCAAGTACCAGTTTTCTCAGCTGCTCGTTCAGTTCCCGAACTGTAAACGCAGCAGATAACTGTTTGGTGGTTAAGAGCTCAACTGCATCACAGAATTGCGACCCGCTTAAAGCAGCTTCTATGGTATAATTCACAGTTGTTCCGCTTGAATCGGGGAAAGACGCCCAGCTAAAGTCAATCGACGGCCCCGCGGCCGAAGCCTGCGACAAAACGATAGTAGAAACAGAAGCCTGTAACTGCACTGCCCCAACGGGAGAGGGATGTACCATTTCCTTCTTACACGAAAACAACCATATACAAATCAGACATAGCAACAAAGACTCCTGGCGGCGCATATAAGCAGTTTAATCGGTTACGTAAAGAGAATGATTTCCCTGTCAACAGAGAATAGACAGAAGGTCGAAAAACAGATAGTGCATCCAGAAAAATAAGGTCACAATTACAACTCAAAACGAGCAATAATTTGCAAAGAAGATCGGTAGTGGGCAGGGGCAAGCCTGTAGTGCGAATACGACCTTTGGAGGGGATTTTGATCCCGCAGTTGCGGGAGGGAGATTGGGAAATGGGCCTTTGGGAATAAGGGTGGTATCTTTTACTACAGGTCTTGCATTCGCGATGGATGCAGAGAAACAAGCTATGGCCAGGCTGATCGTATGTAATGTCATTGTACAGATGTTTGAAGAGAGTGCATATGAAGTACTAATCTATCAAAAAGAAAGGAAGACCGAATGATCTTCCTTTCTTTTACAAGTTAATCTTACCGCATAAAAATAGTCTGGCGACTGATGGCAGTCTTCAGACTCCAGTCTCCTGACTATCTAAGCTCTCAACCCTGCTTTTTGTTGCTCCGTTTTATGCCACAGGTAATAGGAAAGAAATAAAAATCCCACTATCAGTAGCATAAACGATTGCTCCTTTTGAACTCCATATTTTGCTATCACCGAATAAGTAGCGCCTACGAGATCAAAAAATAATCCTGAATAGGCCCATTCTTTGATTCGTTTGAAAGAGGGTACGAGAATTCCGATCACACCCAGCAATTTTGCCACGCCGATAAAGGCAACAAAATATACGGGATAGCCTAAAGCCGTGATAAAAGTTACTGCATCAGGAGCGACCATGATATCAGGTATAGCAGTGAACAGCATAAATGCTGCAAAGATTCCTGTGACGATCCAGTACCAAGTTTTTGTTTTCATTGTGATGTTTTTAGTGTTAGCGTTTGTTTGGTGTTTGATGAAACAAATGTAGACGCAATTGAAGACTGAGAAGCTGTATTAAAACGACAATGTTGCGGGTGTTTTGCGACAAATCGCAATTCAAAATGCGTCAATTTATTAATCCCTAACGTGTTGTGCTATTTGTTTGCTGTATTCGCTCTTCTTTTGAAACGACAGGATCGCTAAAAATCGTGGTTAAAAGCTGGAACGCAAGGTGCGCCAGGAACCGCAGGGTACGCAAGGAAATTTCGGAACCCCTTGCGTTCCTTGCGTAAACTTGGCGTGCTTTGCGTTCCAGCTTTTAATCACGACCTACAACCTGCAAAAATAGAGCTAGACCTTATCGCTTAGGAATACTCATCATTTCAATAGCATGTTAATCCTTATATGTTAATTTGTCTTTTCGATCCTGGCGATCCTGTACAATACCCCATTATAGTACAACGTGCCTTTCAATTCCCTGGCTTCTAATTGAAATGACCACCTGATATTCTCTTTTGGCGTGAGGGAAAGTATTTTGGCCTTCGGATCGAAAACACCTTCGAGTGTACCCATTTCTTCCTCTTCACCGGAAACCATTTTATTCATAACCACTGTAAATTTGTTGACAATCTTGGTAGCGGAAATATGACATACAACGATCTCATTATTGCAGGGAGAATTTTTTACCTGGCAAACGGATGTACCTTTCCATGTGCCAGGCAGTGTGGCATCAGGTTGCTGTTGGGCATGTAGTAATCGAGAGGATGAGAGTAAAAAACAACACAGTATAAAAGAAAGGCACGATATATGTTTCATAAGCAGTGGTTTGTTGCCTAAAGATAAATACACTATTTGTTGATGTTTTAATGTTTGAAAAATTTTGGAAAATTTTGTAGAGAATAATTCGATCGTAAGAAAAATATGGGGGAAGGCAGATACCATCCTTTTTATTTTTGCAGGGTCCGCAGCGGAATTCGCTTTGAATAAAGCGGTTGACTGGTTGTATTTTACGGGCAGGCTGCCTGCTGATCCCTTAGGCAGGCTGTTCTCTACTGTTGAGTACGCAAGGATGATCGTCTTCTCTCCTTTCGATGCTGCCAATGCAGCTATTGACAGGATCACTTCCATTCACAGTGCCGTTGAAAAAAACAGGCAGGCAACTATTCCCGATTGGGCGTATCGTGATGTATTGTATATGCTGATCTATTATTCAATCGCTTCTTTTGAATTGCTGGAAAGAAAAATGACGCAGAAAGAAAAAGAAGAAGTGTACGATGTATTTTACCGGGTGGGTTCAAGAATGGGACTGACACTATTACCAGCCAATTATACTAACTGGCTTGTTTCACGTGAACAACACCTCCAAAATGATCTTGTAAAAAGTGCACACACCATTGACCTTTACAAACAATATAAAAAACATCTAGGAAGAACCAGGTTTGTTGTTCTCCTGGAATCGCAAAAATTAGTGTTGCCCGCTATTGCCAAAGACATGCTTGGCTTTACAAAAACGAGATGGTTTAAACCCGTTGTGCCCATGTACAAGTTGGCGAAACGTTTGTATGCAGACAGGCTCATCAAATACTTTTTGTTGCCTAAAAATTATCATGCGCAGATAAAGGCGCTTGACCAGGCCAACTGAATTCCCGCCATGCAGGACTATTCGGAAATCCTGTAGAAATTCTAACCATAACCATTTCAAACCCCATTTCTACAGATTTCCTACAGAATTATAGTCCTATTTTGTAAAGAAATCATCCGCACTTGAAGATCCTCATTATAGAAGACGAACTAACCCTTAACCAGAGCATGGTAGATTTCCTGTCTGCAGCGGGTTATTTATGTGAATCCGTCTTCAGTTACAAGGATGGGCTGGAAAAGATCGAATATCATTCTTACGATTGCATCGTGCTGGATATTATGTTGCCCGGTGGCTCAGGGCTTGATATTTTACAGTTCCTGAAACAGGATAAGAAAACCGATGGCGTAATTATCATATCAGCCAAAGGCGCTTTGGAAGATAAGATCGAAGGGTTGCAATTAGGTGCAGATGATTACCTGATCAAACCTTTTCATTTGTCAGAACTAAGTGTCCGTATTGCCGCCATCATACGCAGGAAAAATTTTAACGGGCAATCTCTGATCACTGCAGGCGATATACAGATCGATATGATCGGGAAAACCGTTACGGTGAACAAAACAGTGGTTGACCTGACGCAAAAAGAGTTCCAGTTATTATTATTCCTTGTTGTGAACCGTAACCGGATTCTCTCAAAGAATGCGATTGCGCAACATTTATGGGGAGATGATATGGATTTCCCTCCCAACTACGATTTTATTTATTCGCATATCAAGAACCTCCGCAAAAAGATCATTGCAGCTGGTAGCGAAGATTGCATCAAATCCATGTATGGCGAGGGATATAAAATGCAGCTGCCATGAAATTATTTACAAAATATAATCAGGTAAATATAACGGCGATCATTCTCACGTTTCTCGTGGGAAGTATCGCATTTTATTTTGTGCTGAACTACGTATTAACGAGGCAACTTGACCGCGGTCTCTATGTAGAACAGCAGGAGATTACGAATTTCATCAAAGAACATGATCAGCTACCGGAAGTACAAAATACCAGGCACCAATGGATAGTGATCATTGGTTCAGGTGATTCTATTGCAGCCCAGGAACCGCATACCATAGAAACTTTCAACAAGGCCGAGAATGAACAGGAGCCGGTAAGGCAACTCGTGTTTACTGTAACGGCCGCTGGAAAGCGTTATAAGGTTTCTGTTAACCAATCCCAAACTGAAACAGAAGATCTTTTACAATTAATTATTCTTGTAACGGTTTGCATGATCGCATTCATCCTTCTTTGCAACTACCTGGTTAACCGGAAACTGATCACACGGTTATGGAAACCGTTTTATACAACTATCGATAGCATCAGGGATTACCAGTTATCCATGAAACATCCGCTGCAACTGGCGAAGGAAAATATTGATGAGATCAACCTGCTGAATGAGAGCCTGAATAAAATGACGGCCCGTATTTACCAGGATTATCTTGCATTGCGCACTTTTACAGAAAATGCTTCACATGAAATGCAGACACCGCTGGCAGTGATCCGGTCAAAAGTAGAATCACTGTTGCAGGAAGCAGAAGGAAAAGAAAAAACCATTCAGCAATTACTTAGCATTGAAGATGCCACTTTAAAATTATCCAAGCTTCATCAATCCTTATTGTTGTTGACTAAACTGGAGAACCGGCAGTTCAAGCTAAACGAATCAGTTAACCTGACCAATATCCTCACCAGTAAATTAGCAGAAAGAGACGAACTGATTACGGCAAGACAACTGATCCTGAGTGTTGCCACGGAACATGTTATTCTGAGTTTCCATCAGCATTTAGCTGAGATCATGATCAATAATTTGCTCAACAATGTGATCCGTTATACACCGGTGCATGGAACGGTTTCTATATCATTAACAAATGAACTCCTTTCGATAAAAAACTATGCAGCAGATGGGCCGTTAGATAACGATAAAATATTCCAGCGGTTTTACAAAGAAGAACAATCAGCAGAAAGCACCGGGCTTGGACTGGCCATTGTGAAAGAGATCTGTACACTTGCGGGGTTTTCCATTTCTTACCAATATGCAGACCACGAACATGATTTTACCATTCATTTTAAGCCACAAAATGTGTAATCATTTAAAAAATATTTTTTGCGTCTTTTATTTACTCGCGTTTACAGCGACTGCAAATGCACAGGAAAGGATGCTGGAACATTATATCAATACTGCCATACAAAACAGTCCTTTACTGAATGATTATAGTAACCAGAAATTATCCAACCTGATCGACAGTCTGCGGATCGATGCAGGAATGAAACCGCAGGTAACAGCTAACAGCAACAATAGTTACGCACCTTCCTTTAACGGGTTTGGATATGATGGCGCGGTTACTAATGGCGCCAATTTCAGCCAACTGATCACGGTATCCAAAACTATTGTACCAAAGGATTATTTGCAAAATCAGTATGAAGCGATCCGTTTATTAAATGATGCTATTAATGTTTCAGGAAAGATCTCTATACAGGATCTTACCAAGTCGGTTACGGCACAATACATCACGGCGTATGGCGATTGGCAGCAGGTAAGTTTCAACACCGATATGCTTGCACTTTTGAAAAAAGAAGAACAGGTATTGAGAAATCTGACAGAAAAAGGCGTTTACCGGCAAACGGATTACCTGAGTTTTTTAGTAACCATCCAGCAGCAGGAAATAGTGATCAGCCAGGCAAGGTTGCAATACCAGAATGATTTTGCCACGCTTAATTATTTATCCGGCATTACTGACACAACCACCCTCCCGCTTTCCGCGCCTGCCATTGAACTATCGCTTGTGCCCGACGCCCAGAGCACCATTTTTTATGAACAATACCGCATCGACAGTTTAAAACTGCGTAACAGCGATGCGTTGATAGACTATACTTACAAACCAAAAGTAAGTGTGTATGCTGATGGAGGTTATCTCACTGCTTTCCCTTCTGATTTCTATAAAAATTTTGGCGTGAGTTTCGGATTGAATATTTCTGTTCCGATCTATGATGGCAAACAGAAAAAAATGCAGCATGATAAGATTAGTATTTCAGAACGGACAAGACAGGGTTACCGCGATTTCTTTAAGAAACAGTTTGACCAGCAGCTTTCGCAGTTGAGCCAGCAGCTAAACAATACGCAAAAACTCCTCGACCAGTTAAACGGACAGATCAAATACACGGAAACATTGGTAGAGGCCAACCGGAAATTATTGGAAACAGGCGATGCCCGTATGGCAGATTATATTCTTGCTATTGGGAATTACCTGACTGCAAAAAATGCCATTCGTCAGAATACCATCAGCAAATTGCAGATCATCAACCAGATCAATTACTGGAATAAAAAATAAAGGAACATGAGATCTATCAAACAGACGATACCCGTTTTCATTTTGCTCCTTGTTTTTGTTGCCTGCAAACCCGGCGATAAAAAAGAAACCGCGCACGAAGAAGAAAAAACCGAAGAAGGGGCCACTCCTGTTACCTTAACAACACCTGTTACAGGCAATATGGGCGATAGCATTGAACTGAATGCTGTTTCTTCCTATCGTTTGAAAACCTTTGTAAAATCCAGTGCCAATGGATACCTGCAATTGGTGAATGCGGAACTGGGGCGCTATGTTACCAGGGGACAGGAATTGTTCGTTGTAAGAACAAAAGAATCGCAGAGTTTAGGTAACACGATCACTAAGCTTGATACATCACTTCATTTTGATGGTTCCATACATATCAAATCACCGGGCACGGGTTTCATTACGCAGCTCAATTACCGCTCGGGAGATTATGTGCAGGATGGTGAGCAATTGCTAACGATCACCGATACCAAAAGTTTTGTCTTCATTCTTTCATTGCCTTATGAATTACGGCCTTATCTCGCGTCAAATAAAAACCTGCAGCTAACACTTCCTGATAAAACAACGCTGAATGGTGTTATTGAAATGGCTATGCCAACCGTGGATTCAGTTTCACAAACACAGAATTTTGTGATCAGTGTAAATACCGACAGGCAGATCCCGGAGAACCTGATCGCTAAAGTGCGGATTGTAAAACAATCAAGAACCAACACCGTTTCTCTATTAAAATCGGCCGTATTAACCGATGAAGTACAAAGCCAGTTCTGGATCATGAAAATGATCGACAGTGTTACTGCTGTGAAAGTGCCTGTGATCAAAGGATTGGAGTCTGCTGACAAAGTGGAAATTTTATCTCCCAGGCTCTACCCTACCGATAAGATATTACTGACGGGAAATTATGGTTTAGGCGATACCGCTAAAGTAACCGTTATCAAATAATTCTATGCGAAGCTTCTTTACCACTTATAAGAACCCGGTGAGCGTACTCGTGGTGATCATCATCATGGGAGGATTATTTGCGTACAGCAGAATGCAGACGGCGCTTTTTCCGGAAATTACTTTTCCCAAAATAAAGATCATCGCAGATGCGGGCCAACAACCCGTGAAGAAAATGATGATCACGGTTACGCGTCAATTGGAAAACGCGATCAAACAGGTTCCCGATCTGAAAAAGATCCAAAGCACTACCAGCAGGGGAAGCTGCGAGATCTCAGCCTATATGGACTGGAACGCGAATATTGATATCAGCCAGCAGCGGATCGAATCAAAGATCAATGAAATAAAAAATACGCTGCCGCAGGATATTCAGATCACTGTGGAGAGAATGAATCCTTCTATCCTCCCCATTACTGGATTTTCATTGGAGAGCGGATCGCGTTCGCCGATAGAAATGAAATTACTGGCGATGTACACCATCAAACCTTTTTTATCGCAGGTAGAAGGTGTATCAGAGATCCGCGTGATCGGTGGAAAAGAAAAAGAATACTGGCTGGTACTGAACGTCCAAAAAATGAATACGCTGGGTGTTACGCCGGAAATGATCAACACAGCGCTTAGTCAAACGAATTTTATTAAATCGAATGGATACTTATCTGACTACCGTTTATTATACCTCACGATCACTGATGCGGCTGTAACTTCAAAAGACCAGCTTTCCAATATTGTGCTTAGCAATAATAGCCGTCGCGTAATCCTGTTGAAGGATATTGCAGATGTACAGATCCAGGAAGCAAAAGAATACATCAAGATAAATGCGAATGGCCATGAGGGTATTTTACTCGCAGTAATCAAGCAACCTAATGCTAACCTTGTTGACCTAAGCGACAAGATGGATGCAAAATTAAGGGACCTGAAAAAGATATTGCCTAAGGATGTTACCATCAATCCTTTTTATGAGCAGGCTGATTTTGTAAAGGACTCTATTAAAAGTGTAACGGATAGTTTAATGATCGGGCTCGGCCTTGCAATTCTTGTTGCCATTATTTTTCTACGTTCTTTCAAAGCAAGCGCCGTGATATTGGTAACCATCCCGGTTATTTTATGCCTTTCTATCATCTGTTTATTTGCTTACGGGCAAACATTGAACATTATGACGCTTGGCGCAATAGCCGCGGCTATCGGTTTGATCATTGACGATGCGATCGTGGTAGTAGAACAGATTCACCGTACACATGAAGAGCACCCAGGCGATCCCACTACAACCCTTATACAAAAAGCGATCAGGTACCTGCTTCCGGCAATGATAGGGTCTTCTTTAAGCACTATAGTTATTTTTCTCCCTTTTATTTTAATGAGTGGTGTGGCAGGTGCTTATTTCAAAGTGATGACGGATACTATGATCATCACACTGGTATGTTCGTTCTTTGTTACCTGGATCATATTACCGGTGATCTATCTTTTCTTCACGCCCAAAGCCGGTGTGGTCAACAGTTTCAAACAGAAAATCAAACCGCATAATGTAAAGAACCAGCGATGGGTGGGTTTTTTTATCCGCAGGCCATGGATAAGTTTATTGATGATATTGGGTTTGATCTTTTCCATTTGGTATATCTATCCCAAACTGGAAACCGGTTTTTTACCGGAGATGGACGAAGGAAGCATAGTGCTCGACTATTCATCCCCTCCAGGCACTTCGCTGGAAGAAACAGACAGGATCCTGCGCCAGGTAGAAAAAATATTGGTAACTGTTCCGGAAATAGAAGCTTACAGCCGAAGAACAGGAACACAGATGGGATTTTTCATTACGGAGCCCAATCGTGGTGATTACCTGATACAATTAAAAAAACAAAGAGACAAATCAACAGAAGATGTGATCACTGATATACGCAAACAGGTAGAAGCATCACAACCCGCTTTGCGTATCGATTTTGGTCAGGTGATCGGTGATATGCTCGGCGATCTCATGACATCTGTACAACCCGTAGAAGTAAAGATCTTCGGTAATGATGTTACCAAATTACAGGAACTATCAAAAAAAGTATCCGATTTGGTAACACATGTAGAAGGTGCAGCGGATGTATTCGATGGTATCGTGATCGCGGGGCCATCCATCAATATAGAACCTAACTTTTCTTCACTTGCGCAGTATGGTATCACTCCCGCTAATTTGCAATACCAATTGCAATCATCATTGGAAGGAAATATTGTGGGAACCGTGTATGACAGAGACCAGCTTAGCAATATCAGGCTCGTATATCCAGGTAATAAAACATTGAGCGTTGCGGACATTAATAAAACGCCCGTATTTCTGCCCAATGGAAAACTGATGCCGATAGACCAACTGGCGAAGGTTCGCATTAATACAGGGGACGCAGAAATTGAACGCGAGGACCTGCAATCGATGGGTGTGGTTACAGCCCGTTTGGAGAACAGGGATCTTGGTAGCGTGATCAAGGATATTCAGTCGGAAGTTGCTAAAAAAATAGTGTTGCCAAGAGGGTATGCGATCGTATATGGTGGTGCGTACGCAGAACAGCAACAATCCTTCAAAGAATTATTAATGATATTGATCACCTCAAGTTTATTGGTATTTGGTGTGATATTATTTCTCTTTAAAGATTTCAGGATCGCCTGTATCATTTTACTGATCGCAGTGCTCGGCATCAGCGGCAGTTATATGGGATTGTATTTTACCAATACGGCACTGAATGTGGGCAGCTATACCGGGCTCATCATGATCGTGGGTATTATTGGAGAGAACGCCATCTTCACTTTCCTGCAGTTCAAAGAATCTTTAAGAGAATCGGGCGATGCGGACCAGTCGATCATCTATTCCATTTCTACAAGGTTACGCCCCAAACTGATGACAGCACTCGGCGCGATCATCGCCTTATTACCGATCGCCCTGGGTATAGGAACAGGTGCGCAATTGCATCAGCCTTTGGCTATCGCGGTGATCGGGGGATTTATCATTGCTATGCCTCTCTTGCTGATCGTTTTGCCAAGTTTGATCCGCCTCGTCTTTAGAAGGAAAATTCAGAATGTCTACAAAATGAAGGTTTAGGTTTGGATAAATAATTAAATCATTTACCATGAAAAAGATCCTCCTGGTCCTTGCCGTTTTTATGGCCGTTGCCGTGATCGCACAAAAATCCATAGCGCCTGATGTTGTTAAGGCGGCTTTCACCAAAGCTTACCCCGGAGCAACAAAAGTAAAATGGGAAAAAGAAGATGGCAATTTTGAAGTAACTTTTGTTCAGAACGGAAATGAAATATCCGCCATCTACAACCCGAAAGGTATATTACAGGAAGCGGAACATGAAATGAAAGCAACTGAATTACCTGCAACAGTACTTGCTTATATGAAAGATTATTACAAGGGTATCAAAGTAAAAGGCGGCGCGAAGATCACGAAAGCAGATGGCACGGTGAATTATGAAGCGGCCATCAAAGGAAAGGATGTAATTTTTGATGCTAATGGAAAATTCATCAAAGAATCAAAAGAAGCGAAGGAAAAAGATTAAACCATCTCAATACTCAATCATACAACATGAAAATTTTAAATTATTGCTTAACTGTTTTGTCAGCATTGATCTTGATATCAGGTTCTGCAAGCGCACAATCCACCGGTTACCATCTTACCAAAACATTTCGTATCAGCAGCCCCGGCGGATGGGATTATCCAGCTTCAGATCCCGGTTCCAACCAATTGTACGTCTCGCATAGTTCGCAGGTAAATATCATTGACAAAACAACAGGTGATTCAGTAGGCGTTATCACGGGAACAACCGGTGTGCATGGTATCGCTTTTGCCAATGCTTTTGGGAAAGGATATACCAGTAACGGAAGAACCAATAATGTTACGGTGTTTGATCTGAAAACACATGCAACACTTGGGCAGGTGGCAACAGGTACCAATCCCGATTGGATCATGTATGATGAGTTCTCAAAAAAGATCATCACCAGTAACCACACGGCAGGCAGCCTTACCATTATTGATCCTGCAACAGACAAAGCTGTAGCAACGATCGTTATCTCTGGCACACTGGAAACCATCGCCAGCGATAATGCAGGAAAATTATTTGTGAATGTGGAAGACAAGAACGAGATAGTTGCGGTTGACATTGCGAAGAACGAAGTAACTGCGCGCTGGCCGCTCCCTGGAGATGGACCAACAGGTTTGGCAATTGATACAAAAACAAAAAGATTATTTGCTACCTGTGATAAATTACTGGTAGTAATGGATTGTACCAATGGGAAAGTTGTTGCACAGTTACCGATTGGAGCTGGCTGCGATGGTGCTGCTTTTGACAATTCATCCAAACTCATCTTCACTTCAAACGGTGAAGGCACTGTTACGATTGTGAAAGAAGTGAGCGCCAACGAATTTAAAGTAATGGAAAGTGTGCCTACCAAACGCGGTGCACGTACCATCACCTTAGATGAAAAAACGCACCGCATATTTCTGCCAACAGCAGATTATGAACCTTTGGCAGCCGATGCACCAAAAAATACAAGGCCCAAAATGATACCGGGTTCGTTCCAGGTATTGGTTTTGGAGAAATAGTTTATACACGTACACTTGCACAAAGGGTCCTGCAAATTATTGTGGGACTTTTTATTTATAGATCTTAACGTGGCTATTATAACAATTAGACTTAAAAAATGCGATGGCGTGAAATCCGCATTAGTAAAGATACCCGCACCGTCATTGCGAGGAACGAAGCAATCTGTGCCACGATTTCCAGACACGTTGAATGTTGTAATTCAGATTGCTTCGTTCCTCACAATGACGCGCATGCTTCGCAATAAATAATATCACCCCATATTGTATTTCAAAGAATCAGGCTGTGTTTTCCTTTACCTTTGCCTTTTTGCACCTTTGCGTGAAACAATTCAAAATTACTCCAGAATCAATTTCTAAATTTGCCCTTCAAATAATACGAATGACTGTGAGGAAAATTACTGCTGTTTTGGTTTCTTGTTTTTTACTATTCTCCGCTGCAGCCCAGCAAACAGGTTCTACTATATTGGGAGTAATTGCTGATAAGGCTTCGAAAAGCCCCATTGAATTTGCTAATGTGGAACTGCTGAATAATTCTGATAGTTCTCTTATAAAAGGAGCGATCACAGACAACAAAGGAAAATTCAATTTCGACCAGGTAAAACCTGGCCATTATTTACTCCGTTATAGTTTTATCGGCTATGAAAAAACTGTGATCGCAGTTGCGGTAGACAAAGCAAGGATCAATATAGGGACCCTGCAGATCGCTTTGGTGGTTAACCCGGTGAATAATGTAACAGTTACTTCTACCAGATCTTTATTGAATACTTCTATTGACCGAAAATCCTATGATGTAACAAAAGACATTATGGCGCAAAGTGGAACTGCAAGTGATGTGCTAAAAAATATTCCTTCGGTAGAAGTGGATATTGAAGGCAATGTGAGTTTGCGCGGTTCAGGTGATGTGATGATCCTGATCAACGGCCGCACTTCTCCCCTGCTGGTTAAGATGAACAAGGCAGAAGTGCTGCAACAGTTTCCTGCGAATACGATTGAAAGAATTGAAGTGATCACCAACCCTTCTGCACGGTATAAGCCGGATGGCACTTCAGGTATCATTAATATTGTTCTGAAGAAAAACATAAAAGGCGGATGGAACGGTACGGTTACAGGCAATGCAGGCAATCGCGACAGGTACAATACAAGTGCAACATTAAATTACAAACCCGGCAAACTGAATGTATTCGGTAACTATGGCATAAGAAAGGATGACCGTTTAAGATCCAATACTATCAGCCGCGAATATTTTAACCCTGCAACAAATGCGCTGACCGGTTATTATACAGAAAACGGAAACGCAACCACGCGCCCTTTAACCCATCTTGCAACGCTTGGTTTTACTTACGCGCCGGATAAGAACAGTAGTTTTGGGCTCTCTGGAAATTACTCCAATCGCGACCAGGAGATGAACCAGGTTAACACCAAAATATTTTCTGATAAAAATCATAACTACACCAGTTATTTTGACCGGATCCGGTTGATGCCTAATAACGAGAAAGAAAAAGATGCAACTGCATTCTGGGAACACAATTTTCCCGGCGAGGACCATATGCTACGCGTCGAATTCAACGTTGCCTCTTCAAAAGAAAATGAATATAACTATTACAGGAATGTTTATCATTTTCCCGGAACCAATACTACGCTTGATAAAAACCAGATCTACCAGGGCGATGACCAGCAACAGTTAACCATTGATTATTCGCACACGATCTCAGAAAGTGCTAAACTGGAGGCAGGCTACTCAGGTTCCTTCAACCAGCAGGATTTTAATTTTTACAATGAATACTACGATTTTAGCTCAACTAAATTTGTGGTTGATAAGGCCAGGACCAACCAGTTTCTTTTTAACCAGGCCATTCATGCCTTGTACGGAACCTACCAGAAGAACTATGAAAAATTCGGTTATTCGCTGGGATTAAGACTGGAAGAAAGCATTATCAAAGGTTACCAGGTAACACGTGATACGACTATTAAAAATGATTACCTGAAAATATACCCAACCCTTCACCTCGCTTACGAGATAAATGAAAAGGCGCAATGGCAATTGAATTACAGCCGCAGGGTGCACCGTCCCGAAGGCGATGAGATCAATCCATTTCCGGAATACCAGGATCCGTATAATGTTCGTGCAGGTAATGCAAAACTTCTGCCCGAGATCATTCACTCGGTAGAGTTTGGTTACAAATGGCAGAATAAGGCGTTCTCATTTGTACCAAGTCTTTACTATCGCTATAAACAGAACGGATTTACACAGGTAACTGTTCCTGTAAATGACAGCGTATTGTTAACCACGCAACAGAATTTATCCAATGACCAATCAGCCGGTCTTGAACTGATCTTCTCCGCTAAAGCGGGTGGTTTCTTTTCATCCAACCTAAGTGCGAACGTCTTTTATAACCAGATCAATGCTGATAATCTTGGCTACTTCGATAAGAAAACGATCATCTCCTTTAGTACCAATTTCAACGGCAGTTTTACTTTTACACCAAACACCATGATGCAGATCAGCGCCAATTATCGTTCTGCAAGGCTTACGCCACAGGGAAAAAATTATCCATCGTTTGTGTTGAATACGGGTATCAGGCAGGACCTGTTCAAAAAGAAAGTATCGGTGATATTGGCTATCTCGGATCTATTCAAAAGCCTGCAACAGGAATCTGAACTCAATACCCCTTATCTCAAACAAACCAGCATCGGCAAAAGAGATGCCCAGATCATTTATTTAGGCATCAGTTACCGCTTTGGGAAGCTGATCAAGAAGGCGGAGGACAAATTACAGTTTGATAATGCCCAGTAATTAACAACGGCACGCTTTTTTTAGAAATAACTTATCAGGGTTTCCAGGCTCACAGGTTTCTCCATGATGCGGAATGGGACGCCCTGCAGGGTGGTGACGAGGAAGATAGATTCATAGGCACTGATCAATGTGATACGCATTTTGGGGAATCTTTTCTGGATCTCAGGGGCCTGTTTCCAGCCAAAACCATCAGGTAGATTGTTATCGAGGAGCAGCACATCATATGGCCTTTCCTCGAGCATGCGCATGCCTTCTGCGAGGGAATGGGCGGGAAATACCTGGTAATCGCGCTGGCCCAGGTAATCTTTGATCAACAGGTAAAAATCGATTTCATCATCTATCACTAAAACGGTACGCATAGTCAATCTAATTTTACGGCCATAACAAAGATACTTACTTGTTGTTTTGAAATTAATAAAAGAACTTTAAACCTATGAAAACAAACCCAACCATTTTTGTTGCTGATGACGATGAGGAGGATATTGGCCTCCTAAGGGATTGCATCACCGAAAGAAATACAATGGCCAGTTGCACAACATTTCACAATGGGTTGGTATTGCTGAACTATCTTAAAAATAACGAAGTCACTCCGGATCTTATTGTGCTCGATATTAATATGCCCGTAAAGAACGGCTTTCTTACGCTGCACGAATTGAAACAGGATGCATCGCTTAGCGCCATCCCGGTAATTATGCTTACCTCTTCGGCCAGGAAGGAAGATGAGACAAGATGCTACCAGATGGGCTGTAAGGGATTTTTTAGAAAACCCGATTCATTGCAGGACTATATCAGCCTTGCAGAAAGGCTTTTACTGCTTGCTTGAGTTTTGAAAATCACAGTTTCGAACCTCATTTTTTGGGTCGGTATTACCCCTCGTAACCGGGCTAATGGTAATTAACTACCTTTAAGAGATATCCTCCTCTTGAAAAAAATCATTAAATACGGTTTACGTACGCTCGCGGGATTATGTGTCCTCCTGGTCGCACTATACATTTCTCTAAGCCTATATGTAAATGCCAATAAAGAATACCTGATCAGGAAGGCAGGAACCGATATAAGCAAACTGATCGGCGGAACTGTCAGCATTTCGGATCTTTCTGTTTCCATCTTCAACAATTTTCCCTACCTGGCCATTGAATTAAAAAAAGTAGATGTAAGGGATTCTTTATTTGTTAGGCATGGACATCATTTTTTTTTCGCGGAACGGTTGTTTCTGCGTCTTAACCCAGCAAAATTGCTCCTCGCAAAGATCTCTATCAATAAGGTGGAGATAGATTCTGGAAGTCTTTATTTCTTTACGGACAGCAGCGGTTATAGCAATGGATATCTCTTACAACCGAAGAAGCAGCCTGTTGTGAAAAACGGTAATAAAGCGGCTGTAAATATACTTGACAAAATAGAGATCAACCATACTTCGCTTACACTAGATGATCGCTTAAAAGGAAAATTATTTGATGTTTATATCAATAAGCTGGATGTGAAAACAAACACATTGAACCAGGCTTATGATTTCAAAATAACGGAATCCATACAGGTAAGGTCTCTGGCTTTTAATCTTGCCATAGGAAGTTATTTATCCGGTCAATTGCTGGAGGGTAATTATTCGGTAAAATATTCCAGTATCAAGAAAGAACTCAGCTTTGACAGCATACCGATCAGTATATCTAACCACCCGTTCCGTTTTACGGGCGCTTTTACTTTCGGAACAACGCAGGAGTTTGCTATACGTGTAAACACAAAAAATATCCTGGTTGATCTTGCCAAAAAATTGCTGACGCAAAGAACGGCAAAAGGGATCGGACTTGTTGACGTGAAAGGGGCCGTTGATGCTTCTGCATCACTCAAAGGCAGCCTTACGGGAGGGAACCCTTTGATCGTGGCAAACTGGGTTACGCAAAAAAATACACTTAACACCCCACTCTTAAACTTTGATAACTGTTCTTTCAGTGGCTTATATTCCAATGAAGTGAATCCTGATTCTGCACGCAATGACTCCAATTCAAAAGTAGAAGTGTATGGGTTTCGTGGCGATTGGCGGGGACTTACAATGCAATCAGATAAAATAGTAATCAATAATTTAACGACGCCAGTAATAAGCGCAGATATAAACTCTCAGTTTTCACTCACGCAATTCAATTCGATCCTGCAAACCGAAGCCATGTCGCTTACCAATGGAACCGGCAGTTTAGCGATGCGGTATAAGGGCCCGTTTGATCATATCACCCCACAGAATGCGTCTCTCAACGGACGCCTGCTTATAAAGAATGGGAATATTTTGATGCATGCTTCCCAGGCAAACCTTTCTGGTTGTAATGCTTCTATCCGTTTTATCAATACAGATATTCTTATCGACAATCTGAATTGCAGGATACATAATGATCCTCTTGCTCTTTCCGGCCAAGCAAAAAATGCGCTTGCCTTAATAGGTGATTCTCCCGGCAATATTTCGCTTGCGTTGAATATTACGGCGCCGGTCATTAATATTGATCATTTCAGCAGCATCCTGTATCGCAAACTTCCTGCTAAAAAAAGAACGGCGAATGCAACAGGAAGCCTCGCAAAAACGGCACAAAAAATTGACAACCTTTTGTCCAATGGTAATATTGCAGTGACACTAAATGCAGGAAAACTTGTGTACCATAAGTTTGAAGCGCGCAAAGCGAACGTGGAGATTGCCATCAATGAAAATTCCTGGCTCTTAAAAAAAGCATCGTTAGAACATGGCGCAGGAAGTATTTCAGTAACCGGCAATGTGCAGGAACAAGCTGGCAGCCGCTTCGGATTAAACTCTGTTGTACAGATGAAAAATGTTGACGCTCAAAAAGTTTGGTATGAATTTGAAAATTTTGGCATTCCCGCACTTAGCTACAAAAATATAAAAGGCCAGCTCTCTGTAGACGCCAGGGTTTCATTGTTACTTGACAAATCAGGTGATTTTGATATGAAAACAATGAAAGGTGATGCCGACTTTTCCATCAAACAGGGAGCGTTGATCAATTTTAGACCTTTGCAGGATGTTCAGACATTCGTATTCAAGAACAGGGATTTTTCAGATATTTCTTTTGCTGAAATAAAAGACAAAATATCTTTCGACAAAGGCTCGGTTACCATTAACCGCATGGAAATCAATTCTACAGTTATGTCACTTTTTGTAGAAGGGGTATATGGATTGAACGGCAATACTGATATCAGCATACAGGTTCCGTTAAGCAACCTCAAAAAAAGAGGCAAAGCGTATATACCGGAGAATGCAGGCGCCGACAAAGGTGGTGGGATGAGTGTTTTCCTGCGCGCAAAAACTGACGATGACGGGGCTATTAAAATCAAATACGATCCTTTCAAGCGGTTTAGAAAAAGTAAATAAAAAAGAATGAATGAATGCTTACTATTGTACATAGAATCTTATAAATCGATTCAAATGAATGTATCAAAAATAAGTTACGCGCTATTAGTGACGATATTATTTTATAGTTGTTCTCACAAATCCAATCCGCAAAAAGAACAGAAACAAACTGCCGGCAACCCTGTATTTCCCGGATGGTACGCTGATCCTGAGGGAGCTGTTTTTGATAAACAGTTCTGGATCTACCCTACTTATTCTGCGCCGTATAACGAGCAGGTATTTTTTGATGCTTTCTCATCCCGCGATCTTGTTAACTGGGAAAAACACAGCCGCATCACAGACACTTCAAATATCAAATGGGTGAAAAGGGCTCTATGGGCGCCGGCAGTTGTACAAAAAGGAAACCGCTATTTTTTATTCTTCGGCGCCAATGATATACAAAACAATAACCAGTTTGGAGGCATCGGCGTCGCGGTGTCCAACGATCCGGGCGGGCCTTTTGTTGACTACCTGGGAAAACCATTGATCGATAAATTTTATAATGGCGCACAACCTATTGACCAGTTTGTGTTCAGGGACAAGGACGGTCAGTATTATATCATCTACGGCGGATGGCGGCATTGCAACATCGCCAAACTGAATGACGATTTTACCGGTCTTATCCCTTTCAGTGATGGAACCGTGTTTAAGGAGATCACACCGAAAGGTTATGTGGAAGGTCCCTACATGTTCATACGCAACAACAAATATTATTTCATGTGGTCAGAAGGTGGATGGACTGGCCCCGATTATTCAGTGGCTTACGCGATGTCAGATTCACCTTTCGGACCTTTTGAACGTGTAGGAAAAATATTACAACAGGATTCAACCATCGCTACCGGTGCGGGTCATCATTCTGTGATAGATGCAGGCAAAGATCGCTGGCTGATCGTGTATCACCGCAGACCCTTAGGTAAAAAAGGTGGCAATGATCGCGTAACCTGCATTGATGAAATGTATTTCGATAAACAGGGATTGATCATGCCTGTGAAGATGACAAATGAGGGGATTGCCAGGCTTCGATGAGACTGGATTTTGGATGCTGGATGCTGGATATTAGATGCGGGATGCTGGCGGCTGGCCCAAAATTGCGGGGTTCAAATCCAGCATCCAGCATCAAGTATCTAGCCCACTTCCCCAAAAAAGGTTAGTATTTCTACAATACTGCGGGTGGCAGGCTTTTTTAACCACCTTTTGTATGAAACTGAAAAGATTAAAACCGATCCTCTTTCTCCTGCTCCTGGCATCACTGTTTACCAACTGCGCGGCAGCTGGTAACATGATCGAAAGCAGGGCCTGGGTAGGGATCGTCGACATGATCGTTGCGGGGGCCATTACGGTTTATATTTTCCGCGGAACCAGCAAGTAGCCAGTATTTTGAGATTTTGATCCTGGAGTTGCGGGAGGAAATTTTGAAATTGAAATTGCTGTGCTTTCATGAAATTTCCCAATCTTCCAATTTCCAAATTCCAAAATTTTATTATTTAAAGGCATTCAACGCCACAGTAGGTTTACCGGAATTATCAAACGCACCCAACTGGTATCCCTGCCAGCCATTATAGGACTCAGGTTCCCAATAGAATACACCAAGGCCCTTGCGGCCGCTTACAGAAGCAATTTTTGAGAGGAGGTCATTAAGAAAACTATTGCAGGCTGTTGCATCAGCCACGGGCATGCCTACTTCACATACCATTACTTCTTTGTTATACCTGGATACCATATCATTCATATTGGCCAGGCATTGTGTGTTATAGGTGGTCCAGTTGGTTGCTGATGGATACAACGACATACCAATGATATCCCATTTAGCGCCGTTGTTTTTCAATCCATCGAACATCCACCTGAATAATGAATTATCATAACCATTCGATACATGCACCATCACTTTGATGTTTGCATCCGATGCTTTTACTGCATTGTATCCTGCATTGATCAATGCTGCAAAATTGGCCATGTTTACAGATGCTTTTCCATCGGGCCATAACATGCCATCATTGGTTTCGTTGCCTACCTGCACCCAATCCGGTGTGATGCCGGATGATTTTAAAGATGTAAGGACACTCAGCGTATGGTTATACACTGAAGTTTGCAGCGTTGCAAAATCCTGCGATGCCCATGCGGCAGGTTTGGTTTGCTTACCCGGGTCGGCCCATGAATCGCTGTAATGAAAATCGATCAGCAATTTCATTCCCATATTTTTTGCACGTATAGCTTTGGCAACCATATCGGCTGTATTGCACCAACCTCCTGTGGGATTTACCCATACTCGCAGGCGAATGGAATTCGTGCCCAGATCCTTCAGTATTTTAATACAATCTTCCTGCACACCATTACCATTATAGAATTTCATACTAGCAGCCTCCATCTGTGTGAGCCAGCTGATATCCGCACCCTTGGCCAATTGTACCGAAGGAGGAGTTACAGGAGGTACTACAGGATCTGTTCCCGGAACCGTATCCTTATGACAAGCCGCAACAATCAAACACAGGCAGAAAATATATTTTCTCATCATCACAAATTTTTAAAAAGAAAGGAAGTAGACACTTCCCTTCGTTGCCATTAAAATTATTGTCGGTAGTCTGTGGCCTGTAGTGAATAAGGGCTTGCTTAAAACCGTAAACTGAAAACAACTACAGACCAAAGACCACAAACAATAAACCGATCCTTAATTCTTCTTAAGCTTATAGGTATAATTCCATGGTGCACGCAGATCGAGCGTGACGGTATAATTTCCTGCAACGGTTACATTAATGTTAGCGCCATCATATTCCATTACCTGGTCGGCTCCGTTATCTCCGAAGTTTAGTGCCCAATCTGCATTGGCCCTGAATTTTATGGCACCTACGCCGAGATTGGTAGTTACAGACCATGTTTTTGCGGTTGCATCAAACACCATATTCAGATCGGAGTTCCATCCTGTAACCGGAACGGCATCTCCTATCAAACCCCATGTGGTTAATGTGGCCGACCATGTGTTTGTTGTTTTATTCGCCTTCATAAGATAATAGCCGCCCACAGGAGTAAACAGGTTACCACCAGTCGTATTCATCGTTCCGGTTACATTGTTACCCGAAGTGGTGCTGCTTGCCCATCCATATATTGTATGGTTCCAGTCAGGATCACTTGTATACTTGAATTGTTTGGTGCTGCTTGCAAGCATGTAAACATATCCTTCATACACACCATTGTCAGCCTTTGAAGAGATCTTAGGCGCTGTTGCAGGATCCCATCCCTGGTAATCACCCGGAACCCACAGAGATGGATAATTGATCACAACCAGGTAAGGTGTTACAGATACCGCCACCACATTAGAATAGATAGCCGGTATAGAATCGCTGATTGATGATTTCACCCGCACTTCCAACTGTCCCGCGCTGCCCGGTGCAAGTCCTAATAAGATCGACATCTGGTTGAAGTCTATACCTGCATATTTCTGTACCGAGCCACTGCCCATGCTTACTTCTTTAGGCGCTGCAAAACTGGTTCCGGCTTTGGCTATTTGTAAACTGTAACGTACCGCAGCACTAAAACCATATTGTGCGGGCGTCCAGGTAAATGCCTCTACCGTATCGGCAGCATTGGCTGATGTTAACACCAGGGTTGCCTGCGAAGCAGATAGTGTTGAAGGAACTCCGTCTTTGAGAACAGTCTGCACCTCAACTTTTTTACACCCATACAAAATGCCGGCGAACATAACGGCGAGTAGGGAAATTTTGATAATATTTTTCATACGTTTTATTTTTGAATTTGATCAGTGTATTGCAGTTAATAACCGCTGTTCTGTACCAGTTTTGGATTGGACGAAAGATCGGTTGATGGTATCGGGAAAACATTATACTTCGCATCAACAGACCTACCCGCTCTTACGCCGCCTTTCCATGCCCAGAGATAATTGCCTGTTACAAATTTGTTGTACCGGATAAGATCGGTCCTTCTCTGCGCTTCAAAATATAGTTCCCTCCCGCGTTCATCCAAAATAAAATCTGTTGTCAATTGGCCCGCAGTAATATTACCTGCTGCGCTGCCTCCATAAGCCCTTGTACGCAATTGATTCATCAATGTAAGCGCCGTCGCCGCATCGCCACCTGTTCCGCCACGCAATACGGATTCTGCATAAATGAGATAGATCTCAGCAACACGGAACAATGGAAAATCAATATCCACAAAATTACCTGCAGGATCGGCATGCGGTGCAGCCGCTCCTGTTCTTGTTTTGTTGCGGTACTTACTGATTGAATACCCGTCAGTGCCTACATATAATTCTGTCATCGCAAGGTTTTGTCCCGGTGTATAGAACTGAGCACGTTTATCCGTATTACCGCTCGGATCGCTGAACAGGTTCACAAAATCCTGTGTTACGCGTAAGCCACCCCAGTTACCATTGGTGCCTGACAGACTTCCTGGTACCGCCGCAGGGCCATGTGTGAGATAGGTTGTGCCGCCATAGTTTTGTGTATAGGTTGCATCGTACGCAATTGAGAAAATAAATTCGCTGGTAATAAGATTGTTATCTGCAAGCATCAGCTCCTGGTAATTTGGATGGAGCGAATACAATGGACGGATCTTATTACAATAGGTGATTGCTTCAGTGAATTTTGGTGTTCCGGTATACACCTGTGCATTCAGGTAAATACGTGCAAGCAATGCCCATGCAGCAGCACGATCGGCCCTGCCATATTCATTGGTCTTGGCGTCTTTCAATATGGTTTCAATCGCTTTCAATTCTGATTCTACGTAGGTGAATATTTCGCTGCGAGTTGCCTGTTTAGGAAGCCCTGAGCCGATACCATCATTCTCTGTTACAAATGGAGGATTGGCGAACAGGTCCATCAACACACTGTATTGATAGGCACGAAGGAAACGTGCTTCTGCCCTGTAGAATCGGATCTCATCAGCATCAGTGCCACTGATACCTCGCTCTGATAATGCTGCATCAGAAGCCTGCCTGATAAAATCATTGCATACCGTGATCTGGTAAAATGCACGATAATATACACCGCTTACGATCGGGTTGGTTGATGACCAGTTCATTTCATGAAGGCCGCGTATTCCCGCATCGTTCTGCCATGTCCAGCCGGCTTCATCGGTGGTGAGTTCCTGCAGGTTCCAGTACAGGCGAAGGAAATCGGAATTACCCTCATCAGCAATGATCTGTGAAGGAATATCGGGACTGCCTGTAGCGCCGGTATTACCCGTTAAGGCAAATGCGCCGTATAGTTTCGCAAGCGCCTGTTTATACCCTGCAGCGTTTTTATAAACATTCTGCGGGGTGATATCATTTGTTGGCAACAGTTCGAGTTTTTTGGTACATCCTGCTGTGAACAGAACGGCTGCCAGTATCAGTTTATAATAATTCTTTTTCATAGATTCTTTATTTTAAAAATCAAGATTTATACCAAGTGCGAAAATGCGTGGCCGTGGATATACATTGTTATCAATACCACCGCTCAGTTCAGGATCAAGGCCCTTGTATTTCGTTAACACAAAAACATTCTGCACATTGGCATTTAAACGAAGGGTTGCTTTGTTCCTGAACACACTTCCCACATTGTAACCGATGGTAAGGTTATCCATCCTTAAGAAGGAAGCGTTCTGTATATAATAATCACTCAGCAGTTCCAGGCTGTTACCCACAAAATTTGTATTGAGATAACTCACTGAAGCATTATACAGCACCGAAGCGTTTCCAAGGATCTGGTTCTTGGTTCCTGTCTGACTGTAATTATTATTGTACACGTAGTTGTCGAAAGACGCCCTCATCACAAATCCTGCATTCCATTTTTTGTAAGTAAAATTGGAAGTGAATCCCATGAACACACTTGGATCTGCACGCTGGCTCCTGTAGAGATCGTTCTGGTTGATGATACCATCTTTGTTCAGATCCTCAAACACACCTTCCACAGGTTTGCCTGCTTTATCATATACCTGTTTGTAGAGGAAGAAAGTATTCTTGCCATAATCAACAGAATTGATAAATACAAACTGCCCGCCGATACCACCCGCAATGGTTCCTGTAGGGAAACCAACATAGTTCACGTCTTTCGGTACCACGGTGAGGTTGGTGATAGTGTTCTTGTTATAGGTTACATTGAAAGATGCATCCCATGTAAAATTCTTTTTCCTGATTGCCTGTACATTGACATTGAACTCAACGCCTTTGTTTTCCATATCCCCTACATTGGCAATAATGAACGCAGAGAAATTGGTTCCTGCCGGCTGAGGAATACTGTTGAGAAGATCCGTTGTTTTTTTATAGTATAGGTCGATGCTACCATTGATGCGGTTATTCAGGAAACCAAAATCCAATGCGATATTGGAAGTAGCTGTCTGCTCCCATTTAATATTCGGATTGTAACCGCTTGGCCTGTACATCTGGTAGAACACATTGCCAAACTGGTAAGTGGCATTGCTTGCACTTAAAGCATAGCTCGATAAATAATCGTAGTTACCGATACCATCCTGCTGACCTGTGATACCATAACCTACACGCAGTTTAAATTCAGACACTGCATTTGTTTTTGCGAAGAAATCATCTTTCATGTTCCATGCGAGTGCAACAGATGGGAACAGGCCCCACCGGTTAGCTGCTGCAAAACGGGAAGAACCATCACGACGTATGGTTGCCGTTAACAGGTACCTGTCGTTATACGAATAATTCAATCTTCCGAAATAAGATATCAATGTATTTTCCGGTTTGTTGAAAGGGAAGTTTGGATCTGTATTAGGATACTTCACTCCTTTTGCATTGTAGCTCGCAAAACTGTAATTGGTAGTGAGGTAATTATTATAGGAATATCCTCCCAAAACATCTATCCTGCTTTTGATACGCGGGAAATTCTTTGCATAATCCAAATAGAACTCAAGCAGGCTGTTTGTTTTTGTTTGTTTGTATTGATTGTTCTGTCCGCCTGTTCCTCCCGCGAGATAATCAGATGCTGCGCTGTCAGAAACAAATACGGTTCCGGTTCCTTTAGAAATATCATACCCAAGGTTCAAGTTGGCCCTTAACTCCGGAAGGAAATGAAACTTGTAATCGAGTTGCAGGTTACCGATACTGCGTGTTGGTGTTCCTTTATCAATACGCTGATTTAAAAGTCCGACAGGATTTCTTCCTGCAAGATTGGTTAACCCTGTTGCAGTTGCAGGATCGAGGTATTCGAAATAACCACCGAAACGATTGCTGCTTGAGTACACAGGTTGTGTTGGATTAAAACTGATGGCTCCTCCGATAGCCCCCTGGTTGGCGAATCTTGATTGTTGTGTGGTGGCTTTAATGTTCAGGTCAACCTTTAAATGGTTTTGAAAAAAAGTTGGGTTCACAACAATGGATGCAGAAGCTTTTTGCATATACCCTGTTTTCAAAATACCATCCTGGTTAAGAAAACCTAATGAAACGCGGTAAGGCAGTTTATTGATACCGCCACTGAAACTAATATTATTATCCGTTGCAAAAGCGTTTTTATATATCTGGTCCTGCCAGTCTGTATTGGAAGCGCCGAGCATCGCTTTCTGTGCGGTGGTACCATTCGCATTAACAACCGCGCTGAATTGCGCAGCATTTAACACCTCCACTTTTTTGATCAGTGTTGATATGGAATTCACGCTGCTGAAATTTACTTTCAGTTTGCCGCCTGTTCCTTTTTTAGTGGTGATGAGTATTACACCATTTGATGCCCTTGTACCATAAATAGCGGCAGCAGATGCATCTTTTAAAATGGTGAATGATTCGATATCATTCGAATTGATCAGGCTTAATGAATTTGGTGAACCGGACACACCACCATTATCCAAGGGCACACCATCCACAACGATCAGCGGATCATTGCTGGCTCTTAATGAAGAACCACCCCTGATGCGGATCGTACTTCCCGCACCCGGCGCACCGCCATTGGAAATAATAGATACACCCGGAATTTTTCCAGCGATCATTTGCTCAGGTGTAGTAATCATACCTTTTTGAAAATCTTTCGAGCTGATGGTTGCAACAGAACCTGTGAGGTCTTTTTTGCGTTGGGTACCATAACCGATCACCACTACTTCACCCAATCCTTTTGTGCCCGGTGTAAGTGCAATACTCACATTAGTTTGACCGCTTGTTTTCAATTCAGTATCCAGAAAACCCACATAGCTGAATACCAGTGTGCTTCCATTTGTTGCGCTGATGCTGAAGCGCCCGGTATTATCTGTTTGTGTACCTCTTTGTGTACCACTCACGGTAATAGAAACGCCGGCGAGCGGTTCTTTCGTTTCCTGGTTTGTTACCGTTCCCGTTATGGTTTTTTGCTGGGCTAAACCAACAGCATTAAAGAGCAGGCACGATAGCATAAAAAATAGTAATGGCATTTTGGGAATCTTCCTGGCTAATGCATAACGGCCAGTTAATGCAGGCCAATTCCCCGGCAAGCAATGTTTCATAATCGAAGTTTTAGTTTTTCAGTGCGCAATCGTTTACGCAGTTTATAATGGTTGTTATGATTGAACGTCTACGGGCTATGGACTATGGACTATGGACCATTGACCATGGACCATGGTCCATAGATGTCTAAATACGTGATTCGCTTTTTTAACCGGGCCCCTTTACTTCTATGTATTTCTTACTCAGCCCGTCATACACTTTCATAAAATCATTTGATTTTCCTTCACGGTCAAAAACAGATTCCCATGTATTGAGTGGTTCCCATATGCAGGTACCTTTGCCCTTTCCGTTAGCCAATTCAAATGCAAGTTTGTTCACTTCTTCTTTTTTGGCTGAGTATTCTACTACAATAATATCCTTGTTATATCTTTTTGCGAGGTCATCCATGTTGGCAGAAAGATCAGCCAATGTTCCGTGCCATTTGGGATAATAGGAAAGGCCGATCACATCAAATGGAACTTTTCGTTTGAGTAACTCATCAATGAAAAAAACCGATTCACTGTTCTGCCCGCCGAGTGCTATATGCATCATGATAATTACTGAAGGATCTACTGTCTTCACAGCAGCAACACCAGCTGACAACAATTGCGAAAGGCTATCCATATTGGTAATATTTCCTTCCGGCCAAACAATTCCGTGGTTGATCTCGTTACCTACTTGTACCATATCGGGCGTGGTTCCCTGGTCTTTTAATTCCTGTATTACATTCTTTGTATAGTCAAACAAAGTTTTTTTCAACGCGGTGAATGATTTGTCTTTCCATGCCAAAGGTTCATGTTGTTTACCGGGATCGGCCCATGTATCGCTGTAATGGAAATCGAGCAAAAATTTCATACCCGCCGCTTTTATTCTTTTCGCCATTTGTTTGGTATGCGCGAGATCACAAAAACCTTTTCCTTTCGAATAACCACCATCACGCGCGGGGTCACTAAAAATGCGGAGCCGGATATAATTGAATCCATGCTCTTTTAAAATTTGCAAAGCATCTTTCTGTACCCCGTTATCTGAAAATTTGATCCCCCTGTCTTCTAACTGTGGAAGAAAAGAAATATCGGCGCCTAGCATTTTTGTTGATTCGCGTGGTTTTGCTGCTTCTCCTTTCAACAGATAATCCTTATCAACCGTAACAGACGCAATACTTCCAGTTGAAACCGTGATGATATCTGTGGAAGCCGTTGTTAATCCCTTCGCTTTCGCTTCAAATTTTATAGCACCCGGTTGCCCTGTCGACTGCACGATCACCTGGCATTTACCGTTGAATAAATTTCTTTGCCATGTTTCGCCATTCAAATACTTATCCGGCTCGTGGCTACTTGGATCGCCGTTGCCTACACCGATAATTTTTCCCGGGCCAGAAATAGTAAAGCTGATCAGGTTATCCGCATCAGGTATTTCACGTCCTTCTCTATCTACAACGCTGAGATTAATAATACTCAGGTCTTTGTTATCTGCCAGTATCGTTGTTTTGTAAGGTGTCATCACCACTTCAACCGGCGCTCCGGTTGTTTCAACCTTACTGTATAATCTTTTTCCTTTTTTATACGCGATTGCTTCCAGTTTCCCCGGCTCATAATTTACAGGCCATTGCAGGTGGCTGTTTCGCTGCATGTCTTTTTTCCCCAGGCTTTTTCCATTGAGGAAAAGTTCAACATTATCTGCGTTGGTGTTTACCCAAACATCAATGGGCTGTCCTTTTTTGTCGGGCCAGTTCCAATGCGGGGAAATATGCAACACATCCTTATCGGTCCACCACGACTGGTAGTAGTAATAAATATTTTTAGGAAATCCACACATATCCATGATCCCAAAATGCGAATTGATATTGGGCCATTTAAACGGAGTGGGTTCTCCACGGTAATCAAAGCCCGTCCACACAAAACCACCGAGCCAGTATGCATTTTCTGCATTGGGAACCCACCAATCCTCTGCCCTGCTCGCCCAATACGGGGCTTCAATATCCTGGTCGGGCACATAACCTTTTACCGAATCTCTTGTATAAATACCTCGTGTGGTTACCGTGCTTCCCATTTCTGTACCAAGTATAGGTTGATTGGGATGATCGCGGTGATAATCGGGCCCGCCTTTGTGGCGATAATTGAATCCGCGAACAGGTATTATTTCATTTACGCCATTGAAAACATTTGCCACATCCGCCGCATAAGTGCTAATGCGGCTGGGATCTAATTCTTTTTGTTTGGCAAGCACTGTTTGCGCAATTCGCTTGCCAATATTAGTTGTCTGTATCCATCCTTCTTCATTACCAATGGACCAGAGGAATACGGATGGATGATTCCTGTCGCGCAACACCATCCGTTCAAACTGGCTAATGTATTCTGGACTGCTGTTCAGCAAACGTGTTTCATCGAGCACTAACATGCCCAAGCTATCGCATGCATCCAAAAAAGTAGGTGTTGGTGGATTGTGGCTCGTGCGACATGCATTCACACCCATATCTTTCAACAGCCAGATCCGGTAGTATTGAAGCTGATCGGGTATCGCACTTCCCACGCCGGCATGATCCTGGTGATTGTTCACGCCCAATATCTTCATGTGTTTCCCATTCAGGAAAAATCCATTGGTCGCGTCAAAACGAAGCGTGCGTATGCCAAATCTTTGTTTTAGTGTGTCGACTACTTTGCCTGCTGACTTCACAACAGATACCACTCTATACAGGTAAGGATCATCCAGCGACCATAAAGTAGGATTGCTGATCGCCAATTTTTGCTTGATGGTAGCTTTACCGTTTACAACAATCGATAACGGTTGTTCCTTTGTTTGTGCAAGCAGTTTGCCGTCACGGGAAGTTATATAAGAAACAACTGTACATGTTGCATCAGTGAAACGTTTGTTCTCAACCGTTGTTTCGATATTGATGCTGGCTGTTTTATCTTTTACTTCAGTATGAACAAAAAGACCACCATCGGCAATATGCAGATTATCAAAACGGTTCAGCCAAACATCTCTATAGATACCCGCTCCTTCATAGAACCAGCCTTCGTATTGACTCGCGTCAACCCGAACGGTTAATACATTATCGGCGCCGAATTTTATGTAATCGGTGATATCATTCGCAACACCTATATAGCCGCTTAAATTGGTGCCAAGATAAAATCCGTTGAGCCATGTAGTGGCATTACGGAACACGCCGTCAAACTGAATTTGATAAAGCGACCCTGAATCGGCTTTCGCGATGGTAAAATGTTTGCGGTACCAGCCGATATTTGTTTCGGGAAATAATCCGCCGACCGGTTTATAACCATGCGATTCCACATCAAAACTTGGCGAGTTTACAAAAGGAAGTTCAACCGCCCAATCATGCGGAAGATCTAACGTGCGCCATTTACTATCATCGAACCTTGCATCGATAGCTGTTCTCGCAGCGCCACCTGATTTTGAAAAAATAGTTGCAATACTGTAATTAAAATCCTTCACCGGATCAGCCGAGTTGCCGAAATGAAATTTCCAGCCATCGTTCATATTTATTTTATTCCGGGCATTGGTTTGCCCAGTAACGTGAATGGAAATACCCCATGACAATACTATCACTGTCATGAAAATTTTTGCTGTCTGAAATTGCATTTGTTTTACCATACGTTTAATTACCTGTGCTTTTGAAACCATATAGATCCGATCTCGAGATCGTATTGTTTTTTAAATTCTGAAATGGGCAGCTCACTGCCTGCGGTTATTTCAATTTTTTCAACATCATTTAATTTGAAAGGGGTGCTGCCCGATGCTTTGAAACGCAATGCCATAAAACCGGGATACGGCCTTGGCAATAACAAAGCCGAATCTGCCATGAAATTTTTCAGGGGCAAAACGATATCCTGGAAATTATTGGTAACCGTTACAGAAGAAGAAAAAGAGACAGCATCTTTATTTGTCAACACGATCTTTACTTTTACCGGAGATGCATTTGTTGTTCTTGCCCTGATCACCAACTCATCTCCTTCATTAATTTCTGTTACCCCTTTTAATTTATCGCCAATGAACTGCTGGAAACCGATCGTATGGTCGCCGGATAATTCTGTGGTGGTTAGTTTTAAAACCGGCGCCTCTCCTGTTGTGTAGCTTGTGCGGAAATTTCGGTTGAAAACAGGGTAAGTGCGTGCTGTTCTCTCTGTTGAGGATGGATCGAATATTTGCAGTTTGCCATCAACTATCGGTAACGTCGTTTTTGCTTTTTCAATCGCTGCAAATATCTTTTCAGGTGAAGCCGCAGGTGCCACGAACTCATTCAAAGCGATCACCCCGATATTCTTTTTGGAAATACTTTTTTTACCGGGACGTGTTAACAGGTAGGTACCGGGTTGTATCTCAAAACTGTTTCCTGCAACACTGGTTGAAAAACTATTTCCGTCATTCAATGGTTTTACAGTGAAACCATTGCCCAGGTCCTCCAACATTATTTTCATCGCATTTGAACGCCATTGAATTCCGGTTACGGTTTTGTCCATTGAGGCTCGTTCAAAAGGATCACTGATACGGATCGCATCAGGCATGACCTCTAACCGCCATGCACCATCTTCTAACTTATCTAAAAAATAAGCGCCAGTTCCTGTATAACGAATGATGGCCGAATTTCCCACCCCGGCAATTGCCTGTAGTTTTGCGGTATTCACGGGTTTGGAAATTGTTGAATTGGAATAAAAGAATTTCTGTTCCGAATTCATTTCACTCAGATCATTTTTATAACTCACCCTGAACACATCAAACAAACTGTCTGTTGGGTAATTACCATAATTCTTTAACCGTGGCAGGCGGCGAAAAGCTTCACCCGCGATCATAAAGCTGATGGCTTTTGAGGGCGTGTAAGCCAGGTTGAGATAGTGCGTTTGGTATTCTGTGTTCACATGCGCAAGCTGCATCGGGTCGTAGGCAAACTGCGTGGCCCATTGAAAACCAGCTTCCCTGAAACTCCTCGCAATAGCAGGATACATGTAGGACCGCAACACATCCGCAGCATCAAACTCATACACCATCCTCGATTTGTTTCGGTACTCGGGTATCGTATCATACGGAATGGTATAGTGATCCACATTCGGCAAAAAGTTTCCCTGTACTTCCCTGTTGGTCACAAGCCCGGTTGGATACCATTGAAAACTTACACCATCAATATTAGCTTTTGCCACTGCATCACCATAATAAGGCGACTGGCTGATATTATAATATACCGGTTTTGTCCAACCCGTGTTTCTCACAGCAACCGCAAGTCGGTTGATATAATCCGTCACCCCTTTTTTGGGGCCGCTGTGGCTGGGTTCATTGTTCAGTTCAGCCGCTATCACATTCGTGTCGGCCACGTAACTGCGATTTGTATAGGGATTGGTGTGTTTGAAAAACTGGGTGAGGTAATTTTCCTGTGCGCGTATGGCTGTATCATTTGCCGTGGACCCACCTTTACCATATTTTCTCGCAAAACCCGGGGTCATTTCATCCCTGTCGGGATAGCCGTTACCCCAGAAAGCGATAGGTGTGATGATGGTTTTGATATTGCGTTTGGCCAGTTCGGCGAGTAAAAAATCAAAAAGGCGCAAGTGATCGTTCTCCAAAAGATTTCCGACGGTGTCCGAGATCTCGGTATCCCAAACATGCACCCTGAAAGCGGTGAGCCCTAACCGTGCAAAATGGTACACATCCTGCTGAATGGCTTTTTCAAGATCAATATTGAGTTTTTTTTGCGCCCGGTATGCATAGGCGAAAGGCGTTGTATAATTCACGCCGAAGAAAGAAGCTTCGCGGTTATCTTTTGTCCAGCGGAGTATGCCGGTATTGTCCACGTATACGAGGTTGCCGCTTTTAGGAGCCTGTGCCCTCAGCCCACTGCCTGTAACCATGACAAGTATCAATGCAATCTTTAGTCTCATAGCCGGCGTTTAGTGCAATCGAAGGGGGCTTCGCGTTCTCAAATGTAAATTTGATTCCTGCCCCGGCCTTATCTCTACGTTCTTAATTTTAGTTCAATCCATCTATTTTGTTTTTTTGATCTGCCGAACCGCCCGGTTCTGCTATCTTTATTTAGCGCGGCCGGTAGGTGCACGGCTGCCTTGTACCGGTAATTTTCAAACAAATTTTCCATTCTCAGGCGCTGTTAGAAAACTGGGAGACAAGGTGAAATTTTGGCATATTCTTTCGTGCCCGGTTCGTACTTGGTTCGTATTTGGTTCGTACCTGGTTCGTATCATATTCGTGTGTTCTTCGGTGTTTCTTCGGCTGTATCCGAAGAAACACCGAAGAACGTTCGGTTGCAACCGAAGAAATACCGAAGAAAGATCGAAGGAAGCACGAACGAAGTACGAAGGAAATACGAAGGAAGTACGAAGAAAGTATCTCCCTAAAAAAGGGATGACAACACTCGAAAAAAGATAACTAATAGTTTGTCAATAGTTTATATAAAATCTGACAAAAAATCAGTTGCAACCTGGAAGATCCGGGCAAAACACAGTAAAACAATAAGAATTTATAAAACCGTTTAAGCCACTGCTTACATTCAACTGGCCGGGAGGGTATTACTGAAGGTAAGCATCCCCGGTTCGGGAATTTTAAAAATGCGGCTACTACACGGGTATCTATAGGCACAACTAATTGCTTGCACATTATGCGTTTGACCGGGAGATTTTTCTTAATTGCTTTTGTATGTTCCGCGTGGCCCCTACTGCTTTTTGCGCAGCCTTCGCGGCTGGCTTTTAAACGGATCGGGATCGAACAGGGACTATCCAACAGCACCGTGGAAGCGATCTACCAGGACCATAAAGGATTTATCTGGGTGGGTACGCGTGATGGGTTGAACCGTTTTGATGGTTACCAGATGGTCGTGTATCGCTTCGATCCGAATGATACGCGGAGTTTGAGTGATAATTATATAAGGTATATCTATGAAGACAGGTTGCACAACCTCTGGATCGGAACCATTAATGGCCTAAACCGATTTGACCGGGCAAAGAATAGTTTTACGAGGTATAAACATACCGCCAACCCCGAAAGCATCAGCAATAACCTGGTTACCTGCATCTACGAGGACCGCAAAGGGAACTTATGGGTAGGTAGTTATGGCGGAGGGATCAACCTCTTCCTGCCTGAAAAAAATGGTTTTGCGCATTTTCAACACGATCCGGCCAAACCGAAAAGCCTGGGCGATGACCGGGTGAATGATATGTTCGAGGATAGCCAGTCTAATTTCTGGATCGCTACCGAAGACGGGCTGAACCAATTCAACCGGGAAGGGAAAACGTTTAGAACATTCCAGCACCTGCCCGGGTTTTCGGGTAACAAGGATAATAATGTAATACGGTTGGTGAAAGAAGATAGGCAGGGCAACCTGTTATTGGGAACCGCGGCCAACGGGCTGATCGTTTATAATGAGAAGGAAAAACTCTTTAAACAATACCGGCACCAGGAAAAAGATCCCTCTTCTCTTGGCAACAACCTGGTAAGAAGTATACTGGTTGATAAAAAAGGTGATACCTGGGTGGGCAGTGTGAATGGCGGGCTGAATCTGTTTCATGCAGGCAGCGGCACATTCGATCATTACCAGAATGAACCTGATAATATATATAGCCTCTCGCAACGAACAGTTTCTGCACTCTTTGAAGACAACCAGGGAAATCTCTGGGCAGGTACACACCGCGGCGGACTGAACCTGTATACGCCGAACACGGAAAAATTCAAATTGTACCGCCAGGAGCCCGATACAAAAAGCCTTAGCTATAATGATGTGAAAGCGTTTTGTGAAGATCGTAACAGTAATATATGGGTCGGTACGGATGGCGGTGGTTTGAATTTGTTTAATCGTGAGAAGAACCAGTTCAGGCATTACAAATATGATCCCTACAATCCGGGGTCACTCGGATCGAATGAAGTACTGAATATTATGGAAGACAGTGGAGGAAATGTATGGGTGGGTACCTGGGGCGGCGGCCTCAGCCTTTTAAATAAGAACGGGGAAAGTTTTACGCAGTACCTGAACAACCCATCAGACGAGAATTCGCTCAGCTCCAATTTTATTCAAAAGATCTTCGAGGATCATGATAAGAATTTATGGATCGCCACCTATTACGGCGGACTAAACCTTTTTAATCCAAAGACAAAAAAGTTCACGCGCATTATTGATGATGCCCAACATAAAACAAGATTGATGGGCAACAATATTGTATCCATCAATGAAGACAAAAAAGGAAATATCTGGATAGGCACCGATGATAAGGGATTGAATTGTTTTCGCGCAGATACCAAACAGTTCTCATATTATTTCAACAGTGAAGAAAAAGCTCCTGACCTGCGCGTGATATTTGTTGACAGCAAAGGTCGGGTATGGATCGGGCAGACGGGTTTGTACCTGTATGATCCTAAAAAAGATGCGTTTGCGTTGTACACCGATAAAGGAGGTCTCGATAAAGAATTTATCAAAGGTATTACCGAAGATGAGCAGGGAAATTTCTGGATCGCCACATCAAACGGTATCACACAATTCAACCCGGAGAATCATTCTGTAAAAAAATACAATACGGCAGATGGTTTACAGGGATTGGAATTTGAAGCAAATGCTTATTTAAAAACACGCGATGGAGAAATGTTTTTTGGAGGAGTGAATGGGTTTAATGCGTTTTATCCCGAAAATATCCGGATCAACACGTTTGTTCCGCCGGTGTACATCACCGATTTCCAGGTGTTCAACAAAAAAATGTTGCCTGGTGAAAAGGATTCGCCGTTGCAGGATGATATCAGTCTTACCAAAAACATCAAACTCTCTTATAAAAATTCTACTTTTTCATTTGGATTCGCCGCATTGAATTACACAGCGCTTGAAAACAACCAGTACGCGTATAAACTGGAAGGATGGGATAAGGACTGGAACTATGTGGGTAATGAACGGAAAGCTTCCTTTACCAATTTGAGTCCGAACACATATGTATTCCGCGTAAAAGCATCCAACAACGATGGTGTATGGAACGAAGAAGGGCCCTCTGTTGTCATTACCATCACACCCCCATTCTGGATCACCTGGTGGTTCAGGCTATTGGTGTTACTGATCATTGCTTCCGGCATCATTGCTTTCTATCGTTTCAGGCGCAAACTGGAATTCAGGGAACTGGAAGAAAGAAAAAAAGAAGAAATGCACCAGGTGCAGTTGCAGTTCTTCACAAATATCTCTCATGAATTCCGCACACCGCTTTCGTTGATACTTGGGCCTATAGAAAAATTGCAGAAAGAAGATCCATCGCCCGGCAATAATCATTATTACAAAGTGATCTACCGGAATGCATACAGGTTGATGAACCTGATCAATGAATTGATGGATTTCCGTAAGTCCGAAGCAGGCGTATTAAAACTGCATGTGATGCCGGGCAGCATTCATTCTTTTTTGCAGGAACTGCAGGAAGAATTCAGCGAACTCGCTATCCAGAAAAACATGAAGTTCGAAGTGATCGCGCCAAAAAATAATACAGAGGTATGGTTCGACAGGCAGGTACTTGAAAAGATCGCGATCAACCTGATCGGCAATTCATTTAAGTATACCGCCAATGGTGGCAGCATTACCGTTGAGATCCTCGAATCACTTGATCATTTTAAACCCTCGTTTGAAAATGAGTTGATACTGAAGAACGATTACCATGGAAAAAAATACATGTATATGCGTGTTGCCGATAGCGGCATCGGTATTTCGAAAGATTCGATCGCGCATCTTTTTGAACGGTATTATAAGATCACCGAATCACATCTTGGTTCCGGTATCGGGTTGGCTTTTGTAAAGAGCCTTACGCTATTACACAAAGGGCATATACATGTATATAGCGAGCGGAACAAAGGCACGGAGATCATTGTAGGCATTCCAGTAAGAAGAGAAGATTATGAAAGCGATGAACTATGGATGAATAACAATAAACAGGGCGGCGCAAGACTGGAAAGCATCCAGGCAAAAAATGAACAGGATTTTTCAGCACTGGACGACAGCGAACAGTTGGCGGGAGAACAACGTACCATTCCATATATATTGGTCGTGGATGATAACGAAGAACTGAGAAATTTTCTGAAAGACAGTCTCAGTTCACAATACCATATTATCGAAGCTGCAGAGGGGCAAACAGGTCTTACCATGGCACACGAAGAATTTCCCGACCTGATCATCAGTGATGTGATGATGCCGGGAATAGATGGCATTGAATTCTGCAGGCGCATCAAAGATGATATTGAAACAAGCCACATACCTTTTCTCATGCTCACAGCCAAAGATTCCATCGAATCAAAAATAGAAGGTGTTGAATCGGGTGCTGATTTTTATTTTGCCAAACCTTTAAGCATCCAATTGCTCCAGCTAACAATTCGCAACATCCTCAACCAGAAACAAAAACTAAAAACAAAATATTTCAGGGATCATTATTCAGAAGCAAAGGAACTCGTGCATTCTAAAAAGGATAAGGAATTTATGGAACAGCTCATCACGATCATCGAATCGCATCTGACCAATCCGGATATGGATGTGGATTATATCTGCACGCAGATCGGCATGAGCCGCACCAAACTCTATCAAAAGATCAAGAACGTAACCGGCCAATCCATCGGCGAATTTGTGCGTACGATACGCCTTAAGAAAGCCGCACAAATGATGACGCAACAGGATGTTTCTCTTACGGACGTGATGTACAGTGTGGGAATACAAACACAATCTTATTTTACCAAAGCGTTTAAGAAGGAATTTGGTAAAACGCCTTCTCAGTTTTTGAAGGAGTTGGAGAAATAGAGAATTGCGGGAGGTCCGAAAATATGTAAGACCGCTATGAATACGTGATTTAACGCTGGAACGCAAATCCCGCAATGGTTCCGCAAGGGACGCAAGGGAACACTTGCGTTCTTTGCGTAAACTTTGCGCACTTTGCGCTCCAGCTTTTCTTCAAAAAAATTAAGACCGGAAGGACCTTTCGATGTACTTATCTGTTCTGCAACTTTTACATCTTCTTACCAGTCTTATCCAGGGCAGTACGCAACCCTCTTGCTAATTGCTCTGCATTTCCAACACCCCAGTAATGAAGAAAGAAAATTTTCGGTTCTTCGTGAACCATATGATTGTGTACAGCCACCACTTCAATTCCATTTTCAACCAATGCTTTGATCACCGGCGCTACTTCATTTTCGAGCATGGCAAAATCTCCGGCAACAGCCGCTCTTTCGGGGCTACCCTGCCAGGCGGCCCATGTATTAAATCCCATAAATGTGCTGATGGGAATTCCGTGTTCTCTCAATGAAACATCGGGCCTGCCGATCGTATATTTATACACACCTTTACTTGATTCGCCTTTGCTTCCAATAATGGCATCAAGCGCGGGGATATTCAATGTATTCGCTACGCTATCTGGTTTCGCCGATTTCGGATCTTTGCCTCGTACTTCTTTTACTTTATCAAAGATCGCTTTCGCGATGGCAGAAACTTTGCGCACGTTTCCAAAACCATCAATATGCATGTACATCACATTCGGCCTGTTGCGTACAAAATGGTTGTGAATGGCGGTGATGGATAATCCCTGTGCAATCACTTCTCTTTGCACCGGTGCAATATCCGTTTCAGATAAAATAATATCACCCATCATCATCACACTATCTGCACAAGGCGTAAAAGCGATCCAGGTTCCAAGGCCCATTGCCGGGATGATCTTGAAACCATCTACCATGATATTGAGATCGTGTTGCGGGACGGTAATTTTATATTCCCCATTTTTTTCAACGCCTTTCATTCCTGTGATCTCTTCAATTTTCTGGATATCGAGTTTACTATCCGGCGGACATGCTAGCGCTTCCATCTTTGGATCGTGAGCACTGGCGGCGTTCTTACCACTATTACATTTGATCGTTAATAAACAGGCTGGAACAGCGATAATGAGTGTGAGGATCCTGGCTGGGTTCTTCATATATAAATATTTCGTATGAAATGTTCCTATAAAGATACAGCAAGGTTAGTAGAATTTGTTTGTATCCATTCGATGTCATGGAAACTAACCGGGTATACGAAGCTCTCGTAAACAACCCAAGAGCTTGCGCTCCGGCTTTTCTTTTAAAGAGTACAGGCAGACTGCAAAGATCATTTATTCCCATTCTTTATCGTGGGAGAAACAAATTTCTTGGTCTCGATCTTCCGCGATTTGATTTTCATGTCAAAATTAATGACCGTAATATTATCCGGATCGATCTTCACCTGCTGGTTATCATTCACTGGTTCCATTTCAGCGGGAAAACTATTCCGGTCGAGGCTGAGGGAATATGCTCCAACAGGAATATATAATACGAACCGTCCATCAGAACCGGTTTTTGTTTTATAAATATGATTGCTGCTGTCGGTTGCGGTCACAGTTATTCCGGAACGGTCGTTACTTACCTCGTAGCTGAATTCATTCGACCGATAACTGATCGTTCCTTTTACAGTGCCTGTTCGTTGCAACGGAATTTCCACACGCGTTTTTTTATCCAGCTTAATATATCGTTCAGGAGAATACCAGCCGCTGCTTACAGGCATACTTAACCGATAGTTATCTGCAGGAAGATTTTTATAAAGGATACTGCCGTTGGATGCAGTCATAAATATATCATTGTTGATATAAAGCATATAGCCGGGCGCAACAGAATCCGTTGCATCGTACACACCGTTCCGGTTCAGATCCTTGTAAACAAACAACTCAAGAGAATTTGTTTTCGCGCCCGCTTTCGGCAAAGGCAGTCTTTTGATGATCCCCATTTCAACAATACTTGAACCATAGCCTGCATACCTGTTATGATTTATAGAAGCATAGAAACCTGTTTTTGAAGTAACATCATAATCCACTCTCCCTGCCAGGTACCAGCTGCTGCCGAAATAACCACCATTCATATAAGCAACGCTGGCTTCCGTTCTTAGTTTGTTGCGAAAGAAACTTTTCTGCACAGTTGGTATGATATTGATAGTGTAGGTTGAAGGGGTCTTGCTCACAAAATTATTTGCGGCTTCACCCATATAGAAAGTGCCTAACTGCAAAGTGGTATTCAGGCTGAAGATTCCTTTCCTGAAAACAGCATTGGAACGCAAATGAAAACGCTGCGCCGGATCAAAACTCGACGAATAAAAACCTACTTCGTTATTAACTGATAAGTATTGATTAGTACCGATCAGGTAATTCAGCGTAGTGGTTACGTTCCATGCGCTTAAAGACTGCATTGTATTCAATGTTCCGCCAAATTGATAGGCATTGCTTGTTTCGCGTGTATATCCGGGGGCAGCAGAAACACTGAGTTTATTTATCTTACCGGAAATACCGGCCTCTGCACGAAGCATACCAAAAGCAGGAAGCATGTATTGCGCGGATGATAATATTTGCGGCCTGTAACGGTAGTAATCAAGATTCATCCAAAGAGAAGATGTTGGTCTTACCCATGTAATACGCTCTGAAAAACTAAGCGCCCCTCTCTGTATGCCGGGATAATAACTACTGCTGAAATAATTGGCGCTGTTGAAAGATATGTTCCCGATCGTTCCCGTAACGCCGGCACTCAACGCCATGCCGAATTTATGAGAAGAAGTATTGCTAAACTCAGAAGTATGCCCAGCGCTGGCGCTGAAAGTATAACGGATATTTTTGGTGGTAACAAGATTGAAATTATTACCCCATATCAGGTCCTTCGAATTCATTGCAGGATTATTTTGGTACACAGCAAAACTGCTGAACTGCCATTTCTTTGCATAATGTGTGTATACTCCCCAGCCCGCTTCTCCTGCCGGAAATAAATAATTGAAACTATTTCCGAGCAGGTTATTGGTCCCGTCAATATAACCCGCTTCGTACCTGTTGGCTGATGTAGTATCATCGATAAATACGGAAGCGCCGCGGCCCGATAAATTTATGTCGAGTGTGCGGTTGATATTTCCTGCCCTGATACCCATGTTTGCTTTTTGGTAATCGATCCATGTATTTTGCAGCAAAGGAGGTGCATAGCCTGCTTTCCATGTTGTGAGGTCAACATTGTAACCCAGTTTTCCTCCGGCAAGATCAAGTCCTCCCCTTCCCCTCAGCATGAAAGACTGCGTTGGTGTAAACATGCTTTGCGAACTGAGTGTGATCGTATTATCATTGTAATCATCGCCGCCCTGCATATCACGGAAATTCCGGTTGCTGCGTGCGCTTTGTACACGTATGTATGCCATTCCCGCTACATCGCCATTTTCATAAAGACCCGTGACGGTGACATTAAATCCATTCGAACTGATCATTTTACGGTTAACCGGTTTCGAGAAATTGATCAGCGTATCGGCCGATGGCTGCAATATGATCTGCCGCGAAGCATGAAATGCCTGGTCCTGTACAACCGCCGGAAAATTGATGATCATCGTGATCTTTTGCGCAGTGTTTCCGGCATTCGCTATCCTTACCGGGATGATCAATGAATCAGTGGTATTATCCAGCAGGATATTGGACACCATCGAAAAAAGATTCACGTTCCTTTGAACAGTTACGCGCAACTGTGATCTTGCCTGAACCAACACTGTATTATTTTTATCATGGATAAAAAGGTTGATAAGATATACTCTTCCCGATTGCGCTTTTTTGCTGACAAATATTTTTACAGGAATAAACATACTGTCGCCGGGTTGCAATACAAATGGCGTTTCCGTTTTTGAAACAAGTTCGAGGTTAGCGGCCACCGTTACAGAGGCAGAAGCATCAAGAGGTTGAGATGACTTGTTTTGTATTTTCATCACCATATCAACCAATTCTTCATTGGTTGCATTGAGTGTAGGTTTTGAAACTGAAAATAATATGGGCGCAGAAGTTTGTGCAAACAGGTTTGCCTGGCAGGTAAAGCAAAACAAAATGATGCCGGCCAGCCTGGTAATTACGCCAGCAATGCGGTTGATAAAACAAATCCATTGTTTTATATGATCGGATATTTTGCTCCTGTTTTGCATTTTTTAGAATCCACCTGTATTTCTCAAATCGCAGTTGTGGTTGCAGGAGATCATTGTGGTATCACAACGAACAGAACACTTGTATTGAAAGTGCCGGAAGGACCTGATAGTCTTTTATCTCCGGCCGTGGTATAATATCGCAGGTTAAATTGTACTACCTGTTGTGTAAAGTCTACGAGCGGGTTGGTTATAATAATCTGGTCAGTAGCTGATAACTGCCGGGTATACACGTTGATTCCCGCAGATGTGCTGGTGCTTTTTGTTGTTTGTAAGCTGACCACTGATACAGGTATGGTTGCACCCGAGGCTGATGACAGGTTGGGTGAACTTGTTTTAATAATCACCTGGTAGGGATTATATCCTGTTATCTTTAGCCCGTTTGTTTTTGTTACAGATACGCCATTGATATAATTGGCAATGGTATTAAAAGCGAGATTGATATTATCCGCAGAATTCTGGAACACGATGCTGTAACTGTTAACTGAAGAATTGATCGCAAAAGATTGACTCACTGTAGTAGTTGACACAACCTGGTTACTTTGGTTATATAAAGTAAACACCAGGTTACCGGTATACGTTCCGTTAGGTAATAGCAAATGATTGCCGCCCTGAATGATCATATCAAACTTATGTTCCGTGCCTGTACCAGCCACAAAACCCGCGTTAGATTGGTTGATCAGTGTAACATCCGATGTACTTAATACAACCGGCGTGTTGGTAACGCCAATAGCAGAGGCAGAAGGCGAACCCGAACTCACCCTGTTAAAGCGCAGGGAAAAATATTGTGGTGCAATTGAATTGGCGCCACTCGTAAAATTACCGGCCGCCCTTACTTTTAAACTCCAGCCGCTGCAGGTTGCAGAATTTGGATTGTATTGTACTGTATTAGCATCCGTAATAGTAGCCCCCGCCATCTGTTGTGCATAGGTTGAAAAAGTATATTGATTACTTGAATAAGATGCAATGGTTGCCGTGTTGCAACTGTTTGTATAATTAACAACAAACGAAACTGCCACATCATTTTTTGTAGCCAGTGTCACTCCATTCTTATCAACCAACGTGATCGTTAAGGTTGTAGAATAGGTACCCGTTCCGATGGCAAGGTGACTGCCACCCTGTATTTTCATATCAAGTTTATGTTCAAAAAAATAAATGGGAGGTGTTTGAAGGCTTGCTGAAGTAGTATAGAGCGAAGCAGCGGTAACCGTACTTAATGCGTGATAGCCATTTCCTGTAACGCCCGAAGGGCCACTGGGTGCAGAGTTAAATGCAAGAGAAACATATTGAGGAAGTATGGTACTGCTGCCATTTGAAAAACTTCCATTGGCTTTTACTTTCAGTGTCCATCCTGCGGGATAGGTTACGCCATTTGTAAAACCGCTGTACTGAACAGTAAGGTAATTGGTACTTGTGCATCCTGCATTGATATCTGCAAGGGTATTAAATACACAGTCTGTTCCCTTGTAAGCAGTAACTGCTACCTGGCTGTATATTTTTGCAGCAGGCATGAACAGGCAACCTACCATCAGCAATAACAGAACATAATTTCTTTTTACAGACTGCGATATCTTTTTCTTGTTATTCATTTAGCGTGCGAACTCCAGTTCAACTACTTTTAATTCGTCCTTATTACCATAGTTGATCACGGCAGTAGCTGTATATTTTCCTTTTTTGAGATCTTTTGGCAAAGCCTGTCTTATGATGCGGTAGTCACCGGGAAGCGAGTATATTTCCTGTTCCTCTAATTTTCTTTTTTCACCTGTTTGTGTATTGAGCAGTTCCCATTTTATTTTTCCTTCCAGCCATATCTTACCTGTATTCTTAAGGGCCATTTCGAGATAACCCGGGTTATTACTGCTATCGGTAACATCTTTCAAATTCACAATATCAATATCACGTTCTTCCACTGTTGCAAAAGAGTGATACAGTTTGATCCCCATCCTTACCGTTACTTTAATAGAAGTTCCATCTCCTGCTTTGGCATCTCCGGGATTGAGTTGCGTTAAAAATATCATGGCATTATGTACCGGTATATTTTTATCTGCATTCGCGGGAACGGTGAACACAATATCCAGTTCACGTTTTTCATGCGGCTGAAGTGTAAAATACGATCCCGGCATTACCCTCACCCAGTCTGCACTGGAAGTTTCCAGCACACCTGCATCATACGTAATATTATTGCCCGTTGAGTCGTAGTTCCAATCGCTGATAGAAACACCGACCTCCAGTTCCCTTTCATTGGGATTGCTCACGACGATCTTTTGGGTAGCACTCCCTCCTGCGGGAAGTTTGTAGTAAAGCTTCCCGGGGCTAACCGTCATCCCCGCCTGGGCAAATAAATGCCCGTTAACAGAGGACAGGAGTAAGTAAACCGCGATGAAGACAATGCTTTTTTTCATGATATAAAATACAAAAAAGGCATTCCAGCCTTTTTTGTTAACGATTAAAAGAAGTTAATGTGTTACTATGGTTGGGTAACAGTATAAATTACCGGGATAACGTTCACACCAGTTGCTTTACCTGCATACACTCCATTTGCACCGATCAGGTAAGAGATATTGAATTTGTTGGTTGAGTTAGTACCATCCCATGAACTGTTGGTAGCTGTAACAATCGTAGCAGCTACACCGGCTGATGCAGGAAGAACCACGTCATTCTGAAAAGTAAGTCCTGTAATATTACCACTATTGGTAGCACCGATGGTAGAAGTAAGTTTCACAGTACCCGGAGCAAGTGCCGCCGTACCTGTTACAGTACCCGCTTTTGCTTTGATCACATATCCACGTGAACTCACTACACTGATATGATCAGTCGCCAGGGCTGTGATACCCGCGTTATACTTGGTTTCACTGTCAAAATTTACAGAAAGACCAGCAGGCTGTGATACAGTGAAAGAAAGAACGTCTGATAAAGTAATGTTCAGGTTTGCTGTTTGAGCAAAAGTTTTGCTGCCGATGATCGATAAAACCGCGCATGCCGCAATAGTTAAGATCTTTTTCATAATGAAAAGTTTGTTTTTTTAGGTTTAATTGTTGTAATGGCCACACCATGATCAAGGTTTTGAACCCTGTTTACATCATGATTCTTTGATCTTCGATTCCGTTCTTTGGCTTGGGTAGTTTTGGTCCCTGAAAGGGTTATTTCCTCAGAAGATGCAGTGCCCAACGTTGAATGGCTTCCTGCAGTAATGAGAAACAAAAGTAGTATTAATACTACACAGTAAAATGTTAAAACTACAAGAAAATTAAAAATAGGTTAATACTTCGTCGACCACTTCTTTCACAATAAGTTCAATATCAATGTATTATATGATTTCTAAAGAAAATATAAAAATGTGGGCCCTTGTAGTGAAATATTTTCTACTAACATATAAAAATCACCTTTTAAGCAATTTTCCCTTGAGTATCAGTTCCATAATGGCTTCTTTGTTCGCGCGGCTGATGGGTATTGTATAGGGGCCTAGCACAATACCGCCTGTATCAATTCCATCGATCCGGGAAAGGTTTACGATATAGGATTTATGCACTTTGAGAAATTCAGCAGCAGGCAGGTTGTCCTCGATACTTTTGAAAGTAAGATGGGTAAGGTATTTTTTATCTTTTGTATGGATCGTTACATAATTCTGCATGGCTTCTGCGAATAACATATCGGCATACAATATTTTCACCAGGGTGTTATCGGATTTGATAAAGAAATGATCGTCGCGGTTCGCAACTGGTGAAGAAATGCTGGCCCTGCTTGTAATATGTTCTTTCGCTTTTACTGCTGCTTTTACAAAACGCGAAAACGAAACCGGCTTTACCAGGTAGTCAAGTACATCCAGTTCATAGCCTTCGAGCGCATATTCAGGGTATGCAGTTGTTACAATCACCGACGGTGGCTTCTGCATTGATCGTAGCAGTTCTATTCCATTCATCTTTGGCATCTGGATATCGAGGAATAATAACTGGATCGTGCCGCTGTTAAGTTTATCCATGGCACTCATGGCCGAATCGAATTCACTATCCAGCCGAAGAAAATCCACATCAGCGATGTATTCCTTCAGGCCCTTCCTCGCAAGAGGTTCATCATCTATGATCATGCACTGTATCGTCATACGATTTGCAGTTCTAAATATATCGTAAAGGTATTATCAGCAGGTTCTATAACAAGGCTATGTTTTCCGGGATACAACAATTCGAGACGTCTTTGTACATTCTTAAGACCGATACCGCCCTGCCTGAATACCTCGGTTTGTTTTTTTTCCGGCTCGGTTGAATTCTTAACAGAAAAAATAAACCCTTTGTCTTTTCTTTCTGCGCGTATCTCTATAAAATCTTTTTTTTCACGGTAGTGTGACAAATGCTTGAATGCATTCTCAATAAAAGGGATCAGCAGTAATGGCGCGATAGTGAACCCGGAAAGATCACCGGCTGTAGAAAAATTAACTTCGCAGTTTTCATTCCTGCGCAGTTTTTGCAGATCGATATAATCTTTTACATAAGCCAGTTCTTTTTCAATCGTTGTGGTTTCGCCGTTGCATTCATACAATTGGTACCGCAGCATATCTGAAAATTTATGCAGCGCATCTCTTGCATTTGTATTTTGCTTATCGATCAGGAAATAAACAGCGTTCAATGAATTGAATACAAAATGCGGGTTGATCTGGCTCTTCAGGAAATTCAGTTCCGCTTCTGCATTTTCTTTGGCCAGCTCTCCTATCCTTCTTTGCGCTCGTGCGTAATCCACTAACAATTTAAACGCCGCACCGGTACTTACCAGCAGGAAGTGTGGAATGATATTATCGTATACCCTGCCCCTGAGATTATGCGACAGGCTGAATGCCCTCGGGTTCTCCATCAATTGTCCTTCAAAATACATTTTCACCCAACTGGATAAAAACACAAATCCGAGAAACCCTAAACCGAAGACGAGATATTTTTTCTTATAGAGCAATTGTGGTATGAGCAGATAATTGGTGATATAGACCATCAACGCAAGGTCAACCACTTTAAGCAGGGTGATTTGAAACGCAAGCTGCTTGTCGCGGTAATCATCATAACGAAAAAAATACCAAAGCGCGAGCAGTGCGCACCAGAGCAGCAGGTGGTATAATTTATATCGTTGTATGATCGTCGCGAATCGCATAAGTGCTAAATGACCGGCAATTGCTGCCGGTCATTGTTAAATGTACTGAATCAACATAAACATTGCTTAAATGGTGAGCCGTTTCAATAGATCAGCCGCAGGCCCGGTAATGATGCAGGCAAGGCTTTTACCAACTCCTTTGAGTGATGCCAGCGCCCTTCCACCAGGCAGTTCCTTTGATGAATAGGTAAGCATGAGTTGTCCGTACTTTTTTTGCAAAGCAGCGATTTCCCTGGCGGGAATGGCCATGTCTTCTTTTCCATCAGTAAAGGCCCATACTTTTACTTCTTCGCCGCGGTCGTTCTTCAGCGCAACCCGCCTGCTTTTACCCACCTGGCCGCAGTGACTGTAATTGATCACGATCTGGTCGGATGAATTTGCTTTGTCGAGCAGGCTGATCACACTGATGGGTTCGGAGACATGCTTCACCAATACCAGTTTCTTATTCAGATAAACCTGGAAATGTTCGCCGCCTGCAAAAGCCGAAGCGCAAAAAATGGTAAGCGCGAGCAACGATGCTACTAGTTGCTTACCGGGAATGAATTGTTTCATGGTGTTTGTTTTTAGATTGACAGATGATTAAAATTGACAACACAAAGCACCGGAGAATAATGGTGTTTCATTTATGGATTTGACCATCTGCGCGAAATGAGTGATGAACTGCATATTCTTTTCACCCTTTACACACCATCGCTTTACAAAGACAATTCTTTCCATCGTTCCGTAAAAGAATATCATAGTTCTCACAAGACCTGCAGCTCTGCCAAAATGAAGAAGCCTGCGTGATCGCATCATAGCTCACTTCTTCATAACCGAGTTCGCTATTGATCTGCATAACAACAGGGCTTGTTGTTAATCCGAATATTTTTGCGGTTGGATATTTATTTTTGGCCAACGCAAGTATCTGTTCTTTGATCCTTGTTGCAATGCCTGATCCCCTGAAACATGGGGAAACAACCAACGCACAACTTGATACAAACCTGCCGTTATCGTGTGCCTGTATATAGCAGAAACCTACCCATGTTCCCGTTCGCGTGAGCGCTATAACGGCGTCTCCTTCTGCTATTTTTCGGATGATCAATGCAGGGTCCCTTTTACAGATACCTGTGCCTTTTATTTTTGATGCTGTTTCAATTTCAGTTATGATATGTTGTACAAAGCCCTGATCATGCGCGTTCGCGAGCCGTACAATAATTGTATCGCCGGACATAAAAAATTTTTAATAGATAGTAAATGGACCTGGTGTAAACGATTCACTGACAGGAGGCCAAATACATACAATGGCGCCTATCAGTACCTGGGTGCCGGAACGAAAACGGGGAATACAGAGATAACCGGAGCGGAGCCGCCCAGTTTAAGAGAAAAAGTAATATCGTATTGAGTGGTATTCACGTTGTGTGCTGCTAAGATAATGAGATCAGATCATAAAACAGTCATAAAACGGTCATGTACACTCGCCAACAATCAGCAACTATGTCTTATGCCCCGTCACTGATATTTTCGTTACCTTAACATAGTGACCACAAAATCATTACCATTTTATATCCGTTATACCATCGTTGTTATTTGCCTGGTATTTACCGTGATCCTGATGCGGGGCGCTTCATCGCTGCTGATCCCTTTATTTGCGGGCCTCCTGTTGGCAATCCTTTTACTTCCTGTGGTAAAATTTTTAGAACGTTTGCGCGTCGGCCGAGGGCCTTCGGCTTTCCTCGCCGTGCTCTGCTTTATCCTTCTGTTTTCAGTTGTCAATTATTTTTTGACAACCCAGATCAGCGGGTTTGCCAAAGAAATGCCGGGGATCATAGATAAAATAAGAATAGTTTTTGCTTCTTTCCAGCAGTGGATAACACAGAAGTTCCATGTGAATTCAGCACAACAATCTGACTATATCAATAGCTCCTTTAATGATATGCTCAATGGCTTGAGTGGTTTTTTATACAGGCTGTTCTTCTCGCTTGGCAATATTGTGATCTGGATATTATTTGTCTGCATTTATGCTTTCTTTATTCTTTGCTACAGGAACCTCCTGGTAAGGTTTGTGATGAAACTGGTTGGAAAAGAATTCCCCGAACAAATGCCCGTGATCCTGGGTGAACATAAGAATGTGATCAAGAGCTATATCACAGGTTTGCTTGCTGAGTTCCTGATCATGCTGGTGCTGATCAGTTCCGTGTTGCTCCTGCTCGGAATAAAATATGCATTGCTGCTCGCGATCATTACGGCCCTGTTAAACATTATCCCTTATATCGGTATTTATACGGCAACGGCCCTGTCGATGCTGGTAACCTATGCCAACAGCAGCGGCTCCGCAGCCATCACTGTGGGGATCGTATTGTTAGCTATTCACCTGGTGGATGGTATCATACTTCTTCCAAGAATTGTCGGTTCCCGCATGCGGATCAATCCGTTTATGATGATCATTGCTGTTATAGTTGGCGATATTGTCTGGGGCATACCAGGTATGTTCCTTTTCATTCCACTGGCAGCGATGCTGAAGATTGTTTTTGAAAACATCAGTTCACTTGAAGCATGGGCGATCTTATTTGGCGAGGAAATACGACCGAATAAGAAGAAAAGAGTGTAGTGTTAAAATATTACCGGCTTTCCATATTCAATGCGGGTTACATGAAATCTTGCATAGGGAAAACTTCCTGTTTTCAAATCCCAGCTGACTTCTATAGTAAGAGGTACGAAAACATCGTTTATTTTCTGATACCTGGATACGGTGCCTGACCATGTTTCAAGATTTGCATCGCCCATATAACGCTTCGCTTCAAACCGGGTAATCTCACCGATGGTGTTAAAGGTGACTTTATAATTCACCGTCAACCCCATGTAAGTAAAGATCAAACAAGCGGTATGATCATCAATAGCAACCCATTTAAGGCGCCCCGACGGCAATAGATTGGTTGGAAACCAGACACTTTCTGCAAGCCAGCGCAATAATTCGCTTTGGTCAAACTTCTCTCCGTGACCGTCTGCTATGCGAAATAAATTAAAAAGTGAAACAACCAGTTTTCCTCTACCGGCCAGATACATATCACGTGCTGTGAACAGTGCTGTTTTCCCCTTCCAGGCAAAACCCGGTTTATCGGTGGTGAAATACTCCTCGCCTTTGATGGCTACCCAATCCTTATCCGGCCCGGTTTTGAACTCTCCATCATGTAACAGTCTTATGTTCCTGATATAAAGCTGGCCGTCTTTGAGAACATGTAAAAAATAGCGTTTCACCGGTTCAGGCAAACCGGTCAATTGTTCCTTCCTGAATACTTTAACAGGTAGATTTTTGGATTGATCAAATAATTGCTTCACCTGTTTCCGGAACTGAAGCTCCAGGTAAATTTTTCCTGCTATCAAAATACTTAAAACGATTGCGAGAACAAACAATGATATCTGCATGACATTTTCCTTTTCAAGGCTTCTACAGGAATGATAAACTGATCAATGCAAAATAGTCTCGCTATCCAATGTGTCAAGTGACAACCGTCATCCTTTGTGATGTTTAACATCATACAACGGAACTCTATACCAGGATACTTTTGCTGCAGAAAACCCATACCTATGGATGCCCATGTAAAGAAAATCCTTAACAGCCCGATCTACCTGCTTCCGTTAAGCGAGAATTTCAAAAAATTGACCATCCAGAAAGGGTACCGTACGCTCAATGAAATTATGAGCATGCCCATCAGAGATCTTATGAGCCTGAATTGGTTTACAAGCGAGATGCTCGGGGAACTGGGTGAGTTCGTATACAACACACGGAATAATGCCGGCGGTGTGGATTAGCCGCTATCTTATGAATCATTTTCACTGCAAAGTTTTTCGGTGTAAAGAAACAGACCCGTTTACTTTACAGGTTATTGATATAAAGCCATCCCCTGTATCTTTCACCAAAACATTTTTCCGCGATGCGATGATCCAATTAGTGAATGGCAGTTTCAATTTAGTGGTTCCTCCTTTCTCAGACCTGATAGTCACTTCTTCTATTTCACCATCCTTCTTTTTCGCACTTACTAAAAAAGCTCCTTCTGTTCTCAGTTGATCAAAGGAAAGATCTTTCCATGTTGCCGGTGCTGCAGGCATGATTTCTATGAAACCCGCATAACTCTGTAACAGCATTTCCTGTAAGCCCGCGGCGAAAGCAAAATTTCCTTCGAGTGTAAAAGGACGGTACGTGAATCTTGAATAACCGGATTTTGTTTGATCACCGTTTACATGAAAACTGTTGACGGAACAGAATGCTTTCGCAAAGATCTCCAGTGCATTGGCCGCGCCCACTCCGTCTTTTGCCCTCGCCTTTAAATTGGCAAGCCATGAATAAGAATAACCGCACCAATAAGCAGGGCCGATGCTATCTAGTAAATGCAACGAGTTCCTGATGATCGATCTTGATTGCTCGCCATCTTCCCATTTTAACAGGCCCAGCGGATAGATCGCCATCACATTCGAAAAATGGCGGTGCGATTGGTTGTATGCCATATCCGGCGCAAACATTAATTCGTTGTTCTTTGTAACAGCGAACACATCAAACTCTGATTCTATTTTTGACCAATGCGTAGATTCTTTTTGCATATGCAATGCACCCGCCAGTTCTGCTGCTGCATGAAAACAGAATTTCATCAGCGAGAGATCATAGTTGGTATTTTGTGCAAACCATGCAGAAAGTTTGTTATCATTTATTTCGGGACTTGAGCTGATCGGTAATTTTCTAAATCCTTTTTCGTCTTTTACCGTCATGCTTTCCAAAAACGTTGAGGTTTCTTTTATCCATGGATAGGCTCGGCGTTTTAAAAAAACACTGTCCATCCCATAGCGCCATTGAAGGTAGTAATGCTGTGCCAGCCAGGCAGACACTGTTGGCGAAAGGGAATACTGTATCCAGCCACCCATTTCTGTACCATCCAAAGTTGTTACACCGGGAACAGCGATACCATCTTTCCCGAAATACATTTTAGTATAACGCTTGTAATTGGCCTTGTTCTCATCCAGGTGATCAAGGTATGCCATGGCGCCATCAAGATGATTGGAAGTATAAGCCGGCCAGTAACTTAATTGCGTATTCAGGTCGTGGTGATAATCGCCTTTCCAGGGTGGCAGGCGGCCATTGTCTGCAGTCCATACAGATTGTAACGAGATAGGTGGCGCACCCTGTCGCGAAGCGGAGCCAAATTTATATTGTTCGAGATACCATTGTTTTTCAATGATACTATCGGGCACCTGAATATTTGAACGGCTCCAGAAATTTTTCCACCAGGACACATGCGAAGTATAGTCAACAATATAAGGATATGCGATGGCACCCAGCGTTACCATCGTAGCGGGTTTATTGACCTTCTTTTTTTGCGTCTGTTGTGAAGAAATACTCCAAACACCTTCAACGGTTGTCTTATCAATTCGTTTCCATCTTACATTGATGGTGTATGAAAAACCGCCCCAACCCTGTTGCATGTAAGTGATGCTATTATCTTTTTGTTCGATCGTTCCCTGCGTATAACCAAGTCTTGACAGATCATCGCCACCAACAGGATCACCGGAAACTTTTATTTCACCCTGGTATTTCGGCGCTATTAATTGTGGCGTAAATTCTGCCGGCACATTTTCGAACCTGAACCAGCCAACAGGTTTGGTAGCGTGTACAAATGTTTTGAGAACAGTGCCATTGGCCCATTTTACTTCGCATAGTGCATTCTTAAGGTAGAGATTTGCGGACGTAACATCGCCCCAACTCTTTGTATCAAACTCCAAAGCGCCGCCCGGAATTTTAGAAGGTGCGGGTTCACGATCATATGGCTCATCAAAATATTTTTGTACTATTTGATAATCTTTTTTCTGCACCTGTTCATATACCCATTGGTAGCTGAATTCATCGCGGTGCAAGCCTTTCATAGGGCGCTGGTCCCAGAGATCAGCCCTGTCGAGAGAGAAATGTAACCGGTCTCCTTTTTGCCATACCAATGCACCGATCATTCCATTGCCAAGCGGTATGGCTTCATCCCATTTTGCGGCTAATTTTTCAAAATGCATATCATGCTTAGCTGACGGTTGGGCAGATAGATTGTAAAAAGAAATCAATAATATAATTACCAGCAATGATCTTCTCATAGTATTCTCAATGCATTCGTTTATAAAGTTCTTTCATAAGCGGTTTGCGGTTGGCGCTATAATTTACTAAAGATTTCAGGACTTATTAAAGAGAACGCAGGAAATCGACATTGAACAAAAGGAAACACGGTTAAGTCCTTATTTTTGTTTAGAAACAGGTTGTTTACTGGTAACAGGGATAAATATCCATCATGAAAAGATTTTGGTTTGAATTTGAAGTAATAAATTATCAAAATGCGCCGATAGGCATAGGTTATGAATGTGGTGTAACTGCGCATAATGTAGAAGATGCGATGAATATGCTTAAAACGAGAGTTTTTTCGGACAAACCTAAGCTTCAGATTAAGAAAATAATTGAGGATGCGGATGTTTCCACGTTGGATGCCGGCCATGTATTGCCCAATATGAACCCGCCAAATTGGAGAGGTATTTGGTTCCCGAACTGTTATGATTAGATAATCATTGATTGCAAAGTGAAAATAATCCTTATGACTACCTATTTCAAGGACTTCAGTGAACTAGCTGCTTATATTCAAAGCACCGAAAAAAAACATATCACCATCACCCACCAGGCCATCCCCGACTATGCAGGAATGGTATTTAGCCTCGCGATCATTTTTGATGCAGAAAAGAAAAAATATGAATTGGACATGGAATGGATATCGTTTGGACTGGATCTGTATGCTGAAAATTTACTGGAGGGTTACTTATACAAATTTAAAAGCCTGGAAGAATTGACGGGATACCTGTATTCAAAATATCAAATAAGGGTGTCAGATATCCCTGCTAACTACAAAATTGAACATGAAAAATTCCCTGATCCGATCAAAGACAAGGAGCAAAAAACCGATTTTGAAGAAGGGTGGCAGCGGTTTCAGCGGGATTTTAAAGAGGGAATATTTTTAGATGCTTCGTTGGAGTTGGTGTACAGTACACATTCTGTTTAAGGTGGAATCTTATGCGGTCCGGCCTTATGCGGGAACCGACGGGTCAGCTATCGCGAGACCCGTCGGGGAACACTCCGCGCTTTCTGGAGAATGTGTGATAGTATAAGCCAATAATGTTGACCGCCTCCAGAATTAAAATCCTGTCGAAATATAAAATTGGTCAATCGCAGAATTTTTTATCAGCTCATTTCCCTGTCAAAAAATCCTCCCCATTCCTATCAGGCGGATCAATTCCCAAAAGCGCCTTCACAAAAAAATCACGTTTTTTCAATCTTCCGTAAGTACCCCCATCGCCATGCCCCATACCAGGCACTGATAAAAAATCAAATGTTTTTCCTGCCTTGATCAATGCGTCCACCACGCGATAGGTAGATTCGGGCGGCACATTGGTATCTGCTTCACCAACGATCAATAATAACTTTCCTTTCAATTTACCGGCATTGGTAATATTGGATTGCTCGTCGTAATGTTTGCCAACAGGGTAACCCATCCATTGTTCGTTCCACCATTGTTTATCGATGCGGTTATCGTGACAACCACAGGCCGATACAGCCGCTTTATACCAGGAAGGATAGAACAACATTCCGCCGAGAGAATTCTGTCCGCCTGCGGAAGTTCCATAAATACCCACACGTGATGTATCGGCCTGCGGGTATTTTGTTGCCAGCGCGCGCATCCATGCAATGCGATCGGGGAAACCGGCATCACCTAAATTTTTCCAGCATACATCATGAAAAGCTTTGGAACGGTTGGCTGTGCCCATGCCATCCATTTGAACCACAATAAATCCTAATTCAGCCATACTCTGCATTTCACTGAACGGCATAAATGCTTTAGGAACAAATGCATCCTGCGGACCGGCGTAAATGTTTTCTATGATAGGATATCGTTTTGCCGGATCAAAATCCGTTGGCCTGCAAACAATGCCCCAGATATCTGTTACACCATCTCTTCCTTTTGCATGAAATATTTCAGGTAATTTAAAACCGGCTGCGGTATAGCGGCTGATGTCAGCCTTCTCGATATCCATTATTTTTTTCCCATCAGCAACAGTTCCCACGATCGTTACCGGCGGTTGATTCACGGTTGAATAAGTATCCAAAAAATATTGTTTGTCAGGAGAAAAGACCAGGCGGTGATTGTAACCGGGAGCAGTGAGTCTAACAAGATTCTTTCCATTAAAACCAATCCGGTAATAGTGAATATAATAAGGATCCTCCCCCTCATTCATACCACTTGCCTGGAACCATACTTCTCTTTTAACAACATCGATACTATCGATAGAACGCACCACCCACTCTCCTTTTGTGATTTGTGTTTTGATCTCTCCTTTTTTTGCATCTACTAAGTAAATATGCCGCCAGCCATCCTTTTCAGTGATCCAGATGATCTCGGCTGTGGCAGGTATATAATGTGTAAAGATCCTTTGCTCATAAATAAATGTGTTGGTTTGTTCGTCCACTATATTCCGCGTACTGCCATTCATCGCATTTACTTCAATGATACGAAAACGCTGGTGGCCGCGGTCAACTCTTTCATATAGGAAATGATCGTTATCACCCTCATTCCAGCGAAGACGTGGCGCATCGAAAAAATCAATGATATCGGTTTGCGCTTTTGAAACAGTTTTATCCGCTACTTTAATGATATACATTTCGTAGGTAGAGAATTCATCACCCGGCTGTTTATAATCCTGTTGTTTTAACTGGCCACGTGTGGTAGTGGGCAACGAAGTGAGGATGTAATAGACAGGTTTATCCTGCACTCTTTTTATTTTATAACCCACCAGGTATTTACTATCCGGCGACCAGCTTACTTCGCCATAGGGCATTGATTGGGTACCATCTGTTGTATAGGCAATTGTTTCGCCGCCGCCCGCCGGTTCGAGATATATATTATAGTCTTTCAAAACGAAGGTCCATTTTTTATCAGGCGATATGCGTTCGTTTCTGTTACGCTGCCAACGGCCTACTATTCTTTCCAGGCCCGGGTAAACTGTTTTATCAACGGGCAGTGAATCAATTTTTGAGAGTTGGTAATTAGCCAGATCGACATCATAATAAACCGAACCCGTAGCGATGGCTATTTTGTTACCAACAGGATAGATATATACATTACGGATGGGCAGCCTGTTGGCAGTAACGGTTTTACCCGTTATATCTGACAAGGATTTCGCCATCCGCTCATTATCAAACAACGGGCGTTTTATATTTTTTGCCGGATCAACAAAATGAAATTCATACTGGCTGTCGGGCAATGCATTGCGATACCAGAAAGCCGAACCGCCGCTCCAACCGGGTGTTACAGTGGTTTTGAAAACTGTTTTCCGTGCAAGTGTATCACGATCGTTTGCCGTTTTGTATCGCTGCATCATTTGTTCGCGGGCCGGGGCAAAACGGTCCAGTGTTCTTTGTTGCGCCAACAATGTATCTCGCGAAATAGCAAGTACTATCATTGCAAATAATAAGCAGCGTTTCATGGTAATTTTCGTTTATGATGATGGGAGTTAAAACTACGGCTGTTAATTTAAACATTAAATGAGAAAAAACGGGCTAATTAATATTCCGAAATGCTACGGAAAAAAGGAATATTGAACCACATAGGCACATAGAAAACATAGGCTGTCACATAGTTTTAATAAAAACATTTCTCATAAACTCTTTCCCATAAGTCTGGGCTAAGATATTTGTAAACTTCTATGCATGGTCAATAACCCAATAGGTTTGCTCATTTAAATGCTTTTAAATTATTCGTAGTATCTATGTATCGTAATCTATGTGACAGTCTATGTTTTCTATGTGCCTATGTGGTTCAAAATTATATCCCGATTTTTATTAGGCAACCAAATTCTGCGCATGCTAAATATTCGATCCGCAAACGATCGGTATGGTTTAAGAAGATTCGATATAGGCAACCCTTGATCCCTTTTCCCGCTCTCTCCTTTTCACAGGAGAGAGGGAATTGAGATTCAGCACCAACTTGCCAGTATGGCCAAAGATTTATGGGTAGGAAAGCCCTTCGTTGTATCGGAATAATGCATAGCCGCTTCCCTTCAGGTAACCGGGCACATCCGACAATTGTTTTTCAACAACCGCTTCTGAAACAGGCGTCGTAAAAGGCATTTTGCCGGTGGGTTTGAATTTGCCGGTAACAACATCAAGCAACGCATCCAGTGTTGTGTTGAAAGTTGCGATCACTGCTTTCACATTACCGGGTGCCTGCGGATTGTAAATTTCGTCGATCACCCATGGGTTGGTATAATTAATAGCGAGGATCGTGGGCTTTTTCGCGATCAGGCCATTGATGTATTTTGTATCAACATTATTTTTTGAAAGAGAGAGGTAGATCGGGTTTCCCTGCGAAGCAAACAAGGCAGCGGGAGCTGGTGTGACCCATAGTAAAACCACATCCGCTTCTTCAGGCGTTTTTACAAAGCTCACATTATAACGATTGTCAACTGTATCGTACACCCGGCTCGCGGCCGATCCTGTTTTTTGAAAATAAGATTCTACATACAATTTTATTTTTTGCTTTACAGGAAGCGTCTTTGCTTCATTACGCAACAGCACCACCGATTTACGAAATGCAAGATTAGCTTTCTCTGCAAACTTTGCATTGCCCACTATTTTTTCCGCGGCATCTTCATCCACATAAGGATCTTCAAAAAGTCCCAGCTGAAATTTTTCCATCAGCAAACGATGCACGGATTCATCAACAAGTTTCATATCAACCATTCCCGTTTTTACCGTTTCCAAAAGTTTCGCGGGATCAGCGGTTCCTGAATATAAATTCACGCCGGCTTCCATTGTTTTTTTATAACGTTCGTTGATGGAAAGATTTTCTGCACCCCATGGCATCATTTCTATCGGTCCCGTATCTGAATTGATAATTCCTTTAAATCCAAGTTGAGTTCTTAACAGGTCGTGAATTACTGCTTTGTTATAAGCGTATGCAATCTTTTCATATTTCGTTTCTGTGGGAATGGAATAATACGGCATGATAGAAGACGTTCCCGCTTTGATCGCTGCTTTAAAAGGGATGAGGTTGTTCTCAAACATACCGCCCGGAAAATGTTCTTCCTTACCCCAATCGAAATGCGGATCCTGTCCTCCTACCCCGGCGCCACCGCCCGGGAAATGCTTGGTGGTTACCGCAACAGATCCCTTGCCCAGTTTCTCTCCCTGGAAACCAAGAACGATTTGTGTAATCATTTGTCCCACCCATTCGCTATTCTCACCAAATGTTCCTTCTATTCTTTGCCAGCGAGGTTCCGTGCTCAAATCCGCCATGTACATATATCCTTTGCGCAAACCTACTGCTGCCCACTCCTGTCGCGCCATGTCTGCAAATTCTCTTACTAATTTCAGGTCATGCATGGCTGATAACCCAAGCTCACCGGGCCATGTAGAGAAAACAGTTTTGCCCACACTTAATCCAGCCGATGCATCTTTGGTAATATGATTACGTGGGTTGGATGCGAGTATGGCAGGTATACCAAGTCCATCGCTTTCACAAAGCGCCTGGAGTTTATTGGTCCATTCTGCGGTTACACGTGCACCCACATTTCCTCGAAAAATAAAATGACGTAAATGAAATTGCGTAACGCCTTTTGTCGTACCCGCAACACTCATCATAGGTGTTGGCAAAGGTTTGCGCGTAAACATATTGGTATTCGATACCCTGTCCTCCTCATTAAACTCGCTGCTGCCACCGCGTTCGTTCTTCATGCTTGCGGTACTGATCAGCATAAATCCTACTTTTTCTTCCACGCTCATTTTTGAGAGAAGGTCCTTAGCTCTTTCTTCATTGGACAAGCGCCAGTCCTCGTATTTATCCAGTTTGCCGTTGCGGTTCAGGTCCTTGAATTGCAGGCCTGAAATGTTCAGGATAGCTGCCGTGCGGTATCCGAGCTTCGGTTGCTGAACTGTTTTCTTCGCAGGTTGCGCAGTAACATGTAGGGAGATTCCTAAGAGGATAACGATAAAATGATTTCTCATACAACAGATAGTTAATAAGCAAGTAGCATTAATACTTAAAATTACATGGCTACCTCTGTCTGAAATGTTACAGGAAAACTTTACCGCTTAACCAAAGGTTAAATGTGTTAACAGGATGTTACACAGAATTCTTTCAAAGCCGTTCAGGAGTATATTACAGGATGAAATTCTGGCTGCTTCGGCGCAATTCTTTTTTTTACCTGATCCTGGCGGCATTTGTTGTTATGGTCTTTGTTGAATGGCCGCTTTTAAACAGTGCTTACAAGGGCAAAGAAAAAGATTTCAACGACAAACTTTTCCTCGTTGCACCCTTTATCCAGGAAACACTGGTAAAAGACACGGTTGCGATGAATGCACTGACAAGTGACAGTGCCGTCATCGATTTTGTACGCACCCATCTCACCAAACAAGCCGATTCGTTTTTTGTCCAGAATAATATCCCTGTTGGTTATGTGTATGCGGTTGGAAAATTAGCTGATACAAAAGAGTACTATAACGGAAAATCGCGTTTCAGGATCAACCCAAACCTGATATGGAGCAGTGATCCTTCGGAGAACAAGGGATTGGCAGATACACGTTTGGCCGTGTCGCATATCGGCCCAAAAAATGCGGATGTTTATTATGTAAAAATATTTCTTCCTTCGAAGCCTGCTTTTCTTTTTAAGCAATTACTTCCGTTGGTGATTCTTTCGGGCATTTCCATTCTCCTGTTGTTTGTTTGTTTCCTGATACTTATTTCGATCATCCGAAAGCAATCGGCACTTGCATTGGCAAAAGAAGATTTTATCAATAACATGACGCATGAATTGAAGACGCCGCTCTTCACCATTTCCATTGCTTCTAAAATGCTGGCGGCGCAGGAACCGATCCGGCAAAATGAAAAATATGTTTCTTATATCGAAAGCATACAGGAAGAAACCGCAAGGCTTACACAATTAGTGGATAAGGTACTGGAAACTTCTGCACTGGATACAGAGCAGATGCAGTTAGATAAAAAACAGGTTGACCTGCACCTGGCAATTCGGGCAGCAGTGAAAAGTTTTGACCTGATCCGTAAAGAGCAGGGAGCATCCATTGAATTCTATCCAACGGCTCTCATACACATGATCAATGGAGATGAAACACATATCAACGCAGCTATCCGCAGTTTGCTGGATAATGCTTTCAAATATTCAAAAGAACCTGCGCAGATCACCATCACTACCACCAACCAGGGCAAGAATATCCAGCTTTCGATAGCTGATAAGGGAATCGGTATTGACCTCGAAACAAAACATCAATTGTTCGATCGGTTCTTTCGCGGGCATACAGGAAATCTCCATGATGTAAAAGGATACGGCATCGGCCTGAGTTATGTTAAGGCTATCGTGGAGGCGCATGGCGGATCTATTTCGGTTAAAAGCAAGGTTGGAGAAGGAAGTGAATTTATTTTAATTCTACCTTACAGTTATGGAGACAGGTAAACGGATCTTACTGGTTGAAGACGATAAGAATTTGGGATATATCCTCTCCGAATATTTGTCTATGAAAGGTTTTGAAGTAACCTGGGCAAAAGACGGCGCAGAGGCGTTGGCATTGCTTACGAAAAATCCGTACGCATTATGTATACTCGATGTAATGTTGCCCTCCATGGATGGGTTCAGCATTGCGGAACAGATCTCGGTATCTGCATCAAAACTTCCCTATATTTTTCTTACGGCAAAAAATCTTAAGGTTGACAAATTGAAAGGGTTTAAACTGGGTTGCGATGACTATATCACCAAACCGGTTGATGAAGAAGAACTCGTTGCAAGGATCCAGGCCGTATTGAAAAGAACAGCCACCTCAGTGCAAAAGAAGAGTGACCAGCAAATACAGTTCGGTAACTCCGTATTTGATACAGCCACGCAGATACTAACGATCGATGGTTTTGCAGAAAAACTAACCGCCAAGGAATCGGCAGTGCTGTTATTATTGCTTGATCACAGGAACACCCTACTGGATCGTGAAACATCATTAAAGAAGATCTGGGGAAGCAATGATTATTTTAACAGGAGAAGCATGGATGTGATCATTTCCCGCCTGAGGAAACATCTGATGACAGATTCTGCCCTTAAGATCACAAATATTCATGGCAAGGGGTATATGCTCGAGATCTGACACATCAAAAATCATTAATCCAACCCGCAGATTTTTATCGTTTTTTAATGACGGTATGATTGCCATGTAATTACTCCCACAAGAATAGGAAACACACAGAAATTATTCGTATTTTTAATGACATCGGTTTCCACAACGGGAATTGATCAACATTTATCGGCCCCTTGATGCGTTCAATATCTATTCCACCTTCGATCAGGTTTTATCTGGATCTTCTGCCGGCTTCAGATACGGTATGCGCGGAAGTGAATGCTGCCTACCATAAGAACCTGTTGAAAGGCGTACCGGAAGTTTCTATTGTGATACCAGCGTACAACGAAGAAGACAGCATTGTGAAGACTTTGTATTCCCTCTGCCTGAATAATACCGGGCGGTCCGTAGAGATCATCGTGGTAAACAATAACTCATCCGATAAAACGGCTTCACTCGTGAACGCCTGCGGTGTTACCTGTATTGATGAAGAAAAACAGGGAATAACCATGGCCAGGAACAAAGGATTATCTGTGGCGCGGGGAACGTATATCCTTAACGCGGATGCCGATACGCTGTACCCGTTAAACTGGATCGAGGCGATGGTTAACCCGCTGATGGATGAGCGCGTGGCGCTAACTTATGGTAACTTTTCTTTCTTACCCATAGGTAGTACAGGCAGGGTTACTTATTTTGTGTATGAATATATAACGGATGTGGTGCGGGCATTGAAAAAGAAATACCGCGAAGAGGCGGTGAATGTATATGGTTTCAACTCAGGTTTTCGCCGGCAGCAGGGACTTGAAGTGGAAGGATTTAACCATCCGCCGGGTACAAATGAAGATGGTTGGCTGGCATTAAAACTTCGCGACAAGGGGTTTGGCAGGCTGAAGGCGATAAGGGCGGCGCCTGTATGGACAACTGACCGCAGGCTCCAGATCGATGGAGGCTTCTGGAAAGCAATAAAAAAAAGGATCAAAAGAAATATATAACAACATACTTAAAATCCGTATCATGAGTTTTACCAATTCCGGGGATGTGAAGATTCTTGTAGTGGAAGATGACACTTTCATGCAGGGAGTTTTGAAAGGATACCTCAGCCGCAGCTATGATGTTGCGATTTGCGAAAACGGCCTCGACGCACTCTCATTTGTTCAGAACGGAAATATACCTGACCTTATCGTATCCGATCTTAATACGCCGGGACTCACCGGTCTTGATCTCATCAAACAACTAAAAGCCGGTAATCTTTATAACACGATTCCTATTCTTGTGCTTTCTGGAGAAGAAAATTCTGAAATGAGGATCAATTGCCTTGATGCAGGCGCTGATGATTATATGACCAAGCCTTTCAATCCCAGGGAACTGGAATCAAGGGTCAAAGTAATACTGAGGCGGAATGCAAAATAGAATTTCAAACCTAATTAATGGAAAACCATAGTTCCGATACAACTGCTTCAAAACCTAATATCGCTCTTGTAAATATTGATCCTGCCACCAGGAGGATGATGGAGGATTCATATCTCAAAAAATATTCATTAGTTTTTTTTAATACCGCAGGCGAACTGGTAAGAGCATGGAAAAAACAACAATTAGCCATCGTCTTAATCATTGCCCAGGTAGAAGTTCAGGATGCGTTGCGGCTCAATGTGATCGGGAGTCTCCAGTCGCGGGGTTTACCTTTGGTACCGATCCTGCTATTTTCAGGCAGGGATAACAGGGAGTTGATCCCTCTTGCTGTTCGTGCCGGCGTTACAGATATTTTTAATTTCCCACTGGATCGCGAAAACATTGAATTGCGGGTAGATTTTTTAGTGGGCTATTGGAAAGAACTCATAAAGAAACAATCCAAAAGAAACGGAAATTCCTACCGGGTAGCGCTTAACAAACGTTTATTTGATATTCTTTTTGCGGGATTCGCACTGTTGCTACTGTCGCCGCTGCTTCTCGTGATCTATATATGGATACGCCTGGAATCAAAGGGCCCTGCTTTTTACTATTCGTTCCGCGTGGGTTCAGAATACAGGATCTTCCGTTTCTATAAATTCAGGTCCATGTTCACCGATGCGGATAAAAGGCTGAAAGAATTGAAGCACCTCAACATGTACCAGGCAGATTCATCTGCCGTTGATGAGGATATCAATAAAGTTAATTTATGCGATGAATGCAGCAGAAGAGGAACAGAGTGCAGGTTTCCATTGTATGCAGATGAAGTGCGTTGGTGTGAAAAAGAATATTCCGGCAGCAGGCGCGCGAAGTCAGGTGCTGCTTTTCTGAAATTCAAAGATGACCCGCGTATCACACGCGCCGGTAAATTTATCCGCAACACAAGTATCGATGAATTGCCGCAACTCTGGAACGTGATCATTGGCGATATGAGCATTGTTGGCAACAGGCCACTGCCGCTTTATGAAGCTGAAAAACTAACAACGGATAAATATGCACCCAGGTTTATGGCTCCTGCTGGCATAACCGGTTTGTGGCAGGTAGAAAAACGCGGGAAAGGAGAAATGAGTGAAGAGGAACGCCTGATGCTTGATAATATCTATGCCGCGAATTTTAACTTGTGGTACGATCTAAAACTGATCCTCAAGACGGTCCCGGCATTGTTTCAAAAAGAAAATGTGTAGCACCAAAATCTATTATGTCTTTTACGAGTTATATTAAAAACAACCCGCGGTTAAAGAAACTCGTCCATTGGATGCTGGTTCCTGCTGGCGAGGCGCGCCCACGCCTCTGGGTTAAAGGGCTTGTGAATCCATTTGTGCATACCCGCGGGAAAGGATCCTGCATCAGGTGGCGTACACGGGTAGACGTATTACCTTTCAATAAGTTTCGGTTAGGAGATGACTCAACGATAGAAGATTTCAGTACTATTAATAATGGTGTGGGAGATGTATTGATTGGCGACCGTTCATTGATTGGCATGGGAAACGTGATCATCGGCCCTGTTACGATCGGCAACGATGTGATACTGGCACAGAACGTTGTGGCCAGCGGTCTTAATCATGGGTACGAGGATATTCAGCTGCCAATTTCAAAACAAAATATAAACACCAGCGCTATCGTTATAGAAGATGAATGCTGGATCGGGGCCAATGTGGTGATTGTGGCAGGCGTAACAATCGGCAAACACAGTGTAGTTGCAGCCGGGGCGATTGTTACAAAAGATATCCCCCCTTATTCAGTAGCCGTTGGAAATCCTGCAAGGGTTATCAAACAATACGATGCAGCACAGGGTGTATGGAAAAAAATATAAGAACGTTTTCAGATTAAGTCACATAATTCAGATGTACTCTCTATGCAAAAAGCAACACGATTATCATATTACCTTCTCGTCCTCTTCATTACAGTTTTTTCCTATAACGGTAAGGGCCAGGAATCAATGATGCCAGAGGTTTCGCCAGAGTATCTCCAACGACTGGTTGATACTGCGAAAAAATATCACCCCAGGATGGAAACTTTTGATCACAGGGCCAATATTGCCAGCGAGAATATTAAAAAAGCAAATGCTGCTTGGCTGGAGCCGCTCACTTTCTCGTATGTGTACAGCCCTAATAATTCTACAACATTAGTAAACCCAAGTGTGCTGAACGGCTATCAATTCGGTGTATACCTGAATGTTGGATCTTTTTTTACCAAGGGGCACAATGTTAAACAGGCAAAAGAAGAGCTGAAGATCAGCAAACTTGATAAAGCGGAATATGCGCGAAACCTCGAAGCCGAAGTAAAGGCACGCTATTACAGGTACGTACAGGCGCTGGTGGTATTAAGGATAAGAAAGCAGGCGGCCGTTGATGCAGAAAATATCCTTAAACAGATACAGCACAAGTTTGAAAAATCAGAAGACTCATATGAGAATTTCAATAAATTTTCGGTGGCCTTTGCAGACAGAAGACAGGCGGCCATAGAATCGGAAGGCACTTTACTGATCGCAAAAAGCTACCTGGAAGAATTACTAGGTAAAAAAATAGAGGATATCAACTGATGGACGTAACCAAATTTTTAAAATTACTCAAGCGGCACATATTTGTGCTGTTAGCAATACCATTGATCACCGTGATCATTTCGTATTTCCTGGTGCGGCAGCTCCCGAATGTTTACACATCGAAAGCAAGAATTGCTACGGGACTGGTGGATCAGTCGAAACAGGTACTGAACCTACAGGATATGTTGCAGGAATCCAAGACCAACCAGGAATTCAGCAACCTGCTACAGATGATCCAGTTGAAGAAAGTGTACGACATGGTATCGTATAAACTCATCCTGCATGACCTGAGTTCCCCCAGCCCTTTCAGGAAACCCAGCGCACTGGTAAAGGATCTGAACGAAGCTGCAGTTGCCCATGCCATTGAGGTTTATACGCGGCAGTATGAAAATAATGAACCACTCCAGTTATTTGATGCCGACCAGCGCGGTCTTAACCAGGTACTCGCATCTATGGGGTATGATGAAGGCTCGCTCCGGAAAAACATGAACATCTACCGGGTCAACAACAGTGATTTCGTGGATATAGAGTTCCAATCTGAGAATGCTGTCCTTTCCGCTTTTGTGGCCAATCAGCATTGCGCCGAATTCATCAGGTTTTATACCGGTACGCTTAAAGTTAACCAGTTAAGGGCCATCACTTTCCTGGATAGTTTGCAAAAAGGAAGAAAAGAATCGGTTGATAGCAAAATGTTGTCGCTAAGAGCATTTAAAATACAGAACCGGATACTGAACCTTCCGGAGCAGGCAAAGATCTTATACTCGCAGATCACCGATTTTGAAACAAAATACGATCTCGCGAAAAAAGATATTGAGTCATTTACCGGCGCACTACAGGGCATCGATAACAAATTCAATCCATCCGACCGTCAATACCTGCAAAGCACCAGCACCAGGATCAACCAGGATATCATTGCCACTACCAACCAGTTGAAAATACTAAGCAGCCAATACATCAAAAATAATTACAACGACGAAGACAAACGAAAAATGGATTCCTTAAAAGCGGTGGTCACCGCCCAGATCAATGAAGCGACCGACAGGTATTTGGTTAATCCTCTTGCCGGCAAGGAGAACCTGGTAATACAGAAAATAAATCTGCAGGTACAGCTCGACCTCGCGAAATCCGGTTTGAATACTATCAAGCTTGAACTTGAAAAATTGAACACGCGTTTTGATGCGATGGTTCCACGCGGTGCAAGCCTTGACCAATACCAGGCAGAAATAGACCAGGCACAGAAGGAATACCTGGATGCGTTGGGCAAATACAACCAGATAAGCCTTGCTTCTGATTCTTCGGTTGACCTGAAACAGATCGAATATGCAATGCCGGGCGCGGCATCGCCCTCAAAAAAAATGTTACTGATCATCCTGAGCGGCATTATCAGCTTTATGTTCTGTGTTGCCACACTGTTCATCCTGTTCTATTTTGATGATCATATCAAAACACAGGCTGATCTCGCGAACAAAACGGGGCAACCGGTTTTGGGTACACTGCCTTTTATCGACAAAGCTTCCCTCGATCTGAAAAAGGTATGGAATCATATAGGAGATGATACGGAGAACGAAGAATACAGGAATATGATCAGGTCGCTCCGTTTTGAAATCGAAGCCGCATTGGGTGATCATAAAAAACTTGTGGTAACAAGTATAGAAGATTCAGAAGGAAAAACTTTTGCCATCCTCAACCTCGCCTACGCATATGCGCGTACAAATAAAAAAGTATTGGTGATAGATGGCAATTTTGATCGCTCGGGAATAAGCGAGATCATCAGATCATCTTTTTTTCTTGAAGATGTTTTCTTAGGAAAAGTAACAACTGCTTCACTTTCTGAAGACAGGAATATTACGGTTCTCGCCAATCGCGGCGGCAATATCTCTTTATTTGAAATGCTGGACGGAGAGAAAATAAAGCAACGGTTCTCCGAGCTCGAATCCATTTTCGACATGATCCTGATCGAGGCAAGTGAATTGAAACAGTTGGGAAAAGCAAAAGAATGGATGTCGGTGGCAGACGATGTAGTTGTGGTTTTTGAATCGAACCAGCCTATCACCGCCACGAAAAAACAATACATTGATTATCTCGCAACATTGGGAAACAAATTCATCGGGTGGATACTTAACAAAGTTCCTCTCCACGGAAAAAGGCCCCGGAAAAAAAGATAGCAGCATTTAAAATACGGGCATGCAAACAATAGGTAATAGTATCTGGATCGTTATTCAACTGCTTATCGGCTACAACCTGGTGCTGCCGATGATCCTTTACCTGTTTTATATATTACGGGCGAATAAAGAAACCCAGTCAGGCTATGCAGTCAATAGGCCCGCTGCAGATTATGCCGTGATCGTTACTGCTTACGAACAAACTACGATGCTGCCTTCTGTGGTTGATTCATTGCTTCGCATGGACCATCCTTTTTTTATGATCTACATAGTTGCCGATAAATGCGATATGTCCGGCCTCCAATTCGATAAGGAAAGAGTAATTGTGCTTCAACCACCGGAAGTATTGGCATCCAATACAAGGTCACATTTTTATGCCATCAGAAATTTTGTACGCAACCACAACCGTTTAACGATCATCGACAGCGATAACCTCGCTGAACCGAATTACCTTACTTCACTTGATAAATATTTTAACGCCGGTTTTATTGCTGTACAGGGACAACGCAAAGCAAAGAACCTCGATACTGCCTATGCCTGCCTGGATGCGGCCCGCGATATTTACTATCATTTTTTTGACGGCATCGTACTATTCAATATCGGCTCTTCCGCAACATTATCCGGCTCCGGTATGGCGTTCACTGTTGAACTCTATCGCGATTGCCTGGAACAACTTGATGTGCAGGGCGCGGGATTCGATAAAGTATTGCAGTCGGCCATTGTAACACGCGGTCACAGGATCGCTTACGCACCAGACGCAGTAGTGTATGATGAAAAAACATCGCGACCGGAACAACTTGTTAAGCAACGCGCACGATGGATCAACACATGGTTCCGGTATTTTGGATTTGGTTTTTCATTAATGGCGAAAGGAATAACTGGTTTTAACCGCAACCGTTTTATATTCGGCCTCGTATTATTGCGTCCGCCCCTTTTCATATTCCTGCTGCTCTCAGTCACCTGTATGGTCGTGAATATTTTTCTCAGCCCGGTTACAGCCATCGCATGGTTTTGTGCGTTACTGGTTTTTGTGGGTGGCTTTGCGCTGGCCCTAGCAAGTACGCCTACCGATGCACGTATTTACAGGTCTTTACGAAATATACCGGTATTCATTTTTTACCAGGTATTATCGTTATTAAAAGTGAGAAGGGCTAACAAGCATTCGGTATCAACACAACATTACCACGATAATAATAGTAAGATATGATCAAAGACATCATCAGAACCGCCTGCCAGAAGCTGATCGGTTATAAGAATTACCTGTTCCTGTTCTCTCTGTTCACCATCAGGCGTATCAAAAGTGGCAGTCACGAGGAAGAATTCATTTTTTTTATGGGGATGACCCCCGCAGAAGGTACCATTCTTGATATCGGTGCCAATATCGGTATCATGACGGCCAGTCTGGCCCGCAGATTTCCAAAAGCAAAAGTGTATGCATTTGAACCGATCCCTAATAATATTGAGGCACTTGAAAAAGTAGTGAAGCATTTTAAACTGCAGAACGTAACCCTTTTTAAAACAGCACTCGGTGAAGAAAAAGGCGAATTGAAAATGATACTACCGGTGATCAACAATGCAAAAATGCAGGGACTCAGCCACGTAGTAGAAGACGATGCACAAGGCTCAACAGAAAAAGGAATGCAATACACCGTGCCCGTTTTAAAACTGGATGACATACCAGAACTGCAAAACGCTCCTGCCATCACAGCCATCAAAATCGATGTGGAGAATTTTGAATACTATGTGCTGAAAGGCGGTGAAGCGATGCTGAGAAAACACATGCCTTTGATCTACTGCGAACTTTGGGACAATGACCGCAGAAAGTTATGCATGGAGTATTTGACTGGCCTTGGTTACCGTATTGATATCTTCGACGGCAAACAACTTATCCCGTTTACGGGCCAACCGGTAATCAATTTTTTCTTTATCCCAAAAGATAAGTGAGGATCATGCGCACAAACCCAATCAATAAAATAAAAAGAAAAAGAGACCTTACCGCTCTTTTGAAAAAAACAAGAATGATACTGGCCCTCGTGATCGCATTTGCCAGCGTTTACTTTTTCTTCTTTAAAATTCTTTTCTTTTGACAGAAGACCTTACGATACCATTATCTGGCAAAGGACAGAAAAGCTGGCTCAGTCGCTGGTTGTACCGGTTGGTCATTACCGAGAAATTAATGAACCTGCCGGGGATGATCTTCATGATCGCCTGCGCATCATTGATCGCAATTGGTATTACGGGTTACGGTAGTATGTTTACCGTGGCAATGCTGGGTATCATTGTTGGTTTGCCCATTCTCTATGCGATCGTATGCATTCCCAGTTTTGGTGTTCTTTTTATACTCGTCATGGCCTATTCGCTTTTCGGTATCATGCGGCTTGGTTTTGATTTTCCTGTAGGTACGATCATGGATGGCATAGAGTTCCTGCTGCTGATCGGCCTTTTGATAAGCCCCGAGAAGAATAGCAAATGGAGCATGGGCAAAGACCCTGTAAGTATCGCAATATGGGTGTGGATCATATTCAATCTCCTTGAATTACTAAATCCCGTAGCTATTTCCGCGCTGGCCTGGTTGTATACGATCCGTTCTGTAGCATTCGTAATGGTCATGTATTTTGTATTCAGGTACAGGATCCGTACACTGGAGTTTGTGCGACTTTTACTGAATTGCTGGCTGCTATTATCATTGCTGGCTGCCCTTTACGCGTTTAAACAGGAATACATAGGTTTTTCTTCAGCGGAACTCGAATACCTGCATTCAGATCCCGGCGCTATTGACCTTTTGTTCATCGATGGGCATTGGCGCAAGTTTTCTTTCCTGTCTGACCCGGTCGCGTTTGCCTACAATATGGTGATAAGCAGTATACTCGCCATATGTATGGCAGCAGCTACCAAAAGTATCCGGAGAAAAATTGTATTGATCGTACTTGCCTGCGTATTTCTCTATGCCATGTCTTTTTCAGGAACACGCGGCGCCTATGTTTTGATACCGGTGGCCCTGCTTTTTTATACAATACTTAATTTCAATAAATGGGTTTTGGTAGGTTCTGTTGTTGTGGGGATGGGATTGGCCGTACTTATTTTTATGCCAACTTCCAATCCAACACTGTATCGTTTTCAAACCGCATTCAAGCCCACACAGGATGCCTCGTATATATTGAGGCAAATGAACCAGGCTAAGATCAAACCTTATATCATGACACATCCGATGGGCGGCGGCCTTGGTGCAACGGGTGTATGGGGTCAGCGTTTTGCACCTGAATCTTTCCTGGCCAATTTCCCGCCTGATAGCGGTTTTGTACGCGTGGGCGTTGAACAGGGTTGGCTTGGCCTGTTTCTTTTTTGTACCTTACTATTCGTCATGCTGCGTGCAGGTATCATCAATTTTTTCAGGATACGCAATCCTGAACTCAAATCGTATTGCCTCGCAATGGTATTGATCATTTTTGTATTGAGCATCGGCAATTACCCACAGGAGGCGTTGGTACAGTTTCCAACGAGTATTTATTTTTATCTGGTAGCTGCATTGGCAGGTATAACCTGGCAACTGGATAAAGAGATCAAAACAGGCACGAATGAATCAGACAAGTGATATAAGTAACCGTGATATTATTGTAGTTGGCCTGCAGCCCTGGGATACAATTATTGGCAGTAACTGTAAAGACATAGCGCTTCAATTCAGCAAGCAAAACAGGGTATTGTATGTAAACTACCCGCTCGACAGGAAGACTTTGCTTCGTAACCGCACCGATCCGAAAGTAAAGAAAAGGCTGAACGTGATCCGTGGCAAGGAGAACGCGCTGGTGAAAATCCAGGAGAATTTGTGGAACCTTTATCCCGATAGTATCGCAGAATCGATCAACTGGATAAAGAATGAACTGATCTTTGATTTTCTTAACCGCATCAATAACAAGCGGCTTGCGAAATCTATTTTAAAAGCGGTTAAAGAACTGGGGTTTACAGATTTTATCCTTTTTGATGATAATGATATCATCCGCACATTCTACCTGAAGGAAATGCTCAAACCGGCGATCAGTGTTTATTATTACCGCGATTTTATACTTGGCGTAGACTACTGGAAAGTGCATGGAACCAAACTCGAACCACTGCTGCTTGCAAAGAGTGATGTATGTGTTGCGAACTCTTATTATTTTGCAGATTACTGCCGGCAGTTTAATCCTCACTCCTATTTTGTTGGGCAGGGATGCGATCTCACCATGTTCACCAACCGCGATGACCTTTCTATACCGGCAGATATGACCGGATTTCAGGCACCCGTAATAGGATATGTAGGCGCCTTGGAAAGTCTGCGTCTCGATCTCGACATCATTGAATACATTGCCACCCAACACCCCGAATGGAGCGTTGTGCTGGTTGGTCCCGAAGACAGTGTGTTTAACAAAAGCGATTTACACGAAATAAAGAACATTCATTTTCTTGGGGCGAAAAAACCGGAAGAGCTTCCCGCCTATATCAAAGCATTTGATGTCTGCCTCAACCCGCAACTCATCAGCAAGGTTACCATAGGTAACTACCCAAGAAAAATAGATGAGTACCTGGCTATGGGTAAACCCGTGGTGGCCACTGCTACCCAACTCATGCGCAATGTATTTGCGGACCATACCTACCTGGGTCTTACCAAAGAAGATTATGTAACAAACATCGAAAAAGCATTGGACGAAAACAGTATAGAACTTCGGGAAGCAAGAATTCACTATGCAGAGAGCCATTCATGGGAGAATCATGTAAAAGAGATCTATAAAGCCATCCTTAAAACTTCCTGAAAAGATAATCCGTATTGAATTTAAGATGACGGTATAATTCTCTCGCGAAGTGAACTGCAAAATTGTTGCTGTTTCGCCAGAAATTACGTTTCATTGTGCTGGGTTCTTCAGCAGAATTTTTTTGAAAGAAGAGATTCCTGAAATCGAGATAAAACAAGGCTTTGCCTTTGTGCTGAAGAAAAGAAAGCATCATACGGTATTCCATCACATCTCCCTTCACTCCCTCTGTATAGCGCCCGAATTTTTGCAGGAAACCTGTCCGTCGCAGATGCGGGTGGTCGCTGTAGTAATAAAATTTTTTGTACCCCGGATAAAAGATCCTGAATACCATTTCTGCAAAACCTTTTTCGGGAGCTTTCAGGTAGGGATATTTGAAATACGCGTAGAAACGAACAACGTCAAGGTCAGACCGCTGCTCCATAAAATACAGCGCGTCTGTAAAATGCAAACCGAAATCAGCAGCGGGTTCAAAATCTTCCTGCACATATAAAGTGTAGGGTGTATTCACAGCATCCTGCCCTTTGTTGATGTTATTTCCCAAACCCCGGTTCTTTTCGGTTGTAACCAAACGGAAAGGCAATTCTTGCGCTAGTGATCGCAGTTGAGAAAGATGTTCTTCCCTGCTTCCATCATCCGAAACCACAATATCGCCAAATGCAACACCTACAGAATTGAATGACCGCAGCAGGTTTTCCAGCGAACTACTGCGGTTGTAATGAGTTACGAGTAAGGTTACGTTCCCGAAATGATATGACATAAGTTTGGTTTCAGTAGAATAAAAGATCCAGGGTGCATTTTATGAATTTCATTTGGAGATAGCAAAAACGTACAAAAAGTATCAACGGATTTTTACCCTCCCTCCATCCTGCCCTACCCATCGTGCTGGGTTCGTCGGCATTATTCTTCTGGTAGAACAAAGTGGTGAATTCATCATAAAACAAACCTTTTGCTTTGTGCTTGATAAAAGAAAGGCTCATCGAATATTCTGTTTTATCTCCCGATATACCTTCACGGTACCTGCCGAATTTTGAAAAGAAATCACTCCGGCGCAAATGCGGGTGATCACTGTAAAAATGAAATTTCAGGTGATTGAGATACCAGGGTGCACTACGAAAAACCATTTCTGAAAACCCTTTTTGATAAGGCTTTGTATACGGGTATTTGAAATATGCATAGAACCGTATGATGTCAAGGTCATCCCTTTCTTTCATAAAATGCAACGCGTCTGAAAAATGTTCAACGAATTGGGTAGATGGCTCAAAATCTTCCTGCACATATAAGGTTAAGGGTGCAGTTACGGCATCCTGTCCTTTATTGATGTTGTTGCCGAGTCCCATATTCACATCAGTAGTAACCAATTTGAAATTAAATGAATCCTGCAGCCGTTTTATGTATTCAAGGTGCTCCGGTCTGCTGCCGTCATCAGATACAACGATCTCTTCAAATGAACAATTCAGATCATGAAAAGCTTTCAGCAATCTTTCCAAAGACTTGCTGCGATTGTAATGAGTGATCAATACACCAACTCCGTTAAAATAATTTTGTTGAACCTGCATGAGGCATTCTATGTTATACCCAATAATAAATTAAATTAAACAAGCGCTTTTTTATAAATTTAGTATTAATTCATCGCATTACGATTATGGCGGGACAACTCATTTCAAAACTAAAAAACAAACATTTTCTATCCCTTGCCGGTAATGCGATCATGTCATTGTTTGGCCTTGTGCTCATTGCGCTGCTCTATCGCTCACTTTCTGTTCCCGAACTCGGTATGTGGATCTTCTTCCAGTCTACCGTATTGCTGATTGATACTTTCCGTTCAGGCTTCCTCACCACCGCATTCATAAAATTTTATGCTGGTACAGAAGAAACAAGAGCGAAAGAGATCATGGGTTCTGCCTGGTTCATTGCTATTGCCATTACCGGGATCTTCCTGGTATTGAATATCCCCGCTTTCCTGTTGGTGAATGTAGTGCATGATCCCGGCCTGCTTTTATTTTTAAAATGGTTTGGTTTAACGTTTATCTGCACGCTACCCTCTTTTATGGCTTCTTGTAAAGTGCAGGCGGAACAGAGGTTCGACAGGTTATTGTATATCCGTTTTGTGAGCCAGATGCTGTTCATCGGGAGTATCCTGTTATTGATCGTCACAAAAAAGAACAACCTGCAGAACATCATTTACGCCAACCTTGCCGCATCATTGATCACCAGTTTTTTTACCATTCTCAGGGGGTACTCAGGCATTGCTTCATTCGGCAACAGAACAAAACAGGGTATTAAAGAGCTGTTTAATTTCGGCAAATACAGTGTAGGCACTACGTTAAGCGCAAATCTTTTCCGTACATCAGATACATTCATCATAAATTTTTTACTTGGTCCTGCAGCTCTTGCGATCTATAATCTTGGCCAGCGCTTAATGGAAGTGATTGAAATACCGTTGCGCAGTTTTGCTGCTACGGCGATGCCTTCGCTCTCTGCTGCGTACAACCAGGACAAACGTGACGAGGTGATCTATATCCTGAAAAAATATGCAGGCATGTTAACGGTGGCACTGGTGCCGGTATGTATTCTCTGTCTTTTCTTTGCCGATATTCCTATCAACCTGATTGGCGGTGGAAAATATGCAGGAACCGAAGCCGCCAATGTGTTTCGCCTGTTCATGACATTTGCATTGTTATTCCCGGCAGACAGGTTCCTGGCGCTTACATTGGATGTAATTCACCAGCCGCGCATCAATTTCATCAAAGTGCTTGTAATGCTGGCCGCTAATATCGGCGGAGATTTTGCGGGCATTGCTGTATTCGGAAATATTTATGGTGTGGCCATCACAACAGTTATTCCTACACTGATCGGTGTGCTGGTAGGATATTATGCGTTACGGAGGTATATCGCATTTTCATTTTGGGATATGTATCGGGTGGGATATAATGAGATTAAGGAATTGATACAACAGCAGTTCAGAAAACGTTTCAACCCGAATCCACGATGATACAATCATTGTTCTTCTCTACTCCGTTTTGCGTGGTGGGTACTATTGATGATAACCCGGCTGTCTTCTATCTCATAAATTAATAGATAAGGAAAACGGTTTGTCTTTATGCGTCTGTACTGGTCATTGATGTATGTATAATGTTGCGGATGCTCACATAATTTTTGATAGCAGATCTCTATGTCATCTAACAATGCATAACCCAAGCCCTCCCTTTGCTGTTCGTACCACTCAAAAGCTTCCTGCATCTCCCAGATAGCTTCTTCCTGTACTTCAATAGTGTAACTCACTTATTTGTACTTTTATCCGTGCCGATAATCATATCCCTGGCTTCTTGCACACTGTAGGTCTTGCTCCCTCCACGCAAGCGGCTTTGTCTGCGCTGGTCAAAACGTTCTATATCCTCTGCAGTAAATTCGTATTCAATATCATCATCCTCATTGTATTCCTTTGCAAGGGCATACATGAGTTTTAACAATTTCTCATCGCTCTTGTCCACATACTGATGCAATTTCTCACGCATATTGATCGCTGTCATAAGAACCTGATTTTATACAAATTTAGATAATATCCGCTTTCCGGAACACGATTTGCGTTACAAAATAGGCTTAGAAGTAGGAATTGATACAACAGCAGTTCAGAAAACGTTTCAACCGAATCCACGATGATACAATCATTGTTCTTCTCTACTCCGTTTTGACATCGTCATTATAAGTGTAAAAACACCGCAGAATACGATCATCAGCGATATGAGGTCCATCAGTGTGAATCCGTCGCTCTCATTAAAGTAGAAAATGGTGTACATCTCAAAGGAGGCAGGCGTGGGCATGATGATCATCGCGAGTCCGAGTGTGATGAACAACAATGAAATAATAATGCGGATGGGGTTTGGGAATCTTTTTATGGCACCTGCAAAACCTTTGCCCCTGTTACGCTTAAATACAATATCAATTTCTTCGGTTGTTTTCTCTTTCATTAGAGCTGAGAGCTGGCTCGCCAAATAAGAGCGGTAGCCGGGATCTTGCTGCAGGGCATCGTGGAAATACTGCTTCAGCTCATGTATTTCCTCACCCGGGATATCTGATTCGCTGAGAGATTGCATGATATCATCTATCTTCCGCTCGATATCGTCTTTTGCTATCCGCCGCCTTACGCTAAATATTTGCGACCATATCGGTTTCTTTGTCAGCAAGTTTGAATAATTTTAAACAGAGGAATATCATCCCACATGAGCGAAGCTATAAAAAAAGTTTCCATAATCACGGTTAATTTCAATCAACCCCTCGTTACTGAGCAATTGCTCCATTCTATCGAACAGGTGAATGAGTATGCTTCAACTGAGCTCATTGTTGTGGATAATGGCAGTACTGTGAACCCGGTGCCTGCCTGGCAGGAGAAGTATCCATCTGTCCATTTCATCAGGAGCGAGGCCAATACCGGTTTTGCGGGCGGTAATAATATAGGGATACGTGCTGCCACGGGAGATTTTCTTTTCCTTGTAAACAATGATACTGAATTTACAAAAGGCCTGGTAGCCCAACTGGTTCAGGTTCTGGAAACCCATAAAGATGCAGCCGTGGTATCTCCCAAGATCCGCTATTATGATCAACCGGATCTGCTCCAATATGCAGGTTATACAAAAATGAATTATTATACGGCGCGTAACAGTTGTGTTGGCCAGTTTGAAAAAGACAATGGACAGTTCGATCATTTAACCGGGGAGACCGCTTTCGCACATGGAGCTGCCATGATGGTGAGGAAAGAAGCGATCATTAAAGCTGGCCCAATGAAAGAAAATTATTTTTTGTATTATGAAGAAATGGATTGGTGCGACAGTTTTAAAAGAAAGGGTTATACGATACGACTGGATATGCAGGCATTGATCTATCACAAGGAATCTGTTTCCGTTGGACAAAACAGCGCGCTGAAAGAGTATTTTATGAACAGGAACCGTATCTTGTTTGAGCGGAGGAACGCCGGTTTTGTGCAGAGAATATTTTTCTATTTCTTTTTCTTATTCGTGGTAACGCCACGGAACATAGTCCAATATATGCGCCTCGGGCAAACGGGTTTTACCAGGCAATTGTTGCGGGCCATTAAATGGAACCTGACGCATGGTGTAACGAGTTCAGAAACCGGCTACATACCTTAACTATTACTATGACAATTATTTTCTGGATAAGCCTTCTGATCATCTTCTATACCTATATAGGATATGGGATGGTATTGTATGTATTGATCAGGATCTTCAGGCGCAGCAAACCGTTGGTGCAGGACCAGGAGTTGCCGACACTTACCGTAATGGTAGCCGCCTATAATGAAGAGGACTTTATCAGGAAAAAAATAGAGAACACGCTTCACCTGGAATACCCTTCGGGAAAGATCAGGTATATTTTTGTTACGGATGGCTCAACGGACAGAACGGTTGAGATCATTAAGGAATATCCTTCCATACAATTATTGCACAGCGATGGAAGAACCGGCAAAATAGCTGCTGTTCACAGGGCCATGCAATACGTGGAAACCGAAGTGGTGGTATTTACCGATGCCAATACATTGCTGAATACAAGTGCGCTTCCGAAAATGGCAAGACATTATGCAGATAAAAAGATCGGTGCGGTATCTGGTGAAAAACGGGTAGAAATATCAGAAACAGCCGATGCAACGGCAGCAGAAGGATTTTACTGGAAATATGAATCAAAATTGAAAATGTGGGATTCGATATTGTATTCACTTGTAGGTGCAGCAGGCGAATTATTCAGCATAAGAACAGACCTGTATCAACCCGTTCCTTCCAATTCACTATTGGACGATTTTATGATCTCGATGCGTATCGCTGAAAAAGGATACCGCATACTATATGAACCCGAAGCGTACGCGATGGAAAAATCATCCGCTTCTATCAGCGAAGAATTGAAAAGAAAAGTGAGGATCTCGGCCGGCGGTATCCAGTCGGTTATCTGGCTACGTTCCATGTTACTTCCTTTTAAGAATCCTGTGCTTACATGGGAATACATTAGCCACAGGGTATTGCGGTGGACGATCACGCCGTTTTTATTATTGCTCGCTTTTGTGCTGAATATATGGATAGTAGTTTCGGGCGCTTCCTTACTATATATATTCCTGCTTGTGTGCCAGGTTATTTTTTACGGCCTTGCAGTAACGGGTTGGGTCATGGAGTCCAGGGAAATCCGTATTAAAGTACTATTCATCCCCTATTATTTCTGCCTGATGAATTATGCTGTGATCGCCGGTATTATCAGGTATATGTCCACAACACAAACAGGTGTATGGGAAAAAGCGAAAAGAAAAATGTAGAGAATTATCATCCAAAATCCCAGTACCGTATCAACCCGGTTCCTGCTTTGCAGGCAAGACTAAGCAGGTAATTATCTTCCATAACAAAGCTGTTTAACAGCCATTCATCTCCTGCCTCTGTGGTGTATACATCATTTATACAGGACACTTTTGTGAGATCATCAAGAATGCCCATACCCACTGCTTTTAACAGCGATTCTTTTCGTGTCCAAAGCAAATAAAAAACAGCCAGCGGCTCTGGAGCATCCCTTATTGCATTGATCTCATCAATATCGAAACAGCGGTTAAGGATCTCTTCGTAAGCAAATTCGTTTTGTATGCGTTCAATATCAATGCCCATTTCAGTACGGCCAAAGCAGATCACCACATAAGAACCGGAATGGGCGATGTTAAAATACAATTCATTACCAGGGTTCTGCCAGTGAGGTTTTTTATTGGGTCCTTCATTCCAGGAAAATTCCAGGGGTTCACGTCCCGTATATTTTGCGGAAAGATATCTTACGGCGCCCCTGCTTGTGAGGAACTGATTACGGCTTTGCAGGTTTCGAAAACGCTCCATTTTTTGAACCTCGTCCGGTAAGAGCATTTCGCTGAAAAAAGAGGAAGCGGTATCAATGTTTACACGAACAACGTCTATCCCGTCCAACAGTGTAAACGTATGATCAGCCAGCGGCTGCCATTCAATAGTTGTAAGATCGGGGACGGAAATGATTGACATGACAACTGTTTGATTGATTACTGGTCATTGGCACGTTCATCAATAGTTGATTGCAGGCTTTGGGCAAACACTTTATCATACGGAGGCAATAGAAAAGTCCTGTGATCGCCAGGTACTTGATGTATTGAAATGCCTTTAGTAGAAAGGTTCTTCCAGCCAAGGTAGATCGGGTCATCTAAAAAATAAACGCGTTCCCGCACACGAAACAGGTCGATGGTTCCATCATACGGTGTCATGTTATAATTCTGGAAAGCCAATGCCTGTTTTTCGATAATGCGTTTTTGATAGTCAGGCATTTCTTCACTTTCCTTTGCTAGCCCCAATTTACTCATCAACGTGTGCCATTTTCTTTTTACTACGAACCCTTGGTAGGATAATACGCTACCGGGATATTTAAACAGGGATCCACCAATAAAAAGCATCTTGGGGAACTGCAACATGATCTTTTCCCAAAGCCGCTTTGCTTTTGATCCTGTATAATTGATATTACCCACACTGGTATCGAACATAGCCAGCATTTTTACTTCGTGACCCGCTGCTTTCAATTGTTTGGCCATTTCGAATGCAACGATGCCACCAAATGAATAACCTGCCAGGAAATAAGGCCCTTCAGGGTTGTGTTTAAGAATGCCTGCAACATAATTGGCCGCTATTTCTTCCATGCTTTCGTCCGGATCATCGATACCGTTCAGTCCGCGGGGCTGTAATCCGAAAACAGGTTGTTCGGCATCCATATGTTTGGGAACTGAATTGAACACCATTACATTCAATCCGTCTCCATGAACAATATACAAAGGCGGCCTGTGCCCACTTGCTTTTACTGGTACGAGCGACTCCCATAAAGTAGCAACATCGCCTACTTCTAAAAACAGGCTAAGCTTGCGAATGGTAGACGCTTCAAATAAAGCAGCGATGGGCAGGCGTTTACCCGTTTCCTTTTCAAGCCGGGTCATGATCTGTACGGCGATCAGCGAATGGCCGCCGAGATCGAAAAAATCTTCATCTAAACCCACATCATCAATACCGAGTAGTTCCGCCCAGATCGCCGTCACCAGTTTTTCCATACTGGTATCATGTTCGGCTATCTTTCCATTACCGGCATGAAGGCGCTTTTCGGGTTTGGGAAGTGCGGCACGGTTGATCTTACCATTGGGCAATAAGGGAAAAGAATCCATCAACACAAATTCAGGCGGGATCATAAAATCCGGCATCGAATGCTGTAGCGATCTTTTCCATTTTTGAATATTTCCTGCGGGATCTTTACTCCTCGTAGTACAAATGATATAGGCGACCAGGCTCTTATTGCCCGGTGTATCTTCCCTCGCAATCACAAGTGCATCGCGAATACCGGGTTGTGTCAAAAGACAGGCTTCGATCTCACCCGGTTCAATTCTGAAACCACGTATTTTTATTTGGTGATCCGCCCTACCCATCAAATAAATAGTACCGTCCCCGGTCCATTTACCAATATCCCCTGTGCGGAATATTTTTTGATCGTTCCCGGTTGAAAAAGTATCGTTGATAAAACGTTCTGCTGTAAGCTCGGGCATATTCATGTAGCCACGTGCAACACCTTGTCCGCCTATATACACTTCACCAACAGTATCGGCAGGTAATAGCTGTAGATCTTCATCCAATATGTACACCTGGGTATTGGCGAGTGGTTTCCCGATGGTAATTATTTTATCACTCAAATGTATTTGTGTGCCGGTTGAGTAGACCGTGGTTTCAGTGGGTCCATAATAATTATACAAACTGGAACAACGTTGCACCAGTTTCATAGCGAGATCGATAGACAGGGCTTCACCACAGCAGAAAATGGTAAGATCGATTTTGTCTTCCCAACCTGCCGCGAGCATTATCTTCCAGGTAACCGGCGTTGCCTGCATCAGGTTGATCTTTTCCTTCTGTATGATCTCGAGTAATTCGAATCCATCCCTGCTCACTTTTGCGTCGGTGATCACCACCAATGCGCCACAAATCAGCGGAAGAAAAAGTTCAAGCACTGCTATATCAAATGAGATCGTTGTAATGGCAAGCAGCCGATCCCGTTCATTTATTTCGTGTGTGCTACGTAAATACCAAAGCAGGTTCACGATGCTATGGTGTTCTACCATTACGCCTTTGGGATTGCCGGTAGAACCCGATGTGTAAATGATATAGGCTAGATCAGCGCCTGTTACATTGCGGGCAGGGTTGCTGGCCGGAAATGTTTTTGCTTTTTCAATAGCATCCTCCAGAAGCAATTCATTCGCATGTGATATAAAATGCCCGCTATATTTTTTTTCAGTTAGCACCAGCTTTGCACCGGAGTTTTCCAGCATATAAATGATCCGCTGTTTCGGATATTCAGGATCGAGTGGAATATAGGCTGCCCCGCATTTAAGAATGGCCAGCAATGCAATGAGCATATTTTGCGATCTGTCTACGAGCAATCCTACAGAATCTCCTGTTTGGATACCGTTCGATAAAATCAGGGCTGCGAGCTGGTTAGAGGCTTCATTCAGTTGTTCGTAGGTAATGCTGGTTCCATTGTAACGGACCGCTTCTTTGTGGGCATAAGTTACGGCCTGCTGTTCAATCAATTCGTGCAGAGGCCGGTCAGGATATGCGGCTTCTGTTTTATTCCATATGGCTAATTGGTCGTTCAGGATAGTTATACTTGTCGGATTAAATTATGGCCAAACAATAGTCGGATGAGATAAATGCATTACACCAGTTGGTTAAAATTAGCGAAAGATTCAGGAACAAAAAAATAACGCCAATTCTATAGGTGATTCGGGGTTTTTATAATGCAGGTCTTTCAGCAATAATTCTTACAATATAGCATGCAAATAATCAGCTATTTCATTACATATACAGCATTGTCTTAATGCAGCCGTTCATCGCAACAAAACTCAATCAACAATCACCTCACTCATAAAAAACCAACCCGGTTTTCCTTTGCCCGGATGCCAGTCAGGAAGTTTTTTGATCCGCGTTCCCTGCAGTTTGATATAGCGGAAACTGGCAGGTTTGAAATGCAAACTATGGAGATATGTAACGGTGGGTATCATTTTTTTAGGCGCTTCAGGTGTAATGCGGTTCAGCAATACCCAGTTTTTTTGATCATTGCTTCCCCAAACAGTTAAGGAAACCGGAGGGAAAATATATGCACCAATATTATGCAGTGCATTTACTCTCACCTGTTCTATTTTTTTTACTGCACCCATATCGAATACGATCAATGCATCATTATTCATAAAGCCCAGCCATTTGGTGCTTAGGTCCCCGGGGTCACCGAGGTCAAGATCAGTAAGCGTTTTTTCTGCGTTCTGGTTGTATTTGGGATCTGCGGGATTAAGCAGGGTTGTACTTGCAATTGGAATACCCGCTTTCAGGTAGGAAGCTTTCACTACCTCACTCGGTAGCCAGCCCTTTTTAAATGCCCTCACCTGTAGCGAAACATCTTTGTGAATGATGATCGGCTCTTTGTAAATGGGGCCGTTAATACTATCCACTTTGAAGGTATCCAGCGAATAACGGAGTTCAACATTTTTGATCACATGTGCCAACACAATTTTACCGCTATCATGAAAAAAACCTTGTGGCGTTTTGATCAAGGGTTTGTTCAATGCAATCACCATCGTATCTGCGCCCTGGAAACCTGTTTCTATTTTCAGTTGCGGATTCTTTTGCTGAAGCGATCGTGTGTCCTGTAATTTTATTTTGCTGTCCCACACAAATACTTCCTTTATTTTTTTATTCGATACCAGCGCATTCAGCCCTGCTATACTCACGGCTGTTCCTGAAACAGAAAGGGATTCAAGATTTTTCATTCCTGCAAGCAACTGCATGCTTCGGTCGGTGATGTCTGAATAATTTACGTTCAACCTCCGCAGGTTGGGTAGTTCAGCGATCCATTTTACCTGCTCATCTGTAACCGGCATTTTTGCGAGGTTAAGATGAATGATCTGTTCCTTTACGGGATTCAGTTCTTTTAATTTTTCTGTTGAATACATGGCCTTTCCAAAAAAAGAAACTGTGAGTGCCGGGGAATTTTTACCAAGCTGTTTGATCACCCGGTAATTATTGTTCAACTTGTTGGTGGTTGCCGGATCAGCTTCTGCGAAATCATATGCGATCTCAGTCTCTGTTTCTTTTTGTGAACTGATATAGGCATTTGCACTTAAGCGCAAACTATCTGTTACTATTCTATCCTTTAATTTATGGCTGAAACGGGCACCCGCTTTTACCCAGGCTTCCAACAGGTTCAATTCTTCGGAACTGAGTTGCGGTTTGGTTGCAAGCGGCATATGTTTCTTATCACTCAATGGTAAATGCAAACGGGAGATCATTAAACTTTGCAACAGGTCACCAGCTACCAAGGCTTTTCCTGTTTTACCTCCGGCCATAATGGTCACACTGTCATTAAGGGATAAGCCACCTTTCCGGTTACCCGATTGATGGCATCCCCCACATTTCTCATTGAGTATTGGATAGATAATATCACGATAGATCATCGCGGTTTCCGGATCGATGATCTTTTTATGTCTTGACATAACAGGTCCCGTCAGGAAATTTTCTCCATGTGTAAGGTTGGCTCCAAGATGGCCTGTTACTAACAATACAAATACGCTTGCGATGGAAATACTTTTTGCAAAAATTTTTCTTTCCGCAATCTTTTGGTGAAATGTATAGAGTGCCCATGCAATAGTAGCAAGGCTTACTCCCATCCACTTATGGTATACCAACGTATCACCTTTATCGGCCTGCTCTATGGATAAAAGCATTCCCATAATAGCGCTCAACAACGCGGTAAGTGCAGCGAACAAACGGATCAGTTCCCAGCCATACCCTTCTGCATAATTTTCGGGAAGCCAATAAGACACAAGTGAAATGAGCAATAACACAATCGGAAAATGCAGCATCAGCGGATGCATGCGCCCAACCACCTGCAACCAGGATGGAATATGCAACTGTTCTTCAAATACAAACAGGAACCATAAAAAAACAAGTCCGGCAAGCGAAAGAACGCTCCCCATTTTCCTGATACGATCCATTTATGCCTGGGTAAATTTGTAAGGATATACTTTTCCGGATGCCCATTGTGCCACGTAAATACTTCCTTCATCATCTACACAAACATCATGCGGATGCGTGAATATTTTTTCGGTTTGTGACAATGGTTTTAGTTTCCCGTTTTCATATACAGGTTCTGAGCCGCCGAGATTGGAAACCACTTTAAAATCTTTATTCAGTATGGTAACAAAACCCGAACCCGTTGTGTTCAGGTCCGGTGAACGTAATACCGCGGCGTAGAGATAATCGCCTTTGATCACGGGCCGGCATACACAGGCACCGGGTAAATGTATCACTTCCAGTAATTTTCCGTCCAATGAAAATCTTTTGAATGCATTACGGCTCCTGTCGGTTACAATAAGCGTCGGAGTTTTTTTTCGGTAGTCGATGCAGATACCATGTGCATTATCCAGATGTTCATCGCCTTCCCCTTTTCCGCCAAAATAACTGAGCAGTTTTCCATTGGCATCATAGTGCAACACGTATTGTGAACCATATCCATCCGCAATATAGAATTCACCGTTTTCGAGTACAGCTGTTTCGGTGGGCACGAATGCTTCTTTCTTTGGATAAAGACCCGCTTCCTGTGGCGGATCTATCGTGAATAATATTTTTCCATCGATAGTGGTCTTGTATACCTGGTGACGATTCGTATCAGTAATAAACAGCAGATCTTCTTTTCCGGTTTTCTGTATCGTTAATCCATGTGCACCAGGAAATTCATTGCCCCAAGTTCCGATCAGTTTTCCTGATTTATTGTAGATGATGATATTGTTCTTTGTTTCATTGGTGAGTAACAATATTCTTCCTTTGCTATCCTGCACCATTTCATGGCAATCATTGACAGGCGTTTGATCAGGATTCAGTTTGCCCCATGCATTGTTCATCCGAAAACGCATTTCATTGTGGCCGTATACGGTTTCCTGCGCAGACGCAAACATGTCTTTGGCAATAAAGAAACCTGCGCCGCCCAATACTGCCTGTTTTACAAATTGTTTCCTGTTCATGATGATGATTTATGCGATGATATTTTTTACAACATTTCCATACAGGTCAGTGAGCCTGTATCTTCTCCCCTGGAATTTGTAAGTTAATTTTTCATGATCGAGCCCAAGCAAATTCAAAACCGTTGCCTGGAAATCGTGCACATGCACCGGGTCCCTGATGATGTTGTAACCAAACTCATCCGTTTCTCCGTACACCATACCCGGCTTGATACCGCCGCCCGCCATCCAGATAGAAAAACATCTTGGGTGATGGTCGCGGCCATAATTATTCTCCTGTATTTTTCCCTGGCAATAATTGGTGCGGCCGAATTCACCGCCCCAGATCACTAGTGTTTCATCAAGCAGACCTCTTTGTTTGAGATCATTGATCAATGCCGCTGATGGCTGATCAACATCCTGTGCCTGCAATTTCATTTCATTGGGAAGATTACCGTGTTGGTCCCAACCCTGGTGATATAACTGAACAAAACGAACGCCGTTCTCAGATAACTTTCTTGCCAATAAACAATTGGCCGCATAGGTTCCCGGAACCAAACAATCAGGTCCATACATTTTGATGATACTTTCCGATTCTTTTGAAGTATCCATAATTTCCGGAACTGCTGTCTGCATCCGGTAAGCCATTTCATACTGCTGGATTTTCGCGGCAATTTCAGGATCACCAAAATTATCATACTCCATCTGGTTCATCGCATCGATCTGGTCGATCATTTTCCTGCGCATGTTCCTGTCCATTCCTTCAGGATCCTGGAGATACAGTATCGGGTTATCACCGCTGCTGAATTGCACCCCCTGGTGCACGGAATCTAAAAATCCATTTGTCCATAATTTTGAATACACACCCTGCCCGTTCCCTCTTCCTCTTGAAAGCAGCACACAGAATGCGGGCAGGTTATTATTCTCGGTACCCAATCCATAACTCACCCATGAACCCATACTCGGCCGGTTGCCCTGTTGTGCGCCCGATTGAAAAAAAGTAAGTGCTGGATCGTGGTTGATCGCTTCTGTGTTCATCGATTTGATGATGCAGATATCATCCACAATTTTCGACATATGCGGGAACAGGTCGCTTACCCATGCACCCGATTTTCCATACTGGTTGAATTTATAGTAAGAACCTACCAAGGGAAAACTTTTTTGTAACGAGGTCATACCTGTTAAACGCTGACCCTGGTGGATGGATTCGGGAAGGTTCTCTCCCATCATCTGGCAAAGCAAAGGTTTGTGATCGAAGGATTCCAATTGAGAAGGCGCGCCATTCTGAAAAAGATAGATCACCCTTTTTGCTTTTGGTGCAAAATGAGGCAGGCCGCGCATGATGGCATCTTCAGGATTGTCTGACCCATTGAACAAACCCGGTATCAGCAATGAACCAAGCGCAGCGCTTCCCAAACCGACGCTGAGATTCGAGATAAATTTTCTCCGGTTGATATTCAAACCATGTTCTAATAATTCTTTTTCCATGATCAGCTTTTCGTGATGGCTTCCTGCATATTATAAATGACCTGGATGGTTTGCATAGCAGCCGCCAGGTTAATCTTATTTTTTGTTTTGGGTTGATACGCACCCACTGTTATCAGTTGATCTGCTTTTTTCAGGTCCATTTCTTTTTGTGCATCCTTCCAGTAATTCACGAGCAGTTCTCTTTCTTTTTCAGAGGGCATGCGGCATAAGATAGAACGAAAAGCTTTCTCCACCATTTTTTCAGGATCAGGATACTGTTGCAATAATTTATCTGCCAATGCTTTTGATGCTTCTAACATTGTTGGATCATTCAGCATGATGAGCGCCTGTAAAGGCGTGTTCGTGCGGTAACGGCCCGTCTGGCATTCATCGCGGTTACTCGCATCAAACAACATCATGGATGGTGGCGGTACGGTTCTTTTGATAAAAGTATAAATACCTCTTCTATACAATGCAAGCCCCGTATCCTGCACATATTTTTTCAGCAGGCCCCTTCCTGATGTAGCCATTTCCCATAGACCCGGCGGTTGGTAAGGCTTTACACTTGGGCCACCAATGCTTCTGTTGAGAAGTCCGCTGCTTACCAATAGCATGTCTCTTACAATTTCTGCAGGATAACGAACTCTTGGCGCATAGGACCAATACAAATTCAATGGATCTGTTTTTAATTTTTCTTTCGACACTTTGCTTGACTGCCGGTAAGTTGCCGACATCACAAATTGTTTGATCAACCGTTTTATATCCCATCCATGTTCACTAAAGTCAACAGCGAGCCAATCCAGTAGTTCTGGATGTGTGGGCAGTTCTCCCTGCATACCAAAATCGGCGGTGGTTTTAACAAAGCCTCTCCCAAAAAATTCCTGCCACATACGGTTCACAAATACACGTGCCGTTAACGGATTTTTTTTATCGAATAACCATTTAGCAAGGCCCAGCCTGTTCTTCGGCAACGATCTGTCGAAAGGAAGTATCGCAGCCGGAGTAGAAGGCGAAACTGAATCCATTGGCATATCATAATTACCGCGTGAAAGGATAAATGTTTTTCTTTTGGCTGTGTCGCGGTCGGCCATCACAGATACTTCGAGTTTATTTGTATCGGGCTTATTGATAAACTTCATTGTTGTGCTTACATCCTCATTGGTGATGCGCATACGTGGATTCTTCGCAAAAGTTTCAGGGCCGCCAACCGTGGATTCTAATCCTACTTCTGTTACATTATTGAAGAATGCGGCAAGCTGGTAATAATCTTTTTGTAAAATGGGATCATATTTATGGTCATGGCATTTTGCACATTCCACCGTCATCGCCAGCATAGCGCGGCTAAAGGTAACTGTGCGGTCCTGCACATACATGAGGCGGTATTCTTCATCTATCACACCACCTTCTTCTGTGATTTTATGGTTACGGTTAAAACCGGTTGCGAGTAGTTGTTCTTTTGTTGGATTGGGAAGCAGGTCGCCCGCCATTTGCCAGGTAATAAATGTATCATAACGCATGTTCCTGTTAAATGCGCTGATCACCCAATCTCTCCATGGCCATTGCGAGCGGTAATTATCATCCTGGAACCCGTGCGAATCAGCATAGCGTGCTATATCGAGCCAACTGATCGCCATGCGTTCGCCAAACTGCGGCTGCAATAACAAACGATCGATCATTTTTTCATACGCAGCAGGATCTTTATCATTTGTAAACTGATCGGTTTCTTTTTCTGTGGGAAGAATACCCGTCAGATCCATGAAAGCACGTTTGGCCAATCTTTCTTTATCGGCCACCTCATTCGGCTCAAGCCCTTTCTCTTCCATTTTTTTAAAAATGAAATGATCGATCTCGTTCACGGGCCATTCTTTATTGGATACTTCGGGTACCGTTTTTTTTACCGGAACAACAAATGCCCAATGCGGTTCATACACAGCACCCTGGCTGATCCATTTTTTAAGAATACCAATCTCATGTTCATTAAGCCCCGGCAAACCGGTTCTCGCCAATGGCATGCGTAGGCTGGTATCTTTGGTACTTACGCGAAGGAACAATTCCGACAGTTGCGGATTACCCGGAACAATCGCATGTTTACCCGGATGTTCCTGCAATGCTTTATAGGCTTCTGGAGCCATATCCAAACGCAGTCCCGCTTCTCTTTTTTTTGCATCCGGCCCATGGCAGTTAAAACATTTGTCGGATAAGATGGGGCGTACATCGTAATTGTAGCTGATGGTTTCAGGAATATTTTTAGTAGGGTCGTTGTTGCCAGTACATGCGTAAAAAAATACAAATGCAAATAGAAAGCAGGACAACACAATCTGGTATCGTTTCACATGGCGCATTATCGGGGATTGCAAACACTAAAATTTTAATTAGCCTGAACCCGGTTAACTATAGTATTTGCTGATTTAAATATAGTTGAAATTGTTTAAAATGTTGGTGCTGATCATGCTTGGCCCTAACATGATTATCCGTTCAGTCAAATGTAATTAACCGGTCAAAATAAAAGATGGACTATTTAATATATAAGATGGATTAAATTACGTCAACTCGCCGTATAACTAAATATTTACAGAGAAGTTAAACCTCTGTTTTACTTGAGCAAAGAATGCCTCTCCTTCACACGCTTTTACTTCTGTAACTACAATAAAACAAGTCATTCAACCACAAGGCTATGGTTGTTTAATCTTGAATTACCTGCTTTAATAAGTTGTTATTTGTACCAGCATGTTGTTTGTTAGTCAAAACTCGATCAACATCAAAAAATCAGAAATAAAAAACTCTTCACTGCGCTTTTCTCATTTTTCTTTCTTGTTCCATGTTATTCGCAGGAGGCAAGCACTGTAGCAGGTGCCGATGCGACTGGAAATGATGGAACGGTAAGTTTCTCCATCGGGCAGGTTGCCTATACATGTGAAGGAACAAATATTTCTCTATCGCAGGGAGTACAACAGGCGCACCAGATCGCTTTTGTAACCATTGGCGGAATAAACCTGCGCCTCTCCATTTTTCCAAATCCCACAACGGACCAGGTATTCCTGCAGGTTCATAATGGCTTTGCAGGTTTGCAGTACCAGCTTTATACTCTCAATGGAACACTCTTAATAAGCAAAGACATAACAGGCAATCAAACGAACATTGCCATGCGCCATTTTGCTGCCGGTATCTATATTTTACGGGTGATGCAAAAAAACAGGCAGGTGAAATCATTTAAAGTCATCAAAACTAACTAATGAAAAAAGTATTGCTTGTTTCAGCCGCCTTAATAATTTCAATATATGCCTTCACGCAGGCTCCGCAAAAAATGAGCTACCAGGCCGTGATCCGTAACAGCAGCCAAATGCTGATCAGTTCTACTGTTATTGGAATGCGTATCAGTATCCTGCAAGGCAGCTCTACCGGTACGGCAGTGTATATAGAAAAACAAACGGCAACCTCCAATGTAAATGGATTGGTTAGTTTGCAGATCGGTACAGGAACCGTGGTGCAGGGAATTTTTGCATCGATTGATTGGGGGGCCGGGCCATATTTTATTAAAACAGAAACTGACCCGACTGGTGGAACGATCTACACGATAACCGGAACAAGTGAATTAATGAGCGTTCCCTACGCTTTGTTCTCAGCAAATGGATCAGCCGGTACCGTTGGACCAACCGGGGCAACAGGTATACAAGGCGCCAACGGAACGCAAGGCATTTCGGGCATCCAGGGCGCAACCGGTGTTAGTGGCGCGCAGGGTGAAAATGGAAAAAATGGTGAAGCCGGTGCAACAGGCCTGCAAGGAATTAAAGGTAACCAGGGCTCAATGGGTCCATCCGGCGCCGCAGGAACTACTGGCGTACAAGGCAAGCAAGGCACTAACGGTGCAACAGGAAATGATGGAGCCATCGGTGCAAAAGGAATTCAAGGGTTGCCGGGTGCAAATGGATTAACAGGAACCAATGGTATAAATGGAACCAATGGAATTCAAGGTGATATTGGTATAACAGGTGCAGCAGGTGCAAGAGGCTTCACAGGAACTAATGGAACAGATGGAATTA
>JAZKBI010000021.1:0-69855 GCA_040388705.1 Bacteroidota bacterium | reverse complement strand
TTCACAGGAACTAATGGAACAGATGGAATTAATGGTGCCAATGGAATTCAAGGTGATATCGGTATCACAGGTGCAGCAGGTGCAAGAGGCTTCACAGGAACTAATGGAACAGATGGAATTAATGGTGCCAATGGAATTCAAGGTGTTATTGGTATCACAGGTGCCGCAGGTGCAAGAGGTTTCACAGGAACCAACGGAACAGATGGTATAAATGGAACTAATGGAATTCAAGGTGATATTGGTATTACAGGTGCAAGAGGTTTCACGGGAACTAATGGAACAGATGGCATTAATGGTATCAATGGAATTCAAGGTGATATTGGTATTACTGGTGCCGCGGGCGCAAGAGGCTTCACAGGAACTAACGGAACAGATGGCATTAACGGCAACAATGGAATTCAAGGTGGTATTGGTATCACAGGTGCCGCAGGTGCAAGAGGTTTCACAGGAACCAACGGAACAGATGGTATAAATGGAACTAATGGAATTCAAGGTGATATTGGTATTACAGGTGCAAGAGGTTTCACGGGAACTAATGGAACAGATGGCATTAATGGTATCAATGGAATTCAAGGTGATATTGGAATTACTGGTGCCGCGGGTGCAAGAGGATTCACAGGAACTAACGGAATGGATGGCATAAATGGCACCAATGGATTACAAGGTGATATCGGTATAACTGGCACAGCTGGTGCAAGAGGCTTCACAGGAACTAACGGAACAAATGGCACTAACGGTACCAATGGAACTCAAGGTGATACAGGTATAACAGGTGTAGCAGGTGCAAGGGGTTTCACAGGAACTAACGGGGCGGATGGCATAAATGGCACCAATGGATTACAAGGTGATATCGGTATAACTGGGACGGCCGGTGCAAGAGGCTTCACCGGAACTAACGGAACAAATGGTATTAATGGACTTCAAGGTGATATAGGTATAACAGGGGCTGCGGGTGCAAGAGGATTAACAGGTACGAATGGAGTTGATGGTGCAACGGGCGTCCAGGGAGATATTGGTTTAACAGGAGCCACCGGATCGTTCAACGGCAGTTTCGGCGGCGATGTTAACGGTACGCAAAGCGCAACAACTGTTTCAAGAATTAACGGAATCGCATTGGCAACATTGGCAACCGGTATCTTAAAAAATACAACAAGTTCCGGGATCCCTTCCATCGCTGTTGCAACAGATTTCCCACTACTAAATCAAAACACTACCGGAACCGCATCCAACATTACAGGAATCGTTTTGCCAGTTAACGGAGGTTCAGGTGTAGCCAATAACAATGCATCCACGCTAACATTGCCAGGTGCATTTGCCACCACCATTACAACAACGGGCATAACCGCTGTAACATTACCAGTTACGGGAACGTTGGCAACTACAGACTTTGTACTTGCTAATTCAAATGGATATAATTCTGTTACTGCAGGCGCGGAAATATCAACTGTTTCAACTACGGATGAAACAGTAGCGGGAATGACTCTAACATTACCCGCGGGAAAATATGCCGTATCATTTAACAGCCAGTATTCAATTACACCGGGAGACAGAACCGGCCAGGCCAAAATAGATCTGCGATCTGCTTATAACCTGTTAATGGCCAAAACTGTAACCAATGCATCACATACACCAACCTTCGGCGGTGGAGAAACTCTTACTGCTGGTGTGTACTCCAATGCAGGCGCCTGTACTGCCTTGGGAACCCTCACACTGGATGCGCAGAACAATCCTGATGCCGAATTTATTTTCAGGTTCGGTGCGGCTTTCAGTACCGCTGCAAACACTACTGTTGTGCTGATCAACGGTGCTTCTGCCTGTAATGTATATTGGATAGCAGAAGGTGCCATTGCACTGGGTGTATCTAGCGCTATGAAAGGAACACTTTTTTCTAATAATGGAGCGGTAACTATGGGCAATCAGAGTTCCGTTACAGGAAGATTGTTTGCTAATAATGGAGCAGTCGGTTTGGATGTTTCAGCTGTTTCAATGCCTTCGGGTTGCAATTCCATTTTTAGCAGCTTATCGGGTTTTGCCATCTTCTCTTCCGCAGGCAATGTATCCAATGCAGGCGGCTCGAACATTACCGGCGATATTGGCACCAACCTGGGAACGGTAACAGGGTTCGAATCGGCAACTGTAACGGGAACGATCTATCCGCCCAGTGTAGTGGCAAGCAGTGCAACTGCTACATTCAGCATTTATCAAAATGGAATCCTGGTTCCGTTCTCAGGAAGAACAAGGATCAGTACACTGAATTTAGCGGAGATCTCATTGCAGGCAATTGCCACTATTGCCGCCGGTGAGGCCATTGATATCAGGTGGAAAATAGATGCAGGTACCATCAAACTGCAAAACAGGATCTTAACACTGATCAGTGTGCGTCAGTAATTTTTATCTATAAAAAAATGCTATTCACATTTGGTTGGTGTAAAATTATCACCGGCTTGTTGTGCCATTCATTGAAGCGCACTGTAACCTACGCAGTATCGTTATCATGATTACAACATTTTTCCATTATTCTTTTCAGGCTATCCAGGTCAATCGGTTTACTAATGTAATCATCCATTCCCGCTGCTATACATTCTTCCCTGTCTCCCTGCATGGCGTTTGCTGTCATGGCCACAATAAAAGATACATGATCATCTCCCTGATTTTCACGGATGGTCCTCGCCGCTTCCAGTCCGTCCATTACCGGCATCTGCACATCCATGAGGATGAGGTCATATTTTTTAAGGCCGGTAGCATCCACCGCTTCCTTGCCGTTTTGTACAATGTCTGCTACATATCCCAGTTTGGCCAACATATAGGTGACTATTTTTTGATTGACCAAGTTATCCTCAGCGATCAAAATATTCACAGGATTGATTTCTGACAAAGCAATAGGCAGTTTTGTTTGAACAGCCTGGTTGTTATCGATAGTTAATTTCCGTTTCCTGCTTAATGAATTGATCACATGGTTATGCAGCAGGTGTTGCTTGATCGGTTTGGTTAATACTGCACTGAAAAGAGTGGCATAGACTTCTTTATTTTCGTCGCCCAGCGAGCTGAGCAAAATGATCGGCGTCTCCGGAAATTTCTCCTTGATGCCGCGTGCGAGAGAAAGACCATCCATACCAGGCATTTGCATATCAGTAATAACGAGATCAAAACCATCTTCCTGCAACATGCATTGCAATGCTTCTTCTCCGGAAGACGCCAGCGAAGGAATAAATTTCCAAAGTTCCAGCTGCGTTTTAAGAATATTGCGGTTGGTGAGGTTATCATCTACCACCAATATGCGTTTCCCCTCCAGGCCTTCTGTATGATAATGCACATAAGTGGTGAGGGTATCTGTGCCTGCCCTGGTTATTATGTTGAATGAAAAAACAGATCCTTCATGCAATCTGCTTTCAACCGTAAAACCGCCGCCCATTAATTCCACTAATTTCTCGGAGATAGCCAGCCCCAATCCGGTGCCACCATATTTTCGTGTGGTGGACGAATCTACCTGGGAAAATGATTTAAATAATTTATCCAGTTTATCTGGCGCAATACCTATCCCGGTATCCTTCACTGAAAAATATAATTCCATTTGCCCATCCTGTTCAACTTTTACCAGGCCTACTTTTAAGAACACCTCACCTGCTTCGGTAAATTTCAGGGCATTGCTTATCAGGTTTAATAATACCTGTCTCAGCCTGAGTTTGTCGCCGATGATCTGTAATGGAATACCGGCGTCTATCTGGTAAACAAGGTCCAGCCCTATCTGTGCAGCCCTCGCAGCAAAAACATCCAGTGCTTCTTCAATGCAGTTACGCAGGTCAAAATCATTCTGCTCCAGTTCCATTTTTCCTGAGCCGATCTTTGAATAGTCAAGTATGTCGTTGATCACAAGCATTAGGCCCTCACCGCATGAACGTATTGTGTCTGTATATTCTTTCTGTTCTTCTGTCTGCTCGGTCTGGCTAAGCAAAGAGGCCATCCCGATCACACCATTCATAGGCGTTCTGATCTCGTGGCTCATGATGGCGAGGAACGAACTTTTTGCCTTATTTGCTTCTTCCGCTTCTAAACGCGCTGCTTTTTCTTCTTCGGTCATCAGGGCCAGTTTTTCTGTTCTCTCCTGTACCAATTGTTCCAGTTTGCGTTTCTGCGCCCTGATGGTATTCATCCTGAATTTGTAAAAACTAATCACCGCACCTATTACAAATAATGCTACCAATAACTTGAACCACCAGGTCATCCAGAAAGGAGGAACTACGACCAACGTGAGACTAACCATATTTGAAGACCAGTTTCCATCGCTTTTACGTCCCCTGACCTTGAAAGTATATTTGCGTGGATCCAGGTTGGTGTACGTTACCGTATGCCTGTTGCCGATATCGTTCCAGGTTTTGTCGAATCCTTCGAGCATATAAGCATATTGCCTGGCTTCGGGGTTTGTATAATTCAGGGATGCAAAATCGAGTGAGATCACTGAACTACTATATGGCAGCCTGATCTCCTTTGTTTCTGTGATGGATGCTTTCAGGGGCGAAGGATCGTTCTCATCCTTTGCAATAGGCACATCCCGATTAAAGATCTGGAAATCGGTGATCACAATCGGCGGTTCAAACGCATTGTCTTTGATGCTGTCAGGCAAAAATTTATTAAACCCATTTACGCCGCCAAAATACATAAACCCATCGTGGGAACTTAGGCTTGAGTGCCCGTTGAATTCGTTGGATTGCAGGCCCTCCGCCACGAAGAAATTTTTAAACTTTCCGGTGACCGGATCAAATCGCGACAACCCCCTATTGGTACTTAACCACAAGTTCCCACCGGCATCTTCTTCAATGCTATGCATCATATCATTTGCCAATCCATCTTTGCCTCGCCAAATTGTAAAAGTTCCGGTCTTTACATTTAAGCGGTTCAAACCACGGTTGGTAGCTATCCATATATAGCCCTGCCTATCTTCGAAAATACCGTTGACAATGTTATCACTGATACTGTTCTTGTCTTCGTCATGTGTATACCTGGTAAAAGAATTTGTTTTCTTATCAAAACGGTTCAACCCATTGCCGTTAGTACCGATCCACAAAAAGCCTTTGCTATCTGCGAGAAGTGCCTGTATATTATTATTACTGAGTGAATTGGCATCGTTGCTTCTATATTTGTAGCGCGTGAACTGGTTGGTTTTTGGATCGTAGCGGTTCAGCCCTTCACCAAATGAACCGACCCACATTTCATTATCTTTATCCCGCACGATCGCATAAACATTGTTACCACTCAAACTCGTGCTGTCGGCCGGGTTGTTCTTAAAATGCGTGAAGGATGTATGGGTTTTGTTGATCACTGTTAATCCATCTCCCCAGGTACCCATCCAGATATTTTCTTTGCTGTCTTCTTCTATGGTTAAAACATAATTGCCTGTGATGCTGTTGCGGTTATCGGCACCACGCTTAAAATGAGTAAATGATCCCGTCTTACTATCCACCAGGTCGAGGCCGCCCCCATCAGTTCCGATCCAGAGATTGTTCTTCGAATCTTCAAACAGATCCAGCACATTATTATGGGAGAGACTACCGGGATCAGATGTATGCTTGTAATGGGCAAACTTGGCAGCCTCTTCGCTAAACATATTGATGCCGCCGCTGTAAGTACCCAGCCACATATTACCGCTAAGGTCCCTGAATATACAATAAATGGAATTATTGGTGAGACTCGTATTATCTATATCATCATGCCGGTAACTTCTGAAAGTTCCCTTGTCCGCATCAAAAATGCTCAGTCCACCGTTCTCAGTACCTACCCAAAGTTGTTTGTTCTTGTCCTCAGCCATAGCATACACAACATTATGCGCAAGGCTGTTCCTGTTGTTGGGATCATTTGTAAAATGATGGAACATCCCGTTTTCGAGCATATCAAGACCCCGATAGGTACCGATCCACAGCCTATGCAGGTGGTCCTCGAAAAGATATTTTAACTGGTTACTGCCAATCGATCTTGTATCCTTATCATCATGCCGGAATATGGTAAACGTTTTCTTTGCGCGATCCATCAGGTTCAGGCCACCATTGGCCGTAGCGATCCATAACTGGTGATGTGAATCTTCAAAAGCATAATTCACTTCATTATCACTAAGGCTTTGCGGATCTTTGCTGTCATGTATAAAACGGGTGAACTCCCCTGTTTTTTGGTCGAACATATTTAAGCCGCCACTTAGGGTACCGATCCATAAGTTTCCCTTATTGTCTTCTGTAACGCTGTTCAAAAAATCGTCGGAAATACTTTTGGGATCATTCTTTTTATGCCTGTAATGAGTGAATCGGTCTGTTTTCCTGTCGTACCGGTTTAATCCGCCACCATGCGTAGCGATCCATATAATTCCTTTTGAATCTTCGATCAGGTGTGTTACATAATTATTACTCAGGCTGGTTGAATCTTCTGTATCATTTTTGTACACGATAAACTGGTAACCGTCATATTTATTAAGGCCATCACGTGTAGCAAACCACATAAAACCCCGACGATCCTGTAAAATGGTGAGCACGTTACTTTGTGAAAGTCCCTTATCTCTGTCCAGATGCGCAAATTTTAACTGGCGCGCCTGCGAAAAGACAACGTTCCCAATCAGCAACAATGGAAGTATAGCAAGCGAACGAAATTTCATGGCGAAGTTTACAGCTACAAATTCAGTAAATAAAACTCATGACTTAACAATATAAATAATAATAATGGTGTAGCAAAGCGGATAAAATATTGTAGTCAAACAACCACAAAGGAAAAAACTCACATCCCTTCCCGAAAGTTCGATCATCACAGCTTCGATGTGTGAACATTGTTAGCGAAGTAGTAAGAGCGTTCCTGCTGTTTACAACACGGGGCCTAGTGATAATTTTGGATAAAATTAATCACCAGGAAGCAAATAATTGCTGCAGCTTACCCGTTACCTCAATTGGATAGGTAATAATTTTTGGTATCACCGTCGTTCGCCAACCTGCTGGCGCCACATGGAAAAATACAGTCCACCTATTGAGAGCAATTCGTCGTGTGTACCGGATTCAGTGATCCTTCCTTTTTCAAGCACAAAGATCCGGTCGGCATGCATAATGGTTGAGAGCCTGTGTGCGATTAAAATGGTCATCCGTTCTCGTTCCTCGGAAATTTCACGGATCGTTGCCGTGATCTCTTCTTCGGTGAGTGAATCAAGCGCTGAAGTGGCTTCATCAAAGATGAGTAACCGTGGTTGACGCAAAAGCGCCCTGGCAATGGACAATCTTTGTTTTTCTCCACCGGATAGTTTCATCCCGTTTTCACCAAGTATGGTGTCAAGCCCGTGTGAAGCTTTTGCCACCAGGCCCGTTGCAGCAGCTTTGCGTAAAGCCACAGCAATTTCGTCGGCGCTTGCTGCAGGTCTTACAAAAAGCAGGTTATCCCTGATGGAACCTGCATAGAGTTGTGTGTCCTGTGTTACAAAACCAATCTGCCTTCTTAAAGGATTATACTGGATGCGTGTGGAGGGCATATCGTTGAAATAAATACCGCCGTTAACCGGCGTATAAAGTCCGACAAGCAGTTTTACCAACGTGGATTTGCCTGAACCTGATGGACCGGCGAACGCAATGGTCTGTCCTCTTTCCAAATCAAATGAGATGCCGTCGATGGCATTGTACCGGGCAGTATGGTGTTTGAATACCACATTGTCGAACCGTAAATGCGACAGGGCATCCAGTTCAATTGAGTTATCGGGTCTGCGCTCTACCGGCTGGTGCATCAGCCGGTCAAATATTTTTAGCGATGTATCTGCTTCACGGTGCAGGATGATCAGGTTACCCAGTTCCTGTAAGGGGTTAAAAATCGCGGTCGATATAAACTGCATGGCAATCAGTTCACCCGTAGAAAGCACATTTCGAAAGATCAGCCACAGAAGTATAAATAAGATCGACTGTTTAAGCACGCTAAGCATGGTGCCCTGCAGGAAAGAAAGTACGCTCACTTTGCGGGCCTTTTCCATTTCCAGATCATAAATGCTCTGTGTTAATGTATTGAGCCGGCGGATCTCAGGAAAAGTAAGCCCTAAACTTTTCACCAGTTCTATATTACGCAAGCTTTCCGTTATCACACCCGCCTGTTTATCTGTCTGGCGGTTGATGGAACGCTGGATCGTTTTAATGCGTTTGGAAACCAGGCCGGTGAGTGATCCTAAAACTAGCACGCCAACAAAGAAAACAGGTACAAGCAACCAGTTACGGCTGATGCTGTACCAGATAAGGAACACAACTCCAACCAGTGAAGTAAACAACACATTTATAAACGCGTTGATGAAACGCTCTGCATCTGTTTTAACCTTTTGAAGAACCGAAAGGGTCGTTCCGCTCCTGCTTTCCTCGAACGCCTGGAACGACAGGCGCAGGGTTTGTTTCAAACCATCATTAAATACCTGCATGCCGAACTTTGCAACCGCCTTGCGAAGTAGAAACTCCTGTAAAGACTTACACAACCTTGCTACAACCGCTATACCTAAAGCGAGCAGCAACCAACCGAGTATGCCTTTGGACATATTGTCACCGGCTGTAAAATGGAGGTTACCTGTAAAGCGGTCGATCACTTTACCAAAGATCACAGGATCAAGTAACGTTAAAAACTGGGCGACACCTGCCAGTAAAAGTGAGTTGAGTATCAGCCGACGATGCGGGCGAAGGTATTTCCAAAGGATCTTCATGATAGCATATGCACAATAATTGTTCCCTAACTATTCCTAAAGTCTGATCTATTGCAGGGCGTGAGTATGCTAATTAACACACCGGCGGACATGACAAGCCTATCTTTCAGCCACATCTCATTGGTTTAGGAAAAAGAAGAAGGTAACGTGAAAATGAATAAAGTGCCGTATGGTTATATGAAATGGTTACAAAAACCGCTGGTGAAAATTATGTTGAGTGCAGAATTTATCAAGGCTGTGACATTTCATGGCTTCAAGACGCTTAAACAGATCATTTATTTTCCCCTGCGGGAACTCTTAAAAAGGGATTGGTTCACGGATACCTCGTTACATGAACTTTCAGCAACCATAGATAAGTACTGGAAGGACCTGAAGGATAAGAAAAAAGCGAGCCATCCGAAAAAAAGAGTGGCGGAAATTTAAAATTAAAAACCGTTACTCTCTTTGATATCTACCAGTATTTCTCTATAGGCCAGGAAGGTCGTCGGTTTTTTATAATACGCATCAACTTTGAGTACCTTTGCTTTTGCAACATCTGCATCTGTTTTGGATGTAGACAGGAAAACAAACGGTATTTCGATGTAAGGCTCACCTGAATCAATCATTTTTTTCCGCACTTCAAATCCATTCAGTTTGGGCATATTCACATCAGCAATGATCAGTTGAACATCTTCCCCGGGACTAAGGATATGATCGATAGCAGGTTCTGGACTGTCAAAAGAGACTACAGGGTGCGGGAATCCGATAAGGACGGCCATTTCATGAATGATCGAAAGATCATCGGTATCATCATCAATTATCACAATTGTCCTTCTCAAAGCGCCGCAGTTTCGTTTATATAATAAAATGAGGGAGCGTTTAAAGCTAACCTTATTAACACGGACCGGCGGATAAATTAATTTTAAGGCTTCAAAGGAAAATAAACAATCCACCCTATATCACAATCACAATTGTAAGCCAAAGGCAAATCTCCCCATTCCAAATCAACTACCTTTCAAAAAAAAAATATGTCTGATAAAAATAAAAAACAGTTTGGCGTTTGGATGGATACACATCATGCAACGATCGTGGGAAGAGACAAATCGGATAACGATGTATTCGTAATTGCAGGACATGTGAAAAATGCGGGGCCCTCCGGCAATTCAAATGAAAATGCAGCGAATAACCAGGAGGTCGGGCTTACGCAAAAATTCTTTAAAGAAATTGCAGCGCAAATGGTCAACATAGATGAGATACACGTAACGGGCACCGGCCAGATACAGGAGCAGTTCATTAAGTTTCTAAGCGAGACAGCGCAATACAAAAATGCAAAGGCCAGCGACAGCACCGCAAACAAAATGAGCGATGAACAATTAGTTACATTTTTTTCGAAGCATTTTAATTAATCCAGGGCGGTTTAAAAAAAGCTATAATGTCGATCAAAGGTATTGCTCCAGGGTGGCCAGGCTGATTGGCTTTTCCATCATAGTAAATTGATTGCCGGTAAACTCTAAAGGAAAGATCGAGTTGGCGCTGATCAGGGTAATGTGCATTAGGGGATATTGAACATGTAATGCCGAAGCCTGTATCCATCCCAGGCCATCCGGCAGATTATTATCGAGCAGTAGCGAGTCCGGAATGATCTCATGCAGTTTTTTCAAACCATCAGCAATTGAATATGCGGAAAATACATCATAGTTTCTTCCTGTCAGAAATTTGTTGACCATCATACATAGATCTTCCTCATCGTCAATAATTAATACTTTCCTGTTCATGCCTCTCCACAGGCATAACCATGCCACCGGTATTATCCCTTTTAGGTAAAAATATTACCCAGTATTCACGGGTGATGATCATTAATGCCTGTGTTCATGCGGGTGCGTTGTAGCTATTTCGTAAAAACAACAGGTCACATCGAGAGAATCAATATGCGTATGTCAACTTCATGTGCTATTTGCCTCGTAGTTCGTAAAACAGAATGTTTAATAAAAGGTTGTAGGGCTTCAGCAAATGGCGTGATGGTGATCCGTTGCGGAGTAGCCAGAATAATAGTAGCGCCCTGCTCCATGAATTTCCTGATTATTTCCAGCAATGGAGCGAATTGATCAGGAGCATAGTTTATATCGCTCAATAATATAGTTTCCGCTTTGATATCATCCGGAAAATGATTCCAATCAAGGAACATCGGTTGTACATGTTGCAGTCCGAGGTATTGAATATTCTTTTCTATCAGTTGCACAGCCTCTGGCGCATGATCACTGATGATCATTGCTGATGCATGATCCGCCATGATAAAGGATGGCAGGCCAATACCCGCACCTAATTCCAACACCTGCTTACCTTGTATCCAATGTGGTTCCGATTGAAGGAATGCAGACATTGCTTTTGCAGATGGCCAGACCTTTGCCCAGAAGGGAAAAGGGGTTGCAGCATCTTGCGCAAGCAGGTTCTCATAAATAGTTTTTACCAGTTCCGGATCAGGTACGTAGAGCATTAATTCATCCTGTATTGTAACCAACTTATCCGGGTAAGTCATGAGGCATGATCATTTTGTGCAAGATATTCTTTCTGCCACATAACGGGAGCCGCTCTATCAACGCAATCGTTCCCGGCAATTATTAACCTGCATCAGTAAGGATGTAATAAATTTAGGAGGCCATACTAATAGATCATTGCCGCGCAAATCATTTAGTGATGATACTGTTGCAGCACAATATGCCTGACATATGAAAAAAGAACTTTTGTCGATTGCTTTTTTGATAGTTAGCCTTTTTGGTTTTGGCCAAAAAGAAAATCTGGCTAAAACTTCTGCAGGGTTTCCTATTAACTATGAAGAGGATTCCGTAGGGATCTACAAATTGCCTGATCTATTCACGCTCAGCAACGGCAAAAAAATTACTGATGCCAAAAACTGGACAGAAAAGAGAAGGCCCGAGCTTCTAAAATTATTAGAGGAAATTGAATACGGCAAAATGCCAGCATCTACCGCCTTTTCAGCCAGGGTGTTCGACAAAGGCACGCTTGTATTAAACGGTACCGCGATCAGGAAACAGGTGACCATTTATTTCAGCAAAGACACATCGGATCACAAAGTGGACGTGTTGATCTATCTTCCGGTAAATGCTACCAAACCGGTTCCGTTACTATTGAACGTTTCTTTCGTGGCGAATTGCCAGGCAGTGGATGATCCCGGTGTTGCAATAGGTTATACATGGACAAGAGAAGGAAAACATATTAAAGCGGATCAACCCAGCAGGTTTAATAAAATGGACCCGACCCAATTTATTTCGCAGGGTATTGGATTTGCCACGCTTTATTATGGTGATATAGAACCTGATTTTAAAGAAGGTGTAAAATATGGCATCAGGAATCAATATCTCAAACCCGGACAAACGATTCCGGCTGATGATGAGTGGGGTGCGATCTCAGCCTGGGCCTGGGGACTTAGTCGTGTGATGGATTATTTTGAAACAGATCAACAGGTAGATGCAAAACGTATTGCGCTCCAGGGAACTTCGCGTTTGGGGAAAACAGTTTTATGGGCAGGTGCACACGATACAAGATTTAAAATGGTGATCGCGAGTTGTTCAGGTGAAGGCGGCGCTGCTATCAGCAGGCGTAATTATGGAGAGAACATCAAACACATTACCGATACATCGCGTTACTATTACCAGTTTGCGCCGGCTTATCATGCATATGCAAACAAAGTAAACAGTTTACCTTTCGATTCACACGCGCTGGTAGCACTGATGGCGCCTCGGCCCCTATTACTTCAAACTGGCGATACAGACTATTGGTCCGACCCGAAGGGAGAATTTCTCGCAGCGGTGGCAGCAGAACCTGTGTATGCTCTTTTCGGTGCGAAAGGGCCGGGCACAACGGTAATGCCCGAAGCAGGCGATACTTCTTTGATGAACAAACTCGGATGCTATATGCACAAGGGCGGACATGGAACCATTCCAGCCGACTGGCCGCTTTTTATTAATTACATGAAAAAATACCTGTAACCATGAACACAAAAAATACACGCAGGCATTTTTTAAAAACAGCCGGGCCGGCGATCTTACTCGCTCCATCAGCTGTTTCCTTAATAGGTTGCAGCAGCGCAAAACCGACTGCCAACAAAACGGAAAACACCGATACAAAAACTGCGGTGCGATCTTCGAATATTATTTTGAACGTAACAACTTTTGGCGCCAAAGCCGATGGGATAACAAAAGACACATTGGCTTTTCAACAGGCAATAGACCGTTGTTCGGTATTGGGTGGTGGTGAAGTACTGGTTCCGGCAGGTAATTATTTAACAGGTGCAATCGAATTGCGGTCGAATACTTTTTTACGTCTTGAAAAAGATGCGGTAATTCTGGGTTCGCCTGATTTTGCTGACTACCCTGTGAGCCAGGTGCGTTGGGAAGGTAAATGGATCAAAGGGTATGTTGCGCTCATCTACGCTTTTCATGCAGACAATTGCGGAATTCTCGGGCCGGGAAAAATTGCGGGGAACCATGCGCTAGGCGGCAGGCCCAATGCACAGAATCCGCTTCGCCACCCTGCGCTGATTGAACCGATCGGCTGTACCAATTTGCGGTTTGAAGATTTTTCTACAGATTATTATTTGATGTGGTCAATACATCCCACCTATTGCCAGCATATGGTCTTTCAAAATCTTACCATAAGAAGTTCGGGTGGTAATGGAGATGGGATCGATATCGATTCATGCAAGCATGTAAGGATCATGAATTGTGATATTGCATCAGGCGATGATTGCATCTCGCTAAAATCAGGGCGTGGTATGGAAGGGTATTCTTTATTGTATACCACAGAAGATGTGCATATTTCCAATTGTACTTTTTCAGACTCCATATTTGCATGCATCGGTATCGGAAGCGAGACCTCGGGCGGCATCCGTGATGTGCGTATCGAAAAATGTAAATTCATAAAGGCTAAAACACATGCGGTGTACATCAAGAGCCGACCGGGCCGTGGCGCTTTTATTGAAAATATTTTTGTAGACGATATCGATGTTTCAGGAACAGAAGGTGGTTTTCTCCGGTTCAATATTTTAGCAAGTGGTTTGCAGGACCAGGATCCTGTTCCCGGCGATGAGGGAATTCCAACGATCAAAAATTTTCACTTCTCCAATATCCGCGTAAAAGATGTGCCCCTATTGGTTGATGGCACGGGCATTCATCCAAACAAACCCTTAGATGGTTTTTCCTTAACCAATATATCCGGCACCTGTGCAAAAGGCATTTCACTTGCCAATATAAAAAATGCAAAACTTGCCAACATCAATATTACCGGTTATGCCGGTCCGCTGTTAAGTATACATAATGTAACAGGCAGTGGCTTATCTGGCGCTGTAAACATTGATCAACCAAAGATCCAGGAAGCAGTTCCGGTACCCGCGCAACCTTATCAGCTTCATTGATGCATTTAACAAAGGTGGCTAAACGAAAATAGAAATACTGTTATTAATATTTTCTGCTATTGAAAATTCTCTGTGAAACTCCGTGTTCTCTGAGTCTCTGTGGTGAAAAGAAAAATAAATTAAGAATTGGTGGCATTTTTATCAAAGCGAAGGCTTTACCACAGAGGCGCAGTGCACACGGAGTTTTACAGAGAAATGCCCGCATTTCTACAGCTCTTTTTTAATAGCACAACGCGTTGTTAATTAAACAATGCCTGCTATTAATTAAACAATGCCTGCTATTTAGACTGCGCCGAACGGAAGATGCCAAACAGGTCGTACGGCTTTTTACTAAACATATCGTTGAACAGATAGGCTGCAAGAACGATGTAACCGATAAATGCAAAAACGATAACCACCTGTAGCAACGATGTTTTCTGAATTTCCTGTTTTGATTTTACGTCACAAACTTCACCAGGGCAGTATTGGGCTTTTTCTTTATAGAACATTTTATAGAATTTACAACCTAAACAAATGCCAAAGGCCGACTCGAAGAAGAGAAACAGCAGGCAAATAAGACAGATTATACCGGTGATCGGGCTATACGAATTAATCAACACCATAAAAATGAACATGGTGGCCGACAGCACAACGCCAATGATCCATGCAAATTTTTTCTGTTGTGCGCCAACATATTCCGGCACCTGTTTACTAACGATCATGCGGCCAATGATCAGTGTGGGTGAAAACCTGGGGTTAATAAAAACGCGTATGATAAAATCAGTAAGAAACAGGGTTATCACATACTTTATCGGAACAAAATTGTTTTTATAAATGATGGCCATCAAAGAAGTGAATGTCGCCAGGAATAGTATACCGGCCGATGCCCGTATTTCTCTTTCGTTTAAAACACGGATGTTATATCCTTCAACATTTTCTCCAAATTGTATCGGTTTATTCATCTTTTTGTTTTTTTACGTTGAGCATTTTTTTATTCTTCAACAACAATACCTAATTAAAGAAAGCACGGAAAGCTCCTGTCAATAAACAGCGGTTTATGGTATACAAACAACAAAAACAGGCCGATCGCAGGCCGGGTATTATAAAGAAATTCGCAGTGGATATGTTGAAGAAATTCCGTTCGGGTTCATTTGATAGAAGTTTTGCGTTGGGCGTTCCCGGGAAAATTCAGTTTGATAAATCGCCTGTAAAATCCGGTTGCCGAAGGCGCTGGAACGGGATTAAACACCTTGTTTGTTGAAAAAGATCAATAGAAGAACATTATGTGTAAATTATCACCAAATTGATGGTTGGCAGGCAACGCCGGTGCAGGAAAACGTATCCTGTGCGCACAAACCATTGCCCAAATCAACAACTGCTTATGAAACAAACATTTACCCTCATCGCCACTGCAATCGCCGTCACGATGGTTTCCTGCGCGAAATATGAAAATGGCGCGACTGACGAACCTGTAACCGTTACCCTGCAATCTACCGTCGCCACCGGATCATCTGTGAACAAAGGATCTTCCGTTTCATTCAGCCTGGGAACGGACGCGTCTAAAACAGTGAACTGGTCGTCTAAACCTGAAACCGGTGTAACAATCAGTTCAAGCGGCAACGCTGCCAACGTTATGTTCAACACGAGCGGAACATATACCATCACGGGTACACTCGGCAATAGTAGCGGTAGCAGTACATTCACTGTAAAAGATTCTGTTGTGGTGTTGCCCAGCTCCTATAAAGACCTCGCCTACGCAGCTGGCGAAGAGCTGGTGTTGACCGCAAAAAGACTGGGAGACAGCACTGCCAATGGAGGCATCCAGCTCGGTGGGTACACAAGCCAGAAATATCCTTGCGGCAGCTGGACAAAGTTTACGCAGGCGGTAAGCAACAATACGTTAACCGTTAATTTCAATGGCCTGCTCGAATCATTAAACCCTTGCAGCACCGGAACAGCCGTTGTGTATGTAGGCGGTGGAGGCATTACTGCTATGGCAGCCGGCGCAACCTATCAATTGGTGATCAATTTCAAGGGTCAAACTTATACAGGAAGTATTGCTAAATCATCCACAGGTAAATTCACTATTACATGGCCTTATACAAGTGGTGTGAAGATCTCACCTTTATCACTTTAGAATAGATTTCAAACTTTGTGTTAATAAAGAAAGCCAACTTCGCGGTTGGCTTTGTTTATTAATACAAATCAAGGGTTGAAAATTGGATATCAGGATAATTGCAGAGGCGTAGCCTCGATACATATTGTAGCAACGGGTTTTAATCCGTTGAACAAGAAATAGCAAATTCCTGGAGAACCGTAGGGTCGGTCCATATATGAATCGTGCCTACGGCACTCACGGACTAAGCAGAATTACAAACAACGGATTAAAATCTGCTGCCAACGGTGCGACTACAAAAATGAACCGAGCCGATGGCTCTATCAATCCTTGATTCATATCATTAATAATACGATGCTTTACCTGTGCCATTTTACTACTGCAAGCATACAATACGTTCGTTATAAAAAGCAAAGGCCCGCTTATTTCTAAACAGGCCTTATTACTAACCAGTGTTGTTTTTCTATCCTTTTCCTTTGATCAGTTGTACCACTTTACGTTTTGTGCCTTGTATCAGCTCTGCATAATATGTACCACTGCTATAGTTGTGCCCGATCTGTATCGTGCTGTTCGCTCCGATCTTAGACCTGGCATCTACTACCCTCCCCCTTCCATCCATCACACGGATGTTAACCGGTGTTTCGTATTTGCTTTCCAGTTTCAGTGTGAAGTAAGTGGTGGATGGATTTGGCATCACGGTTACTTTCAGTTCTTCTTCAGTGCTGACTGTTGTCTGTATTTTTTCTGTTACGGACTGCATCACTGGAGTTACTGAGTTAACAATAATAGCCGGTGCTGTTGCACTGCAATCATAGCTGTTCCAGATCACGGTGTTTCCTTTGCTCTCCACTTCTTCTGCGATGAACAGACCGGTCATATACACATCATCATTGCAACTTGCGGCACTGTGGGCCGTGTGTTCACAATCATTGTGATCGTGATTCTTATGCTGGCAATAACGTGCATCATGGGCCTTGTGATCACAATTAACATGATCGTCATTATCCGAATCCGTAGCTGTTACACGCAATTTACCATCAGGCATATATATGTTCGCTATCACGCGGGTATCGCCGCCTTTCACAGTGAACTTCTCTTCATCATGATTCAGATCGCCCATGTAGAACGTAACCTTGTTGCTCTCAGGGTTTACCAGTACCTGGCTGCCGATGCTCACTTTGCCACTCACACGCACGCTTGTGTTCTGGTTAAAACGGATATAAGTATAAGCATCATTCTTCGCTCCCTTGTCAGCCACCAGGTCTGCTATATTCAGTACCGTGGCGGTAAACCGGATGCTTGCGCCTTCTTCCAGTTTAATACTTCCGAAGGTATTGGCTGTTACCGTTACACTGATGCCTTTCTTAACCGTCAGGGTCTTGTAGCTGCCTGTTAAGGTGGCGTTGTTTACTGATGCGGTATAATTAGGCAGATTATTGGTGCTCACTGTATTGTATTGCATTACAGGAAGTGTTACAGATGCGATACCGATCAGCTGGCTGCTGATTACGATACCCGATCCATCCTTATCGATCTTAGGCGCTTTTACAAATGAGCCCGCTCCGTTTACAGAACTGTAGGCTTTGAATTCCGCTTCTCCTTTTGAAGAAGTGATGCCTACACTGCCTGATGCCACTTTATTGTATTTACCAAGATCCACTTCTTTCTCTGCGATGATCGTGTAACTGCTTACCAGGTTTTGTTTCTGGTAACTATAAACGGCACCTGTAGCACTTCTGCATCCCTTAACATCGGTGGTGAATAAAGTGTACACCCCATCCCCATTGGCCAGGCCAAGTGTTATGTTTTGTGTCGTGCCGGCATTTTGGTTATTGTACAACCATTGGTAAGTAAACGGACCTGTTAGCGTACTGCTACCGCTCAATACAAAACCATTACAGAAAGCATCTGCTCCCGCAGCTGTGATACCTGCCACAGGTAATGGATTGATGACCACAGTGGTGGTACAGGTATTACTGTTAAGCGATACATCTTTCACCGTCCAGGTGATCGTAGTAGTACCTACTGCAAAACCGGTCGTGATCGTGTTGCCCGTTCCGTTAACTGTTCCGCCAGGGCCAACAATGGTGTACGAAGTTGTTAACGGACTGCAATTATCGGTAGCAACAAAATTGAAGCTCCGGATATTGCCTGCCTGGTCGTTACACTGTGTAAGGCCTGATGGACAGGTTACGATCACAGGTTTGGTGATATCACGTACCGTGATGATCTGCACACCTGAGATATTATTTCCCGTTGCATCAGCTGCGGTCCATGTTCTGGTGATCGTGTAATTGTAATGACCCGCACTGGTTAGGCTTGTCACTTGCGTGTTTACATCACTGTAAGTGATCGTTACCGGGCTGCAGATATCTGTTCCGGTTGCGGTGCCTGTATTTGCTGGAGAACTATTATCCTGGCAGTTCAGCGTGATAGCGGCAGGCAATGTAATAACAGGTTTGGCAATATCACGGACTGTGATTGTTTGTACACCTGAGATATAATTTCCTGTTACATCCGTTGCGGTCCATGTTCTGGTGATCGTGTAATTGTAATGAGCCGCACTGGTGAGGCTTGCTACCTGTGTGCTTACATCACTATAAGTGATCGTTACAGGACTGCATATATCTGTTCCGGTTGCGGTGCCTGTATTTGCTGGAGAAGTATTATCCTGGCAGTTAAGTGTGATAGCAGATGGTAATGTAATGACAGGTTTGGTGATATCACGTACTGTTATCGTTTGAACACACTCGCTGAAATTATGCGCAACATCTGTTGCCCTCCATGTTCTTGTAATTACATAATTGTAATGAAGAACGTTGGATGGATCAGAACTATATGTGCTTACATCGCTCTGTGTGATCGCAATATTGGCTGCACCTACGCAATTATCCGTGGCAGTTGCAACACCTGTCACTGCGGATGTGTTATTATCCTGGCAGTTCACGGTTATATTTCCTGGACAAGTGATGACTGGTTTGGTTACATCCTGTACCGTGATCGTTTGAACACACTCACTGAAATTATGTGCAACATCTGTTGCCCTCCATGTTCTTGTAATTACATAATTGTAATGAAGAACGTTGGATGGATCAGAACTATAAGTACTTACATCACTTTGCGTGATCGCAATATTGGCTGAACCTGCACAATTATCTGTGGCTGTAGCTACTCCAGTCGCTGTGGATGTATTGTTATCCTGACAGTTCACCGTTACATTTCCTGGGCAAGTGATGACTGGTTTGGTTACATCCTGTACCGTAATCGTTTGAACACATTCGCTATAATTATGCGCAACATCTGTTGCCCTCCATGTTCTTGTGATTACATAATTGTAATGCAACACATTTGATGGATCAGAACTATAAGTGCTCGCATCGCTCTGTGTGATCGCAATATTGGCTGAACCTGCGCAATTATCTGTGGCGGTTGCAACGCCTGTCGCAGATGAACTATTATTATTCTGGCAGTTCACTGTGATATTTCCAGGACAAGTGATAACAGGTTTGGTTATATCCTGCACTGTGATCGTTTGAACACACTCGCTATAATTACCTGCGATATCTGTCGCCTTCCATGTTCTTGTGATGGTGTAATTATAATGCAACACATTTGATGGATCAGAACTGTAGGTACTTGCATCACTTTGTGTGATCGCAATATTGGCTGAACCTGCGCAATTATCTGTGGCGGTTGCAACACCTGTCGCTGCGGATGTGTTATCATCCTGGCAGTTCACCGTTACATCTCCCGAGCAAGTGATCACCGGTTTGGTGATATCCTGTACTGTTATTGTTTGAACACACTCGCTATAATTACCTGCGATATCTGTCGCCTTCCATGTTCTTGTGATGGTGTAATTATAATGCAACACATTTGATGGATCAGAACTGTAGGTACTTGCATCACTTTGTGTGATCGCAATATTGGCTGAACCTGCGCAATTATCTGTGGCGGTTGCAACACCTGTCGCAGATGAACTATTATCATCCTGGCAGTTCACTGTTACATTTCCTGGACAAGTGATCACCGGTTTGGTGATATCCTGTACTGTGATTGTTTGAACACACTCGCTATAATTACCTGCTATATCTGTCGCCTTCCATGTTCTTGTGATGGTGTAATTATAATGCAACACATTTGATGGATCAGAACTGTAGGTACTTGCATCACTTTGTGTGATCGCAATATTGGCTGAACCTGCGCAATTATCTGTGGCGGTTGCAACACCTGTCGCAGATGAACTATTATCATCCTGGCAGTTAACGGTTACATCTCCCGGACAAGTGATCACTGGCTTGGTGATATCCTGTACCGTAATTGTTTGAACACATTCGCTGTAGTTACCCGCAATATCTGTCGCCCTCCATGTTCTTGTAATTACATAATTGTAATGAAGAACGTTGGATGGATCAGAACTGTATGTGCTTACATCGCTCTGTGTTATCGCAATATTGGCTGAACCTGCGCAATTGTCTGTAGCAGTTGCAACACCTGTCGCAGATGAACTATTATCATCCTGGCAGTTCACGGTTACATCGCCTGGACAAGTGATAATAGGTTTGGTTGCATCCTGTACTGTGATCGTTTGAACACACTCACTGAAATTATGCGCAACATCGGTTGCCCTCCATGTTCTTGTAATTACATAGTTGTAATGAAGAACATTGGATAGATCAGCACTGTAGGTGCTTAGATCGCTTTGCGTAATAGCGATATTGGCAGCATCGCCACAATTATCTGTCGCAGTTGCTACGCCTGTATTTGCGGATGTATTATTATCGTGGCAGTTTACGGTTACATCCCCCGGACAAGTAATAATTGGTGCAGTCACATCACGCGCCGTGATTGTTTGAACACATTCACTGAAGTTGCCTGCAATATCTGTGGCTCTCCATGTTCTTCTAATTACATAATTGTAGTGAAGAACATTCGATGGATCGGCACTGTAGCTACTTAAATCAGTTTGTGTGATCGCAATATTTGCTGCATCTCCACAATTATCTGACGCAGTTGCTACTCCTGTGTTTGCTGATGTATTATTATCCTGGCAGTTCACAGTTACATCGCCCGGACAAGTAATAACCGGTGCAGTTATATCGCGCACGGTAATCGTTTGAACACATTCACTGAAGTTACCCGCAATATCTGTCGCCCTCCAGGTTCTGGTAATTACATAATTGTAATGAAGAGCATTCGATGGATCGGCACTATACGTACTTTCATCACTTTGAGTAATCGTAATATTTGCTGCATCTCCACAATTATCTGTCGCTGTTGCTACTCCTGTGTTTGCCGATGTATTATTATCCTGGCAATTCACGTTTATATCTCCCGGGCAAGTGATAATAGGTGCCGTTACATCTTGTACCGTGATCGTTTGAACGCATTCACTGAAGTTACCTGCCGCATCGGTTGCTCTCCATGTTCTGGCAATTACATAATTGTAATGCAGAACATTTGACAGATCGGAACTATACGTACTTACATCACTTTGTGTGATCGAAATATTTGCCGCATCTGTACAATTATCGGTAGCTGTTGCTACTCCTGTTGCAGATGACGTGTTATTATCCTGGCAGTTAACTGTTACATCTCCGGGACACGTAATGACCGGTGCAGTTACATCAAGAATAATGACCGTTTGCTCCTGTGTTGAACTGTTGCCGTTTACGTCTGTAAAGATCCAATGGATAATATAGGTACCAGGTGAATTATAACTCAATGGATCAGCAGTAGTTGCGGTAACAGTTTCACCGCAATTGTCTATTGCTATTGGCGCATCCACAACTACGGTTGATGGCGCCGTTACAGGTGGTGCAGATGGCGGTGGCGCAGATGATGCTGCAGGTGGTGCAGATGATGCTGCAGGTGGTGCAGACGATGCTGCAGGTGGTGCAGACGATGCTGCAGGCGGTGCAGATGATGCCGCTGGTGGTGCAGATGCAGACGGTATCATATTAACCGTTACAGAACACTGCGCGTGTATCATCGGTAAGTCTGTGATAACAGGAACCGGCGCTGTAACATCTTTCACAATCACGGTTTGTGTTTGTGTGGATGTATTACCATTGACATCACTATAGGTCCACGTGATGGTATAGATGCCCTGTGCGGTATAACTAACAGGATCCAATGTTGTTCCAACGATCTCCCCTGCGCAATTATCCATGGCTGTTGGCGCTGCTGTTACAATTACAGAACACTCTCCTGTTATTGCTGGCAGATCAGTTATCACAGGAACAGGCGCAGTTACATCCTGCACTGTGATCGTTTGAACACATTCACTATAGTTGCCCGCAACATCCGTTGCTCTCCATGTTCTGGTGATCGTATAAGTGTAATGAAGCACATCTGATGGATCAGAACTGTAAGTGCTTACATCAGATTGTGTGATCGCAATATTTGCCGCATCTGTACAATTATCGGTAGCTGTTGCTACTCCTGTTGCAGATGACGTGTTATTATCCTGGCAGTTAACTGTTACATCTCCGGGACACGTAATGACCGGTGCAGTTACATCAAGAATAATGACCGTTTGCTCCTGTGTTGAACTGTTGCCGTTTACGTCTGTAAATACCCAATGGATAATATAGGTACCCGGTGAATTATAGCTCAATGGATCAGCAGTAGTTGCAGTAATAGTTGCACCGCAATTGTCCATTGCTGTTGGCGCATCCACAACTACGGTTGATGGCACTGTTACAGGTGGTGCAGATGGCGGTGGCGCTGACGATGCTGCTGGTGGCGCGGATGATGCCGCTGGTGGCGCAGATTCTGCTTTAGGTGGTGCAGTTGCTGCAGCAGGCGGTGCTGATTCTGCTTTAGGCGGTGCTGATTCTGCAGCAGGCGGTGCAGGTGTTGCGGATGGCCCAGATGCAGACGGTATCATATTTACTGTTACTGAACACTGTGCGTTGATCACAGGCAGATCTGTTATTACAGGAACAGGCGCTGTCACATCTTTCACAATCACGGTTTGTGTCTGTGTTGATGTATTGCCATTCACATCAGTATAGGTCCACGTGATGGTATAGATGCCCTGTGCGGTATAACTAACCGGATCTAATGTTGTTCCTACGATCTCTCCTGCGCAATTATCCATGGCGGTTGGCGCTGCTGCTACAATTACAGAACATTCTCCTGTTATTGCTGGCAGATCAGTTATCACAGGAACAGGTGCTGTTACATCCTGCACTGTGATCGTTTGAACACATTCACTATAGTTGCCCACAACATCTGTCGCTCTCCATGTTCTGGTGATCGTATAAGTATAGTGAAGCACATCTGACGGATCAGAACTGTAAGTGCTTACATCAGTTTGTGTGATCGAAATATTTGCTGCATCTGTACAATTATCTATTGCAGTTGCAACACCCGTTGCTGATGAACTATTATTATCCTGACAATTTACTGTTACCGAAGCTGGACAAGTAATCACCGGAGCAGTTACATCATGCACCGTAACGACCTGTGTTTTACTGGATGAATTTCCACAGGCATCCGTTGCGGTCCATGTTCTGTTAATGGTGAAATTGTAGTGTGCTATATCAGATGGATCAGGCGAGTAGGTAGTTGTTTTTGTGAACGTCACAATCGGTGCAAAATCACAATTATCAATAGCCGTTAAATCTGCCCGGTCAGGTATCGCATCACAACTAACTGTTACATCTGCAGGTGCTGCACTTAATACAGGCGCTTGCGTATCCTGAACCTGTATCAATTGTGTTCTTATTGTGGTATTACCGGATGCATCAGTGGTTGACCATGTCCTGGTTAAAGTGTACCTGCCCGGGCAGTTGCCGTTTGTTCTTACTTCAGTAAATGATGGAATAGAAGTACTGCAATTATCTGTTGCTGTTACGGTTGCTGCGCCAGGTACTGCATTGCACTCAACAGTTATATTGGCAGGAACACCCATCAATACAGGGAATTGCGTATCAAGCACTGTAATCGTAAAGTTACAGGTTGATGTGCCTACCGCATTTACAGCCGTTGCAAAAATGGTATGCGTTCCTACAGAGAAGAAACTTCCTGAACTAACAGGGTTACCGTTTTCTGTGTAGCTTTTGGTTGATGCAGGAATACCTGTTGTTTCTGTTGCTGCAAATGAAACATTAGTTCCGCACTGGCCTGTTGCTGCAATAACTGAAATATTAGCAGGACATGTAATAACAGGAGCTAATCCTGAAACAGTAACTGTAAATGAACACTGTGCCGTTAAACCCGCTCCGTCCGTAACAGTATGCGTAACAGTGGTTGTGCCAATCGGGAAAGTAGTGCCGCTGGCTGGGCCTGTAGTTCTTACCGTTGTTGCACCGGAACAATTATCTGTTCCAACAGGTGCTGCATAAGTTACAACTGCACCTGCTGCACTTGTAGCGGTCACAGATATATTGCCGATACAGCTAATGGTTGGTGGCTGGTTATCAATTACAGTAATCGTTTGGTTTGCTGTTGATGTATTTCCTGAAGCATCTGTAGCCGTCCACGTGATCGTGGTTACCCCTTTAGGATATGCTGCTGATATAGCAAGGTTATCACTCCTTATACCTGTAACTGTTGGTGTACCACAATTATCAGTGGCCTGTGGCGTAGTTACATTAACAATGGCTGAGCATTGACCTGCGTCTGCATTCACTGTAATGCTCTGTATGCCTCCTGTAATAAATACGTAAAGATTCTTTGTTGTGATGGATCCGGCATTAGCCATGAAGGTCCAGTCCGGGTTGGCATTACCGGTATTATTACCAATCCCAATATCAGCAATATTCACAGTTGACCAGGCGTTGTAGGCAAAAACAGTTTGTGACGCACCATAGTTATGTACCTGGAATGAGCCATAACAATCAATGTTCCCGTTGATAGCATCTCCAAAATCATACACTGAAGCAGATGCGCCTGGAATGCTGATGCTATTTCCCTGAGTATAGCAGTAACCCCATAATTCAATATTACCTGTTGTTATATTGTTTCCGTTAACCACTCCTGCTCCTACACTTGATAATACATTCAGGTTATTGACCTTTTGTTGAAATATCGTAGTACCTGTAGGAATACCCGTCAACGCAACATTACTGGTGAACTTGTCCATTGAAACCCAGACCCATTTACTATCCAGTTCCAGGTAATACGCTATCCTGTTGAAGCTAGCCGAAGCCAATGATGCAGCATTGTTAACTGAGTAAGGAATCACAGAACCCTGATCCCAGTTTGAGCTATTGGGTATCGGCAGTTTATAAACCATTTGGAATTGAGAAGCTTCCGGCACATTGGCCAGGATACCTGCAGGAACACCCGAACCTGAAACAGAACCAACAAATACAGGTGCCTGGTTATCTGTTACCGTAATTGTGAAACTACAGGTAGCCGTTCCACATGAATTTGTAGCTATAATAGTAACCGTAGTAACGCCTTTATTAAATGTTTGGCCACTACCGGTTCCACTACCACTGCCTGTTGTTGCGCCACTAAATACATAAGTTAGTGTTGGCGATGGTGTACCCGAAGCTGTTGCGGTGTAACTAACCGGTGCTGTGCACAGCCCTGTTGTTGCATTTATATTTTGATTGGAAGGACAGCTTGTGAATGTTGGTAATGTATTTACTGTTACAGTTGCGGAACCTGATGCGCTGTTCGTGCAAAGTGTTGCACTCGCATCTTTCACAGAAACCAATGCATAGGTAAACGTTCCGGCAGTTCCTGTTGGAACAGTTACTGTTGCTGTATTACCTGATGAAGTAACTGTTTGCGTTGCACCATTATTAATTGTATAAGTGAAAGTATATGGTGAGGTTGCATTGGCACCGGTAAACGTAATCGTTGGTGTGGCTGCATTCTGACAAACAGTTGTTGTTCCACTGATTGTTGCAGTTGGTAATGCATTCACTGTTACAGTTGCAGATCCTGATGCAGTTGCTGTACAAAGTGTTGAACTCGCATCTTTCACTGAAACCAACGCATACACAAAGGTTCCCGCAGTTCCTGTTAGTGCAGTTACAGTTGCTGTATTCCCTGATGATGTTGCTGTTTGTGGTACACCGCCATTAATTGTATAGGTAAATGTGTACGGTGATGTTGCATTTGATCCGGTAAATGTAATTGTGGGTGCTGTTCCATTCTGACAGATAGTTGTCGTTCCGGCTATAGTTGCAGAAGGCAACGGATTAATGGTAACAGCGGTAGCAGCGCTGGTATTCACACATCCAAACAAATCTGTAACGGTAACAGTATAATTGCCGCTGCTAGCCGGGGTAATGGCTGAAGTAACAGCACCGTTAGACCAACTGAAATTTGTAAAACCCGAAACCGGAGCTGTGGATGGAACTAACCATACTGGCGAGTTTATCAATGAGCCACTATGTGCGTTGGCTGTAGCATCCGCAGTTACCACGCCGCTGCCCTCATCCAGTTTGTAATATGCAACAAGCCCTGTACTGTTAACGGGAACACTACTGCCCTTTGCTGCCTGGATTTGTGCCTGCGTTCTGGCAGCGTTCCAGATCCTTACTTCATCAATGCTTCCATTAAAGTAAATTCCTTTTGTTCTTTCAACCCCTATTAACATACTGGATGTGTTATCCAAATTACCACTGATTAAAGTATTGGTAACATTGGCTTCCTGGCTTCCATCAACATAGAGCTTACAGTTATTGGATGCACGGCTTACTACCATCGCCAGGTGATGCCATGTGTTATCATTGAGGTTAGTGGTTCCTTCCAAACCATTTCCAACACCAACCATTGAGGTACTGAAAATTTCAGCGGCGATATGGTTGTTAACGATCACCAGTTGGGCAAATGGGCCTCCGGTTCCTTTTATCACAATACCCGCATAGTTGCCCTGGTTGCCGTTTAATTTCACCCAAGCTTCGTAGGTAAAATCAGTTGAGGTACCTACATTAAGAGAAGAATTGTTTGGTACATCAACATATTTTCCACTGCCGAATGTTAGCGCATTGCCTGCACTGCCACCCTGCACACTTAAGGTTACAGAACTGTTGGCACAGAAAGTGGTTGGGCCGCTGGCTGTAATTACGGGCACCGGCAATGCATTCACAGTTACTGTTGCAGATCCTGATGCATTTGCCGTACAAAGCGTTCCACTTGCATCTTTCACAGAAACCAACGCATATACAAACGTACCGGCAGTTCCTGTTGGAGCATTTACGGTTGCTGTATTACCTGATGAAGTAACTGTTTGTGTAACACCATTAATGGTATAAGTAAATGTATAAGGTGCTGTAGCATTACCTCCGGTAAATGTAATTGTTGGTGATGTTGCATTCAGGCAAACACCCGTTGTACCGCTCACGGTTGCAGTTGGTAATGGGTTTACTGTTACCGTAACCGCTGTTCTTGCTGCCGGTGCACACACAAACGGAGTAGAAGTAACTTCAACATAATAGGTTGTCGTATTCGTCAATGCCGGCGTTGTATACGCCGCACCGGTAAATAATAAATTGCCACCGCTGGCAGCATCATACCATTTGAATACCGGGCCGGCGAAAGTTGAAGCAGCCGTTAAGGTTGTTGAATTGCCTGAACAGATAGTTGTTGTGCCGGTAATGCTGCTTATGGTTGTTACTGCTCTTACCACTACTACTACAGAACCTGTTGCCGTATTAGAGCACAGTGTTGCGCTTGCATCTTTCACAGAAACCAATGCGTACGTAAAGGTTCCCGCTGCTCCTGTTGGAGCAGTTACTGTTGCAGTATTTCCTGAAGAAGTAACCGGTGGTTGTACTACGCTGTTTATGCTATACGTAAATGTATAAGGCGCTGTTCCATTGGCACCGGTAAAGGTTACTGATGGTGAAGCCGTGTTGATGCAAACATCGGTTGCGCCGCTGATAGTTGCGGTTGGCAACGGATTAACCGTAACCACTGATGAAGCGGTAGACACACAACCCGTAACCGGATCCGTTGCGGTAGCGATATAAGTTGTGGTTGCTGATGGTGTTGCAATAGCAATAGCACCCAATGTTGTATTCAATCCTGCTGACGGGCTCCACGTGATGGTAGCGCCAACCGGTGCAGAAGAAACAACAAAGGTCGGGCCATTGGTAAGTGTTCCTGTACGGCCACCCGATGTTGCATCGGCAGTAGTAGTTGACCCTGCGTTCTCACTGAATTTATAATAACCCACAAGACCCGCTGTATCCGGTGCAACAGACTTGTTCATGTCGTATTTGATCTGCGCAGGTGTGCGTGTTACATTCCATAAACGTACTTCATCAATATCGCCGTTGAAATAATTATCAACACGGCCGATATTTTTAATACCTACCGAAGAAGGAATACTGTTGAGAGGTGGCTGGAAATTGGTAGGAAGGGTTGTGATCTCCACGCCGTTCACATATACGCGTAAAGTAGTACCGTCATAGCTTTGCGCAATATGGTTCCATGTATTCTGAACGATCACACTGCCGGTAACATAATAATAGAAAGTTCCGCCTGTTGCGAATCCTCCGTGTATTGCAGTTCCATTATGTATCCAGAGTGATGGTGGACGTGTATTGGTCCCTGGTTGGTAGCCGAGGAAGCCGTGGTACAACCCATCATTTCCTGAACCTGAATAGATCCATGCTTCTTCTGTAAATGTTTGCGGAAGTACAACACCTGCTCCAAGGTCAACATAAGAATTTGTTCCATTGAAATGCATCGCGTTACCACCGCCGCTGTTTGCAGCGAGTGTTACAGAAATACCCGCACACACAATAGCCGAGGAAGGCGTGATCGCAACGATCGGCAATGCATTTACTGTTACGGTCATAGATGCCGATACAACACAACTGCCTGCATTGGTTACCGTATATATTATCAACGATGTTCCGTTGGCAACACCTGTTACCAATCCTGACGCATTGATAGTAGCCGCCGCGGTATTGGTGCTGCTCCATACACCGCTTCCGGTTGCATCATTTAATTGCGTAGTTGCGCCTGCACAAACATCTGCCGTGCCTGTAATAGCTGCTACAGTGGGTAATGCATTTACGGTAACAGTTACGGTAGAAACCCCACCACATAATGTTGTATAAGTGATCACCGTTGTTCCAGCCGTTAAACCGCTTACTACACCTGATGAATTTACGGTTGCTGCTGATTGATTTGAACTTGTCCATGTGCCGCCCGCAATACTATTTGCCAATGCTGTTGTTGCATTTACACAAACAGAAGGCGTTCCTGTAATGGCCGCTGTTGCTGTAACATAGGCGGTTGCATTTCCTGTTACATTACCTGCTACCCAGTTGGAGGTAATTCCGGATCTAGTGAAATTTCTTATCGCACCCGTTAAATTATTTCCGCTCACATCCGTTAAGGTTAGGATGGAAGTATTATCCGCATTTACAAAACCCTGGTTGAACTTATAATAGGCCACCAGCCCTGTTTGCGGTGAAGCGATTTCACCACCCATATTATTCAGCAGTTCTTCTGCACACAATGCCCTGCTCCATACTTTCACTTCATCCAGTGAGCCTTGAAAGTAAGATCCTGCTGCTGCATTATCACCACTGCTTGCTTCTGCACCGATCAGTGTTGAATTGGTTGCATGGTATTGTATAGGATAAACAGCGCCCGCATTATTCTGCGCTTTCTGTACACCATCCACATATAAAGTTGTTTTTGTTCCATCGTATGTTAACGCGAGGTGGTGCCAGCCAGCCGACAGGCCCGATGCCTGGAAGGTCAGGATTGCATATACCCCGTTCCTGCGTACTGCGGCGTTAATATAAGTTCCTGTGCTACTACCTGTAAGATCAGAAATATCAATACCATAACCACCCGATTCCGTATTGCCGATGATTGATGCTAACCTTGACACCGACCAGTCTGCATTGTACACCCAGCTTTCTACGGTTAAGGCCGTTGTTGGTTTCAGTAAGGAAGAGGATCCTAAACTGATATAATCATTTGTTCCGTCAAAGTTCAATGCAGTAGCAGGTACCTGAGTAACTGAAACAGTTACATTACCTGTATTTACACAGCTATTGGCATTGGTACCGGTTACAGTATAGGATGTGGTAATAATAGGATTAGCAGTTACTGTTACACCTGTTGCAGCAGATAACCCCGTAGCAGGCGACCATGTATATGTTGAAGCTCCGCTGGCAGTTAAACTTACACTGCCACCATTGGTAATGGTTGGTGCAGATGGACTAACCGCGATAGTTGGCAATGCATTTACAGTTACCGTAGCAGAACCTGTTACTGTTTTCGAACAAAGCGTTGAACTTGCATCTTTCACAGAAACCAATGCATATACAAATGGTCCCGCAGTTCCTGTTGGAGCTGTTACCGTTGCTGTATTACCCGATGAAGTAACTGTTGGCTGTGCAACTCCATTTATTGTATAAGTAAATGTATAAGGTGCCGTTGCGTTGGCACCGGTAAATGTGATCGTTGGTAAAGTTGCATTCTGGCAAACAGTTGTTGTGCCGCTGATGGTTGCTGTTGGTAATGGATTAACGGTTACAGTTGCAGAACCTGATGCATTGGCGATGCAGATAGTGGAACTTGCATCCTTCACAGAAACCAGTGCATATATAAATGTGCCCGCAACGCCTGTCGGAACACTTACAGTTGCCGTGTTGCCGGATGAAGTTACCGTCTGTTGCGCACCGCCATTAATTGTATAAGTAAACGTATAAGGAGCCGTTGCATTGGCACCGGTAAAAGTTATGGATGGTGATGAAGCATTCAGGCATACAGCAGTTGTTCCGCTGATGCCGGCGGTTGGCAACGGATTAACCGTGATTGTAGCGGAGACATTGGTAAAACATCCCGCCGCATTGGTTGCAGTAGCCGTAACATTGGTTGTTCCTGCGGCCACGGCCGAAAGCAAACCACTGTTTAATATGGTAGCGGTATTTGTGTTACTGCTGCTCCATGTAGTGGTAACAGGTGCCAGGAATCTGACAATTACAATACCAGAACCACCCGCGCCTGTTGGTAAGCCCACTCCCGCTGCACCACCGCCCCCACCGGTATTAGGGGTGCCACTTGTTCCTGAAGTATGATAAACAAACGAATTCGCACCAGCACCTCCACCACCAACACCTCCTGCACCTCCTGGTGTGTTGGTAGTAGATCCACCACCACCACCAGCGTAGAATGTAGCAACGCCGGATATGGACGAAGAGATACCCGCTCCGCCGTTATACGTATTAGCCGCAGCGCCTGCACCACCACCTCCACCGGAATCACCATTGCCACCCGCATTACCCTGGCCCGCGGTTCCCTGTGCCGGTGTTGCATTATTATCTCTTCCATTGCCACCTCCTGAACCACCAGTATTTCCCACTGCATTATATTGACCGCCGCCACCACCACCAATAGCCGCTAATGTTCCGAAAACGGAATTTTGTCCGTTGGCCCCATTCCCTGTAATTATGCTGGATCCTCCAGCTCCTACCGTAACCGGAACACCATTACTCAGGCTTACTGCGTAACTATTTGATTGTAATACGCCACCGGCACCACCGCCACCGCCCTGGTAATGACCACCACTGGTAGGCCCACTAGTTCCGCCACCGGAACCGCCGCCCGCTACCACCAACACTTCAACATTTCCTGTAAAGAATGGGGTGAATGTGCCGCCATTGGTAAACGTATGTATTTCATATCCACCGGCAAAACTGATCGTTCCCCCGCTGGCTGACGCAACGCTTAATTGCGTGGTTGCATTAGAACAGATAGTTGTTATACCTGAAACACTACCGATGGTGGGTACTGCATTTACCGTTACAACAGTCGGTGAAGATATTCCGGAACAACCGAATGCGTTTGTAACAGACACTGTAAATGACCCGGCTACCGAAGTTGTGATCGCCTGTGCGGTGGCACCGGTGCTCCATAAATAACTACTGCCGGAAGATGCCGTTAATGTAACTGACCCACCTGTACAGAAAGTAGTGGGCCCGCCCGCCGTAATAGTTGCTACATTATTATTAATTACGGTAATAGTCTGTGTACAGGTTGAAGTATTTCCCGTAAGATCCTTCGCCGTCCAGATAAGGGTGGTAACTCCCACCGGGTAGGTACCGCTTGCATCAGAGGTCCCGGTTTTATTGTTTGTGAGCGACAGGTCACTGGTAAGCGCAGGTGAGCCGTTCGTGAAATTTGAAAAACAGGTAGAGCCACCCAGGTTAAAACCCTGCAATGTTCCATTCAAACCCGTGGAAGTCCTGTCTTGCAGAATGGTTATCGCAGAATTGTTCCCGCAAGCCGTACCCTGGTCAAAATCATAATATACAACAAGGCCTGTTTCCGTTCCTAACAGCTTAGTAGTATTCGTAGCAGCCAACTGAGCGGCTGTTCTGGCAACTGTCCATAGCCTGATCTCATCAATATCACCACCAAAAAAAGATGAAGTGTTAGAATTATCAACGCCGTCATGAAAAACACCCGCATTAGATAAAGCGCCAACTGCATTAGCACCCGTATGCAAATTTAAAGTAGTGCCACCGGTTGAAGACGAACCGAATAATTGTCCGTCCAGGTATCCCTTTAATCTATCATTGATATTGGCTGCATTACCATCAAACACCAATACAGCATTATGCCATTGGCCACTTTGTATGTTAGGGGTGTGTATCCAGTTTCCCATTGGGCTCCAACTCTGGCTCGCTGAATATATGCCCATATATAATTCGCCGTTGTAAACATATAAATTCAATCCATTCTGTGTTCCCCCTTCTTCCCAGATCACCTGTTTTTTTGAACTGATATTTTTATCGGCAACTTTAAAATAAATTTCAACAGTTCTTGCTGTCTGGTTTGCTGTATTGATAACACTTGAAGCATTTACAAATGCAATATCATCTACGCCGTCAAAATTTAGCGCATTACCAGTTTGCAATTGACTGCAATTGTCAGATACGGAAGGAGATGTTACCGCAACTACTGCGTCACAACGTCCTGGTGTAACATTCACTGTCATATTAGGTTGACAGGTTATTACAGGGCTTTGATTATCGGTTACCGTTACAACAAAACTGCAGGTCGCAGTTCCTGAAGTATTCGTTGCAGTAAGTGTAACGGTAGTAGCACCAACATTAAAGTTCTGTCCGGAGCCGGTGCCATTTCCGCTGCCAATGGTTGCCCCTATAAAAGCATACGTAATGGTAGGTGAACCTGTTGAAGTGGCTGAATAGGCAACCGTTTTAGTACACGATCCAGGCGCATTGTTCGTATTGATATTTCCCGGGCATGTAATGGTAGGAGCCACTAATGGTGCAGGTGACGACAATTTGTAAGGGGTAGAACGTGCACCTGTGAAAGCAAAGGCAACATCATTGCCAGTAGCTACATAATCATTCGATCCGCCAAAGCTCTGTGCATAGTTGGCCTGCGCACTTAACTTAGTAACTGATAATACAGCAAACAATAAACATGCGGTAAAAAATGTAAAGATCTTTTTCATGCAATCGATTTATAAAAATTTGAATGGGTATCGTTTATGGCAAAAACAGGAATGGCAACGTTTGGGGCGTTGCCATTTCCCGGGAGTATTATTAAAGGGATAAAAAAAGAAATTGTAAATGTGGAAAGTAACAGCTTCACCTGCTGCAAAACATGCAGGCATACGGGCATAACGCCGGGATATAGTATTGCGTTAATGCGCAATGCAAGATTCATGTAAGCAGGTTTTGGTGCGAATGCTATGATCAGAACCTACAGACGCATACTATACCTGCAGGCTCAATAAAAAATTAAGGGAACAACTCACACGATCTTTGCGGGGGAATTTTCAGGCTTTGGAGCCCTGGATAGGATTTTAAAATATTACGTAGACTTTGGTCTGGATACTTCTTCGTAAAATAGTAAATGCGCAGGAATAATCACAATACTAATTGCAGAATGTGGTGAAATACATCAAAATAGTTGCAAAATGTAGCGAATAGCTTAAAGAAAAATTAAAATAGGAACACATAAAGATGTTTTCGTTTCGCTTTGTATGTAATGATCAATCCGGATTTACAAAAAGCAGTTTTGCCAACATCAATTTATTTTTTACGCTGCTACATACTATTGCAAAGATCTTTATGATGACACCGCCATTTGTTGCTCGAACGTAAAAATGATAAATTCTGCAGGATGCACGATGGCAAGTTTCACGGTTACTCTCATACGTTCATCAAGCAGATCCTGTGCGGTCATCGTAGTACCTAATCCACAATCAACGGAAAATGCATCTGTAGCGTTGGCTCCCTGCAATCCACCTTCTTTCCATATGGTTGTAAGAAAATTACTGATCATTGATTTGACAGACTCCCATGTATTCTTGTCATTGGGTTGAAATACAAATGCACGCGCTGCAAGCTTGCATGACTGTTCAATAAATATCATCGTTCTTCTGACGGGAACATATTTCCAGTCTTGGCTGTTTCCATCCAGGGTTCTTGCTCCCCATACCAATATTCCCTGCGCATTGAAAAAGCGGATCGCGTTTATCGATTTTCCTGAAACAGGATCCACGTTCAGGTTGGCCTGTTGGCTTTCCGATAACCGGATGGGTAATGAAGCAACACCCACCATGCTTGTATTGGCAGGCGCTTGCCATGGTCCTGCGGCATTATCGGTTGTTGTGATCACACCTGCCATCCCGCCACTGGGCGGAAGGATATTTGCATTGGCTAATACATGTTTTACAATAGTGCTGTATGTTTTGCTCGCATTGATCAACGAATGGTTATGCTGGCTTACACTGAGTGTTGAACCAGGCGACTGCATATTTGCCAGTATAGTTGTTACAGTTGGATCCCGCGCATGTGGTGGATTGATCAATGGCGCAAGTTGCTCAAGATCTCCACCAAAAAGATTTGTATAATCTATATCCAAACCTTGCATCACAGTAGTGCCTACAAATGGATAATAAGCAGTACCATAATTCAATCCCTCTGTGCCTGTATTCTCTCTGAATGTTGTGATATCATTTGTATACTCAACCGGATCGGGATCATTACCACCTATGATATCAAAAATGCAGATAGCAGTTTGCATGTTGCTTGCCTGCAATAACATCGTTTTCATCAATGTACCGTTGTTTTCAACTGAAAGAAGTGTTGCTTCGGGACAGATATACATGGTAGGTTCCTGCTCGTTTTGTAACTGCGCAAGACCAGCAACCAGATCATTCAACTGAACATTTGCATTTACGATCTGTTCTCCGGGTTCCATAGGATTTTTCGAAGGCGGTCCATAACCACCTACGGAAACAACGTAGGCATCGCCTCCCCCATTCTCGTAAAAAAGCCGGATGCTGTTGTACATGTAATAGATGGTATCGGGATCAGGCACCACTGAATAAAAATCGCCATCGATCAATATATAATCACCTTTGCTTGGTTTGCTTTTTTGCTTAACCAGGTAATATTGCGGACTGTATTGTTTTGCTGCGCTGGCCGTTGGTAGCGGGTCGGGATAACAATATATTGCCTGGAAATCTGCGAATGAACTTATTTTCATCGGAACATTCGTATATGATTTCCCTTCGTATACAGCCTGCGGAGTATACCCGATAAAAGCAGGAACAGCAGTAGCCACAGGCACCCCTGAATTTGGAAAAGCATTTATTTCGTTTATATAAACTCCCGGTGATTTAATGTTAACTGTATTCATAGCAAGGTTTTGGTTTGAGCTCTTCAATATATATACATGCGGATGATGAAAGCTATCGCAAAGTTGCTATAATTTAGATGTTGTGGATCGGGAGTTAAAATTGAAGTCACTGTGTTGGATACCGAACTATGAAAGAGGTCCGGGTTTAGGCGAGCTGCCTGCCGGTTTCGATTTATCATCCGGCAACGGAATAAATTCTTTGTTGTCATTTGGCGGCAGGATAATTCTTCCCTGCTTCCAATCTTCTTTTGCCTGCTCAATGCGTTCCTTGCGCGACGATACAAAGTTCCACCAGATAAAACGTTCACCCATAGGCTCGCCGCCGAGAAGCATCAGTGTTGTATGTTCTTTCGCGATAATTAATGGATCCACTCCCTTGCTGAATACCAGCATTTTTCCTGCACCGTAAGTAACACCGGATAATTCCAAACTCCCAGTCACGATATAAAAACCTCTTTCGGAATGTTCTTTCGGAAGAGCAAATGTTGCGCCTTGCTGGAGTACAACATGCAGGTAGAATAAAGGTGAATTTGTTTTTACATCGTTTCGCAATCCATACGCGTCGCCGGCTATCAATCGCATCCAGACACCCTTATCCGTATAAACAGGAAGTTGTTCGGGCGTATAATTATTAAACGATGGTGCAGCTTCTTCATCTTTTTCAGGTAGTGCTACCCAGGTTTGTATCATTTCCAGTTGTCCTCCTGCAAGCGCCGAAGGATCTTCAAATCTTTCTGAATGGGCAATGCCTCTGCCTGCAGTCATCCAGTTAACTTCTCCCGGGCGAATGATCTGCTCTACACCCAAACTATCCCTGTGTGTTACCTGGCCTCCGAATAAATAGCTAACAGTAGACAAACCGATATGTGGATGTGGAAGCACATCTAAGGTGGAAGGTTGTGAAGGTATATCTGTGATGGGCCCGGCATGATCCATAAAAATAAACGGTCCCACCATTCTGCGAAGACGAAAAGGAAGAATGCGTTTTACTTTTATCACCGGACTGATAGCAGCGGTCCGGGCTTCAATTACCATATCGAGCATACCCTGGTTTTAAAGATTATTAATAAACCTTTCAGCATCGGGTGCTACCAGATCATTCCATTCTTTATGCCGCTCAAGATAAGATTGCACAAACGGGCAAATAGGAACTATTTTATACTGATTGTCCTTTGCATACTGCAATGCTTTTTGTACGATCGCCCCGCCCACTCCCTTGCCTTCGAGTTCCTTTGGTACTTCAGTATGAATTAAAAAAATGGTGTGACCGGATAGTTTGTATTCAATAAAAGCTGTACCGCCCTCGATCTTTAATTCAAGACGATTCGATTCAGTGTTTATCCTAAGTTTTTCTTCGTCGTATTTCATGCAAACAGGTTTATTGATAACGGTACGCTAAGTTAGGTGTTTAGAAAAAAAGGTAACGATTAAACGGGCCATTCTCATTCGGTGAGTCTTTTGGTATTTCCTGGTCTATATTTTTATGAGATTGCATATGCATTCGTTTATAATACGAACCTGCCTTTGTCGGCAGACAGGTCAAGGGTTGAAATTGCAATAAGAGGAAGATTGCAGAGGCGTAGCCTCGATACATATTGTAGCAACGGATTTTAATCCGTTGATCAAAAGACAAGAAATTCCGTGAGAACCGTAGGTTCGGTCCATATATGCACCGTGCCTACGGCACTCTCTAACTTTGCAGCACAAATTGATCAGGAAAAAGGAATACCAACCATTTTTAAGAATTACATTCGGTAATCATTTGAAAAAACAATAACGATGGCATACGTATCCATTTATTTAAACTTCGCAGGCAATGCCGAAGAAGCATTTAACCATTACAAGAAAGTGTTCGGAACAGAATTCATTACCCCATTCGTGCGGATGAAAGATATGCCGCCGAACAGTGCGGCACCTCCCCTTCCGGAAGCTGAACAAAACAAGATAATGCATGTGGCGCTGCCTATACTTGGCGGCACACTAATCATGGCAACCGATATGCTGGAAAGCATGGGCCACAAATTGGTAGAAGGCAATAATTTTACCATCAGCCTGAACCCGGATACCAAAGAAGAAGCCGACAAACTTTACAAGGATCTATCAGAAGGCGGATCAGATGGAGTGGCGCCGCATGATGAATTCTGGGGATACTGGGGCACCTGCAAAGATCGGTTTGGTGTTCGCTGGATGTTCAATGTAATGAAACCCCAATAGTAACAGATCTGAACTTTTGTTTTAATTACCTGTTAGATCATTGGTAAATAATCAACATGGAAATTGGAATAGATAGTTTCGCATCTGCCATGTACGGAAGCAAGAGCCTGAGTAGTGCAGATGCGATGGAACAATTACTTGACAGGATCGCTTTTGCAGACGAAGCCGGACTGGATGTTTTTGGTATTGGTGAGCATCATAAAAAAGAATTTCTTGACTCCGCTACGGCTGTGATCCTTGCTGCGGCCGCATCACGCACAAAACGTATACGCTTGACCAGCGCTGTTACGGTATTGAGCGCTGCGGATCCTGTAAGAGTGTATCAAAGCTTTGCCACACTCGACCTGGTGTCTAAAGGCAGGGCCGAACTCGTTGTTGGCCGCGGTTCTTCCATTGAAGCATACCCTCTGTTTGGTTTTAACCTGGAGGATTATGATGCCTTGTTTGCAGAGAAACTGGATCTGTTGCTAACTATTCGTGAGCAGGAGTTTGTAACCTGGAAAGGCAGGTTCAGGGCAGCATTGAATGATCAACCGGTTTATCCAAGACCCTTACAGGAAAAATTACCTATCTGGCTCGGTGTGGGCGGAACACCGGAATCATTTGTAAGAGCCGGCATGTTGGGTCTGCCGCTGATGGTTGCTGTTATCGGAGGTGAAACGCACCGCTTCCGTCCCTTGGTAGATCTATACCGAAAGGCTGGAGCCAAAGCAGGTTTTAAACCCGAAGACTTAAAGGTAGGATTACATTCACCCGGTTATGTTGCTGCAACAAACGAAGAAGCTATCGCAGACTATTATCCCGGCTATGCAGAACTCTGGACAAAACTCGGCAAGGAACGCGGATGGCCACCTGTAACCAGGAGCCAGTTCGATGGCCTGGTGGCACCCAAAGGTGTGCTGGTAGTAGGCGGACCGGAACAGGTTGCCGAAAAATTATTACGACACAGTGAAGCATTGGGTGGAGTGGACCGGTTCACTTTTCAAATGGATAATGCAGGATTGACCCACGCGCAATTGATTAGATCGATATCGTTGATCGGAAGCAAGGTAATTCCAATGATCAAAAGCTAAAAGCATACAATTCTCATTCAGTACCTGAGACTGACACATAAAATTGTAAGCGATGAACTAATAGATTTCGTGCCGAGCGTATCTTATTTTTTGTTTCAAGCATTCAAATGATCTTTCTTCAGCTTGAATGTGCTGATGTAAAGCTGGAACGTAATGAAACCCCTTGCGTTCCTTGCGTAATCTTTGCGCACTTTGCGCTCCAGCTTTTAGCCACGCATTAGACTCATCTAACAAACTCGTTAATTACTATCAACATATCAAACAACCTAATAGCACAACACGCAACAAATAGATTTTATATCGACGCGTATTTCTTATTTCCTGGCTTGTGCAATCACTTCATTATTCAAACGCACATATTCATCCGTTTTCATATCGGCCGCAATTTTTGCTCCTTCCCTGGCGGTCGCTATTGCGCCTGCTTTATCACCTTTTTTTAACTGGATCCTTGCCTTCCACAGTTTAGGTACGAACGGAGGAAAGTTTTTATCTTTTTCCAGTTCTGTTGCCCAGGCTAAAGCTTTATTCATGTCTTTATTGTTGTTATAATAATAGATCAATGCTTCATAATAAGGCTTTTTAGTCGTGTTCATGGCAGAGTCTATCCTTGCCATTACTTTGGCATCGATATCTGTTGTCATGTGTATCACAAAGCCGCTATGCTCCCACGTCATCTGCAGGTTGCAGGTAACAGGTGTAACATTGGTAAAAGCAAGTGTCATCGTTTCTGTTAGCTGTGCCGGATGTTCCGTTTTAACTTTGAAGCGTACAAAATCGTCGGTCGATTATAAGTGTATGCGCCCCATTGTTTCGGTTGTTTACTTAGGATAATTGTCCAATCCTGTTCTCCGGGAATACTGAATAAACCATATTCACCGGCCGGTATTTTGTTGCCTTCCATGGTTACATCATCGCTGAATTTTATAACGGTGGCCGAATTGGCGCCTGTACGCCACACAGCTCCGTAAGGCTCCATGCCCCCAAATATTTTCCGGCCTTTAACATCGGGACGGGAATAAACAAGATTAATTTTTCCAAGTCCAAAATCCTGGACAACAGTTTGTGTAGAACTGGGCTGAGGTGTTAACTGTGCGTAATCAGTCAATCCGATAAATAGCGAAAGGATAAAAAGAGCGGCCATCAACTTTTTCATGGATAGATGTTTTGATAAGAAGGCTTAAGATACAAAACATCCAACAAAATATTTAATGAGACCTGGGTAAATGTCATTCAAGGGCTTTTCAAACATTCCGCCATTCCGAACATTTAGCCTTTAATAATGGCTATGGTATGCTTTTTTCATACTACCCGTATACACTCACCTAAAATCTTACATCGTGCCTATTCTTACCATTTTTATCGTGATCATTGTTGTTGGAGTTTTGCTGTGGCTTGTAAACACTTACATTCCAATGGACAGGAAGATCAAAAACATTCTCAATGCGGTTGTAGTGATCATATTAGTGATCTGGCTGCTGAAAGTATTCGGCGTACTCGGCTCATTAGGATCAGTTCGCGTATGATCAAAATGATCTGCTGAAAGTTTTGATCCATATCCGGGTTCTTGTTCATTTACCAATGACAGTAGTCATAATAAAGGAGGCTGTCCCAATTATTGGACAGCCTCCTTTTATTTTCTAACATTTACACCTTGCAATTAATACCCTGGATTCTGCATCGCTGTTTTCTGAGCGGCTGTTAAACCAAGGCCACCTGCCTGTATGCCATCAAGGAAGGTTTGTGGTATAGGGCGCAACAAATGAAAGTCTTTAATATTTGGAGCCGCATCAGGGTTGAAGGTTTTAGCCCTTGCAACCAATGTTTTTGTACGTGACAAATCTTCCCAACGTACAAACTCTCCGGCCAATTCTCTTGACCGCTCATTCAATAAAAAGCACATCATTCTGTCATACTGACTTGTATAGCCTAACTTGTTAATGATGTACTCATCATTTGCAGGTAATGGTGATATAGAGGAAATATTCAGGTTGGTTGCTGCTGTAGGGGGCGCTAATAAATCGAAATTATTAGATTCGGCGTAAGAATTTTCACCCATATAAGCGAAAGGCAATCCACCTTGTAAGGTTGCATTGCTGGCTCCGCCACCATCGTAATACGCTGTACGGCTTTCACCGCTTTGGTATTGGGCCCTTGCCCTTACCGGGTTAATATAGGGCAATGCATCCAGGTAGGTGCCGGTACCCAGATTGGCCAGGCGTATTTTAGCTTCAGCAGCCATTAAATAAGTATCGGCGCTGCGGGCTAAAGTGATATCACGAAGACCGTCTATATCATTAAAGCCACCTATGCGCGAGCCATCAAAAAATTTACTTAAAGATGGAAAACGAACATCGGCAAATAAGGCACCATCAGTTGTTGTACCACCTGGGTAGGCTACATACACATTTGCAATAGGTCGGTTTGTTCTTGTATAAGGTACGGTGTTCAATATTTTGTAAGAATTAAACCTGTTATCACCGGGCTGGTTGATCACGAACATAAGACCTACATCGCCGTTTACAAACGGAGCTGAGGCTTTATTAACCAGGTTCTTGGTTCTGAAACTTTTCCAGAACCTTGAATCATTCACCAGATCATAAACCCTGTACATGTAATAAGTAGTAGCTAACCGGCTGAATGGTCTGCCACCACTAAGGTCCCGCTGCATCTGGGGTAAATCATCGTAACGGCCTCCGTAATAAAGATGCTGTTGATTAACTCCGTTTGCAGAAGCATCGGTAGTAAATTGAGCAGCTAAAATTATTTCGCCCAATTTCTCGTTGGCACCATCAGGAGCGGTATATTTCCATAGATCGCCAAAATTCGGTGACAATGGATGGTTGGCAATAACGGCATTACACAATGGAATGATAGCGGCTAGGTCGGCAGCTTTGGTAGCTGAATTCCAGGAATCATTGATTTCACTCGCCCGGCATAAATAGGCTTTAGCCAGGAAATGTGCAGCGGCATCCTTGGTTATTTTTGCCGGCCCGGTTCCGTTACTCAAAAGATTATATGCCTTGGTAAGATCATCAATAATTTGGGCAAATACCAATTTCGGCTCAGCACGGGTAAACTCTAATTCAACACTCGTACTTGAAGCAACTTTTAAAGGTACCGCGCCATACTGGCTTACCAATCTTAAATAATTATATCCGCGGAAAAAAAGCCCTTCTCCCAGTGCAGTTTTCTTGATCGCATCAGCGGTAGAAGCACTTGCCGTTGCATTTTCTATGATGAGGTTTGCATAACCTATCCCAATATATAAATTATCCCATTGGGCATTGGCCGTAATAGTGTTGCCGTTAACGGCAGCATTTATCGAAGCGAGTCCATTACCATAAGAAGAATAGATAATGTTTGAGTTGTCACCACCTACGTGAAATTCATCAACACCATAAGCCATGTTGGAAAAAGCAAATTCGCCGTTAAACGGTTGGCAAAAAATGTGATGATACGTACCTGTCACCAGTGATTGAATTCCTGGATCCGTTTTATAAAATTCCAGGCTTCTTGCTGTAGTAAGATTCTCATCCAGGAAAGTTTTTTTGCACGAAGGGGCAATCATCACACATATAATGACTGCCATATTAATAATAAAGTTTTTATTTTTCATGTTACAATGTTTTGATTTTTAAAATGCTGCATTAATGCCAAGTGTAAAGCCGCGGTTGTACGTGGCAGAACCTCCGCCGTCCATATCCAGGAATTTGATTTTAGAAAAAAGCTCTCCGGGATTGGCAACCTGCAGGTATACCCTCAAACTGGACATGCTTAATTTCTTTGCAGCCTTCGCGTCAAGCGTATAGGATGCGGAAATATTCCTGATTTTTATAAATGACGCTTCCTGAAATCCCAGCGAGCCTGAATAAAGATCACCGGTACCTGTTGAATATATCGGTTTTTGATACGCAGCATTGGTATTGATCTCTGTATAATAATTGACCGCGCGTGTGCTTGATCTTGCTACCATCGCTTCACCGCCGGTATTAAACAGGTAGTTCAGGCGGCCGTATAAAAAGACCGACAATTCAAAATTCTTATACGTAAACCCGTTTGTCATACCCACGATCCAACTTGGACGGGTAGAGCCAACGATCACACGGTCATTGTTTGCATCAATTTTATTATCCCCGTTTTGATCTACCGGCCTTACATTTCCTGCTGAGAAACTGCTTCCGTTGGCATTAAACTTTTTGTATTCAACTGAATCAGATAAATGCCACAGGCCATTTGCCACGATACCATAAATGACACCAATAGGTTTTCCAATAAACCAGTTATTGTTAATGTCATCCTGCTGGCCATTAGCTAAAGAAACAATTTTCTCTTTCTGCCAGGAAACATTTAAGTTGGTCGTCCATTGAAACTCTTTAGTGGTCAGGTTCACAGTACTGATACTGATATCAATTCCCTGGTTTGCTGTTTGCCCAATGTTTTGTAATGTGGAACTAAAACCGGTCACTGTAGGTATGCTGCGCGACATCAGGAGATCCTTGGTTTTTGATTTATATACATCAATCACACCAGATACGCGCCTGTTGAATAAAGAGAAATCAATACCCAGGTTATACTGGGTGGTTTTTTCCCAACCAAGGTCAGTGTTGGCATACACAGATGATGGAAGGGATCCTGCAGTGATCGTAGTCACAAAAGGATAGAATAATGGGGTAATGGCTCCCTTAGTAGTATAAGCATCCACGGCTGAGTTACCGGTAACACCGGCTCCAAAACGAAGTTTTAAATCATTCACCCAACCTGCACCTTTCATAAAACTTTCCCGGTTGATGCGCCATGCGATAGCGGCACTTGGGAATAATGAATATTTCTTGCCTGGCGCAAATTGTGATGCTCCATCCGAACGGGCAGATACAGTCAATAAATACCTGTCGTCAAAACTATAATTCAGGCGGGCCATATAGCTCACTAATTGCCTTTCTATTAAATCAGAATTTTTAGCTACAGTAAGATTGGCGGCGGGAATAACCGATTGGTTCAGCGTGTTCCATTTTTGACTTGCAAAAGGAATACCGGTTCCGGTAATGGTAGTAACCGGGTCGGCTGTAAATTTGGTAGCACTCTGTAAGAGTGTAAGGCCAAAACTGTGTTTCTTGATTGTCTTATCGTAGTACAATAAATTATCGATGGTATAAGAAAATGTCTGGCTTTTTTGAAGTGAAGCGGAGCTGGTACCACTGCTGGCCGCAGAAAGCCCATCAATGTAAACACCGTTTTGGTTTGAAGCGAAATCCGGACCAAAATTCATCCGGTATCTCAGGCCTTTCAGCGCGGGTATAATGGCACCAAAATCAATCTGTGAATATAAACTACCAAAGGCCCTGAGTGAGCTACGCTGGTCCTGTGTATAGTTCCATTCATCTACCACATTCTTAAAGGCAACATCACCACCCGGGTAAAGAACCCTTGCGCCGGTTGCGTCATAAGGTACTGCGTAAGTATAAAGCCTCGCTGCAGATCCATAAACGCCTGTTGCAGGACTTCCCACAAAAGCACCGATCACACTGTTAGATTGTCCGAATTCCTGCACACTCTGTGTTACATTCACCGTAAGGCCCATAGAAAACCAATCGGTAGCCTGGATGTCTACACTTGCTTTCCCGGAATACCTTTTAAATTCCTGGCCAATGGCTGTGCCTTTATTATCGAGATACCCGAATGATGCATAGGCCCTTATTTTGTTTGTACCGCCACTAACACTTAGTGAATGGTCGCCGGTAATGCCGGTTTGCGATACCAGGCCTTTCCAATCGGTGGTTGGCACCAGGGAACCATCCCATTTACCTGAAGCCCAGCCTTTATTGATATTATCCCAGGCAGCAGGATCACTGGTGGCAAGGAATATGGTCTTGTCATTAGCTACAGTGGGCGCATCGCCCCTGGGATATACCGCCGGGTTTGAATAATAATATGCCCAACGACGAAAATCAATCGCATCCGAAGCAGTCATTGAAGGTGATTTATCCACGATATTTTCGGACGTAACAGAGCTGTTAACACTCAACTGAAGTTTTCCTGCTTTACCCTGCTTGGTAGTAATAATAACTACTCCATTTGCTCCTCTTGAACCATAAATGGCGGAAGCAGATGCATCTTTCAAAACATCTATGGATTCGATATCGTTAGGGTTGATATACCCGATACCGCCGGTAGTCAGTGGAATACCATCCACCACGAAAAGTGGCGAATTGGATGCAGTTAAAGAACGCACCCCGCGAATATTAATACTCCCTATCTGGCCCGGACGCTCATTGGACGTAATATCTACTCCGGCAACTTTTCCCTGCATCGCCTGTAGTGCGTTGACCACGGGTCTTGACCGGATGTCTTTTTGGTTGATGCCGGCAACAGAGCCGGTTACATCCTTCTTTTTAACGGTTGCATAGCCAATTACCACAACATCTGACAGCGCACCTTCCAGCGGCGCCATCGAAACCGGCAGTTCCGTTTTATTACCTACCGTTATTTCCTGTGTGTCGTATCCAACAAAGGTGAATACTAACACAGAACGCGGTGAGGCAACATTAATTAGAAATGTTCCATCTTTTTTTGTGGTAACAGCATTAGCCGTACCTTTTTCCTGAACAGAAACACCTTCCATAGGTTGTTTCTTATCGTCAGCAATAGTACCCCTTACCATGGAGCCCTTTTGTGCGAAGGAAAAAATGGAGGTGAGAAGAATCAGGGCAAGGACATAAAGTGCCCTTTGTTGGACAATTCTTTTAATCATATAGCAGCATTTTTTGGGTTACTTGATACCGAAAAATTACTAATATGATTCAATCTGACATCCTGCACCATCCTGCCCCATCCTGCTTCGGATTCATTATTTATGTAATGCGGTGAACCTGAACGGTTATGAAAACCGTAAACGGTAACTTATAACGGTTGTTTTTTGTTGAACACGCAACCTATAAACAGTAGCAATATTTGTCATCATCAATATTGTAAATTACCTTGTAAACATTGTAACTTTTAGAAAATTAGTGATGATCACAGTCTTGAGTTCAGCGAAACAAACAACCAGGTACAGGATTGGCATTTTACTTTTCATCGTTGTGGCGGCCGTTTGCACCTCCTGGATCTTTGCATCAGGTGATGTTACTGGTTCCGCCAGACGAGAAATTGTACTAAGGAAGATCGGCCACGAGGTTCTTTTACATTCGGGCGACAGCACCTCCAGGGTATTACCCATTCAAAAGATCTCCGACGAATTGTATCAGATCAGGTTTGAACATGCATTTACTTTTAAAACCGATTCACTTGTCGCCATAGTTCGCCAGTCACTGAAAGAAGAAAATCTTTTACACAACTATATCGTAAACGTAAAATCATGCGATAACCGGGAAGTATTGTACGGGTTTGCAATAGCCGAGAATGTTCAAAAAGATATTGTCCCTTGTAAAGGAAGAAACCAGCCAAAGGGGTGTTACCTGATCGAACTTCAATTACAAGGGGATGCGTTTGTATCAGTAAAAAAAGTACCGCTGATCGCAGGATTATCGGCGCTCGCTTTTGTTGGTTTGATCCTTGCCAGTCCATTCCGAATTCGCAAGAGACAGACAAGTGCAGTGCTGGAACAATCCCAACCAAATGAACAATCTGATGTTCTACTGCTTGGCAATACAACCTACGATCCGGCCAAAGGGCAAATAACGATCGCAGGTGTGGTAACGGAACTTACCCCCAAAGAAAACCAGCTGTTAAAAATATTGGCGGAAAATAATAATGGAATAATCGAAAGAAGCAGGCTTCAGAAAGAGTTATGGGAAGATGAAGGAGTAATCGTAGGCCGGAGCCTTGACGTTTTTATTTCTAAGCTCCGAAAAAAGTTGGAGAATGACAAGTCCCTCGAACTAAAAAATATTCATGGGAAGGGATACAGATTGGAATTCATTGTTATGAGTGAGAATAAAATATCTACAAAAACTTTTTAAGAATATAATGAAGTAAAAAGGAAACGATTCACGTTTCCTTAATAAGTGGAGGCGGTGGGATTGAAATCGAACCCCTTTTGCCTGTTTTGTTGCTTTTGAGCAATATTCATCGGATAAAAGTTGACACAGGTCTATTTCCTGTAATCGTTTATTGACTTGACGCAACGAAATCTGGCAAAAGGGGTTCGATTTGCACAATCCGATTTCGTTGACCACTTCAGTCTGATTTTGACGACCCACCTTTATCCGGTTAAAGCAGGCGGCTGGCGAACAGTAACAGATGCTTATATTTAGTACATCCTTTTTTAACCTTCAAACAAAAACAACATGAAAAAGTTATTGGCCGGGGCAGTCGCGCTGCTCTTTATCGCAATTTCGATAACGGTTGTTCAATCCGGTTGTTCAAAAACGGCTGCCCAGCAATCACCTGCTGTCGCACAGCTTAATAAACTCATTTTTACAGCCGGCAACCGTAAATTCTATATCTGTAATTATGATGGCTCTAATATTTCGGAATTCAATTTTTCAATGCCCGGTAATTACCAGATCCAGCTAAATATGCCAAGCTTTGCTTTCGTCATGTCGCCAGATGGCCAGAAATTATTTTTCACGGCTGGGGATGGTAACGCCAATGGTACTACCTCGATCTGTTCAACAAACGCTTCCGGTACGGGTTTTACAACGGTTGTTACATCGAGTACCCAAATATCCAACCCGATCGTTTTGGGTGCGTATTAGAAAAATCAATAGCGCCATCAAACCTACTGGTTGATCCTCCTTTTAATTAAATAAATTAAAGGAAACGGGTTCACACTTCCTTTAATTAGTGGAGCCGGCAGGATTGAAGTCGAACCCCTGCCATCGAATGGCCTCAATGATACTCTATACACTAAGTTATAATGCATTCAACGAATCCCGAAACATCTTTCCAATAGGTATTGTAGCATCGCTTAATTCAACCTGCGAAGAGCCAATACGTTTAATAAACCAACGGTTGATAATAAAGGATTTATGCACGCGTATAAAATCATCGGCAGGAAGAATATCGAGGATATTTGAAACAGTAGACCTGATTAAATGTTTTTTAGCAGTAGTGTAAATCAGCATATAATCCCGCAAGGATTGAATATGGGAAATGGTTGTAGTATCCAGTTGCAGTTTGTCCCTCCCGGATTTGATTGTAATAAATTTTCTTTCCGTTGTTACCGTATCGCTGAGGGTAAACGCCTGCATTCGCATGGTAAGAAATTCACGCGCTTTATCTATCGCTTTACGAAACCTTTCAGGTCTAATTGGTTTAACAAGATAATCGATAACATCAAGATCGTACGCTTCCAGAGCATGAGTGAGCATGGCCGTAGTTAGTATGGTTACCGGTTTTACGGCAATCGTTTTCAGAAACGATAGCCCGTTTTCTCCCGGCATTTTAATATCGAGAAACAAAAGGTCTACAACATGCGCTTCAAGAAAAATGCGGGCTTGTGCAGTATTGTAACAGTTGCCTGCAATTTGCATATCCGGGCTTTCCGCAAGATATTCCTCAAGTATCCTGTGTGCTACAGGCTCGTCATCTATGATCAGGCATTGTATCATCATCATGATCGTAAGGTAAGTGTTACAGCAAAGATGCCCGACTGGTCGGATATGGTAAGCTGGTGATTTCCCGGGTAAAACAGTTCCAATCTTCGCCGCAGATTCTGTAGGCCGATACCCGCATGTGTTTCTTTCTCGGTTTCGATTCCTTTACTATTCTCAATCTCTGCAATAACCATTTGATCCTTTACTGATAGAGAAAAGCGAAAAAAAGCGCCTGCCATGGTGCTGTTCACACCATGTTTGAACGCATTCTCGACCAGCGGCAAAAATAACAAGGGGGTTATGAGCGGATCAGAACCGTCATAATCAATCTGCACATTAATACTGGCGTTGTTTCCCTGCCGCACTCTTTCCAGATCTATATAGTTTAGCACGTTTTCAATATCCTTTGTCAGCAACACTTTGTCCTCTTCCGCTTCGTATAGGGTGTACTTCATGATGTCTGAAAGCTTTAGGATAATATCCTTTGCCTGTGGCGATTGGATCAAAACGAGTCCATAGATATTATTCAGTGTATTAAAAAGAAAATGCGGGTTAAGCTGTGAACGCAGAAAGCGAATCTCGCTGGCGGCTTTTGCTGCCTTTTGTTCATTTTCATAGAACGTAGTACGCAACCATTCCCTGGCAAGATCGATCAGTACCGTAACGACCAGGTATCGGATAATAGAGGCCGAATTGAGAACGAAATGATATATTTCTTTGGATAATACTTCAGACGTACTGAAATAATGTTTGAAAAGTAATTGCTGAACATGTGAAATACTCAAACTGTAACCGATAACTAACACAGTCACCAGCGTCCAGTAGGCACTTTTTTTACCATTTTTATACAACCTGGGAACGAGGTAAAAAACGTTCACGCAGCAAAGAAGTATCTGCAGACCATTTACCGCTAAAAGATTAAGAAAAAAAACCTGTTTGTTGTTCTCATAAATGGTCATCTGTGATACGGCATCTGAAAATATCTGTAGTGACCAGAATAAAATATGCAATGCAGACCTTGAAAGGAAAACCCTTTGAAAAACTGACTTCATACGGTAAAGTTACACAAGTTGTAACCGGTGAGGAATACAACTGCATCGGGAAAATGATTAGTTTTTGCTGTACAGGATCCTGCCGTTGATAATGGTCATGCCAACCGTCTTTGAATTACGGATATCATCAAGCGGATTTTTTTTCAAAATGATCAGGTCCGCCAGCTTTCCTTTTTCGATGGATCCTGTTTTATGATCTACTCCCATATACTTTGCAGGTACCACGATCGCAGATGCCAATGCTTCGTACGGAGACATTTTAAGGCATTGGACAAACAGGGCCAGTTCGTCATGAAGACTTTCACCGGGAAATACCATAGCGCAGGCATCGTCTGTTCCGGGCATTACCTGGATACCGCTGCGGTACATCTCAATGGTTTCCTGGTACATGTCCTGTAATGCATCTTGTTTCCATGCACGCAGATTATTATTTTTTTTCCTTTCCATCAGTTGTGCCTTCCACTCGGCCAGCAGCATTGGAGGCAGCGTTTCAATTCTCGGGTCACGGATACCTTTCGGACCGTTCACTGCTGAATCCATAAACCCATAGGAGCTGAACTGATTATACTTCCAGGCAATGATGGTCGGAACCAGCAAACAGTTTTTCTCCTTATACTTTCTTATGACGCTGTCCTTCCTGCTTTGTGATAATCCTTTCAACGAGGGAAACCATCCATGCTCAAACGTGGATTGCCCTGAATCAGCTATAGCAATGGGATCAAGACCATATGGAGGATGCCCCGCCAGTTTTACACCTCTTTTCCTGGCGGCTCTTGCAAGCGCCCAATAGGTGGTTGAGTCTTTATAGTCTCTTACTTTGATAAATTCGGCACCGGAAGACAGTACCGAATCCACCAGCCGTTGTGCATCTTCAGCTTTAAGCAGTGCAATCCTTGTACGGGTGATATCTTCAACCTGTGGCTCCTCTATCCGGTTTTTCCGATACCAGTCAAGAAACCAGGCGTTTTCAAAAGGAGCGCCGCAATAATGGATACGGGGTCCGCCGATCTTTTGGTTTTTGATATCGCGTACGATAGCATTTAGCGTATCCATATCTCCACCCATATCTCTTACAGAAGTAATACCATACTGCAGATAGGCTGGAAGAGCTTGCCTGGTGGTCTTAAAAAGATGCACGTGTGTATCCCAAAGACCGGGCATAATATACTGACCCGAACAATCAATTACCTGCGTGTTTCGGGGAATATCTAATTTATCACCTGTTCCGGCAATCGCATAAATAACGCTGTCTTTGATGAGTATCGATGCTTTAAAGGGAGCGTCGGTTGATCCTGTAAAGCTGATAATATTCGCATCCCGTAACAGGATATACCGGGAATTATCCTGGCCAGTATTACAACACGTAAAAAATAATAGCACGATTATGCCGGGGAATGTAAAACGCATGGAATAAGTCATTTGAATATGAATAATACTAAAAAGGCCTGTTGGTTAATGCATACCTTGCCTGCTCACGAACAAATTTGTTATCGTCGGATAATGCTTTTTTCAGAACCGGAATAACAGTTTCATCTCCCAGGACTCCCAACGCTTTTACGGACATTTGCCTTACTACGCCAGAGCTGTCACCACTTGCTTTCACGAGGTAAGGAAGGGAGGATTTATTGCCGACTTTCATAACAGATTCGATGGCGCCGAGAAGCACGTTCTTATCTTTATCTTCACTATCAAACACATCGTACAATGGTTGAAGCACTATGTCCGGGCTATAATGCATGCAGGCATAGGCAGCAGCCTGCCTTACATGCTCACTCGGATCTTTGAGAAAAGGAATAATCAATTTTGCAATACTATCGCCATGAAAAGCTGAGAGTGATTCTATAGCTGCTGTGCGGACATTTTTGTTAAGATCATTCAGTAAGCCTGTAAACATAGGTACCAGTGAGGCATCTTTGAAATGTCTCAGGCTTAATATGGCCTGCCTTACAACATTTCCGACCGGATCCTTCGTTGATGCTATCAGTGCATCTCTCGAAGAAGCAGAAGAAAATCCGGAAAGCTGGTAAGCCGCTTCTTCACGAACAAAACAGGAAGGATCATTCAAAGTGCCGATGATCGTTTGTTCCGCTTTGTCGCCCCCTATTGATGCGATACCCCTGACTGCTTCCAGTCTTACCTGGCAGTCCTCATCGCTAATGGCGGCTTTCAGAAAATCAAAGTAATCAGGTCTCCTCATCTCAGAAATCTTACGTACGGCGAGCGCCCTTTTCTGCGGTAGCTGATCTTTGCCTGCATTGATCAACAGTTTTGGACTACGATACTCCGCTGCTGTCAGAAGGTTAATATTTAAAGGCTCAAACCTTTTCGGTGGCGGCACATCTGTGCAAATGCAATGGTCCTGCGCGGACGCGTTGCTGTTTTGTAACAGCCACCCGGTAATCAGGATGAGAAAATATATTTTATACTTCCTGGTCAAGGGCCTCCTTTTTATGGCATCACAATTTCGTTTCATATACATTTTTTATAAAAGTATAAGTCTGCCTAATAGCTCTCATCCATTTGCGACGTACGCGATTAATTTGCGACGAACAACAAAGAAGTACCTGAAAAGAAGTGCATTCACCTGTTTTACACAAGCGTTATTTTACTGAAGCTGCGAGTCATGCAGATAGTGTTTCCGCATTTATAGGTTTGAATAAGGAGATCCGGGAGTTTACCGAAATTTTTGCATAAATGACCGAAGCGTTGCATTTTTTCAAGAGAGGGATAATCTGGCAAGGCCGATTTCACCGGCCACCTTAATCGCATTTCACGTTGATGCAATCAGCTACAAAATGTCATAAAAATCTCACTGATACGAAGGCTCTCTTTGAATGTAATAGGTGTGATATAAGAATGCGCCCCCAACGCCATACATTTTTCCTGTTCCAGGGGATTAATGGATGTTGAATAAATGATTACAGGTAATAAAATAGATTTTGTTTAAACCAGGCAACAGCGGTTAAGCTGTGGCTGATGCAAACGATAAGATCTTTATCGAAATAAATATCCTATTTTTATTTATCGCAAAGCCTTTCTCCGGCGATACTTCAACCAATTTTTTTTCAGGTTAATTAGTTCACTATGAAATATTCATTGGTCCTTTTGTTATGCATTTCATTAGGTGCGCCTGGCTTGGCGCAAAATATTGCTAAAAACACAGACACATTTTTAAATACCAAACCGTTTGTCGACTGGGCAAAGGATCATGCTTTTTTACTGCAAAACAGCGATAGCGCAAATGGGAATGCTGATCTGCGCCCATTCAAGGAAATGATTGGTAACGCACAGGTAGTGGCCTTAGGTGAACCTGCACATGGCTTTCATGAACCGCTTGCATTCAGGAACAGGTTGTTTCGTTTTTTAGCTGAGAATTATGGATTCACTACTATTGTATTGGAAGCTGACCTTGCTGAATCCAGGTCAGCTGCTGAATTCGTTGCAGGTGGGCGCGGTACTGCCAAAGATGCTGCCGCAAAACTTAGTATCGCTGGTGCTTCACCCGAAAATATTGAATTGCTGGAATGGATGCGACGGTACAATTCTGATCCTGTGCATACGCGAAAATTGAGGTTTTATGGAATGGACATGGAGTTAATTGGCTTCCCGAACGATACTACTCCTTCACATGCTGCCCTAAATGAAGCAATAACTTATTTAAAGAAAGTTGACGCAAAGGAGGAAGCTAAGATCATGGCTGCATTAACACCCTTTATGAACCGTTTGTCGGTTGCAAATTATCCAAAATTAACATTAGAAGAACAGAACACACTTACTACCACGATTGATGATTTAATTTCATTGTTTACACGTGAGCGTATCAACTTTATCCGTGGCAGCTCAGAGGAAAGTTATGAATGGGCTTATCACAACGCTTTGGTTGCGCAACAAACGAACCATCTTGTAAAGGCAACGCCGCCGGATCAGCCCGGTAAAATTCCACCCGAAGCATGGAGAGCAGTGAATGCCCGTGATTCAGCTATGGCAAATAATGTAATGTGGGTCTTACTCCATCGCGCAGATGGAGGTAAAGTTTTTGTGTATGCACATAACTCTCATGTTAAAAACGAAGTTACTCTCGGTGGGGTTTGGGATGCTTTTGCACAACCGCCAAACAGTATGGGGAAATATCTCAGGTCGATGCTTGGCAATAACCTGTTTATTATTGGAACTAGCTATGCACCTTCCTTAAACACAGCAAAACCGGGCAGTTTAGATAAAGCACTTTTACAAGTAGATAAACCTCGTTTTATACTGGGCCTAAAATCGGCTGCTCATAATCCATTCGTTGCATCCTGGCTCGCAATGCAACGTCCCATGGAAGCTAATACAGTAAGTTATCAACTGATACACGTGAGACAGGCTTTTGATGCAATTTTGTTCATTAATAAAATGCGACAATAAATAGAAAAGTTAGTGTTGCTGCCAGTTAGTAAACGAATAAATAAAAACGCCTTGCAAATTATCTATTCACAAGGCGTTGTGGAGTTGAGGGGAACCCAATCGAACCCCTGATACCATTCTTATTGCACTTAACCCAATTAAGATGAGATTCGGTTGTTTGATGCGTGTAGTTATCGGCTATGAAGCGGTAACAGCAATGCTTTTTTACTATGACAGTTGTGAATCAAACGAGTTTTTCGGCTGGCGGCTTTTTTCGCCATGCAGGCAAAGGCAGATTATGCCTTAAATAAATACAACAATCCTTACCCCATTATTGTAAGACAGCTTAATGCCAATCCTACCAATCCAAAATAATACTACCTCTTTTATGAATGGGACGCAGAGTAATAAATCACCGATGACTTCGACAGAAAAAAGCCCCTCCTGATTCTTACATATAATACATTTATTATTCCTGCCATCTGTTATTCTCCGTTTATTTTATTTACTTTTAAGATGTTTTGCTGTTATCTGAAGAATAAGATTACTGAAGAGAAAAATTAAAATACCTATGACAGAAAATCGGTGGATGTTACTTGTAGATGACGATCCCGAAGACACAGAAATGCTGCTTGATGCCATTCGATCTATTGCCCCTACAGCCAGGATCAAAAGCTTCCTTGATGGCAGATCCCTGCTTGAATTCCTGGCAACCGGCACCGACCGATTAAAACCCTGTACAATTATCCTGGATTATAACATGCCTAAAATGAACGGCCTTGATGTGCTGAAGGAACTGTCCGGTAACCATGTATTTGCGCACATTCCCAAACTGATCTGGAGTACCTCTGACCGGGCGGAAAATGTGAGTGCCTGTATTAACTGCGGGGCGGTTGATTACTTGGTCAAGCCATCAGATCCCGGTGAGCTTTCACGCCTGGCTAAAAAGATACTTGGATACTGCCTGGGTTCTGCATAATACCTGTTGCCTACTGGCACAATAATTACTTGTCAACCCTATATGATGGCAGCAATCGATTTTGGCGACATTTTCCAGGCCCTGCCTGGTAATTATATTATTCTCTTGCCAGACGCTCCGAAATTTACTATCGTATCGTTTAACCACGCACGCGCCAGTGAAACTTTTACCACCCGGGAAGATATTGGAAAAGGCATTTTTGAAGCTTTTCCCGATAATCCCGATGACCCTGCTGCCAATGGGGTAGCTATGCTGACGGCATCACTGGAAATGGTGATCAGGGAAAAGCAGCCACACCAGATGGCTGTCCAGAAATACGATATACCCAATTCGCTCGATAATGGGTTCGAGATCCGGTACTGGTTACCAAAGAATATTCCCGTGTTAAATAAAGCCGGTGAAATTACCTGCATCATTCACCATGTTCAGGACGTAACCACCCTCATCAACGCACAGCAGGGCGAGCAAAATATCAGAAAAAATTTTGAAGAATTCCTCAACCAATCCCTCTCTCCTTTTGCAGTCATGGAAGGTCCTGACTTTACTTTCACTTATGCCAATGCAGCTTATATCACTCTTATGAACGGACGGCAGCTCGAAGGTAAAACGGTACTGGAAGCAATACCGGAACTGGAGGGCCAGCCTTTTATCCAACAGTTGCAGCAGGTTTTCGATACTGGTGTTACTTACCACGGTATCGAAGTTCCGGCAACGGCTCATTTTGAAGGATCTGATGAAACAACAACCCGCTATTTTAATTTATCCTATACCCCGACCCGTGACCCCAAAGGGATTGTGACCGGAATCCTCGCCTATGCATATGATGTTACCACACAGGTGGAGATGCGGGTGAAGGCCAAGGCAGATGAACTCAACACCCAGGCTTATGATCTTTTCATGCAGGCCCCGGTAGGTATCTGTATTATCAAATATGATGACCACAGGATCTTACTGGCCAATTCACCGATACTGGAAATTTGGGGAAAAGAAGCATCCGTGATCGGCAAACCATTGCTGGAAGCCATTCCTGAAATAGCCGACCAGGGTATCATTGCGCTGCTGGATAATGTAAAAAAGACGGCTGTTCCTTTTTACGCAAACGAACATGTTGTAAAGCTGATCCGCAACGGTAGAGAAGAAACGGCTTACTTAAATTTTGTTTATCAGCCCTATTATGAAGCTGACGCGACAATTAGCGGTGTCATCGCTATTGCCATTGAAGTAACCGAACAGGTTACAGCCCGTAAAAAAGTGGAACTGGCCGAAGAAACCGCAAGGCTTGCCATTGAATCTGCTGATCTTGGCGCCTATGATATCAGTCTTGAAACGGATGTTATGCTCACCACTCCCCGTTTCAATAATATCTGGGGACTGAGCGGAACCATTGAGCGCAGTCAGTTTGCCAACGCAATTCATCCCGATGACAGGGAAAGAAGGCTTAAGGCGCATGAAGAATCTCTTGCTACCGGGAAACTTTTTTATGAGGCCAGAATTATCTGGAAAGATGGTTCGATACATTGGATAAGGATCAAGGGAACGGTATTGTATGGCCCGGATCAAAAACCTGCCAGGTTGATAGGCGTGATACAGGACATCACTGACCAGCGGGCATTTGCAGATGAGTTGAGAAGACAGGTTGATGAAAAGACAGTTGATCTCAAAACAATTAATGCACGGCTTGAAAAATCGAACCATGAGCTTGAGCAGTTCGCACATGTCACCTCGCATGATCTCCAGGAACCCTTACGTAAAATACAGTTATTCTCATCTTCGATGGCTGACAACCCGGAACTGTCAGAGAAGTCTTTAACGCAGATAAATAAGATCAATGCAGCTGCCAAACGGATGTCGGGTCTAACAAAAGATCTTTTGGAATATGCAAGGCTCTCCCAAACCAGCCCACAATACAGGCCGACAGATCTGAATGCAGTATTGCAAAACGTCCTGTCGGATTTTGAACTGGTAATCACGCAGAAAAAAGCTGTCATAAAAGCTGACCCTTTGGAAATAATTGAAGCAGTATCCTTGCAGATGAACCAGCTCTTTTTTAACCTCATCGGTAATGCACTTAAATTTTCCAAGAAAAACGTGGCTCCTGTTATCGCGATCACGGGAAGCATGTTAAGTGAAAAAGAAAAAAAAGGTTTTGCCACCTTACTTCCGGACCTGGAGTATTACGCCATCAGATTCAGTGACAACGGCATCGGTTTTGAAGAAGAATATGCGGAAAATATATTTTCCGTTTTCCAGCGTTTGCACCAGCATAGTGAATATGGCGGTTATGGGATTGGTCTTGCACTGTGCAGCCGTGTGGTCAACAACCACCACGGGGTTATTTACGCTACCGGCAAACCCGGGGAAGGAAGTATATTTACTGCCATTTTACCGCTGCGCCAGCAAAAATAACCGGAGCCAAAGCCGGTAATTTCTTAACTTTACCTAAATCCTGTGAGAATGGAAACATTAGTAATACCTGCCAATGAGCAGCAGCGCATTGAGGCATTGAAAAGATATAATATCCTGGACACACCTACGGACGGTACTTTTGACCGTATCACTGCACTTGCTGCATCCATCTTTAAAGTTCCCATTGCTATAATCAGCCTTGTAGACACAGACAGGATCTGGTTCAAATCTCATTTTGGTTTAACGCTTAACCAGATCAACCGCGACGGTGGATTATGTGCATCAGCCATCCTGTCTAATGACCCATATATTGTGGAAAATGCATCCGAAGATCCAAGATGTCTTGCCAACCCGCTGGTAGCCGGTGATTTTGGACTTCGTTTCTACGCCGCTGTACCTCTTCATACAAGTGATAGCTATAACCTCGGAACACTTTGTTTACTTGATAAATCACCGAGAAAGTTTACTGAGCATGAGCGCGAAATACTGATGGAAATGGGCAAGATTGTTATGGACGAAATGGAGCTGCGTTTAGCGATCCGTGACACGGTCTATTCTGTAAAAAGTATCACTTCGGATATTGACCTGCATTTATCAGACAGCATCCGATTCCTGGATACTCCGGACAGTGCTGTTCAGAAAGATAAGATACGTTCCCACCTGGACGCCAGCCGCCTGTTTATCCGCAACCTTCAGCAGCGCCTGAACGATTTATGATCGATCTCATCTGACATCTAATCCTATAAAAGAGGGCCGTCGGCTATAACAACCAAACAATTTTGAATTTTGGGCTCGGGGAACTATCATCCCCTTTTTTACTATTTTTAATACACTGATTTAGCTGTGGGTTCCAGGCTAATATCGCGTCTTTGACAAAGCCTGCTGCTGATTATCGGCTTTGCTATACGCATTGATAAACATGGCACCAAGATTTTTATATGGCGGTACATAATCATCGAATTTTTCCTCTGCGCTTCCCTTGAAATTTTTAGAAAGGTTTGACCAAATGGATTGCCAGTCGAGATCCTTCCCTGAACGCAGTTTTTCTGTGATAATATTGATCATGCCCTGGTTGATAACACCTGTTCCCACCTGCTTGGAAGAAATGATATGTGCGTCTGGGCAGATATCAAGCACCTGGTTCAGGTTCTGGTAGCCGCCGCAACTTCCAACCAAAATAACCTTAGCTGACCGCGGCATTTTGGCAATCGTATATTTCAGATAATAACTATGCCCCCGGTGAATAATAACAGAGGGTTGCAATTCATTGTTTGCCAGGTATTGTATCAGGCTATCCTGTGAGTGGGCATCCAGGTCCTTTTTTTCATCGAGCGGCAGGTTTGAAAAGATGCTTACAGGCGTCCCTTTTACAGACTGTACTTCTACCCAGTTGGCATTCTTTATGATCTTCCAATTGGGATTGCCCCGGAATTTGTCAAGGAAAATATTGAAGTAGGTCTGGCCATCTTTATCGCCGTAAAAGAACTGCTGTACAACGATCCTTTGTTCGGTCCCTTTCAGCAGCGCGTTAGGCATATTGTATACGGGATTGATGCCAAGTTCTGTTGTGATATCAATCCTCCTGGAAGTGTCCATAGACTGGAAGATCGTGTTCAACAGGTGATAAATATTCTGCCCGCGCCTGTTGTTGAGCGACTGTGTTTCATTCAGCTTCAATTGCACCTGGTCGAGAACAAGTTTGCGCAGATCCTTGTTGTAAATGCTTCCAAAGGCATCAGCAACATCAACAGCATCTTCAAGCGAACCGGTTTTTTCCAGGCCATTTACAAATGCCATCATCAGCACTTCTTTCGTGGAATCATCCATTTTCTGAAGGAAGTTATCCAGGGTATTGTATGCTGCGCACATTTTGATAAATTTCCGGTAATAGTCATTATGAACCAGCTGCATGAGCTGATCTGAATTACTTCCATGCAGGTTTTTCATGATGCGCGGATACACGCCACTTACAAAGCTGGATGTATACATCTCATCTTCGCCCATAACAGCCAGGTAGTATAGTTCCTGTGCAGAAAGTCCCTCCAGCTTTCTGAAACGTACCGAGAGATCATGCACGTCATGCAGTGCATTGATTTCGTTAATATACAATTCGATTGCCTTTCCCTGCAGTTTACTGGTTAATGCCTGGGAAGCTATCGGTGTATCGCCGTTCTGCATACGCTCTGCATAACTTATCCTGGTTTTTACCAATAAGGAAAAATAGCCACGGCTGTTGTCGTTTTCAACAAGCGGCTTGATGGTTTCCATGGTCAGCTCACCGTGATAGATCTGATCGAGGAACGGAAAGTACATGCGACCGGTTTTCATGCCAGCCATTTCTGCAATGGTCTTAACCAGCGGATGCGCGGAAGACCTGATCTTCATGGACAAGCCATCACCGACAGCAGCGTAATTATATAAAGCATCGGGATTGCGAAAAGCAGCTACTATGATAAGACTGTCTGCAGAGGGATCTTTCAGGTGATTGGTAAGGTAACCGAAAATATCATCCCGTTCCTTCTGTTTGTCTTTCGATGCAACGATCTCTTTAGCGATCCTGATACCTTCGTTGGATAGTAGTGCGTAGTTATCAACCAGTACCTTTACAATAGCTACATCGTAGGTGTTCACCAGGCTTACTATGGAACCTCCATTTATATCGAGCTTCATGGCCGCATCAAATGCTTTGAGAAGATCTGGAAGTGATGCCGGGCTTAACTTGCCGGATTTATAGTTATACATAAAGCCAGTGAGCATTTCATTCACACCACGAAGCCACTTGAACCTGGCGCCATTATCGAGCTGGTCGTTCCCCTCTATAAAAGCGCGCATATTGGTAACCAGGGTGCGTATATTTTTGGTGGCTGCCAGGTTGCTGCCATCGTTGCGGAAACCTGGTAATGTAAGGATCGTATTCAACGAACCAACAATGCTTTCATGGTGCAGTACACGGGCCGGTGGGATGGCCGGCATAGACAATTCTTGCTGCGCAGAAGCGGAAACAATCAACACCCAACTCACACATATCAATAACATCTTCTTCATTCCTTACTAATAAAGCAAATCTGTTGCCACGCCTTGCCAGCCTGTCTATTCCCATTGTGTTGATTTTTTTCAACTGATAACATCCCGTTGATTTACCCATTTGTATTTTTGAACCCGTAATGCCCACATTTCGTACTTCAAAATATATCAACACATTCAATACATAACATACAAAAGAGGCTGCCCTTTTGAGGCAGCCTCTATAGAAACATTCCTGTTTCGGCAGCGTTTCACGAACCCCTCAGATCCGTTCCCTGCTGCCCTTTTCCCGCGTTATCCGCATGCCATCTTTTACTGCTCATTCTTCTTCACCAGTTGGCAAACTGCACTCAATACTGCGCCGCCAACTGCGGCATAACCCGCGATGGTGACTACAAAAGGTGGCAGTTGGCCCGGTGAACCCAGCAAGGCAGCCGACAGGCTGGTAAGCAGCAGGCCGATATTACGCAGTTTCCGGAAAAAAGCAGGCGTGGGCGAACTTGCCCGTTTCATTACCTCTTTCATAACACTGGTTTGTAAGATGAATAAAGGCGTTCAGACCCCTGTGTCTACTTTGAGGATAGAACAGGTGCCGTACGAACTATCACGCAAGCCATTCATATAGCCGTTTACTTCCGTGAAGAATTCGAGCTTCAGCGCCAACAGTATAGGATCGGTCAGGCCGGTGGGCAACGATACGGCAAGCGATTGTGCCGCAGCCGCCTCTTTACCAACAGGGAGGTAGGGCCCGTCTGTAAACCGTCTCTGCCCCGTTCCGTCTTCGAAATTGATAACTGCTGCTCCAATAGAAATCCGGTAATGACTGGCCGCCAGCGAATATTTCATTACTTCTTCAGGAACAAATGCGGCGATCTGTACTGATGCCTGCCCGGTGCTGCGATCGATGTCGCCGGATACATCTGCCGCCAGCGTACCAACAAGACTGGCGCCGCTATTGAATTCAAATTTTTCCAGCACTGAAAGTTCGCCATCGAGCACATTGCGTTGCCCCAGCGGGTTTACCTTGTCCATCTGTACCGCGGTGAGCATAAGGGTTGTTAACCTGCTCGACATCCTGGTGTCTTTGCAGTTGCCAATCAACAGGTTCAGGTGTTCTCTCACCATTTTGCCTGCCTTGCCTGCCCTTCCGAACTCTTCCATATGTTCGCGTAGCCTTGCAAACCTGGGACTGGTCAGGATCGAGTTTTTGTTAAGACGCGATCTTTGTCCTGCCCTGAACCCGTTGCTTGTTCTCGTGTAGGTGGTATCGCCTACGGTTCCTATCAGCGATACCTGTCCGAATTGTTTTGCCATTGTGTGTGTTTTTTAAAAGTTTTAAAATGTTTTTTTTCCGCTGCAGGCGGTTGCTACCGGTAGTTGTTAACAGGATCAAAAGTATAAACGGGGAGGATGCGAAAACAGCAATAGGGGCAATATTGCCCCTTGTAAAAAATTGATTTACAATTGTTTACAATAAAAAAATAAGTTGCAATACGCGGGTAACTATGATGCAGTGTTCAGGAACGGCGGTAAAAAAACCAAATGATGCGGCAACCCGGTCCGGCAGGCTTACAAACTTTCACCAACTGCGGGGCTATGCAAAACCAATGGCAGCGTAAAAGGCATATAAAAATCAGGTAAAAGGAAACCAATGGCAGACTGACGGCTGATCAACAGCTGATCAACGTCTGACCAACGTCTGATCAACGTCTGATCAACGTCTGATCAACGTATGATCAACGTAAAACCAACGTCAGACCAACATTGAATCAACGTTACAGTAACATTATGCGGGTTAAAAGTTAGGTGTTAAGGGGCTGTCCGGAAGAGGTGATGCGATTTTTTCGCGCTAAACTGGTCTCCATCGGTAATCACACGCTGATGCAGAAAAGGCAGGGTGTTCGCCGCCGGGTCTCTCACAAGAGGACCCGGTAGTTTCGGCATAGAGACAGATGAACGAAAATATTGGATATAAATCGAATACTCCGTTTTATGGATATTGATTTTAATTTCCGGATCACAAACAATTTATTACTGTGTTATGAGCGGGAGTTCTTTTTAACCCCAGCTTTTAAGCTGGGGATTCAATCTTCCATTTGAATACAGGGCTTTAGCCCAACCTGTTCTTTGTATTTTGAGATGCTCACCAATTATCGTTCATCTTTTATTGGAAAATCAATTATGGCTAAAGCCGGGTTTCCTTATGTTCGTCGTATCCCCAGCTTAAAAGCTGGGGTTAAAAAAGAAATTGTGGTAAGAGCTTAACTTAATGACATTGCCCAACAGGCAACAGCCTACTTTTTCTTCAGCAGCATGGGATGCTGAAACGGGAGTACACTTATGGAAATAATATCGGGAACATCATTTTCTTTCACTCCTGTATTTCTTACACTGGTTAAGCAGGTTAACAAGGTGCGTTTCAACAATGGATATTGCAGCCGGCTCCAGCCTGTAGTAGGTTACATAAAGATTTTCGGCCGAAATAGCGCCGCTACGCTTACTGCTGAAGCTCCCTGCCGACTGCCTCGTAAGTTCTTTGGCATTATCAGCCACGATCATCCCCGTATCGCACATCGCGCGCAGCCATACACCGATCTGGGGAACAGACATGGCAAGCTGTATGGGCTGCCTGTTTGCCAACTGCGGCATGGCCCCCTGCACAAATTCGCAGGCCGTTATTTCGGCGCTGATGGTATCGGTGAGCATGCGTTTGCATGTGGGCAGGGCGGGATAAAGGGCATGCTGCGGCATATCGGAAACACGGTTCAGCAATTGAAGATTGCCTGTCCATTGCTGTACCGCGCTTTCTTCTTCGTTCAGTGCGGCAAGGTACCGGCCAACGAGGTATTGCACAAAGCGCCCGCAGTTAAAGTTCCAGGTGATCAGGGTGTAGATAGACCGCAAGGTAGGATCGCCGCTTCCCGGCAACTGATCACGCAGTTTGCCGGTAAGCATCAGCCAGTAATCGCTCATGGCGAAGGAAGGTGTTTCTTTAGAAGTGATATCCTCCAGCGTTTGCAGTAAGGTTTCGGCAAGTGCAATATCGGTTTGTGCAAACACGGTTTTCTCACCGGGCCCAAGGGCACCGAGCAGTTGTTCTTTTATGGGTAACCAAAGCAATACAGGCATCGGGTTATTGTGCCTGAAATACGCGCTGAAATCATGACGCAGGTATTCCATAAACCCAGACAGGCTTTTTTCTATCCGGCTGCGAAGATGGGTGGTGCCGTTTTTCAACTGCCTGCTGTGCAGGTAATTCAGCAACGCGTGCACGCTGTCCTGCGTTACATGCACTATAACGCTCAGCGAGCGAACGCCTGCTGCACGTATCGCTTCGCGCATAAAACGGAATGACAAACTACCGCTTTTTTCGATCACGGTTTCTTCCTGCTGCGCGGTAAGTTCCGGCATATCATCACCCGCCGCAATGGCGCGGTACAACATACGGTTCATGGTAGTAAGAGAGTTTTCCATGGAAAGGATTTGAAACAATTTACAAAATGGTTTTGAAGAATGCAAGATGCTGGATGCTGGATGCTGGATGCTGGATGCTGGATGCTAGATGCTGGATGCTGGATGCTGGGTACTGGATACTAGATACTGGATGCTGGATGCTGGGTACTGGATACTAGATACTGGATACTGGAGGTTGCCGGTTCTTTGAGAAGCCTGCACTCACCGCAACCCCCAGTATCCAGTATCCAGCATCTAGCATCCAGCATCCAGTATCCAGATTTGTTGCTAAATTAGTCACATGCCTGTATACCGTTCCCTGCCCGCTGTAGCCTGGTTATTGTTGCAATACATCTTACGCATGGCATTTGCATTTATCGCTATGCGGTTCCTGTTGGTTCATGTATCCGTTAGCCTGCTGGCGGCGTTGCCGGAATGGAATGCCGTTCAATGCGGGTTCGTTTTCCTTATCCAGTTTGCCATACTCTATACCCTGTATGAACTGCGCGAGTATTTTATCAAAGATGCAAGCCGGCTTCTGCGGGAATTGCCCAAACGCCTGCTGCGCGGTACAATCGTGCTGGCTAACCTCGTTTCGTTTGCAGGTATGGTACCGAACCTTTATTTAGTGTTTTCTTTTGTGCATGATACCTCTTTTGTTTGCGTTGCGGAAGCTATTGTGCTGTGTGCGTTTGTGTGGGTGTCGGCAGGGTTTGCTGTGCCTTTGGGGGCTGGGAGATATTGGAAATGGGTTAGGAGGTATTATAGTTAGAGACGGCACCCGGTTAAGTCCAGTTCTACACGCCCAAATGGCGGAATTGGTAGACGCGCTAGACTCAATATCTGGTTATCGCAAGGTAGTGCAGGTGCGATTCCTGTTCTGGGCATAAAAGCTGAAAAACAGCTTTTATAAACCGTTTAAACTCAGGGTTTAAGCGGTTTTTTTGTTTACTTAGGTGTCAATTAAGGTGTCAAAAAGTGTTTCTGAGATATAAATATAATTAAAAGATTAATTAGCGACGTTAAACCGCGCTTCTGACTTTAGCCACATTTAGCAATGATAAAGAACCGTTTAATTGAAACGATTTCCCCACCGAACATCTTTTGCTCATGTCTATACTCACTTCGCGAGAAACCCCAATTAAAAACTGGCAAGTTGAAATAAACCGGACCAATTCTTTTCCAACTAAATTGGATAACTCAATGCTCAAGGGGCTAGATTTCCAATCGTTTAAAAATTTATTTAATTCTGAATAATATTTTTTAGAATCATTATATGGATACCAAGTTCCGTGCAAATGTTTATAATTTATATCATTACGTATTCTTGAAAGCCAGCCCCCATTGTTACTTCCCATATAATGCATATTAGAAATACATTCACTTATTTTTGTACTTATTGTGCACAATCCAGTTAAACTGACCTACCTAAACCGTAGCAAACTGACCTACCCTTTAGCTGGCGAAGATTTGAATTTTCAGTGGTCGAATAATTAGTGATCATACGAGTAATTAATAGGTGCTCTCTCACTCTGCAGCATTACAAATTTACAAACAGCAACTCCATTTTCCTTCCGTTAATTGCTTTTCCATTTATTCTATTTACTATCAATGCATTGAAAGCAATACAGATGCTTTAAATCGATTGTAATGCGTTAATGGAGGATCTGTATACGTGAATGATTGAACTGTTACCTGGTGAAAGTGTGAGTATGAATTGATCTATTAAAAGGGGGGTCAGTTTCGATCGGTTTACTATGGTCAGTTTAAACCGGAATGGACTGTAACATCATTTCCGGAATCAATTGATCACTGCAATCGGATTTTGCAAAAAATCACTTATAATATTAAATATAAGATTTTTACTTTAGGAAAAGTCTCAAAGTTATTCTTGCTTTGAATAATAAGTAAGGAACTAAAAATTAGGCATCATAAACTAAACGTTCAGATACTGTTTGAATCTCAATTATCATTGAACCTCAATTAATGAAACTAGTGATATCCATAAGGCTAAATGAGATTAAGATTTAAATGCCTTATTGAATAGTTCTTTAGTTTCCTGCTGGCCACGATGAATAATTCTTTCTCCGCAACGTCTTCATCATCCCACGCTGATGCATAAAGTGCGGAGTGTTCCCCGCGAACGTCTCTCGATAGAGGACTTCGCGGTTTGAATTGCCACGCTTGTCGTCTACCAGAGACCATTATGAGGAGCAACTGGTTGCAGGTTTGGATTACGATAAACGTCTCATTGGAAATCAAACTCCGGGGCCACATATAACGACGGGATGGCTATTGCTGTTTTTCCAACCAGCAATAGTTCATTCAATGTCGGCTATCATCGACAATATACCTATACTCAAGCTTTTCCGTAACTCTGTACTATGAAACCACATCGCATCTTTACAAGTCTTGCCTTTGCAATTGCTATATTCAGCAATTGCAAAGGTGTTCGTAATATAAGTTCTTCAGGGGAAGCGATTGAAAATATCGGTACATTTTGGGAGACAAAAAATAATCGTCAAATTCCGAGTGTTGTTATTCCTGAAAAAGCATGGTTCCACGATAGTATTGGTATAACCCAAATGTGTGGGTTTAATACATTCGAAACTGACACTGGCAAAACCATTACGCTAAAAACATACGGCTATCGGTTTGTAGACCTGAAACGGAAATGGGTGTATGAATATCCCGTTTTCAGCGACACTGCCCAGATAAAGCGAAAATACCGCTATACCGATACAACAATTTTGGTAGGTGGATGGAAATTTGATTATCGAAAACCTAGTCCGTCTGATAGTGTTGTTATGTTGTCAGACACGACAATTAATGATATTACGTTCAAACAGTGCAAAACAAGCTATGTTTTCAATGATGTTCGATGGCAGGGTATGGGATTATTTCGTTGCGACAGAAAAAAAACCAACTTTCAAATGGACGCTGCGTTGAGCAATGAAGTTGGCTGTCCTTTAGTCTTTTTTAAGAGTTCACTTATGACTGACCCCCGCTCAAGTTTTTCTACGGAAATAAAATTCATATCCAATAATCTACCAGACTCGGTAATCAGAGTGTTTGCCGCATGGAAAAAAAATGAAAGCACATACCCAATACAGTAAATGAATTGGCGATGGTACCGGAAATAACATAATCGAAAGAACAATATCAAGACTTCTTTCAAGTGGTAATCGCTTGTTCTTCTACCACCTCTGATGATCGCCTATTTATTCAAAATTTCCCAAACTGAATTTCAAAGTAAATCCCCAATTATTCTGAAAAGGTGAAATTGCAGTGACTGTAGCAAATGGAATTAAGTAGTGTATATCCAGTCTCCAGGACTGCTCATTTCCAATCAGCAGGAAGCTGTTATAATTTCAGCCCTTTCGGCTCATCGCTATGCGAGGGCAATTTTATATTTATGTTTTGAGAAAAATCGGCTGTGAGCAATTGATCTCTCAAATAATTCATGCTCTCAGTAGCCGCAGTGTAAATCACATCAAAATCCAGGTTTTCGTATTCATGTGAAATCCGGTTACGAAGACCTTTGATTTTTCGCCAAGCGATCCCAGGATTGTTCAATTGAAATTCATCAGAGATCTTATTGATCTTTTCACCTATGATCTGCAAGGTCATAGATACAGCACGTTCAAAAATAAAATCTGTTTCCAGATCCTCCTTTGTTCTGCCTGAAATTATCTTTTCCATGTTGCCTATCTCCTTTAATATATAGGTGACAATTTCCTGGTCAGTCTGTTTCATAAAAAAATTGATAATGCAAATTAAATAGAGATCCGGACCGCGCGTTCGGCTATACGTTTACCTGACTCCGATTTAAGGGAATTACGGGTTAGCAGATCTACGTCCCGTCCAAGGAGGTCTTCAAGATAATCAGCCAATCCGGCAAAATTATCGTAGGTCGTACGACCTGGCTCAAAATCGACCACAAAATCAACATCACTTACATCCGTTATCTCAGTGTCCCTGCTGAAAGAACCAAACAAAGAAATGCCTTCGATCCCGAAAGAACGTATCTCTTCCGTATGCGAACGGATTAATTGTTCGACATCTGCGCGCGTCTGCACCTTTGTATGTACGGCCTGTTCCATTCCCAAATTTACCGGTTTTAGTCCAAAAAGCCGAATAACCTCATCGATATCCATTGCTGGCTTCCTTATTCAAAATTTCCCAAATTTCTTTCGTCTCTCGGCAGGGTGTCACCCTCAGCCGCTAATCCAGCACTATGATCTACACCATCGCACCGCCGCAGAAAACGCGGAGTGTTCCCCGACGGGTCTCGCGATAGCTGACCCGGCGGTTCCCGCATAAGGAGAGATGGAGAAAATACAACAGGTATAAACCGCAATAAAACGTTTTAATTTTCAAAATACCTTGCATTCAATCATGAGTGTAAGAAAAAAAATAACAGAACCGAACGGTGTATTTTTTATCACGTTCACCTGTGCAAGGTGGCTACACCTGTTCCGGTTGACCAATGGTTATGATGTAGTGTATAAATGGTTTGATCATCTGAAAGCGCAGGGCCATTGTATTGCCGGGTATGTGATCATGCCGAGTCATGTTCATGTACTGATCGGGTTCCGTACCTCACGAACATCTATCAATACCATTATAGCTAATGGAAAGAGATTTATGGCGTATGAACTGGTTAATAAACTGGAAGCGCAGGGTAATAAAGAAATGCTGGAACTCCTGGCATCTTATCTAACTAAAACGGAAAGGTTGCAGAAACAAAAGCATAAAATGTTTCAACCTTCATTCGACTGGAAGGAATGCTACAGCCTGCCTTTTATGCAGCAGAAAGTTGATTATATGCATTTGAATCCGTGTAAAGCCGGTTTAGCAAAACTACCAGAAGACTATCAGCATAGTTCGGCTAAATATTATTTCACCGGTGAACAAGGTGTATACCCAGTGATAACTTATATGGAACTACAGGATATTGATTTAACTTCCCAGATCGATGATAAAACCGCATAGTTGTCTTAGGCGGGAACCGCCGGGTCAGCTATCGCGAGACCCGTCGGGGAACACCCCGCGTTTTCTGCGGCGGGGTAATGGTGTAGATTGTATAGTGCTGGATTGTTTTTTTAGGGCGACACCCCGAGACGAAAAAGGGCGTCACCCTGAGAAGACGAAAAATACTCAGCCCAATAAAAGGAGTTTTTACCCCACTATTATTTAAAATAGGCGCCTTACCTTTGATCACCCCCCTGATAAATTTGCAGCACTACTTTTTATTTTTTAATTTTTTGGCATGAGAACAAAGCTGATACTTTTGGGCGCATTTGTTTTTTCATTGCTGGCCTGTTCAAAACCAAATGAGCCGCTGGTACCCGAGATCGTCCAACCGCCTGTTACTACACCAGTGACACCACCCCCTATCGATCCCAGGCTGAATATTGACTTGCATGGTCAACCGCTTGCGTTGATACAACAATACCTGAAAGGCAATTGGAAACTAAATTTTACGAAAGGTGGGATATGCGGAGTTTGCATGACAAACTATCCCTCCTATTTTTGGAATTTTTCCGAGGGGGACAAGATCCAACTAGTATATAATAATAATATTGTCACTGATACTGTAATAACCTGGGTATATAGAAAAGATGTATTTGGTGTAAACTCATACGTAATGGATTTTACCGATAGGCGTGATTATCCAAATGGCTATGTCGTATCTAAAATAAAAAACGATACACTGATTTTATATGATGACGCCTCGGATCCTGCGGGCTATTATCTTACAAAATCTCCTTAAGCCATGAGGATTATTTTTCTATATCTGATTTTTTCGTCGCCGCAGGGTGTCACCCTCAGCCGCTAATCCAGCACTATACAATCTACACCGGCGCCCCGCCGCAGAAAACGCGGAGTGTTCCCCGACGGGTCTCGCGATAGCTGACCCG
>JAZKBI010000020.1:19484-168204 GCA_040388705.1 Bacteroidota bacterium | reverse complement strand
GCCGATTTTTGGACTGCTGCCACACCGAAACCTTTTACATACAGACTACGGAGCTGGTTGTTTTTTTAAATAACTTTTCTACAAACAGGGCGCCGATGGGGCTGGTAATAAAAATTAGCACACATGACAGAGATCTTTAAAGAAATTTCTGTGCAAATCTGTGTCGTCTGTGGCAAAAAACATCCTTATTAAAAATAATCCATAAAAAATATTTTGTGGATAACTAAAAAGTTTAGTAAATTGCACTAAATGAATTAGTTTATGTCAAACGCCGGAAAAAATCTACGATACCTGCGCAAACTGCGCGGCTGGACACAGGAAGAGTTTGCCAACAAACTCAAGATCAAAAGATCATTGGTAGGAGCCTACGAAGAAGAGCGCGCCGAACCCAGGCTCGAAGTGATGGAACTGATCTGCAGTACCTTCAAACTAAGCCTCGAGGATTTTTTGTTTAAAGACCTGTCAGCCCCCAAAATGCTTAGCTATTTAGAAAAACGCCGCCAGATGAAAATGGTATCGGAAGTAGCCGAAGTTCGTTTTGTACCCGTAAAAGCCGCCGCCGGTTATCTTGCCGGTTATGGTGATCCTGAGTTTGTGGATGAACTTAATACATTTACGCTACCCATGCTTGGCCCGGGACAATACCGTGCGTTTGAAATTGTAGGTGATAGCATGTTACCTACACCCAGCGGCAGTGTAATTGTAGGTGAAAAAGTAGAGGACCTGGAAGATGTGAAGAACAGCAATACGTATGTAGTGTTATCAAAGAATGAAGGTGTGGTATATAAACGCATCATCAAAAACAACCGCGTAAAAAACAAGATCACCCTTATCAGCGATAACCCGCAATACGAACCCTATAATGTAAGTTCAGAAGACGTATTGGAGGTATGGAAAGCCGTATACATCATGCAGAAAGCCAATACCGCCCCGCGTTGGGATGTGAACCAGTTGGCGGGTATGGTAAATAATTTGCAGGAGCAGGTGAGTAGTTTGAAGAAGAAAATGAATTGAGAGAGGTCTGATAGTATTTAAAAATTAGCGATAATCGCGTGCAAAGTAGAGGGATAATTTTAGTTCTTATTGTTGCATTCCTTTTGGGTGTACAAAATATATATGCTCAAAATTATGCGGAAACGCGTTCACTGGCTTGGGCTTTAGTTGGTGGGAAGCAAGGTGGCAATTTTAATAAACGTGTACTTGAAGTGCAAAAAGGGATTGGGGCAATGCAACAGGTTAGTCCGTCTCAAGCTGAACATATTAAAGTTGATAGTTTTAGCGTTCTTATTATTAGAAATGACAGATCAATCTACAATTTTAGAAATAAGGGGGCTTACTTTGAAAGGAATGTTCATGATATGCTGGAAAAGTTGCAGATCGATGACAAAGTCTTATTTTCTGATATCTATGCAACGGACTTAAATAAGAAGATAATTTTGTTGTCCCCATTAGAGTTCCTGGTCAAATAGCTGTCAAAAAGATTTTACTTTTCCAATATATCTCTTTGGTTACCCGAAACGTGTTACAATGCGCTTCCGCGATAATCCTAATATCGGATGAATAACCTCCTTCCATTGCAACCACGATAAGATATTATTTGCCAGAGTGATTTGCGGAATGCAAATTTTAAAAAGACAGCTTATCACGGGTTGTGTTTTTCGCCGTTCATACATTTTTATTCATCACCTGATACATTCTCTTATTTTTGGGGCACTTTAGGATTGCATGAGAAAAATATTAACTGTCTTTAGTTTACTTGTCATTGTTGTTTGCTCTGCCCAGGAGCGGAAACTGGCCGCGCTAAGAATTCAATCAGGTATAAAAATTGATGGAAACTTAGACGAAGCGGTCTGGAAACAGGCCAATGTTGCCGATAGTTTTATTGCAAATACGCCTGACTTTGGAAAACCGGCTTCTCAAAAAACAATTGTTCGCATTTTATACGATGACCAGGCTGTTTACATTGGCGCCTATTTGTATGATGAACCGGGACTGGTGCGTAAACAACTTACTTCAAGGGATGGAGAACAGCGAAGGGATGTGGATTATTTCAGCGTATTCTTTGATACCTATAATGATGACCAGAACGGGTACCAGTTTTTAGTTACTTCCCGAAATGTGCAGACAGACGGAAGGCTTGTATCAACCCTCAACTCACAATTTGGCCCGCCCAGTGATTATACCTGGGATGCTGTTTGGGAAAGCAATGTAACCATGCAGAAAGATGGCTGGAGCGTTGAAATGAAAATACCCTATTCCGCCATCCGTTTTTCCAAAAAAAATATCCAGGATTGGGGTATCAACCTGCAGCGATATATCCGGAGAACCAATGAAAGTCTTTACTGGAATGCGGTAGATCCTAACCAGGGTGGTTTTGTAAATCAATTCGGGAGTTTAACAGGTGTGGAAAATATCACGCCACCTTTGCGTTTGTCGTTGCTACCATATATCACTTCGGGTTTCAGAACAGTTCCTTATGCAGATGGCAGAAGAAAAACGGACTTCCTGCGCAATGGCGGAATGGATCTGAAATACGGGATCAACGAAAGCTTTACACTTGATGCAACCGTGGTTCCCGATTTTGGGCAAGTGGTTTCTGATAATGTAGTATTGAATCTTTCCCCTTACGAAGTGCAGTTCCAGGAGAATCGGCCATTCTTTACTGAAGGAATTGAATTGTTTAACAAAGCCGGTTTGTTTTATTCCAGGAGGGTGGGCAGTACGCCTGGTGGTTATGGGAAAGTAAGTGATATGGTAAGTGCAGACCCTAACCTGCAGATCATTTCAAATCCCGGCATAACACAATTATTAAATGCTTCCAAGTTTTCCGGAAGAACAAAAAAGAAATTGGGCATCGGCTTTTTCAATGCCATTGGCTCATCAATACACGCCGTGGTAGAAAATAAAATTACTGGCGCTAGGACCAATATAGAAACAGAACCATTAACGAACTATAATATCATTGTGCTTGACCAGGCTTTAGCCAATCGGTCATCTCTTACATTTACAAATACCAATGTTTGGAGAAGTGGTGGCAGTCGTAACGCCAATGTATCTGGTTTGGATGTAAATCTTTTTGATGCAGGCAACCGGCATAATTTTTCCTGGGGTGGTAAGTTCAGCACAATAACGGGAGTGGATAATTACAGCGGCTTTAAAAGCGTAATGAGCTATTCAAAAGTAAGCGGCCACATTCAATACCAGTTGCTGAATACAATTGTCTCAGAAAAGTTCGATCCCAATGATCTGGGCTATCTCAAAGCACCCAATGAAGTTTCGGCATTAGCTACGATAAGTTACAACCAGTTTTCACCTACCCAACATTTCCTGAGTTATAGATATTCGCTTACTGCTTCCCCGGCTTATTTGTTTACGCCTTATAAGTTTTCAAGTTTGAATTTATCGGGGAGTGGGTTCTGGTATTTTAAGAATTTCTGGGACCTTACCCTTAAACTAAGCGGGCAACCCGTTTGGATGAGTGACTTTTTTGAAATGCGTACACCGGGAAAAGTGCTCAAAAGAACGCCGTATTGGTTTGCCGGTGCAAGCGGCAGCAGCGACAGCCGCAAAAAATTGTTCGTTCGTTTTAATGCAGGCTATGCAGAAGCTCCTAAACCATACAAAGCTGACAGCTATAACATTATTGAAATAGGACCGAGATACCGTTTCAATGAACACTTTACGCTAGATCTCGATCTGATCCGTGAAGATGACAGAGGTCAATACGGATATGTATTAACCGAGGCTTCCGGCGAGCCCGTGGCCGGTAGAAGGCATGTGGTTAATTTTACTTCTGTGTTAAATGGTGTATATAATTTTACATCACGAATGAATTTGTCGTTCCGGGCAAGGCACTACTGGAGCCAGGTTCATTATACGAATTTTTATTATACTGATGCAGAAGGAAATTGGCTGCCACATTCATTCATCAATGACCAGGACAGAAATTTTAATGCATTTAACCTTGATATGTTTTATACCTGGGATTTTAAATATGGAAGCAAGCTTATCATTGGTTACAAAAACTGGCTAGGCAATGATTTCCCTATCAGCGGAAGCAATTATAAAAACTACACATCTAACTTTTCGCAGGTATTTCAACAACCACACGGGAATGAAGTAACGGTTCGTTTGATCTACTACATCGACTACCTAACGTTACAGAAGAAGAGGATTGCTAAATGAAAGTGAAGAGCGATTGTTTTTATTGACAACTACTCAAATATTTCTTTCGCTGATCGAAAAGTATTACAATGCGCTTCAATGATCATTCTGATATCGGGGGAATACCCTCCACCCATTGCAACTACAACAGGAATGTTATTTTCTTCAAGCAATTGAAAAACGATCGCGTCTCTTTTCTTACAACCTTCTATACTCACATTCAACTTCCCGAATTTATCAGATGCTAAAATATCCACGCCTGATAGGTAGAAAGCAAAATCGGGTTTTATTTTTTGGATCAATGCAGGTAATGTGTCGGATAATATTTGCAGGTATTCAACATCACTTGTTCCGTCTTTTAAAGGAATATCCAGGTCAGATGTTTCTTTGTGAAAAGGATAATTATGCCCGCCGTGCATACTGAATGTAAAGACGCGCGGTTCATTCTCAAATATCTTAGCTGTACCATTCCCCTGGTGAACATCAAGATCGATGATTAGTATTTGCTGGGCGAGTTGGTTATGCAGCAAATAATTCGAGGCAACTGCCATATCATTCAATAAACAAAAACCTTCGCCCCGGTCAGGGAAAGCATGGTGTGTGCCGCCGGCTACATTTAATGCGATACCGGATTCCATTGCATAACTACAACAATCAATGGTGCCTTGCGTGATCATCAACTCCCGTAAGGTTAATTCTGGTGATTGTGTGAAACCGATCTTTCTTTGTTCGAAAGGAGAGAGTGTTTGATGAATGAGTTTATCAAAATAAATTTTATCATGCGTTAGCAGGACAATGTCTTCTTTGCAGGGTTTGGGTGAGAATAACTGATCGGGTGTGATGCTTCCTTCATGCAGTAATTGTTCAGGGATCAGTTCATATTTCAGCATTGGGAAACGATGTCCTTCAGGTAAAGGGTGTGCATAGATCGGGTCGAATGCAATTCGTATCATTTGATCTTCAACAATGTATTGTTCACAATAGCATACACCGTTTCATGTTTCTTTTTTTTCACCATTGCCAACCCACTGAATTTGCTGAACGCCGGTAGTATCGCCATTGTATCGGAAAAATAATAACAGGGAAAGCTGAGATTCTGTTTGGCAAGCCCCTGGATATTTACACCGGGATGCAAATGGCCCGAAAAAATAAAATTTGCATCAAGTATTTCTTCGGATACTTCTGCGGGGTCATGCAGGAAAGAAAAATTACGAACAGCATAAATGCCTTCTTCAACCTGTATACCGGCATCCTCATACCATTCTTTCTGAAGAATATCATGATTGCCTCTCACTAAAATAAATTCAAGCTCGGGAAGATCGCTTCGCCATTTTAAGAACAGGTCCATTTCTTTATTCGCCTTGCTGTGAAAAAGATCACCAACAGCAATTATTTTTTTGGCCCTGAAATGAATGAGTTGCTCGATCATTCTTTGCAGGTCCTCAATAAAAACCGCCTGTGGAACCGCAATACCATGTTTCCTGAAATGCCCTGTTTTTCCCAAATGAAGATCAGAAAGAATTAATGCCTGCTCCTCTTCCCAGAAGATGCATCTGCAGGATGAGAGCCAGAAAGTATTGTTCTGAATGATGTGTGGAATGGGAGCAGTCATGGATCGCAAAGCTAATTGAAGAAGTTAAAAGTTAAGAGTTAAAAGTTAAGAGTTGAGGCAAGAATCCGCCTCGCTTCGGGTTTAACTTTTAACTTTTAACTCTCCAACTGCGCCTGCATTTTCCGAACCCTGTCCTCTAACTTTTCAGAAGACAGATTTACCCGGCTTAAGCCATCCACAATAATAGGGAAGGAGAGTGGTGTTAAATGTTTCGGAAAAGTGATCACGATCTCGCTTTTTGAGATTCTCTCCAGCGCATTCCGCAATCTTTCTTCATCCATTTGCTGAACCAGCACTTCATGGTAAGCCTGGCGGAGCAGGATATTTTTCGGATCATATTCCTCGAATACTTTAAACAACAAAGACGCTGACGATTGCAAGTGTCTCGCTTTCTTTTTCTCACCCGGCATTCCCTGGAAGATCAATCCGCCGATTACTGCTATATCCCGGAATTTTCTCCGGGCCATTTCTGTACTATTCATGCTTCTTTGAATATCGAGCAATAAATTTTCGGTAGTAAATAATTCACGTGCGTTGCTGTCATCAACAGGAATGGGTTGGTCACTCAGCAATTCAAAACCATAATCACTCATGGAAATAGAAAATGTGATCGGCGTAAGTTGACTGATGCGATACGCAAGGATGGCGCTCATTGCTTCATGCACCTGTCTTCCTTCAAAAGGATACACTAATAAATGATAACCATCTTTTCCTTCTATCTGCTCGATCAGTAATTCATTGTCGCGCGGGATATGTGAGAGATCCTGTTGTAGTTGAAAAAGTGTATGCAGGCTTTTTAATTCAATTTCTGTTTCGTCAACCAATGCTTTATTAAATGTTTGCCGGAGTATATGACCGAGATTGGCTGTCAAACTCATGCGCCCGCCCATCCAGGAAGGAACAATACTTTTGTTGGAGTTGGATTTTCGAACCAGCACAGTCATGTCTTTGATCATCACCAATTCTAAATTCTTACCTGCCAATGTAAACACATCGCCGGGTTCAAGCCGGCTGATAAAATATTCTTCAATCACACCAATATAACCACCCCCCATAAATTTTACTTTCAGCATCGCATCACTTACGATCGTGCCGATATGCATACGGTGACGCATGGCGATACGGCGGTTCCTGATCCTATACACGCCATCTTCCAGCTCTACTTTTTTATATTCATCGTACTGCGCCAATGCCTTGCCGCCTTCGGTAAGATGATGTAATACTTCGTTCCATTCATTTCTCGTCATCTCTGCAAAACAATAGGTGCTTTTTATTTCTTCAAACAATTCTTCCGAGCGAAAACCATCGCTGATGGCGAGCGTACATAGAAATTGCAGTAATACATCAAAACATAATACCATCGGTGGCCTGCTTTCAATAGCCATTTCTTTGATGGCCTGTTTTAATGCAGCCACTTCCAATAGTTCCAATGAATGCGTGGGAAGAAAATAGATCTTACTTATTTCACCCGGCCTGTGCCCGCTACGTCCCGCCCGTTGCAGGAATCTTGCGACTCCTTTCGGAGAACCAACCTGAATCACGGTATCTACGGGACGAAAATCTACACCCAGATCAAGACTCGAGGTGCAAACAACTGCCTTCAATCTTTCTGTATGCAAATTATCTTCTACCCATAAACGCAATTCCTGTTCAATACTTCCGTGGTGCAAAGCAAGTGCACCTGCCAATTGTGGAGCAATATCAAGCAGCACCTGGTACCATCTTTCACTCATCCCTCTTGTATTGATAAAGATGAGTGTTGTCCTGCTTTTTTCAATGATCGGGATGAGTTTATCCGCTAGTTTAATACCAAGATGCCCGGCCCATGGATAACTTTCAATTTCATCAGGTATGACCGATTCTACCTGGATCTTTTTATCAAGCTTCGCGCGAATGATCACGCCTTCTTTTTTTACAGGAGCGAGCAATACTTCCTTTGCTTCACTCAAATTACCAATAGTAGCACTAATGCCCCAAATGCAAACCGGCTTGTCCATGGTCAATGGTCCATCGTCCATGGACCGCTGACAATTGACAATCCTGCTGATAGCAAGTTCCACCTGCACACCCCGCTTTCCACCAATCAACTCATGCCATTCATCAACAGCAATGATCCGAAGGGTTTTAAATACTAAGGGATAATCTTTTTGTGCAAGAAGCAGGTGTAGACTCTCGGGAGTAATGATCAATACCTCCGGCATATTTCTTTTTTGTTTCTGCCGTTCCGCTATTTCGGTGTCTCCATTCCTGATACCGACTTTCCATTGCATGCCAAGTTCAAAGATCACTTCTTCCATGGCGCGACCGATATCTTTTGCCAATGCACGCAATGGTGTGATCCATAACAATTGCAGTCCATTATTTTTTTGTTTGGCAAAATCTTCGGGATGTTCATTGATGAACTGGATAAGCGAACCCAGGAAAACAGAAAATGTTTTACCGCAACCTGTTGGTGCATTTACAACCCCGTTCTCATTATTGATGATATGCTGCCAGGCTTCCTGCTGGAAAGTAAAGGGCTTGAAGTTTTTTTGCGTAAGCCATTGCAGGATTGTTTTATATCCTCTTGTAGATGCTAATTTCATTTGCCGTAGATCGTAAGTAATTTTTTCAGGTCCTCCAATGTGTTGATCTCATCTGCTTTTTTATCCTTCCGCCAGCGGCTGATCCTCGGAAAGCGAAGCGCCACACCGCTTTTATGCCTGTTGGACGCAGCGATCCCTTCGAAAGCAATTTCAAAAACCAGTTCAGGTTTTACCGTTCTTACCGGGCCGAATTTTTCGATGGAATTCTTTTTTACAAAATCATCCACCATCGCAAATTCTTTATCGGTCAACCCTGAATAAGCTTTGGTAAAAGTTACCAGTTTATCACCATCTTTCACAGCAAAAGTATAATCCGTGTATAAATTACTTCTTCTTCCGTGGCCTTTCTGCGCATAGATCATTACGGCGTCTATTGTTAGCGGGTCAATTTTCCATTTCCACCAGTCGCCGGTTTTCCTGCCAACCTGGTAAGCGGAACTTTTTCGCTTGAGCATCAATCCTTCGGCGCCGTTGTTTCTTGAATTTGTTCTTATATCAGCCAATGTATCCCAGGAGCTAAAAGGGATCACGGCTGAAAGTTGTAATGGAACCGCTGACCCATCCTCTGCTGATGTAAATACAGATTGAACAACGCGCTCCAGCTTATTCCGTCTTTCTGCTAAAGGATCCTGCCTGGTATCAATGCCATTGTATTCCAGCAGGTCATACACAAAAAATGCGATCGGCGCTTCCTGCAATTGTTTTTTGGAAATGGTTTTCCTGCCGATACGCGTTTGCATTAATGCAAAAGGCAATGGCTCACCATGTTTGGCTGGAATGATCTCACCATCCAGAACAACGCCATCAGGCAGCAGGTCTTTAAGGATAGCATACTCTGGAAATTTATCTGTCATTAATTCTTCACCCCTGCTCCACACAAATAATTCGTTGTTTCGTTTGATGATCTGTCCGCGTATGCCATCCCATTTCCATTCTGCCTGCCATTCTTCCGTCGAACCCAATGTGGATGGCTCTTCTTCCAGGGCATAAGCAAGATAAAACGGGTATGGTTTGGAATAATCTATCGTGCCGCTCGCAGCATGTAATAACTCTGTAAAACTAATGGAAGCCGGATCCCAGTTGCCACTAATGCGATGCGCGATCACGGAAGCATCCAGCGCAACTGTTTTAGCCAGTGCATTTACCATCACTTTTTGTGATACACCGATGCGGAATCCGCCCGTGATCAGTTTATTAAAAACAAAACGTTCTTCGGTTGTCATCGACATCCAGCTGGAAATGATAAATTCTTTCCTGGCTGGTTCATCTGCCTTTGAAAGAACAGAAAGTTGTTCGATATAATATGCCAGTGTATGCGATTGCAACGAGGTCGGTTCCGGAAGCAGCAATGCAATCGTTTCTCCGAGATCACCTACTGTATGATAAGATTCCTCGAATAACCAGGTGGGTAGATTGATCAATTCGGCACACCAGGTTTGCAATTGTGTTGAATTAACTGCACGTTTTGGCCGGCGCCCGCTGAATATAGCGATCACCCATACTTTATCCTTATCATCTGCCGTAACAAAATAATCCGACAGCGCTTCCAGTTTGTCGTTTGTTTTGGTGGAAGTGCCCAGTACATTTACCAGTTCAGCAAACTGTTTCATACCGTTTCATTTACAGTTGTGGGTTCATCGCCTTCATCATTCCCGTATTCTGTTTTCACTTCTGCTGCTTCAATACCATTTTCGTTCAGGTACCTGCTGAGTGTGGCCTGGAAACCATGCGTTACAAAAACTTTTTGTGCCCCGGTTGCCTTGATAGCGTTTAATAATCCATTCCAGTCTGCATGATCGCTTAATGCAAACCCTGCATCAACATTTTTTCTTCTTACGTTTCCGCGTACCTGCATCCAGCCACTGCAAACGCCAACAGAGTAGGGTGTGAACCTTTTCATCCACGGCGTATCTTCTGCACTGGGCGGTGCGATCACTACGCTTCCCTTGAATATTTCTTTGGGCATGTCGGGCAAAACTCTTTTCACTGCAGGTAACGTCATTCCTGTTTGTAACAGTGTTTGATGAACGTTCCATATTGCACCATGTACAAAAATATTATCTGTTACCTCTGCGATGGCTTGTAAAACCCTTTGAGCCTTACCTAAACTGTAGGCAATAAGAACACTTGTCTTCCCGTTTGATTGATTCTGCCTTACCCATTGCCGGATGTTTTCAAATATTTCTGACTGCGGTTTCCAGTGATAAATAGGTAAGCCAAAAGTAGACTCGGTAATGAACGTATGGCATTTAACCGTTTCAAACATTCCGCTGATACCATCATTCTCGGTTTTGTAATCACCACTCACCACCCAAACTTCTCCCTTGTATTCGACCCTTATTTGCGAAGAGCCTATGATATGTCCTGCGGGATGCAAGGATACTTTTACTTCATTCATCAAAATACTTTCTCCCCATGCCACACCCTGGAAAGAATGATCTCCGAGTCGTAATTGCAACAAGGGTTTGGTCAGATGATGACAGAGATAGTAATTAGACCCTGGCCTTGTATGGTCACTATGTGCATGTGTAATGACGGCGCGATTTACACCGCGCCAGGGATCGATGTAAAAATCACCGGGCGCACAATACAATCCTTTATCAGTAAATTCTATTAAAGCCATTGAGGAATTGTTACAGTATAAGTAACAAGATTGATGCCGCAAAGTTCGGTCAATTCACTGATCGCACCATTCCATCCTTCTTCCTGATAAAGTAAAGTTTCTTGTTTTCCAGGTAATCGGTTTGTGTACTTTCTTTCCCTGCTTTTACCGGCTGGATCTCAAAATCATTAAAGAGTTTGTATTCTTTAGCAGAGAGATGGTAGATCAAACTATCACCATACTTCATCAGCAGTTTTGTAAAATGGAGCATCGATTCATATCCTTTGAAAAACATGTCTCCCGGCTTGCCTGCAAACCTGGTACTGTATTGGTTGATAAGGCGAAGGCTGAGTTTATCTGTGCGGGTAAAATTATAAGGAGTAGAATACACTACTTCAAGATTCTTGCTGATATCTTTCAATGCATCCCAGGTAGGCATGCCTATGGCGATGGGATGATAACTTTTATTACTGCTCAAAGCTTTGGTAAGATTGATACTGAATGGCTCATTGATGGTTCCGCAAATGACAATATTGCGTTGACGGCTGCTGTCTAAATTCGACAGAACCTCCTCGGGAGTAAATTTTTCTGGTAACTCAACCACCCTGATTTTTAGAGGAACACCCGGTGTTTTTTTATTCTTTTCTTCAAAAACAGATTGGATAACATCCCCTACATACACCTGCCTGCGAAACAGCGTGATATTTTCTGTGGGATAAGATTTGCGAACAAAATTATACACAGCTTCCACATGCGCGATCAAAGTAGGGTTCAATAAAATAAAATAAGGATTGCCTGTAATTCCCCCATCATTGGGATAGGTAGAAGAGATCAATGGGATCTTTTTTTCCAATGCAAGATCTGCCAACGGTTTTATTTCGGCCCTTGCATTAAATGAGGCGATGATCAGCGACACATCCTGTAATTCTCCACTCGTAATAAGATCGGGAATAGACACTGTAGAATTCTTCGTATCATAAAACAACACTTCAACGCTTGCACGTTCTCTGTTCAGTGAATCAACCGCCATCATCATACCATTGTAAAAATCAAGTCCGGGTATTACATATCTCGGGAGACTATTCTTGCCTAACTTATAGATCGGCCCTTCAAAAACCGAATCCAGGTACACAGGTGCAAACACTGCGATCTTGAGCGGTTTGCGTAAAGAATCGGCAGCCTGTCCTTTCGCACAAACCACAAACCACAAACTACAAACCACAAACAATATCATTCTACATCCATGCATAAAGCCCCATTATTCCCACTCGATCGTAGCCGGTGGTTTGCTACTGATATCGTACACCACACGATTAATTCCTCTCACATTATTAATGATCTCGTTCGATATATGTGCAAGAAATTCATACGGAAGATGCGCCCAGTCAGCCGTCATACCATCCACAGAAGTTACGGCACGTAAGGCAACCGTAAACTCATAGGTTCTTTCATCACCCATCACGCCCACACTTTTTACAGGTAACAAAATTGTGCCAGCCTGCCAAACGGCGGTGTATAAATTATGTTCCTTCAATCCCTTGATATAAATATCATCGGCGGCCTGTAACAGTTTTACTTTTTCTTCGGTTACTTCGCCCAATATACGGATCGCTAAACCGGGGCCGGGAAAAGGATGGCGGTTGATCATATCTGCCGGGATGCCTAATTCAAGCCCTACTTTGCGAACCTCGTCTTTAAATAAGTAACGGAGTGGTTCCACTAATTCAAGATGCATGATATCGGGAAGGCCTCCTACATTATGATGCGATTTGATGGTTTGCGAAGGGCCGTGCACACTCACACTTTCAATTACATCCGGGTAGATCGTTCCCTGCCCGAGAAATTTCACACCTTCTACTTTTTTTGATTCCTCATGAAACACATCGATAAACAATTTGCCGATCACTTTTCTTTTCTGCTCAGGGTCTGTTTTGCCTTTGAATTCATCATAGAACATTTGTTTGGCATCGATACCGGTTACATTCAAGCCGATGGCATCGTATGTTTTTAATACCTGTTCAAATTCATCTTTGCGCAACACACCGTTGTCAACAAAAATACCATGCAACCTATCGCCAATGGCTTTGCTGATCAGTGTTGCGGCCACCGTACTATCAACTCCGCCGCTTAATGCCATGATCACATGACTATCGCCGATCTGTTCTTTGAGTTTGGCAACAGTTTCGTTTACAAACGAAGCTGGTGTCCAGTTCTGGCTGCATCCGCAGATATCAACCAGGAAATTATTGATGATCTTTTTACCTTCCACCGAATGGTATACTTCAGGATGAAACTGAATCCCATATAATGGTTGTGTATCCGTTCCTGTTTTCTTAAAACCTGCTACTGGGATGCTTTCTGTTGTGGCGAGGATCGTAAATCCATCAGGTAACACGGTGATAGAATCACTATGACTCATCCATACCTGCGATTGTTCCGCAACATTTTTGAATAAAATATCTTCCTGTTGTATATGTAGTTTGGCGCGGCCAAATTCTCTTTTGTTTGATTTGTCGATTCGCCCCCCAAAGATCTTTGCGGTTAACTGGGCGCCATAACAAACACCCAATACAGGTACTTTTTGTATAAAAGCGGCGATATCAACCGACGGTGCATTTTCTTCATTCACACTAAAAGGCGAGCCACTGAGAATAATGCCTTTCAACCCCGGTTCGATTTCAAAGGATTTCTGAAAAGGAATGATCTCGCAGAACACATTGGCCTCCCTGACTGCACGGGCTATTAACTGGGTAAACTGGCTTCCAAAATCGAGAATGAGTATTTTTTCTGTCATGGCTGCGAAGATAATTCAAAATTTCTTCGGTCGGGGTAGATGGTCCATAGTCCATGGTTCATAGCCTGTGGACAATCGGCAATGGACTATGGACTATGGTCTATGGTCGATTTTTCCTAACTTGAGGTTCCAAAACCAAGCTATGAAAACTATTTTACTTTTCTTCGCCGCAGCAATGCTGCTTTGTTCCTCATGCCGGTGGATGGGATATAAAAGGATCAGGGGTAATGGTAACGTTATCACCCAGGATATCAATATTAACCGTGCGGAACGCATTTCATTAAGAGGGGGATATGATATGGAGGTTACCCAGGGGCCCGTTACATCCATAAAAATAGAGGCTGATGAGAACTTTATTCCCTACATATTAATAAGTGAACAGGATGGATTTCTCGTTATTAAGTCGAAAGATCATATAAACCTCGTGAGTGATCATAACATCAAGGTATATATCACTACGCCAAAACTTGAACAGATAGACTTAAGTGGCAGCGGCAATATCATCGGTAAAAATAAATTTACGGGAGGCGATAAACTCGTGCTTCGGATATCAGGCAGTGGGGATATGACCCTTGAAACAAATACACCGAAAGTAGATGCGGAAATAAGTGGTTCCGGGTCAATGAACTTATCGGGCGAAACGCAGGATCAGACTGTCCGGATCAATGGTGTTGGTGATTACAAGGCGGAAGGATTAAAGTCTGAAAGAACGGTGGTACGCATCGCCGGAAGCGGTGATGTAAGAGTGTTTGCTGATGCCGATCTAGATGTTAATATTGCCGGATCAGGTTCTATATTCTATAAAGGTAATGCGACTATTAAACAGCATATCGCCGGAAGCGGTGAAGTGAAAAAGATCGAATAGGATACCTGTAAATCACCAGGAAGAGAAAGATAGCATTGAATACGCTATCTTTTTTGTGAAGAGTGAGTATAAGCAGCCGTATTAATTTTTTATAATATCTTATTATTTTCGTTTTCCTTTCGCTGAAAATGTAAAACAGTTGAAAGGCATTATTTTTTTCATTACTTTAATGCCGAAATCCAATAAATTGAAATGGTTGCAAAACATAGAATACTACTGGTTGAAGACGAAGTAAAACTTGGGAAAGTAATACGTGATGAGCTGAGTAACAACGGCTATCAAACCGATATTGCTGTAGACGGGCTGGAAGCTTCTAAGTTATTCAGCCAGAATTCTTATTCGCTGGTGCTGCTTGATATCAATCTCCCGTATAAGAACGGTTTTGTATTATGCAGGGAGTTCAGAGACCAGAATAAAAAAGTACCGATCATCATGCTAAGCGCGGCAGGTGAGATCCATGATAAAGTAGAGGCATTCAATATTGGTGCTGATGATTATATCGTAAAACCTTTTCATTTTAGTGAGTTGTTTGCCCGGGTAAAAGTATTCCTGAAACGCTCCGAACTTCCGGCTACTTCAGACAAGATCATTGTAGAAGACATGGAGATCAATTTCATGAATAAAACAGTAACAAGGAACGGTGTAAACATCAATCTTACAGCGAAAGAATTCACGCTGCTTGTGTTGCTGGCAAGAAACAAGGACAGGGTTATTTCCAAACAGGAGATCCTTGAAAAAGTATGGGACCTCAGCTTTGATACGGGTACCAATACCATTGAGGTGTACATAAGTTTTCTTCGTAATAAGATCGACAAACCTTTTGAACATAAATTGATTCATACCAAGCCGGGTTTTGGTTATTATATCAAATAAACCGACCGTGCAATGAACCTGAAACTTCGATTTGCACTCCTGTTTACTTTTTTTGTTGCTGTTATCCTCTTAGTTTCCTGTATCACTATTTACATACTGTTTTCCAAAGACCGTGAGGAAGATTACTACGGTCGCGCCAAGAAGGAAGTAACTGATATGTACAATATTTACAGGGAGGTAAAAAACAAACAGGGAATCGCCACCTATCAATTTATCCGGACGATACATGATAAAGCGGTGTTTAATGAACGCCTTTTTATTTTAGACTCTTCGGGTTCGGTCGTCTTTCGTTTTCCTGATACAATCCCCTATCCACCCATTACGATCCCGTTCGAAAAATTGCGCGAGGTGAAAGAATACCGGAGCGTTGATAAAAACAATAATGAAGAGCGGGTTGCTATGTACCTGGCAGAATTCAATGCGTATGTATATCTTTCCGGGTACGACAGGGTAGGTTTTATCAGGTTAAGAAGCCTGCGGTTTATCCTGATCCTTGTATTTTTCGGATCGCTTTTGCTGTCCATTTCTGTTTCGTTCCTGTTCGTGCGTGAGGCAGTGAGGCCGCTGAAGGCCCTTTCATTGCAGATGGGGAAAACCACGGTTCAGAATCTTACAGAACGCGTTGATGAGACCAAGGCAAACGATGAGATCAACGCCATCGCCAAAAACTTCAACGCTATGCTCGAAAGATTGAGCAAGGCTTTTGAGTTCCAGAAAAGTTTTGTGTACCACGCTTCCCATGAACTGCGTACACCACTTGCTACCATGCTGTCCCAAACGGAGTCGGCATTGAATAAAAATATGACGGATGTTGAGTATAAGAAAACATTGGTTTCTTTAAAGGAAGAACAACAGGAAATGATCGAACTTACAAATTCCCTGTTGCTGATCTCGCAGTTTGAACATATGGGCTTTGTGGAAGACTGGCCGCAGCTTCGCATTGATGAAGTGATCTATGAAACAGTGAGCCTTTCCAAGAAGACTTTTACGGATATGGAAGTAGACATTACATTCGCCTCCCTGCCGGATGATGATGATGATTTTGTGATCAGGGGAAATGAAACATTACTCAAGTCGGCTTTTTCGAACCTGATCAAAAATGCCTACACCTATTCCATTGACCAAAAAGTTCATATCACGCTTGATGCAGATGGGAAAACAATATTTATTCATATCGATAATGCCGGTACACAATTGCCTTCCGATGAAAAAGAAAGTATCATGGTTCCTTTTTTCAGGGGAGGAAACGCATTAACCACCAAAGGGTATGGATTAGGGCTTTCAATGGTGTACCGTTTTATCTCCATTCATAAGGGAACGGTTACGTATTCACCCATTTCGAATGATATGAACCGGTTTACGGTTACGTTGAATAAAGCATGATAATAGCACGCGGATGACGCGGATTGAGCTGATCAACACGGATCAGATCCGCGAAAATCAGTTCAATCCGCGTCATCGCGTGCCATTACTCGCATAAAAAAACCATCCCGCTATAAACGGAATGGTTCCTTTAAATTATCTAGATAAGATTAAGCCAGTGCTTTCGCTTTCTTAGTCAGTTTGCTTTTTAAGTTGGCAGCTTTGTTCTTGTGAATGATACCACGTTTTGCCAATTTATCGATCTGGGAAATTACATCAGGTAATTGTCCTTCGTAAGTAGTTTTATCGGTACTCGCTTTCATATCGCGGATAGCGTTACGGGTAGTTTTACCATAGTAACGGTTACGGTCGCGACGCTTGGTAGCTTGTCTCACATCTTTCTTTGTAGCTGAATGGTTTGCCATTTATTCTGTTTTTTTCAGGACGGCAAAGGTAAGGTGTTGAAGCGAAATATGAAAATTTATAGCAAAAAAAGTCAAAAAAAGTATTAAATGGGGAAAAGTCAGGAAGTCCGTTGGGAAAAGTCGGGAAGTCCGTAAGTCAGGAAGTCCACAACAGTAGCGACCTTCGTATTTTTCTGTCTTCCGGACTTCCGGTCTTGCCGACTTTCCGACTTTTTCACATCATTTTCTGCATTCAAAGACCGATATTTGCCGTCAATTTGACCCAAAGCTGTACAATTTCTCCCAAATGAAGGACTTTTCCTATATCACCAACTCGCATCCTGCCTATATCGAGGGCTTATATAATGATTTTGTAAAAGACCCGGCAAGCGTGGATCCTGACCTTAGAAAATTCCTTGAAGGGTTCGATTTTGCCGTTTCAAACGGGACACCAGTCAACAATATAGCTACAGGAACAGCATCTCCGGCGCCTGTTGCAGGTTCAGCGGAAATAGACTGGATGAAAGAGGTGCGGGTTTACCGTCTCATTCTCGGATACCGTAACAAGGGTCATTTACTGGCAAAAACCAACCCGATCCGGCCTCGCAAGGACCGTGGGGCCAATCTCGATCTTTCATTTTTCGGTCTTTCAGAGGCTGACATGGACACGGTTTACCAGGCAGGTAACCTGATAGGGCTGGGTGCTACCAGTTTGCGAGATATTCTGGCGCACCTGGAAAAAACCTATGCAGATCATGTGGGCATCGAATTTAAGTATATCAGCGACCAGGTTAAAATAGATTGGCTCACAACGGAAATGGAGAAGAATTTTAACCAGCCGATGGGTCTTGACAAGAAAAAACGCATTCTTGAAAAGCTTAACCAGGGTGTGATGTTCGAGAAATTCCTTCACACAAAATACATAGGGCAGAAGAGATTTTCACTGGAAGGCGGAGAAACTACGATCGCTGCATTGGATGCGATCATCAATATGGCTGCCAATAATGATGTGCAGGAAGTAGTGATCGGTATGGCGCACAGGGGAAGACTGAACATACTGGCCAATATCATGGGCAAGACCTATGAACAGATTTTCAGCGAGTTTGAAGGAACCGCCACTATGGACCAGACAATGGGAAGCGGTGATGTGAAATACCATATGGGTTATGGAAGTGAGGTGCAAACGGCCGATGATAAAACCATGCACCTGAAACTGATGCCTAACCCTTCGCATCTTGAAGCGGTAAACCCGGTAGTGGTGGGATTTGCAAGGGCAAAAGCGGATGTATTATACAAAAGTGATTTTGATAAGATCTTACCGATACTCATTCACGGGGATGCATCTGTAGCAGGACAAGGCATCGTGTATGAAGTATTGCAGATGAGTATTCTCCGCGGGTATTATACGGGCGGGACGATACATTTTGTGATCAATAACCAGATCGGTTTTACCACCGATTTTGATGATGCAAGAAGTTCTGACTACTGCACATCTGTTGCATCTATGGTGCAGGCGCCGGTATTGCATGTGAATGGTGATGATGCAGAAGCAGTTGTTAAATGCGCAGAGATCGCAACGCGCTATCGTCAGGAATTCAACAGCGATATCTTTATCGATATGGTGTGTTACCGTAAACATGGCCATAACGAAGGCGATGATCCGAAGTACACACAACCGCAGTTATATGCATTGATCGATAAACACCAGAATCCACGTGAGATCTATACGCAGTTCCTGATAGAGAATGGCGAAGCCGATGCGAAAGAACTCGCAAAGGAAATGGAGAAAAAATTCTGGGCCGACCTGCAGGAAAGGCTGGACGAGATCAAACAAAACCCTTTGCCTTACAAATACCAGCAACCTGAATTGGTTTGGAAAAGTTTACGTAAAGCAACAGCAGAAGATTTTGATTCTTCTCCTTCCACCGCTATTGGTGAGGATGAAGTGAGAAGGCTTTTTACTAGTTTGTTGCAATGGCCGGCAGATTTTCAGCCGTTGAAAAAAGTAGAAAAACTCATCCAGGAAAAAATAAAAGTATTAGAAACCGATCAGAAAATTGACTGGGCCACTGCTGAATTGATGGCGTATGCATCTCTTCTGGTAGCAGGCAATATTGTAAGAATGAGCGGACAGGATGTACAGCGCGGAACTTTCAGTCACCGCCATGCTATTCTGCGTGATGAGAATACAAACAAAGGATATAACCGACTGAATCATTTCCAGGAAAAACAGGAAAAGTTCCGGATCTATAATTCATTGCTAAGTGAATATGGCGTGTTGGGTTTTGAATATGGATATGCTATGGCCAACCCGAATGCATTGGTGATATGGGAAGCACAGTTTGGTGATTTCTCCAATGGCGCGCAAACCATGATCGACCAGTTCATCACTGCGGGCGAACAGAAATGGCAGAGACAAAACGGCGTGGTAATGTTATTGCCGCATGGGTATGAAGGACAAGGCCCTGAACATAGCAGTGCAAGAATGGAAAGGTTTTTACAGATGTGCGCAGAGTTAAATATTGTGATCACCAATATCACAACGGCCGCCAATCTCTTCCATGCTTTGCGCAGGCAGCTTACCTGGAGTTTTCGAAAACCATTGGTGAATTTTGCACCCAAAGCAAACCTGCGTAACCCGGTTACGTTCAGCCACGTGAGTGAATTTACCAAAGGCGGTTTTAAAGAACTGATCGATGATAGTTTTGTAGAAGATGCATCGCAGGTGAAGAAAGTATTGTTGTGCAGCGGTAAACTGTATTTTGAAATGGCAGACAAGCAACAGAAAGAGAACAGAAAAGATATCGCCATCGTTCGCCTTGAACAGATTTATCCTTTGCCGCAAAAACAATTGGATGTGTTGCACAGGAAATACAGTAAATCCACCTGGTTCTGGGTTCAGGAAGAGCCGTTGAATATGGGCGCGGCATCTTTTTTACAAATGAATTTGAAATCCATCAATTTTGGTGTGATTAGCCGCAATGCGAGTGCGTCTACTGCAACCGGGTATCATAAAGTGCATACGCAGGAGCAAGCGGAGATCATTGATACAGCGTTCAATATTTAGTTAATTAGTGAATCATTAATAGTTAATAATTATAATGGCTCCGGATTTATCAGCGGCAGTTAACTACAAACAACAAACTACAAACCACAAACTGAATCTATGATCGATATAAAAGTTCCAACGATAGGAGAGTCCATCAGTGAAGTAACACTCTTAAAGTGGACCAAAAAAGAAGGCGATTGGGTTGACCGCGATGAAGTGATCGCTGAGCTGGAAAGTGAGAAAGCCACTTTTGAAGTAAATGCCGAGAAAGCCGGCGTATTAAAACCATTGGCAAAAGAAGGTGATACATTACACATTGGAGATGTATTGGCGCAGATAGATGAAACTGCAGAAAAACCTGCCGCAACAGAAGCGCCCGCAAAAGAAGAACCGGCTGCCAGTCCTCAGCCTGCAGCACCTCAACCCCAAACCCCAAACCCCAAACCCCAAACCAACGAAGCTCCCGTAACTTCTGTCTCTAACGATATCAAAGCCACACCCGTAGCGTCTGCGATCATTGCTGATAAGAAAGTAGATACAGCATCCATCAAACCATCCGGTACCGGTGGTAAGATCATGAAAAATGATGTGCTGGAAGCTTTGAATAACCCCGGCAAAAAAGCATTTGCGGGAACAGAACTGATGAGCCGCAATGTTCGCCAGGAAAAAATGAGCAGCCTGCGAAGAACCATCGCCCGCCGTTTGGTAGAAGCAAAAAACACCACTGCGATGCTGACCACTTTTAACGAAGTGGATATGACTCGCGTGATGGAAGTTCGCAAACTATACAAAGACAAGTTCAAAGAGAGTCATGGCGTGAACCTTGGCTTTATGAGTTTCTTCGCCAAAGCATGCGCTATTGCATTGGGAGAATGGCCATCAGTGAATGCATATATTGATGGAGATAATATTTTATACCATGACTATGCAGATATCAGCATCGCTGTAAGTACACCGCGTGGGTTAACGGTTCCGGTGATGCGCAATGTAGAAAGCCTAAGCATGGCCGATATTGAAAAGAAAGTAGTAGAACTGGCAGGCAAAGCACGCGATAGTAAATTAACTGCTGACGACCTGCAGGGTGGCACATTCACCATTACCAATGGCGGCGTGTTCGGCAGTTTGATGAGCACACCGATCATCAATATCCCACAGAGCGCCATATTAGGAATGCACAAGATCCAGGAAAGACCGATGGCGATCAAAGGCCAGGTGGTGATCCGTTCCATGATGTACCTCGCATTAAGTTATGATCACCGCATCATCGATGGAAGAGAAAGTGTAAGCTTCCTGGTGCGGGTGAAAGAATTACTTGAAAATCCTGAATTGCTTTTGATGGGAAAAGATCCTGTAAAGACATTGTTGGAATTATAGTTTTTTGTAAATCATTTGCATGACTGATCAATGCCGGGAGATGTATTTTTACATCTCATGAAATACGCACCACAATATCTTGCTTCAGCAACGGCTATCATTAAGCAGTATGACGGGTCTGTGCCGCTTGCTGTATTTCTTAAACAACATTTTAAAGCCAACACAAAATTTGGGTCTAAGGACAGGCGTTATATCAGCCAGCTTTGTTATACTTATTTCAGAACGGGGCATGCAATAGTTGCTTCATCGGTTGAAGAAAAAATAAAAGCATCTCTATTTCTTTGCGAAACAAATCCAGGTGAATGGGATTCCCTGTTTTCCGATGAATGGCTTGCACAATGGGAGAGAATTATCGATGAAAAATGGGCATTTGTCGGCTCAATGTTGCCAGGTTCTGATCCCAACAAATTATTTCCGTGGAGCGATGAATTGAGTGATGGTATCGATCCCATCCTCTTTGCCAATTCCCATTTAATTCAGCCCAATCTTTTTTTGCGCATCCGTCCCGGGAATGAAAAAAATGTGTTGCAAAAATTGATCTCGCACAAAATAGAATACCAGCAGTTGGCAACAAGCTGTCTCGCATTGCCCAATGGAACTAAAATAGATCAGGTACTTTCGATAGATAAAGAAGTGGTTGTGCAGGACTATAGCTCACAAAGGGTTGCAGCGTTTTTTCCTACAGAGCGCAATGAATTGCCCGTGAGTGCATGGGATTGTTGTGCAGCCAGTGGTGGAAAATCATTATTGGCTTATGATAGTATCACAAATATCCGCTTAACTGTTTCTGATGTACGGCCCTCTATTGTTAGGAATTTAAAAGAACGTTTTGCGCAGGCAGGGATTAAAAATTATCATTCGTTCATCGCCGATCTTACCAATGAAATCAAAATTGTAAATGATCAATTCAAAATAATTATTTGTGATGCCCCCTGTAGTGGCAGCGGTACCTGGGGGCGCACACCGGAGCAGTTGTATTTTTTTTCAAAGGATAAGATCGATGAATACGCAGCTCTGCAAAAAAAGATAGTCGCCAATATTATTCCGCATCTTAAGCCAGGTGGATATTTACTCTATATCACCTGTTCCGTTTTCAAAAAAGAAAATGAGGAAGCTGTTGCTTTCATCCAAGGCAATGCAAAATTGCGACTTGTAAAAACAGAATTATTAAGTGGATATGATAAGAAAGCAGATTCTATGTTTGCGGCTTTGTTTCAATTAGAAGCTTAAAGAGATTCGATAGAAGAAAAACGAAGAAAAGAAGACTTCCTGAAATTCGGAGACGCTTATTTCCTTCGTTTTCTTTTATTTGAAATTTTTAAAATACGGTAATCATGAAGTAGTTATCAACCCGCAATTAATTCGCCGCGCTGAATAATACCACCACCTATCACATCATTTCCTTCATAGAAAACAGCGCTTTGCCCGGGAGCAATGCCTTTTACATTTTCGTAGAAACGCGCACGAATGCCACTATCGGTTGTATAGAGATTACTGAGCGCGCCTTTGTCCTTGTAACGGATCTTGGTGATCGCTTCCATACCATCGGTAATGCCATCGTATTTGATCCAGTTGATCTTGCCAACCAGCATATCGTTCTGTTCAAGATCGCTTTCATCTCCCAAAACAACGGTATTGGTACCGGGATCGATGGCAGTAACATATATAGGACGGCCCATCGCAATTTCCAATCCTTTGCGTTGCCCCACAGTATAAAAAGGATAGCCTTTGTGTTGCCCGAGTTTTTTTCCTTGTTTGTCAACAAACCAGCCTCCATTCACTCTTTCTTCCAATCCTTCTACACGGTTCTTTAAAAATCCGCGATAGTCATTGTCCGGAACAAAACAGATCTCGTAGCTCTCACTTTTTTTGGCGAGTTCGGGATAGCCAAGATCAATCGCCATCTGCCGGATCTCCGATTTGCGGTATCCACCCAAAGGCAGCATCGTGCGGCTGAGCAATTCCTGGTCGAGGCCCCAAAGTACATAGCTCTGGTCCTTGGTCTCATCCAGCCCCTTGCTGATCACATATCGTCCATTATCATGTTGACGTATCAAACCATAATGCCCGGTGGCGATAAATTCGCAATCCAGCGCATCGGCCCTTTTCAGCAATGCGCGCCATTTGATATGGGTATTGCACATAACGCATGGATTGGGCGTGCGTCCCGCGAGGTATTCATCCACAAAATTCTCGATCACAAAATCGCCGAATTCCTCACGTATATCCAGGATAAAATGCGGGAAGCCATGATGTACTGCAGCCTGTCGCGCATCATTAAATGAATCAATATTGCAGCAGCCTGTTTCCTTGGTGCTGGTGCCACTGCTGGCGTAGTCCCATGTTTTCATGGTGATACCGACCACTTCATACCCCTCCTGGTGCAACATAAGTGCCACAACGGTACTGTCGATACCGCCGCTCATTGCCACCAAAACCTTTCCCTTTCGGCTCATATTCAAAAATTTATCCCGCCCACGGCGGGTATAAAGAAAGCTGCAAAAGTAAAACAACTATGGCTAACAACGGGCGATGGAAGCCTTTCGGGCATTACGAAAGCGGAAAAAAGTCAATAGATAAGTAAAAAATAATATATTACTTTTAGGAAATAATAAAATCTGATATATGAGAACTATCCTCTTAGCTGTCTTGTTTTTTTGCTTTTTCTCCCTATCGGCGCAAACAGCGCCTAAACCCCGGCTCGATATTGCCTCCATTGAAGTAAAAGATGTAAACGGGGCGGTATATCCTACTGTTATCGTACAAAAGTTGATGGCAACCGGTAAGTATGGGTTAAGAGTAGCCCAGGACGGCAAAACAGGGTTGTTATATGAATATTCTGACGAGGAGATCAATAAGATGTTAGCAGCCATGCCAAAACCCAGGGAGAGTAATTTTTTCAAAACGGGTGCCGGCATCTCTTCATTCAAAGAGAGAGACATGAACGGTAATAAATACAACCTGAAAGAAATGGCGGGAAAAGTAGTTGTGTTGAATTTCTGGTTTATTAATTGCCCGCCCTGCCGCCAGGAGATCCCGCATTTAAATGAAATGGTAGAATCGTATAAAGGAAACAGTGATGTGGTGTTCATTGCGGTGGCGCTTGACCAAAAATACGAGATCGAAGAGTTCCTGAAAACAACGCCGTATAATTATAATATCATAGACAAGGGACGATATATCGCAGAGCAATATGGGATCAACCTTTACCCGACACATGTTGTTCTTGACAAACAGGGAAAAGTGATCTTTCATACTTCAGGGTTTGGTATGGGCACGGTTGCCTGGTTGAAAAAATCAATAGAATCCGGCCTGAATGCTACCGTTGCGAAATAATTACACGCATTTTTACGCCCATTTTATACAGTGAAAAAAAACTAGTTTCTGCGGTAAATACTCTTTTGTATTAATTTTATCGGCTCCATATTTACAAAAAATAAAAATGTTATGATAAAGCTACAAGTAATCGGTAATCTGGGTAAAGATGCCCTGGTAAATACTGTGAACGGTAAGAATGTGATCAATTTTACCGTGGCCCACACAGAACGTTTTAAAGATGCACAAGGCAACCAGAAAGACAAGACCACCTGGGTTGATTGCGCATACTGGACAGACAGAACCGCAGTGGCGCCCTATCTTAAAAAAGGCACACAGGTCTATGTAGATGGCCAGCCCGACGTTAGAACCTATACCACACAGGATGGCCGCCAGGGTGCAACACTATCACTCCGCGTGTTAAGTGTACAATTACTCGGAGGCAAGCCAAGTGAGGGAGGTGGAAGCAATGATGGTGGAAATAGTTACCAATCAGCACCACCGGCTTATTCGCAACCGGCAACCTCGGGCCCTTCTGCAAGTGAACTGACAGAGCCACTGGATGATCTGCCTTTTTAAGAAATGATTTGATTTTTAAGGAAGGGAGATGCATTTATGTATCTCCTTTTTTTATGATAATACGCGTATAAATACTTAGTATTTGTTCAAGTCATAATTAACTCTTTTCTGGAATGACTATGATAATTTTGACAGGCTAACATGCATGATTTTTAATGGCACACGGATGACGCGGATTTAACTGATTATGACGGATTTATTGTATAACGATATTACAAGTAAGGTTTTAAAAGCTTACTACGCTGTTTATAATAAACTCGGGTTTGGCTTTTTGGAAAAGGTATATGAAAATGCAATGCTTGTAGAACTAATGGAGATGAATATCTTTTGCGAGCGACAAAAACCGATTAAAGTTTTTTATAAAAACCGCATTGTCGGTGAATATTTTGCAGATATCATAATCGAGAATAAAATCATTTTGGAATTAAAAGCAGCAGAAGGACTAGCAATTGAACACGAGTCACAGCTCATTAACTACTTAAAGGCAACAGAAATGGAAGTAGGACTATTACTAAATTTTGGCAAAAAACCTGAATTTAAAAGAAAGCTTTTTACTAACGACAAAAAAAATCAGTAATAATCAGTTAAATCCGTGTCATCTGTGTGCCATTTTCTACTACTAAGGCAAACAGCTACCTTGCGTACATGATATTTTAATTAAAACAAATTTCATCTATGCTTTTTTCATACGCCCATCTCTATCAATTCACCTTCTCCGTTTTCAAAAGCATCGGCTGCTCAGACGCACATGCTGCAACAGCTACCAGCGTTTTATTATCTGCTGATATAAGAGGAATTGATAGCCATGGTGTGGCACGTTTGACAGGGTATGTGCGTTTATGGGAAGCGAAGCGGATCAACGCAACACCGGATATAAGAGTTGTTCATGAAACACCTTCAACCGCTGTTGTGGATGGTGATGCAGGACTTGGCCTGGTAGTAGCGCCTTTTGCCATGCAGGTAGCTATTGAAAAAGCCAAACTGGTTGGCACGGGCTGGGTAAGCGTTCGCAATACAAATCATTTTGGGATAGCAGGATCTCATGCGATGATGGCCCTGGAACATGATATGATCGGTATGGCAATGACCAATGCAAGTGCCTTGGTGGCGCCGACTTTTTCAACCGAAAAAATGTTAGGAACGAACCCCATCGCGGTAGCGATTCCCGCAGATAAACAACCGGCATTTGTTGCAGATTTTGCTACAACTACTGCAGCCAATGGTAAACTGGAAATACTGCAAAGAAAAAATGCAGACACACCTTTGGGTTGGGTGCAGGATAAAGATGGACAACCTTCTACTGATGCAAACATCTTAAAAAAACAAGGCGCCCTGCTTCCACTGGGAAGCGACAGGGAACATGGCAGCCATAAAGGTTATGCATTGGGAAGCATCGTTGATATATTTTCTGCTGTATTGAGCGGTGCATCGTATGGGCCATGGGCACCGCCATTCCCTGCCTATGTACCGATGCCGGAGAATATGCCGGGAAAAGGGTTGGGACATTTTTTTGGCGCCATGCGCGTAGATGCATTTCGTCCTGCAGATGAATTCAAACAACATATGGACAACTGGATCCAACGGTTCCGCTCGGCTACACCTGCTGAGGGGCATGAAAAAGTATTGATACCAGGTGACCCCGAAAGGGAAATGGAATCCATCCGCATGAAAGAAGGTATTCCTTTGGTGGATAGTGTTGTAGAAGATCTCAGGGAAGTAGGAAATAAATTTTCACTCAGTTTTTGATAAGAGAATGATCCTGTCGATAAAAAAATATCATTGTGTAATTATTCTACTCGCGTTTTTTATCCTGGCAGGTATTGATACTTACGCACAACAAAGCAATCTTCGCAAATACCTGACTGAAAAAAAATGGAATGAATTATTTCCGAACCGCATAGGCATTTCTGCAGGAACTGATCCATCTAAAAAAAAGTCAACCGGAAAAGATCTTTATTCGTTCAAAGCTTTTCTTGCGGCAGCAGATTCATTCCCTCAGTTTTTAGTGCACAATGATACGATCATACAAAAACGCGAGCTATGCGCCTTTCTTGCAAACATCGCGTATGAAAACGGCGGAGGCTGGGATGATGCGCCAGGAGGTTATTACAAATGGGGATTACATTTTGCCGAAGAAGTAACCTGCGCAAAAGGCTGCCCCCAATATTCCGATACAACAAAAAAAATATATCCTCCGATACCGGGCCGGTCTTACCATGGCCGCGGACCTTTGCAGTTGAGCTGGAATTATAATTATGGACAATTCAGTGAAGCTTACCTGAAGGATAAAAACATTTTATTGAATGATCCATCACTCTTAACAAAAGATCCGGTCATATGTTTTGCATCTGCACTTTGGTTCTGGACAACACCGCAGTTTCCCAAACCTTCCTGTCATGATATCATCAGCGGCGCCTGGAAACCTTCAGCAAAGGACCTGGATGGCGGTAGGTTGCCTGGATTTGGCTCGGTGGTAAATGTGATCAATGGAGGAATAGAGTGTGGCCCCACAGGAGCAGCCGACACCCGCTACAGGTACGGTTATTACCGTTTTTTCTGCAAATATTTCAATGTCGATCCCGGACTTAACATAGAATGTACCTCCCAAAAGCCTTTTGGGCAATAGGATTTCCCATAATTACCAATTATTAATTACTAATTATGCGAATCAAGGGTTGACGAGAGTCATAACCCTCTGCAATTCCCCTGATATTGCAATTTTCAATCCATGATTCGCATAATTAATACGATCATGGTTGAAAAGAAAGATTTCCGATCCGGCATATACTCTTTTTACATGCTTTGCCGGCATTAGGAAGTTAAGAAAATTTTACGCAAAGACGGCAGCAGAGCAAAGATCTAAGAAAACCGTTAGCGCATGAGCCCTGAAACCTGGGGCTGCCCTGGTTTCGATATTTCTTCGGGGTTCATTCGGGCCTGATTGTATGTTCCAACACAGATCTAACACAGTTCCAACACAGTTCCAACACATTTTTATATGATTATGTATAACAACTGTATCTTAAGTATGTTTTAAGTATGTTATATTTATTTACCTGGTACGAGCCAGGTGCGGATAAAAGCCGGACTGGCTGACTGGGGTAATCAGGAGTTATGAGTTAGCAATTGGGTTGCGGCTATGCAAAACAGCATTCCCAATTGCTAGTTATGCGAATCAAGGGTTGACGCGCAACGCCTCTTCAATTCTCCTGATATTGCAATTTTCAACCCTTGATTCGCATTAATTACTAAAAAATAAATCGCCCAGCGCTTACATTTGCAGCAAATTTTAATCATCAATAAAAATCGGGGAGGGGGTTTCACATGAAAGTAATGAAGTTTGGCGGCACCAGTGTTGGAAAGCCGGAACGTATGCAACAGGTATCAGAACTGATCACCAAAGATGCAGAACCGACCATTGTTGTGCTTAGCGCATTAAGTGGCACTACCAATTCATTGGTAGAGATCAGCAACAGTTTATCACAGGGCGACCGCAGCAGCGCGAAACAGAAAATCGATAAACTGGAAGCGCATTACAAAGCATTTGTGCTGGATCTTTTAAAGAAGGAAGACACACAGGCAAAGGCCAATGCATTTATCAATGAACATTTTGAATTCCTGAATATAATACTTCGTATCTCTTTCAGTGAAGCATTGAATAAAGATATTCTTGCACAGGGTGAATTAATGAGTACAAAATTATTCAGCGCTTATCTTGAAGAGCAGGGCGTAGATCATATGTTATTGCCTGCGCTCGAATTTATGTCGGTCGATTCAAATGAAGAACCGCAACTCGGAAGTATCAAGATCAAACTGAGCCAGCTGCTGCAACAGAACAACAACAAAAAATTATTTGTAACACAGGGATATATCTGCCGCAACGCAAAAGGAGAAGTGGATAATCTGAAACGTGGTGGAAGTGATTACACGGCATCTCTTATCGCTGCCGCTATCAATGCATCGGTATGCGAGATATGGACCGATATTGATGGCATGCACAACAACGATCCGCGCGTGGTTAATAAAACTAACGCGATCAAACAATTGAGTTTTGATGAAGCGGCGGAGCTCGCTTATTTCGGCGCAAAGATCCTGCACCCTACCTGTATCTGGCCAGCACAACAGGAAAATGTTCCGGTTAAATTATTGAACACCATGCAGCCTGACGCACCGGGTACGGTGATCACCAAAGAAGCCGGCAGCGTTGGTGTGAAAGCAGTGGCAGCCAAGGATGGCATCATCGCGATCAAGATCAAGAGCAGCCGGATGTTGCTGGCTTATGGCTTCTTAAGAAAAGTATTTGAAGTGTTTGAGAAGTACCATACGTCCATCGATATGATCACTACTTCTGAAGTGGCTGTTTCGGTAACGATAGATACGGATGCTTCTTTACGGGAGATCGTAAAAGAACTGGAACCTTTCGGAACGGTTGATGTAGACAAAGATCAAACCATTGTTTCGATCGTTGGTAACGAGATCGCACAAACGGAAGATGTATTGCAAAAGCTATTTTCGGCTATTAAAGAAGTTCCCGTTACGATGGTAAGTTATGGTGGAAGTGCACACAATATTTCATTGCTGGTGCCTAGTTCCTATAAAACAAAAACACTGCAACTGCTGAACAGCGGGTTGTTCGGTTTATAAAAAGATCATATGGCCACTAAAATAGTTTTGAACCGTAAGAAGGAAATGGTAAACAGGGTACGCCCTGTTCAATGTCTTGTTGATAATGTCGCGGCAGGACAAGTTGCTTCCGGCAGTTCGGAGGAATTCCAGGTAACTCCCGGGATACATAATGTTCAATGCGGTATCAGTTGGTTTAAAAGTAATGAGTTGACTGTATCGATCAATGAAGGTGAAACAAGATTTTTGCGGGTGAGATCCGGTATGAAATATTATACCGTTGGTTATATTCTTGTCTTGTTAGTATTGGCGTCCGGGTTGTTTTTCCGTTTTGCGCATATACCGCGTCCGGATTTACTTGGATTGTACCAGGTGATCCTGCTGGTGCCCTTCCTGCTATATGTACTGTATTATTTTACCCTCGGCCGAAAACAATATCTCATACTGGAAGAAGATAAAGAAAACCTTTTCAATTAATTTAAAAACAAGTCATGCACAAAACTGCCGGTCGTAGATCGGCAGTTTTGTTATAAAGAAGAAATACTATCTTCCGGTGATATTCATCTGTATGATCCGGGTACCGTGCCTTTTGATAATTTTTCTTTGCATTAGTTTTGGTTCCTTCTCACAATCTTTGAAAGGAAAAATAACTGCGGTTGATACACACAAACCTGTAGTATCTGCCAATGTATTCCTGGCAAATACATCCGTTGGCACGGTCACGAATGATAATGGTGAATTTACCATCGATCATTTTCCCAGTGGCCGGTACGACCTGGTGGTCTCTTTTGTTGGATATGAATCGTATATTATCTCCGTTCAATCGAACCGTTTGCCTCCCGATCTTGATATACAACTCAAACCTAAAATAAACGAACTGAAGGAAGTGATACTGGAACCGTATGAAAAGAACGGCTGGGAACGGTGGGGAAGTTTTTTCATGGATAATTTTATCGGCACAACCGCTTTTGCAGAAGATTGCAAATTGCTGAATAAGGAGGTGATCAAATTCAGGTTCAGCCGTAAAACCAATATACTGCAGGCTTTTGCCAACGACAGGTTGATAATCGAAAACAAAGCGCTTGGATATGTATTGAAATATGATCTTACCCGTTTTGATTTTGATTTCAACACACATATGTTCCTCTACCAGGGATATCCGCTGTTTGAAGAGATGGACGCAAAACGTGATGGCATCCGTAAACGGTGGATGAGCAACAGGGAGTCTGCCTATTACGGATCGATCATGCATTTTATGCGCAGCCTTTACCGCAATAAACTTATAGAACAACATTTTGAAGTAAGGAAACTTATCAAACTTCCTGGTGAAGAACAGAAAAGAGTAAAGGCAGCGTATATGAAATCGCGTATTCCTGCCACAGTGAATGGAAAGAATGTACTTGTAATTGGCGATGACAACACCGGGCTTCATCCCGATACACTTGCATATTACCGTAAAGTGATGCAGGATCCGGACGGCTTTGATGTGTTGATCAATCAGGTACTTCCCGGCGACAGCATTGCGTATGCTATCGATAGCCTTTTAGTAGGATTGGATTTTCCGGATAACCTCCAGATCGTCTATACGCCAAAGAAACCGCCATTTGAATATGGTAAAAGAATACGTAAAATATTGACGGATGCACCGATCACTTCAGAGATCTTTCGCCAGAGCAACGACCCTATCGTTGTGTTTGCCAATGGAAGTTATTTTGAAGGCACTAACCTGATCAGCTCAGGCTATTGGGCATGGTCAGAAAAGATCGCTGCGCTGTTGCCGAGTGACTATTGGCCGCCTCCCAAAAAAGCTAATTAAGGGATGTATATTTATGGTGTATGAATAAAACAGTAACATTCCTGTCAACAAAAGCTATTATGCGGGTGTGTTTATTTCTTCTGTTGCTATTGTTTTCTATAGCTAATCATGCTCAAAAAAAATTGGTGGGCCGCGTTATGATAACAGGGAGTACAAAAGCCGTACCTGCAGCAAGCGTATATCTCAGTAATACTTCTGTCGGCGCAATGACGAATGAAAAGGGAGAGTTTGTGATCCCGGATCTTCCGCAAGGCAGGTTTGACCTGGTCGTTTCCTGTTTGAGTTACGAAACCTATCACCTTTCTATACAGTCGGATCAAATACCGGAAAAACTGGAAATTTTTCTCCTGCCGAAAGCTGAAGAATTAAAAGAAGTGATCCTTGAATCTTATGATAAAGATGGCTGGGATAAATGGGGGAAAATATTTATAGATAATTTTATCGGAACCGCAGCATTTGCAGAAGATTGTAAGCTGGTAAATAAAGAAGTACTCCGGTTAAAATTAAACAAAAAAACCAATACACTTAAAGTAAGTGCAGCCGAACAATTGGTTATTGAAAACAATGCATTGGGTTATATTTTGCGATACGATCTCACTGCCTTTGAATTTAACCTCAACACCAAAGAATTCCTTTACCAGGGATACCCTTTTTTTACAAAAATGACCACAACACGTAAAGGGTTTGAAAAAAGATGGGAAGAGAACCGTCTCGCCGTTTATAGTGGATCGTTGATGCATTTTTTACGCAGTGTTTTTGAGGACAAAGTGCAGGAGCAGAATTTCCAGGTGCGTGAATGGTTTGTGATACCTGAAACTGAAAAGCTACGCGTAAAACAGATGTATGCATACCAGTCAAGAAAAAAACCATGGAAGCACACCACGCTTTTCCTGGAAGATGGCCGTTCCATTTCGGTGGATGAAAAAGATACAGCCACTGTTATTCATCCCGATTCACTTGCTTATTATCAAAGTGTCATGAAGCAATTGGATCAAAAGGAAGTATTGATCAATATATTATTATCAAGAAAAAATATTGCTTTCGCTGTTAATTCTTTGACAACAGGGTTACAATTCAGGCATATCCAGGTTATCTATACTCCCAAGAAGCCGCCGGAAGAATACCAGCCATATCTTCCCAAAGATTTGATTTATCTGCCGGTGAGTTCTAACTTATACCGTACCGATGAACCGGTTTCTGTTTTTTCCAACGGCAGTTTTTTTGATGGGCGTAATCTTATCACTGCCAACTACTGGGCATGGTCGGAGAAAATATGCAATAAATTACCGTATGACTATCAGCCCCCATTACAAATAAAATAGCCACAAAAGATACAAATTACATCACGGGTATTTCTGTGAGATCTGTGTCTTTTGTGGCCGAAGAATATGAGCTGCCTTAAACGATCAGCAACGCATCTCCATAACTGAAGAAACGGTATTTATCTTTGATCGCTTTTTTATAAGCTTCCATCGCAAGATCGTAACCGGCAAACGCACAGGTCATGATCAGCAAACTTGTTTTTGGTAAATGGAAATTGGTAACCAGGCTATCCGCTACATTGAATTTGTATGGCGGATGGATAAAATGGTTGGTCCATCCTTCACTTGGTTTCAATAATTTCTGTGCAGTGAAACTGCTTTCCATCGCACGCATAGTAGTTGTTCCGATAGAACAGATACGATGATTGGTTTCTTTCGCTTTGTTTACAATATTACATGCCTGCTCATCAATGGCGTAGTATTCAGCATCCATTTTATGTTTGCTGAGATCTTCCACTTCAATTGGGCGGAAAGTGCCTAAGCCTGTATGCAAAGTAACCTCTGCGAAGCGGATCCCCAAGATCTCGCAACGTTTGATCAGCTCTTTACTGAAATGCAAACCCGCAGTAGGAGCAGCAACAGCACCTTCGTGTTTTGCATAAACGGTCTGGTAACGTTCTTTATCTTCTTCATCAGGCTTGCGCTTAATGTATTTTGGCAAAGGTGTTTCTCCGAGATGTTCCAGCATTTTCTTAAAGCTCTCATCATCATCATCCCATAAAAAACGGATGGTACGGCCACGGCTGGTGGTGTTGTCAATTACTTCAGCAACCAGTTCTTCATTTTCGCCGAAATATAATTTGTTACCCACACGGATCTTTCTTGCGGGATCAACGATCACATCCCACAAACGGTTGGGCTTGTTCAGTTCACGAAGCAAAAACACTTCGATCTTTGCACCTGTTTTTTCCTTGCGGCCATACATTCTTGCCGGAAATACTTTGGTGTTGTTTACTACGAATACATCCTTGTCATCAAAATACTCTAAGATGTCGCGGAAATGTTTGTTCTCCATATGCCCGCTCTTACGGTCAACAACCATCATTCGGCTGTCTTCCCTTCTCTTGGTCGGGTTCTGCGCAATAAGGTTCAGTGGAAGGTCAAACTTGAATTGAGATAATTTCATGTGTCTAATCCTGTTTTAAGATGATAGCCACAATCAGGTTGTCGCCCCAGCCTCACAGTAATCGTGCGGAGGGAATAAGACTCGCTTCATGTTACGGCATGAATTTAAGAAGTCGGCAAAGGTAAGACTTGCAGGGTAATGACCCAATTTTGCAAACTATGAATGTTTTAATTATTTGATTTTCAATACATTATGATTTAGCCTAAAAAACCAAACAGTGTGTTTTCTGCGATATTTTCTTGGACACATTAGAAATATCCAAGGACAACCAACGCGTAGGAAAGCTTTGCACTTTGGGTTTGTGTGCAAATATTTGCCGTTTATCTTTTGTATAAACCGTTTTTCAAAATGCAAATTCAGCCAAGCAACCTTCGGAAAATAATTCCGTTATTGGTGGCATGAATAGATTAATAAAAAGGAAAGCAGGTTTTATCGTTTTGGTTTCCGGAGCACTCTTTTTGGTATCGTGCAAAAAAAATGAAACGCCACCAGTTGCAAATGTTGAAAGAACCATCCGTTTTGTGTTATACACAGAAAAAGATTTTTCAAACGAGAACGGTAATATTATTTTCTCGGTTGTGATCCGCAAAGACAACCGCCCGATCTTTGATTCATCATTTGCTGTGATGAAAGTAAAAGACATTCCCACATTGTCAAACAGGATTGTATGCGAAAAAAAGATCCTCGTTGATGAGAATGCAAAGCTGACAGCAGGATTTCTTTACACGCTTGAAAATATAGGGAATTCCTGGCACATAGAACTATGTGAGCCGAATGAGCGGTTTAAAGAAATTAATTATTCTTTTCAGTAAGGACTGAGCATCAAACCATGCTTTTGTCTCCTTGTGTGAGATTTAATTATATAACAACACCCGGAATCGAAGCGATCAATCGCCTCGTATAATCGCTTTGCGGATGATTGTAGACGTCTTCTGCTTCCCCGATCTCTTCTATTTTTCCTTTATTCATTACCATGATCCGGTTGCTGATATAACGGACAACCGATAGGTCATGTGAAATAAAAATAGCTGTAAAGCCGAATTCTTTTTTCAGGTCGTTCAAAAGATTGAGCACCTGTGCCTGCACACTCACATCCAAAGCAGAAACACTTTCATCACAAATGATAAAAGATGGTTTCAATGCAAGTGCCCTTGCGATCACAATTCTTTGGCGTTGCCCGCCACTGAATTCGTGTGGGTACCTGTTATAATGTTCGGGTAGTAAACTCACTTTTTCTAAAAGCTCCATCACTTTATCTTTTCTCTCTTTGCGGTTGTTCACCAAACCATGTACCTGCAATGGTTCGGAGATCGCATCACCAATCGTGATCCTTGGATTGAGTGAAGAATACGGATCCTGGAAAATGATCTGCATATCTTTTCGTAAAGATTTCATGGTTGCAGCTGAGGCATCCAATAAAGTCATCCCTTTATAAAATACTTTACCATCAGTTGCATCGATCAATCTCAGGATAGCCCTGCCCAGTGTACTTTTTCCGCAACCGGATTCACCAACGAGTCCCAATGTTTCTCCCTCGAAAACGTCAAAACTAACATCATCTACGGCTTTGGTGTAAGCAGTTGTTTTTCCTAAGAATGTTTTTTGGGAAGGGAAGTAGATTTTGAGGTTTTTGACAGCTAAAAGTGAAGAGTTAAAAGTTAAAGGTTCCAGTTCGGGGCGTACTTCTAACTTTTGACTTTTAACTTTTAACTTCTCTATGATTTCCCCATCTGCACCGATCTCCATAAAATCACTCACTACCGGTAATCTTTCTCCTTTATCATGTAACAAGGGTCTGCAGGCAAGCAATGCTTTTGTGTAAGGATGTTGTGGTGAAGAAAATAATTGCTTCGCGATATTCTGCTCAACAATCTCTCCTTTGTACATTACGGCAACGCGGTCCGCAATTTCTGCAACAACGCTTAGGTCGTGTGTGATAAAGATGACACCCATATCATTCTGCAACTGCAGCTCACGGATAAGCTGGAGAATATTTTTTTGTACCGTAACATCCAATGCAGTTGTCGGTTCATCGCATATTAATAAAGAAGGCTCACAACTCATCGCCATCGCAATCATTACGCGTTGTTTTTGCCCGCCGCTTAATTGGTGCGGGTAACGTTTGAACATGGCTGCAGGATCCGGCAGTTTTACTTTTTCAAAAAGTGCAATCGTTTTTTCAGTTGCTTCTTTCTCTGTGATGGAATTATGTTGCCTGATCGCTTCCATCACCTGGAAACCGCAGGTGAGAACAGGGTTTAAAGAGGTCATTGGCTCCTGGAAGATCATCGCCACATGATTGCCCCGGATCGATTGCAATTCTTCACGCGGCAATTGAAGCATATCAATGGTCCTATCCCCAACGCTCAGCAATATTTCGCCCGAAGTATATTTTGCGGGTGGTGAAGGCAGTAATTGTAATACAGACAAGGAAGTAACCGATTTTCCTGACCCCGATTCACCAACAATTGCCAGTATCTCACCCCTTGAAACAGATATATTAATATTTTTTAATGCTTTTGTGTTGTTATTATCCGTTACAAAATCGACAGACAGGTTTTTTATGTGGAGGAGCGGGTTAGGCATAAGTAAATGTAATTGGGAAATTTTGTCCCGCCAAAGCGGGAGGGGGATAGAGAGTAAAATTACATCCCGCTTTGGCGAAACAAATCCAAAATTGCTATGAATTTGTAATTTTTACACAATCGTTGTTTTAATGCCCCCCATTGACTTACTTTTGCGCTCACAGTTGTTAGTTTGTTGGAAGTGCAGAATGGATGAAAGTAAAAAACAGATCATGCTTCGAAAATCCTGGTGGAAATGGGCTAGTTTCCTTTTACTCTTATATACTTGTTCTTACGGCTTTTTGGTGCCGGTTCCTTCGCCACCGGGCGTTCCCCTGAAAGAGACCATCCGGAATCTTTTTTTCCATGTTCCTATGTGGATCGCGATGATGGTTTGTTTTTCGGTGTCGGCGATCTATGCGATTAAATACCTCCGCAAGCAATCAGCCATCGACGAAATATATTCAACAGAATTTGCCAGAACAGGAACCGTGCTGGGCGTTCTGGGTACGATCACGGGAATGATCTGGGCCAATTACCAATGGGGCAAGCCCTGGAGCGGTGATGCCAAACAGAATGGAACGGCGATCGCATTGCTTATTTACTTCGCTTATTTTGTTTTGAAGGGAAGTTTACAGGATGAAGAGAAACAGGCAAGGATCGGAGCGGTGTATAATATTTTCGCATACTTCATGTTGTTTCCATGTATCTGGATCTTACCGAGATTGGCAGAGAGCCTTCACCCCGGCGGAATGGGCAATGAAGGGAACCCTGCACTTGATCCAAAAGATACCACGAATTACATGCGTCTTGTGATGTACCCCGCTTTTATCGGCTGGACATTGTTAAGTGTATGGATCACTACATTACTGATACGTGTGCGTATCATGCAACATAAAAAATTGATAAATGAATAAAGTAAACAGGATCATTTTTGTTTTGATGCTGGCAATGTTCACTGCTGTTGCCCAGGCACAAACTACTGATGCAGACACAGCAGGTGTAATGCGCAGTAACGGAAAAATATATGTAGTAGTGGCCATAGTAATCACCATTTTACTTGGTTTGTTTTTTTATGTATTCAGTTTGGACAGGAAGATAAGTAAGCTGGAGAAGAAGTGAATAGTGAATAGTGAATAGTGAATAGTGAATGCGCAATAGGAGACCTGATTCACCATTCACTATTCACAATTCACAAAAGATGAACAACGAACTAGCCGTACAAGTGTGCGACGCAACAAAAGCTCAATAGCAGATCAACTGCTTGCTAATAAAAAATTAAAACTTAAAAGATCAGCTCATGTCAACTCAACAACCGTATAGTTTTTTTCAAAGTGTTGAAAAAAGCTTCGATAAAGCCTCAAAGTTTACCACCTGGGAAAAGGGCCTGTTAGAACAGATCAAAGCATGTAACAGCATTTACAGCATGCGTTTCCCGGTGAAGATGGATGATGGACGCATTGAAGTGATTGAGGCATACCGTGTGCAGCATTCGCAACATAAATCGCCCTGTAAAGGTGGGATCCGTTTCAGCGATGAAGTGAACCAGGATGAAGTGATGGCGCTTGCCTCACTCATGACCTACAAATGCGCTATCGTGAATGTGCCGTTTGGTGGAGGTAAAGGTGGAATTAAAATCAACCCGAGAAAACACAGTGTGTATGAACTCGAAAAGATCACGCGCCGTTATACAAGCGAGTTGGTAAAGAAAAATTTTATCGGCCCAGGTATAGATGTACCTGCGCCTGATTATGGAACCGGTGAAAGAGAGATGGCATGGATCGTTGATACTTATACTTCTTTAAAACCAGGAGAAATAGATGCAGCGGGTTGTGTAACCGGTAAACCCATTACGCAGGGTGGTGTGCGCGGAAGGAAGGAAGCCACCGGATTAGGCGTATTCTTTGGCATTCGTGAAGTGTGCCATATGGAAGATGTGATGAAAAAACTGGGATTAACCATTGGTGTAGAAGGCAAAAAAGTAGTGGTACAGGGATTGGGTAATGTAGGGTACCACAGTGCAAAATTTTTCCGAGAACATGGTTCTATTGTGGTGGCAATTGCAGAATATGAAGGTGCTATTTTTAAAGCCGATGGCTTGAATGAAGAAGAAGTATTTCAACACAGAAAATCAACCGGTTCTATTTTGAATTTCCCTGGTGCAACCAATCTCGCAAAAAGCAATGATGCCCTCGAACTTGAATGCGATATTTTAATTCCGGCCGCACTGGAGAACGTGATCAATGGCGATAATGCAGGAAGGGTAAAAGCAAAGATCATTGGTGAAGCGGCGAACGGTCCGCTAACACCAGAAGCTGATGATATACTTATTGCAAAAGGCGTGCTCGTGGTACCTGATATGTACTTGAATGCGGGCGGCGTAACCGTTTCTTATTTTGAGTGGTTAAAAAACCTTAGCCACGTTCGTTACGGCCGTATGGAAAAACGGTTTACCGAAAACCTGAACACACATATTCTCGACCAGATAGAAGGGTTAACGGGTAAAAATGTTTCTGATGCAGAACGTAAATTCATCAAGCATGGCCCTGAAGAAGTTGACCTCGTACATAGCGGGCTTGAAGAAACCATGATCACTGCAACACGCGAGATCATGGAGATCTGGAAAAACAATCCTGGAATTCCTGATATGCGTACGGCGGCTTATGTGTGCGCGATTAATAAAGTAGGGACGTCTTATTCTGAGTTGGGAATATTTCCTTAATAGAATTAATAATTACTTTCTACGAAGAAGCCGCTTACTAATATAAGCGGCTTCTTTTATTGTGATCAAAACAGTATCTATATCTTAACAAGAATACTATTCGAAAGACTGTAATAGAATTTATTGATCGGTACCACCGGCGCCTGGTCGTAAATGCCGGCAAAGCTTACGCTGAAACCGAGGTGTTTGCCTGCATTGATGTTCCATTGGACACTTGGTGCAATTCTTGGTTTGAATGCTGAGGGGCGTGTTTGTAAAAATAAACTGAGGATCACATCGCTGTTCTCACTTGCTTTCCAGTTCATGCGGATATAGGAATTGATCTTCATGAGATGATTGGTGATGGGCGTTGTATTGGCGGGAAGTTTCGCGGAATCTACTGCGGAATAGTTCCATTTTTCTTCTTCATACATCAATCCCAAACCTGCATTGATATCCCAGGTATCGCCTTTGTAAAAATTATAACGCAAGTTCATGCCTGCCAGCGCCCGGTAAGAGAGGCCGCGTCTATTGTCCCATTGGTATTGTACAAAAGTCTCGGGTTGATATTTATTTTTATAATTATGCCTGAAGCGAAGATGAAAATACCCGGCATTCAAAATATCATCCGGTCCATTGTAGGTAAAACGGTAACTGGTTGAGAATATGAAAAGTTCTTTTTTCTTTTGATACATTAATTCTGCCGTGTTGGTTGCATCATACAATGTGGTTTGCTGTTTATCTATCTCCAGCCCTGTACTGAGATTGAAACTGGTTTTTGATTTATTTACATAATCCGCAGTATCAGACTTGTCGATATTTAATATCTGGGCAGATGAAAAAAGCGGAAACAATAAGAAAGCGATGATTATATATTTCATAACCTGGTATGATATGATAAATATACTCTTTTGTATTTCTTTTTTGCGATAGCAACTTTGCGATTTTTTCACGCAAAGGCGCAAAGAAGAGATTTAGAATTCCGGTAACGTTAATATTGATTCAGCTGTCCCTGTTATTAATGAAAATGCATGGTTATCCGTTCCGTTCGTGATCACAATATATTCTGCCTGTATGGTTATATTATAATTAAGGATCTGCCGGATCGTTGCTTCGCTTAAGGGCACATTCATTTCTTTGCACTCGATGATCATCCATGGTTTTGCATCGCGGTAGACAAGGATATCAAAACGCTTTCTTAATTCACCCAATGCGATCTCTTTCTCAACAGCGATCAGCGAAGCGGGATATTTTTTTACCTGTAACAGGTACTGCAGCATATTCTGTCTCACCCATTCTTCGGGCGTAAGGCGCACCCATTGTTTGCGGATCTCATCAAATATCCATTCTTTTTCCTCTTCTTTTTTGATGCGGAAATCGAAGGGCGGATACTCTATCCTTGTCATAAGCTTTGTTTATGGCTGTGTTTTTTGTATTTTAGCCGATTATCTTTTTCAAAGATACCTATTGTGTATCCATCAAATAAAGCATTATGAAAACAAAAGCAGAGATCGTAAACAACTGGCTTCCGCGATATACCGGAGAGAAACTGGAGAATTTTGGCAAATTTATACTGTTGACCAATTTCAGTAATTATATCACCATGTTTGCCAAATGGAACAAGGTGAAAGTAGTAGGTGCAGACAGGCCCATGCAATGCGCGACAGCAGAAGGAATCACCATCATCAATTTCGGAATGGGAAGTCCCGGGGCAGCAACCGTAATGGACCTGCTTACTGCCATACAGCCTGAAGCGGTTTTGTTCTTAGGGAAATGCGGCGGTCTGAAAAAACGCAACAAGATCGGTGACCTGATACTTCCTATTGCAGCGATAAGGGGAGAGGGTACCTCCAATGATTATTTCCCACCGGAAGTGCCGGCCATGCCCGCCTTCGCATTGCAGAAAGCGATATCAACTACCATCCGTGATTACCAGGTTGATTACTGGACAGGTACTGTGTACACAACCAATAGACGGGTTTGGGAACATGATGATGAGTTCAAAGCTTATCTCACTAAAATCAGAGCCTATGCCATTGATATGGAGACCGCTACTATTTTTACTGTTGGTTTCTATAATAAAATCCCTACCGGCGCATTGTTACTGGTGAGTGACCAGCCTATGATTCCCGATGGTGTAAAGACAGAGGCCAGCGATAAAAAAGTAACTTCAGAATTTGTTGAGAATCATTTGAAGATCGGTATTGATTCGTTGAAACAGTTGATCAATAAGGCGCAGACTGTGAGGCATCTGAAATTTTAGCGGTCGGGACGCTGAAGCGGCCTGAACGCTAAAATTTCAAACAATCAATAATTATTTGGAAGATTCTTATTCTTTGGAAAGATCAGCGTTCAGGTCGCTTGAGCGCCCCGCCCGCTAGTCCTTCCACAGAAATGGAAACAGAATAACCGCAAGCGCAATCACCATAATATCCAACCCCCCTAATAAAAAAACCATATTCCACCAGCCTGCCTGAACTACGGATGAAAAAGCTGTGGAGGAGATTTTCATCAGCAGGAGCAACTGCGGTATGATCAAGGGAAATCCCATGATCGCCATCAGTGCGGCCTGTTGCTGTGCTTTGGCTGCAATGGCTGCAAGGAAAGTGAATACAAGGCTCAGGCTCACTCCACCCAAACAGGTGATGAACAGAAAGATAGGCCAGTTCTCCAATGGGTTGCCTAATAATAGCGTGAATACCGCAAGGCTTAGCAAGCTCATCACGATCATCAGTAATGCATTGAAGAGGAGCTTGGATAAAACAAAATCAACAGGCCCCGCTATAGAATAAAAATAAAGCATGCGGCCCCTGCTTTCCTGTAAAAAACTTTTGGCTACGGCGTTGATGCAGACAAACAATTGTATCACCCAGAATAATCCGTTCCATACTTTTTCTTCAGGCTGGTCCATGGAGAGGTAGACCACAAAAATGGTAGACGCCACATATAAGAGAATGCCATACAAAGTATACTGCTGGCGCGTTTCGAGCAGCAGGTCCTTTTGCATGAGCGACAATATCCGGCGCTTATTTTTCATTGGCACATTTGCGGCAGCGAGGCTCGTAAGTTTCTTTTTCGCCGATCAGTACCTGTCCTTCCTGGTCGGTCTTGCGGTACGATACATTGGCAATATTGCCGCAGCGCATACAGATCGCGTGAAGTTTGGTGATGTAGTCTGCAATTGACAAGAGATAAGGCATTTGCCCGAATGGCCTGCCGAGATAATCCATATCCAGCCCGGCTACAATTACCCTCACTCCACGTAAGGCAAGGATCTCGCATACGTTCATAACCTCGGCATCAAAGAACTGGGCCTCGTCTATACCTACTACATCCACACCCTCGGCCATCAAAAGGATGGTTTGGGAATTATCGATGGGGGTGGACTGGATGGCGTTGGAATCGTGGCTCACCACGTTATTCTCATCATAGCGCACATCGATGGCGGGTTTGAAGATCTCTACTTTCAGGTTGGCGATCTTGGCCCTTTTGAGCCTGCGGATCAGCTCTTCGGTCTTGCCGCTGAACATACTGCCGCAGATCACTTCGATCCAACCCCTTCTTTCTCCCGATATATTTGGCTCAATAAACATCTGTTAAAATAAATGATAAAGAAAAAACGTTTTGTAACTTTAAAGCAATTCGTGCTTATTATTGGTAACCCCCAAATGTATTACATCCAATGGAAAGAGTGGGCACCTTGATCAACAAACTGAAAGAACAATTCGAGCAGCAGGCCGGGGCCGATAAACTGGCTGTAACCGCGCAATTGCTTCTTGCCGAATTGCAGAAGAATGATGTGCAACCGTCAGTGGCGAGGAAGATCTCTGTGGTTCTCCCATCTGTTCAGGGAACTCGTTTTACAAATGATGCAGAGAGCCAGCCTGCTCCGCAACCCATAAAAGAACAACCTGCTCCGCAACCCATAAAAGAACAACCTGCTCCGCAACCCATAAAAGAACAACCTGCTCCGCAACCTGCAAAAGAAGAGCCTGCCGACGGTAACTGGCTGTTTAATACACCTGCTGAGATCCCAACGCTGGCCCACCAGGCAAGTTCACCTGTTGTTGAAACAAAAGAATATACCAAACGCGTTGCTGTAGCGGAAATATTCGAATTCAATACGGCATTGGCAAACCAGGTAGAGAGCCTCAATGAAAAACTGAAAGAAGAGAGGGTAGAAGTGGCTGCCGCATTACAGGGTTCTCCTATCCGCGACCTAAAAAAAGCCATTGGCATCAACGACCGTTTTCTTTTTGTGAATGACCTGTTCAGGGGCGATGAGAACATGTATGAGCGCAGCATTAAAACGATCAATGGGTTTACTATTTATCCGGAAGCAGAATACTGGATCACGCGCGAATTGAAAGTGAAACTCAGCTGGCCCGATAACAGTGAGACCGTTAAACTATTTGATCAATTAATCAAAAGACGGTTCTCCTGAATATATTTCATGGCTTTTGTAGTAGCGCCTGCATTATCTTTTACATATTGTCCCGCTGCCTGCGCACTGCTGGCATAAAATTCCGGGCTTCCTAAGAATTCTTTTAAAAGATTTTCAAGTTCCAATGCATCTTCAATGGTGAAGGCTCCACCATAGTCGAGAAGCCCATCTGCCTCAAAATATTTATCATATACCGGACCGAATATTACCGGTTTGCTGTAAACAGCTGCTTCAAGTATATTGTGTATTCCCTCATCACCGAATCCACCACCGATATAGCAAATGGTGGCGTAGCGATACAGTCTGCTCAGCATACCCATATTATCAATGATCAATACGTTGATATCAGCAGGAATAGCAGTACCTGTTTTCAGCGCTTTTTCATAGGAAGAAAACAACATGGAATGTTTATATAGTGACAGGCACTCCTGTAATCTTTCTTTCTCAATATCGTGGGGCGCGATAAGAAATTTGATAGCAGCATTTGTATTCGCAAAATGATCCAGTTCTTCATCGTCCTCCGTCCAGGTACTCCCTGCAACGATCGTTGTTTGATTGGCGCAAAAATGATCGATAGTTGCTATCGGCTCAAAACTATCGGCGATGCTGATCACGCGGTCAAACCGTGTATCGCCACTGATCATTACCTGGTGCTTATAACCGAGGCTTTGCAATAGATCGGCAGATAACTGGTTTTGTACAAAAAGATAAGAGAAGAAAGACAGCATTTTCCTGTTCACGCCGCCATACCATTTAAAGAAGAGCTGGTCCTTTCTGAAGATACCGGAGATCAATATCAATGGTATATTTCTCTGCTTTGCTTCATGCAGGTAATAATACCAGAATTCATATTTCACAAACAACACGAGTGATGGCTGCACAATATTGTAGAACCGGTTCGCATGGGCAGGAGAATCCATTGGCAGGTAAAAAACATGATCGGCGCCGGCATAATTCTTTTTTACGTCATATCCTGATGGAGAAAAAAAAGTAAGCAGTATACAATAATTGGGATATTGTTTCTTTAGATTTTCCAATACTGGTAACCCCTGTTCAAATTCCCCTAATGAGGCACAATGCATCCAGATAACGGGGGATGTGTTTTTATGAAAAGCGGCAGATAATTTCTTGAATATTCCTCTTCTTCCCTGCACCCATAAACTGGCTTTGTGATTAGTGAAACCAAGCATCCATGCCAGTTTCGGGTATAGCCAGGTGAATAGCCTGTAAATAAGCATTATGAAGTTGGGGTTAATTCATACAAAGAAACGAATAAAAACACTTGTTTATTGGAAGCGCATAATATTGCGCCGATTGGTGGGGATACTGCTTTTTTGCAGTAATTTTGCCTCCTCAAAACGAATAGTCTTTATGCGTCCGATACAAATGGTAGATACCAAAACTCAATACCTCAATATCAAAGAAGAAGTGGACGCAGCGATACAGGAAGTTCTTGACAGTGCAGCGTATATCAATGGGAAGCCTGTGCAGGATTTTGCTTCAGGATTGAGTGCCTACCTGGGGATCAAACATACCATACCCTGTGCCAATGGAACCGATGCTTTACAAATTGCTATGATGGCGCTGGGCCTGCAACCGGGAGATGAAGTGATCACTCCTTCTTTTACCTACATCGCTACTACAGAAGTGGTGGCATTGCTGAAACTGAAACCGGTGTTTGTAGAAGTTGATGCGCACACGTTTTGTATGGACCCCGCTTCTTTGCGCAAAGCCATTACGCCTAAGACGAGAGCCATTGTCCCCGTTCATTTATACGGCCATTCGGCTCCCATGGAAGAGATCATGCAGATAGCGAAGGAGTTTGGGTTGTATGTAATAGAGGACAATGCGCAGGCAATTGGTTGTGACTATACTTTTTCTGACGGAACCAAAAAGAAGACCGGTACTATTGGAACAGTGGGTGCCACTTCATTTTATCCAAGCAAGAACCTCGGTGCATTTGGAGATGGCGGTGCTGTGTTTACCAATGATGATGTATTGGCGCAGAAGATGAAGATGATCGCCAACCACGGCCAGCAAAAAAGGTATTACCACGAAATGGTTGGCTGTAATTCAAGACTTGACTCTATACAGGCGGCGATACTCAACATAAAATTGCAGAAACTGGATGGCTATAACAAAGCGCGACGTGAAGTAGCCGCTTATTATGATGAAGCTTTTGCAGACAATGCAAAAATAACCACACCGTTTGTAGCCGGCTATAGTGATCACGTGTATCATCAATACACTTTGGTATTGAATGATGTTGACAGGGATGGCTTGAATGTTTTCCTTGCAGAGAACAAGATCCCTTCCATGATCTATTACCCGGTGCCGGGCCATCGCCAGAAAATGTTTGATTCTTTTGATCTGCCGAAATATGACCTGGCAACAACAGACTGGCTTACAGAAAGGGTGATCTCATTACCTGTTCATACAGAAATGGATAAAGAGCAGTTAGCTTACATTACACAGCACATTATTAAATTCGTAAACCGATAATTCATGAAAATTGCAGTCGTAGGAACAGGTTATGTTGGCCTGGTTACCGGAACTTGTTTTGCCGAAACGGGCAATAAAGTTACCTGCATCGATATCGACCGCGAAAAGGTCGGGAAGTTGTCGGGCGGTGAAATAACCATTTATGAACCAGGTCTTGAGAAAATTTTTCTTCGCAACCTGAAAGAAGGGCGATTGCAATTCACAACAGATCTTGCTGAAGGTATCAAAGATGCCGTGATCATTTTTCTCGCGTTGCCTACGCCGCCGGGCGAGGGTGGATCGGCCGACCTGAAGTATGTATTGGGTGTAGCATCGGAACTTGGAAAGATCATCACAGACTATAAAGTGGTTGTTAATAAGAGCACGGTGCCTGTTGGCACTGCAGACAAAGTACGGGCCGCCATCGCTGCGAATTGCAAGGAAGAATTTGATGTGGTTAGCAATCCCGAATTTTTGCGCGAAGGTGTAGCGGTGGATGATTTTATGAAACCCGACAGGGTAATTGTTGGTACGCTTTCTGAACGTGCGCGCAAAGTGATGAGTGAACTCTATGGCCCTTTTGTGCGCCAGGGTAATCCCGTAATTTTCATGGACGAAAAATCCGCAGAGCTCACCAAGTATGCGGCCAATTCATTTTTAGCAACCAAGATCTCGTTTATGAATGAGATAGCACAGTTGTGTGAAAAACTGGGTGCTGATGTAGATATGGTACGCAGGGGCATCGGCAGTGATGAGCGTATCGGCAAACGTTTTCTTTTCCCCGGTATTGGTTATGGCGGAAGTTGTTTTCCAAAGGATGTACAGGCTTTGATCATGTCTTCCGAAGAGATAGGCTACGACCTGAAGATATTAAAAGCCGTTGAAGACGTAAATGAGTTGCAGAAACTGCATCTTCTTCCTAAGATAGAAAAATATTTTAATGGCGACCTCAAGGGAAAGCAACTGGCGTTATGGGGGCTTGCTTTTAAACCCAATACAGATGATATTCGGGAAGCACCTGCATTATATTTGATAGATGCATTTTTGAAAGCCGGCGCAACGGTAGTGGCTTTTGACCCGGAAGCCATGCCCAATGTAAAAAAACTGCTTGGCGACAAAATAAAATATGCAGAGAACCAATATGCTGCCTTAGACAATTCAGATGCGTTGATCATTGCAACGGAGTGGAGCGAATTCAGGACACCTGATTTTGAAATGATCAACAGCCGCCTTAAGAATAAAGTGATCTTCGACGGGCGCAATGTATTTGACGTTGCGTATATTTCAAATCTCGGGTATCATTACGAAAGCATTGGTCGCCCTAAAGCCATCTAATATGAAAGCAAAACGCGTACTCATTACAGGTGCAGCAGGTTTTTTAGGTTCGCACCTGTGCGACAGGTTTATTAAAGAAGGTTATCACGTGATTGGTATGGATAACCTGATCACGGGTGATATTCAAAATATCGAGCACCTGTTCAAACTGAGCAATTTTGAATTTTATCATCATGATGTTTCAAAGTTTATTCATATTGCGGGGGAGCTTGATTATATCCTTCATTTCGCTTCTCCGGCAAGCCCGATAGATTACCTGAAGATTCCTATTCAAACGTTGAAAGTGGGTGCATTGGGTACACATAATTGTCTTGGCCTGGCAAAGGAAAAAGGCGCGCGTATGCTGGTGGCTTCAACCAGTGAGGTATATGGTGATCCGCTGGTGCATCCTCAAACAGAAGAATACTGGGGCAATGTGAATCCCGTAGGACCAAGAGGAGTGTATGATGAAGCCAAACGTTTTATGGAATCGATCACCCGTGCCTATCACACTTTTCATGGAGTAGAAACAAGGATCATACGCATCTTCAATACCTATGGCCCACGCATGCGTTTGAATGATGGGCGCGCCTTACCTGCATTTATCGGGCAGGCGCTGCGTGGCGAGGACCTTACTGTTTTTGGCGACGGCAGCCAAACACGATCTTTCTGTTATGTAGATGACCTGGTGGAAGGCATCTATCGTTTGTTAATGAGCGATTATTCAATGCCGGTTAACATCGGTAATCCCAATGAGATCTCCTTAAAAGATTTTGCTGAAGAAGTGTTGAAACTAACCGGGGCGTCAGTAAAGATCATTTACAAACCATTGCCGGTTGATGATCCCAAACAACGACAGCCGGATATCACCAAAGCAAGAGAACTGCTTGGCTGGGAACCAAAGATCGATAGGACAGAAGGTTTGAAAAGAACCTACGAATATTTTAAGTCGCTGCCTAAAGAAGAATGGTCAAAATTGCCCAAAGAATTTGTTTCGGGGAAGAAATCATAACGCACCAGATGTCAAAACCACTTATTGTAGTTACAGGCAAAAATGGCCAGTTGGGTTGGGAACTGGAACAGTTATCCGCAAAATATAGCAATGAGTTTGCTTTTTTATTTGTTGACAGGGAGCTGCTTGACCTTCTGCATCCTTCATCTATTCCGTCTTTTTTTGAAAAATATTCGCCGGCCTATTTTATTAGTTGCGCTGCGTATACAGCCGTGGATAAAGCAGAAACAGAGCAGGAAAACGCGTATATTATTAATGCTGAATCCCCTGGTGTTATCGCGCAGGAATGCAGTAAACATGATTGTACACTGATCAGTATTTCCACTGACTATGTATTTGATGGAAACGGCACAAAACCTTATCAACCCAACACAGCAACCAACCCCGTTAATTATTATGGATATACAAAATTAATGGGGGAGAAGCTCGCGATAGCTAATAATGAGCGAACCATCATCATCCGCACTTCCTGGGTATATAGTGAGCACGGACATAATTTTGTAAAGACCATGTTGCGCCTGATGAAAGAGAGAGTGGAACTTAAAGTGGTGAATGACCAGGTAGGTTCGCCAACCTATGCGGCGGACCTGGCAGATGCAATATTTCAAGTTGTGGTTTCTCATAAAAAAGGAAACAGGCATTACGGCATTTATCACTACAGCAATAAAGGGGTGATTTCCTGGTTTGATTTTGCAACAGCCATCAGGGACATATCCGGATCAAAATGTGAAGTATTGCCACAACCCAGTTCAGCTTATCCAACGCCGGCAAAAAGACCCGCCTATTCCGTGATGGATAGTAGTGATATAGTGAAGGATTTTGGGATCGTTATGCATGATTGGAAAACAAGTATAACAACCTGCATCGCTAAAATGGAAAAATAAGTACTCCACGCGGTCTGGCATTGTTTTTTCAGTTAAAATAGTCACCAATCTTTTTTCCTATGAAAAGCAATATCACCGGAAGAGTGTCCATCCCCATCAATGCCCCTGCTTCACGGGTTTGGGAAGCACTTACCACACCCGAACTGATTAAACAATATTTTTTTGGTACCAATGCCGTATCCGAATGGACAGTAGGCAGCCCGATCATTTTCCACGGAGAATGGGAGGGTAAAAAGTACGAAGACAAAGGCACAATCGAAGAGATCGTTCCGCAAAAATTATTTCGGTATAGCTACTGGGGTTCTATGTCGGGAATAGAGGATAAACCTGAAAACTATGCGCATATCACCTATGCCTTGTCAGACGAAAACAATATTACCACGCTCACTATTATCCAGGAAAATATTCCTGATGAAAAAATGAAAGAACATTCTGAACAAAACTGGAACAAAGTATTGACGGGCCTTAAAAATTTATTGGAGAAGAAGTAATGATCTATACCGATAAAAAAGAAACCTGCATTGGCAGGCTTCTTTTTTGAATGTTGTCAGATATTTTTTTATTAACCGTGTCCGTGTCCTTTTCCTTTTCCATTACCGTTATCGTGTCCGTTGCCCTTTCCTTTATTCTTTCCATTCCCATTATCATCGTGTCCATTATTGCGCGGTCCATTATTCTTGTAGCGCTGGTCATGGCTGTCCCTTATAACTACTTGCCTTGGCCCGTTTCCACCTTTATATCTTGCGTACTTAGCTCTGTAAACATTAGCACGCAAATACGGACGCGGTTCATTTACAACTACTTTATACGTATTGTAGATATTGTAGTTATGGTAGCGCCCAGGCAATGAACTGGCAAATACCCATCTTCCGCCCTCGGGATATATAAATTGTCTTTGGGGAACATTGTAATAAACATCCAGGTCAGGAAGATAATAGTAGTCCACATAGTCATAACCTTCCGGTCCCCATGCTGGTTGGCTTCCTATATTTATGTGTACGCTGATCTGTGCCCTCGAATGACTGGAAATGAGCAGGCTGAAAATCAGCGCTGTTAAAACCGTTAACCTTTTCATCGGTATCGTGTTTGGTGAAATAATACTAATGAAAATATCGTGCCGTCATTGATACCGGGGTAAAAAAAAGAGGGTTTATAACTTTTCTTTTCTGGCTGTCATATATGTTTCTTTTTCATGCATGTTTAACTTCTCTATTGCGTAACGAAGCATCGTTCTCGGCATGGTAGCCGCATGCAGGTCGAGAAAATCAAGCAATTGCTGTTTATCCCTTTTCCCGGCTTCTCTAATCCAGCTTCCAACGGCTTTATGTATCATTTCCTGTTTGTCGTTAACCAATAATCCTGCGATCTTAAAAGTATCAGTCACATCATTTTGCCTGATAAAAAAGTAAGTACTTACGATCGCTGTCCTGCGTTCACAAACATTCGCCGATTTGGCTAGTTTATATAAGATCGTTCTTGGTTTGTCAAACAGGTAACCGCCAACCACATAAGGCGCGCTACGATCAACCATATCCCAGGTATCTATTTTATCATGCTTTGCTATATACAGGTTGAACAACTCTTTTTTCTGTTCTGCCTGTATCTTTTTATCCCTTGCCTGGAAATCCATAATGCATACGGCACCCATCCTGGTATCATATGATTTATGGTCTAATAATTTTTCGATCTCCTGCAATGGCATTTGTGTAAAAGAGTTTGCAAGCGAAAATAATTCAGCCATGCGGATGCCTGCTGTAACCTGGAGTGGTTTCAGTTTGGTAAGAAAATCTTTAGCAGTAAGTTTTGTCTGCATTGTTTTGATCATTCATGAGAACCTGTTACCAGTTGTTCTTTATTTTATCTTTCTGAATGGGCGAATAATCATTCTTAGCTTGTCCGTTTACCAGCAAATGATCAAAATAACACTTTACGCCGGTTGCGTTATTAACATCCTCGATGTTCTGAATATGGAAATGTAAATGCGGCTCAGATGAATTGCCTGTGTTTCCGCAAAGTCCCAACAATTGACCCTGTTTGATCTTTTGTCCTTCTTTTACTGCGATCGACTGGTGTTTAAAATGACAAAAAACAAGGTATTCGTTGTTTGCTGCCTTTATGATAACCGTATTGCCTCCAAGATTAAAGGTGTTCATTTGTCCAACGATATTATCTTTAACGCCATCAACAACCAGCACGATCTCGCCATCACAGGGCGCGATCAATTCTTTTCCGAAAGCATAGTAATCTTCGTTTCTTTTGCCATCCGTTTTATAAGATTTCCCGTTTACATCCTTTATCAAAATATCAAAAGCATTTTTTTGCGACTGTACCGCCACGTGATAATTCAACTCTTTTGTATCGCCTCCCCAAACCACTGTCCACTCATCTTTAAACGGAAGGATCAATTTGACTGAATTTCTTTCCGGTTTCGGCTGGTTTTCCTCAACATAGGGTTTTACAAACAGCCCATTGATTTTCGAATTGCCATCAATAGAAATATTTAAAGCAATCAACGCCAGCTCAAAGTTTGTTTTGTAAGTAGCCACCGTTCCGTTTGAATATTTGATGAATTGCATTTTTATGATCTTTCCCGCCTGGGTTTTAAGCCCTTTACAGAGTTGGATGGTTTGATCGATGGGTAACGCTTTTTGCATATCGGGAGAAAACATATTAAATATTGAATCATAATTACCACCATTATAATTCGATTCAAACCTGCCTGAAATTTTTTTGTACATGTCCGTTTCTGTTTGCCCGGTAATATGCCCCATGATCAGCATCAGCAACAGCGTGGAAATTATTTTTCTCATTTTTTAATTTTTAATGATTGATCTCTTTTTCAAAACAAACGCTATTCTCCACATTCGCATACTGGCCATAATTTTGAATGATGTGGTAGCCGTTATTTGAATAGAGACTGATCGCTTCGGGTTGTCTTTTACCTGTTTCCAAAACGCATTTTGTAAAACCCATTTCGCCGGCCCATTCTTCCAAGGCCGCTAATATTTTTACAGCGATGCCTTTGCCACGGTATGCCGACCGCACATACATCCGCTTTACTTCCATCGTTCCTGGCTCGTATTCTTTAATTGCACCACAACCTATCGGTATTTCATCTTCATACGCAACAATGGTAAAATTGATCTTATTGATCTTGTTGAATTGTGCATAGAAAGCATGCTCGTTTCCATCTCTTTGTGCAAGGTCGGCATCAAGCTCTTTCACGAGTTCAACAAAATGGTTATTTTCAGAATTGGTTCTTATTAATTGAATCATGACTGTGTTTTAAAAATCAATCAAGCCCTAATTGCTTTTTTAATTTATTTGACAGTTTATCTTTTACCAGCTCATAAGATTGGTTCAGGTATTTCTTCCAGTCTGATTTCTTCATCTTGTTAATATCTTCAATCCACACCCATTTGTATTTGGCAACATAAGGTGCAGGTTTGAAACCTGGCCAGTTACAGATCTCTTCAAATTCTTCATCCTTTACTTTAAAAGAAGCGCTGGTAGGTGATTGTTCCAATCCCACTACACAAAACATTTTTCCGCCAATAGAAAACACCAGGTCATGCTCCCATTTAATATCTTCTGTAACACCCGGCATTGTGCGGCAAAGGGTTTGTATCTCTTCAATATTCATTGTGTGCAATAGTTGTAAGGGCGCGATAGTAGCAATGGGAATAATCTTATGACCCGGATAAATATACAAAACTTGTAATGAAGTACCGGCAGGTTAAAACCTATTGCGCGCCGGCTTTGAGCAGCATTTTTTCTATCTCCCTATGGCCTTTCTTTTGCGCCCAGGCGAGAGGAGTGGACCAGTTTGCGCCGGACCTGTTTACATCTGCTCCCTGGCTCAATAAAAAATGAACCATATCATAGTGTCCCCATCTTGCAGCCATGCCCAATGGAGTGGACAGGTATTCTTCATCTATCACATCGATCTCTGCACCATGTTTGATCAGCAGTTGCGTTTTGGGCAGATCTCCTTTTTGTGCCATGTCGTGAACTATGGTTACCTGCTGCCAGCTCATGGTATTTGGATACATGCCGTTTTCCATCATGAACACAGCGCTTTCATAAAACTTGAAATAATAAGCCTGTGCCCATTTTAGTATACGGGGAACTTTTGCGCCATATCGTATCAGGAGATTTATCAGTAAGAAGTTTCTATGTTGCGCGGGAATAGTCAGTATTCCTTCGCCCCAGGAAAAAGTTTCATCCAATGCAAATTCGGGATGCGACTTTACTATTTTTTCGACGGTCGCTACATTTTCTTTGTGCACAGCATATTCAAATTCACGCTGCAGCGCCGTTCTTTGAAAATCTATCCCACCGTTATCCCCTTTGTATTTTTGAATAGAGTCATCCTTCGCATATTGCTCCAGTAATAATACGATCTCGTGGTGGCCCCTCTCTTCTGCAATGGTTTCGAGGCTGTCTCCGAAAGGATATATTTTATAGCTGCTGTCGTGTGCGCCGTGGCTCAATAAATATTTTACAAGATCAATATGTCCTTCACGAACTGCAAAATGTATCGGTGGTGTGTAATTGTATTGAGCGTACAAAAGTTCCGGGCATTCGTCAGCCATTCTTTTGATCGTTTCAAGATCTCCTTTCTTACTTGCTACCAGTATCTCCCAAACTTTTGTATTGGTTGAAATAACATCATTTGGAATGCTCATCGGTAAGCCGTATTTCATTTCGTTTGGCTGGATCATTCTGTTATTCTTGAGCCATATAAAAATACAAAACTTATATTGATATTCTGGTGCACCACAGGGTACATGGGTGGCTTTGCACTATAAAAAAAACGCCCACCAACAGGTGAGCGTTTATGAATATTCCGGTCGCTTGCTTTACTATTTTAATGAAACTCAACAACCTGTGATTTTGCCAGGTTAGCAACCATCTTGTTATATACGGCTACATTGGTTGTTGATGAAATAATGATCTTGCCTGAGGTGCGGTCCGCAGCTTTCAGGTCCGCTTCCGTTACATCCTGGGTAAGTGTGAGCAGTCCTATTGTTGTAAGAGCCGTATAATTTCCATTGGCGGCAATAACGATACTGTCTCTTTTTGATTTGATAGTGAGCGCGCTGCCTACCTCAAAAACGATAGGCGTTGTAACTCCACCGGCGGTATAGCTGCCCTCGAGGCGAAGTGAAGACTTATTGCCAATGGACGCCAGTTCGGACCTGAACTCAACATTCCGGAAAGTACCCGTTGGAATGGCAATATTGGTGATGCTTACTGCACCAAAAAGGTCCACCTGTGCGTTGGGTTCAGATTTCAACTCGAAGGCGGTGCTGTCGTTCTTTTTTGCCTCGATCTTGGCACTTGTCACACCAGCTGTGCCGATTGTCCAGGTAATAGCGGCACCATTAACGGGAGAAACGGCTGCTTTCAACTGAAAACTAATGCTTCCGCTGCCTGTGCCGGCATCTTTTACGCAAGCCGAAAAGGATACAAGAAGGGCGGCTGTAACAAAGAGGGTAGAAAATTTCATGGATTTGTTTTTTTATTGTTACTGTTAGATACGGGCCTGGCAACTAATGCTGCCTGATGGTAAAATGATTTTATATACTTCTGCAATTTGGCAGCGGGTAGTATTTTTCAAATTTCCTTAAATTATCCAGAATTTGCAAGTAACTGTTCAGATGAGGGAAGATATTGCTGTTTCAGCGCTGTATTGTACTGTTGACCCTTCCCGGGAACCCGGTTACCAAACAAATCATTTGATCAGCATCAACGATACCATGGTTTCTATTCCATCAAACAAATTACCGATACGGATATTTTCATTTTCTGCATGCTGGTTATTATCATGGTTGGCGATAGGAACTGTAATGGTTTTTGCATTAAGGTGTTTCTCAAACAGAAAAAGTGGGAGACTGCCACCCATTGTTGGTTGTAATACCAATTGGTTTTTCGAAGTAACGGTAACCGCTGCGATGACTTTTTTTATGATGGGCAGGTCCATAGAGGTACGTTGTGCGTTGATCCCATCCTGGTCCGCTATTACCTTGATGATCTTTGCATATTTGTTTCTCTCTTCATCCGTAGGCTCATCCGTTGTTATGTAATACCCCTGTGTTTTTATATGATCGATCACTTTTTGTTGCTGTCTTTTCCAATCGTTGCCCAATACCAATCTGAGATCAAGCACCGCGGTGGCATAGGTCGGTATTTGGTTGGAAGCCATCTTGCCAACATTGCCGCTTTGCATGCCATTGATGTTTAAAGAAGGCTGGTTGATGGCTTCACTCAAGGTTACGCCGCGCATTTCAACGGCACTTATTCCCAGTTCTTTTTTCATTTGTTCATCCACAGAAGGCACCGCATTCAACGCCTTCTTTTCTGAGGGAGTTAACGGTGTTACATCATCATAAAATCCTTTGATGGTCACTCTTCCGTTTTCATCTTTCATAGAACCTAAAAGTTTTACCAGCATCATCGCAGGGTTGGGGGCCCAGTTGCCATAATGGCCGCTATGCAATGGTCGCTTTGAAGCATATACGGTCAGGTCAAGATGTGTATCACCGCGAACGCCGAATACAATTTGTTTTTGTCCTGATTGATGAACAGGCCCATCGCAAATGATCCACAAATCGGATTGTAATAAAGATTTGTGTTTTTCCAGGATCTCGTTAAGATGTGTAGAACCTGCTTCTTCTTCACCCTCGAAAAAAAACTTAAGATTGCAGGCAGGAGATATGCCGTTTTTAGTAATAGCATCGTATGCATTCAGAATTGCAGCAACACCTGCTTTGTCATCAGAAGCACCACGGGCGTATATTCTCCATTCGTTTGGATAATTTCCGTCAGCAGGGAAAGGAATATTGATCCCGGCCTTATCAATAGCATTCGAAAATAATTTTGGTTGAAACGGATCAAGCCCTTTTGCCCATTGAGCAGGGTTCACGGGCTGTCCATCATAATGCGCATAAAAAATCAGCGTTTGTTTTGCACCGGGTACCATCACTTCTCCATATACCGCGGGAACGGCGCCTGCTGTGGAAGCAGGCAGCAGTTGAACTTTTTGAATTCCCCGCTTGTTCATCATCGTCATAATAAACGCGGCATTCTTTTGCTGGCCGGCGGGATCTGCCGCAACATTGGGTAAAGACAGAAATTCGGTGAATTCCTTAATAATGGCACCGGCATGTTTAGTTGCGTAATTCCTGATCCCGGATGATTGTGCTGAAACGAATTGAACAAACAGGAAGCTTACCGAGAAGACGAAACATTTTTTCATGAACTGAGATTAATTGCCTGCAGCAAGATTAATAATTTGTCTCTAAGACATAGAACCGCTCCATTCATTCCGAGAAGAATAAATATACAAAAGAAGAATTGATATTTTGTTGATCGATCGTGTTTCGGTGAAAGCTCAATTGTTATAGGCCGCGTATTCAAAAGTCTTGGAAAGAAATTATACTTTGTCAATTCATTATTTGATCTTGATAAATGTATCCTTTAACCCTTTTTCCAACAGGTAATCTTCCAGTTCTTTCGCCTCTCCTTTTCTTGCGTGGTGAAGTAGTGTAAACCCATGAGGTCCTTTCGCAAAAATCAGTTCGGGATAGGTTTCAAGAACAGGCTTTACTAAACTGGTTTTGCCCAACATGGTCAGTACAAACAAGCTGGCTCTTGCCCCTTTTGACACCAGAAAGTTGGCGATCTCTTTGTTGCCCATATGTCCCGCTCCTTCAATGGCATTTTCAAAATCACCACTGCCCCAATCATAACTGGCGTAGATCAGGTTGGGGCGCTCGTTCAGCATTTCTTTAACGAGCGGCAGATCTTTGTGCCCTGCTACCACAAAGTCTTTTACCAGTTTTATTTCTAATGGAACAGGCTCCTGTTGTTGTTGAGAAAATCCAATTTTAGGTGTGGTGCTCAAAACAAATAATCCACCCGTGGTTTTTTGAAAAAACTCATGTCTGTTCATGCTGTCAAATATTTAGTTTATAAAATTTTCCGGCGGGCAATGCTCCCGGGAGTTGATCTGTACAAAATTCAACGACAGGAAACCATATTCCTTTAAAAAGCATGAATAATTGTGAAAGAAACGCGTTTCTTATAACGAAAATCAGTCGGGAAGGTGCTTTTTTCGATATTCGGAAGGAGTAAACCCGGTTTTATTCTTAAACGCCACATTAAAGGAAGTTACGGTACCGAATCCTGCTTCAAAACCAATGGTGGCAATTTTTTCATTTGCGTATTTGGGATCACGCAGCATCAATTGGGCATTTTCAATACGGTACTGGTTTACAAAATCATTAAAATTCTGCCCGCTGTTCTCATTTATCACCTGCGAAACAATTCTTGGGCTGATATCCAGTTTGTCTGCAACTTTTTGTAATGTGATATTAGGCTCCCGCGAAATATTTTGATCCCGGAAGAAGTTGTTAAGTTTTTGGAAGATCTCTTTTGATGTTGTTTTTTCTAAAGATGATCTGCGATATTTTTCCACACCAAGGTTCTGGCGGTTTAAGAACAGGTAAGAAAGCGCATAAATAAGAAAAGTATAAAAAATAGGTCCGGCAACATAGTAGGGTGTAATGTTCAGGAAATTGCACAGGTAATAAAACCAAATGACCGTGACACCACTAAGTATGTTCTTATACCAGGTAAACGAAGTTCGGGGAGTTTCCTTACGGTTTTGAAACAGTAAACTCCAGGACAGCGTTAAATAGATCAGCAAATGAAAAGCCACGATCCCATAGTTCCAGAAATTTGAAAATTTCCCATCGCTTGGAATAACAAACAGCAATATCACGAAGATGGCAAACGGTAGCAGGTGCAGGTAATGCAACTTTGAAACGGATCTTGATTTGCCAAGGATCATCATCCCATAAAACCACAGGAAAGGCCCCGCAAGGAATATCCCGGAAATTCCGATATTTCGTTGCCAGGCTACCAGCGGTATATAATAACCGATAATTGATTTGGCAACCCTTATGGTTATTCCGAATATCACAATTGCCAAAAAACTATTCGCTTTTTTATTGCCGCTCTTTAATGTGAGCAGGTAAACGCACAAAAGCAATGCCTGCACCAGTCCCAGGGATGCAAGAACAGAAATGATTGTATTGATGAGTATTTGGTTGGCTTGCAAATGATGTTGATTCTAAATTATGATGAAGATAGCAGTTCAACCAGTCAAATCATTATTGCCTGGCTTTGATAGCTAAGATACTTTATCAAGAAACTCTTCAATTAATGGGGTTGCATTAAAATCCGGCCATTTGCCGTTCTCCAATGATTCTATGGTTCCCAAATAGGTGCCATGCCCGCCGGGGAAAATGGCCAATTCGCAATTTGGAATAAGGCGATACATTTCAACTGCATGTTCCGGGCTGGCAACATCATGGGTTGCGTTGATTACCAGCGTCGGTGCTTCGATTGCTTTTAGCTGTTCGTCTGTCCAACCCTTAAATGTTTTCATTCGCTGAACATCTTTATAAAACATATTCAGCAGCGATCCGGCATCATTGTTAGCGGTTAAATGGCCTTCTTTTAATGCAGTTGGCATATCATCCAGCGTTGCTTTATCAAACCCTTCCCAGAATTGCGGAACAACAGCGCTGCGTTTATAGAATGTGGAAGCTAAAATTATTTTGTTAACCAGTTCAGGATGTCGGATGGTAATTTCAATGGTAGTATGCGCCCCGTTGCTAAAGCCTAAAAAATCCGCTTTTGATATGTTTAGATTTTTCAAAAGCATTGCAACATCATCGGCGTCCTGTTCAAATGTTAAGTCTGTATTGCGGTCATTTGTATGCCCGTGAGCCTGCAACTCAACGGCAATTATCTGTCTGTTCATGGCGAGTTTTGGAATAATTCTGCCGAATGATGTTTGTATAGTAGAGCCTCCTCCATGTATCAACACAAATGGTTTACCTTCTCCATGTATCTCATAATACATTTGCAGGCCGTTTACTTCGGAATAGCCGGTTTGTGCATTGTGTATGTTTGCCATGTTTTTTTCTGTTGAATATTTGTAAAGTTGCTATGATGCCGGTTGACGCCACAGGTCTGCCAAGGCTGAATAAATATACAAAAGAGGATTTGATTTTTAGCTTAATAAAGGAGTGTCAAACACTAACCTGGCTTTTCAACAAGCCAAAATTTTCTGAATCAAAGCAAACAAATATTACCCGGTCAATTTTATCGGTCGACGAAAGAAATTCTGAAACAGTTGTAACGGATATTTTCGCCGCAAGTTCTTTTGGGAATCCATAAATACCTGTACTGATATTTGGAAACGCAATCGTTCTGCAATCATTGTCTACAGCTAACTGCAATGAATTTCTATAACAGTCAGCGAGTTTTATTTCTTCATTTCTGTTACCGCCATTCCAAACCGGCCCAACTGTATGGATCACAAATTTAGCTGCTAATTTTCCCGCTGTTGTAATTACCGCTTCGCCGGTTTTGCAACCGCCTTGCCTTGCCACAATTTTCCGGCAGTCTTCTAAAATGGCCGGACCACCAGCCCTGTGAATAGCGCCATCAACACCACCTCCTCCCATTAAAGAAGAGTTGGCCGCATTTACAATGGCATCAACTTCCAATTTGATTATGTCGCCGTTTAATATGGCTATTCTGGGGTCCATGCACGTAAGATAATTCACAACTGTAGAAAGAGAATACACTGCTAAAATTATACATCAGAAAGCGCAATAAAAAATTACTCCGGTGAGTATGGCTTTCTTTCATCAAGATTTATCAATTTGATGCGGTTGTATAAGATGGATGAGATCATGAAAACGATCCCGACAAACAAAATAAAAATGATATAGCCCGGTTGAACGGTCGTGTTATTCGATGTGATGCTGGTGATCGATCCATCGCTAACATTCAGGCTGGATAGGGTACTGTCTACGATACCATTAAACCCGATATAGGTCATCAGTATGGCTACAACCATCACGTTAGACATATCCCATTTACTGGCTCCAAATGCGAAGTAATCTACGTTTTCGATTTTCGCTAATTTCTTAGGACTTATGGCCGACATGGCGATAGCAACCAGTTTAACCAATGGAAATAATACAGCAAAGATCAAAACCATCATCCCTACAATTATTGAATCCACCCTTCCGGATTTGATCAGTAATTTGATCACATCCATAATACTCTGGCTCTGGAAGAACAGGTCCTGGTTTTCAAAAGAGATGGCTTTACCTAATAACGGCAGTTCCAGTTTCTCGATCCTCGCATCTATTTCTATCATAGTGGTAGTAACGCCTATCATCAATAATAGTATGGCTGCTGCAATTGACAGGATACATAGGGACGCTTCGAGATAAGTCTTCCTGCGAAATAAGAACCATACAAGCGGGATCAATAAAGCTGCGCCCAACATCCAGTATGTATATGTCCAGGCGGCTTGTATAACGCTATTGGCCCTGATCGCATTGGTTTTCTCAAAACCGGCTTTATCGGTTGCATCATATTTTTTGTAGATGGAATCCATCACAATTTTGGTAGATGCAACGGAGCTATCATAAATTTTGCGCCCCAATTGTGCCAATGCGGTATCGGCAATATTGGAGATCCTTTTATAGCTGGAAGGTTTCGTGATCTCAGCCATTAGTTTATTGGTGAAACCCGGTACTTCCGAATGAACCTGTTTTGGATCGACAAGTGTTTTGACAGCGAACTTTTTCAGTTTGCCGCCTATGGTTGTTTGTTTCTTATTGATTGATTGAAATGCTTCGTCAACAAGACCATGCAAGCCATTGTTGATCTCTTTGCGCAATCCGGCTTGCTGTTCAGGTGTCAGCCTGAAGTCTTCTATTTTATCACCCGCTGAAGCCACCACCTGGTCGCGCCACATATCTACCGATAATAAACCGAAGGATACATTATTGACAAAAGCATGGTCTGTTTTGTATTGTTTTCGTTTCTCTGTTAAGCCATGCACCTGGTAACCGCACCATGCTTCGATGAGCAGCACAATAACCAGGCCCGCGATCACCAGGGATTTGATGAACGTGTGTGCGGTAGGCTTCAGATCGTGCTGATCGGTCATGCTGCTTTTTGTTTTTTATAAGTGATCGTGAATTTTTTTGTTATTTTTTTCAGGATAGCCGACAACACAAAACCATAGATCACAAACGAGATAAAAATGATATAACCCGGTTGAACAGATGTATTGTTGGTAGAAATAGTGGTAACATTACTATTGTCGAAATGTAAACCCGAGAGTGTTGTGTTAACGATACCATTAAAACCGATATAGGTCATCAGGATGGCTACCACCATTACATCCGCCATACTCCATTTACCGGATTCGAATGCAAAATATTTGACGAGTTTTTTCTTTCTCCAGCTTTCACTTACCAGCGCAACGCCGGTTGCCGTTAGTTTCATAAAAGGAAACAGTACGCTGAATACCATGATCAATACACCAACCACCTGTGAATCAAACCGGCCCGTATGCAATAGTAGCATTACCACATCAATGATGCTTTTACTTTGAAAGAACAATCCCTGGTCCTTAAAGGAAATGGCTTTCCCGAGAAAATGAAGATCGATCCGGGAGATTCTTGCATCGATCTCGATCATGGTGGTGGTAAGTCCCACCATCAATAATATCATCGCAGACAACACCGATAAAATATAGAGCGGTACGTGAAGATTTCGCGTATTGCGTAATACGATCCACAACAAAAGAATCGCAACAATACAACCCAGCATACCAAACGCATAGAAATAGGTATCCGATTTTATCTGTGCCAGGCGTGCTGCATTTTTTACTTCGAAACTTTCTTTGGTCGCGGCTCCATACCGGCGAAAGACCGAATCCATCAGTTGTTTTGTTGCGGCTACGGAGCTGTCGTAAGATTTGCGGCCCATCTGTGCGAGTGCCGTATCAACCAATGTCGAAACTTTTTTATAGGTGGCGGGTTTGGTGATCTCGGCCATCAGCTTCTGCGTATAACCGGGGACCTGCGCTTCTATTTTATCTTGGCTCACAAATGTTTTTACAACAAGTTTTTTCAGTTTGCCGCCAAGCGATTTTTGGGGTTTGTTAATGATCTCAAATGCATGCGCTACCAATGTGCGCAGCAACTGGTTGATCTCCTTCCTGAGTTCTGCCTGCTGTTCGGGTGAGAGCCTGTATTGTCTGATCTCTGAACTTGCTGCGGCAATTACCTGGCCGCGCCATACATCCACCGACAATAAACCATATTGTACATTATTTACAAATGCATAATCCAGTTTGTATTCCTTCTGCTGCGTGGAAAGATGGTACACCTTAAAGCCGCAAAGCGCTTCAATGATGAGAATGACCGTAATGCCGGTGATCAACAACCATTTGGTGACCGGGTTGGCTTGTTTCGAAGGTTTATCGGCAGGCATCGGTGTTTGTATAAAAATGAATCATGGGCGATTTTGTTTGTCATTTACGCGCGAACCGGTTAATAAAGTACGACAAAATCAACAATGGTTCCCGGATTCCTGTCAGTGAACCTAAATAGCTATGAAATTGTTATGCCATCAAAAAAATCAGAATATCTTATCTTTTCAGGGAATACGCCAGGTTATGAGAAGAAAAACGAAATCAGGGTCAAAAACAAATAGCGGTTTGAAAAAATTGGCTCTCAGCGTTTTCATGGCGGCAGCGGTTTTTACCGTGCTCTCCTGTTTTAATTTTGATCTGAAAATGCGCCTGCTGGTGGGTTGGGATGCATTCTGCATTGCCATGATCGCCTTTAGCTGGGTGTTGTTTTTTACAACTGATCAGAAAGACGTTAGTAAGGTAGTGGAATCGCAGGATGAAGGGATCAAAGCTATTTTTGCGATCGTTCTGGTAGCAGTGTGTTTCAGCCTGTTCGGAGCGCTGTTATTACTGAAAGAACCCTCGGGCAATACTGGTAGTAAAATCGTGCATATACTTGTTTCACTTTCCCCTGTATTACTTTCCTGGATACTGTTACATACGATCTTCACTGTGCGCTATGCGCATTTATATAACGATCACAATAAGCTGAACTCCGGGACCGATACAGGTGGGATCGACTTCCCTACAAAGGCACAACCGGATTATGTGGACTTCGCCTATTTCTCTTTCGTGATCGGGATGACCTTCCAGGTGTCTGATGTGCAGGTCAATTCCCGTGTGATCAGGCGCTTTGTGTTGCTTCACAGCCTCATTTCTTTTATATTCAATACAACAATTGTGGCGCTCACCATTAATGCAGTGGCGGGATTAACGAAGTAGGACCGCTAATGATAGCTGCAGGAAACTAAGAATTGAATATATTTGGCTAACAACTTCTACCCGAAAAATACAGATACATGCCAGGAGATACTTTACGTCTGAACCACACAGCAAAAGACAAACATACATATGATGCGATCATCGTTGGATCAGGTATCAGCGGTGGATGGGCCGCCAAAGAACTTTGTGAAAAAGGTTTGAAAGTATTGTTGCTTGAGCGCGGTAAGAATGTTGCGGAGCACCCGGTATATCCCACTGCAAACATGGATCCATGGGAGTTTACGCATAGGAACTCATTATCGCGTGATGATAAAAAAGACCATGCCATACAAACCAGGCATTATTCTTACCGCGAAGACAATAAGCATTTTTACATCAACGATACAGAGAATCCATACGATGAGATCAACCGTTTCGATTGGATCCGTGGTGATATTGTGGGAGGCAGGTCACTGCTATGGGGCCGCGCATGCTACCGCTGGAGCGATCATGAATTTGAAGCAAACCTGAAAGATGGCCATGGTGTTGACTGGCCCATCCGTTACAAAGACATTGCACCCTGGTATGACTATGTGGAGCGCTTCGCGGGCATCAGTGGAAACAAAGATGGGCTCGATGTAGTACCCGACGGACAATTTCAGCCACCTTTCGAAATGAATTGCGTGGAGAAGGATTTTAAAACAAGGCTCGAATCAAAATACCATAACCGCAACGTCATTATCGGAAGGACAGCAAATTTAACGCAGCCCGTAAATGGCCGTACACAGTGCCAGGTAAGAAATCTCTGTCATCGCGGTTGCCCGTTTGGTGCTTATTTCAGTACCAATGCCAGCACGATGCCAGCAGCCATTGCAACCGGTAATCTTACCGTGCGTCCCGGCTCATTGGTTACACAAGTGTTGTACGATGAACAAAAACAAAGAGCAAGCGGTGTAGAGATCATCGACACTGAAACAAAAAAAACAGAAACTTTTTTTGCAAAGATCATTTTTCTGAATGCATCAACTGTTGCAACGGCTGCGATATTGCTCCGTTCCACTTCGCATCGTTTCCCCAATGGATTAGGCAATGGAAGCGACCAGGTGGGCCGCAACCTGATGGACCATCACAAAGGCATTTCCATTTTTGCAAATGTTGATGGGTTTGAAGACAAATATTATTATGGACGAAGGCCCAATCCGCTCTTTATTCCCAAGTTCAGAAATATTAAAAATGATATTACTCCTGCGTTCCTGCGCGGGTATCATATGAATGCGACGGCTGCCCGTGAAACACCGGAGCCTGCTGCGCAGATCGGCGCTGATTTCAAAGAAGCGCTAACCGAACCCGGTGGATGGAAGATCCGTGTATATGGTTATGGTGAATGTTTGCCTTATGCCGATAACCGCGTTACAATAAATAACGCGAAGAAGGACCCATGGGGACTACCCATGCTCACCATTGATTGTACTTTCCGTGAGAATGAAAAAAAGATGCATGATGATATGGTTGCATCCGGCATTGAAATGCTGACCTTATTGGGTTACAAAAATGTTACCGACAAATCCGCCATTTCAGCGCCGGGCAATGCCAACCATGAAATGGGAACAGTAAGAATGGGAAGAGATCCGAAAACTTCTGTGCTCAATGGCTTCAACCAGATGCACGAAGTGCCGAATGTATTTGTTACCGATGGCTCATCTATGGCTTCGAGTTCATGCATCAATCCATCTATTACCTATATGGCGCTTACGGCGAGGGCCTGTGATTTTGCGGTGAAGGAGTTGATCAAGGGGAATTTGTGATTAACTATGGTTATTTTTTGCCACAGATCAACACAGAAAAAAATCTGTGATAAGTATGCGTGATATTTATCACAGATTAATTGTTGACCCCGAAATGGTTAAACGCCGTTCCATTAAGGTGCGTTACCTAAATAATTAACCTATGATAATTCTGCATTGGTACTTAATCTGTGTATCCTGTGGCAATTTTTATAGATTCTGCTTCTTCAGTTGGTCAATAATATATTCCGAGGTCCGCATCGATAACGCGAGAATCGTCCATGTAATATTTTTATCTGCTTGCGAAACAAACTGCGCGCCATCCACCACAAATACATTTTTGCAATCGTGCGCCTGGCTCCATTTATTAAGCGCCGATCTTTTTGCATCGTTACCCATTCTTGCAGTACCCGCTTCATGAATGATCCGGCCTGGTGCGGCAAGACCATAATTATTCTGCGGGCCATCGGTGCCTCCCGAAGTAACCACCGCGCCTAAATTGTGCATGATCTCTTTGAATGTTTCCTTCATGTGTTTGGCCTGGTTGATTTCATGCTGCGTCCATTTATAATTGAAACGCAGTACGGGAATTCCATATTGATCAACCACTTCGGGATCTATTTCGCAATAGTTGCTTTCCAGTGCAATCGCTTCGCCACGACCTGCCATACTTACTCTTGAACCATAAAAGAAACGCTGGTCCTCTTTTAAGGAAGCACCATAACCACCGGCTTCTTTTGGTTTTCCATTCACTAAAAATTTTCCGTTCATGTTCTCAATGCCAAAACCAAATCCATACAAAGGCATTCCCATTCCACCACCGTATTCTATATGATAACCCCGCGGGAAATCCAGTTTTTTATTATCCAGCCACCATGGCGAATACACATGCATGCCACCTACACCATCTTCATTGTATCTCTTTCTTCCCATAAGAGAAGGGATTACGCCGCTCATAGATGCGCCTGTTGAATCGTGCAGGTATTTACCTACTACATTGCTGCTGTTTGCCAAACCATTCGGATGACGTGTGGATTTTGAATTGAGTAGTATCCTTGAACTCTCGCACGCGCTTGCAGCAAGTATCACGATGCGTCCCGACACCTGGCATTCTTCCATTGTTTTTTTATCAACATAAGAAACGGCAGTTGCTATTCCTTCTTTATTCGTGATCACTTCACGTGCCATGGCATTGGTAATGACATCGAGATTGCCAGTTTTTGTTGCAGGATTGATCAGTACAGAAGAAGAAGAAAAATCGGCATACACCGAACAACCACGATTGCATTGACCACAATAGAAACAGGTGCCGCGTTCATTATTGATTTTTTTTGTAAGCATCGACATCCTCGAAGGAATCACCGTTACACCCGCGCCGGTTGCAGCTTTCTTGATCATCAGTTCATGCATCCTCGGTTTAGGCGGCGGAAGAAAAACACCATCCGGATCATTCGGTAATCCCTCGTTGGTGCCAAATACGCCGATCAGTTTATCAACTTTATCATAATATGGGCTTACTTCTTCATAACTGATGGGCCAGTCATCACCCAATCCGTCAATACTTCTTCTTTTAAAGTCCTTTGGACCGAAACGAAGCGAAATGCGTCCCCAGTGATTGGTTCTTCCACCGATCATTCTTGCGCGGAACCAATCCCATTTGGTATCATCTTTTTGTGTGTAAGGTTCGCCATCTAATTGCCAACCGCCATAGCATGCATCAAAATCTCCATTGTTCCTGAATTTAGTAGCCGCGCCACGCCTCGGCGATTCCCATGGATTTTTTAATTGCGCAATATCAATAGCAGGATCATACTTGGGGCCAGCTTCTATCAAACAAACTTTTAATCCAGCTTTCGTAAGTGTGTAAGCAGCCATTCCACCGCCTGCACCGGAACCCACAATGACCGCATCATATTGTTTTGCATTTTTCTTAATGGAGATAGTTCCCATAGCATGAGTTATGTTTTGAGTTGGGAAATTAAGGATTAATTGACAGGGATATTGATAATATTCTGGCTGTGATCAATTACTTTCCGTGTCAGGAACCGACAAGATATTGCACGCCTGTAAAACTTATATTTACCTATAAAATATTTCGTCATGCTAACCGTAAAAAATTTTTCTGCAATCCCGTTCCCCCGCATATGGATTGCAGTTTTTTGTATGGTGTTTTCCGTAGCGTTCTCCACCGCAGCGGAACCCAAAATAATGCACTGGACAGTCGGTGGCGTAGAACGTGAGGCGTTGGTGTATATACCAGAAACAGCCAAACGCATCGCCGCACCTATTGTGTTTGTCTTTCATGGTCACGGCGGGAATATGAATAATATATTAAGGGGCAAGGGTATTGATAAACTCTGGCCGGAAGCCATTATTGTGAGTCCACAAGGGCTGAATACACCTGGCCAGTTAACCGATCCCAAGGGAGAATTACCAGGCTGGCAAAAAGCCGTGGGTGATATGAATGACCGCGACCTGCTTTTTTTTGATGCGATGCTAAAAACCCTGCACGAGGAATATAAGATTGATGATAAACGCATTTATGCAACCGGTCACTCAAATGGGGGAGGCTTTACATATCTTTTGATGGAAGCAAGAAATGATGTGCTCGCAGCGACTGCACCTTCTGCCGCAGCAGCCATTCGTGCACTCACCCGCATCAAACCGAAACCTATGATGCATATCATTGGTGAAAAGGATCCGCTTGTTAAACCTGAGTGGCAGGAAGCAACTATTAAGGGCATGCTCAAGATCAACAGCTGCAGCAATGATGGGCAGGCATATGCAACCGATGCAACTCTCTATCCGTCATCTACCGGCAATCCTGTGATTGTTTACAAACACAAGGGCGGGCATGTTTTTCCACAGGAAGCAGTTGCCGTTGTAATACAGTTTTTCAAGAGTACGGTAAAGCCCTGAGATAAGATCCGGTTTTATATTCGATAAAAGCAAGCAGGAAGATTAATAAGTGCAAACAAATACAGGCTATTCGGGTGCATTTCAAATTTCCGCTTTTTTGAACCACATAACCACATAGAAAACAAAGCTGTAACACATAGTTTCTTCTATGTGAAATCCTATGTTGGCTATGTGGTTTTAAAAAAATGAACAAACACAATGCGAAAATTTGCAAGGCACGCATCTATCCGTTTATTTAAATAGTTTCTTATATTTAAACGAACATGAAAACTAACTGTATGAAAAAAATAGCCTTCCTTAGTTTTTGTATTGTTTTTTCGCTGGCGGCAATGAGCCAGGAAAGTCCTGCCAGGGTAACGCCCAGGTCCATCTTTGCAAAAAATGACGATGTGGATTTTGTATTGGTATCGATACAAAAAGTAAAAACCGAATTCAGGTATTACCTGGAAAAAGGGAAATTACATGTTAAGCAAGGTTCAGCGGAATATTCAATACCCCTTAGGGACATAGATTTCGATATTAGCTATGCCGGCCCTGATATTGCCTGGCGTACTGATGCAGACGCTGCGGCAGGTAACATTGCTATTGCGATGAAAGAAGGAAAAACCCTAACTGCCATAGCAACCCCCGGCGGTAAGGAAGAGCGCGAGCAAAATCTATTCCTGGCTTTTCCAAGCAGAGAATTCGCTAAAGAGGCATTTCGTTATCTGCTGGCGAAGCTTATAGACGAGAACGGCCAGCCGGAAGAGGAGACTAAAACTGCTGAAGTTATGAGTGAAGCCGATAAACTGCTTTTATATGATATAAATAACGACAGAACCACCAGCAATGGCATAACCGAATACCTGGCTGAACTGGAAAAAGATCAGTTCAAAAAATATATCGGTAAAGAACTGGCACCCGGCGTTCATGAATCTACATTGAGGTTTCCGCTGTCGGAAAAAGCATTGATCCGTGATGCCGATAGTAGTTCAATCTATAAATCAGCCAGGGTACTTTTGTCTTCATTTAATGGTGATCTCATCAAAAAACATGCGCAGGAAAATGGGGATGCGGAGGCCAAATACCAGATAGAAAAATTTGACAGTACGATAGTCGCTTGTTTAAAGGGTATTGGTAAGGGTGATTTTAAGAAGAACGATATTGCTGACATGCCCGAAAAAAACCGGACGCATACTACAGTGTATCGTCATCCAGTTTCCGGTGGCGGCCATTCTTCCCTTCAACTGTCTCTTGAGAATTACAAAAAAGAGGGAAAAATATATTATGAAATCTATCTTGATTTTAAGAGAGAGGCGAATTAATAAATGGATACTGATCTGCTATAAATCAACAAGATAGGAGGGAGGACAATTAACGGCCTGTTTGTATGGCAATATTCCTTATGTAACGCTTTTTGTTGGGTGTCATTTTTTGTATATTAGTATCCTAAATTTTTAACCATGAAAAACATTGTAATTACCTTCTGCGCAGTTTCATTGTTATTCGCTTGTAAAAATGAAACCAAAGAAGCTAAACCTTCAGACACTACTGCCACGGCTTCCACTGCAAAACCGGACGAGTGGATACCCGTAGATTCGGCTACCGCCATGAAAACAATGATGGAGGCCGCCATACCTGGAAAAGAACAGGCGATGCTGGCAAAATCAAACGGTGTATGGAAAGCGGAAACCACTATGTGGATGTCGCCCGATGCACCGCCGATGAAATCCAACGGCACTGCCACCAATAAAATGATCATGGGAGGACGTTACCAGCAAATGGCTTTCAAAGGCGACATGATGGGCCAACCTTTCGAAGGACTTGGCACAACCGGTTATGATAACGCCAGGAAAGTATGGACGAGTACATGGATAGATAATATGGGTACCGGCATCATGAATATGGATGGCACATGGGATGAAGCAACCAAATCAATGACCTCCACCGGAAAAATGCTTTGCCCTGCCAACGGCAAATGGTGTGAAATGAAAGAAGTACTGAAAATGGTTGACGATAACACACAGGTAATGGAAATGTATGGACCGGATATGAAGACAGGTAAGCAGTTTAAGAATATGGAAATAAAATTGACGAGGAGTAAATAGATTTTTTTTGCCACAGAATACACAGAGCAACACAGATTTTTTTCTGTGTTGCTCTGTGTATTCTGTGGCAATTTATTGGAACAGTAACTTTCATTCCCACAATGGGGCATGCTGAATACATTAAAAGATCATCAGTTTTGCATACCGTTCTGGCAAAGCCCTACGATCTCCTTCGCAAAAACATCAATTTCGGCCTGGTTGGAAGGCTTAACAAAATATCGGTTGGCTCCTTTCTGTACACTGGTAAACTGGTGCTCTTCGGCGTTGGAAGTACTCCAGATAATTTTTGGAACGCGTTTATAGAGCGGGTATTTGGCAATATGTTCCAGTACCTGTGGGCCATTAAAAAACGGCATATTATAATCCAGGATAATGGTGCAGGGGGAATCACTGTTCCCGTGTTGTTCGAGAAAATCCACTACCTGTTTGCCATCGGAAAACACCTTGATCCTGGCTTTAGGTGCAATATCCAGGATGGCTGTTTTCAACAATTCAGAGTCGTCCGCATCATCATCAGCCAACAGGATCCATTTTAGGTTCATGCCTTTGTTTTATTTTGTTAAAAATGCTGTAAATATGGTTAAGCCGGAGTTAGTCTGGTAGGTTGCCGAAGGCTGCAAAAATAATTATTTGTTGCGTATTTTATAGGCCCGTTTTCTCATGAAAAAGTCATTTTTTTGGAACCCCGAAGGGAAACCAATCTTACATCGTGGCATTCTTTTTTCAATTATGTCAGAAACATCAGATGAAAAATAATATCCATTCTCAAAATCCGGAAGTGACACCTGGACCGAACAAACCTGAAATCCAGACACCACCTCCGAATGTCCCTGAAACCCCAACACCGCCAACACACCCTGAACCGCCAACAGAGCCCGAGCCAATGGCTCCGGAGGTGAAATAGTGAAATAGATGTGGAGGATCTGGTAAGTAAAACTACGCGAACCAGTAGACACGAATTACACGAATTGGAACGAATGATCACCGGCATTGTAAACCGGTCCACATTAGTCGGCCACCGTTCGTCCTAATTCGTGTAATTCGTGCTTATAAATTCGTGTCTATAAATTCGCGTCTGTGAATTCGGCTTTTAATCCACTTACATAAGCCGATGGTGTTACACCAAATTGCTTATGAAAATCTCTTGAAAAATTGGCGTGTACAGTGTAACCTACCATATAAGCCACCTCGTTAATTTTGTACTTCCCTTCTGCAAGCAGTTCAGCAGCTTTTTTTAACCTGGAGAGACTGATCAATTCATTCGGTGTTAAGTTCGATAGCGCTTTGATCTTCCGGTACAAAGTGGGCCTGCTCATGTTCATGATCTTGGAGAGATGCTGTACTTCCAGGTCTAATTTCATAATGTTCTCCTCGATCACCGTATTTAGTTTTTCGATGAATTGTTTATCTGCCTGCGAATAGGCTATGCCTTTCATGTGAGTGAGTGGGGATCTTGCAAAATAGTCCTTGATGATATTCCGATTGGTGATCAGGTTGGTGATCTGTGCATTTAAATGCTCAAACGAGAAAGGTTTTTCAATATAGGCATCTGCACCCACCTCAAGCCCTTCGATCTTTGCATGAAGTGAGTTTTTGGCCGTTAGTAAAATGATCGGGATATGGCTGTACTGGATATCCGTCTTTATTTTCTTACATAATTCTATCCCATCCATTACCGGCATCATGATATCACTGATAACCAATTGCACATTTTCTTTTTCCAATACATCAAGCGCCTGTTGCCCGTTCAGCGCGAAACGTGTCTGGTAATTTGGCCATAGTTCGCGCTGGATAAAGGAGAGGATCTCTTTATTGTCTTCCACAACAAGTATGGTTGGCTTGTTATCATCCAACATATTTTCAGGAGAACTGATCATTTCATTTTCATTGCCGGCTTCATCTGCGTTATGCTCTTTCAGATCAATCTCCATATCCTGGTGTATGGGCAAGGAAAGAACAAACAGGTTCCATTCGTCGCGGGTCGTTTTTAATTCGAGATTTCCTTTGTGAAGTTCAACCAGCGCTTTGGCAAGGGGAAGACCAACCCCCGTTCCGGCTTCTTTTTCGGTTTCCTTGATCCTGAAGAACGGTTCAAAAATTTTCTCACTCAGCTCGTTGGGAATTTTGTAGCCGTCATTTTTAAACTCTATATGAAACATGCTGTCTTCACTCGAAAAAGGAAGCATGCGTACCGATACTTTTTTGTCGGCGTATTTAATGGCATTATTAATCAGGTTAACAATGATCTTTTTCACCGCTTCTTCATCAACAAAGGCATGAAGTGTTATACGCGGTACATCTACTGTGAAGTGCAGGTTTTTCTGGTCCGCCGCCGTTTTGAAAATAGAATGCATTTCCTCAAGCATCTCATTGATGTCGGCCTTTGTAAAAGTGAGGCTGAATTTATTTTCCTCAGCTTTTCTGAAATCAAGCAATTGATTAGTCAGGGCAATCAGGCGATTGGTACTCTTCTTCATAATCTCCAGACTTTCTTTTGTTTCGAAATCTATGGTTTTCCGGCTTAACAATTTATCAAGGGGCATTTTTATCAATGTCAAAGGCGTTCTTATTTCATGCGCGACATTCGTAAAGAACTCAATCTTTGCATTGTAAATTTCTCTTTCCTTTTCCCTTTCAAAAAGGTCGATCTTCCGGTTATTCCTGGCATTTAACACCAGGTAGTAAGACCGAAGGATGATAAATATAATGGTTCCGCCGGCCAATACGTAAAACAGATATGCCCACCTGGTTGCCCAGAAGGGTGGGAGAATGGTGATCTGTAAGGTAGTTTCCTTCGGATTCCATTTTCCATTGCCTATAGAACCCTTTACCCTGAAGAGATAGTGACCCGGTGGCAATTGTGTATAATAAATACGCCTGTTACTTTTTAACAATGTCCATCCATTGTCAAAATTGTCCATCGTATACATATACTCATTTAACTCAGGCGAGTTATAACTTAAAGCAGCAACATCAAGATTAATACTGGATTGACTATAGGGTAAGGTTATTTCATTTGTATATAGAATGGAAGTCTGTAAAGATTCTGAATTGATGGGAAGATCCTTGTTGTTAACCTGGATCCCTGTAATAAACACGGGTGGCGTAAAATCGCGGTCTTCTATATTCTTTGGGTTAAAGGAGATCATCCCATTGATGGTGCCAAAAAATAAATCGCCATTTGTGGCTTTATAAGATGAGCGGGTATTGAATTGTTCGGTAGGCAAACCATTGGCGCCTCTATAGGTCCGGATCGTATAATCTGTTGGGTTAATCTCCGCGAGGCCTTTGACAGTTGAAACCCAGATCTTTTTATCGTCATCTTCTTTCACAGAAAGTACCTGGTTATCCGGCAATCCATTCTGCATGGTATAATGCCTGATCTTTTGAGTGGCGGGATCATATTGCGACAGGCCCTCATTCGTACAGATCCATAGTTGCCGGTGACTATCTTCGTATAAACTACCTACCTGGTTGTTAAGTAAGCCGGTATTGTTTGTTGAATGCTGTTGCAGCTGTCCCAGTTTTTTAGTCAAAGGATTATAGTAATAGACCCCATTGCCGGCTGTGGCTACCCAGAGTGTGCCTTGATTGTCTTCATGGATACCATTCACCTGCATATTAAAAAAAGGAATTGCGCTAAAGTTGTTCGCTTTTTTATTGTACCGGTACATGCCTGCCCTTGTTCCCACCAGGATATCACCGTTCCGCGTTTTTTGAATCGTAATGATGAAATCACTCTTGAGTGAATTGCTGTCTTTTCCTGACTGGTAATGACGGATCACTTTACCTGAAGGAATATCCATTACATCCAACCCGTGTTCCAATGTACCAATCCACAATTCATTACCTACAGCCAGCAAGCCATGTATGTTTGAATAGACAATATCTCCTTTTTGTTTTCCTGGTCCAAAGTGCTGGTATTGTCCCGTTTTGAGATTTAATTTATTCAGACCGGCATCTTCTGTTCCGATCCAAAGATTACCGTACTGATCGGGAGTGATCTCATGAATAATATTTCCCTGTATACTATTGGCTATTGCCGGTAGTGGAAGATATTTTTTAAAAACATTATACTCCTTTGAATAATAGTTTACCCCGCCGAAGAACGTGCCCAGCCATGTTCCTCCTTCTTTATCCTTATAAAAGGAAAAAACAACATTGTCAGTGATCGAATAGGGATTATTGTATTGTTTTTGTATTCGCCTGCCTTTGCCGGTTGATGTGTTGTAAATATATAATCCTGTTTCCGTACCTATCCAGATCTCAGAGGCGGAGTAGCGGATAAATGAATGCACCTGCACATGGTTCAACTCCGGTTCTTTCTCAAAAATATTCGTAAGTCCCGGGTGTTTGGTATTAAAAGCGTAAGCATGCGCAAATGTTCCCACAAGGATGGCGCTATCTTCCAGCGGGTAGATATCACGAACGCCATTAACTTCCCCGTCTTTGCTGAAAGCGGAAAGATTATAACTTTCAAAATGGTTAGCTGCTCGATTGTATTTTTTTAAAATACCATTATTGGTAGCTGCCCAAACCACTCCCGTTGCTGAAATGCAGATGCTTGCCATATCCCCATCGTAACTTTCAACAGTGCCCCGTAAAAAATTATATTTATACAATAACCCATTGCAAATGATCCAGATATTATTTTGGGTATCTGCCCGGATCGCAAGGATCTGTCCAAGCGGAACTTTGTTGAACGGGGTAAAAAGTTCTTTAACCGGGTCATACAGGTAAATGCCCTTGCTCGTTCCCACCCAAAGGATCTCATGCGGATCTTCATACAAACTCAATACGGAGTTACTACCAATTCCGGACGAATCAGGATAGCTGTTCCTGAAAACGCGCGAGGAGTATCCATCAAAACGGTACAATCCTCTTCTGCCGCCGAACCACATAAAACCTTTCTTATCCTGGGTAATGCAGATGATGTTATTGCTTGCTATCCCTTTGTTTCCCTGGAAGTTTTTAAAATAATAAGATTGAGCCGGCAGCAGGTTTGCAGCGCTCAACATGGCAATCAGTAATATGGCAGGTCTCAACAACATCGCGCTGGCTTAAAGGTAATACCGGTTTTTCAGAACAATATACTTTTAAATATGTCATTTAAATATGATATCCGTAAAATGAGACGTGGTGAAAACAAATTGAAACGCATTGATTGCCAGATAGAAAAAACTATGTTTTCCTTAGCTCCCTGAACAGTGCAAATGTTGGACACTGTTGTTTCCTGGATATTATTTGATCTCTAAAACGATTGCTTATGCTCCCCAAACTTCAACTGAATGTATCCTTTACCAAGCGTATCCCGGCTCCGCTTTGGTTGCCGCGTTGGAATCTAAAATGTACCGGGGCACAGAAACCTGGTGTACAATGAATAAACGCAATTTACTTAGATCAGTTTTTTTGACAGGGAATTTTGTAACGATGAACACATAAAAACTGAACGGAGGTTCTTTTATTAAGCCGACTCACGGTCGTTAAACTAAGCGATGGGTATAGATCATTGTTGTGGCAAGTGGCAGTGATCTCCCTATCGTTTTTTTATTTGGCACCCCAATGGGCGCGGATTTTCCAACACGAATTACACGAATTAGTACGAATGGTGACCGATTTGTTAACCTGTCATGTATTCATAGAGTTCATTCGTTTCAATTCGTGTAATTCGTGTCAACAATAGCAGTCAACATTCAAATCACAATTAAAAATTATTTGTGTGATCTGGTTCAATCTCAACGTTGATTGACACCCAAAAAAATAACAGTTCCTTAAGATTGAGACGCGATGAGAATATTTTGAGACCGTAAGATTATGGTTTCCATTAAAAAAAATGTCTTTTCGGTGGTCGAATTCAAAATTCCGAATCAGACAACCAAAATCATTCGATTGTAACGCATTTCCCGAAAATGTAAAATTGCCATATGAGCAGATCATCTAAGAAACCCATGCCTTTTCATGAGGTATTACAAGGGAACACGTTTATTTCCTGTGAACCTAAGGCTAAAAGAAGCTCTCCAGTAAGATCGGCTGTCCACACATCATTTCCTGAATCAATCAAAACCTGCATATGAAAAGTAAACTGCACCCATTACTGATTTTACTATTTTGCTCACTGTCTCTTTGCCTGTTTCAATCAGCAAGTGCCCAGAACCGGGTTGTAACCGGTAAAGTAGTTACTGAAAAAGGAGAGCCCGTAGTGGGAGCTTCTGTTGGCATTGGTACTGCCGCTTCAGCGAAGTACGTAACTACCGATTCGAAAGGCGCATTCAAACTGCAGGCATCTGCAAGAGATACGGTAACAATATCTTCAGTTGGATTTGAAGTTAAGCGCGTTCCCATCGGTTCGCTATCCGACTTCAATATTACACTAACAACCAAAACCGAAACATTGAACGAGGTAGTAGTGGTTGGTTATGGTGTTCAGAACCGCCGCGATGTAACAGGTTCGATCTCCAAGGTGGATGGTAAGGTATTTGCCACACTTCCTGTTTCTTCGTTTGATGCAGCATTGCAGGGACGTGCAGCGGGTGTACAGGTAACTCAATCAACGGGTATGGCCGGAGCAGGTGCTGTAATACGGATCCGGGGAACGGGATCGATCACAGCAGGTGGTGAGCCTTTGTATGTAGTGGATGGTATTCCCATTACGCCAAACTCAGGTTCAACCATTGGCGCTGCCAATACCAATCCCCTTTCATCTATTAACCCTGCAGATATAGAAAGTCTTGAAATTTTAAAAGATGCTTCTTCAGCGGCGATCTATGGATCACGCGGTGCTAACGGGGTTATACTTATCACCACCAAGCGTGGTAAAAAAGGAAAACCACAATTCAGTTTCTCTTCAAGGTTTTCTGCATCGAACATTACCCGTAAACCAGAACTTGTAAATACAGAGCAGTACATCACACTATTTAAAGAAGCGGTTGCGAATGATTATAAATTCAACCCAACAGGTGCGCCTGCCACAAAGGCTTTACCAGGCGGATATACAGAAGCAGATGCTTTAAAAAATAACACCGACTGGCAGGATGCTACCACGCACACAGGCTTTTCAACTTTTAATGACCTGTCTGTAAGCTTCGGTTCACAAAAGTTTAAAGCCTATATCGGTTTATCAAACGCCCATGAAAGTTCGTTTTTGATAAATGATATATTTAGAAGAAACAGTGCAAGACTGAACATGGATTACACACCTTTTTCATTTCTTAAAATATCCACTAATCTGTCCTACACCTTTACTGACCAGAATTATGTTCCCGTTGGTTTTGATGGTGGATATGGAAGAGCGGTTTCTACAGCCATACCTTATTTCCCGATTTACCAGGCAGATACACTTTACAGAACACCTGTCGGCTCAAACCCTGTGTCAGAAATATATAACAGGACACGCAGGGCAAGAAACGGAAGAACTTTTGCAGGGCTGAATATAGATGCCACAATTCTTAAAGGCCTGGTGGCACACGTAGAAGGAACATTTGATTACAGCGACAATAATCTTTATCAGTTAACTACAAGGGTATTGTCGAACACCCCGCCATCTAACGTAAACAGGAGTTTCCTGGCAAATATCAACAGCAAAATATTTTTGAATTACGATCTCCAGGTGAAAGGCGTGCACAGGTTTAAATTTTTATTGGGAGGTGAGATCTTAAAAAACATCGGGAACTCAAACGGCGAAAGCGTAACGTTTTTACCGGGTGCTGAAGACTGGTTGTTCAATCACCCTGTACTGCCTCCGGACAGTATTCCAAGTCCAACACTTCCCGGTGTTAATATCGCCAACCCGGCGCATACAAGATCATTCGGTACACAGAATGAATATTCCTTTTTATCTTACTATGGACGTATCAACTATACCTACAAGGACCGTTATATGTTAACCGGAATATTCCGTCGTGATGGTTCTTCCAGGTTTGGTGTAAACAATAAATATGGTACGTTCCCTGCTATATCTGCAGGATGGATCATAACAGCAGAAGACTTCATGAAAAAAGTGAAGGGTCTTAGCTACCTGAAATTGAAAGCAGGCTACGGTCTCACAGGTAACGCCGAAATAGGTAACTATGCCCAGTGGGGTACTACGAACATCGCCGCCACACAGCAATATGTTGGAAACGCGTTTTATAATATTACCGCCTTGTCAAACCCGGATCTGAAATGGGAAACAACCAAGAACTATGATATCGGCCTGGAATATGGATTTATGAACAACAGGATCACCGGTGAGATCAACTATTATATTAAAGATGCAAGCGATCTTTTCCTTAACGTAAGAACCACCACTTCTGCAGGTTACGGAAGTGTGTTGGGTAACTATGGTAAAGTGCGAAACAAAGGATTGGAATTCAGCATCAGCTCAAGAAATATCGTTAAGAAAGATTTCACATGGACCACAGATTTCAATATCGCACGCAACACGAACAGGGTAATTGATATCGGTACCACAAGTCCTGATGCACTCGGTGGAAATGGTGATACAAGGGTTATCATCGGATCACCCATTGGCTCGAACTACCTGGTGAAGACATTGTATGTTGATCCGGCTGATGGAATGCCTGTTTATGAATTGCTGGATGCCGACAGGAAAGTTGCGGGCACCACAAAAGAGTATAATGCACAACGTGATCGCCAGATCGTAGGTTCGCCATATCCTGATTTCTTCGGAGGTATCGATAATAGGTTTACCTATAAAAACTTTGAGTTTGGATTTACAGGTACCTACTCAATCGGTGGATATATTTATGATGATGCGGAAAAATTCCAGCTGAACAATATCGGCGAATGGGACGTTAAAAAAGAAGTGTTTGATCGCAGATGGCAGAAGCCAGGTGATGTTACTGACATACCACGTGTTACATTGGGATTGACCAGTCTTCAACGTACCAGGAATACAACAGAATACCTGCATAGCGCCACCTATTTCAGGATGAAAGTGGTAAGCTTCGGCTACCGCCTGCCTCAGCAGCTTCTCAAGAAGTTTCATCTTACCAATGCGCGCATTGCTTTGTCGGCGAGCAATATTTTCACCCTCAGCAAATATGACGGCGATCCTGAAGTATTCAGAGATGCAGGTAGTTCACAGGCACGTAACATCAGCCCGAACGTTACTTATCTGACGCCACCGCAATCGAAAAATTACACGCTTAGCTTAAACCTGAACTTCTAAAATCAGAACAATGAGACTTAAATATAAAATACTTGCAGCCTTCATCGGATCCGGATTGTTTCTTGCTTCATGCCAAAAAGCAACTGATTTCCTGGAAGTCAGGCCCGGTGGTAATTCCGTTCTAACGGTAGATGTCATTAAAACCTCCGACGACCTTAAAAAATTAATGATCAGTGCCTATGCAGCGATCAACAGCGGTGGGTTTATGGATGGAAATCCATTGGTCAGCGCCGATGTAATGGCGGATGATGCCATTACTACATCGAGTATCTTCGATTGGTCGCAGATCGTTGGACACTCAATGGATCTTTTTAATCCGCGTGGCAGAACAACATGGGCCAATACCTACCTGGCGATCAACAGGGCAAATGTTGCCAGCGCAAGCACAATCGCAGATCCTATTTTGGCAACTGCTGATGCGGCCACCGTTACACAACTGAAAGCTGACGCAGCATTCATCAGGGGACTGGGATTTTTTCACCTCGTTCGCCTTTTCGGATTGCCTTACGACGCTTCAACTAAAAGTGTAGCTGGAAGAGGAATTGTGATCCGTTTGAGAGGTACTACTACTATCACAGAATCTTTTGACAAATTACAACGTTCTACAGTAGAAGAAACATATACACAAATTATCACTGACCTTACATTCGCTGCTGCTAATTTGCCCACCACCCGAACAACCTGGAACAATGGGTTTGCAACACGCGATATAGCAAAAGCTATTTTAGCCAAAGTGTACTTTTTCAAAGGCGATATGGTTAACGCAGCTGCACAAGCCAAACCTATTATGCAGTCTGGCACATACGATCTGGATGCGGATGTTATTACTAAATATTCAAGGGCCACCACTACCGGGGGAACAACCAAGGAAGTTATCTGGGCCATACCAAGTGTGAGCGCTACCAACAATCTTTGGGGAGGTCTGACCGGTGCATACAGAACCAATAACACCAGTGGGGCAATACCCGCATTCTCACCATCAGCGAGCCTGATCGCGGCATTCACACCGGCGACAGATACACGTTACAACAAATTCTTTCTTACAAAGAATGGTGTGATCTACACAAAGAAATTCGATTACAATGCCATGGATGCTATCACAATGGGCTTTGATGAATTATTGTTGCTCTATGCAGAAGCAACCGCTACCGCGGGTACGCCAACTGATTTGGCTGAAGCTGTTTTATGGCTGAATAAAATAGAGAAGCGTGCATATGGTGCAGCGGTTACAACCGTTGCAGCAGGTCAAGCAGGTATCATTGCTGCTGTTCGCAAGGAACGCCGTTTAGAACTCTGCTTCCGTGGAGAACGCCTGCACGAATTAAAACGCCTGAAACTGGATGTTAGAGGAGATGCATGGGATTCAAGAAAAGTGATGTTTCAGATACCTGACGAAGAACAAAGTGGAAATCCGGGTATTATTTTGAACTAAATTTTTGTAGCATCGCAGGAAATATATCAATGACCAAAAATTAATAGCAGCAACATGAAGATCCTGAAGTCGTATTTTATTTTGTTTCTCGTTTGTTTTATGGGTATTGGTGCTGGCACGGTTTCAGCACAGCAGGGCGCTAACGTGAGTGCCTGGCCGCGAACCATCAGCTATGAAATTTATGTGCAGTCATTTGCAGATTCTGACGGAGATGGTAAAGGAGATATCAAAGGAATGATGTCGAAGCTTGATTACCTGAAAGACCTTGGTATTGGATCGCTTTGGCTCATGCCGATGAGCCCGTCACCATCCTACCATAAATACGATGTAACGGATTATTATGGCATCGATTCAACCTACGGCACTGTTGATGATTTTAAAAAGTTTGTTGAAGAAGCACACAAAAGAAATATCAAAGTGGTGATCGATATGGTGCTTAATCACTCAAGCAGCAGGAACCCCTGGTTTATAGATGCGAGAAAAGGTGTTAACAGCCCTTACCGTGATTATTATGTATGGACCGAAAAAAATGATCCGCAAACCCGCTCACGTGGTAATGTTACTGCGGGAGAAACCAGGGAAAGAAATCACTGGGTAAGATTACCAGGCGCAGATAGCAATTATTATTACTACGCGCAATTCGGAGGTAATATGCCCGACCTTAACTATGATAATCCAAAACTCCGCGAAGAAATCTTTAAAGTTGGACGTTTCTGGGCAGCAGAAGTTAAAGTAGATGGTTTCCGTTTGGATGCTGCACGTCATATTTTTCCTGATGAAAGGCCACTCGATAATCACCGCTGGTGGGAATACTTTCTACAGGAAATGAGAAAAGTAAACAAAGATTTTTATCTGGTAGGCGAAGTATGGGCTCCGGCAGAAGTAGTAGGGCCCTACCTGAAAGGCATTCCAGCATTGTTTAATTTCGATATGGGCGGCGCCATCATCAAGGCACTGAATAGCGGGAAGGCAGACTCACTCGCCATCATGCATAAAAAGATCCGTGATTTTTACAGAACGGTTAATCCCGATTATGTTGACGCAACATTTCTTACCAATCACGACCAGGTGCGTATCATGAGCTCGCTCAATAACAATCCTGACAAAGCAAGAATGGCGGCTTCTATTTTGCTCACACTACCCGGTTCACCTTATTTATACTACGGAGAAGAAATTGGAATGTTTGGTAAAAAACCTGACCAGGGTATTCGTGAACCTTTTATATGGGATACCAAAGAGAAAGATAAAGCACGCACTACCTGGGAAAAGCCATTTAACAGTAATGATTCTACAATGACGCCGTTGAGTACGCAGATGAAAGATCCAAACTCTTTATACAATCATTATAAAAAATGGATCCAATTGCGGAACTCCAGTAAGGCGCTTACTTTTGGAGAACTGGAACCTGTGAATTTTAATAACCCTGCATTGAGTGCTTTTGTAAGAACAGGAGAGGAGCCGGTATTGGTGATACACAATGTATCAGGCGCGGAAGTTACAGTTGCACTAACTGATGACCTTGCCCAATACACCAAAATATTCTTCAAGGATAAAAATGCGGTTCTGAAAAACAAAAGTGTAAGTATACCTGCATCGAGTTCTGTTCTTTTGAAAAAATAAGTGTGCTGCAAATTCGCAAATATGAAAAACTTGCAAACAGCATTTTGAATTGATTAAGAAGCCTGCCTGTTCGGCGGGCTTTTTAATAGGTTGAGACGATTGTACACTCGGGGCTGGAAGCCCCCGATGAAGAAAGAGTAGGGTGTTATTTTATCCCACGCTCTAAAGAGCGTGGCAAGAATAAAGAGCGTGGCAAGAGTAAAGCGCATGGCAAGTGTGATGCCCATTTTTGCCACGCTCTTTAAAGAGTGGATGTAGGTATTATAGATTTTCTTGTAGGGACTTCCAGTCCCGAGTGTAATGAAGACGAACTTTTTCCAACATTCAGAGCATCGATAAAGAAATAAGCCTCATAAAAGGAATTCTCGTTGATATTAGTAGGTAAGAGTTAATAATTTAATTGTAAATAGTATGAAAAAAATTACAAATTTTTTGTTTGGCACTGTGATGGTTTTGCTTTGCAGTTCATCCATTTTATTTGCGCAGCAGGACCAGTCATATCCTCCGCAATACGGCAAACCTTTTAAAGATGTGCCCGATCGCAGGGATGTAATGATGTACCAGGTCAACATGCGTTCTTTCAGCAAGAACGGGGATCTGAAGGGAGTTACTGCCCGTTTGGATTCTATCAAAGCCTTAGGCATAAATGTTATTTACCTGATGCCTATTTATCCTGTTGGTGTGCTTAATTCAGTTAACTCGCCTTATGCGACAAAAGACTATGATCTTGTAGGAAAGGAATTCGGAACACTGGATGATCTGCGTGAACTTGTTGATGGTGCACACAAACGTAAAATAGCGGTACTCATCGATATCGTTGCCAACCATACTTCATGGGATCATCCGTGGATTGCTAACAAAGGATGGTATGAAACAGATACCACCGGAAAAATCAAATACCCAAGAACCTGGAGGGATGTTGCACAATTGAATTTTAAGAATGCTGATATGCGTCTTGCATTGATCAGGTCCATGAAATCATGGGTATATAAAGCAAATGTTGATGGATTCCGTTGTGATTTTGCGGACGGGCCACCGATCGATTTCTGGAAGCAGGCGATCGATACACTAAAAACAATCACTAGCCATAAGTTGCTGATGCTAGCCGAAGGAAGCCGTCCCGAACATTTCGGCGCGGGCTTTGATTATAATTTCGGGTTTAGTTTTTTCGGTAACTTAAAAAATATTTACAGCAGGAATAAATCAGTAAGATCCATCGATACGCTGAACGTTCGCGATTATAGGGGTGCTACTGAGGAGGGCCAGGCAATGATCAGGTATCTTACCAATCATGATGTGAACAGTTCGGACGGCACACCTTTGGATCTGTTCGGAGGAAAAAAAGGATCCATGGCTGCTTTTGTTGTGGTGGCTTACATGAAAGGAATTCCCATGGTATACAATGGCCAGGAAGTAGGAACTCCATTCAGGTTGGTCTTTCCATTTACCTCTACTCATATCGACTGGACGCTTAACAATCCTGATGTAACAGCAGAATATAAAAAGATCATCGCTTTCAGAAACAACAGTGAACCCATCAGGAGAGGTGTGTTAACTTCCTACAGCAGCGATGATGTATGTGTATTCACTAAAATTCTGGGATCAAAAAAAGTATTGGTATTATCTAACCTCCGGAATAAACCGGTTACGTATACTTTTCCGGCAGAAATGGTAAACAGTTCTTGGAAAGATGCATTCGATGGATCTAAAACAACCTTAAGCGGTTCAGTAACACTGGAACCATTTGCTTATATGGTTTTAAAAAATTAACGAATAACTGATACGATATGAGAACGAATAGAAGTATGGTTGCTGTATTGTTTTGCATCGCAACATTATTGGTGTCATCAACTGTTAGTGCTATAGAAATTAAAAGGGTTGAGCCATCCAATTGGTGGACGGGTATGAAAAACACGGAATTGCAGATCATGGTTTACGGGCCAAATATCAGCGCAGCAAAACTCACAATCAAATATCCGGGCATCACCATAAAGGAAATTGCCAAAGCAACAAATCCCAATTACCTGTTTGTTTACATCAGTATTGCCAAAACCACAAAGCCCGGTATGGTGCCGATGTTGTTTACTGATGGCGCAGAAAAATTTACATACAACTATTCCCTTTTGCCGCGTACTGATAAAAGCGGCGCGCTTGGTTTTAACGCATCTGATGTATTATACCTCATAACACCTGACCGTTTTGCAAATGGCAACGCAGCCAATGATAATTGGGACAGTGTAAACGTTAACCGCGCCAACCCAAATTCGCGGCATGGCGGTGACCTGGAAGGAGTGGCTAAGCATCTCGATTATATGAAGGACCTCGGCATCACTACCGTATGGTTAAATCCTATACAGGAGAATAAAATGCGTGGCGGTTCCTATCATGGTTATGCGATCACCGATTTCTATAATATGGACAAGCGTTTTGGCACCAATGAAGAATTTAAAACGCTGGTGAAGAATACACATGCAAAAGGAATGAAAATGGTGATGGACATGGTATTCAATCATTGCGGCAGTTCGCATTGGTGGATGAATGATCTTCCATCGAAAGACTGGATCAATAATGACGGCGTTTTTTTGCAGACCAATCACGCCACAGTTACCGTAATGGATGTTCATGCATCGGCAACAGAAAGGAACACATTTTTAAATGGCTGGTTTACGAGGGGTATGCCCGATCTGAATCAACGTAACCGCCACCTGGCAACTTATCTTATACAAAACAGCATCTGGTGGATAGAGTATGCCCGTATTGATGGTATCAGGCAGGATACGTATTCTTACCTGGATTATGATTTCCTGGCCCGCTGGTGCAAAGAAGTAAATGATGAGTATCCCGATTTTAATATCGTTGGTGAAACATGGTACAATAAAGCTACAGCGCCCGCATGGTGGCAGCAAAAATCCAATCTCAGCAATCGAAACTCGTTTCTAAAAACGTCTATGAACTTTTCACTTACGTTTATTATGCAAACTGCTTTTGATGGTAAGGCCGACAATGGGTACCTGACAAACATTTTCGAAGACATTGCCCAGGATTTTATTTATCCCGACCCGTACAATCTTCTCACTTTTTTAGATAACCACGATCTGTCGCGTTTTACCCGCGTTGAGGATACAGATCTGAAACGTTATAAACAAGGGTTGGCTTTTTTATTAACCACACGCGGTATTCCACAGATTTATTATGGAACCGAAGTACTAATGACGGGCACAAAAGAAGAGGGTGACGGCAGGTTCAGAAAAGATTTTCCAGGTGGATGGGCTGGTGATAAGACGGATGAATTTTCGAAGAGCGGACGCTCAGATATGAAAAATGAAGCCTGGGATTATATGCAAAAACTGCTGCAATGGCGCAAGACCAATACAGCCATCACACAAGGGAAGTTGATCCATTATGCACCGAGAGATGGTGTGTATGTATATGCACGAATAAAAGATAATCATACTGTACTTGTTATCCTCAATGCAGCGATGAAAGATCAAACCATACAGATGAATCGCTTTACAGATATCACGGGTCAATATACCACTGGGCGGGATGTAATCACATCCAGGACAATGGATATACTAAAGACCATTACCATACCTGCAAAAGGTGAATATATATTGGAGTTATCAAAATAAATAATCAATCAACATGAACCAGAAAATCTCAATTAAAAAAGCATTTGTTTTCGCAGTATTCATTGTTGCTGCCGGCAATAATATATATGCACAAACCCAACCGCAAACAGCAACGCAGCCACCGGCCGCCCCGAGATGGGTGCCTGAAATGACTGAGTATTACTCACCCGAAGTGCCACTTGTTACAGCAGGAAAACCAACCGCAAATGCATTCATGACAGCGCCTTCTGATGCGGTTGTTCTTTTTGACGGAAAAGACCTGTCGAAATGGAAAGGTAAAGATGGAGGTGCTGCAAAATGGGATGTAAAAGATGGCGCCTTTACCGTTAAAAAAGGTACCGGCGATATCAGTTCAGTTATGGAGTTCAACGATTTTCAATTGCATATTGAATGGTTAATTCCGGCTAACATTACAGGGAAGGGCCAGGCCCGCGGCAATAGCGGTATTTTTTTGCAGGGTATTTATGAGATACAGGTGTTAGATAATTATAACAATGAAAATAAAACATACGTAAACGGCCAGGCAGGCAGCATCTACAAACAAACTTCTCCTCTGCGAAATGTTGGAAACGCACCAGGTCAATGGAACTCGTATGATATCATTTACACAGCCCCCCGTTTTAAAGAAGATAGTTCACTGTTTTCTCCTGCCTATGTTACTTTGATCCATAATGGAGTGGTTATTCAAAATCATACACAATTAACAGGGAACACGCCATACATTGGTTTGCCGAAATACAAAATGCATGGAAAGGGCCCCATCAAATTACAGGATCATGGCGACCCGAGTGAGCCGGTTAGTTACAGGAATGTTTGGATAAGGGAATTGTAAAAAGACAGGTAAAGTTTTATTTCCGAAAACAATGCAGCAGAACTAATAAAATAAATATGGGAACAAACAGAAGAGATTTTATAAAAAACTCCTCAGCCTTAGCTACTGGTTTAGGTCTCTCATCATTGGTTTCAGGCAAAGTGCAAGGTATGGTAACAGGCTCGGCAATGTCAACCGTTAATATTGGAGTTATCGGTGTGGGCATGGGCTGCAGAGATCTGCAAGGCGCGCTTACCGGTAATCCCTGGGTTCACTGCATTGCCATGTGTGATGTGAACAGGCAGCGATTGGAAGAACAGGCTGCAAGTTTTAAGAAAGACTTTCCTGCCCAGACAGCCAACATGCAACTGTATGGAGATTTTAGAAAGCTATTGGAAAATAAAGAGATCAATGGTGTGATCATTGCCACGCCTGACCATTGGCATACATATATTTTCGCCGAAGCATTGAAAGCCGGTAAGGCCATCTATGTGGAGAAGCCAGTAGCCAACAGCATAGAAGAATGTAACCTGATGATGGATCTGCAAAAAAAATACAAAGGCATCATCACAACCGGTTTATGGCAAACAAGCCTTCGCTACTTTCGCGCCGCCAATGAAATATTGAGATCGGGCGTGTTGGGTGATGTTTACAAAGTGCAGGCATGGCTTTGCCAGGGTACTGACCCAAGACCTGCAGTTGAAAATACTCCGGTACCGGATTATGTTGACTATGAAATGTGGTTAGGCCCGGCACAGAGCAAGCCTTTCAATCAAACCCGTTTCCGCAGTTGGCGAAGCTTTTGGGATTATGGTGGCGGGCAACAAACCGACTGGGGCGTTCATTGGATAGATTCTGCTTTCGACGGATTGAAAGCACTGGGCATAGAGCGTGAATATCCCAAAGCAGTTTTTTCAACTGCGTATAAACACCCAAAAACATTTAATGAAACACCAAGCTGCCAGACAACAGTTTTTCAATTTGAAAATTTTCATTTAGAATGGTCGCAACAGGTTGCCAATTTGTATAACCGTAACCAGGGAGTTGCCTGGGTAGGCAGCAAAGCAACATTGGTTTGCAATCGTGAGGGCTATGAATTGATACCTGAAAAGACCAAGGAAGGAGTGCCGGTAACTGACCGTGCGCAACTGACTGGCAAATTTGAAGATGGTGGTATCGAAGCACATGCAACCAATTGGTGCAGTTGCATCAGGGATCAAACAATTAATACAAACAGCCCGATAGAGAAGGGTGCATTTGCAACCATTTTAGCACACATGGGTAATATTTCTTATCGCACAGGAACCCGCGTCGTATACGATCCGGTAAAACGAAAATTTGTAGATAATCCGCTGGCGGATAATTTTCTAAAAAAGGAATATCGAAGTCCATGGAAACTGCCTGTGGTATAAATGTGATATGGTTTATATCACACTGCACCTAGACAAATTTGCCTAACGAAGCGATGTAAAGTTGGAACGCAAAGCCCGCCATGTACCGCCAGGTACGCTAAGAAAATCTTTGCGTACTTAGCTACTCCTTAGTGGGCTTTGCGCTCCAGTTTTTCTTCCGCATATACAAGCTGTAAAAAATGTACAAACTATTTTTTGCGAACAAGGAAATGTTATTGATTTAACTTATTCAATAGGATCCCATGTCTTGGGAAAGTTATTTGGAGAGGCGCATCTTTTCCAATATTCCATAATTACCGTGATCGTCTTTTCGATTTCTTCGAAATTGGTCTGCTTGATAAAAAATCCCTGTACCGAAAGGCTGTATGCTTTTATCACTGCGTCCTGGCTTACCGCGGTGGAAAAGAATAAATAGGGAATGCATCTTAACTGCAACTTCGCATCCATCTTTACTTTATCGCGAAGCGCAAAACCATCCAGTTTGGGTAGGTTGATATCCGATAAAATTAAAAACGGAATCATATCCGATCCGTTCAAAAAATCGAGTGCCTGCTGACCATCCTCAAAGAAAAATAGTTCGTTAGGGTACTGAAGTTTTTTAAACACATCTTTCAATATATCCTGGTCATCTTGATCATCTTCGATGATGATCACTGGCGAGTTTCTATTCATTAGGTGTAAGATAAAAGAAATACTGATTGTTGCTGCGAAATAATGCGGATAAATTACACTGCCGACGGTTTCTGCAGGGTTTATCGCAAGAAAAAAGGAAAGGTGTTTAATCTTTCCCTCTTCATTAAAGGATCTGTACTTTTTTCAAACTATTTATTGCCTTCTATCTTTGCCTGCGCCGTACGAATTCATTGGCAATAATATCATCAAGATTATTAACAGGGCGCTCGATATCGAACGGGATCGGTTGTTTGTGGAAGGTTTGAAAATACTGCAGCATACCATCTTTCCATAACACAGCATTGATCTCCTGAAAACGTAATTTGCGTTGTACAGATTTGAAACGGATGCTGTCTGTATAGTTTTCCATCTTATCCCATGTTTTCTGAAAGCTGCGTACCTGCTGTACGCCTTTATCATATTTGTAACACATTTCCTGCCACAGCGTGCGGCCGCTTTTCATTTTAAAATCCCAGGATACATGATGAAACCACAGTAATAAGTTTTCGGGGCAGGTATGCGGATCATTGAACATTGATGCAAGCGGTTCATGATATTGAATTACTGCATCGCTTCCCTTCTTAGTTCGGTCAAAACCAATGCCGGCTGTTTCTGCTTTGTTATAATAGGGAGGGGTCCAGTCAGAACGTGTGCGCGCAGGCGCCCACCACGCACCGGGGCCATAATGATCATTGGCAGAGAATTGATGATGAAGCCCGAGCGGCATCATATAATTCACAGCAGCTTCCCTGCTTTCGAGCATCATCTGTTTTACAGGTACAAGAAAGTTGGTGTTCCATGCCGTATTAGATGCAGCACTTATCTTTTCTGTAGCAGCAGGAGAAAAAGTTAGTTTGATCCATTCATCTGCGATCTGTTCGCTTTTCAATTTGTTGTTCCAGGCGAGACGTCCGAATGCATACCAGTTGGCCTGCGCAAAATCATGGCCGCACCAATTGGTATCAAGGCCTATATTGGCAACGCCTGCAATAGCAGAATGCTTCTGAGGGTAAATGCTTCCATCTGTGCAACGGGCCACTGTGCTGCCTTTTCCTGCCTGGTAGGTGTCACTCTGCAAACATTCTTCCCACATGGTTGACAAAAACACAAGATGAATTGACTGGCCAAGGTATTCCTGGGTTACCTGGAACTCGGGCATCACAGGTGTTTTTTTCATAGCACCAAACAAGGGACTGAAAGGTTCCCGGGGTTGAAAATCAACAGGGCCATTTTTCACTTGTATGATCACATTGTCGCGGAACTTTCCATCCAGCGGCATAAATTCATTATAAGCCTGTTTTGCCCGGTCCTTTTCATTGGGTTGATAAACAAAAGCGCGCCACATTACAATGCCACCAAAAGGTTTAACAGCATCTGCCAGCATATTTGCGCCATCAGCATGCGTGCGTCCGTAATCCTGCGGACCAGGCTGGCCCTCGCTATTAGCTTTCACAACAAAGCCACCAAGATCAGGAACAAACGAATAAATCTCTTTCACTTTCGCGGTCCACCAGTTGATCACCGAATCGGAGAGAGGATCTGTAGTGCCGAGTTTGCCGATTGTTTTCGGAGAAGCGAAGTTGATAGCGAGATAGGTTTTCACGCCATAGGGACGTAACACATCTGCAATAGCCTTAACTCTTTTTAAATATTCCGGTGTAAGTACCAATGCATTTGCATTCACATTATTGATCACAGTACCGTTAATGCCGATAGAGGCATTGGCGCGTGCATATTCTTTCCAGATCAAGCGGTTACTATCGGTAACAGCAAATGGATTATCGCGGCGCCAGAAAATAGAGAGTCCGCCAAAACCATGCTCAATGGTACCGTTCAGGTTATCCCAATGGTTTAATATTCTTATTTCATAAGAGGGATTGACAACCTCTTCGGCGATTGGCTTGCCTGTTTGCTGTCTCCGCAGCAATTCGTACACACCGTATAAAATACCTGCATCATTTTTAGCCTGCACACTGGTGGCACCCAGCCTGAAGCCATCGCCTTTTATGGCATTATCAGATACAATGGTTAACGTAACCGATGCACCCGGTTTTCCATGCCAGCTCTGTTTCAGTTCCTGTTCGGCAATCGAAATGGTAGCAGATTTACCTGTGCTTACCACAGATACCGGCGCAGCGCTGTTATTGCGTAGCCAGAGTTGGTGGCCACCCTGGGCCCGGAGACATCCAATAGAAAAACATAGAACAACGATAGGCAGGAAAATTCTCATATTGCAGGTTGTTTGGCTACTAAATGTAGCTTTTTTTAAAATGCAATCGATTACATCCGGCAAAATTGCGTGTTTGATCGGTGGAACATCAATGCTGAAAATGAGTGGAAACCGAACTTAATTCCTCAGATCCCGGACTGAGCGAGAACTGAATTCGCTATGTGAAGAACACCCCGTATATCAACGGGTTTCACAAAATATTGCGTGGCGCCAAAGCGTTTGCACTTTTCTCCGAAGGTTTTTTCATCAGGTGTGCCCCACACAAATTTTGGGATGGAGACAAGCCGCTCATGATCACAGATCCATAAAAGCAGTTCGGGGCCATCACACTGTGCCATATGGTAATCGAGTAGGACAGCAGCAGGCAATTCGTCGTCCGGACATTTTGCAAGAAAATCCGCAACTTGCTTTCCATCCGTCACTATGGCCACCTCGACATAAGGGGCGATAATAGCAATGGCCTCCTGCAGTAATTCTGCATCATCAATATCATCATCCGCCAGCAATATCACATCTTTTTTTGCCACGCTCTAAGAATTGGTGCACGATAGATCGATGCTACTTTTTAGAGTAAGGACTGAACAACGTAGGTACAATAATAGGTAGGTACCACAAGGTAGAATTTACCTTTGGCATTGCTGAGTCGTAAAAGACCGCAAATAAAAAATTGATGGCAGGGTTTCTACGGGAGTAACTATGCCTGCTGAACTTTCTGTCTCAGTTCTTCCAGTGTTTTGGAAATAGAATTTCCTGACCGTTTAAAGATCTGCTCGATCTCATCGATGGATGTATTGTATTTTTTCGACCATGACTGGATCTCAGGCGAGGTATTGAAGTTCTGGTGGATGTTGCTTCCAATCTTCTCTTTGGGCTTGATCATTTGTGTTCTTTTGTTAAAGGGGTGCGAAGATGCACTTTAATTTATAAATAAATTGTTTTGGTGGCATGATTATTCGTGCTTAATGCAAAAGAAACAGTCATGCAAAGGAAAATATTGATCATTGACGACGAAGAGGACCTGTGCATGATGATAGTTCAGTACCTGGTGCATAAGGATTATACCGTTGAATACGCACATACATTGGAAAATGGTATGCGTAAATTGAATGATATGCACCCGGATACCCTGTTGCTCGATAATAACCTCCCGGATGGATTGGGATGGAAAGAGGCCGACAAGATCCAAAGACTGTATCCCGAAATGCAAATCACCCTGATCAGCGCCAACGAAGCAACTCCCTACTCGATCATGGCCTATGGCATCGGGTTCCGGAAAATGGAAAAGCCCATCACGTTCAAAACACTCGATACATACCTGTGAATTTGGCGGACTGATTTTTGCATACTGTTTTATTCCACCCGCATATTTCATCTCTTCAATTGATTATTATGAGGTCCCGTATTGATAATGAAGGTTATTTCTTTCACTTGATGCAACCGGCCTGAGCCAGGCATTTACGAATCTTGCAGAAAGAAACGGGTATAAAACGATCGCATCGCTGTTGGAAATACCGGTAACTGACCTGATAAAAATTCAAGGCTTTACCGGCGCTATGCTTGATGAACTGGTATGGGTGGTAGCCCGGCCGGGTAAAAAGGAAGACAAGCACTAATTTGTTGTACTATTAAAATCTCTGCGAAAACCTCTGCTTCTCCGTGCTTCTGCGGTTGGTAACTTCACAAATAAATGCAAGATTGTCTATAATTGTTAGTTCAATCAACCGCAGAGAACATGAGAACACGGAGTTTACGCAGAGAGTTAACGATTATTTTAATAGGTTCAATAGCTCTACACGCAAGCACTAATATATTTCGCGAAGCAACAAAGGGTTTTCTTTGCGCCTTTGCCCCTTGGTGCCTTTGCGTGAAACTTTCTTAATTTTTTTACAGCTGGTTAATAATGCGAATCAAGGGTTGAAATTGAATATCAGGAAGATTGCAGAGGCGTAGCCTCGATACATATTGTAGCAACGGATTTTAATCCGTTGAACAAAAAAATAACAAATTCCATGAGAACCGTAGGTTCGGTCAATATATGCATCGTGCCTACGGCACTCTCGGACTATGTTAAATTACAAACAACGGATTAAAATCCGTTGCTACAAAATGAACCGAGCCGATGGCTCTACTCAACCCCTGATTCGCATTAATAGTCTAAATTTATCTTTTAAGAGAGGACTTTGCAATGAAGAAAATTTTCACAACATCATCCATTGAATGACACAACAAATAGTTAAGAGAAAAGCATTGATCGTTTCCGTTTTGTTGCTGATAAATTTTGTGCACGCTTCTGCACAAAACAGGCTGCCAAACATCAGGGAAAACATACCACTCGATTCTATTCGCCTAAGTGATCCGTTTATCATGGCTGATAAAAACACTGCCATGTATTACATGACAGGCACCGGTGGAATGCTATGGAAAAGCAAGGACCTGAAATTGTGGACAGGACCCTATAGAGTAACCCGGCCGGATACCAATTCATGGATGGGGAAAACCCCAATGATCTGGGCCGCAGAGATCCATTATTACAAAGGAAAATACTACTACTTCGCAACCTTTACCAACAGGAATATTAAAATTGATTCAGTAAAAGGCAATGTGATCGATCGTCGTGCCTGCCATATCCTGGTAAGCGATCAACCGGATGGTCCGTATACACCGATGCGGGATCTCACTTACCTGCCCGCAAACAAACCAACACTCGACGCAACTTTCTGGATAGAGAACGAAAAACCTTACATGATCTATTGCCACGAATGGTTGCAGAACTGGAACGGAACTGTAGAAAAAATCGAATTGAAACCCGATCTAAGCGGCACGATAGGAGAAGGGAAAATTTTATTCCGCGCCAGTGAATCACCATGGAGCCGCGAGAAATCAGGTGATAGCGTAAAGCCCAATAAAGTAACAGACGGTCCATATCTATTCCGTACAACTACCGGCAGGCTTGGAATGATATGGACAAGCTGGGTGTATGATGTTTACACACAGGGCGTGGCGTATTCCCAAAGCGGAACACTTGACGGACCCTGGATCCAGGAAAAAGAACCCATTACACCACCGGACTATGGCCATGGAATGCTGTTTCAAACTTTAAACGGCAAATGGCTGATGGCACTGCACAGTCATAAAAATGTTAATGGCCGTTATCTACGCGTGCCGCATTTATTTGAAGTTGATATGTCTGGTGATAAGTTGGTGGTGGGCAAGCTGTATGTACCAGAATAGTGTCGTGTATAATTTTCGTTTCAATTAAACCATACTGCATAACCCTTTCTTCGCAACTCAAGGCTGAGTTTTTCTTCCATGTGCAAAGCCTGCTGCCGGGTCATTGGTTTTGCATTAAGATGTTCATAGAGACTGGGCCGCAGATAACGTCCATATTTGTGCGCAAGGTATGCAGAGAGCTTTATGCCTTTTTGATTGCGGTACCCAGTTTTATGTTGCTGAAAACGTTCAGCGGGTGTCTTCGATGTCATCCCAACATACAGGCATTCCAGCACACCATTGAATTGAGGATTGGCTGCACGAAACCTGGCATTCTCGGTGAACACCCGTTTGGAAAGTTCGATCACATAAACACAGTACGGCATTGTATTACATAGTTAAACAAAAATCGCAGCAATCAAATATCGAAACTTACTAGCAGGAAGAGTGCAGAGGCGTAGCCTCGATGGATATTGTAGTCCCGCAGCTGGCGGGAGATTTTAATCCGTTGAAAAGGAAACAGGCTGATAATAATTGAGAACCGTAGGTTCGGTCCATATATGGATCGTGTCTACGACACTCAAGCTCATCCGAGATATTCTGACAACGGATTAAAATCCGTTGCTACAATATGTTCCGAGCCTACGGCTCTAATCAAAAAGTGTAAGTTTAATACCGGGTGGAGACTCTGCGGCTGAATTACAATGCTTGTTGTTTACAACACGCCGTTACAAAGACAATAGATTTTGTTTAACTTTGCAAACGAATAACCTGTCCCGGATAGATTTATTCCCCCCGTTATCCGGGCATTTTTTCACCCTGCAGGCTCAGACATGCAGCTTCCTAAAATCCTTTGCCATGAAAAAGCGCAAGTCCTACAATCGCGTTGCATTCAGAGCAGCTTTATTTTTCCTTGTGATCTCTGTTGTTTGGGTATGGGCAACTAACCTGATCTTCAGGCCCAGTCTTACCAGCGATCTAATACTGGTATGCCTCATCACTGTGCTGATCTTTTTTATCGTAAAATTATCAAGACGATTTCTTGCCCGAATGACACGCGAATACAAAAGCCTGTTTGAAACACATCCCAGCCCTATGTGGATCGTTGGCACAGATAGTTTGAAATTTTTAGAAGTGAACCAGGCAGCAGTGAAACAGTATGGTTATTCAAAAAATGAATTCCTGCAGATGACGATCCTGGATATACGTCCCGCGGAAGACAGGGCCAGTGCCCGTGATTACCTGACCGATCCAACACCGCGGCAAATGCATGAAACTGTCTGGAAACATTTGAAGAAAGATGGAGCGGAGATCATTGTGAAAACGATAGCCAGTGATGTTACTTTCAAGCGAGGCAATGCAAAATTGGTTGAGGCAAACGATATCACTGAATTGGTTGGACAGCAGGAAAAAATAAGGGAGATGTCACTGGTTGCCCAGAACACAACAAACGGTGTGATCCTATCAGACGGCGAAGGCAGGATCAAATGGGTGAACAAGGCATTTGAGCAAACTACCGGGTACCAATTGAATGAAGTGCAGGGAAAATTCCCCCGCAGTTTTCTGCACGGCCCGCTCACAGACAAGCAGGTAGAAAAAACGATCAACGAATTGGCGCGCGAACAAAAAGGATTTACCGGCGACCTGGTTAACTATAAAAAAGACGGAACACCTTATTGGGTTCACCTGAATTTGTCGCCTGTAGTGGTGAATGGTAAAATAGAAAATATTGTTGTGATCCAGACTGATATTACAGAGCTAAAACAGCAATCGGAAAAGATCACTGATCAATACCGCAGATTAAAGGAAATGTCTTTTATGACTTCCCATAATGCGCGCTCTCAACTCACCAATATTTTAGGTCTTTGTGCGATCATTGCCGACCAGAGCCACGATTCCGAACAGAAAGCGTTGACGGGTTATCTTAAAGAATCTGCCACGAAGCTTGATGAAGTGATGCATACGATTGTGGAGCATGCTACCAGTCAATAGAGAAAATACACAATACAATAAATAAAAATGGTATTGCTGAATATTCGTGCCGGATCAATCACGAATTAGCTAAAATCGCTCAGGAATAAAATGTAAAGCTGGAACGCAAAGCCCGCAAAGGTTTCGCAAAGAACGCAACGGGTTTCCTTGCGTACTTAGCGGTACTTAGCGTGCTTTGCGTTCCAGTTTTTCTCCCGCAAATACTGAGCTACCAAAGGAGTACGCGCACGTTCTATGAACAAAAGAAGTGTTATTCATTCAATTACAAAAACACGTTAAATATTAATTAACTTTAGTTCTATTGCAAGTCCATTGTATTACCAAACAAATTTTTCATGCATACAATCAACAGGCGCAGCTTCATCAAACAAAGCGGCACTACTGCTGCGGGGTTACTGATTCTGCCATCCATGCTTACCCGCACAGCGCCAAGCGACAGGGTGCGCATTGCACATATCGGTCTCGGTGGCATGGGCAATAATCATATGAACTGGTTTGCCAAATTACCCGATGCCGAAATCGTTGCGCTTTGCGACCTGGACCAGGATCATTTGGATACAACATTTAAAAAACTGCAAACATTGCAACCCGATACGAAAGCGGACCTGTATGCCGATTTCCGCCAGGTGCTGGATAGAAAAGATATTGATGCAGTATCCATTGCAACCCCTGACCATTGGCATGCACAGATCGCAACATTAGCTTTCCAGGCAGGTAAAGATGTGTATGGAGAAAAACCACTGTCTTATGACATCAAAGAAGGACAGATGATGTTGAAGAATATGAAACGGCATCACCGTATTTTCCAGATGGGTACACAGATTCATGCGGGAGATAATTATCACCGCGTGGTAGAGCTGATCCGCTCGGGTGCCATTGGTAATGTGCACACGGTGCGTTTATGGAAAACAGGATTCCCGCCGGTATTGCAGGCTGTGCCTGCGCAAAATCCTCCCGCGGGATTGAACTGGGACATGTGGCTCGGCCCCGCACCTTATGCGGAATACGTGCCCGCGCGTTGCCATTTCAATTACCGTTATTTCCTTGATTACTCAGCCGGTGTGTTTGCAGATTTCTGGTGCCATATTGCCGATGTGGTTTTCTGGTCGCTGGATCCGAAAGGATTAAAAACAATCACCGCAAGGGGAGAAGCACAAACAGAAGGTATCGGCGATGCGCCAAAATGGATAGACGTGGATTATGAATTTGATGGACTAAAAATATTCTGGACACACGAACCGCCAAATGTACCCGGCGCCGCTGATAAACATATCGGCGCTTTCTTTGAAGGCGATAAAGGCTCACTCATCTGCGACTACAATACCCGCTCAATCACCATCAACGGCCAAACCGTGAACGATCTGCCGGAAGTGCCCGCAAGCATTCTGCGTTCACCGGGGCACCAGCAAAATTTCCTGGATGCTGTAAGATCAAGAAACCACCCCGAATCAAACCTCGAGTATGCCCGCAAGCTTACCATGCCCATGCACCTCGCAATGGTTTCCTGGCGCTTACAAAGAACATTGAAATGGAACAGTGAGAAGGAAAAGTTTGTAGATGATAAGGAGGCAAGTGGTTATTTGCATAGGGAGTATAGGAGGAAGTGGGATTTGGTGTGAGGGGGTTGCATCATTCATAACAATCCCTCCATCTTTACAGAAATTCAGCCACCAGTTTTTCAATCTCCTCCCTCTCAACCATCTTCTGCTGGTTATCCAGGTTGATCACAACAAGATAGCCGGTAATGCCAGGTGTTGCAAGAAACGCTTTGCTAAAATTGAACTGCTCGCTTTGCATCAATGTGCCGGTAAAGATATTCCATGTTTCCCTTGCGCATAAACAACCCATGGTAGGCGTGAGCGGGTAAAACGGTTTGTCTTTGTAATAATCCGGGTCGATAGTGGTTCCGTGCGCAATGATCTCTGTGCGGCCAACTTTGCCTGCATAAAACGATTCGGTCATGGGTGCATAACCACGCCAGGATGCCGGTAACAGGTTGAGGTAATTCTCCAACGGTGTTCGCGCAGAATCATAGGGAGAATGCCAGAATACGCTGTCAGCCTCACCCGGTATCACCAATTGAATATTGGGTGTAGGGCCTATCAGGCTCTGGTGCGAAATGCCGGTGCCTTGTATACTATAGATTCCCTGTGGAGTGCTTCCATTGGTAAGAAAATAGGGCAGGTCGGAAGCGGACCTGGCAAGTTGTTGGAAGACGAGTAGTTTACCTGTACTGTCTTTTGCAAAACTTCCATCTTCGTTTTGGATAATGGCCAATCCAGGGTAATCGCGGTTCCATCTTTGAAATGAATAGATCGTTTTTTGTCCTGATTGCTTTCTGTATTCGAAAAGAGAAGCGATGGCTGGTGTAGACTGCGTTACAAATGATCGATGTATTTGAAGGTATTTTTCCAGTTCTTCCAGCACAGGGTATTCAGCGTATACAGGAAACTGTTTAGTCAGCAATGCAAGCAGGTAGGCGCTGTTGGTTGTACTTGTGTCGAGCCTGTACAGGTAGCTGGCCTGCATGGCGAACAGTTTTGGCGAGGACTCATTGCTGATCAGTGTACTGATCTCGTTTTTGTATTCGTTTGGATAAACTCCGTACACCGCCTCGAGCAATGCGCGTTTAGTATCCAGTTCAAGTGTTGTATAGTTGGTGAAAAGTGTGCGAAAGCCTTGCTGGATTTCCGGCGACCTGAGCAGGAACTGTGAGATGGCCCAACATGCTTCGCGGTATTTTTCTTCTGTATTGCTGTCGAGTGGCTGCGCAAAGCTGGCCCTAATGATCTGTTCACGCATATGTTTGTCGAAGGAGACTCGACGCTGGTATAAAACGAAATCGGAGTGGATCGTTTCCGGAGGAGATTGCGCAAATCCTTCCATCGATATCAATAGCACAGCTGCCAGCAAAAGTTTTCGCATACAGCAAAATTAGGAACAAATCGGTTTAGGACGGATTTGGGTGAGGGCAGCTTTTTTGCCACTCGGGACTGGAAGTCCCGGAAAGAAGACCTATATCATTTTGCATCCACGCTCTGAAGAGCGTGGCAAAGTTGGCGGCACTCTTTGCCACGCTCTTCAGAGCGTGGATATAGAATACAATTCCACATTCTCTCTGGGGCTTCCAGCCCCGCATGTGATTTTATGAACACAATAATTGCACAGAGAATTTTGAATAGCACAACACGTTAAAGTCTAAAACAAAAGTTACCGCTGATATTATTTCTTTTTCGCCGCTTTTTTTTTCTTTAGTTGGTCCTCTCTTATTTTTTCCAGGTCGATGACTGAACAGTCGGTGATGAATTGCGCGATAACAGCAAGCGGCATTTGTTCGGCGGATGTGAAATTGATACAGCCTTTCTGAAAACTGGCTTTGTTCAGCAGCTTTTCGTATTTCGCATGCAGTGGCTTGTTCATATAAATGGGCAGGGCATGTAGCGACATATAGTCCTTCATGCTGGCAAGGCCGTATTTCATCATCTTCTTTCCCTTGTAGAGGATCATTTCTTTCCCCATCATGGATTCGATCACGGGTGTTACCGTTTTGTCGTTTTTCACGATCAACACGTGCAGCTCAGAAAGTATTTTATGCCGTTCCTTGGGTTGGCCGGAGATGTAGTCCTGAATTTTTGTATCCATGAGATTGATCTTATCCCAACCAAGTTAGTGTTTCCTTTCGGGATTGTCAATGCCCTGCTTATTCACCGAAAAAACCGGCCCTTTCGGCGGATCACCTGGTGAAACCGCTGCTATTCACCCGCTCATCCATTCTAAGGTCGGCTGGTTTTAACTATTGGAACCATGGCCGGTCTATGGATAGTAGAAAATAAAAATCAATCAACACAAATAATTCAAAACTCAAAATCAAACCACATGAAAAAGTTCTTAATCGCCTGTTTAATCGTAGTATCCTTTGCAACAACTGCCTCTGCTTCAAACAATGCAAACATCAGCGGCAAAGCAATGGCACACCTGGAAGCCAATTATTCAGCAGCAAAAAATGTTTCCTGGACCGTTAGTGACAATTTCGAAAAAGCCAGTTTTACGGTTGGCAATGAAAAAGTTGATGTCTATTACAACGAAGATGGCGACCTGTTGGGTTCTACTAAAACGATGGCTTTCGATAAATTACCGAAATCCGCGCTTGAGATCCTCACATCAGAATATACATTTCCTGATTACGAATTAACTGATTGCATCGAGTATACCGACGCTGATAACAACAAGAACTATTTTGTTTCTTTTGATATCAATAACGAAAGAGTTGTTGTATCCGTTTCAACGGGCGGTTCGGTTGCCGAGATGTAAAATTTGTAACCCGCAGATTTTATACAATATAGGGGGTGATATTATTTATTGCGAAGCATGCGCCGTCATTGCTTCGTTCCAAACAGCAATGACGGTGCGGGCATCTTCACCCAGGCGAAAATCACGCAAAGACATTTTTAAAGTGTAAGGTATTATGAAGCCATGCTTATTTAAGTATGGCTTTTTTGCATTTAGTGAGGCGGTATTTATTTTTTTACCACCTCATGATAAAGAGCTATCACACCACAACCGAATGTTTTTGTTTTTACGAGTTTGAGATCAATTCTATCGCTGATGTTTTTAAATAAGGGTAACCCGCTTCCCAAAATAGTCGGCTGAACGCAAAGTTGGTATTCATCAATCAATCCAAGCTTGCCAAAAGCTACAATTAAACTCGGGCTGCCAACCAGGATGCTTTTACTCCCACCATTGCCGGATTGCTTGAGTGCCAGGATTTCTTCTTTGATGAGTTCGTTTTTCAAGATTGAATTTTTCCAATCAACATGTTTCAGCGTGTGGGAATAAACAATCTTTTGAATATTGTCTATCAGCACTGCAAAATCATCTGTTGGTTTGTTGCCGGTAGGATTTTTTACGATTGCTGGCCAATAACTTTCCATTAATTGGTAAGTGGTCCTTCCATGTATCAGGGTGTCTGCGCTCATTAGCAGCTCATTATAATGTTGGTGTATTTCGTCATCGGCAATCATTGACGTATGATCGCAAAACCCGTCAAGCGTCATGTTGATCGCTGCAATAAGTTTTCTCATAGTTTGTTTTTTGAGTGTTATTGTATTCTTCCTTCACTATTGTTTTCCCAACATTTTCTGCAACTGGTGAATATGCCGCTTCGAATGGCTGATGATAAATACAGCGCCTTCAATTCCGGTTAGTTCACCAATAGAAGGGAATGAAAAATCCATATAAGTAAGAGAGAGGTCAATCGTTGCTGCCAGTTCTTCGATGGAAGCGCGGGTATTTTTTATGGAGTTATAAAGTGTTTGTTTGTCCAGTGGTTCATTTGATGGAAGGATAAAATCAGGCGATTTCAGTTTGGTTGAAAAATCAAGAAAGATTTTTTCAATAAAAGGAACGTTTGCATCTACAGCCCTTTCAGTCGGGTGCGTTCTTCCCCGCCATACAGCCGGCATGCCGGCTTCTGCTTTGGCAATATGATCCGCCACCTGGCCGGGTGTCCAGCTTCCTTCAAAAGGTACACGGTTAAATTCTTCCTGGCTAAATTTCGAGATCGTATCGAGTAACTCTTGCGTAGTTTCCTGTAAACCGGTCAGTATTTTATTTTTCATTGGATCTTGTTTACTGCAAATGTAGCAACCCTTTTAAAGAGATAGGGAGGTGGTTTGCGACAAGTTTGGGGGATAAAAAGGACAGTGGCTTTCTTAGAAGGGTGTTTTGTAGTCTGTAGTTTGGTTTGTGGTTTGTGGTTTGTAGTTGGGCTCGCTAATCAACAAAACCACAAACTACAAACCACAAACGTTGAACTCCAATCTTACTATTCATTACCCATCTCAAAGCTGGAAAATGAGACACCATGAACTTAAATTGAGTCACTATGATTATGCCATACCGAAAAATGGCAGGAACTTGAATTCCGTCTTCGAATTCATCCATCAAAAAATTGTCATGATCAATAAAAAAATTGGCGCTGTCTTGCTTACAATGTTTATCTATAGCATTGTCTTTTCTCAACAGAATACAGGTTTCAGACAGGGAAGTATCAATTCACCTGTTGTGAACGAAGATGGTACCGTAACCTTCAGGCTGCGCGCACCACTGGCACAAAAAGTATCCGTAAAGGGCGATTGGGAAGTGAACGCCGGCGTAGGTGAGATGAAGATCGATACAGGTGGCGTATGGAGCTATACCACACCAAAACTGCCTTCCGACTTTTACATGTATTCTTTTACAGTGGATAGCGTGAGGATACTGGATCCTGTGAATGCTTTTTCCAACCGTGATGTTGGTAATCTTTTCAGCGTGTTTATTGTGAATCACGGCATCGGCGACAATTACAGTATCAATGATGTTCCACATGGCAATGTAAGCAGAACCTGGTATTCTTCTGTTCAATTTAAGACTGACAGGAGATTAACGGTATATACACCTCCTGGTTATGAAATCAATAAAAACAAATATCCCGTACTGTACCTCTTACATGGAAGTGGCGGTGATGAAGAAGCATGGATCTCGATCGGCAGGTTATCAAACATCATGGATAACTTGATTGCCCAGGGTAAAATCGTTCCAATGATCGTTGTAATGCCCAATGGCAATGCAGCGAAACAGGCAGCTCCAGGCGAAACAAAGGAGAATTTTTCTTATAAACCTGGTATGAGCAACACGCTGGGTAATAGCGTTCCGGGATCCTACGAGCTCTCTTTTGATGAGATCGTAAACTTTACCGACACACATTACCGAACAAAAGCAGAAAAAGCGCAACGTGCCCTGGCCGGTCTTTCAATGGGTGGCTCTCATTCCATTACTATCTCTGCCAATCATCCAAACATATTCAACTATGTGGGGTTATTTTCTCCGGCCACACCATCCCGGCGAACGGATACAACCAACAAGGCTTCCAATAATATGGATGAAAAATTATTGACACAAAAAAATAATGGTTGTAAACTTTATTGGATAGCTATTGGAAAGGAGGACCGTTTAATTACACCTCTTGCAGATTTTCGGAAGAAGCTGGATAGCATACAGTTCCCTTATACATATGTTGAATCCACTCGTGGACATATCTGGAGTAACTGGCGGAATTATATGTTGCAGTTTACGCCGCTCTTGTTTAAATAGTAATTGTTCATACGTCAAAACCGGACTGGATCTTTATCCAGTCATTTCTTATTCTCTGCAAATGCCTGAGTTCAACTAAGTACAAACTGTAACATACAATGCGGAGTGTTCACCGTTGAGTCTTCTGCCTAAGGCTGAAGACTCAGTAGCGAACACCCCGCTTTTTCTTCAGCAGTGTATGGTGCTGACATGAGTCTAGTGGAGGATGCGGCGAAAAGATCTCCACGCCACGCAACGCAACACTTTCTGTACGGTAATTACCGCACGGCAACTTTTCTTCTACAATGCTGCGTTGTTAGCGATATCTTTCCGGCCTGAATTAAGCTACCGGGCATACGCTATGAAAAACAGACTCTTTACAAAAACCTTTATCACCATTTCCTCCTTTTTTTTCAGTTGTGTTATTTATGCACAAACAGATAGCATCGATGTGTTTATCAAAAATGAAATGCAGAAACGAAAAATACCCGGGCTGCAATTGGCCATTGTCAAAAATGGACGGGTCATCAAAACAGGTAATTATGGTTTAGCCAATGTGCAGGATTCAATTCCGGTTTCTGATAAAAATGTCTTTACCATTAATTCAATTACGAAGGCATTTGTGGGTGTGGCGATCATGCAATTGGTAGAAGCGGGAAAACTGAAATTGTCCGATCCTGTTTCCCAGTACCTGGCTGATCTTCCGGTTACCTGGCAGGCAGTAACGATTCAACAATTGCTGTCGCATACCTCGGGGATACCGGATATTGTAGATGAAGAAGAGGCTGTTATGATATTACCCGACCCAGAGGAAGCGTGGAAAAAAGTGTTGGCTTCACCCATGGAGTTTATACCCGGCGAAAAATTCAGCTACAATCAAACAAATTATTTATTGCTGGGGCGCGTGATAGAAAAGTTAAGTGGTATGCCGTTCCAGGAATTCATCATAAAGGAACAGTTGTTGAAAGCAGCGATGACAAGAACAATCGCTTCCGGGTTTGGTGCTACCAAAGATGTTATTGCCAATGCTGCCGCAGGTTACACATACCGGAAAGAGAAACTTGCCAATATGTTTTTTTCATTTCCACCTTTTTTACAAACTGCAGCAGGTATGAGTTCTACTGCCAGGGAAATGGCACAATGGATTATTTCGCTTCAGAAAAATGAATTGTTTAAGCACAAAGAAAGTATTGCTGCCCTATGGAAACCTGCGATACTTAACAATGGAAAAACCGGTGGCTTCACCAGTTTATTAAACGGTTACGCCGCGGGTTGGCCGGTAATCGTGCGGGAGCTACATCCGGCAGTTGCTCCTGTAGGCGGCGGCCGGTCGGCCTTGTTTGTTTATCCGAAAGATGGGTTAGCCATTATTGTGTTGACTAATTTATCAGGCGGCTCCCCTGATGCTTTTATTGAAGGGCTCGCAGGTTTTTTTATTCCAGATATGAAAAAATAGATGGACCAGGAGCGCTTCTGAAAATAATTTTAGGCGTTCCTGTTCCTTCCTTGATAGCATATCACACATGTTTGGAACAGTTTGTGTTATTTCATTACACTCAGGACTGGAAGTCCCGGAAAGAAGATCAATATCACCTCTGCCCACGCTCTAAAGAGCGTGGCAAAAAGTTCTGCCAACTTTGCCACGCTCTTTAGAGCGTGGGCAAAGAATGAAACTCTACCCTTTCGCCCCGGGTTTCCAACCCCGTGTGTGTTGTATTTTAATTTTCCGAACAGTTGTCGATAGCAAATCAACAATCTCACTAATTGGCAGGTCCGGGGTGCACATTCGGTTGCTGATTAAATATCCGCGTCATTATTTCATATAGCTCAGGGTGGTGATCTTTAAAGATGCCCGGTTGCTCAAAAAAATATTCTGCCGCCACTGCAAAGAATTCCGCCTTGTTTTTTGCGCCATACCCATTGAAGTCTGAATGACCTTCTTTGATACTTTCGATCTCTTCGGCAACCAGGCTGAGCCAGGGCAGGGTATATTGTTTATCGAGCAATGTTTCCGGCAAACCATCTACGTCGCCATCTTCTTTGTCGAGCAGGTGAACGAATTCATGGATGCCGGTGTTTTCCCGGCCGGATACATTTTCAAATCCATGGTGCAGTGCGGGTTTTGAAAGGATCATCATCCGCTGCATGGTTCCGCTACCCACCATGCCCAAAATATCACTGTCTTCTTTGATATTGAAATCTATTTCATTAAAAGCGCCGGGATAGAGTAGTATGTCTCTTAGGTTATAATATTTCCATTCGGGAAAACCAAATATCGGGATCACCCCGCTTGATGCGATCAGTAACCTGTCAAGATCCGTAACCTCCGTTTTAACCCCATGGATATGTATATAACCCAGCAGCTCCTTTATTTTTTCTTCGAAACGTTTCTTGCCTGTTTCATCCAGGGCGCGATAGAAAGCTACATGTGCCAATAGGAGATCTCGGTAGCCTGCAGGTAACTCCGCGAGCGTTACGGTTTTTTTATAACGAAGAAAGAAGACAATAAAACCAGCAATAAAAATAAGAATCAGGATCTGGGTCATGCATAAAGGTAGGCTTGCATTGTTTGCTGACCTACATAGCGGGAAACAAAATATTGGGTCATTGTTTATCATATAATAATGCGACCCTGCCTTTGTCGGCAGACAGGTCAAGGGTTGAGCAGAGCCATCGGCTCGGTTCCTATTGTAGCAACGGATTAAAATCCGTTGCTACAATATGTATCGAGGCTACGCCCCTGCAATTTTCCTCTTATTGCAATTTCAACCCTTGACCTGTCTGCCGACAAAGGCAGGTTCGCATTAATACCTTAATTCATAAATGATTTTCGACAGAGTCAATACCTTTGCCGGAAATTAAAAGACTATGCAGATCCAGGTATTAAAATCAAAATTACACAGGCTCACTATCACAGAAGCCGAACTTAATTATATTGGCAGCCTCACGCTTGATATGGATCTGATCGAAGCCGCAAATATGTTCGTGAATGAAAAAGTGCAGATCGTGAATGTGAACAACGGTGAACGCATCGAAACCTACCTGATCGAAGGAAAACGAGGAAGCGGCATTTGTTGTTTGAACGGGCCCGCCGCAAGAAAAGGTATGAAAGGCGATGTGGTGATCGTGATCAGTTATGGATTGATCGACGTAACAGAAGCCAAAGAATGGAAACCTACCGTTGTGTTCCCGGTAAAAGGGAACCGGTTACCAAATTCCTGACCCTTGTAAATTATTTATTGATTGTTCCTGCACATCTTCCGGTTCGTTGATGATCTCGCCGTTTTCTATTTTCGGTTTATCACCACCGGTAAATGTTGCTGAATAATACCTGCCAGGGGCCACGGAAATTTCTGCCGGCACATCGTCCATTTTTTCGATCTCGTTACCTGCCGCCCTTACGAAATCCCCCAAAATTGGGTCGCTGCTTTTCCAGCCATAATCGGGGCAGGGACAGATCGTAAACAAGGGAACGCCTACCAGGGAAATTACAAAATGGGTTTCGTTTTCCTTTTCAAGTGGCGCCGCATTGCCGTTGTATAATATATCGTCTAAATAGAAGCTGATTTCCATGGTTTCGGTTTAATAAAAATGATCATAAAATAAGCATGCCGGGTATGCGCTAAATAAAGAATCCCGCCGTAGGCGGGATAGAACTTGCCATCTGGGGAGCAGGCATTTTTGCATATCAGCATTACGATCTTCAATAGGTACAGGATATTGACAAAAAAAAGGGAGCCCATCAGCTCCCTTTTTCTGTTATGATTATATCGTTTAATGCACCATAAAGTTCACTTCGCCAATACGATTTTCCCAGGCAAGCCTGATCGTTCCATTATTCGCGCCGGTTGGCGTTATTTTATAATATAGGGACTCAACAATAGCAGAGGGTTTGCTCATATTCATTTTCACGCGGCCAAGGTCCATCTCGGGTTTGTAGGTTGTGCCCCCCTGACCGGTTTGTTTATTGATCACCAGTTCCCAGTTATCCGGGTTTTGAACGTTAACGTACAGGCTATAATCACCTTTTGGAACATGCAGCGCCCCGATCATCAGGTCGGCATCCGTATGAAAAAGGGTAGCAGCGTTGGCACCGGCGCGCCAGATCGGGTAGGTCCCATCCTTAGATAACAACCCAGTAGCACTGAAGATATCCCGCCCTCTTACGCTGGGAGAAGAGTATTTCACCACGATATTTTTTCCGTTGATAGCAACGGAGTCTTTAGCACCCGGACTTTGCTGCGCGCTTACTGAAACAGTGAACAGCATGGTGAAGGCTGATAAAAGAGCCATGCTTTTACAAAAATGTAAGATCGATGATTTCATATGGGTTTGATTGTGATTTGCGTATTGATGCGATTAAAGATAGTAAATAAACGCTGCGTTTTGTTTGAGAGAAAGAATTGGTCCATTGTGGAGTACCATCTGTTCGAAGTCATGAATATAAATGGGTATTTTGTGATGAATTCCTTGTAGCATGAAATCAACTTTGAGGACCCAATCAAGCCTCCGGGTTCTTATGCCTCATAGTAATTTCTTTTTTTTAGTGATCGGTATCCCAGCCACTAATTAATAATTTCCCCCTTGCTGCCGGCCAATTTTTCGCGCCAGTTCCGGAGTTGGTCCGGTGTCAGTCTCACCCAATCTGTTACTTCGCCAACAATTTTCAATGCTGCCCCGGTGCGATATGATCTTGTTAGATTGCCAGGAAATTTTTTGTCTGTAACGTTTGGGTCATTTTCAAAATCACCTGTCGGTTCAACGATATAAACACGTGCGCGCGTATCACCTTTGGCTAATTCCGCAGCCAGCCCCGCTCCATTTACAATGGCTGTGAAATAAACGTGATTCATGATAACTTCCTCCTGGTAATTGGACCTGTTGCCCGCTGTTAGCAAATCACCCACTTTTAAATCTGCTTTCGTGCCGTGATAAAATGGGCCCTTGTCAGTAGGTTTGCCGGTGAAAGCGGTTGCTAATGCAGCATTCTTTTTTGCATTGTCGAAATCGTGCAGGTCCTCATTGCATTTGGCAATGTTTGCATACAGGGAAGGAAGAGCTCCCTTAACACCCTCACTATCTGTTTTCAATGCCGCCTGTAAAGATGCTTCGAGCCATTTTAATTTGTCAGGAATTGTTTTTTGATGCCGGGCCACATAATATGCAGCAATAAATTTTTCAAACTCATTTGCTGATTCGTTCCAGGCCTCAATAAATATTTTACCTGCTTCTTCCGGCTGCCCTTTTTCTTCCAGCCGTATTCCCTCGACGCAAAGTTTAACAACAGGGTTGTTTGGGTTGAATTCCATTTTCTGATCAGGTTGTTGGTAAATAATGAAAATATCAATTTACGCGCTAATGAGGAAAATAAAAAAGGAAGGCCGTTAACTTCCTTACTGTTAACCGAAATGGATGGTTTCAAAACAGTTTCCTCCGGAATTGATTCAATAGCTGGGTTTTCTATCTGATTTTTTGCTAAAGGAAAGGAAGTAATACTAATAGTTAATTGCCTGACTAATCAGCAAGTGGCCTTGCTAATATGGATCGCAGAATAATGAGTGATCGCACAAATCTTGAAAACCTTATGGCGTTTACGAAATAACGAATGCTCCGCAGCCAATATTTTTCCGTTGTATCTCCGCAATTTTGTAACTAATCACGGCAACCTGCGTTAGCAATTCATAAACCAAGCCGCTATGTTCAAAAACTACCTCAAAATCGCCTGGAGAAACATTAGTAAGAACAAACTGTTCAGTTTCATTAATATCGGCGGACTTGCTATCGGCATGCTGGCTGTTATGCTGATCTCTTTGTGGGTTTGGGATGAGGTCGGTTTCAATAAATCCTTCAAAAACCACGAACATATCGCCGCTATTTACCGGCGTTATACTGAACCATTGGACCACAGTGTAAAAACCTGGGAATGGTTACAATATCCGATGGCCGAAGTAGTAAGACAAAAATACGGTCATGTATTCAAGCATGTGCTGCTTACAAGAAGCGATATGGAATATAACCTGAAAGTGAACAATAACACTTTTACAGAGCGCGGACGCTTCACTACACCGGAAGTGATCGATATGTTTTCATTAAAGATGATAAGGGGAGGAGCGAACAGTATGGATGACCCGGGCGGGATCATCATTTCCGCATCCACTGCCAAAACCCTCTTCGGGGATAGCGACCCTATTAACCAACCCATCAAGATGAATAATAACTTCGATGTGAAGGTATCTGGCGTTTACCAGGATTTGCCGTCTAATTCCGTATTAGGAAATGTCCGGTTCATTGGTAACCTTGAGCACTTAAAGAAGTTTGACAACAATATCGCTTCGCAATCTACCAACTGGGGTAATACCTCCTCCAATATCTGGGTGCAGACAGCAGATAATGTGAGCATGGAACAGGCAGAAGCCGCCGTTAGAAATTTCTACTTCTCAGACGCACCTCCCGGCACAAGGGACTTCGCCAAAAAATACCAGCAGATCTTGTGGCTTCACCCGATGGACAGGTGGTACCTGTATTCAGACTTCAAGGACGGTTATGCCAAAGCAGGCAGGGCGGGTTATGTGTGGCTGTTCGGCATCATCGGTGCTTTTATATTACTGCTTGCCTGTATCAACTTTGTAAACTTAAGTACCGCTAGAAGCGAAAAAAGAGCCAAGGAAGTTGGAATCCGGAAAGCGATCGGTTCCATGCGGGGCCAACTGATCGGCCAGTTCTTAAGCGAATCGTTCCTGGTAGTGGTTCTCTCTCTTCTCATCAGTCTTTTATTGATCTGGCTGGTACTGCCCGCTTTCAATGACCTGACCTCTAAAAGCATTCGATTACCTTTCACCAATCTTTATTTCTGGAAGGGTACGTCTGTATTCTTAGTCCTTACTTCATTATTGGCAGGCTTATACCCGGCCTTTTATCTTTCGTCTTTTCAACCGGTAAAAGTTTTGAAAGGCATTGCGAAAGCCGGCAGGTATGCCTCAATCCCCCGAAAAATACTGGTAGTTGTTCAGTTTAGCGCCTCGGTCATTATGATCATCGGGACCACGATCGTTTACCAGCAGATCCACTATACGCAAGACCGCCCAACGGGTTACGCGCAGGAGAATCTCTTACGCATCTTTGTAAAGGATCCCGCTTTCACCCAGCAAAAAATGGTGATGAAACAGGCACTGCTCAACAGCGGTGTCGTATCGGCCGTTGCACTCTCCAACAGCCCGGTGACGGCCATCTGGGATAACTGGGGTGGCTTTACCTGGAAGGATAAAAACCCACAATCGGAATCCAATTTCACGGTTACTTACATTGACGAGGACTACGGCAAAACACTGCAATGGAAAATGTTACAGGGCAGGGACTTCTCAAAAGATTTCGGCATGGATGGCGATGCGGTGATCATTAATGAAACTGCAGCTAAATACCTCAACCTGAAAAACCCGGTAGGAGAATATATCACCCATGACGGTCTTAAAATGTCAAAAATGATCATCGGTGTAGTAAAGGATGTGGTTGTACAAAGTCCTTACGAAAATGTGAACCCTGGGTTTTATTGGTTCGATTCAAAAGGTGGCAATCTTTTTACTTTCCAGGTACGACTGCGGCCAAACCAACCCGCAAATACTGCGCTCGCAAAGATCGAAGCGATACAAAAACAGCTCCTGCCTGCGGCTCCCTTCAATTATGCTTTTACGGACCAGGAATATGGAAAGAAATTCGCGGCGGAACAGCGTCTTGGAAAACTGGCTACCCTGTTTGCCATACTCGCCATTTTCATTTCCTGCCTGGGTCTTTTCGGGCTCGCCAGTTTTGTTGCTGAACAAAGAACAAAAGAGATCGGCATCAGGAAAGTTTTAGGCGCTACCGTTACCAATATCTGGAAAATGCTGTCAACCGATTTTGTACTGTTGATCATTATCTCCTGCTGTATCGCTTCTCCGATCGCGTATTACTATCTTGATCAATGGCTGGAAAAATATCCGTACCGTGTACATATTTCCGGTTGGGTGTTTGTGTATGCAGCTGCCGGATCAATATTACTAACGCTGTTTACCATCAGCTGGCAGGCGATCAAAGCGGCGATGATGAACCCGGTGAAGAGTTTGCGGTCGGAATAGAATGCTTGAAAGAATAGTTAGAATTGGTGCCAGCCTCAACAGCAAAAAGAAAAAGGAAAGTTGCATTAGCTTTCCTTTTTCTATGTTGCAGAAGTGGTTTTTTCCCTTCAGGAAACTAAATCGCCTTTAACCGCCAGGTGCTTTGGATCTTGGGCATTGCTTTATTTTTCAGTCTTATTTCTTCAGGCACATACTGTACAAGTTTGTGGTAAGCAGACAGTGACGCAGCATCAACATTCGCTACTTTATCAACCACAAATCCTTGACTTTTGAAGAATTCATTGGCTGCAGATTCGCTGACAAATTTGTTTTCGTCGATATTGTGCCTGGCGAAAAAATCCTCCTGTTCTTTTGACATTTTTAAATTCTTCACATTGCTTTCCGGCGATTGAATGTAGATATCTGCAGTTATCCAATAACCGCCTTTTTGCAGCAGGTGTTTATGGATGATGCCGCACAATTTCTTTTTTTCATCTGTATTTAGATACATGAGTAGTCCTTCGTTCACGATAATTAAAGGATTGTCGTTAAAGCGGGTTACAATTTCATCAAAAGCCGCCTCATCAAGTACATTTAACGCGATCATGTCTAATTTCCCTTTAAGAGCAACATTTTCGCCAACCAATTCTTTTCGAAGATTTGTTTTAAGGCTTATGACCTCTCGCAGATCTGTGTCTATATAATGGATGTTATGATGTAAACAGTAGTCAAGCCCCCTGAATGAATAACCGGCAGACAACTCCAGGATATTTTTAGGATGTATATCGCTTAAGAGATCATTGATACTTGCATAGCGGGACTCAAAGTGAAAAACGCGAAGCCAGTAGTAGAGTTGCTCATCCAGATTTTCCGGTAAGCTGGAACTGCCATGTTTCTCAACCAGTATAGCGGCTTTTTTTGCAAATGGAATTGAGGTATGCGCTTTCAATTTCAGCAGTGAGAGAGCCGATGGGCTGATGGTTCCATAATCCCTATACATTGTGATTTTCTTTTGATGACTATTCACTGGAATAATGATGGATTACAGGCAGTGAGTAAAAGTAGAAAAAATAATTGTTATTGCCATGTCTGTTACAAAACCGTAGCCAGTTGGTAAAGCGTTGGCATCCCGCCCGATTTAACTTTTCCCTGCTTTCGCACACACATTCTAAAGATAACTTGCATACAGGCAAGGCATAATTACCAAAACCAACCAAACATGAAACCAGGTATTTTTACTACCGTTATTTTTGTTTTTTCCTTTGTTCATGCCGTATATTCTCAAAACCCAACCGATAACATTACAATCACTGGAAAGATCCTTGAACAGAAAAGCAACCAGCCGCTGGCTTATGTGAGTATTGGTATTCCTGATAAACCTTTTGGAACCTTGAGCGATACACTTGGGAATTTTGCGTTCCATATTGCAAAAGAAAATGTAACGGATACCCTGCAGATCAGCCTCGTCGGCTACTTTTCAAAACGGATTGCGGTGAAAGATTTTATCGGGAGTAACCAAGCTACTATCAGTCTGAGTATTAGAATTGTTGAACTTGCAGAAGTGGTGGTTGGGCATCAAAAAACATACACAGAAACAATCGGGCGGCAGGCGAGTGGTAAGTTTGTACAGCTCTCGATCCATAATAAAAAATCGGTTACAGAAACGATCGGATCGGAGATGGGGATGCGATATAAAACAAGTCATGCGGGTGCTATTCTGAAAGATTTCAATGTTAATTTATCAGCCAACAACTTTAATTCCATTAAATACCGGATCAACATTTATTCTGTAAAGGATAATATGCCTGATACGCTGCTCTGCAACCGGCAGATCTTTATGACGACAGATCCATTTAAAACTGGCTGGATCAATATAAACCTGGAACCTTACCAGGTAAAAGTGAATAAAGATTTTATTGTAACAGTGCAATGGGTTGGCAGCAGGATGGACCATAAGGAAGATCCGGTAACCATGATCCCAGTGGCTATGTCCCTGTTCTCTAAAAACTGTTACGTGCGGGTTGCAGCCCTGGATAAGTGGCAGAAGAAAGCTATGAGCCTAAGCAATTTTGTGACTTTACTGTTTTGATTTCCGGCATCAAATAAAAAGTGGAAGACTTTCATCTTCCGCTTCGTAGAAGGAAATGGGCTTTTTATAAGCAGCGTATTATTAATTTCCACGTTTAGGTGCCGTATTCTTTCCCATATCTTCGTAAAAAGCAGCCACAGATTTTATTTGGTCAGCAGTTAGAAGCTCGCTCATTTCTTTTTTTTTGGCGGCTTTTAATTCTCCGACTTTTTTACTACGGTCAGCGTCATTAGCTAATGCACCCGCTGCCGTGCGCATTTCAAAATTGAGTTCAATAACCTTATCTGCCTGTTCTTTGGGCAGCCCGGTTTTCTCTACCATCTGCGGCGTTAATTTCTCTTTCATCTGCTGCAGCATAGTTGGTGAACTTCCGGCAGCGTGCGATTCGGGATGAACATGGTGCGGAGAAGGGAAATTATTGTGCCACGCACGGGAATGGGGATTGTAAATCAATAACCGATGGCACAAGTTTTAATGTAATGGGTTATGCAACGTTCCATCATGATTATAGACGACGAAGTAGATGAATGCCTGCTTCTCGCTAACCACTTACGAAAAAAAGGCTTCCAGGTTGATTTCGCGCACTCACTGAATGAAGGGATCGATATACTCAGGCTCGGAATCCCCGACCATCTTTTACTGGATAATCATCTTCCCGACGGTCCGGGCTGGATGTATGCGAGCCTGATCCGCGGCCTGTTTCCGCAACTTTCCATTACACTCATCACAGGTGATGAAACGGAAGAAACCCCGAAGAAGGAAGATACGTTCAGGCGACTCATCAAACCGCTTTCGTTCGGCGATCTCGACAGGCTGTTGGGGACAGCGAAGCGTTAATGAGACAAAAAATGCTAAGGCTTAGCAACTTTTTAAGTAATTGTAAGTTGGGTGATGATTGATACCATTACATGATTTCACTTTTTTTTGTAACCCTGCCAATTCTTTTGTCCCGGTTTAAAATCAATTCACAGACAGTGCCGGCGGCAGTTTCAAAATCATCATGATCTTCTTTCAACAATAGCCAGGGAGAATCAACCTCTTTCCCTTCGTCAAAAACAAAATCGGTAATGGCAGGTATTTCTGCTTTGAGGCTCGCATGGTCTTCGCGGTTGGTGGCAATCCATAGTCCATTGTGTTGTTTGTTTTTAGCGGTCTGCCTTGCAATCAGAACGATCTTTTTATCGAAGTAAATATAAAACATCCCGATAGCGGGATGAACAACTATTTTGCGCGGCAGATAGTTCAATATAAAATCAAAAGGCATTTGCTTTTTCATATTGCCAAAGTTTAGAAATCCTTAGCGCGGGTTACAACCGCTTCCATTCGCCCAGCGGTAATTTACCGGCCTTGATACGGATAGCGCCTGCGTTGCCATCGGCATTTATAATAGCTGCATGCCAGCGGAGTTTCTTTGATTATGGTTGCTTCCCGGCGCAGAAACAAACAATGCTAAATTAGGCAAGCCTGTCATCCGCGTTAGTGCCTCAATATAAAGTCTTCCGCAAGAATTCTTTTAATTCTGCCGGTTTGATATTTTTCTTTTTTATCCGCCCTTGTGAATCTACCAGCAGGTTAAAAGGGATCGACTGTATACTATATCTTAATGCGTTGGCTGAGGTCCATGGACTTTGAAGGTCTGAAACATGCACCCAATCTACTAATTTGTCTTTTTTTATAGCAGCATTCCATTCGGCAGCAAACTGATCTAAGGATACTCCTAAAATCGCAAACCCTTTATTTTTGAATTCATCCAGGATTTCATTCCATGTTGGATTTTGCCCCCTGCATGGTCCGCACCATGAAGCCCAAAACTCAACTAGCGTATATTTGTGATCAGAAACATTAAACGTTAATTGTGTTGCGTTTGGTGTTTTCCCTGAAGGTAAACTGAACTGCCCGCCTTCACTTAGAATCACGCCATTTAAGGAACTTATCCTCAGTTTCATGTTTTCGTAATAATCACTTTTAACAGCCCTGCCGGTCATTTTATCCAGTATTTGCTGGTAGGCATATAAATTACTCACTAAGTTCAGGCTATCAACATCTAAAATAGCAAGTGCGGCAATCGGGCTTTGGGGGTGTTTCATTGCGAAGTTTCTTTTCTCCTGCAACATTGCCGCGGTATTATGCTCTTTATTTAATTTTACCGCCTGCAATTGAAAATCTGATATAGATTTAACAGGTGCAACGCTGCTATTAAATAAGCTATCCATGATGCGGACCCGGTTCCGGTTTGTGTATTCGTTATTGATCCTGGAAATTTCTCTATATAATTTCGAATCTTCAGAGTTCGAAATTATCTGCAATCCAAACAAATCTGAACGCCAGTTATCAAACAGTTCATAATTTTTGATCTTTTCGACGGTCATACCTTTTACAGGTTCTAAAATGTATTCATGAGACTGCTCAGGGTTTAAATAAACATAAGTACTCAAACTCGCACTTGTTACCGGGGTCGGCACATATTTAGTGGCTCCCGTGTTTTTATCACTGTACGCTATCCGTATCGATTTCCCCGGTTCAAAAGGGTATTGAATAATGATTACATATTCCCCGGCTTGAACATCATCTATCCATACATCCAGTTTGTCATTTTCGAGTGGCTGATCAATATGCAAGGGAACGCAAATTATTTTGCCTCCCGGTAATCCAAGGAAATTGCCGGTGAGGTGTACTTTTCCCTTACCCTGGTTAAATACATGGCAACTAAAAAAGGGAAGCAACAAACACAGCAAGACAATCATTACTAAACAATCGTTACCAGTTAAACACCTCTCTGCTCTGCCTGTAAAGAACATTAAATGATTTTTCAAAATAAAGATGAGTCGATCGCGTATGGAAATCAGAAATCTAAAATAAGTATGTTTGAAATATTTGTCAAATTACTCATTAGATGCTGGTATATAAAGAATCCATAAAATAGAGAAGGGAAAGATTTTCATCTTACCCGTTCGTTGTCGCAGGTGGATTTTTTTCGAAACGCTCTGACGGATTTAGCGCTCTTATCCGAAATGCATGTTTGAGTTCTGACAATTAAGGTAACTATTTGTACAGCAGACCCCGCGCTTTACACGGCTTCTCCTTGTAGTTGTGCTTCAGCTTTTGCAACACTGCTATTTTTCTATCTTTTCCGCTTGGCACTCATGAAAAAAATACTGCTGCTCTTTTGTATCCGGCAGGGTGATTAGTATAGATTGATAATGATGGTTTGTCTTTTTTAGGGTGATGCGGAGACAAAAAAGGGAGAGACTTTCATCTTTCCCTTTGGTTGCCGAACTCGCAAAATACATGTACGGTCAAATAATCAATATATCCTCTTTAACTGGAACCCATTTAATATGGCTTCTCCCTTGAGCGGCTTAAAGTCTATCACAATGCCTTGATTGTTGTTCACGATCACAGTATGTTTTGTTGTTACCGCGTGCAAAGGTTCCAGCGATTCCAGGTTGCTCAGCCCGGATAACACTTCCTGCCCGTTGATCAGCACATTAAAGCTGCGCTCTTTGAATTCTTCGGGCGCCGCGTTGGCGCCAAGATTATATGCCAGGTCACCGCTTCTTGCACGCGATAATAATTCTGCAAAAAGCAATGTGATCTCATATCTGCCATCCGGGGCATCCAGCCTGAACTGCTCAATACCTGTCCGCTGCGTCTGGTAAACCGGGTCGAGCTCCGTTCCGATGATGTGGCGCGTGGTGCCGTAACCGGTTCGGGTGCTGCCTCTTGTTACAAAAACCTGGCCGCCCACATAACCCCAGCTGCCCGCTTTATATTCCTGCTCAGGAATCCAGGTCTGGCCTGTCTTCTCATCAAAACAAAAGCGCTTGTCGCCGAGGCTGATGTTCATTTCGTCGAAAGGCAATGAGCGGTTCTTTAAGTTTTGGGAAAGCAATTTAAAACGGATGGCAGCACGGTCAGAGATTGTAACGCCGCCAGCTGTCGCGGTCACAGTCAGATCATTGGTCCCGTTTACAAATGGAACTTCAAAACTGGCCATACCCTGCGAGGTTTCCGCGGTGCCTACAGGTTTACCGTTCAGTTGTAAGCTCACTGTTTTTTGATTACTGAAAACCGTTACAGGTTGCCTGCATGTGAGGTCGGTTTCCGAAGCGGCAAAGCCGGTGCGGATGTTCCACTCTTTGGAACCGATCTGCAGGTACGGTGTATGCAGGAGGTTGGCCTGGTAGAAACGGTAACCGTCTTTTGGTTTACGGTCCCAGGTCAACAGCCCCTTTGCGTTTATATGCGGAGTTGTTTCTGCGCGCTGCTCCGAATTGAATTCGGCAAGGTTCCAAACTATCGCCGCCGAAACAAAAGGCCGGGCCATCATGTCTTTCAGGTATGCCTGGTGTAACCTGGTTGTGTATTCAATGCTTTTGTCAAAACGTTCGGGATTGAAATTGTGTAAGCGGCTGTCTGCATCAGATCCGTATTCTGTTATGAGCAAAGGTTTGTCAGGAAGTTCTTTATGGTGATTGTCCAGGAATTTCCCGAAGTCCTCCAGGGTACCGCTGTACCATCCCAGGTAAAGGTTCCAGCCTACCAGCTTGGGTATTTTTGTAAGACCAACTTTGTTATACAGTTCCCACGCACCATGATTGGGGATCATGGTGTAGCGGATCGTATCCTCTTTACGGGTGAGGTCTTCCAGTTCCTGTGCCAGTTTGGCCACTGCCTTGAAATAGGTTTCCTGCTGTTCCGAACCCCTGCCATAGCGGGGCATTAACAAAACTTCATTCATATAGGTCCACATAACCAGGCTCGGATGATTGTAATTCTGCCGGATCATTTCCAGGTGCATCTGCCTGGCGTTGTTTGAAAACTCTTCTGTTTCGGTAATCCGATTTACGATCGGGGTTTCAACCGAGGTTATGATGCCCAGGCGATCACAGGCTTCCAAAACGGAGGGGTCCTGCGGATAGTGGGCTATGCGCAGAAAATTACCGCCCATTTCTTTCAGCAACTCCACATCGCGCACATGCATCGCATCCGGTAAGGCGTTGCCCATGCCTTTGTAATCCTGGTGCCGGCTGGCGCCGACTAGTTTAACCGGTTTCCCGTTTAGGAAAAATCCCTTGTCCGCATCAAAACGAAACCACCGGAAGCCCAACGGGTTACTGGCTTCATCCAGTTTCTGACCGGTCGAAGCATCGGTGATCGTTGATACTACGTTGTACAGATAGGGGTCTTCAATTGACCACAGCCGCTGCCCCCTAATGTTTGAAAGCGTTTGAACAAAATCGAGTTTCTGGCCTACCTCTGCGCTAAACTGTGTCTTTTGTTCTGCAAATAGTTTTCCGGCAGCGTCATAGATCTTCTGGCTGACAATGATATTTTTTTTGCCGGTACTTCCATTAACAAAACTGCCCCTGATGTTAACCGAGGCTCTGTTCTCTGTAACCATAGGTGTGCTGATGAAGATCCCGGGCGAAGCATAATTATCGCAATCGAAGTGTATCTTATTCACCGCCTTGAGGTATACATCGCGATAAATGCCTCCATAAAAAGTAAAATCTGCGGACAGGGGTGGGATATTTTCATTATGGCTGTTGTCCATCTTAACTATCAATTCGTTGGGCGCATTGCCTTCCGCACTGAAGGATATCGCATTGCTAACCGGGAATGAAAATGCATTGTAGCTGCCAATATGTTTGCCCACCGGTTTGCCATTTAAGAACACCTGCGCTACCTGTCCTGCTCCCTCAAAAAAAAGATAAACATCTTTGTCTTTCCATGCGGCCGGGATATAAACCGTTTTCTTATACCAACCCTCACCGCGGTAATATCCCGGTTCTTCGTCCATAACATCCTGTGCGTTCCATGTATGCGGAAGTGTGACCGGTATCCATTTATCCGCAGATGTTTTCCTCGCGGTGTCGCCTTTACAAAACAGCCAGTTGCTGTTAATCGTAGCAGATATTCTTTCCTGGGCAGGGGAGGCAAACCACAGCAGCAAAAGGGCCGCAGCGGTTCCTGTTTTTTTCTTCATGGCAGCAATTATTAAAAATGAGTTGGTCTTGTCTTACAGCAGTTAATATAATTAAAGTTGTCCATAATTTTTGAGAACCTGCGTATATATTGGAAAACCCCACCTCCCGCCGCGCGGGTTTTACTTCTCCGCACTATTCTTTAACGTGTTGTGCTATTAAAAAAAATCTATAGAATTTTAAATAGCACAACACGTTATTCATTAATCACCTTTACCTCCTTAAAAAGAAAAGGATTGTCACTCAGCCTCAGTTTCTTCCCGCTGGTAGTGGTTACGTTTCTTAGAATCACTTCCCTGGTTCTTACAAAGGGAAAAGTTTCCCGGTAAGTACCATCAATCATTTCGGGATTGAAATTTGCAAAAATGGCTGGTCCCTGGTAAGGCTCCGGATGATTGGAATCATTGATAAGAAGGTTTTCTATCGTGATCCGTTCCGGCATATAACAAATGTAGCCGAAATCATGCCTGCCCGAATTAGCGCCACCGAACAGGCTCGCAGTGGTGGATTTCCCCGGCGCGAACACGCAGTTGCGGATAACAACGTCTCCCTGCCATGTGCTGCCATAATCGGTCCGCAAATTGATGAAGGCGCCGCTATTAACAGTTGAATTTTCTACAGTCAATACTCCGCTGCCAATGGCATTAATACCCATATACCCGAGTGTGGAATTGCGGATGCTGGCATTGGCAACCCCCATATGGGCATCGAAGCGGGACAATATGCATGAATCGTACAACAGGTTTTTGCAGTAGTTCGATCCCATGATTCCCCAATAGGTTCTATCGTTGATATCATTTGTTTGGCTGCAGTTAATGAATGATATATTGAGCGCACGGTTTACTGAAATATCGTAAGTACCCATGGAAACAGGCTTATCTGCTGCGCCAATGGTAACGTATGTTTTGTGCCCGGTGAGTACAGTGTTCTTAACAGTTACAAAAGCGCAATCGCCAATATTTATAAAGCCACCATAAGGCGCTCCATGTTCTCCTTCACCAACAACGCGATGCTCAAGCCCCTGTACAATAACATGAGAACGCCTGATAGCGATGTTCCGGTTATAATACGTGTACTTCGATTCAGCTTTATTGGCAATGGTGGTAAAACGGCCACCGGTAATGGTGAGTGTTTTTTCATCAATGGGAAGTGCGGTCATATCTGTAACCTGGTTAAAGTCCCAGATGATCGGCGCATGCATATCCAGGTTGCCGTTTTTATCTACCAAAAAAATATCTGTCTGGGAGGCCCCGTTGTTTTGGTTGAGTCCAAAACGTATATAGCGTTTTACATTCGCATTGGTAACGGTGATCAGGCTGGCGCCTGGCAGTGACTGGTCGATTTTCTGCTGGTTCTTTTGTAAGGAAGAGATCGTTTTAAGTTTAACAGGTTGCTGTTCTGAACTGACAATAAAAACGGAAGCATTATAATTTTTCACTTCCGTATCATCAATGATAAAAGCTGCTGTGCCGAAATCGGTGTTGGTGCGGATGATCACTGTACGCTCTTTTCCCCCGATATAATAGCTGGCGTCTTTATCAGCTTTCACTGAGAGTCCATATTTATTGGCCACTGCATGTGTTGCAGCAATGGCGTCTATATCATCGGTTTTTCCATCGCCCTTGGCGCCGAAATCGCTATAATACACCCATTGCCTGTCTTGAAATTTGCGCAGGTCCTCTGGAGACACATTTACCTGTAATTGCCCTTTTTCATTGGCGCTAACACTGGTTTTATTTTTTTCGGAGATGATCAAAACATTTTCAACGAAACCTTTATTCTGCCCGTATACCAACATCACACATGTTGATAGCAGGAAAGACAATAGCGCATATTTCATTTGGGGGTATTTAATAGCGATCAATTTAAGGAAAATCGGTTGGTTGATTACGGAGAAGGGAAGGTTACTTTCCGTCAATCAGCACTTGTGCATTAGCAAGTGCCAGTTTATTTTTTCCATCGGAAGTAATGATTGCACATTTATCGAACCGCACGTTGTTTGCAAAGAAAATGCCGAATGAATTATCGGCTGTAATAGTTACATTTTTGAAGCTAATGTTTTTTGCAGGTGCTTCGGGTAACCCCCATATCAAACCTGCACGTTTTCCCTTTTGCACAGTGGCACTGATATCTTCAAAACTGATATTACTATATACAGGCGTTAAGCCCGTTACCGGTGCAGCAGGATAAGCAGCCGCAATTTCAGGCGTTAGTTTTTGCAGGTTGCGGTATTCTTTTTCTGTGGCCATGTAAGCGGCATATATCAAAATCGGTATACCCACATTGGTCATTTTAATATTGCGGTAGGTAATATTTTGCACCTGGCCACCACGGTCTCTATCCGATTTGATACGTATACCACATTCGGTATTGGTGAAGCTGCAATTTTCAATTAAAAAATCACTCACAATACCTTTGGTATAACTGCCAATGGACAATCCATGGCCATAACCATATGTACAGTTCATGATATGAACATTGGTGGTACCGCCACCGCAGGTAAAATTATCATCGCCGGTACTGATATCGCAGTCTTTAATTAAGATATTATTGCCTGCTACATCGCAGGCGTCTGTATTATGGCTGGGGTTTACCGGGTCGGTGGATGCCGGTGCCCTAACGGTGACACCACTAACCGTGATATTGGATGATTTACCACTAATGGCAATATGAAACATGGGGGCGTTCAATAGCGTTACGGTTGCTATCAATACCTTATCACATTCTTTTAATGCAATCATACGTGGCCGTTTAGCCGCTTTGTCTTTGGCAAATGGCCACCATGGGCTTCCCTGCCCATCAATCGTGCCTTTTCCTGTAATAGCTACATCGTGCAATTTATTGCCGCTGATAAAATCTGTGCCCAGTGTGGTGCCGCCGGGGTATTGGTCAATGGGTAAAAAACGAAGTACAGCGCCGGAATCAATCTGCAGATCAAGATTGCTGTAGAACTGTAATGGGCCGCATAAAAATTCGCCGGGTGGTACGATTACTTTACCGCCACCATTGGCATTGGCAGCATTGATAGCATTTTGAATAAAGCTGGTATTATCCCGTACATTGTTGCCCACAGCACCATAGTCTTTAATGTTGAATACCTTACCCGGAATTACGGGCAAGGGAGGTGTAACAAATTTTTCCTGCGCCATTACCATTTGTAATGAAAGACAACCAATGACGTTTAATAACAGATACCGTATTTTCATTTGATAAAATTTCTTTCTCAGCAGGTTGTATTTCTTTCGATGTTTTCCGCATGGGGCTCTCAAAGAAGAGCCTTCGGTTTGAATGGTTAAACATCTTTTTGCAACAACATCTTCTTGAGAATACAAGTTAACAGTTTTGCGCCATGTTTATCGTAATCAATAGGTAACTGCTGCTAAGCCGGAGGGTCTCCGCCGCGGCGGAAGACCCATACGGGGAACAGTCTATTTTTTTAAGTACACCTGCGGAGAAGGGAAATTTTGATAGCAGTCTTCAAGCCCATGTAGTTCCTTATACACTTCTGCTACCCCTGATTGAATAGATAATATTTCCTTATTATCTGTTTCATCCCAAATGTCTTCCACCTCAAAGCCCTATAATTTTGTTTTACAATAAAGACATTTACCTGTAATTGGAACAGACAAAGACAGGTCAGCCAAGTTTTCCCAACGCAATCCCCGCGGCGGGCAGGAACGACGGGTTGTTGATGATACCGCCGCTGTTTTCATTTGAACGGAATTCAAGCGCCAGTACAAGACATACCAGGCTGCCTTTTTTGCCGGCGGTAGGTAACTCCATTTCAAAAGCAGGTAAGTTCTTATTGCTCACAGGCAGCATTTTTTGCGCAATGGTCCGTACAAAATGCAGTTCGGCAGTCTGTCCTCCTTCGGCCCTTGCACAGATCAGTTTCAGGTTAATCCATTCTGCACCTGCGGGCACTTTCATGTCTTTTGCAGGGTTAAAGGACTCAATGCTCACTGATAAATTTCCACCACCCGTATCTGCTACGGAAATACCCGCCTTAAGCAATTGCCGGAGGCTGGCTGCATCATTCAACTCGCACAGTTCATTCAGATTAATGTGTAACGGCATGTTCCCCTGCTCAGTATCTATTTTGTATTGCCTGAAAACCCAGCCGCGTAACGCGTTATAGGCATGCAGGCCAAAAGGACAATTCAGTTCGCCCCGTATGGCGCCAGCCATCGCCGAGCTCAGGGAAGAGATCTTGCCAAAGAAATTTCTTTGTGGTTGCAGTTTGGCTTTGAGTTTACGGCTTTGTGGTCCGGGGGCGCTTCGGGCATAACTTTTCCCGTTCATTGTGTAAAACACCAACGGGCCTATCGCCCCGTTAAGCCCTGCTTTGGTAACTTTTGCCATCAGGTAAGGTTTGCATGGTTCGATAACCCTTGCCGGTAATTCCTAATTAATACTCGGGTCGTACCTGACAAATGGATCAATAATAATTAAGCTACTTCTAAGATACATTTCATATACATTTTCAGCAAAAAATGTATGTGAAATGTATGTGAAGTGTATTGGAAATGTATTGGAAGTATATTGAAAATATATAGTAATCATTAACCCATCCCGGAAAACTGGCTGCCCTGTTAGGGATACTGGCTGTTTTCATTTCCTGCCTGGGGTTTTTCGGCCTGGCCAGTTTTGTTGCTGAACAAAGAACAAAAGAAATCGGCATCAGGAAGGTCCCGGGGGCCACCGTCCGCGAAAAAGGATTGGAGATGGCAATTACCCATGGCACAGGATTTTGAGCTGAACTAATTAGTGTAATGCGTGAACATTTCCTGCCACATCCCGAAGTGGCGCATCATTCTAAAATCTCATAGCCCTTCTCATAAATGAATTCAAGTTTTATCTGTCAATCATGAATACGCAAACACAAACTATTGAGCAAAAAGCTATTAATACAGTCAGGATATTGGCTGCAGATGCTGTACAAAAAGCAAATTCCGGTCATCCGGGTACGCCGATGGGGCTTGCACCTGTGGGTCATGTATTGTGGGCAGAAAGTATGAACTATAACCCGCAAAACCCGGGTTGGGCTAACCGTGACCGTTTTATTTTATCTGCCGGTCATGCCTGCATGTTACAATATAGTTTTTTGTATTTAACAGGCTATGATATCAGTTTGGATGATATTAAAAACTTTCGCCAGTTGCACAGCAAAACAGCGGGTCATCCTGAGTACGGATTGTTAACAGGCATTGAGGTAACAACAGGTCCATTGGGCCAGGGTTTTGCAAATGGAGTGGGATTCGCCATCGCACAAAAATATATGGCAGCACGTTACAATATGCCCGGCTTCGAGATTTTCAGTTATAAGGTTTATGCAATTTGCAGTGATGGCGATATGATGGAAGGTGTAACTGCTGAAGCCGCATCACTGGCCGGCCACCTGCAATTAGGCAATATCATTTATTTGTATGATGATAACCATATTACCATTGAAGGAAATACTAACCTGGCATTTGATGAAGACGTGGCCCAACGCTTTGAAGCGTATGGCTGGCATGTTCAGGTGCTGGCAGATGGAAATGATTTAGATGCTTTGTCTGAATCAATAAGAAATGCACAAAAAGAAACTACTCGCCCTTCCCTGATTAAAATACGTACCCATATAGGTTATGGCAGCCCCAATAAAGCAGACACTGCCGGGGCACATGGATCTCCACTTGGTGAAGATGAAGTGAAACTGGTAAAGAAAAATTTTGGCTTTGATCCCGATAAATATTTTGAAGTGCCCGCTGAAGTATTAAATTACTATGGCGAAGCAGGGAAGAAAGGGGTTAAAAAAGAGCAGGACTGGAATGAATTGTATAAACATTATAGAAAGGAATATCCCGAACTTGCTGATGAATTTGAATTGCTAAGTAAAGGTCAATTATCACAGGGATGGAAAGAAAAACTGCCGGTTTTTAAAGCCGGTGAAAAAAAAATAGCAACCAGGAAAGCTTCGGGCAAAGTATTGAATGCGATTGCCGGTTATTTACCTGGTTTATTAGGTGGTTCGGCCGATTTGGCTCCCTCTACAGATACCAACCTGGAAGAATACGAATCATTTTCTGCTACCACCAACAACGGTCGGACTTTTCATTTTGGAATCAGGGAACATGCCATGGGTGCGATCTTAAATGGAATGGCACTTACTAAAAATCTCATTCCATACGGAGCTACATTCCTGGTATTTTCAGATTATATGCGGCCGCCTATCCGTTTGGCAGCCATAATGAAAATTCGGCCCATTTTTATTTATACCCACGACAGTATTGGTTTGGGAGAAGATGGCACCACCCATCAACCGGTTGAACAACTTATTGGTTTAAGATCAGTTCCCAATATAACAGTGATTCGCCCGGCAGATGCAAATGAAACCGTGCAGGCATGGCGTGTAGCGATTGAACATTCGGGCGGGCCCGTTGCATTGATATTAACCCGCCAGGAAATTCCGGTGATTGACCAGGAAAAATATACAAAAGCGGTTGAATTGGAAAAGGGGGCTTATATCTTATCCGAGCCTGAAAGCGCCCCTCAAATTATTTTAATAGCTACCGGCTCTGAGGTACAATTAATATTGGCGGCACAACAAAAACTAAAAGAACAAAACATTGCCGCAAGAGTGGTAAGTATGCCATCATGGGAATTGTTTGAAAAACAGGATGCTCTGTATAAAGAAAAAATATTTCCGAAAAATTTGAGGAAAAGATTGGCAGTAGAAGCCGGATCAACGTTAGGCTGGCATAAATACGTAACAGATGAAGGCGATATAATCGGCATCAATAAATTTGGTGAATCGGCCCCGGGAGAAGATGTGATGAAGGAATATGGCTTTACTGTAGATAATGTGGTAAACAGGGCTAAAGCATTGCTTTGACAACGAAATTAATAATTGAGTAAATGATTTGAATAAACTTGTAGCCATAAACAGATTATATACCGTTATTTATATAAATATTTTAAAATGAAAATAGGCATCTGTGCAGATCATGGTGGATATGCATTAAAAGAAATAATTCATCCGTTCTTACTGGAAATGGGTTATGAAGTGGCGGATTTTGGAGCTTTTAAACTGGATGATACCGATGACTATCCTGACTTTATTATTCCGCTTGCCAGAACAGTTGCAACCAATGAGCTTCAACGTGGTATTGCCATTTGTGGCAGCGGTGTGGGCGCAGCTATCGCTGCTAATAAAATTGCTGGAGTAAGAGCAGCACTTATACAAGATCATTTTTCGGCTCACCAGGGTGTTGAAGATGATGATATGAACCTTATTTGTCTTGGCGGCCGGGTTACCGGTTTTGCCAGTGCACAGGAATTAATAGAGGTATTTTTAAAAGCAACCTTTTCTGGGGCAGAAAGACATATGCGAAGGCTGCAAAAAATAAAACAATTAGAAAGTGATTAAACTTAACATTTATGCAAACAAAAAAGTAAAAAGCATACATAATTTTGGTCAGAGTAAAGAGTATGATGAAAATATTGCAACATTGTCCATAAAAGAAAACAGCATCATGAATAAAAAGCTTTCATCACCAGGGTTTTTCATCTACAAAAAAAATACTGGAAGACCTTAAAAATTGAAAATAAAATGACTGCGACAGAAAATAAAAAATACCGGTTTGGAATGATTGGCCTGGGAACGATGGGATGTAACCTGTTGCTGAATATTGCTGATCATGATTTTTCCGCTGCCGGTTATGATAAAAATGCAGATAAAGTTGCTATACTTAATCAGTTGGGACAGGGCAAAAATGTAAAAGGATTTACTGATATCAGTAACTTTATTCAGAGCCTCGAAAGCCCACGTGTATTGATGATGCTGGTACCTGCCGGTAAAATTGTAGATGATGTAATTGCAGAATTACTACCCTTGCTGGATAAAGGCGACATTATAATTGATGGTGGTAATTCTCATTTTACTGATACCGAACGACGGTCAGCCGCATTAGAAAAAACAGGTTTTCATTTTTTTGGAATGGGTATTTCAGGCGGTGAAGAGGGTGCCCGCCATGGCCCCAGCATGATGCCGGGTGGTGATAAACAAGCATATAAACATGTTCAGCCTGTTTTTGAAGCGATAGCTGCCAGGGTAGGTAACGAACCCTGTGTAATATATGTAGGACCCGGTGCTTCCGGGCATTTTGTAAAAATGGTTCACAATGGAATTGAATATGCATTGATGCAACAGATTGCTGATACGTATGAAATTTTAAGAAAAGGGCTACGTCTCGATAACGGTTCAATACACAATATTTTTAGTCAGTGGAACAGCGGCCGCCTTCAATCTTTCCTTCTTGAAATAACCGCTGAAATTTTTTCAGTTAAAAATGCCGGAGGCAATCATCTGTTGCTGGATGATATTAAAGATGAAGCTAAAGCGAAAGGCACCGGAAAGTGGACTTCACAAGTGGCAATGGATCTGAATCTGTCTACTCCTACTATTGATATTGCCGTTTCAATGCGTGACTTGTCGGTATATAAATCATTGAGAACAGCGGCCGCAGCTATTTATACAGATGAATCAAACGAATCATTAACAGATAAGCCTGATGAGTTTATTACAAGTCTTGAACAGGCATTTTATTTCTGCATGATCACTACGTATGCACAGGGTATGCATTTGCTTTATAGGGCATCTCTAACTTACAATTACGGGCTTGAGCTTGATCAGATTGCTAAGATCTGGCGTGGTGGCTGTATCATCAGGTCATCATTTTTAAAAGACATTTATACTGCCTTTACAGCGAATGCAGAACTTGAACATTTGTTTTTAGATACACCGGTTCAGTCATTACTTAAAAATAGTTTACCGGGTATCCGTAAAGTGGTTTCTGATGCAGCAATACATGGGTTGGCTGTGCCGGCCTATGCAGCTTCATTGAGTTATTTTGATGCTTTCCGCAGTGAAAATATGTCGTCGAATCTTATACAGGCACAACGGGATTTTTTTGGAGCACATACCTATGAACTTATTGGAAAGGAAGGGGTTTTTCATTCACAATGGAATCAAAAAACAGAATAAAATGGAGCCTATAGAAAAATCAGTTCCAACGATAATCGTTATTCTTGGGGCAACAGGGGATTTAACCTGGCGGAAATTGATCCCCGCTATTTATAATCTTTATTTGGATAAATGGATACCGGAAAAATTTGCAGTAATCGGAGTGAGCCGCAATGATATGGCTGAAAAAGAATTTCGAAAACGCCTGCATGAAGGCGTAGATAAATTTTCACGGCGAGGTAAATCAAAAAAAACGGAATGGAATAGTTTCGAAAAATGCCTTACTTATCAAAAAGGCGAATTTAACGCCACCTCAACTTATTCAAACATAGAAAAACAAATAAAATTGTTTGAAAAAGAGTGGAAAGTTACCACCAACCGTATTTTTTACCTGGCCGTTCCACCAGGTTCATTTGAAGAAATTGCAATGAAGTTAGGTGCTTCAAAACTTGCCCAAAATAAGTTGCAAAACCGTATCGTGATTGAAAAGCCTTTCGGATATGATCTTGAAAGCGCTAAACATCTGAACAGTTTACTGCATACTATTTTTGATGAAAGCCAGATTTACCGTATTGATCATTACCTGGGCAAAGAAACCGTTCAGAATATACTGGCTTTTCGCTTTGCCAATGCAATGTTCGAACCTATATGGAACCGCAATTACATTGATAGTGTTCAAATAACTGTGTCAGAACAATTAGGTGTGGAGAACAGGGGGAATTATTATGAAACCGCTGGTGCACTTCGTGATATGATACAAAATCACCTGCTCCAATTGCTATGCCTGATTGCTATGGAACCTCCTGTTTCTTTTGAGGCAGATGAGGTACGTAACCGTAAAGTAGATGTGTTGAACGCCCTGCAAAAAATTAATCCGGAGGAAGTTTATCAATATGCCGTTCGGGGACAATATGGTGCAGGATGGATACAGGGAAAAAAAGTAATCGGATACCGGCAGGAACCCGATGTGAGTAAAGAATCTGCAAAAGAAACTTTTGCTGCAGTAAAATTATTTATAGACAACTGGCGATGGCAAGGTGTTCCATTTTATATCCGTAGCGGTAAACGCATGAGTGAAACAATTTCTGTTATCACGATACAATTCAGGCCCGTGCCGCATAAATCATTTCCGGCAGAAGCAAGGGGTAACTGGCAACCGAACAGGCTTACGCTCAATATACAACCTCGCATGGGCATCCATATGAGCTTTCAGGCAAAACGGCCCGGGCTTAAAATGTTTTTATATCCTGTTGATATGCAATTCAACTATGATGAATCATATACTTCCGGAACACCCGAAGCGTATGAAACTTTGTTATTGGATATTATGGAAGGCGACTCAACATTGTTTATGCGCTCCGATCAGGTTGAAGCTGCGTGGAAAGCATTGATGCCTATTATACATTCCTGGGAAGCAAATCCATCTGTTAATTTTCCGAACTATAAAGCCGGCACGCAGGGTCCCGAAGATGCTGAAGCGCTTATTGCAAAAGACGGGCATAGCTGGATTTAATCTTCTCTAGAAAGATATTGAAGCAAAAATGGAGATCAGGATATTTAAAACCATACAGGAATTACAGGAAACGATGGCTGTTCACTTTATTGCCACAGCTAATAACGCAATATCATTACGTGGAGAATGTAATGTTGTTTTATCCGGAGGTAATTCTCCCCAATCATTGTATTCTATGCTGGCCTCGCCGGATTTTACTTACGCGGTAAGCTGGGATAAGATTAATTTTTTCTTTGGAGATGAACGATATGTCCCGGCTACTGATTCCCGGAATAATGCACGAATGGTTAAAGAAATACTTTTTGATCCTTTACATATTTCTGCTTCAAAAATTTTCTCAATCAATACAAACCTTTCACCAGATGAAGCGGCGAATGAATATGCAGATACCATTGCCACCCATTTTAAAGGAGGGGAAGTCCGATTTGATCTGGTTCTCCTGGGATTGGGCGAGAACGCACACACAGCTTCTCTTTTTCCATATTCCTCTGTACTTAACGAGCAATCTGCATCCATTAAAGCCGTGTTGCTGAAACCGCAAAATGAATACCGGATCACAATGACGGCAGCAATGATTAACCAGTCACGGCATATCGCTTTCCTGGTATATGGCCTGGCAAAGGCTGATGCAGTGCATCATGTGTTGGAAGGTGAACAGGATGTAAAAAAATATCCTGCCCAACTCATACATTCCGATTATGCCGATTTGCGCTGGTATTTGGATGAAGCGGCTGCCTCCGGGTTATCAACTGATCAATGCAATCGGATTTTGCAATAGTGCCGGTAAAATCTACATTCGATCGATTCAATTTATAGATATAACAGATGGTTAGTTGTAAGTTTCTGGACACGCGAGTCCCGGATAACTAAACATACGAGTTGTATACTCCGATCGTAAAATATTTGCCTTGAACCCCTGACTCTTCCTGAAAAAAATTTACATGATCTGCCTCACAGCAATATTGAACAAAATCGTATATCGTCATCTCGTTACCGGACGCGAAATATTTAAAAGGCAGATGCTGAAGCAGGAGTCATTCTTGTTTCAGGAATGACACCATAGGCTTTTTTCAATCCGCCCAGATCAATTCTAATTTCATCAACTATTACACCGGGGTCAATGCAATATATTTTCAACGTATGCTTTCCGGCATTCAAATGTAGCATATCAATTTTCCTTTCGGCCCTGTTGCGCAAGACATTTTGCTTCCATTCTTCACTTCTGCCCAGTGTTCGTGTATTAATTATTTTTACGGGGCCATTATCAATGGATACCGCGTAACGAACACTCATGTTGTTATTCACAGGATGAGTAGGCAGTGTAAAAACCCTGACAGATGGAGTGGTGGACGAGAAAGTATAAAATTCATATTCTACAAAAGCATTGTTTCGTTTAATAGAATCAGGATCACTTGGGGATTTGCTTTTTAGCGAAAGCGGCAAAGCCTGCAATGCACTACCTGTATATCCCAATCCATCTACAAGTTTCCATTGAATTGATGGCTTGTTTGTTTGCCTTGAGAAATGCGTGGCGTTCATAGAAACAAAACCATTATTTTCAATAAAGCCATTGTAACCTGACAGTGCTGATTGATTTATTTTGGTTGCTTGAATCTTAAGCATCATTTGTTTGCCTCCTGAAGTAAAAATGATATTACCATTTCCTTTCCCATTTTGACCGAACTTGCTCCAATCAACATCTACCCAAATTCGTGTTTGGTTGTTGCCCATTTCAGGACTAAGTACCCCATTGTTTTGAGAGAGATGAATCCAATTATTGGAAATCGAAGCACTCCACCTGGTTGTTTGATTTTTACTTAAGAAAATGTCGACAAAATATTTCTGTTTATTCAAATTGTCGAAAAGAGGAAGAGACAATAAGCCATTGTTTGGTAACAGAGAAGAATCTTTTGTCACGAAGCCTTCAGGTGAAATGCTCCAATCACTCGTACTATCAATAGTTAATCGAGGTAAATCAGGTGTTTGATAGACAGCAAGATTTCTGGGTTTCATTGATAGGATATTTTTCCACTTGCCATCAGCCAACTCCTTATTAAAATATTCTGTTTCTTTTACAATGCTGTCATAAGCTGATTTTGATTGTTGTGCATAATCGTATGCACTTAACCTGTTTTGTTTGGAGTAGTAGTAAGCCTTGTCACGCCACAAAAACTTTTTATTCATCCACGAAGCACCGACCACCGGGTAATACACCAGTTGGTAAAAAGCATCTGCATATTTTGAGCTTATCTGCGATCTCAACTTTTTTACTTGTGTTTCTAAGGCATCGTATTTATCTATTCGCTTTTGCGCCTCATCACCAAAATAAAAATGATTGAATTCAGTGTAAGTTGTTTTTGTATCCGGTTCTGTTTGACTCCAACCCATAAACTCAGGTCTGCGTTGAAATGCCAAGTCATAATACTCCCACAAGACTTTTGCGATTTCATTTCCTTTTTCTTGGAATACCGTATTCGCCCATTGTTGCAAATGTTTTTTTGTATAGCCACTCTCTTCAAAAGGCTTTGCATTATAAGCCATATCCATAAAGAATTGGATATTGTACTCCAAAGGCTTGATGTCACCAACATTTAATACCCACAAACGGTCAGCTCCGGTTTCATAGGCCTTTATCATTTCTTCCCGTATCAATGAAGGGTGTGTAGAGCTTATCCATAAATAATCATGTGGTCTGCCCCAATAGGAAGCATGATAATACACACCGGCACGCCCTTTCCGTGCCATCTCATTTTCATTATTCAACCTGGCTATGTATCCATAGTTATCATCGGGCCACACAAGTGTTACGTCGTCCGGCACCTTCATGCCATAGTCGTATATTTCCAACACTTCTTTATAAGGTACCATCACCTGCGGTATAGCGCTAATGTCTTTGTTGAGATATTTGGATAGCATCTGCCTCTGATCCAGGATAATTTTCTCTACCACCGGCATTGCTTGTTTAAGGTCAGTAACGCCTTCCATTTGCCCATCGTGTATACCACGCATGCCAACTGAATAAATTGCATTAATGTCTTTGCTTTCTTTTATCCGGTCTTCCCAGTATTGATAAAGTCTATCCTTATTAGTGAAGTAGTTGAAGCGCCCCATCGTTTTTACATCCCATTCACTCACATTATTTCGGAGCATCGGTTCGGCATGAGACGAACCAATGATGATTTGATAATCACCTGCTGTTTTCGGGTTACCCGGATAATGAAAGAAGGCTTTGGTGCTTGGATGCATAGCAGGCCAGATCATATTGGCTTTTAAACGAAGCAATAATTCAAATACTTTAGCATAAGTCTTTGGACCAATATCCCCAGTCTCTGGCTCAAATGTTTTTGCGGCCCAGGGTTGCAGACCCCAGTCTTCGTCGTTAATAAAAATTCCCCTGTATTTTACGGCAGGTGGCGAGGAAATAAAATCATTTTGTGTGATGACCAACTCAGTTTGCTTTTTTGCAGGCACATCACCCCACCAGTACCAAGGTGAAACGCCTATCTTTTCAGAAAGGGTAAATACTCCATAAGCAGTGCCTCTCGCATCACTTCCGGCAATAACCAAAGCTTTTAAAATACCAGGTAAAGGTTTGTCAACAACGGTGAGACCAAAGCTTTCCCATTTGCCGATTATTTTTTTGGCAAAAATGGCTTGTGTACCCACCAAATTTTTTATAAGTGATGATTGAATGGAGCCAATAATAATTACGTTTCCTTTTGCTTTTGCAAAGTCGGTCATCACAATTGGCCGGAAGGAAGTTACCCTTTCAATATCATCTGCTAATAAATTGGCTGCAATGGAATCAAGTTTTAAAACTTTGCTATCATACACAATAGAAACATGAGTTGTTTTAGTAACAACCTGGAATAGATTACTTTGCGCCATAACCCACGCAGGAAGTAAAAAAACTAAAGCGAGGAGGTAACGAAGATGGTTTATGTTCATACCAAATTAATATTTGTTTTATACATTCAATTGCGACAAATACGAATAGTAATACTAATAATTGCTTCCCTGATTATTATGCAAGCATGTGGAAAATCCTGGGGACAAAGAAATATTTATATTTGATCTGCCTCAATATAATGGCCAACTTCGATCATTATATTTTGAAAAGTGAAATAAAATCCGAAACTGTCGCGAATCTTTTTAGGTTGATCGCCTACATCAGCGCCAAACGTTTTTAATTTTTCATGCATTTCATTTACGGCTTCGATATTATCCTGCATGAATCCGATATGAAAAGCTTTAGGATAAGCCACAATTTGATCCTTGTCAACCATCAGCACCAGCGTGAAACCATCTGTTCCTTTCAAAACGGCTACGATATTATCTCCTTTGATCTCTGCAACAGAGAATCCAAAACAGGTTTGAAATAGATGTATTACTTCAGCCACATTGGTTACTACGAGGTTGATATGATTTAGTTTCATCTGTTAAAGATAAGGCAGATTTAGGCCTGAAGAGATTTGGTAGAATTTTATCTGCCAGCGATAGATCAAAAGCTCATTTCCGTTCTCCTCAGATGTCTCTCGAAGAGGCGGTCAGCGTGTTGCACGTCCCATTTTGGACAACAGCAAATAACAGTTGAGAAAGTGTTTTAGAAAATCTTCACCATGGTATTTATGTTACCGGCAACTGTTTTCCATTCTGTGTACTTCTGTGAAAACTGCGGCAATAATAATTTCTGCGTTAAAAGATTAGCTTTACACAATGGATGATCAGGCTCCCAAACCCCAACGCCGTATTCGTTATAAAGGAACACATCCAAAATCCTTTACCGAAAAATACAAAGAGCAACAGCCTGAATTATATTCAGCCGATATTGCAAAAGTGATGGAACAGGGTCGCACACCCGCGGGCATGCACCGTTCTATTTGTGTGAACGAGATCATGGATCTTCTCAAACCAATGCCCGGAGAAATTGGCCTTGATGCCACACTCGGTTATGGCGGCCATAGCGCAGAATTATTAAAACGTCTACAACCAGGTGGCGTACTCTATGCCGTTGATGTAGACCCGTTTGAATTGCCGCGCACCAAAGAACGCCTTGCGGCATTGGGGTATGGGCCGGAACAGGTTGTGATTAAGAAAATGAATTTTTCCGGTATTGATCAAATTGTTTCAGAAGCGGGGTTGCTAAATTTCGTGTTGGCCGATCTTGGTGTTTCTTCGATGCAGATCGATAATCCGGAAAGAGGTTTTTCGTTTAAAGTAGAAGGGCCATTAGACTTACGCTTAAATCCATCCAGCGGAAAATCAGCTGCTGTTTTTTTAAAAAACATTTCGGCTGAAAAATTAGAAGCGGTGTTTGTTGAGAATTCAGACGAACCGCATGCAAAACTGATCGCAGGGACTATTGTAAAAAATATTGCAAGGGGCAATGCTATTACAACTACCACACAATTACAAAAGATCATTACAGAAGCAATGGAGCCGGTTTCAAAAAAAGACCACAAAGAAGAAGTAAAGAAGTCTTGCCAACGATGTTTCCAGGCATTGCGCATTGCAGTAAATGATGAGTTTGGTGTGCTTGATAAATTTCTTGAGAAACTTCCTGCATCACTCGCGCCGGGCGCACGCGTAGCTATTCTTTCTTTTCATTCCGGGGAAGACCGTCGTGTTAAAAAATCATTTCAGCAATTTTTTCGTGAAGGGTTATATAGGGAGGTTGCACCAGATCTTATCCGCCCATCTGCAGAAGAATGTTTTGCTAACCCGCGTGCACGCTCTGCTAAGTTACGCTGGGCAATAAAAGCATAAAGGATACTTTTCCCTTCTCCGCAGTATGCATCCACAACTTATCATCATACGCAGCTGCGTATGACCCTGCGACGGACCCTCCGCATTTTATTTAATTGCGTGTGATGATGAGATGCTAGGTACAACACCCTGCCTTTACTTTGATTTTGCTAGTTTCTGTCGTAGATTTTCAAAGGAAAAGCAGAGGTGAACTAAACACAAAAAATCAAAAGTGAAGGGATTTAACGGTTCTACAAATCTTTCCTACAACCAATCCGTCTATTATAGTCAAAATGGGAATTTACTCTTCAACTATCGCAATAACAATTGGGCCTTGAATGGGCTGGTAGCAGAAAATTCAAGCGGAGGCTTCCCGAATGCGGATAATAACCGGCAATATTATGCAGCAGGCGTGGTTAAAAGCCAACTGACCGAAAATTAATCAGGTAATATTTTTCAAGAAGAATTAATTCTTTATATTGAATCAAAATGCGGCCTTATGAAAGTACAACATAGAAAAAAAATAAACTTCCTGCTGGGTTTAACTATTATAGGAACATTGGTTACTCAATCTTTCAATGTTCAGCAACAGCAGCCCAAAAAATTAAAGAATATAAAAGTATTCCCGGCCTCGGCCACCTATGAGCAGGTAGACCATGCCATGGACCAGTTTAAGGTTGATCTTGGGGTAAAATGTAATTATTGTCATGCCCCGGACAAAGACAATCCGAGGAGAAATGATTTGCCCAGCGATGATAATCCCAAAAAGGATATTGCACGGCAAATGATGCGTATGACCGACGAGATGAATAAAAAATACATTGCCACCATCAAGCATACGGAACAAGACACGGCAATGATCCAATTGGTTACCTGCAATACCTGCCACCGTGGTGTACCCAAGCCTTTTGGTAAACCGGTAGTAGCCCCTGCACCCTCTCCGGCACAAAGCCCTAAACCGGCTCCTTCGGGACGATAATATTCTTGCTTCTACGCATGTCAGGCTACCGGTCCGTGTTCAGATGTGCTGTGCTTATTTAAAATGCAGTTCGGCGAGTTCGCTTTAGGAATGCAAGCCTGGTCATTTGACAGCAAATTCCGGGCGCGCATAGAATTCCAGGAAGCCGCACACCGAACAACGGAAAGTACCTACTGGAACGCGCTTTTCATCCGGCACTTTCGTAACAGTCCAGAAAGCCTTTTGCGGTGCTCCTCAACCCAGTTAATGACACGGCGAAGGCCTCCGTGCTCCCGGTCGAAGATGAACCCCTGCACCATCTCGCCGTTGCATTTGGGGCACTGAATCGCATCCGTACCCATGCTCAAATCTCCGGAAAAGGAATTGGAAGAACTTGCCATGCGCTGAATGTATTATTTTACTGCCGATATAATAGATCAAGATAAATTTACAATAATTTACATCATTTTTCCGTGAAGAAAAATTGAGTAATGGGCGATTAGAACACATGTCACAGTAAGCTATTGCATAACCGGTAAAGTAAACCATGTATGTTTTTTCAGGACGGGTCAGCTTATTGAATTAAGACAAGATAACAGGGAGTCTTCGCCTTACGCGGTGGAGGATCATCGTTATGTGGAGCCGGGCACATAGATCAATAATAAAAGCGGATGTGGAAGTTTTTTAATGGAAGAGTTGACAGTTGGTAGAATTGCCATATCATCTCATGAAAATGAGTAAACATGAAGAAAAAGAGACTACTGTTTTTGATTTTGTTGCTGATGGGCGGGGGGTATTCTTATGCGCAAACATTAAGTGTGGATGAACTGATGAAAGCGTGGAGGGTTACGGATACTTCGCAGACACGAGCAGCAGGGGACGCGGTATGGGATATGATTGCGCATCCTGATAAAGAAAAATTTTTATCGATAGCGTTGGGATTAAACAACCGCAGCTTAAACGGGCGGTTGCGGATAAGGGCTTATATGTACCAGTCATACGGGTATGGCTTGTTTGGGATAAAAGATACGATTACAAGCAAAACGTATTGTTTGAGAATGTTAAAAGAGGCGGCCCTGCTGGGAGATGAGCAGCTGTTGTCGGAGATGTACATTATATATGGAGGCATGTGTGTTCCGGAGGAATCGATATATTATCTGTTGAAAGCATCAGAAATTCAAGAAAGCCATAGGATATCCTCGGAATACATGTATGGTAATTATGCGAAGCTAAGCCTGTTATCCTATGAGTTCATGCTTGACTATGAGAGCAGCGCCAGATATGCAGCCCTGGGTGTTTCCATGTATCGTAAGCCGGATTTGGATTTACACAATTTCATTCTTTTGTTGGATATAGCCGGCGACTCTTATATCAAATTGAATATGCCGGATAGCGCTATTTACTACTATCAAATGATCAGGCGGAATATAGCGAGGGTAAAATTGTTTCCGATAGATTTTTCTCCTAAGTTAAGTGGTGAGACTGTTAAGATTTGGGACAATATAGCGTTGGGAGGAATAGCAAGAGCTTTTATCCTGAAAGCGCAATTTGATACAGCGTATACATTACTGCTGCAAAACCTTCGGTCCAGTGTTGATCATGGGGAAATGGCAGACGCTTCTTTGGTGCAGAGCGCGCTGGCGCATATAGACTATATCAGGAAGGATCTTAGCAGCGCTGCAAAAAGGTACAGCCTGGCGCGCCAATGGGCTACGAGTAATAAGAGAGACATTTTATTGAGCGATGCATTAGAAGGTGGGGCAAAGGCATTTGCTGCATTAGGCAGATACGACAGTGCATACTTCTATCAAAAAGAATACCTGCTTTTAAAGGCAAACCTGGAAGCAGGAAAATACGAAAGTAAAATTGAAATGGCGAAAGCCCAGGTCAGGTATGATGGCATTCAGGCATTGGTTGATCAAACTAGGAATGAGATCGCCCGTCAAAAAATGTTGCGTACTATCATTTTAGGAGGCGTTTTTCTACTGGGGGTGATTGGTGTGTTGCTGTATAACAGTAACCGACTGAAACATAACCTGCGGCAGACGGAATTAGAAAAGCAAAAGCAATTAGCTGAATCGGAAGCGGAACTGGCCCGCAGGAATATTGTTCATGCACAAGACCAGTTAGCCGAGGTTGTAAACAATATTTCCGAGAAGAACAAGCTGATAGAAGGGCTCGAAAACCGGTTGGCAGAGAACGAAAAAATAGACCTGCAGGAAGTATTGCGCAATTTCACCATCATTACCGGTAATGACTGGCTTAAATTCAAGGACTATTTTGAAAAAGCTTACCCGAATTATTGGGAAAGACTACACCATAAATTGCCCAACCTTACCCAAAGCGATGAACGGCTGCTTACGCTTATTAAACTTCAACTGGGTAATAAAGAGATCGGCGCCGCAACAGGTATATCTGCTGAAAGCGTAAGAGTCTCTGTACACCGCCTGCGTAAAAAAATAGAAGCTTTTTATCCAGATATCTCACTCGAAGAATTTACTGCAACCCTTTGATTTTCAATTTTTGTAACGGTTTGCTACGCGTGTTGTAACGCTTTACTACGTTTATTTTTTGCAAAAAGGGCGTGAACAGAAATATGTTTATGCCCGAATGAAAAAACCTACCAACACAAAGCCTGGAAATGGAAAAGCCTGGCAATTGACTGTGGCTATCATTATTGCTATTGTAATAGTGGTGATGTGGGCCGTGTGGTGGTATTTTGAAGCAAGGATAAGAACAATTAAATAAACAACAACCCCTGCATTGTAGAATCCCAGGTTCAATCAAATGGATTGAATAGCCAGATCAATGCGTGCATTGTAGGGACTTGCAAAATTGTATACACCAAAACTGATTATTATGAATGCCATAAGCTATTCTGCTGTAATGCTGTCAGCTGAAAATATTCCCTCTCGTGCATCGGTTGCTCCACTCATTTATCGCTTGATTTTTCTGTTTTTGATAACGGTACCAGGCACAGGTTTACAAGCTCAACAGGCAAAAGAAAAAAAATCAATGGCAGGTGTGGAAAGGGCGACAGCTTTTCCTGCTAACGATGCCATTAAAAATGCGGCCATCTCCTATCAATTAATACCAGGCGTTGATCATACGTGGGGATATAATATCCTCGTAAATAAAAAGGTGATGATTAAACAAAGTTCAATACCCGGCATGCCGGGTAATAATGGTTTTACTGATAAGAAAAGTGCGGATGGTGTAGCAAAGCTGGTGATCAGCAAAATGAAAAAAGGTGAAATGCCACCAACAGTTACTATTGATGAAATGAAAAAACTAAAAGCCCTATAATATCAAATTATCTAAACAAAATACCATGAAAAAGATCTTTACTCTCAGCTTTTTATTACTGTTGCTGGCAACCCTGTTCATGGGTAATGCACTGGCACAAAGCGGAAATACCTGGTTGCAGAAAGCAAATGTTGGCGGCGGTGGCAGATGGGTGGGGGTAGGATTCAGTATCGGGACAAAAGGCTATATAGGTACCGGGCTCAATGCCGCAGATGTTCCCATCGCAGATTTTTGGGAGTATGATCCTGCGGGTAACACCTGGTCGCAGAAAGCCAATTTCGGCGGTGGGGTACGATTCGGCGCCATAGGCTTTGGTATCGGTGCAAAAGGATATGTAGGAACAGGCTCTACAAATAGCGGTGGGTTCAGAGATTTTTGGGAGTATGACCCTTCCGCCAATACATGGACAAGAAAAGCTGATTTTGGAGGAACCGAAAGGTACCTTGCAGTCGGCTTTGCCATTGGGGCGAAGGGCTATGTGGGTACGGGAGTATCATTGGGATCAAACCCAGACACAAACGACTTTTGGGAGTACAACCCGGCAACAAATACATGGACCCGCAAAGCCGATTTTGCGGGCATAACAAGATTCGCGGCAACCGGCTTCGGCATCGGAACAAAGGGATATATCGGTATTGGTTCGAACGAAAACAGCTATGAGCGAAGTGATTTTTGGGAATATGACCCTACTGCCAATGCCTGGACCGCTAAAGCAGCATTTGGAGGAGGTGCACAAACTTATGCGACAGGCTTCAGCATCGGGTCAAAGGGTTATATAGGAACAGGGGAAGTTGGCGGGGCAGGTTTTTGGGAATACAACCCCGCTACCAATACCTGGACCCGAAAAGCTAATTACGGCGGAACTAATAATTCTTTATGGTACACATCCGGTTTTAGCATTGGAGCAAAAGGATATATTGGTACAGGTTATGATCCTAATGGTCCCCTAAGGAATGATTTCTGGGAGTACACTCCTTCAGGCACTGCTGCTTCTGCTATCAATTTTGATGGTGTGAATGATTATGTAGCCGTTAGCAATCCTTATAAAACTTTTAATAAAGAAATTACCGTTGAGTTCTGGATGAATGCTGCTTCTGCTTCCATGCCTTTTGGATCAATCATGGGCCAGGGCGTAGAAGGGAAGGATGATATGGCCAATAATGTGTGGCTGATGCATCCCAACAACGATGGTACCATGTCTTTTTATGTAAATGATGCTGGTACCTGGCGTTTTACCACTTTCAGTATTACTGGCATTGTCGGCACCTGGCACCATATTGCCGGTGTAACGGGACCTTTTGGTACGAAAGTTTATATCGATGGTGTATTAGTCGCTTCAGGAGCGGGTGTTACAGGAACCATTTTAAATAATGCTTCTTCTGTGCTTCACCTGGGAAAAGATGTGCGATATGCTTCATCAAGATTTGCTAATATTTCATTGGATGAAGTAAGGATCTGGAGCCGCGCACTTTGCCAGGCTGAAATAATTAATAATAAAAACTGCGAACCTAACGCATCTGCTCAAACAGGCCTCCAGGAATATTACCGGTTTAACCAGGGTCTTCAAAATACAGATAATACAGGAGTTACTACATTGAGTGATGCCAGCGGAAATGGAAGGAATGGAGTTTTAAACAATTTTGGATTAACAGGGCTAACATCCAACTGGATCGCTTCCGGCTCAACTAATACAGGCACCTGTGGTGCCTATGCAGCATCTACTGCACCTATTACGGGTAGCCTTTCTATCTGTACCGGTGCAGGTACTACTTTATCTAATGCAAATGCAGGAGGTATTTGGACAAGTAGTAATACGGCAGTAGCAACCATCGATGCAGCAACAGGAGCAGTGAATAGTTTAAGTGCGGGAACTTCAACTATCACCTACAAAACAGAATGCGGCGGAGTTTCAACAGCAACGCTTACGGTGAATGCGTATCCCGTGGCAGCTATTACAGGACCCAATACTGTTTGCGCCAACCAACCTGCAACATTAACAGCTTCGGGTGGGGGCACCTATTTGTGGAGCACCGGGGCAACAACATCAGCAATAACCATAGCGCCGTCTTCTACGAATACGTATGCAGTAACTGTTACGGGTGCGGGAGGATGCGCGTCATCTGCAAACATTACAGTCAATGTAAATGCTTTACCAGTGCTTACCGTTGGCAGTAATAGCCCGGTTCAAACAGGCGCTTCTTTAAATCTTACCGCTTCAGGTGCAGCAAGCTATTCATGGACAGGCCCAAATTCATTTACATCAACTGATCAGAATCCTTCTGTTCCGGCTGTTACGAGCGCTGCGTCAGGTATCTATACCGTAACCGGCACGAGTGCCCAAAACTGTTCGGCTTCAGCTGCGCTTTCAGTAATCGTGAGTACACCGGCCGGTGCCTTGAAGTTTGATCCGAGTCTTGCAATAGGAGATAACAGCCGATTGAATTATGTGGGTATTGACAACCCTTTCAGAGCATATCAAAAAGAAATTACAGTGGAGTTCTGGATGTATGTGCCCAATGCCAATTTGCCATTTGGTTCTGTAATGGGTCAGTCAAATAACAATGATGATCAAACCCTGGTTTGGTTGATGCACCCTAATTCCAATGGCACTATGACCTTTTTTGTGAATGATGGCGGCACTTTAAGAGGTGTAACCGGTAATATTATTGCAGGCTCATGGCATCATTATGCAGGCGTAGCGAATGCTACCAGTACCAAGTATTATATTGATGGTGTTTTAATGAATACCGGGCCCGGTGTTTCCAATGCGATCTTATCTAATCCAACTTCGGTGATCCATATCGGCAAAGATGTAAGATATGCCACCCGTTACGCACCCAATAATGATCTTACTAACAGGTATGCCACAATGATCATGGATGAAGTGCGTGTATGGAGTCGTGCACTCTGTGCGCAGGAAATCAATAACAATAAAAATTGTGAATTATTCAATCCGACCGGTCAAAATAAATTAGAGAGTTATTACAATTTTAACCAGGGTATTGCCGGGGGTAATAATACAGCAGTTACTACATTGAATGATCTGAGTGGTAATAATAGAAATGGTACATTATATAATTTTACACTTAATGGAGCCAACTCCAACTGGGTCGCATCAGGTTCAACCAATACAGGAACATGTGCGTCATATGTGGCGCCGGCTGCACCGATAACAGGCAGCACTTCGATCTGCATGGGTACTGGTACTACTTTATCCAATGCTAATTCCGGGGGTGTGTGGTCAAGCAGTAATACAAATGTGGCGACCATCAATGCCTCTTCAGGCCTCGTAAATAGCGTAGGTGCGGGTAACACAGTGATTACATATAAGACTGACTGTGGCGGCGTTTCTACGCTAACGGTAACGGTTGGAGATAATATTCCGCCTGTCATCGCATGTCCTTCCAATAAAACACTCGCCAGTTGCGATGCAGTGATCCCGAATTATACCACCAGTGCAACAGTATCTGACAACTGTACGGCGGTTGCCGGCATCATCGTTACCCAGAGCCCGGCGGCCGGAACGGCCATCGCTCCTGGTGCAAATGTAACGGTAACACTTACCGCCAGCGATGCATCCAATAATACCTCAACCTGCAGCTTTACGGTAACGAGGCCGAATCTCACGCCTACAGCCAATGCTGATGCGGCAACCGTGTGCGCAGGAAGCAGCGTGAGCGTGAACGTGCTTGCCAACGATTCCCATCCGCAGGGAGCTGCACTAACGGTAAGCGACAATACAGTGCCCTCTGTGGGAACACTGGTAAAAAATGCAAACAATACATTTACCTATACAGCACCGGCCGGCTATTCAGGGCCGGTGACCTTTACCTATACTACCAAGGCGAACGATGGTAAAATTCCGTTCAGCGGCAACAACCATTATTATGAATTTGTATCTGCTCCCGGTGTTACCTGGACAGATGCAAAAGGCCGTGCTGCCGCAGCGAGTTATAATGGGTTGCAGGGATACCTTGTTACGGTTACCTCAGCCGCAGAACAGGCTTTTGTGAATACCAAACTCAATGGTGCGGGCTGGATGGGTGCGAGTGATGCTGCTGCTGAAGGCATATGGAGATGGGTAACGGGTCCCGAAGGGCTTGAAAACGGCGGACAGGGAAGGATATTTTCCAACCAGTCGATTCTCGGCTTTTGCTCTGCAAATACCGGTCAGGGCGTGAGTGGTAACTATGTGAACTGGGCTCCCGGTGAACCCAACAATTGCGGTGGAGAACACTATGGGCATTTTTACGCAGGTACCGGTTTGTGGAACGATTGGCCAGACAATGTTTCTGCAAGCCAGCTACTGGGTTATATGGTTGAATATGGCGGATTGGAAAGTTGTACGCCTGTGCTGACGGCTACTGCTACTGTGACCATTACCGTAAACAAAGCACCTTCATTTACTACATGTCCTTCACCGATCACTGTGAACGCCGGGGCAAACTGTTCCGCAGACGTTAGTTACAATGCTGTTGTTACCGGAACACCAACGCCCACTGTTACCTACATCTTCAGCGGAGCTACTACAGGCAACGGCATCGGAACCGGCAGCGGCTCTACATTCAACCGGGGTGTTACAAATATTACCATCACCGCAATCAATAGCTGTGGCTCAACCACCTGCTCATTTACCGTAACGGTGTTAGATGTAACGGCACCAACTATCAGTTGTCCTTCTAACCAAATATTAAATCTTGATGCAAGCTGTAATGCAACATTACCTGATTACAGAAGTCTAGTAACGGGTGTTGATAATTGTACCGCTTCCAATGCCTTGGTGATTACACAAAGTCCGGCTGCAGGAACAGTCGTGAATTCCAAAGGTGCATTGATAGTTACATTCACGGTTACGGATGCATCTAATAATAGTAGCACTTGTAACATCTCTGTAGATAAGCAGGATGTGACTGCTCCTTTGATTACCTGTCCTGCTCCCATAGCAGTTAACAATAGTGCCAATACTTGTGGTGCGGTGGTTAATTTCATCAATCCAACAGCCACGGATAATTGCAGTGGAGCTGCATTCAATTTCTGGAATTCAGGTGAACCAAATGACGCCAATGTGGCACATGAAGATTACCTGCAATTATATAACAGTGCAACCTGGAATGATCTTCCGAATTCTGTACTGAACAAATCAATTGTAGAATTTAATTCTATTATTTCTACCACTTTTGCCAATTACAGTTTAATAGGCACATTTGGCGGACATACTTATTATATATCAACCGGTACAGCAACCTGGACCAGTTCACGCACAGCAGCTCAAGCGATTGGTGGTGATCTTGCTTCCATCAATACATTGGCTGAAAGCCAGTACCTGGCTCCTTATGGTGGCAGCACATGGGTGGGTGGATACCAGGATCATTCAGATCCTGCTTACACCGAACCTGGTAATGCTTCTCAAAACTATGGTGGATGGAAATGGGTGGATGGAACCAAACTCGGTGCTGGACAGATAACCATTACACAGATAGCAGGCTTGCCATCGGGTTCGACCTTCCCTGTTGGTGTAACTACCAATACATTCAGGGCCACTGATGAGTCAGGTAATTTTAGTACCTGCAGCTTTACGGTAACTGTAACAGATAACCAGGCACCAACTTTTAGCAGTTGCCCTTCCAATATTTCAACAAATGCAACCAGTGCTGGTGGAGCGGTAGTAACGTATACTGCACCTGTAGGAACTGATAATTGTCCGGGTTCAACAACAACAAGAATAGCAGGCTTAGCCAGTGGCTCTACTTTCCCGATAGGAACAACAACTGTAACGCATAGGGTAACGGATGCATCAGGTAATACAGCCAACTGTTCATTTACAGTTACTGTGGTAGCAGTTGCACCGGTAATTCATTGTCCTGCAAATATGACAGTGAATAATGCAGCGGGCCAATGCGGAGCCAATGTAAATTTTGCAGCTACTGAAACAACAGGTATACCTGCATCTACCATTACATATTCGCATGCATCAGGTAGTTTCTTCCCTGTAGGAACTACAACAGTTACCGCGACTGCAACCAATTCGGTGGGTTCATCCAATTGTTCATTTAACGTAACAGTAGTTGATGCAACAGCACCAACAATTAGTTGCCCTTCAAACCAAACACTGAACCTTGATGCAAGTTGTAATGCAACATTGCCTGATTACAGAACCTTATTAACGGTAAGTGATAATTGCACAGCAGCAGGATCGCTTGTGATTATACAAAGCCCTGCAGCAGGAACTGTTGTAAATACAAAAGGCGCATTGATCGTAACCTTTACTGTTAAAGATGCATCAAATAACAGCAGTACCTGTACTATAACAGTAGATAAACTTGATGTAACGGCACCTGTGATCAATTGTGTTGCTCCTATTGCTGTAAATAACAATACAAATATTTGCGGAGCGGCAGTAACCTATGCTATTCCAACAGCAACAGATAACTGCAGCGGTTCGGCATTTAATTTCTTTAATGGCGGTGAACCGAATGATGCCAATGCTGCTCATGAAGATTACCTGCAATTATTCAACAGCGGAACATGGAACGATCTTCCCAATGCTAACCTTAACCGTTCTATTGTTGAGTTCAATTCAGTTATTTCTACGGTGTTTGCCAATTATACTTTAATAGGCAGTTTTGGCGGACATACTTATTATATTTCTACCGGAACTGCTTCGTGGACCAGTTCACGTACAGCAGCACAGGCTATTGGTGGCGATCTCGCATCAATCAACACATTGGGCGAAAGCCAGTTCCTTGCACCGAATGGTGGTAATACCTGGGTAGGTGGTTATCATGATCATAGTGATCCATTGTATGTTGAACCCGGTAATGCAGCACAAAATTTTGGTGGATGGAAATGGGTGGATGGAACCAAACTCGGTGCAGGTCAAATAACCATTACACAGATAGCAGGTTTGCCGTCAGGTTCGACTTTCCCTATTGGTGTAACGACCAATACATTCAGGGCCACTGATGAATCAGGTAATTCAAGTACTTGTAGCTTTACTGTAACAGTAACAGATAACCAGGCGCCAACAATCAGCGGTTGCCCTTCTAATATTTCAGCTACTGCAACAAGCGCGGGAGGGACAGTGGTAACGTATACTGCACCGGTAGGTACTGATAATTGTCCGGGTTCTACAACAACCAGGATTGCCGGCTTAGCCAGTGGTTCTACTTTCCCGATTGGAACAACTGTGGTAACACATCGTGTAACTGACGCTGCAGGCTTAACAGCACAGTGTTCATTTACCGTTACCGTTGCAGGATTAGCACCGGTAATTAGTTGCCCTGCAAATATTACAGTGGATGCAGTTGCCGGACAGTGTGGTGCAACTGTAACGTTTGCAGCTACAGAAACCGCAGCGATCCCTGCATCAACGATCAGCTATACAGAAAATGGAAATCCTGTTACCTCAGGAAGTTTCTTCGCCGTTGGAACACATACCATTTTTGCTGCTGCTGTGAATGCGGTGGGTACTTCAACCTGCAACTTTACGATCACTGTAGTTGATAACCAATTCCCGGTATTGACAGGGGTTCCATCAGATATAACTGTTGAGTGTAATGCCGTGCCTTCAGCAGCAACCATAACTGCAACAGATAATTGCAGCACATCCGTTCCGGCATTTACCGAAACAAGAACCGAAGGTGATTGTCCTGATAGGTATACATTAACCAGGACATGGTCCACGACAGATGCTTCTGGTAATAACACCACTGCAACCCAGGTGATCACCGTTCAGGATACACAATCACCTGTATTGAGTGATGCACCAACGGATGCAACCGTAGAATGTAATGCAGTTCCAATTGCAGCGATCTTAACTGCAACAGATAATTGTTCAACACCAGTTGTTACTTATAGTG
>JAZKBI010000020.1:0-19384 GCA_040388705.1 Bacteroidota bacterium | reverse complement strand
GCGATTGTCCAAACAGGTATACATTAACAAGAACCTGGACAGCAACTGATGCATGTGGTAACACATCCAGCAAAACACAGGTGATCACCGTCCAGGACACACAAGTGCCTTTATTAAGTGATGCACCTGCTGATGCAACAGTAGAGTGCAATGCAGTTCCTGCAGCAGCGATATTAACTGCAACAGATAATTGTTCAACACCAGTTGTTACTTATAGTGAAGTAAGAACCGATGGCGATTGTCCAAACAGGTATACATTAACAAGAACCTGGACAGCAACTGATGCATGCGGTAACACATCAAGTAAAACACAAGTGATCACTGTACAGGATACGCAAGCGCCTGTTTTAAGTGATGCACCAACTAATGCAACAGTAGAATGCAATGCAGTTCCTGCAGCAGCGATCTTAACTGCAACAGATAATTGTTCAACACCAGTTGTTACTTATAGTGAAGTAAGAACCGATGGCGATTGTCCAAACAGGTATACATTAACAAGAACCTGGACAGCAACTGATGCATGTGGTAACACATCCAGCAAAACACAGGTGATCACCGTACAGGATACACAAGTGCCTGTAATAAGTGATGCACCGCTTGATGCAACAGTAGAATGCAATGCAGTTCCGGTTGCAGCGACCTTGACTGCAACAGATAATTGTTCAACACCAGTGGTTACTTATAGTGAAGTGAGAACCGATGGCGATTGTCCAAACAGGTATACATTAACCAGAACCTGGATAGCAACTGATGCATGTGGTAATACATCAAGTAAAACACAGGTGATCACTGTACAGGATACGCAAGTGCCTGTATTGAGTGATGCACCAGCTGATGTAACGGTAGAGTGCAATGCAGTTCCTGCGGCAGCGATCTTAACTGCAACAGATAATTGTTCAACACCTATTGTTACTTATAGTGAAGTAAGAACCGATGGCGATTGTCCAAACAGGTATACATTAACAAGAACCTGGACAGCAACTGATGCATGCGGTAACACATCAAGTAAAACACAGAAGATCACTGTTCAGGATACACAAGCACCTGTATTGAGTGATGCACCAGCGGATGCAACAGTAGAATGCAATGCAGTTCCTGCAGCAGCGATCTTGACTGCAACAGATAATTGTTCAACGCCTGTTGTTATTTATAATGAAGTGAGAACTGATGGCGATTGCCCAAACAGGTACACGTTAACCAGGACCTGGACAGCAACTGATGCATGCGGTAACACATCAAGTAAAACACAGGTGATCACCGTACAGGATACACAAGCACCTGTATTGAGTGATGCACCTGCTGATGCAACAGTAGAATGCAATGCAGTTCCTGCTGCAGCGATCTTAACTGCAACAGATAATTGTTCAACACCAGTTGTTACTTATAGTGAAGTAAGAACCGATGGCGATTGTCCAAACAGGTATACATTAACAAGAACCTGGACAGCAACTGATGCATGCGGTAACACATCAAGTAAAACACAGAAGATCACTGTTCAGGATACACAAGCACCTGTATTGAGTGATGCACCAGCGGATGCAACAGTAGAATGCAATGCAGTTCCTGCAGCAGCAATTTTAACTGCAACAGATAATTGTTCAACACCAACAGTTGTTTATACAGAACTGAGAACAGACGGTAGTAATCCAAACAATTATACCTTAACCAGGACATGGACCGCAACCGATGCCTGTGGTAATTACAGCAGCAAGACACAAGTGATCACTGTGCATGATGTAACCAGTCCGGTTATTTCCTGCCCTGCTTCAATAACACTGAACTGCCAGGATAATAATTCATCCGCTTACACCGGCATTGCAACCGCTACGGATAATTGTACCCCATCAGCCAACATTACCATCACCCAAACCGATGTAAGTACTTACAGCGCTAACCCATCCAGTGTGTTGCATTACAATTATGTGATCAGCAGAACCTGGAGGGCAACAGATGTAACGGGTAATTACAGTGAATGTGTACAGACCATCACTGTAAGGGATATCACAGCACCGGTTATTACCTGCCCTGCTTCTATCACATTGAACTGCCAGGATAATACCACATCAGCAACAACAGGTGTTGCAACCGCTACGGATAATTGCACTCCATCAGCCAGCATTACCATCACCCAAACGGATGTGAGTACCTATAGTTCCAATCCATCCAATGTGTTGCATTACAATTATGTGATCAGCAGAACCTGGAGGGCAACAGATGTAACGGGTAATTACAGTGAATGTGTGCAGACCATAACCGTAAGAGATATCACAGCACCGGTTATTACCTGCCCGGCTTCGATAATACTGAACTGCCAGGATAATACCACATCGGCAACAACAGGTGTTGCTACAGCCACTGATATCTGTACAGGCAGTACCAATATCAGCATCACGCAAAACGATGTAAGCACCTATAGTTCCAATCCATCCGATGTATTGCATTACAATTATGTGATCAGCAGAACATGGAGAGCTACAGATGTTGCAGGAAACTATAGTCAATGTGTACAAACGATCACTGTACACGATGTTACCAAACCAGTACTCACCTATGTACCTGCAAATGTTTCTTTACTATGCAGTGCACCTATAACACCATCTGCAACGGGTATGGCAACAGGTACAGATAATTGCGCTGCTCCGGCGATCAGTTATACCGATGTTGTCAGCGCAGACGGTTTGCAGGTAACACGTACATGGAAGGCCATGGATGTAGGCGGCAACTTTGTAACAGGTGTGCAGGTGATCACATTCATTCCGTTATCAGTAAGCATAGTATCGGTACCAACCAGTAATGTATTTACCGGCGGGTCATCTACCAACCTGTATATTGGATATGGAGCTCAGAGTACGGTGTTGCAGGTGAATGCTTCAAGTCAGCCGGCAGCAGGAGCGCCATATACGTATAGCTGGAGTGGCTCCAACCTGAGCCAGTTAAGCAGCGTAAGCAGTTCTGCTCCTGTATTCACGGTAGGAAACACGAGTGGTTACTATACATACACCGTAACAGTAACGAACCGCTATGGTTGCAGCAAAACAGCAACGATCAGCCTCTGTGTTACAGACGTGCGCATAGCTGGCAGTAATGGTAACGGCAAAGTATATGTATGTCATTTGCCACCGGGTAACCCTGGTAACAGGCAAACCTTGTCTATAAGCGTAAACGCAGTTAGTGCACACCTGGGTAACCATACAGGCGACAGGTTGGGAAGTTGTGATGTTGCACCATGTGCTGCACCGGTAGTATCGTCAACCACACCTGTGATCACACGCGCTACCAAAGAAGCAACAACCGAAGTAGCGACTACCGAAGAAGAACTAAAAGTAACAGTGATGCCAAACCCTTCTACTACTTACTTCACACTGAAACTGGAAAGCAAATATGAAACACCTGTTAACATGCGTGTGATGGATGGACGCGGAAGGGTAGTAGATGCCAGATCGAAGATCGGCGCGAACAGCACGATACAGATCGGGCATAACTACAGCAGCGGTGTATATTATGCTGAATTGATACAGGGCAGCAAACGCAAAGTAGTTCAACTGATCAAAGGGAAAGGATAGAGATTATTAACGGCTGAATGATATCAAAAAAGGAAACGTATGTTGCGTTTCCTTTTTTGTTTGTTGAGGAAAGTAGATTTTTTTCGAACCGTTTTCAGACGTATTTAACGCTCTTATCTGAAATGCATATTTGAATGCTAACAAGTAAGGTAGATGTTTCCATAGGAGGTATTGCGCTTTAAATAGTTCCAATATCAGGTATGGTTAAGCCTTTTGTTGCAAGACTACTATTTTGTTCTATCTTTTCCGTTTGGCACTCATGAGAAAAATACTGCTGCTCTTATTGCTTCCTGTTTTTTCTTTGTCCTATGGACAAGGACGCGCCAAACTGGATTCATTACTGGGCCTGCTTAGTGATGATTACAACAACAGGCACGATACCAGCAAAGTAAATTTGTTATTGCAGGTTGCACTTGAATATAACTTAAGTACAAATGATTCAGGCCTTATCTATGCAAAGAAGGCACTACAGCTTTCTCGACAATCGGGCGACAATTTGCGCGAGGGGCTGTCCCTCTACTGGATAGGGCGAACCATGCGGGGGTATAGCGGTATGGGCGATCTTATGAAGTCGCTTGCATTGTTTGAACAGATTGATGATAAACCCCATATTGCAATGGTGCTGGATTTTGTTGCAGGCCATTATTATAACATGGTGCGTTTTCCCCAGGCTTTGATCTACTTTGAGCGGGCACTTGCGGTCTATGAAAAGATAGAAGACCACTATAATGCGGCACGTATAAGGGGGATCATAGGAGAAACCTATGGAAAGCTGGGTGATTTCTCAAAAGCGCTCGAGTACCAACTTCCGGTGTTGCCCTATTTTGAAAAAATAGGCCGCCACGACAGGACTGGCCTTACTCTCTCCAATATCGGCAATGCCTACCTGGGACTTAAAGAATATAACAAAGCAGTTCTTTATGCATCCCGTGCGGTTCGGCTTTTCAGATCAGTGCACAACGATACTTACCTGTTTGCCTCTGCCCTGAGCGATATGGGGCATATTTATTTCACGGTGGCTAATGACAGTAAAGGAGTGAGTCATCCAGATAGCCTGTTACCTGCCGACAGAGAGGAAAATCTAGCAAAAGCCATTTATTATTATACGGCGGCCCACCAGGTGTATGTTGAAAAAAAACCGCGTTTTAACCTTACCAATATCGCATTACGATTGGCGAATGCATTGGAAGCAACGGGTCAATTTAAGGTGGCCTTAGGCTATTACAAGGAAGATGCGGTGTTTAGAGATTCAATGCTTTCAGAAGACACCCGGCTGAAAATCTCAACCGCAGAAACCATGCGTGAAGCAGACCTGAAAGATCAGCAGATCGCTATTAACAAAGTACAGGAAGCCGTTAAAAAAAAGGAAAGATGGCTGTTCGGCGTTAGCCTGGTTCTCATGGGCATTGTGGTTGTGCTGGTATGGCGCAGCTATGGTTGGCAAAAACGGACAAACGTTACGCTGGCCGAAGAAAAATTAAAACTGGAAGCAGCTAATATGCTCGCGGCCGAAGAAAAGAAAAAAGCCGATGTGCTGGCTCTAAGCCTTCAGGAATCATTGGTACAAAAAGATGCGTTAACAGTAAACCTTCAGGAATCATTGGTGCAAAAAGATGCATTGACAGTAAACCTCCAGGAATCATTGGTACAAAAAGATGCGTTGACAGTAAATCTTCAGGAATCATTAGTGCAAAAAGATGCGTTGACGGTAAACCTCCAGGAATCATTGGTACAAAAAGACGTACTGGCTGTACAACTTTCGCAGGCTGCTGACATGAAAACGCGCTTCCTCGCTAATATCAGCCATGAACTGCGCACACCGGTAACGCTGTTGGCAGGTATGATCGAACTGATGAGTGAACGGCGCGGTACGAAAGACCGGCAACTTCAAATTGCGTATAATAACAGCCGCAAACTTCAGTATATGGTAGAAGAGATTCTCGACCTCTCGAGAATGGAAACCAGTGAAGCAAAGATGCAGGTAGAGAGCAGGGAGATAGCGCCACTGTTTAGCAGGATGGTGTATGCTTTTGAAACATTTATTGTGAAAGAACAATTGTCGCTCAGTTTTAGTGAGAAGAATACGCAGGGCGTATGTGTGTCGATAGATGAGAACATGCTGGAAAAAGTGGTGAACAATCTTGTTTACAATGCCATTAAGTTCAATGAGCCTGGAGGCTGGATAAAAACCAACAGTTTTGTGTCTGATGATGGCAAAGAGTTCATTTTCCTGATTGCCAATTCAGGCACAGGCATCAAAGCGGAGGACCTGCCGCATATCTTCGAACGGTTTTACCAGGGAAATACAAATACGCCAAAAGCAGAAGGTGTTGGTATAGGTCTTAGCCTTGTTCGGGAATTTACATTGCTTATGGGTGGAACGGTAGATGTTACCAGTTCCAGGGAACTCGGCACCACTTTCACCTTGCGGCTCCCCGTAGTTTCACAGTCCGTTTTTCAATCAGAAACTGAGCCGGTTTACATAGAACTGCCCGAAAAGGCTTGGGAACAATTTGCTTCAAAGCAAACTGTTCTGATAGTGGAGGATAATGAAGAAATGCGTTATTACCTGCGTGAAGTGCTGGCAGATAAAGTGAATTTCGCAGAAGCGTCAAATGGCAGGGAGGCGCTTGACTGGCTAAAAGAAAACAAGGCCGACCTGGTGATCACCGACCTGATGATGCCTGTAATGGATGGGCAAGAACTGATAACGCAACTGAAAAGCGCCGCGGCATATAAAAAGATCCCGGTCATTATGCTTACCGCGCTGGCTGATACCAGGAACAAACTGACTATGCTGCGGCTCGGTATTGATGACTATATCGTAAAACCGTTTAGTGCACCTGAGTTGCGCGTGAGAGTGTATAATCTCCTGCAAAACCTTGAGGAACGCCGCCGGTTCGATGCCACACCTGTTGAGCCGGATGATATACCCGTAGAAAGCCCCGAGGCCGAAATATTCAGGGAGCGGATAACCACGTTTGTGCTGAAAAGGATAAGGAGTACGGGCGTATCGGTTTACGACCTTGCGTATGAATTGGGCCTGAGTGAACGGCAGCTATATCGCCTGGCAAAAAGCCTTACCGGCTGCACCCCGGCGCAATTAGTAAAGGAAGTTCGTTTGCAGAAAGCGTATGAATTGCTGCTGGGCGGTACCATTCAAAAAGTGGCAGATCTAACAAAGCAGGTGGGTTTTGAAGACATCAATTATTTTGCCCGCCAGTTTTACGATCGTTTTGGTAAACGCCCGACAGATTTTTTATAAAGTTGATGAGTTAAGAAAGAAGAACTGTAAATGTGGTCATCTCTATGCCGTTGTTGGTCGCCTGACCACAAGTGTTTGGGAGATGTAAGAATGTATAGTTCAGTCATCACACTCGGGACTGGAAGTCCCGGAAAGAGATCTATAATGCCCAATTCCACGCTCTGAAGAGCGTGGCAGGAACAAGCTTTAATTTTGCCACGCTCTTCAGAGCGTGGAATATAATAGAAATCTTCTTCTCACATTCCCTGATTCTGGCAGGTTTGTCGCATTTTTTGGCAGGGTTGTCATAGGAGCTTACGCTAAACTTGCACACGAATAAAGTCCTCTTCCGGCATTACATAGATCATGTAGTGTTTCCCCCTACCATTTTATCGCATCCAAAACCATTACCATGCGTAAGAATTTTACCCGCACGTTATTATTGCCTGTAATTATGTTAGTGACCGCACAGAAGAAGCTGTATTCTTTCTTCCTGTTCGCTGTGCTGTTATTTAGTTTACATAGTAGCAGCGCACAGGGTGTGTGCAACAGTTCAACCCAGATATTCGGCAACGCATCGGTTCCCTCCACCCTGGTTAATAACACTTTTACCAATCAAGGGTACAATCTCGGGGGACTGTCGGCCTATTCGAATTATCCTAACAATCAGAAGGCTACCTGGGTGTATTGCGTTGTTACCAAAACAGGTGTGATCAATATGAATTTCGGCAATACTGCCAACGCTGATTTTGACTGGGGAGTATGGGGGCCTTTTGCGCCTGGCAGAACAATCGCTGAAATCTGTGCCAATAAAATGGATAACCTGGCACCTATTCTTGTTGATAATACTACCGGTCCCGGCCTATCCGGATCCGTTACAGCAACACAGGTGGGCCAGATCTATATTATTCTGATGCTCAATTGGCCGCTTATTACAACCAATTGTAACCTTAATTTTTCAGGTACCGGTTCAATTGTGCAGCCTCCTGCCATTACTTCATTTACACCCGCTTTTGCTGCAAACGGAAACACAGTAACCATATCTGGAACCAATTTTGCTGATGTCACCGCTGTAAGTTTTGGCGGAACCGCTGCCACTTCTTTTGCGGTAGTGAATGCAACAACGATCACCGCGGTTGTTCCTCCAAATGCTTCGGGTACTATTAAAGTAACTACCAATAGTGGAACAGCCACATCAACTTCTACTTTTATCAATATTACACCCCAAACTCGTCCTGGTAATGCATTGAATTTTGATGGTACCAGTAATTATGTGGCCACACCGGTTGGCACTGCATTTTCATTTGGGACAGGCGACTTTACGATTGAGGCATGGGTTAAACTAACAACTTCCGGCCTATTTATAGTGGCGGGGAGATATGACGGCACCGGTAATGATTATTGGCTTGGTACCAATAATGGCAAAGCCGCTTTTTCCATTTCAGGAGGACTGCTTACAGGAGCAACCTCTGTTAATGATGGCAAATGGCACCATATTGCGGGGCTTAGAAGTTCAAACACGATACGCATTTATGTAGATGGTGTACTGGATGGGTCGCTAGCTAACAGTCTGGGAGCGAGCCCTACGGGTGAATTCAGGGTTGGGGCCTTTTATAATAACTCGTCGCATATAATCAGTTATTTTTTTCCGGGCAGTATTGATGAAGTACGTGTTTACAAATCAGCACTTAGTGTCGGCAATATTCAGAGCGATATGGTGAATACCACATCTTCTTCTCCCTCTAATCTCTTATTGTATTATAACTTCGATGAAGGCACGGCGGAAGCCAATAACGCCGGGATTACGACGGCGGTAGATCAGTCAGGTAATAACGCACATGGAATCTTAACCTCATTTACATTAAATGGCGCTACATCCAACTGGGTGCAAAGTTATCCGGCCGTAACAGCTTTATCTCCTTCGGTAGTGTCGGCAGCCAGCCCGGCACAGGTTACCATTACAGGTACAAATTTTGGAACAAGTGCAGCCAGCATAACAGGCATTACTTATGGCGTGTCGGGTACAGGCAATACAGTAGTTGCAGGAACGATCGTATGGGTATCACCAACACAAATAAAATTCACTCCTTCGGCACTTACGCTCGGTACTATTTACAAAGTGATCGTAACCGTTAATGGTACAGCATCCGCGGTTTCGGCAGCGACTTTCAACGCAGTTCCGCAATCGACTGTAACAGCTATTTCTCCGGTAAATGTATCTACCCTGGTACCAACCCTTGTTACCCTTACGGGAACTAACTTTGGTAACAGCGCTGCGGATATTAACAATATTATTTTTACTGGTGGGCCAGGCTTTACGGTTAACACAGGCATCGTTTGGGTTGATGCTACGCATATACAATTTCAAACGCCTGCGGGACTTCCTGCAACTACAACCTACCGGGCAACCGTTACGGTGGGAGGGCAGGTCGGTACGATCTCAGCGCCACCTGCTACATTCTCTACCCTTGCATTGCCTGTGGCCACGATCACTCCTTCGGGTCCTGTTGCTTTCTGTGCGCCCGGCTCTGTTTTGTTAACAGCAGGAACCGCCAGCACCTATAAATGGTTACTAAATGGCTCAGCTATCAGCGGACAAACTTCGAATACATACACTGCAACGCAATCGGGTGTTTATACAGTTCAGGTAACCAATGCTGTTGGGGATGTGGCTACATCAGTCGGTATAACAGTAACTGTGAATTCACTGCCGGTGATTACTGCAGGAAGCAACAGTCCTGTAAACAGCGGCGGCACATTGAATTTAACTGCTTCAGGCGCTGCCACTTATTCATGGACAGGCCCTAACACCTATACCGCAACCGGCGCTACTCCTTCCATAAACAATGTTTCAACTATACATGCCGGTCTGTACAACGTAACAGGAACCTCGGCAGCCAATTGTTCGGCAACGGCGGCAACAACTGTTGTGATCAATACAACGCCTGCCGGCGCATTGAATTTTGATGGCGTAAATGATCACATCATTCTCGGAAGTTTACTGACCGCTAACCAATCTTACACAAAAGAGGCCTGGGTTTACTGGAACGGCGTACCGGGTGCCAGCAATATCCTGAGTTCACCGGATGTGCCATTATGGTTCGAAGGGGGTAAGCTTACCACTGCACACAACTTCCTGGGAACCGCCGTAAAAGTAAAGGACCCCGTTGATTTTCCAACGGCACAATGGGTGCATGTGGCGGCTACCTATGATGCTGCTTCCACCACTTTGAAATTATACCGCAGTGGCGTATTGGTAGCATTCAATTCATCTATGCCGGCTTATGCCGCGGGAGCGTTTCAATTGGGACGATATGGCGCAGGCAACTGGTTTGATGGACGTATGGATGAGGTAAGGGTGTGGAACCGCGCGCTTTGCGTAGAAGAAATTGTGGCCACGATGAATTGTGAATTGCCCGCATCGCAAACAGGATTGATCGCTTATTATAAATTTAACCAGGGAACTATTAATGAGAATAATACGGGCATCACGTCTTTAGCGGATGCCAGTGGTAATAATAATTCAGGCGTCTTAACCAATTTTGCAGGTACCGGTACTGTCTCTAACTGGGTTGCCGGAAACATAACCGGGAACTGCGCCGCATTTACACCGGCAACAGCAGCCATTTCAGGAACAAATTCTTTATGTATAAATGCAACCACTGTTTTATCAAACAGTATTTTGGGCGGTGCATGGACAAGTTCAAATGTATCTGTAGCAGCGATTAATGCATCTGGTGTAGTTACCGGTTTGACAGCAGGCACCACCATAATTACTTATACAACCTTGTGCGGTGGTGTGTCAACTGCTACTGTAACGGTGAATACGTTACCTGTTGTATCACCAATATCAACCAGTATTACAGCCGTCGATTATCTTATCGTTGCAGGTGGCGGCGGTGGTGCATCGGGCGGTGGCGGTGGTGGTGGGGTATTATCAGGAACCAATTTTTCAGTAGCATCGAATCAATCATATAATATAACCGTTGGAGCGGGAGGCAGTTCCGGAAACGGAAAAATACGCGGTACCAGTGGCGGCAATTCAACCTTTTCAACCAATACTGCCATTGGTGGCGGCGCCGGTGGCGGTAATGCTGTAAACCTGCCGTTACCAGGTGGCTCAGGCGGTGGTGGAGGGTTTGATCAAAATACGCTTACCCGCGCAGCGGGTACGGCAGGCCAGGGCAATACCGGCGGTAGAACAGCATTCAACGGTTTTGGTGCAGGTGGTGGCGGAGGTGGTGCTAGTGCTGCGGGCGCGGATGCTACAACGATCCATATAGGTGGCAACGGTGGAAATGGAATTTCATCTGCTATTTCAGGTGCGGCTGCTTTTTATGGCGGCGGTGGTGGCGGTGGAATTAATGATAATATCGGCACAGTTACGCCCAATGGCGGAGGTGTGGGAGGATCAGGCGGTGGTGGAAATGGCAGTTCCATGGGCTTTGGTGCAGGCGCGTTTTTTAATGGCACACCGGGTACAAACGGAACCGGTGGCGGTGGCGGTGGAACTGATCCTGAATCAACAGTGGCAGGAAGCGGCGGATCAGGAATTGTTATTATAAGATATCCGGGTACACCCTCTGCTACAGGTGGAACAATTACCCAGTCGGGTGGGTTTACGATACATACTTTCACAAATACCGGATCTAATACATTTACAAATACCAGTAATTCAATTTGCGTAGGTTCAACAACAACCTATACAAATGCAACGGCCGGTGGTGTATGGTCGAGTTCAAATACAGCGATAGCAACTGTTGACAACACCGGAAAGATCATAGGCATTTCAGCAGGGTCGGCAGATATCAGTTACACAGTTACCAATGCAAATAATTGCAGCAGTACTGTTACGGCCGCAGTTACGGTAAATGCCTTGCCAACTGCAACCATTACTGCAGGTAGTGCAACTACATTTTGCGCAGGCGGATCGGTTGTATTAACTGCAAGTGCAGGATCATCTTATTTATGGAGCAACAATGCAACTACACCAACCATCACCGTTAATGCAACTGGAAATTATAGTGTAACTGTTACGAATGCGAATAACTGTTCTGCAACATCGGCAATAACAACTGTGACAGTGAATGCATTGCCAACGATCACCGGTACATTGGGTGCCTGCGCACCTGCAGGAAGACAACTTACCGGTTCAGGTACACCTGCTGCAAGTAACCCGTGGATATCATCTAATACATCAATTGCTACTGTAAATAACACGGGTATTGTATCCGCTGTTGCTGCTGCAGGGGGAAGCGTTGGGATTACCTATACAGACGCAAATGGCTGTTCAAGCACAGCCAACTTTACAGTGTTCGCTTTACCGCCAACACCAACTGTAAGCGTAGTAAATAATTGTGACGGCACATCCGTTTTAACAGCTTCAGGATTTACCAGCTATCAGTGGGGCAATGGCGCAACCGGCGCTACGCTTACAGTTAGTACTGCCGGAACTTATGGAGTGAGAAGTGTAGGCAGCTTATGTGTGAGTGGTTTTGCATCTGCGACCGCCGCGCCTAAAACAGCACCCATTGCAACGATTACAGCTACTGGTCCAACAACTTTTTGTAACGGTGGTTCAGTAGTATTGACCGCATCTGCAGGAAGTTCTTATTTGTGGAGCAACAATTCAACCACGCAATCCATCACAGTAAGTGCATCAGGAAATTATAGTGTAATTGTTACCGGTGCGAATAATTGTTCTGCAACATCAGCGGAAACATCAGTAACAGTAAATGCATTGCCAACAGCAACCACTGCCACAACAGCTGTGAGTTGTTTGGGTGGAAGCGATGGCAGTATCAATGTTACAGCATCCAATGAAAATCCGCCTTACCAATATTCAAAAGATGGCGGATCGAATTACCAGCCTGGTAATGTGTTCGAAGGTTTAACTGCGGGAGTATATACGGTTATCGTAAGGTCAGCTACCAATTGTTTGTCTGTTGCACAACAGGTAACGGTTGGTACCGTACCGGATCTGATCAAACCTGTTCCGGACATAGCGAGTCTTCCTGTATTAACCGGTGAGTGTTCTGTAACAGTTTCCGGTGTACCAACTGCAACAGATAATTGTACAGGTGCGATCACAGGCACCACAACCGACCCGTTGAGTTACCATTTGCAAGGCACATACACGATCACATGGTCGTATGATGACAGGCACGGAAATATCCAGACACAAACACAAACAGTGATTGTGAAAGATGTAACAGCACCTGTTGCGAATGTGTTGAATCTTTCTATCATCACAGGCGAATGTTCAGCAACCGTAACTGAAGCACCAACCGCAACAGACAATTGTTCAGGAATGATCACCGGAACAACTTCCGATGTGTTATCATACACTGCACAGGGAACCTATAACATCACATGGACCTTTGATGATGGCAACCATAACACATCCACACAAACACAAACAGTGATTGTGAAAGATGTAACCGCACCTGTTGCGAATGTGTTGAATCTTCCTGTCATCACAGGCGAATGTTCAGCAACCGTAACTGAAGCACCAACCGCAACAGACAATTGTTCAGGAATGATCACTGGAACAACTTCCGATGCGTTATCATATACCGCGCAGGGAACCTATACTATCACATGGACCTATGACGATGGCAACCATAACACATCCACGCAAACACAAACAGTGATTGTGAAAGATGTAACAGCACCTGTTGCGAATGTGTTGAATCTTCCTGTCATCACCGGCGAATGTTCCGCAACCGTAACTGCAGCACCAACCGCAACAGACAATTGTTCAGGAATGATCACCGGAACAACTTCAGATGCGTTATCATACACTGCACAGGGAACCTATACTGTCACATGGACCTATGATGATGGCAACCATAACACATCCACACAAACACAAACAGTGATTGTGAAAGATGTTACGGCACCTGTTGCGAATGTGTTGAACCTTCCTGTCATCACAGGCGAATGTTCAGCAACCGTAACTGCAGCACCAACGGCAACAGACAATTGTTCAGGAATGATCACCGGAACAACTTCAGATGCGTTAGTATACACTGCACAGGGAACCTATACTATCACATGGACCTATGATGATGGCAACCACAACACATCCACACAAACACAAACAGTGATCGTGAAAGATGTTACGGCACCTGTTACTAATGTGTTGAATCTTCCTGTCATCACAGGCGAATGTTCGGCAACCGTAACTGCAGCACCAACAGCAACAGACAATTGTTCAGGAATGATAACCGGAACAACTTCAGACGCGTTGTCATACACTGCTCAAGGAACCTATTTTATCACATGGACCTTTGATGATGGTAACCATAACACATCCACACAAACACAAACAGTGATCGTGAAAGATGTAACGGCACCTGTTGCGAATGTGTTGAACCTTCCTGTCATCACAGGCGAATGTTCAGCAACCGTAACTGAAGCACCAACAGCAACAGACAATTGTTCAGGAATGATAACCGGAACAACTTCAGACGCGTTGTCATACACTGCGCAAGGAACCTATTTTATCACATGGACCTTTGATGATGGCAACCATAACACATCCACGCAAACACAAACAGTGATCGTGAAAGATGTAACGGCACCTGGTGCGAATGTGTTGAATCTTCCCGTCATCACAGGCGAATGTTCAGCAACCGTAACTGAAGCGCCAACCGCAACAGACAATTGTTCAGGAATGATCACCGGAACAACTTCAGATGCGTTATCATACACTGCACAGGGAACCTATACTGTCACATGGACCTATGATGATGGCAACCATAACACATCCACACAAACACAAACAGTGATCGTGAAAGATGTAACGGCACCTGTTGCTAATGTGTTGAATCTTCCTGTCATCACAGGCGAATGTTCAGCAACCGTAACTGCATCACCAACAGCAACAGACAATTGTTCAGGAACAATCACCGGAACAACTTCAGATGCGTTATCATACACTGCACAGGGAACCTATACTATCACATGGACCTATGATGATGGCAACCATAACACATCCACACAAACGCAAACAGTGATCGTGAAAGATGTAACGGCACCAGTTGCGAATGCGTTGAATCTTCCTGTCATCACCGGCGAATGTTCAGCAACAGTAACAGCAGCGCCAACCGCAACAGATAATTGTTCAGGAATGATCACCGGAACAACTTCAGATGCGTTATCATACACTGCACAGGGAACCTATACTATCACATGGACCTATGATGATGGTAACCATAACACATCCACGCAAACACAAACAGTGATTGTGAAAGATGTAACGGCACCAGTTGCGAATGTGTTGAATCTTCCTGTCATCACCGGCGAATGTTCAGCAACCGTAACTGAAGCGCCAACGGCAACAGACAATTGTTCAGGAACGATCACCGGAACAACTTCAGATGCGTTATCATACACTGCACAGGGAACCTATACTATCACATGGACCTATGATGATGGCAACCATAACACATCCACACAAACGCAAACAGTGATCGTGAAAGATGTAACGGCACCAGTTGCGAATGCGTTGAATCTTCCTGTCATCACCGGCGAATGTTCTGCAACCGTAACTGCAGCGCCAACGGCAACAGACAATTGTTCAGGAACGATCACCGGAACAACTTCCGATGCGTTATCATACACTTCACAGGGAACCTATACTATCACATGGACCTACGATGATGGCAACCATAAAACATCCACACAAACACAAACGGTGATCGTGAAAGATGTTACGGCACCAGTTGCGAATGTGTTGAATCTTCCTGTCATCACCGGTGAATGTTCAGCAACTGTAACTGCAGCGCCAACGGCAACAGACAATTGTTCAGGAACGATCACCGGAACAACTTCCGATGCGTTATCATACACTTCACAGGGAACCTATACTATCACCTGGACCTACGATGATGGCAACCATAACACATCCACACAAACACAAACAGTGATTGTGAAAGATGTAACGGCACCAGTTGCGAATGTGTTGAATCTTCCTGTCATCACAGGCGAATGTTCCGCAACCGTAACTGAAGCGCCAACAGCAACAGACAATTGTTCAGGAATGATCACTGGAACAACTTCAGATGCGTTATCATACACCGCACAGGGAACCTATATTATCACATGGACCTATGACGATGGTAATCATAATACATCCACGCAAACACAAACAGTGATCGTGAAAGATGTTACGGCACCTGTTGCGAATGTGTTGAATCTTCCTGTCATCACGGGCGAATGTTCAGCAACCGTAACTGAAGCACCAACCGCAACAGACAATTGTTCAGGAATGATCACTGGAACAACTTCAGATGCGTTATCATACACCGCACAGGGAACCTATATTATCACATGGACCTATGACGATGGTAATCATAATACATCCACGCAAACACAAACAGTGATCGTGAAAGATGTAACGGCACCCGTGTTTGTCTTCTGCCAGCAAAATATCAATGGAGTAATTGCGACAAATGCGTCTGGTACGGCGGTTTCTTATGCAACACCTGTAGCTACCGACAACTGTGCTGTTATTACGGTAAGAACATCCGGCCCGGCAAGTGGTGCAAATTTCCCTATTGGAACTACCACTGTAACCTATACCGCAACAGATCCTGCAGGTAACATAGCCACCTGTTCGTTCAATGTAACCGTTGTGGGAATATTGCCCGTTATCAATTGCCCATCTAATATTACGGTAAATGCAACTACAGAATTGTGTGGCGCAATTGTTAACTATACCGCAACAGAAACCACAGCGATCCCTGCATCAACCATTACCTATTCCATTGCACCGGGAAGTTTCTTCGCCGTTGGAACAAGAACGGTAACGGCAACCGCTACCAATGCGGTGGGAAGTTCCAGCTGTACATTTACGGTTACCGTAGTGGATAATCAATTCCCCATACTAACAGGAGTTCCATCCGCTATAACCGTCGAGTGTAACGCAATACCTGCACCTGCTTTTGTAACAGCAGGTGATAACTGCAGTACATCAGCCCCGGTATTTACAGAAGTGAGAACCAATGGTAACTGCACCGGCAATTATACCTTAACCAGGAAATGGTCAACCACCGATGCATCTAATAACACAACCACAGGGATACAGGTTATCACAGTTCAGGATACACAATCGCCGGTATTAAGTTCAGCACCAGCCAACGCAATTGTGGAGTGCAATGCAGTTCCGGCAGCGGCAATAGTAACTGCAACCGACAATTGTTCCACACCAACAGTGTTGTTTACACAAGCCAGCACGCAAAATGCCAGTCCGGCAAATGCAGGTTATTATAATTACACATTAACCCGCACCTGGACCGCGACAGATGCCTGTGGCAATACAGCAAGCAAAACACAGGTGATCACCGTACAGGATACACAAAAACCAATTGTAGTATGTCCTGTGGTAGCAGCAAGTTGTAATAACCAGGTGGGCAACAGCAAAACCGTTACACTCACAGCAACAGACAACTGTGGCCCGGTAACAGTAAGCTATAGTTTAAGCGGCGCCACAGTATTCACCGGCGGCACAAGTGCTACACTAACAAAGAACTTCAATGTTGGAACCACACAGATCAACTGGACAGTAAAAGATGTAACGGGTAATACCAACACCTGCACCACCACAGTAGTGATCAATGCATTACCGGTAGCAGGCATCACAGCTGCATCAGCAGATACATACTGTAACAACTTTGTACTCACAGGCAGCAGCACACTAAATGGTCCATTTACCTACCAGTGGCTGTTCAATAGCCAAACCAATTGCTCAACCCAGCAATTAGCACTCGGACTGACCAACGCGGATGGAATATATACTTTGTACACAACAGATGGCAATGGTTGCAGAAGCGCAGTAGGAGCCACGTATAACTACCAGAAGCAAAACCTTGTGAACAGCTATACGATCCTTACTTATAAAGATGCGGCGATCGGCAAATACAACAAAGTGTTATCGGGCAGCATTGGTGTGATGACCTCAAAAGGCGATGCAGACTTTAAAGCCTACAGCTCGGTAACAGGAGCGGGCTCCTTTGTAAAAGCACCGCAGATAGATAAGAATGGTTCAGGTATCGTGATCAACAGCCAGATCATCGGCATAGCCACGCCAACTTTGCCAGCGATGCTGTACAATACAGCCAGCACGAAAAACCTGCCTGACTATACTGTGGCCCAGTATGCAATTGTTACAATAAGCGGTAACTACGATAAGCTGACTGTAAGAAAGGGAGCCAATGTAATAGTGACAGGCACAACGTTCGGAACGATCAATGTTGAATATGGTGCGAGCATCAGGTTCACCAATGCCAACCTGAACATCGAGAGCTTATTGGTAGATGATGGAGCCAAAGACAACTTCTACAGTTATATCCGCTTTGCGGCGAATAGCAGTGTGAAGATCAGTAACAAAGTAAGCATCGGCAGCCAGGTAAGGCTGAACCCTGAGAACAACCAGGTAACGATTTACATGGGCGACCTGAAGAGCGATGACGAGAAGTTCACCGTAAAAGGTGGCGATACAAAAGTGATAGCGAACATCATAATGCCAAACGGCAAACTCCGCGTAACAGCCACAGACTCTGATGACGATGATCACGACAACTGCGATCACCGCTCGCACAGCAGCTGGTTATGCAAACATAAAAACCATGGCCACAATGCATGTAATCATGGTGCGCACAATGCATCGGATTGTAATGATGATGTGTATATGACCGGTCTGTTCATAGTAGAATCACTGGACAGCAAGGGTAACACGGTGATCTGGAACAGTTACGATTGTGCATCACCAACAACCAACATCGTACTGAACACAGCAACACCATCCGTACAAACAGCCACTTCTGAAACCAAAACAACGGCCACAACTGAAGTAGCGGTAACCGAAGAGGAACTTAAGGTAACCGTGATGCCAAACCCAACCACCACGTTCTTCACATTGAAACTGGAAAGCAAATATGCAATACCGGTTAACATGCGTGTAATGGATGGCAGAGGCAGGGTGATAGATGCCAGATCGAAGATCGGTGCGAACAGCACGATACAGATCGGGCATAACTACAGCAGCGGTGTATATTATGCTGAATTGATACAGGGTAGCAAACGCAAAGTAGTTCAACTGATCAAAGGCAAAGGATAGAGATCAGTAATGACGGATAAAAACAAAAAAGGAAACGTAAAACACGTTTCCTTTTTTGTTTCCCGAAGCGGATGGTTTTCAAAACGATTCGCTGCGAAATTGACCAATGTGCGCGTCTCTCTGTGAAACCCCGTGTCCTCCGTGTCTCGGTGGTAAAGCCTTCGCTTCGATTTTTTTCACCACAGACACGGAGAACACGGGGTTTCACAGAGAATTTTAAACAGCACAACAAACTAAACCCCAATGTGCTGTGCTATTTGAAATGATCAGTATTCCTATGTGATACGTTGTTACTCTATTTTTAGCGATCCTGTTGTTTCAGAAGAAGGCCAAAACAAGGAGGGAATAAGTGCAGACCAACCTCAGACCAACCTCAGACCAACCTCAGACCAACATCTGACCAACGTCAGACTAAGGGAAGACCAAGGGTATGCGCGCTACAAGTATAGTATT
>JAZKBI010000019.1:0-118920 GCA_040388705.1 Bacteroidota bacterium | reverse complement strand
GCAGCCGATTTTTGGACTGCTGCCACACCGAAACCTTTTACATACAGACTACGGAACCACTTGAACGCACCAATTGACCAATGTATTCGCGGTTTATCGCATCCCATTTGAGCTTCAGGCAAAAATCGCGAACGCGCACAGCAAATCGCCCGAACCTGTCTTCCAATTCCTGCGACATATCAATGAACTTGTTTTTAAACTTGTTTCGTGGGCCTTGTTTCTTGGGCCTTGTTCCTTGTTCCTTGTTTCTTGGTCCTTGTTTCTTGGGCCTTGTTCCTTGTTTCTTGGTCCTTGTTTCTTGTTCTTTAGATCAAAATGACTTCATCAACCTGATCGTTTTCTGTCCAGCGAACTTTTACTTTTTGCGATATGATCGTATCAATAACCTTGCCTGCATAATCTGGTTGTATCGGTAACTCCCGACTAAAACGTCTATCTATCAAAACACACAATGAAACTTTAGACGGCCTGCCAAAATCCAGCAATGCATCTAATGCTGCACGAATCGTTCTTCCCGTGTACAACACATCATCTATCAAAACCACTTTCTTATTGGTGATATTGAACGGAATATCGGTGTGGTTGGCAATATGCAGGCTTTTGCGTACATCATCGCGATAAAAAGTGATGTCCAGTTTGCCGTATTGGATCAGGGAAGGCTCAACGATCTTTTTTAATTCATTCACGATGCGGTCGCTGAGGAAAACACCGCGTGGCTGCAATCCTATGAGCACTGTATCGCCCAGTTGCAGGTTATTCTCCAGGATCTGGTGCGCCAGTCTTTTTACGGTGAGTGCCAGTTGCTGCTCGGATAGTATCGTCTTCAAAACCTGATTTTTTATAAAAATAAATGCTTTCCGTCATACGCAACATGAATAATTAAACCGTTCTGGGTTAATTTGCCCGCTCAATGCTCAGGCTCGGCTCCATATCACTCGTACAGTTCCGCAATTATGTGCAGCAGCAATTCTCTTTTACCGAAAGGATTATTGGCATCTGTGGCATCAATGGCACCGGCAAGACCAACCTGCTGGATGCGGTGTACTACCTCAGTTTTTCCAAAAGCTATTTTTCAAGACCCGATAACCAGAATGTACACCATGGCCTGGCTGGCATGCGCCTCGAAGGAAACTATGAACTCAACAACGAGGCGCAGCAATTGGTATGCATACTAAGAGAGACCAACCGAAAGGAACTGATCCTGAATGATGAGGCTTACAAAAAATTCTCCGACCATATCGGCAAACTCCCCTGCGTAATGATCGCGCCAGATGATATCATATTGATCACCGGTGGCAGTACCGAGAGAAGAACTTTTATTGATACCCTTTTATCGCAGATCAGCAAAGAATATCTTGTGCACCTGATCGACTATACACGCGTTTTACAACAGCGGAACAGTTTACTGAAACAGTCAGCAGAATCCGGCATCACCGATGAAGCTTTGCTTGATGTATTGAATAGTCAACTTAGCAAAAAAGGAAATTATCTTTTCAATGAAAGAAAAAAATTCCTTACTGATTTTCTCCCGCTTGTAGCTTCTATCTATGAAAGAATAGCAGGAAAAGACGACGGCCTCATTCTTCAATACGAGAGCCAGTTGTTGACAGATGGATTTGATGAATTATTAAAAGCTACACGACAAAAAGACCTGGCCCTGCAACGAACCACCGCGGGCATTCACAGGGATGATATTCTTTTTTTCATGGGCGAAATTCTTTTCAAGACCGAAGCCTCGCAGGGACAACGCAAAAGTTTATTGTTCGCGCTGAAATTGGCGGAGTGGCAGGTGCTGAAAGAAAAAAAAGGCTTCACCCCTATTCTTTTGTTAGATGATGTTTTTGAAAAACTGGATGAGCCCAGGATGTTTCAATTGCTCAACTGGGTATGTACCGAAACTGATGGACAGGTGTTTATTACAGATACGCATGCTTCGAGGTTGAGATCACAGTTGGAAGGGATTGCTGTGAAGTATCAGTTGATAGAATTGTAAATACATAGTCTGAAGACTGGAGTTAGGAATCTGTTTTCGATTGGCTTTAGCCATGATTGCTCTTCAATTTTCAGCCGGTTAACAATTGAAATCCGGTGCGGGCTGAAGCCCGGAGTCTCATTTGTATTTTTTCCCCAGCCTAAAGGCTGGGGTTAGTATAACAGCTAACTTTGCCTCATGTCAGAATTCCACATCGGCGATGCAATGAAAGGGTTTCTAAGAAAGAGCCCGCTCCGTAACGGTATCCGTGCCGTGCAGATTGAAGAAATATGGGAGCAACTCATGGGCAAAACCATCGCCAAGTACACTGATAAGATCCAGATCATCGGGCAGAAATTATTTATTCATACGGCTGTGGGGCCATTGAAGAATGAATTGATGTATCAGAAGCAACAGATCATTGACAGAGTGAATGAGGCGTTCGGGGAGAAGATTATTTCGGAGGTGATCATTCACTAACCCCAGCCTTTAGGCTGGGGATGGAAAACAATTCTGCTACCGGCTTTAGCCATAATTGCTCTTGCAAATACAACCTGCTGAAAATCGAAGTCCGGTGCGGGCTAAAGCCCGTGATCTTACCTGTATTCTTTTCCCCCAGCCTAAAGGCTGGGGTTAGTATAAACCTCTATTATTTAATTCTTACCCGCGGATCTACCACTCCATACAACACATCCGCCAGTAAATTCACAACTATAAAAAACGTAGCCGTGATCAACACGCTTCCCATCACAACGGGGAAGTCTAATTTTTCCAAGGCATCAACCGTTACTTTGCCGATACCCTTCCATCCAAAAATATATTCCACAAAAAAAGCACCGGCGAGCAATTCGGCAAACCAGCCGGTGATGGCAGTTATCACGGGGTTTAATGCATTTCTTAATGCGTGACGGAACACTACTACTTTTTTACTCAATCCTTTTGCATATGCTGTTCTGATGTAATCCTGGTCGAGTACATCCAGCATGGAACTTCTTGTAAGCTGTGTGATAATAGCAAGCGGCCGTATGCCTAATGTGATTGCCGGTAGTATGAGATTTTTTAATTGCAGGTTCTTCCCATTGAACGGATCAATATCGAATAAACTACCCGTCATATGCAGGCCTGTATATTCCGTCAGCACAAAACCGAACAGGTAAGCAAGAACAATTCCCATAAAAAAAGATGGCGCTGAAATGCCGAGTACACTGGCGAATACGGAGGATGTATCCATCCAGGTATTTTGTTTTACGGCTGCAAGCACACCCAACAAAATACCGATGACGGTCGCTAATAACATCGCGGCGAATGCAAGAATGAGCGTGCCAGGTAAAGCCTCCATCAACACATCGCCCACATCTTTTTTTGTTTGATAAGAACGACGCAGATAAGGAACTTTGATACCGAACTTATTTTCGCCTCCGATAAAAAATCCTTTGAGTTGCTTTTTCTGTATATCTTCTTTTGAATGAACAGCGATCGGTGATACATCATTCAGGTATAAAACAAACTGCTTCCACTTAGGCTGATCGAGTGCGAGTTCTTTGCGGATGTTTTTGATAGTGGTGCTATCCCCCGCCTGCCCCAATACCAAACGCGCGGGATCACCAAAACCCTGGAACAAAAAAAACACGACAACTACCACGCCTATAAGGACGAGGAAGCCGTAGAGTATTTTGCGGGTGATGAACTTTAGCATGAGTTAAAAGTTAAGAGTTAAAAGTTAAGAGTTAATGGAGGCGCGGGTTATTCACTTTTAACTCTTAACTTTTAACTATTTCAAGCTGCTGATTTCTTTAAGCACTTTCCCTTCCTCCGTATAGCTCGTCTTACTCAACACATTCGCTCCCTGCATAATAAAATAAGTTGGCGTAACCCTTGCAGCCGTTTTTAAAACAGTTGCATCACATTTTACAACGGTTGCATTCGGGAAAGTGGCTGCTGCTTTATCCGCATCTGCTGTTACGAATAATACAGGAAGATTTTTTTGCTGCGCGGCTTGTTTGATCTTTTCAAAACCGGCGGACCAGTCGGCCACATCATCGAGGTTTCTTGCCATTACCATCAGGTATTTACCTGACTGACCAAGAACGGCTGCGGTGGTATCGGTTCCTGACATTGTTTGCAGGGAGAAGTCGAGTATTTTAGGTTGCAGGCCGTTTCCTTTTCTCACTACTTTATCGTGACGGTCAACATACTCATAGGTAGAATCAAAATCTGCGGGGAAATGCAATTGATCGAACTCAAGTTGTTTGCCATTCTTTTTATAGATGAACACGATCGATAAACTATCCGGTATAGCGCCGGCAGGCATTTTCATTTGTTCCTGTAAGTTGTTGCCTTTTTTATACGGAAGACAATCCACGAAAGGCAGATGTTTTAAAACATAGAATTGCCCTGCAGTGGTTGTAATGGTTACAAGCAATAGCAAAGCAAGCGCGGCTGCGGGTTTCAGCGCAGATTTGATCTTATTGGCTGAAGCAAATAAAATAAGTATCAATACCAGTAAGAAAATATCTTTTCCAAAGGATTGCGCCGGTGTTAGTGGCAAACAATCGCCAAAGCAACCGCATGTTTTTATCTTGCCTGAGAATAATGCATAGCCCGTTAAAAAAGTAAAGAAGGTGATCAACAATAATAATAACCAGCTAAACAGTTTCATCCGCCAGCCGATGATCACGGCAACACCAGCCACTACTTCAAACACATTCATGATCATGGAAAGCGCCAGGGTATAATCATTGAAACTGTGCCAGCCCCATACTTCAAAGAATTCCTGCATCTTGTAGCTCAGTCCCAATGGGTCATTGGCTTTCACGAGCCCGGAAAAAATAAACAGCAATCCAACGATCCAGCGAATGATAAGCAGTAGGGTTTTCATAAAAGCATTAGTGTTTTCCTTCTTCAATTAATATGAGTGCAAAAGCGGCGTAATTAATAATGTCTACATAATTGGCATCGATCCCCTCACTGATCAGCGTTCTTCCGTCATTACTTAGTATCTGTTTGATGCGCATCAGCTTCATCAGTATCAGGTCGGCAAAACTCTGCTGGCTCATTTCACGCCAGGCTTCCCCATAATCATGGTTTTTATCCAGCATGGTTGTTTTGGCAAGGTCAATTGCTTTATGATAAAGCGTGTCTACCTGTTCAACCGGTAACTCTTCCACCATGGGTTTGCCGAGTTCGAGCTGCATTAAACCGATCACTGCGTAATTAAGTATGCCTTTGAATTCTGAGGGAATATCGTCCCCTACTTTCTGCGTGTTCAGGTCCTGTATGGTTCTTATGCGCAGAGCCTTGATAAAGATCTGGTCAACCACCGAAATATCGCGCAGCACCCGCCATGCGGTTCCGTAATCTTTTGTTTTTTTGATAAATATATCGCGACAGCCGCTAACGGCCTGGTCGTATTGTTCATTCGTTTGCGCCATTTTTAACTCTATGCTTTAATCACTTTGGTAATATCTTTGAAGCCAATGCAAGATAATTGAATCCGTGTATGTTCACACTTAATTGTAAAGGAAGATTATTGGAGATCAGCTCCCCCATTGTAATGGGGATCATCAATATTACGCCCGATTCTTTCTATAGCGGCAGCCGCAAACCATCTATTGAAGAGGCATTGCATACTGCAGAAAAAATGTTGAGCGAAGGAGCAGTCATCCTGGATATTGGCGGGCAGAGTACACGCCCCGGCGCAAACGCATTGACCGCCGCCGAAGAAACAGAACGCGTGATACCGGTTATTGAGGCCATCAGTCGCGAATTTCCTCAAAGCTTCCTATCAGTTGATACGTATTCATCAGCAGTGGCCCGCGCGGCAGTTGAACACGGCGCTGCTATTGTGAACGATATCAGCGGTGGAAATTTTGACAATGATATGCTGAGCACTGTTGCCAGCCTGCATGTTCCCTATGTATGTATGCATGTAAAGGGAACCATAAAAACCATGCATACCGATCCGCAGTATTCAGATGTTACCAAAGAAGTGCTTGATTATTTCATTGAAAGAACGGCAACCTGTACAAAAGCAGGAATCAACGATATTATTATTGATCCGGGATTGGGATTCAGTAAGAACAGTACACATAATTTTCAATTGCTGAAACACCTGGAAGCATTCTCCATCTTCCGAAAGCCTTTGCTATTGGGCATTTCAAGGAAATCTACTATTTACAAAACATTGGGCATTACTGCTGAAGAAGCATTGAATGGAACAACCGTTTTAAACACAGCCGGCCTTTTAAAAGGTGCCTCCATATTGCGTGTGCATGATGTGAAGGAAGCGGAGGAAGCGATTAAACTTGTTTCTCGTCTCAGGTAGAACTTTCCAAAAGGTCGAATTGACCCCAAGCCTAATAATTTCAATAAAAGAAAAACGAAGACAATAAGCGACTCCGAAATTCGGGATATCTTTTTTCCTTCGTTTCTCTTTTAATGAAATACTAATAAGAGATTTTAACTCGTATGTAAACCCTCGAAAGTCAGAAACTAAAAAGTCCCGCAAAGCGGGACCTTTTAAACTATTCTCAATATTATAAACTATTATTTTTTCTTCGGCTGCGGAGCATTCGGCATTGCCGGTGCTGGTGCTGACGGAGCTGGTAAGGTTACATCCAGTACTTCAAACTCGAATTGCAGATTCGCATAGGTAGGGATCACTGGCGGGCTGCCGGCATCACCATAACCGAGCATGGCAGGGATATATACTTTTCCTTTGCCGCCTTTGCCAAACATCTGCAAAGCTTCATCAAGACCCTGGATCACGCTGTTCTGTGTGCCTCCAACACCTACTGATACCATCAATGGCGCTTTTCCGGGTGTACCCATGTTTGAATCGAATTCTTTACCTGTTTCGAGGATCATGCCTTTGTACATTACTTTGGCCATTTTACCTGAATCAGCTTTCTGGGTCATATCGCCCGCTGTCTGGATCTCAACCAAAGCACCTGAACGGGTTGCCTGGGTTTTGATGCCTTTCTTGGCTACGAAGTCATTAACCGCTTTCAGTTCTTTTGTTTTTTCCTGTTCGATCTCTTTCGTACGATCAGCGATCACATCAGCCTGGTTGGCAAATGTTTTAAGGATCTCAAGTCTTCCTTTGATCATATCCCTTGCATGGAACATATTGTTGTACTCAAGCATACCCATTTTTTTCAGGGTATCTACGTTCATAACAAATTCCATTTTATCACCGGCAGACAACTGTGTGATTACTTCAAGGAAGCTATGTTTCGGCGACCTGGAAGTATCGATAACCATATAAGCCGGGATCTTGCCATAAGAGCTTGACAGTACAGAATCTTTCGGAGCGATCTTGAATTCAATATTGAATTTTACAAAATCACCCTGTTTCAGCTTCACTTTCCCATCACCTTTAGTGATCTTATAGGCAAGGCCCGTTGGTGTTTTCTTGTACTGGTTACAGCTTGCAAGCAATACGATCGCTAATAAAAGCGTGGTGGTTGTTCTCATCATTTGATTTTATTGTAGTTGATTTTGATATTCTTTGATTACTTCTTTAAAATGTTTTACCGTTTCATCCAGGCTGTCATAGGTTCCGCCGCCTGCTGCATTCACATGCCCTCCGCCGTTAAAATGTTTTCTTGCGAAAGTATTCACATCGAATGATCCTTTGCTTCTGAAACTCCATTTACGCTCCCCCTCCCTGTCAATCACCAAAGCTCCGAATTTTATTCCCTGTATCGTCAGCAAATAATTCACCAACCCTTCTGTATCGCCTGTTTTAATATTGTAGCGTTGCAGATCGGGCCTTGTAATATACATTAATGCCGTATTATATTCATACAATACCTCTAAACGATTTACCAATGCATACCCGATAAAACGCAGGCGGTTCTCGAGAAAATTGTCGTAGATATTATCATGCACCCTGGTATGCACAAGCCCAATATCCTTCAGGTTGGCAATCATGCGGTGTACGGAGGCGGTGGTTGCAGGAAAGCGGAAAGAACCGGTGTCGGTCATCACGCCGGTGTACAGGCATTCTGCAATATTGGTATTGAGTTTATCGGCATGCCCTGATGCCATGATAAAATCGTACACCATTTCACAAGTTGAGCTTTTGCTGGTATCGCTTACTCCGTAGGTAAACGCATCTACCTGCGGCTGTTCATGGTGATCGATCAGTATTTTGGTGCACTGCGCGGCCAGCAATGGCTGTTCCATGTGTTTGGTACGGTGCAATACGTTGAAGTCGAGACAAAAGATCATCCCCGCGTTGTTGATGATACCGATGCATTTCTCTTTTTGCTGTTCGAAATCGATCACGCGGTCGATACCCGGCATCCAATCGAGAAAATCTGCCCAGTTGGTTGGCGAAATCACGGTGGCTTCATGGCCCATGGCGATCAAAAAATGATATAGGCCCAAAGCGGAGCCCATGGCATCACCATCCGGCTTCTGGTGCATGGTAATCACCACTTTAGAAGGGGTATTGAGTTGCGGGTAAAAAAGATCGAGTGACTGCATATAAGGCGGCAAAATTGCGGTTTCCACGCTATTCTATCAAATCAATTTGTAACCATTTAACAAAAACGGGGTGAAACGGCTTGTGAATGCTTACTTTTGCCGCCGAAATTTTACTAACAGTATGAGCAACAGAACATTTACCATGATCAAACCGGATGCCACCAAAAAAGGCGATACCGGCGCTATTTTGAACCAGATCATCAAAGCGGGTTTTACCGTGAAAGCCATGAAATGGACCCAGTTAACTGAAGAGCAGGCTGGTTTATTTTATGATGTACACCGTGAAAGGCCTTTTTACGGCGAGCTGGTTGAGTTTATGAGCAGCGGCCCCATCGTGGCTGCGATCCTAGAAAAAGACAATGCAGTAGCTGATTTCAGGAAACTGATCGGCGCTACCAATCCTGCCCAGGCAGAAGAGGGTACTATCCGTAAATTATATGCAGCTTCTGTAGGTGAGAATGCTGTTCACGGCAGTGATAGTGATGAGAATGCAGCGATTGAAGGAGATTTCTTCTTTTCTAAGCTTGAAAGATTCTGATAATCAAGCTATGAGCCGTGAGCTTCGAGCTATGAGCCTGCACAGTGGAAATATGTTAGGTAGCAATACTTTCAAGACTTACACAAGCCAGGCTCACAACTCGAAGCTCACAGCTCATAGCTTCTTATTTATTTACCACCGGCTTATTGACACTTGCTGAATCTGCCACAGCAAACCCATGAAATTTTACCTGCTTGAATAAAGTCCCGTCGTTAAAATGAATATCGGCTGTTTTGGTAAAATCTCCACTGGCGCTGCCATTGAAACCAAGGGTGATATAGGTTGATTTTCCTGGTAAGATCTTCTCTCCCGCCCGGTATTTGGGTGTAGTGCAACCACATCCAGCAACTACCTCTTTCAGAATCACCGTATCCTTACTGATATTTTTAATGGTCACATTGTATTCCAAAGGTTTACCGAATGGGATCCTGCCCATATCATAGTCCAGGTTCGTGATCACTACTATTTTGTCAATGTCTTTTGCCGGTGGAACCACCGCCTGCGCCTGGGTTTTCAACCCCAAAAAACAAATGATCATAACTACCGCTATCCTTCGCATAATATCAAATTTTAAACAATACCTGTAGCAGATCGATTAAATGCGACCATTCATCTACGGAATAATACTGTAAAACTAAGAAAAGAAACCCTGATTAATTTTCTTACGAAATTATCAAAAAAGCATAATTTTATATAACCAAGCCTAGTGAAACTACCAGTCGACTGACTTCATACCTCAAACTATTACGCATTATGAAAAGTTTTACTACTGCCATTTTATGTTTCATCTGTTGTGTTGCCTTCTCACAATCGGTTTCTAAAAAAACATTCATCATTACTGCAAACAGCGCTTCGCCTTTAATGTATGATCGTTTTACAGCGGTTGATATGAGTGCCGGTAAAACGATCGAAAACCTGTTTGATCCTTCTACAAAAAAATACAATTCAAGAAATAACGGCTACAACGCTTACCTGCCTTATGAAAGAAGGGATGAAGATGAGGCAAGCAAATCTCCTTTAGGCGGATCCGTTGCCGGCCTTGCATTTGATGCAAAAAGTAACCGATTGTTTTATATCCCTTTACAAACCTCGGAACTGAGGTATATGGATCTGAAAGAATCCAATCCGTCGTTTACCTGTCTCAGCAACCAGTCAATAAATTTACTGCATGGCAAAGACGATGTGGCCAACCAGGTTACCCGTATGGCGATCGGTGCCGATGGTTTTGGGTATGCATTGTCCAATGATGCGGAGCACCTGATTAAATTCACCACGTCAGGTACACCTGTGATACAGGATCTTGGTGTTTTGGTAGACAACCCTAAAAACCAGGTGTTCGTTCGTTCAAGCTGTACCTCATGGGGCGGTGATATGGTGGCTGGAGCCGATGGCAACCTCTATCTGATCGCTTTGCACAATCATGTATTTAAGATCAGTGTATCAACCAGGAAATGTGATTTCGTAGGAACCATCAAGAACCTGCCGGCAGAATTTACTTCCAATGGCGCGTCTGTTGATGAAAATGGCGACCTCCTAGTTAGCTGCGGTACCAGCTACGGAAAACAATTCTCACCGGTATACAAAGTGAACTGGTCAACGCTTGAAGCTGCGCCTGTTGATTTTCATATCAATAACCTCGGCAATATTTCGGATATGGCAAGCAGCAACCTGCTCGGCCAGAAAGCAGAGAAAGAAAAACCTGTGCAAAATGGTGTCAGTTTTACCAATACGGTAGACGCCGATGTGAGCAACGAGATCAGTATCAGCATCTTTCCTAACCCGGTAAGTCATGGTAAGTTCCAGGTAAAAACCACCAACATGAAAGAGAAAGGTGAATACAGGATGCTGTTGCTTGATGTGAATGGAAAAGCGGTGATGGAATCAAAAATGAATCTCAATTCAAAGGTTAATACCAATTCATTCACCCTTCCTTCACGGAATGCGAAAGGCGTTTATTTTGTGCAGATCGCAGATGCGTTCAACCGCACGGTTTACTCGCAACAGTTGATCGTTGAATAACCAATACTAACTTCTCAATAAAAAAGCAACCGTGTTAATGGTTGCTTTTTTATTGGGATTGCTCTTTATGATTCGTAATATCAATCAGACTTTAAAATACCTTGGCGTGATTGTCCGCTTTGGTAAAGATGCCCGCACCGTCCTTGCGAGGAACGAAGCAACCTGTGTCACGAATTGCAGGTATTTCGAATGTTATAACACAGGTTGCTTCGTTCCTCGCAAGGACGGTCACGCCGCTTCTATTCGAAGGTCTTCAATAGCACAACGTGTGATGATTACTATGCTGCTATTTCCAGCGCCTTCTTATAGTACCTGGTGCGTTCTTCCAAACCGATCTTTCCTCCATTGATCACTTTGGTGATGTGTACAAAATCTTTTTGTCCAAGCAGTTTGCTTTTGATCACATATTCCCATGCCGCTGAGTCCATCGCGTAATGATCATCGTTCCTCACAAGATCAGAGGTTTCTGCAATATCTTTTCCAATGTATTGGGCATACCTGCCAAAGTCTTCGCGTCCTGTCATCTGGAGAAAACCTGCGCCGCGGAACCTGAAGCCATCACCTGAAGCAGCGTCGCCATTGCCCATGCGGCCGGCATAAACTTCGTTAGCAAGTTTCTGGGAATTTTTGATGTACTCGTTTGCATTGTGTTTACCACCTGATCCATCGAGGTTAAATCGCGAGGGCCAAATATCAACGATCCTTTGGGGAGTTGTATAATTCATGCTCTCGGTTTTGATGGTGAACTCGCCGCTTTCGTGGCACATCTGCGCAACAAAAGCTGCTTTATCGTTTTTATCGGTAATGGCATATTTAAGACATACAGCATCAAAAATAGCCTGGAGAGCCGTCGCTCTTTCTGCATTCATTTTTGGACAAAGTTCTGCGATCATAGTTTTGGTTTTTTATGTTGATGTTGTTAGATGCTGGATGCTGGATGCTGGATACTGGATGCTGGATACTGGATAGCAGATCTTGTGTGCGGTACTGTTGCATAGTATCCAGCATCAAGTATCCAGTATCAAGTATCCAGCATCAAGTATCCAGCATCAAGTATCCAGCATCAAGTATCCAGTATCAAGTATCAAGACTTCCAATTTTAATGTTTAAGAAACAATTAAACTATCAGTTCCCGGTACTATGCCCGCTTCCGCCGAAATTCATCGAAGGAACCGGTAGCCTGATACCAAAGAAAAAATAGGGTTTGTTCTCAAAAATATTATGTGCGAAGCCAACCTGTAAAATGTCCCTGATCCCCGAGATAGCAATGCCTACGCCCAGTTCCGGTATATCATCTTTATTAAAATCAGGCGTTGAAACATGCAGGCCCCAACTGAAATCCCAGAAAGAATTATTCATAGCTGATCTGCGGTGATATTTTTCCGTCCAGGGCCATACACTTTTAAACAGCAGGTTATAATATGGTGCCATCTGGAATTGTTTGGTGATGGCGGTGGTGGCTGTTGGATGGGCGAAGATCACACCCACTGTGCCCTGCGTGTGAACAGCCAATTGGTACATGGTGATATCTCTTGTATCAATTGTTCTTGATTTATTATTTTCGGTCACGATATTGAGCTTGAGTAAGATCCTGTCTCCTTCCGATCTTCTGCCGGTTGTGCCGAGATCAAGGTTTGCTTCGACGGGGATAGCATTCAACGACAACTTCAATACTTTATCTGAATAGTCGAGTGAAGCCATATCAAATTTGTATCCCTCTATTAATGCCTTAATTTCTGGCGGGACCAGCTTATTCACCATGGAGTTTATCCTGTTACCGATCAATGATCTCAATGCATCTGCTTTGGATTTGATAGATGCCGGCAATAACACTATCTCAGCTTCAATAGCTTTCAAATCAGAAACAAATGTTGCCAGGCCGTCTGTAAAGAATTGTCCATCCAAAATCAGTTGTTCCGCCAACATTTCAACAGGTGGTGGGCGCATTGAAAGCCAGGATTGATAGCGATCTATTTTGGGACGCAGCTCTGCTACCAGGCTTGTGTAATCTTTCGATAAAATTTCTATTTTATTCTGCAGTGCCTGCGATTGTATGTCTGCTTTGATCGAAGCAAAAGCCGACTCAATATCCTGCAGGTTATTTTTTATGAATACAGAAATGTTTTCAGTCAGCTGGTCGACTGTTTTTTGAAGCATGGTATTGATCACTGCCAATCCTTCATCACGATTTTCACGGGCATAGCTTTGCAATTGTTGTAATTGTTTCATCTGTTCATCAGTGGGCAAAATCTGCCAACGGTTAACAGAATAATAACCCTTTTCAGGCAGTTCATCATATCCCGGCAAATGAATAGGTGTGATACCTGTTTTAGCATGCAGCCAGGCGCCTAATTGTATGCTGTTTTTTTTATCGGCGCTTAGTTGTGAGAGTTCTGCCTGTAGGTCATCGATGCGTTTGCTTACTGCAATAAATATTCCTTCTGCAAGTCCCACTTTCGCGGGCAATGCGTTCTGGTATTTTCTAACAAGCGGGTCCTTGATAAGAATGGATTGCGCAAATCTTCCAAAACTCTGCAGCGTATCGTTGAATTGTTTCAGCAGCGCGGGGTCTGAAGGATCATAAGAATTTACTGCGCGTTTAAACTGGGCGATCACACGGTTTTGTTGTTGCAATACCTGTGTGAGATACCCGATAAGTTCCGCAATTTTATCAGGTATTTTGAGTTCGGACCGGTTTGTGATAAACGTAAATAATTGTGCAGTATCAATTTCGACTCGCAGCGTACTGTTGATATCAACCATGGATGAATTGATAAATTCTTTACGTACTGCTCCATTCTGCAGATATCTTTTGCTTTCATCTATTTCCGTGACTTTCAAAACTGTTTGCGCGGTCAGATTGGTGGCCAACAAAAAGTAAAAGAGTATATAAACCAATTTTTTCATGACGCCTGATTTATAATTATCCATTTGCGAATGCGTTTATGATGGCTTCACGCACCATTCCATATTCACCATCGAGTTCTGTGACAGTTCTTACATCGGAAATTATTTTATGAGATGATGATACCGACAATAAGCGGTAAGAAGAATATAGTTTCCAGTCTAATACATGATCCGGGTCAACAATGTTAACAGCCAGTTTTTTCAATTCATTCAAAATAATTGAAGGGTCCTGCACAAAAAGGAAAACGACGGAAACAAAATCGCTTGGATTTGCCGATACCATTTTCCTGATATATTTCCTTTCTTCTAAAGCAATATTATCTGAGTATAGTACAAGCAGTTTTGATTTGCCGGGATCATTTATCAGATCGTGAAATATGATCGGCTTGCCATCAGGATAATTCCCGGGAAACATTAAGATATTGGACATACAAATATTTTTAAAAGATCAGGTATCGCTGCTTGATTCCAGCTTTTAACCATTCGCTCAACATTTTTCCACGAAGTTTGAATGCGGTCATCACCATTTCCACTGTCGAACTGCGGATAATACTCAGGAGAAAATAAATACATAAAAATAATGCCCATTACGAGGTCGAGGATAGGAAATCCGCTCATACAATTTGTTTTTGGCGGGGGGCTTTAGCTAAAAATAGGAATTCAAATTAATATTTGAAAGCTTTTATTGAAAATATGTTTGGGGTAGCTGTGTGAAGAAGTTTATTTATTCTGGTTAAAGATCCTGCTGATCCTCACAAAACGTTTCATGTAGTGTTCATTCAGTTTACTGATCGTAACAGAACTGGCTCTGCCTGATGTGGCATGAATAAATTCCAATCCATCAAGAGTGCCATTTGAAACAACAAGGCCCATATGCCCAATATTTTTTTCCAATGGATCGGTTCCTGTGAACAAAATAAAGTCACCACGTTTTGCATCTTCAACAGGTATCGTTTTACCCACGTTGAAGAAATCTATGGATGAACGTGGCACCGCTATATTAAAATGATTGAAGACATAGGTGATGAATCCTGAACAATCAAAACCCACTGCAGGATCAGTAGATCCCCATACATAGGGAATGCCGATCAATGTTTCTGCAAATTTCATCAATTCGTCGGGTGAGACCTTACCGGTATTGATCGTGGTACCAGAGACCGATAATTGCTCCGTTGCGGTTTCGATTTTATCAGCCAAAGTATCTGCGGTAAACGCGGGCTGTGCAGTAGTATCTTTTATGGGATAAACAACCTGTGCAGTTGGGCTCACATTCGTTATAGCACTGGCGGTCGATTGTGTACGCACAGTAAAGAAATGCACCGCACTAAAAGCCAGAATAAGAAACAGAGCCAGTGTAATAAGTGGCTTTATCCGGTATTGCCTGATCAGGTTCATGTAGTACAGGGAGAAAAACCTGTGCCACCAAATAAAGTCTTTCAAGTATCGATGCAGATGATCTTGCTAAAAGTCGTTTCGTTCAAAATAGTTATAAGCGATTTCGAGCGTTTCTATAGCAACGGAGTTATCCTCCGCTTTGAAATATGAGATTTTCAGCGATACCGGATAAGCATTGTGCAACACCCATTCAATCCTTTTTTTATTCAACCCATCCATTAATGACACGACTATTTGTTTTGGATTGAACTTGAAATTCTCCGTAGCATCCTCAATCCATTCAAGAACATGAGTCCCACGAATAAAGCCACGCTTTAAAATCAGGTTATCATATTTCGGGGGAAAGGGTAATTTATGCGGGTAATCCGGTGGACCTCCCTCTTCTATAGTTTGTGTTTCCAGCAATGTATTTAGTCTGCCTATTTCCTGGAAACTGCATTCGGAACCGGCCTCCATTCCTGCAATACTGAGTGTAAAATAGAAAGATAAATGTGGAGAGTATGGTGACAGACCTGGCGTATCATTTTCTTTGTTTTCGTCTTCCATAATGAATCAGTCTATTGCTAAACAGCCACAACATTTGCATTATTGCTGATGCCATTTCATTTATTGGAGGGCTATTTCGCAGGTGTAATCACAATATTCCTGAACTCGATCGGCCCATGATCTCCCTGTATCAATAAAGGCCCGGGCTCTCCCTCTTTACTGTTGAGTGCGCCACCGGTAATACCGGGGATTTCTGTGTTGCATATCACGGTTTTCCCATTAGCGGTAACCGTTACGGTTCGTCCGATCAAAGTAATATCGTATGATTGCCATTCACCAGGGCTTTTAGCCACCATTTCATTCGGTGGAAGAAATCCATAGATGGCGCTGAACCTGTCGACCAATGGCTCTTCTCCTTTGCTGTCTTCTATTTGTACTTCATAACGCCCACGCAGGTAAACACCGCTATTGCTGCCTTTGGGATAACGGAACTCGATATGCAGTTTAAAATCAGTAAAAGATCTGTCGGAAACAAGATTGGAACCTGATTTTGGGCTGCGCAAAACACCGCCTTCGGCCACCCATTGATTGGCGCCCATGGCATGCCATCCATCCATGTTCTTACCGTTAAAAAGCGTAACAGGTTTATCCCATACTACCGCTGTTGACCTGCGGAGTGAAGGTGCGCGTACAGCGGTCCAGTTATATTTTTTTCCATCGGTATAGATCATGGTACCATTTAAATGATCTCCATTGAGGGAGAATTCAAATGCCATATCAATTCCATCGGGTTCCCATTGTTTGGGAATGGAGAACCTATATTTACCATTCGCAGGTTTTACTTCTGCAACGGGCCGCGCACTGCCGAATGCGTAAACAAAACGCCCGATCATTGTGCTTCTTCCTGAATGCATGATTTCTAACCACGATGGAACATCTTTTCCCTCCATGTTACTTATGGTGATATCCCACCTTCCCTCTACCGGAAATAAGTCGGCCTGTTTAAAATACGCCCCTGCATTGTGGGTTGATAAGGCGAAAACAAGAAGTACGGTTACAACGCGCAGTTTGGTTTGCATGGCAATCGGTATTTTTTTCATTGCATCAGATTAATACCTGAAAGTTAACCCGTGATTGTGCTTTATGCAAAAAAAAATATCGTGTGAGATTGCATACACCGGCCATATGTTACATATGTGTATCCGGAAGGCCTACTGTACTGCACACGCGGGGCTGGAAGCCCCAGAGAGAGAGCAAGAGTCTTATTCAACACCACGCTCTAAAGAGCGTGGCAAAAAAGCAGGGTATAAAAATACCCCGCGTAATACAACATGAGAATTAAAAAACAACGTATTCTCCTTATGGTTTTCTCAGGTAGATCTTTCCGTAAGTAGATTTGAGTATGTATGTTGGCCCTTTTCCTGGTTCAGCAGTAATAGAGGTAAAAAAATCACGGTCGGTCTTGTCTGTTAGTTTGAGGTTGAGATTCGTAAGTATCTCACCATAACTGGTGGTAGCCTGCAACTTACCGGTATTCGGTTCCGAAACAGTAGCATCGATACCACCGTATGTTGCGTTCACGGTAGCAGGTGCATTGAAATTCACCATCTCAACCATACCATAAGTTGCATTGATATTGGTTGAGGTATTGGCAGGCACTTTCACTTCCACGGTGATCTCCATGTCAACACCGTTTGATGTGATGCGGTGGGTGCCGGGTGTTTGCGTATTATATTCTCTGAAATCCTCTTTCGACCTGAATACGGTTTTTTTCCCGTTCTCAATTACTGTATACCTGCGGGGTAGTTTGTCCATGTCTTTAATCCGGTTGCGGATCGTAATAGTGCCGTCTGCTGTTTTGTCTTCCAGTTCAAAAGCGCTGTCGTTCTCGCCATCATTGATATTTACATGGGCCACTACAGAAACTTCATTCTTATCCCAGGTACTTATTTTCACGATCCTCGGATAATCGAAATGCAGTTCCACTTTTTGTCCCGCTGCAACCGGGTAAGAACGGGTAACGACTGATTGAGCCGTAGCCCCTGCTGCAATAATGCAGCAGAGCCACGTGAGTATTGTTTTCATGATAATGAGATTAGGTGATTGGTTGAAGCTGCGAGCTATGAGCCGTGAGCCCCGAGCCAGAAAAAATCCGGCCAAACTCATAGCTCGCAGCTCATGGCTCATGGCTTAGTTTTTACGCAGGTAGATCTTACTATAATCCGATCTTAACGATAACTCCGCGCCACCGCCATTGATCTTGCCTTTTACATTGTTGTTGCTGTAGCTGATCATATCACCACTGGTGGATTTTTCCAGGTCAAGTTTCAGATCGGCCGCTGCAAAGATCTCACCGTAAGAAGTTTTCATACTGAGATTGGCTTTGGTGGTAACCGGCAGCGCAACATCTACATGTCCGTAAATAGATACTATCGATATCGGCCCTTTGATATTGTCTTTGAATTTGGCTTCTACATTACCATAAGTTGCTTTCAGTGTTAACGGTCCTGTTACGTTCTCCAGTTCTATCCCGTTGTGCAGGACAGAAATTTCCAATTCACTTTCTACATTTTTGAATGATGCCTTGCCTGCATTGTTCACTTTATTAAAAGAATAGGAAATGGTAAAGCCTTTAGGTACCAGGATCTTTATTTTATTATCCCTTGAACTTACCTGGTTCACTTCAACGGTGGCGCCTTTGTCTACTACACTGATGCCGAGGTTGGTATTATCTACCAGGCCCGATCCGTTGATGGGTTGTAAGCCTTTTGCTCTTTCATCTACTTCACGGTCGCCCCTGTCGTTGCTGAAAACCAGTTCGGTTCCGCTATATCCTTCTACCCTTACAGATGAAAGATTGATGACCAGTTTGCCAGCGCTTTTATTTACTTTATAATCTTGGGCCATGGTAAGCGTTATTGCCATCAGACCCGCGAGTGTTGCTATAAGATACTTTTTCATTTTCGTTTTTTTGTTTTGTTTTCTTGTTAATGGTTAGTTATGGTGAATGATGGTATTCTGCTCGCCGCCATGCATGACCGGTTTGCCTGTATACTATCGGTGGAAAAACATTTTTTAAGAACCCAGGATGAATATGCTCGAATAAGCATGGTCCTTCACCGCATCCATTGTGTTCACATCGTTGACCATTTTATCCAGTTCTTTCAGGATGGTTGTTTGTTTCATCCTGGTCAGTAATTCTATCAATCCTATCTGCACCATCGGATCTTTTTGTTTTGACATCGCAGCTACCAATTGTTTTTTTACGTAGGGTTCGCGATGAAATTTTGCAAGTGCATCCAAAGCGGCTAATCTTACATTGGTATTGGGATCGGTGTTCATGGTGTTCACCAGTGCATCTACGATCTCTTTGTCGGTGTTCTTCATCTCAATTGCCTGGGTGGCCGCTCTCATACGCTGGCTGGGGGATCCCATATCATTCAGTTTGGCGAACAGTACCTGTTTATTGGAAGCCAATTCCTGGTCAATAGCGTCCTGCCGGTTGTATCGCGGTTGCTCAACAGGATCTTTTTTCACCGGCTGATCTTTTACCAAAGGTTCTGTAGCCGGTGCGGAAGGCGCAGTTTTATTGATACCTGCTGTTGTGATCGTTTTTGTTGCCGGTTCTTTTTGTAATAACCAGAAAGTAACAGCACCCGCCACCAGAATAAAACAGGCCGCGATACGCAATACGGTCCGCATAGACACCAGTATCACTTTGTCCTTTTTTTTACCGACCCTCATTTGTTGCTGGATCCTTTCCAATATGGCAGGATCGGGTACGCGGTTATCAAACGCTTCGAGGTTATTGCCGATAAATTCTTCCAATTCACTTTTCATGATAAACCTCCTTCTTTTAAAATACGCAGTACTTTTTGTTTTGCCCTGTGATACTGGATCCTTACCCTGTCGTTCGCCATTCCCAGCATTTGTGCGATCTCTACCTGGGGTATGTTTTCGAAGAGATAGAGTTGAACGATGGTCCTGTCGCCTTCCGGCAGTGCATCGATGGCCCGCCTCACTTCTTCTACTTTAAACACGAATGCTTTTTCGTCTATAGGGTCATCGTCCGTGATACTCGTTCCGCCCGTATCCAGTTCCACCAGTTTCAGTTTTCGCTTCCTCAGCCAGGATATGGATTTATTGATCGCTATCCGTTTGATCCAGGCCCTGAAACCTCCTGTATGCTCGTATCCCCCGATCGCCTGGAAAGCGGCTACAAAACTCTCCTGCAAGAGGTCCTCTGCTTCCGCGGTATGGTGCACGATCCTGTAGATAGTATTGTACACTTCCTTTGAGTGCAGGTTGTACAGGGCAGTATACCCCGTGGGGTCACCGCGCTTACACCTGTCAATCATTTCCTCGTGTGTTATCGTCTCCGGGAATTCCAAAAGCAGTCGTCTCTGTTGTATTTAATTATCTAATCGCAGAAATATTGTGAATGTTACAGGCCAGGCTGAAATTTTTTCAAAAAAGATCAGCTTTACCATGAAAAGGTAAATAAAAACGGGAAATAGCGCCCCATCTTATCTGGCATACAATTTTAAGGATCAGGCTAAAATCAAGACCATGATCAAGAGAGTAGCAAAGCTCAATAGTACCAATACGCAGGTAAATTTCAATGCATCATCAGAAATTGAATACTGGGCAAAAAAATATAATACCAGTGTAGCAGAAATACAGGAGATATTCCAGGAATGTGATTATTCCATTTCCAAAACCATCGCAAGATTACAGGCGAACAGCAATGCTGCATGATGCTATATGCAAAATCATTTAACGGGCCGGCATTACGTAGCGGAAACGTACTGCCGGCCTTATTATGAACACGAATTAGAGAACACGAATTCCACGAATTAGGCGAATTGTGCGGGTAATAAGGATCAGGACAAATTCGTGCCAATTCGTGTAATTAGTGTCCATTATTTATTCCTGACTGCATTTAAAAGCAGTTGCCAGTTGGCATATTCCTCCGTAGTGTTTAGTAATTTCTTTACGATAACTGAATAGCCCGGCTCAAAATAACTTGCATAGGAAAATACATCCACTGATGTCTGCGGTTTAAATTCGGCTCCAATTGTATAACCCGGTTCTTTGTTTTCAGCACGCTGTTTATCAAAAAGCACCTTGCTGTTTACAAATTCATGGTGAACTTTTTCCCCGGTTGCAAATGGCGCGAGAAAGGCAACCGATTTTTGAATAGAAGAACCGGATGGCGATACATATCCATAATAATCGGTCCCGGTCGCGCGTTTAATGACTGCTACTATTTTCAACAAAGGCTCAAGGGTATAAATATGATAATGAAGTGCATCCCTTTCTTCAAGATCCATTCCTGAGCCATCAGAATACAGGTTCTTTAGTATCTGCTTCTGGATACTTGTATCTGTGAATTGTTTGTATTCCGTGTTATTTAGTATATACGCCACATTGCCTACCACTTTTATTCGGTGCGAGTTCCAGTTATTATTGGCTGATTTATTTGTCGATTTAAAACGCGGTGCAGCGATCTCTGCATCAGCCACCTGCCTAAGCCATCCATCCACCGTTTTCCTTTCTGCTGTGGTCATTTCATCTTTCACGAGATCATAAGCTTCTATGATCGGATCGAGTTTGGTATCATTGATCGGGTTGCCTACGCCATGGTTAACATTGGCCCATGCAATGAGGTATTGAATGCATTTTTTCAGGTACGCAGTGTTATGATCAATTTTGTATACGAACGCCAAAGCATAACTCTTGTTCATGTCGGCCAAAGATTTTTGGGTTATGATCTTTTTAGGATCCGTGGCCAGGTGCCCTTCTGAAATAATGGTATCGATGGGGTTGGGTTCCTGCACAAGAGAACTGGCAGCTAAGGTTTCCAGTGCCACATAAACTTTCTTTGCGGCCTGGTCTTTTTTGATGAGAGAGGATAGTTTGTCTATCTCGTTTCTATTCAAACTGACGTATTGGGATCTTGCAGCAGTGGTCAACAGGATTGCAAAAGCGAGAGGCAATAAGATCTTATGAATGCCTGCTTTTTGATTCTTGATCATGTATTCTTTAATTGGGATTCGTTATTGAGATGATTTTTTCAAACGTTTTGAAAATTATATCAAGTGCAAACATTATTTCTTTATGATCCTTGCATCCCCATATACAGGACCAACACTATTGCCCGGTTTACCCTTGAGTGTAACGGTTACTTTCTCCTTTCCTTTTGTAAGAGATACAGGGATTGGATAAGGAACATCATAGAATCTGCTGCCTTTATATTTGTTAATATCTTCGGTAGCAATGGTCTGCCCGTCAACGATGATATCGAAAATGCGCCCGCGGTTATCCATGCCCCAATAAGTAAGCAGCAATTCGTTTTCTGACTGGCCATTTATTTTGAGATCAAAACTGATGCTTCCACCCGGCCGTGCAGACCGCCATTTTTTACCGTGGCCCTCTCCTGTATTGGATTCGCCGGTTAATGAATGATCACGTTCGGGTTGCATCTCTCCCATCCGTAATACATCAACTGTTTTTTGTTCGATATCGCGGAGACGTTGCTTCTCTTCTTCATATTTTGCCTGCTGTGTTTTCCATCCATCGGGTGAGAACACATCGAAATAAACACTGTAGTAGTCGGTGGCCACCTGGTTAAATGGACGGAAACTGATATCGCGCGGCTTGCCAACATTCAGCGAAGCAAAAACTGCATTCGTCTGATCATTCTTCTGCAACCACCGCGAAGGATCTTTTTCATTTGAAACGATTACCGGTATGCCTGAAACAGGATCAGGTTCTGTTTTACCAAATTCACCCGCCAATAATACCGGGCCGTAAAAGAATGCTTTCCTGTTCTGATTATCGGGCATAGAAACTTCATATACCCCGAGCCCAAATTGCAATTGAATTTGATCATCTTTCTTCCAGCGGCGTTTCAGATCCAGGTATCCTTTTTCATCCAAAGTTACTTTCTCTTTTTTACCATTGATCGATACGAGTACATCCTGCTTTGACCAATGCGGCTTGCGGATCCTGAGTGTAAATGTTTCCGGTGTTTCATTTGCCAATGTGATGGATACCGTATTATTATCAGGCAATGATGTTTCCATCTTTAACTGCCTGTTATTTTCGGGCCATTTTATTTCTGAAGGAATGAAGAGATTGATGTAAAAGCTACCATCAGATCCGGCGGCATAGATCGCTTCTCCGTACTTAACATGATTTTCTATGCCCGATCCAACGCAACAGGTAAACGTATTGAATGGATCGCTGAAATGTTTGCGGCCACCCATACGCAACGGAACAAAATAACAGGTCATTCCTGTTTCATGATTCTGCGAAGAAAGGATATGATTGTATAACCCGTTCTCATAATAATCAAAATAAGAAGCTCTCGGATCCATCGCAAATAAATGCCGCGTAAGCTTGAGCATGTTGTAAGTATTGCATGTCTCCATCGTATTATCGGTAAGTGTTTCACTCAACTCATCAGGCGGCCCGAAATATTCATAGTTGCTGTTTCCGCCTGCTGCATAAGTATGATGGTCCACAACGGTGCTCCAGAAAAACTCAGCCATCGCTTTATCAGTAGCGGTTCCATCTAATTCATAGCGCCGTATACCTCCGATCAGTTTCGGGATCTGCGTATTGGAGTGCTTTCCCGGTAACACATCTTTTCCCAGAGCCAGTGAATCCAATACGCGCCGGTCATGAAATCTGTAAGAAAGTGTGAGATAACGTTTATCATTGGTAAGTGCGTAAGTATTAGCAAGCACTTCATTCATCCCGCCATATTCGCAGAGTAACATTTTTTGAAACTGTTCTTCATTAAGTCCCTTCAGAAGATCCTCTGACCAATCGGCAAATTTTTTCTGTATCTCAAGTGCAGCCGTGTTATTGCAATAGAGATAAGCATCGAGTAATCCTGCCATGATCTTGTGTACGGTATACCATGGCGACCATGCGCCGTTGAGGTCAAATCCGCGGGAACGGATATTGCCTTTCTGCACTTCTGCCCAGATACTGTCTTCTTTGGGAATAGCGCCTAAATAACCTTTGCGCGCAGGTTGGCATACAGCCAGTTCTTCAACGATATAATTTACTTTATCCAGGAAACGTTTATCGCCTGTTGCAGCATAATGCAAGGCGCAGGCTGATAAATAATGCCCGAGTGTATGACCCGCAAGCCCGGATGATTCCCAGCCGCCATATCTTTCGGCTTTGGGTTTTAGTCCTGCATGGCTGCGAAAATCAGAGAGTAACCTGTCGGGTTCAATGGTGAGCAGGTAAGCAGCATCCACTTCCATCGCTTTTTTGAAGGGCCCATCCAATAAGGTTACTGTTTGAATGGGTACAGCAAATGCTTTTGCTGCCACTTTATCCTGGACAAGCATTTTATTTTTCTTTTCAGGCGCATAAGACTGCGCCATTGCAGAAGGAAAACAAACAAAATAAAGCCCAATGCAAACCAATGCTGTTCTTCTCATGTGTTAGGTTTAACGTTAACGGACAGATGCTTCTCAATGTAGAAAAAAAATAAAACACACCATTACAAAAATTCTCCCTTCTTTATAATATTTTACCGGTATACAGCCCTGTTCGCGTGAAACCTTAGAAATTAATGAGGCCGGGCAGGTAAAATGAATGGTGATTGCGTAAATTACTACAGTAAAAAATAGCCAGACCAAAAACGATACGATATGTTGAACCATCCAGGGAAAATTTTGGCAATTGCCGGCGTCTTTTTATTACAAAGAGAATTATCCATAGCCCAGCAAAAAAATGACTATCCTATTCAGCCCGTTACGTTTACACAAGTGCATATCACAGACAATTTCTGGGCACCTAAAATAAAAGTGAATGCTGATATCACGATCCCTCATGTACTGGATCAATGCATAAAAACAGGAAGACTCAATAATTTTTTGCGTGCTGCGGGAAAGCTGAAAGATGACAAACACACATCCTTCACTTTTGATGATACAGATCTTTACAAAGCAATAGAAGGTGCTTCTTACAGCCTCCAGGCAAAAGCAAACCCGGAACTATCGAAATATCTTGACACCCTTATTGCAGACATCGGCGATGCGCAGGAAGCGGATGGATACCTGTATACCTTCCGCACCATGAATAATACCAAGCCACATAACTGGGTTGGCCAGAAAAGATGGGAAAAAGAAGAGGATCTTAGTCATGAATTATACAATGCCGGCCACTTGTATGAAGCAGCTGTGGCGCATTACCAGGCAACAGGTAAAAAGAATTTGTTGAACATTGCTCTGAAAAATGCGGACCTTCTGGTAGAAACTTTTGGATGGGGTAAAGAAGAAAAATTCCCTGGCCATCAGATCGTTGAAACAGGACTTACCAAACTGTACAGGGTTACCGGTAAAAAAGCGTATCTCGATCTGGCAAAATTTTTTCTCGATCTCAGGGGCACACCGGGGCATAAGAACCAGGAGTACAGTCAATCGCATATTAAAGTGGTGGACCAGCATACAGCCGTTGGCCATGCGGTAAGAGCAACCTATATGTATACCGGCATGGCAGATGTTGCTGCATTAACAGGTGATCAAAAATATCTTACCGCTATTGATGATATCTGGCACAATGTAGTTGAAAAGAAAATTTACATCACAGGGGGCATTGGTGCAACAGGAAACGGAGAAGCATTCGGTAAAGATTATGACCTGCCGAATATGAGTGCCTATGCAGAAACCTGTGCGGCCATTGCCAATGTATACTGGAACAACCGGATGTTTTTACTTCATGGCGATTCAAAATATATTGATGTACTCGAGCGCACTCTATACAATGGTTTGTTATCGGGCGTTTCTTTAAGTGGTGATAAATTTTTCTATCCAAATCCACTGGCCTCTATGGGGCAGCACCAGCGCAGGCCCTGGCTGGATTGTGCCTGTTGCGTATCGAACATGACACGGTTTCTTCCTTCCGTGCCGGGATATATGTATGCGCAGAATAAAAATGACCTCTACATCAATCTTTTTGCGGGGAGCAATTCTGCGATAACATTACCTGCAACAAAAGTTGTTATCACGCAAAACACCAATTATCCCTGGAATGGAAAAAATGAAATGACCATCGATCCTGATAAAAATGCGTCTTTCGCGATACATATCCGCATCCCTGGATGGGCCGTGAATCAACCTTTACCAGGCGACCTGTATGCAAATGAGAACAGTACAACAAGACCTGTTACCATTTTACTAAACGGTGTGCCGGCATCATACGAGATGATCAAAGGTTATGCAGTGATCAACCGCACATGGAAAAAAGGCGATAAAATATTATTGGACCTTCCAATGGAAGCGAAAAAAATACTCGCATCAGATAATGTGATGGCCGATAAGAACAGATTCGCCTTACAAATGGGGCCGGTTGTTTACTGTCTTGAAAGCCCCGATAACAAAGACGCTGCCGTGATGAGTATTGTAGTGGATAAAACAAACCCTGTTCAGGCGCTCTATAAAACGGACCTGTTGAACGGGATCACTGTTTTACAAATGAAAGGAACCGCTACAAAAAGACAATTGAATAGCGATGAGCTGATCAAAACGGAAGAAGAGGTTACTGCTATCCCCTATTATTCATGGGCCAATCGCGGCCCATCTGAAATGGAAGTTTGGATCCCTTTTGATGCCGCTGCGGCAAGACCAAAACCTGCGCCCACAATTGCTTCGAGAAGTAAAGTCACAGCATCCATCAATAATCCTAGAATGTACAATGCATTGAATGATCAATACGATCCGGTGGATTCAAAAGATGCCAGCGCTTCGTATCTCCATTGGTGGCCGCAAAAAAATACAACAGAATGGGTGCAATATGATTTTGAGCAGGCAGCTACCATTTCAGAATCGCAGGTGTATTGGTTTGATGATGGGCCCTGGGGTGGTTGTCGCATACCGGCTTCCTGGAAATTGTTTTATAAAAAAGAGGGCAACTGGGTACCCGTGAAAAATCTCACTACCTATCCTATTTCAAAAGACAAATACAATACAATAAAATTTGAACCGGTAAACACAACCGCATTAAAAATGGAAGTACAACTTCCTGAAGCCTATGCGACCGGTATTCATGAGTGGATCGTTAAATAAAAAAGGATTTGAAGAATTAAGCTGAAACGGTTGTATCAGCTATTTGCATAGTCAGATCAGGCCTGATTTTACCTCTTCGATGATTTTTACGCAATCGATGCCGGAAAGAAGGAAATACGCCTACATACGCTATCTTCGGATTCGTGAAGAAGCCTGTAACCATCTACGATATTGCCAAAGCTTTAAAACTAACAGGCTCTACTGTTTCCAGGGCATTGCGCGACCGTTCGGATGTGGGTGAGGAAACCAAAAAAAAGGTATTGGCACAGGCAAAAAAAATGAGGTACCAGCCAAACCTGGTAGCTGCAAATCTTCGCAACGGTAAAACAAAAGCACTGGGTATAGTGGTACCCGAAATCAACAATCATTTTTTCGCAAATGTGATAGCGGGCATCGAACATGTTTCGTACCAGCATGGTTATAACCTGATCATATGCCAAACCAATGAATTGTTCGAAAAAGAAGTTGAAAGCGTGAAGATGCTGATGAACCACAATGTGGCAGGTATCATTATTTCGCTTTCAAAAACAACCCTGAATACGTTGCATTTACTGGAAGCAAAAGCTCACCAGATACGGGTGATTCAGTTTGACAGGACAGACAGCAAATTTGATAGCCTGCGAATTATCAACAACAATTTCGAAAGCGCCGTTAATGCGGTCAAACACCTGCACGAACAAGGCTACCAGCGCCCTGCATTTCTTGCCGGGCCCAGGGATGTTAATATTTTCCAGGAACGCTACGAAGGCTTCAGGAAGGGGCTTGAATTAGCAGGTCTTCCATTTACCAGGAAGAATGTTGCTTTTGATTGCCTTACAAAGGAAAAAGCTAAGTCAGCAATGGTTAAAATGCTCACAGGCCCATCCAGACCTGATGCAGTACTCGCATCAGCCGATCTTGCAGCTTTGGGAGCATTGGAAGCAGCCAATGAACTTGGCATCAATGTTCCATCGGAACTGGGCATCTGCGGATTCTCCAATGAACCTTATACGGAACTCACGAACCCTACACTCAGCACGGTTGACCAGTACAGCATAGAAATGGGAAAGAGAATAATGGAAGCATTTATCGGCTCCCCCGGCCGTAAGAAAACGCCGGATCCCATCATCGTTAATGCAGACGTTGTAGTGAGGAGATCTACCAACCGCCTTGGGTTAACAGGATAATAGTGTTGGAACCGTCCCCGAAATGATACCAATTAGATATTAAAAATGCATGCATGAGTTATACGACATCGGGGGATATTATTTATTGCGAATTAGGCAGCTTCAATTGCGAAGAACGAAGCAATCTGAGTTACAATATTCCAGGAATCTGCAATTCGCAACACAGATTGCTTCGTGTCTCACATCAATGACGGTGCGGGCATCTTTACATTAGCAAAAATCACGGAATTTTTAAAGTCTAATTGGTATAAAACCGTAAATGTTTTTGTCAAATGATCTTTAGTTGTTGTGTACTCAAATCAATCGCTTGCTAAAAATATCATTACAGATTATGGCCATAAATTAAGAAATCCACCTGTGGGTGAATTTCTTAATCAGGAGTAAAGAAAATAATATTCTATGAAAACTTATAAACGCCATCTCGGATCGCCACTGGTACTTCTTCCCGGGAAAGTGTTGTCAGCAATTTTAAAGTTCCCGGCGTAGGGATCGGTCCAAAGCAGTACTGCTGTTCTGTTATAAACCTGGATACTAGGGAAATCATTACCGGTCGACACGTGATCAAATGTTCTGTAATTGTTGTTTGCGTTCATAATGGTGCTCGGACTTGCCCTGAAATCTTTTATGTTGTAAGTTCCGCCGCTAACCTTGGCAACTCCGAATATGCAATTGCTAACAGTAATCCCGCTTGTAACCGCAAGCGTGGTACCGTAATCAATATAAAAACTATTGTTACCAAAAGGTGCTTCATTAAATGTACAGGCATCTATCACTACAGAAACGGAAGGGGATGCACTGACAATTACCTTTTCAATTTTATAAAAAGTGCTGTTGGTGAATGAGATATTATCCACTTTAGTAGTGGCCACACCAGCAGTAAGCACCGCAAATCCTGAAATACTGTCAACAATACAATTGTTGATGATAAAACTACCGACAGAGGTAGTACCCGACTGAAGACGGCAGAGACCCCTGAAGATCTCCATTGTGCTGTTCATGAACTTTATTTTTCCAACAGTGCCATTGGCAGTTGTATTGAAAACATAACGTGCGGCATAGTTGTCGCTATACATATACACATCATTGAATTCAAGTGAATCGATGGTTGCGCCAGCGGTGAAGTTGAAGTTGTTGGTGAAATATATTTTCGCCTGTGCGGTAATGGCCAGGTCAGGCTTACTGATGATGACAACGGATTTACTGAGGTTGATGGCTGAAGCAATATTATAAGTCTGTCCCCTGCCTAATAGTACTGTACTTCCCGAAGGAATGATCGGGATCGTATCAGCCAGTACCGATGGCCTACCGGTAATACCCGATAGGTCAATAACAGTGCCTGCGAATGGCGCTTTGGTTGTAAAGTCTACATATCCTCTTTCATCAGTACCGCTGTATAGGTATATGGTGTAGGCCGTGCCACCTTCAAGCCCTGTAACGATCTTATTTTCAGCGAGAACATCTGCAGCGGTTAACGTAACCTGCGCAGCAACGGAGCTATTTGATTTCTTTACAATTTTTACAGACGTAACAGCTGCGCCTTTGGTTTTCCAGGTTACCCGCACTGAACTGAAAGTGATATCGGATACACCAGGTATATTTAATATGGATGTAAGTGTTTTGATCGCCCCAAGGTTTGACCATTTTGAATTAAGCACTGTATCAGGTGCAACGGCCTTTACCTGTACCTGGTAAAGCTGGTTGAACAACAGTCCTTTTACAATAGCAATACTGGTATCTAAATTCAGGGTTTTGTCAATTGTCCGGAAAGTATCATGGCTGATCTGGAAAACATAAGATTTAGCGCCACTGATCCTGAGCCAACTTGCCACGATCGTATTCGAATCGGCACTGAGCTGTCCTTCGATCACCGGCCTGAAAAGCCTGGTAGGTTCCTGCACTTCGGTCTTTTTACAACCGATGGCAATAACCGCCATGAATGCACAGAAGAAAAATATCTTATTCATAGTACGTCCTGTTTTAATTTTTTTAATATCCATATTCATTTTTCAAAGATCCCTGACTATTGGCGATTACTGAGGCGTGCAATGGTAACACATACCGCACCGGTGTGGCACCTGTTGCATCGGTATAACCTCTCCACTGCCAGAGATTAAAATTGGCCGGGCCGTTAGTGGTTGTATTCCAAAGGTTACGCAACCAGGTTATTTTCACATTGTATTCCGCTGCAGGTGTTCCGTTTACTTTGTTGTAACGGTTCAGGAATGTCAATGTTTTGTCTGGATTCCTTTTTGCATATTGGTAGTCTGCAAGATTTGAATACGTGCCGATACCGCTCACTGCATCCTGTCCCATTTGATTACAGATATTCCTGCATTCTGCTATCTTTTTACTATACAGGTTCCATCTTACCAGGTCGAATTTGCGGAGCATCTCACCGCCGAATTCCCACGCACGTTCATTCACGATCGCATCAAAAAATGCAGCTTTGCCACCGGAAACTGATGCGGTGTAAGCATCTACTTTCGAACCCCATAGAGCTGGCGGGAAAGCACGCTGGCGTACTTGTTTTAAAGCACTCTGCGCTACATTATCCGGCCCGTTCAACTCATTCTCACTTTCCGCCAACATCAGCAATACATCAGAATAACGCATTACCGGCCAGTTGATGCTGGTGCCTTTTGAAGAAGCCGGCCCCAGCGGTGTTGGCACCAACATACGGTTCCATTTGTTTATGCTGATGCTTGTAACGTTTGTGGTTTGTTGAGCCAGTGTATCATTGTAACTAACGATGGCGCATGTAACAGGGAGGCGGAGATCCGTTGTATCAAAAGAGTGATAATATGGTGGCGTAAGTCCGTACTGGATAGTTGTTGCACCGAATGAATGAAAGTTGAGCGCGTTGGTTACCGCAACTCCCATACACCAACCCACATCGCCATAGCCAGGTGCAAAAGCTACTTCATACAGTACATCGCTGTTTACTGGTTTGATGTATTTGTTTTCATTCATGAAAACAGTTGCGTAGTCGGGTAATATTCTCGACTTAAGTTCGGTCAGTTTCTTTGCATATGTATTGGCTATCTTATAATAGTCAAGATAATCAGCTTTGCGTTTCATGGTCATATCAGGATACAACCAGTATCCTCCCCTGAGTAGCGATAATCTCGCGATCATTCCTATAACGAATTCCCTGTTGATGCGTTCTATACCATTGGTTAACTGGTCGGCCCATTGCATTTTTGGCTCAATGTCTCTCAAGTCATTGATCAGCCAGCTATACACGCTATCTCGGGGTGCTTTTGGCAGGAAGAAATCATCACCTGCCCTGGAAGGTTTCACGCTAAAAGGCACATCGCCCCATGTCTGCATAAGCGTCATGTACCAATACGCACGCAATGCTTTTACTTCACCAAGGAGGTTATTATAGGTAGCATTATTTGGATCCTTTGCCAGTGCCACGGTTGTGAGGCCGAATTCGCACTCGTTAGCTTTGTTGATCGCATTGTAGGCATTGTTCCAAACGGTAAGCAGATCACCATTGGATGTGGTTGCTTCAAACGACCAGAGATCACGCCTGGCGCCATCAGGTGTTGCCGCAACGGTCAATCCCATATCTACATCCGTATTTCCCTGGAAATTGGTGGAAACGCGTGAAGTAAAAGCATCCTGGTTAAACAAGGCATACACCATGTTAACTGATTTGGTTGCATCCGATTCGTTAGAGAATACATATTCTTCAGCAAAACGCGAAGCAGAATCGGATGTCAGGAATTTCTTGCACGAAGCAAAGAAAAACAGTGAAAGTGCTGCGGTGATAAATAATTTATTTTTCATTTACTTAGATTATCTGTGTTGATATTAGAAAGTTACATTTACGCCTGCTGTAAACGACCTGTTTTTAGGGTATGCTGAATAATCCACGCCTGGAACCAGCTGGTTATATCCGCTGTTCCTGGTGGTACTTACTTCAGGATCATAGCCGCTGTATTTTGTAAACAGTAACGCGTTATACACGGTGAAATATAATCTGCATTTCGTCATGCTGAGTTTAGAGATCCATTTTGCCGGGAGTGAATAACCCAGTGATACATTGTTCAAACGGATGAATGATCCGTCTTCTACTGCCCATGAATGGAACCATGGAGCCGCTGTTCCCATTGAGAATGGTGACCAGGTTGTTGGATTAGGATTCAGCGTCTTAAGTGCCGCTAAATCTGTAACCAGGTTTCCTGCCGCATCAATATAATGGAAACGGTTATCATAGCTGGAAGTGGCGGCCATGTTACCATAAGTTGTACGGTACAGCATATTGAATGTGATCCTTCCTGTATTGTACACATCATTACCCGTCATCCAGTTAAAGAAAGCCGAGAAATCGAAGCCTTTAAAATAAGTGTTGATACCGAAACCGCCGGTTGCTTTCGGCAATCCGCTACCGATAATGGTACGGTCACCTTCCGCGGTGATCACACCATCGCCGTTTAGGTCTTTTAATTTCAACAGACCCGGGCGAAGACTAAATCCTCCCAATGAAGAGACAGGAACACCTGGCTTAAGAATGTATGTTTTTGTGGCAGCATCATAAGAAGAGAAATCATCCACTGTATACATACCGTCTGTAACATAGCCATACATCAGGCCGATCGTACTTCCTACCATCAGTTTATAATCGTCAATCGTTTTAAGATCGGTTCCTGCCCAGTTTGACTGAAAGTACCTTTCGTTAACTCCATCCAGGGCATCGATGTTCGATTTATTCATCCCTACATTGAAATTGAGTGACAGGTTAAAGTCTTTTTTCGATACAACTTCCCAATTGATAGCCAATTCAATTCCTTTATTGGAGGTCTGGCCAATATTGCGTTGCTGTGTTGAGAACCCTGTGGTTTGCGGTATAGCCGATTGAACCAGCAGATCCTTGGTTGTGTTTTTATAAAAATCAAGTGAACCGTTTACTTTATTACCGAACAAAGTGAAATCCAATCCCAGGTTTCTTGTGATCGTTGTTTCCCATTTGATATCCGGGTTAGTTAACTGAGAACTTGCATAGGTATAATATGGATTAAGAACATCGCCGGCTCCGTAAGGTCGTGTACTGCTTGGTGCAAACAACACCCTCCACTGGTCAGCAGCGATATTATTATTACCCACCATACCAAAGCTCGCCCTGAGTTTCAGGTCAGACACAAATTTTACATTCTTCATGAAATCTTCTGATGACATGCGCCACGCCACAGAAGCCGCCGGGAAGAAACCCCATTGTTTACCCGGGGCAAACCTGGTAGATCCATCGTAACGGGCCGTAAAATTCACAATATATTTCCTGTCGAATTGGTAGATGGCACGAGCGAAAAAGGACGCTGTTTTATTCGGCGAAATATCAGTTGTTGAGTGGATATCCTGTGTACCTAGCCCCATGGTTGCGAACATTTTTTCAGGTGCAATACCGGCATCAAAATATTTCGCACGGTTGTATTCCTCGAAGCCCTGTCCTAATGAAATGGTTTCTTCTCCTAACAGGATACTCAGGTCACTCTTATCATTTTTCATTGTATAGTTGAGGGTATTGGCCAGGCGGAAATCCTGTAGCCTGCCCTGTGTGATTTCCCCTAACGGCAGGTTACCACCTTCGTTCCTCGACACGCTGGTTAATGGCCCGTAGTACCTGCGGAGGTCGCTTGTTCCATATCCTAGTGTCATTTCGGTACGGAAAACAAGATTGCTCATTATGTTCCATGAAACCGCTGCATTCAGGTTGAAAACCCTGGTAATGCGTTTGCGGTAATCCTGGTCAACTAATTTCAAAGGATTGATCAGGTTGCTAAGAAAATTTTCATAATCATCTGCATTGGCTGCAGGATCGAGAACAATCACATCAGCAATACCATTTACCGGCCGCGTAGTAATGCCATCGCCGATCCGGAGATTGGAAGCACCGGAGGTACCGGCACCATCTGTGATAGCATTGGTATAACGGGCAGCAACATCAAGCTTAAGGGATTTTGAAATTTCGTGGTTGAGCTTAAAATTGATATAGTGGCGCTGATAAGCATTATTCGGAAGCAAACCCTTGTCGTTATTATTGGTGTAGGTAAGTGCAAATTTGCTCTTGTCGCTGCCACCTGTAATGCTCACACTATGCTGCTGTGAATAAGCAACGGCGCCAAAAAGCCTTTCCTGCCAGTCTGTTCCCTTCTGGGATTTGTACAATTCGAGATCTTCATAAACACCGAAGTATTTTGAAAAATTATCTACCTCAGACTGGCTTCTTACACGTGCATATTCATATTGCGCGAGAACAAATTCATAAGGAGAGAGAACATCCAGTTTTTTGGGAAATGTTTTCGCCTGCTCGTACCCGCTGTAACTAATCGTTGTTCTTCCGCCTTTTGCACTTTTGGTTGTGATGATCACAACACCGTTCGCACCGGCAGCACCATAGATAGCCGCAGTTGCCGCATCTTTCAACACATCGATGCTGGCGATATCAGAAGGTGCAATATCATTAAGGCTGCTCACGCGGAAACCGTCTACTATATACAAAGGATCATTGCTGCCCGTGATAGATCCACCTCCACGTACGCGGATCACAATATCTGCACCAGGCTGGCCATCAACGGTTGTTACCTGCACACCCGGCATACGGCCCGTCATAGCTTCGGCAACATTTGAAACCGGAATCTTTTCAATCTGGCTGGCCGGCATGGAAGAAACCGTTCCGGTCAGGTCCCTTCTTTTCAGGGATCCGTATCCGACAACCACCACATCATCCAGTGTTTGCACATCTTCGGTCATAGTAACGGTTACGGCTGCCCCGTCTCCAACAGTTATTTCGGTCTTTTTAAACCCGGTAGAGGAGAATTCAAGGACAACTTTGCCTGTAGCAGGAGCCGTAATGGTGAATTTACCATTATCGTCCGTGGTGGTGACTGTCTTGGTGCCTTTAACTGTAACGGAAACCCCCGCCATTGGCCCTTTTGTGCCGTTGCTGGAAACAGTTCCTGTGATCTTACGCACTTGCCCAAAAGTTACAGCGCAGGAGCAAAGCAGTAGCAAAAGAAGAAGAAATTTACTTTTCATATAGTGGCTTAAATATTAAACAAGCTAATGTGTATTGGGTGAATACTGAATTTTACATTTACCCGGAACTACTATAACGATAAACGAGAGTTAGCTGAGGCTTGTCAAGGAAACCTGGTTCCTGTTTTAGAAGGGCAGTATTAGTATTGGCAAGACAGATCGTTCTCTTTTCAAAGATTCAAAACTTTTTGTTTAAACGAATTGCTTTTTACGCAATCGATGCCGGAACCGATTGCATAACTGCAAGTTATGTCCCCGGTTTGCCCCAAAGACACTCAATCCTACCCTTTAGCTGCACCCAGTAAGTCAAGGGCTTTAACAGCTTTAATAGGACTACGCAATCGATTGCGGATTTTTTGTGCCTGCCAAAATGATAATAGTTTAATTATGTGTTCCCAACTTTACGAACTGCCTGGCAAAAACAACCGTGATAAAATGAGGTATTCTTATAATGATTGCAAAGAAACGCATGTGAGAAAATTACAGTTCATACAATCAAAACTGACGCTCCTTGTCATTGTTTTGGGTGCAACCACGCTCCTGCCGGTAACCGTATCTGCTCAATCGCCCTATATTTCAAAAGTTTGGGTGGCAGATAACGGAAACGGTACGTACAAAAATCCCATTCTGCACGCAGACTATTCAGATCCTGATGCGATAAGAGTGGGCGACGATTACTACATGGTTTCTTCCTCTTTTGAGGATATTCCGGGCCTGCCCATCCTTCACTCGAAAGATCTTGTGAACTGGTCGCTACTCACACATGCCTTACAACGCCAACCTCCGTTTGAGCATTTTTCCAAACCCCAGCATGGAAATGGCGTATGGGCGCCTTCGATCCGGTATTATAAGAGCGAATTCTATATCTATTATCCCGATCCTGATTTCGGTATCTATATTATCAAGGCAAAAAATGCTGCCGGGCCATGGTCAGAACCTATATTGATAGAAGCCGGTAAAGGATTGATCGATCCCTGCCCTTTATGGGACGACAATGGGAAAGTATACCTGGTGCATGGATTTGCGGGAAGCCGCGCCGGCATCAAATCGATGATAGTGGTGAAACAATTAAACACAGAAGGCACAAAAGTGATGGATGCAGGCAAAATTGTATTTGATGGACATGATGCCGACCCCACAATCGAAGGGCCCAAGTTTTATAAACGCAATGGCTACTATTACATTTTTGCACCGGCGGGGGGCGTATCCACCGGTTGGCAACTCGCGCTCCGTTCAAAAAATATTTATGGACCTTACGAAAGGAAAGTAGTGATGGACCAGGGAAATTCCAAAGTTAATGGCCCCCACCAGGGCGCATGGGTGACCACGCAAACCGGTGAGGATTGGTTTTTACATTTCCAGGATAAAGAAGCGTATGGAAGAGTGGTTCATCTCAATCCCATGAAATGGATCAATGACTGGCCGGTGATCGGTGTTGATAAAGACGGCGATGGGAAAGGCGAACCGGTAAGTGTATATAAAAAACCAAATGTGGGCAAGTCCTACCCTATTCAAACGCCCGCGGAAAGTGATGAGTTCAATGGCAATGAATTGGGACTTCAATGGCAATGGATGGCTAACCCGAAAGCAACCTGGTTGTTTACCAATCCAGCCAATGGTTCGTTGAGATTGTATTCAGACAGGATCGATAGCGTGGTCAATCTTTGGTGGGCACCCAATGTACTGCTACAGAAATTTCCTGCCGAAGAATTCATGGTCACTGCAAAGCTCACATTCAAACCAAATACAAAACTGGAAAATGAAAAAACGGGTTTAACTGTTATGGGGTTCAGCTACGCAAGTATTGCTTTGAAAAACAGGAAAGATGGGTTATCTCTTGTATACACGCTTTGCAAGGATGCAGACAAAAACAAAACAGAAATAGAAACGGTAATAGCCAAAGCAACTAATGCCACAGTTTATTTGAGAGTGAAAGTTACAGGAGGTGGCAAGTGCCAATTCAGTTACAGCTTTGATGGAACAGGATTCATTGATGCAGGTGATGTATTCACTGCAGAAGTTGGCCGTTGGATCGGTGCAAAGTTTGGTATTTTCTGTACAAGAATATCACAGATAAATGATGCAGGTTATGCGGATTATGATTGGGTGCGTGTGGAACCGGTTAAATAGTTTTTTTGTAGTTTATACGTGTAAAAGAAAAGCTGGATCGCAAAGCCCGCAAAGGTTTCGCAATGAACGCAAAGGATTTCCTGGCGTACCTCGCGGTACTGAGCGGGCTTTGCGTTCCAGCTTTAAATCTCATATTTAGGCAACTCTATCAAGCAACAACAACAACATCAAATTGAAAAAAAACTCCATTATACTGATCGCCCTGTTTGTTGTATGCAATGTACATGCGCAGGAGTTCATTGCTCTCTGGCCAAAGGGCCATATGCCGAATACAAAAGGCATGCAATTGACAGACAGCATTGCCAATGAAAGAATTTACCGGGTAGGTGTTCCGGGTATGTATGCCTATTTTCCTTCGCAACAGGAAAACAAAGGAGCAGCAGTGGTGATCTGTCCGGGTGGCGGGTATGAAAGACTGGCCTATGTGATCAGCGGCATACAACTGGCAAAATGGTTCAATACCATGGGTATTGCAGCATTTGTATTAAATTATCGCTTACCCAATTCGCCTGATCTTGTACGGCGAGAAACAGGTTTATTGATGGATGCGCAACGTGCGATCAAGATCATTCGTGCCAATGCGGTTCAATGGAAAATAAAAACGGATAAAATTGGCATACAGGGTTCTTCTGCAGGTGGACATCTTGCAGCGATGGCGGGTAATGCAACAGAAGATATCAGTAGCATAAAAGATTCATTGGATGCCTTTGCTTACAAACCAAATTTTACGATACTTGTTTCAGCGGTAATTGATATGGGTGAATACGCGCACAAAGGCAGCAGGAAAAATTTATTGGGCGACAATCCATCACAGGCATCGATAGATAAATATTCTATGCAGTTGCAGGTAACAACGCAAACACCACCCAGTTTTATTGTGGATGCCATCAATGACAAAACCGTGCCGCCGATGAACAGCCTGCTATTCTATAAAGCATTGCTTGAAAAAAATGTCTCCGCCTCCTTTCATGTATTTCCGCAAGGGGCACATGCTATTGCATTGAGAAATAATCCCGGATCAACCGAACTGTGGACAAATCTTTGCGAAGCATGGTTGAACGAAATGAAATTTATTGAACCTATTGTAACAAAATAATCATGATGATAAAAAGAACCTGTTTCGCTTTTTTAGTTTGTTGCCTGTTGATCAAAAGCAACGCACAGTATTCATGGAACAACCTGCCGAAAACAGTTGAGCCAACATTTAAGAAAGATACTTTCAACATTGCGGCATACGGTGCAAAACCGGATGGTATTACGCTGAATTCAAAAAGCATCAATGCAGCTATTACAGCCTGCAGCAAAAAAGGTGGTGGCGTAGTGCTTGTTCCTGCCGGTCTTTGGTTAACCGGGCCTGTTGTGATGCAGAGCAATGTGAACCTGTATGTCAGTAGGGCCGCAATTTTGCAGTTCTCGAATGACTTCAACCAGTATCCATTGGTGGAGGGTAATTTTGAAGGACATGTGCAGGCAAGAAATCAATCACCGATATCCGGGGATAACCTGGTAAATATCGCTAACACCGGCAAAGGCATGATCGATGGCAGCGGAGATGTTTGGCGCATGGTGGGTAAAGACAGGCTTACGGAAAACGAATGGAAAAAGAAAGTAGCATCCGGTGGTTTGGTAAGTGCAGATGGTAAGCTTTGGTATCCATCAGCCAAAACAAAAAAAGCACACGAAGAAAAACTGAACGGTGAGATCACGGCGGGAAAGACATTAAAAGATTTTGAAGCGATCAAAGATTACCTGCGTCCCAACCTGCTGGTGCTAACCACTTGCAAGAAAATATTACTGGAGGGAGTTACTTTTCAAAACTCGCCAGCCTGGAACCTGCATCCTTTGTTATGCGAAAACCTGACAGTAAGAAATGTATTTGTAAAAAATCCCGAATACGCGCAGAATGGTGATGGTATTGATGTAGAGAGTTGCAGAAATGTATTGATCGAGGGCTGCACATTTGATGTAGGTGATGACGGTATCTGCATCAAAAGCGGCCGTGATGAAGAAGGAAGAAAAAGAGGCAGGCCAACAGAGAATATGGTCATCAGGAACAGCACAGTATATCATGCACATGGCGGTTTTGTGATCGGCAGTGAAATGAGTGGCGGCGCGAAAAATATTTTTGTGTACAACTGTTCATTCATGGGTACCGACAAGGGCCTTCGTTTTAAAACAGCAAGAGGCCGTGGAGGGATCGTGGAGAATATTTACTGTAAGGATATTTATATGAAAGACATTGTAAGCGAAGCCATTTATTTCGATATGTACTATTTTACCAAACCACCAAAGCCCGGTGAAAAAGTGGAAGTGCCCGCTGTAACAGAAGCCACACCTCAGTTTCAGAATTTTTATATCGATAATATTGTTTGCAATGGTGCTGAAAAAGGGATCTTTATACGCGGTCTCCCCGAGATGAGCATCAAGAATATCAACCTCAACAATCTTGTATTGAAAACAAAAACGGGAATTGAGATCTTCGAAGCAGAAAACATCAATCTTCGCAATGTGAAAGTGGAAGTATCCAATTCAAATCCTGTTGTATACATAGAGAACAGCAGCAAAATTTCGTTTGATATGTTGAAATACAATGACAATGCTGAACTGCTGATCAATGCAAACGGCGAGAGAACGATGACGATCAGTTTCACCAATACGGATGCATCAAAGGCCAGGGTGAAGACAACATTCACTAATGGGGCTGCGGAGAATGCGGTGGTCATAAAAAAATAATTGCATGGCTAAACCTTATACCCTAATGTCGTTTAGTTAAACTCTTTGCCACACTGATTTTTACCCTAGCTTTTAAGCCGGGGGACACGATGAACGCAAGAAATTCCGGATTTAGCTATAATTCCTGTTACAATAAAAGACGAACGATAACTGGTGACAATCTCAAAATACAAAGAACAGTTAGGGTGTCAATAGGGAGTATTATCATCGCATCACTTCTTCCATTTACGTTATAGGAACTACTTGTTTCTCACATCTTTCTCTATGCGGGAACATCGGATTCTCTGCGAGAGACCCGGTGAACACTCCGCTTTTTTTTGTACCAGTTGGTGAATGCAGGATGAATATTCCGAATATTTTTTATTATGACCCTACGGAAACGAAAAAAGGTGAAAGCACAAAAACATTTCAATCAGAGTGATTGGTTTGTAGCGGTATACCAATATTGAGTATTATTCCACAGAATCCATTGCCAATACGCAATCATTTCCATTTTTTTCTTTGCAGGTTGCTATAAATATTGTGTATCATACGGAATATCATCGTCATGATTAGTTCGACATACCCATATTTTATGGCTAAAGATTATTCTTTAACCTTGGATCGTTTAACAGGAGCAGAATAACTGTCTTGAGTTCCGGCTTTTGCTTTAATGACATAACTCCAGATTGTTCGTCGTTTTTCATATCCTGTAACCTTTATTTTTATATGCTCATCAATCTTGCCGGCGTCATATAATGCCTTCAAATTGATATGTGTATCATACAACGTATATCCTTCAGAATTAGTAAATGCCGGATTGGCATTTTTGACAAGAATACTCCCACCTTTTGAGATAATTTCAACTTTATCAGGATATGATGCTGTATGAACATCCAATGTAGCATCTGTAAAATCTGTAATTGTATACTCCGCTTCGAATTCTGATTTAGGTTTCGCATTAGGAGCAGCAACTCGATCCTTAAGTGGTTTTGGTTGATCTTCTGGTGGTGGCGGTTGACTTGGGCCTATACTACTATACATAACGTCAATAGTATTTGCATCAATATTTTTTAATGTTGGCCCTTCATAAAGAGTTGGTTTATCATCCCTTTTTTTGTATGTATAAGAGATATTTGGATCGCTTTGAAATCTTTTAAATTGAGCGTTAAACGTTTTACTAAATATTCTTGCAACAGCCACATTAACCTTATCACGAAATTTTTCGTAACCGACACAATCGCCAAGGGGATCGTTAAACATAATTGGATTATTGTCCATCGAACTATATGGACTTTGATCGGGTGAGACACTTGCTTTAGGATCTACTGAAAGCCATCTTCCTGTGCGTGAATCATATATTCGATATTCTGTTGTGTAGCTGTTTCCTTTCCCTTTGATTTCTTCATCCTTCTCCATTCCATTAAATCCAAATTTATAATCATTTTCGTAACTAAAACCTCTTTGAAGCATCTGCATCCCAAATGCATAATAATCCTGCCCACTTATAAGTTCGGGAGCGTAGGTTATTCCGGCCGTTGAAGTAACTGGCATTTTCCGGTCACTAATTGTAGCCAGCACATTACCCAGATGGTTGCTTAATTCGTATTGTTTGAAACCCCTGGTTGCTGTAAGATTGCTACCCGATGTCGTATTTGTTAATGTACCGGCATTTGCAGTACCAGGTATTATTATATCTGGTGTATATAATCCAATCCGGTTGCTGCCATATATTGTGGACTCGCTCCAGAATAATTGTGGTGTTGTACTACCACCAGTTGCCGGAACTTTGTATGCATACGTAGCCATTATATTTCCCTGTGCATCTCTTACATAAAATGTTTTCACATTTTGCGTAGCACTGCCCCCGGTTACATCTTTCATTACACGGTTTCCAAAAGCATCGTATTGGAAGCTTAGGTTTAACCCGATGCTTTTTGTGATACTGGCTATTTTATTTTTCAGGTTCCAGTCTATATGGGTAATATGTTCCGCTGAATCACTGATTAAATTACCGATGCGGTTATATTGATAGTTGTTCGGTCTCTGGCCATCAATATCTTCCGTGTAATTGTTTGAAAGATTTGCGGGGTCTGTTACATAGGCCAGTTTGTTGGTTGCTGTTGCAGGTATGCCCAGTGCCGGATTGTATATGCTGTTATTTGAAGTATAATAATAATAATCGAGTTTGTCCATATCAGGCAATAATGAAGTGCCATTGCGCACCTGGTTCAGGATATTACCATCCCCATCATATTTAAATGTGCCGCCATAGGCATCATTCGGCAGCATCGCCATGCTATTATTATTGCCACTTATATTCCATGCATGTTGCGAGGTAATACGGTTAAGCTGGTCATAGGTATAATTATACCCATTGTTACCCAGGGTTTGAATCTGTGTGTACATGCGGCTGATATTTCCATTAAACAGTGGTTGTACATTACCGGCAGATTGATTCAAATCATTGAGATTGGTATTGCCATGAATAGGTTTATAATCTGATTGATAATAATCCAGCACATACCCAAATGCATCGCGGGCCACCGGGTTATTAATGGCGCCATAACCGGGGCCACTAAAATTATTTCCGAAAAGCTGAAGCGGTAGATAAATATAATGTGATACCCCAAATAAGGTATACAACAGTACCGGTGTTGACTGTGGTGTTTGTGCCGGGGGCGTAATGATACCATCCTGGCCCATATCTGTTTCGGCGGTTGTGGTTGTACCGTTCACGCCTTTTATCCAGCCCTGCAATGTGTACATATAATCCAGGCCCTGCACTTTATCGATACCCAGTTCCATGCGTGCAAGCGGTCCGTGGCGGTAGTATTTATATTCGGCATCTGTTTCCCACAGCAATCCATTGGTGCTTGTTTTAACACGTGTTAAACGATTGGCTGCATCGTAACTGTATGCATGTATAAACTGGTCAATCGCATCGCGCTGGTAGGTTACTTTGTTTACTTTGCCACTTTGCAGGTCATACTCATATTCAATACTTTTATCCCCTATCACTCCATTCGGATAATCCTGTACCAGTTTATTTACATTGCCCTCTATGTCGTACCGGTAATGTGTTGCATGCAGGTACCGATTGAGATCGAGCATGGCTTTGTTTTCAAAACTTAATACAGAAGCCACCCGTTTGCGTAAATTGGTCTGGCCACCATTGCCAAATTTGGTGTCTATGCCAGTCAACGAATCATCATAATGTGTAACCGTAATCTCGGTGCGCGCGGGTTGGCTGTTTATAAAATTGGCCCATGCATCCATATTGGTATTCGTGAGTACATTCCCGATCAGGAGAACCGTAGTCTGAATCTTTCCCGATTGCACCATCCGCCCTAACGGATCATAAACAGTATAGCTGAAGAAATTACCAATCTTTTGTTCTGCATTTTGTGAAGCCACTATTCTGCCCAGCCTATCATAGTAGAAATTGCTTTGGCCCGCATCGGGTGTTTGCTGCCAGACAACCTGGTTCAGCGTATTGTAGCGGTATTCGGTTGTTTTAAAATGATGTGTTGGGATCACCGTATTATAACCTGCGGCCCTTGAAGTTGCTACCTGCAATACATGTGCATCATCCAATAACTGCACACCAACGGGCGGCACTGTTTTTACTAGGTTACCTGCCTGGTCATAATAGTAGAGGGTGTATTGGTATTGCTTATCATCATATTTCATGGAAAGTGATTCTATAGATGCCAGGCATTTGGCATAATAGCGTTGCAGCAGGTCGCCCTTAACACTGTCTTCCCACGAATGGTACCTCATACTGGTATTGTTGCGGGCTGTTGCCAACAAATCCTGTACACAGTTATTTACATAAGGGTACGATGGCATTACGGGAATACTGTCGCACAAAGTTGCTGTTGCCGGGCATTGATTCATGGTCCAGCAGGGGGCATTTCCATGTATGGTAACGGTTGCTAAATTGGCCATGGTTGTACCGGCCAAAGCAGTAAGAATAAAATTGCCGGTAAACCCGCTCTGAACCCCGGAAAGATCAGGCACGATACTGATGATACTTTTTACATTATTCCAGCTAACTACGGAAGAATTACTTAATAAAGTAATGGTACAGTTTCTAGCTGGTTTACCTGTTTGTACAAAACCCAGGTTAATTACAAAATTTCCGCTAGCGTTGACGGTTGCATTTTGCAATATCATACTATTAGTGTCCTGCAAAGCAGCAGGAAGCATACTTAGAAGTTGTGCCTGGTTAGGAAATATATTGTAGGCTGTTTTAAAATTGAAAATATCATTCAGGTATTTTTTTATTCCAGCTGAATATGGTGTGGGTTGAGAGCAAACCCTGGTTGGTGTTATACTGCAACCTGCAAGAAAATTACATTTGGTGTTAACACGGATGGTAGTGGATTGGTTATTGGAATATAATATTTTCAGATCAAAATTGCAATTGCCATTACCTGGACAATAGATATTACTGATACAGCAAACAGACACCGGTGCAATATACCCGGCACGCGTTCTGAGGTATGGAATATAAACAGGGCTGATACATGGCTGCAGATTGATCTGTAAGATAGTATCATTAAAGCGCCCTGCATTTGCACCTGTGATGCCTGCACCGCGCACGGCTGAAGACAACTGGTTGCCGGTTAACACAACAGACCGGTTATTTTTTAATGTACTGATGATACTGGTTAGTAAGGCAGATATGCTGTCGGCTATTTCGCAATTCGTTTGGGGGCCAACACCTGAGTTGCCACCACACAATGTGTTTGCTGCCTGCTGGTTAATGCCGGTAGCCTGATTTACAAAAGCCTGTGCGAATTGGCAGGGATCGTTAAAATTGGAAACACCGGTTGTATTTACATTAATACCTGCATCGGCCATTACATTGAGGATGTTATCCATACCGGAACCAAAGCGACCTTGTTTGTCTTTGTAAAGCATCCAGATAAAAGGAACAGCTGCCGACTGGCAAGGCTGGTTAGTGATAAAATTGGGAACGATAGTTAAAAATGAAGACCAATCATAATAATCTTTTGCACCAATACAACGCGAATTACAATTATTCGCATTTGCATACGCGTCCATGCTTTGTTGTATGATCTCATTTTTAGCGGATAAATACAATGTGCGCAGGAACGTCCATTCTCTGTCTGCCAAATTCGGGTCGGCACCAAATGCATGGACAGTGAAATAGCCCGGATTGGTAGGCACGGAACATACCTGTCCACTAAGGTTCATGGCCGGTGTTGCCCCTGGATTGTTTGATGGCGGATTAATAAGTGCACAATAAGCCATCTGCATAGCAAGCTGGTCTGCGGGTATGGTATTTGGAGAACATCCGTACTGGTTAAGTTTGGCAAGTAAGGCTGCCCTCATAGTTTGGTTTTGGCCATTGGCAAACAGCGGATCCTTATTCAGTAATTGTTCGTAAGGTTTCGTATTGTTATTGGGAAGTGTGCTGCCCGCAGTAATATATGTGCTGGTTACAGCTTCTGCAAAATGTTGTGTAGAAAGGATCTGAACATCAAAATCGAGGGTCGAATCGTTGGCGCTAACATTACACCAACCCAGCATACAATTTTCGGGATGCATAGGTAATAACATTTCAGCGAATTCAGGGCGCCATTGATTAATCAGGTCTCTACTATTATTAATTGGTGAGAATTGTCCGAAGGCAATTGATTGAACAGGTAACAGGTTGGCCGGATTAAAGATTGATAAGGGATAAGTACTGGCATCAATAGTGCTATCTGAGTTTCTGTCAAATTGCGCATATTGCCCGCCGGGCGATACATCGGCCAGCATCATCAACCTGATATTATCACAGCGATTGGGTTTGGGTTTGCAATAAGCGGTATCACACACCGCAGTTTGAACCGGTGTTGAAGCACAATTGGCACAGCTTGTATAGCAACTCGTTGTATCAATATGCGACAATTCATCAGTCAGGATTTCATTCCATTTTGCCTGGCAGGTATCTTTCAGCACTTCTGCTATATAAGCAAGTGCCGCTTGTTGGTTAACCGTAATTTTTTTGGTGATCACATAAGTACCAATTCCCAACGTTCTTGAGATCTGGTGTTGAAAAACGGGAGCTGTGCCATTGGTACATTGCAGATCAACAGCACCATTTGAATTCAGCAGGTTGCCAATGGTTGCCGAAAAAGACTCCATGCTGATGGTGTTGCAGGTTTCAATATTGTTTAGGGTAATTTCAAAATTATAAATGCAATCGAGGCAAACCGGGTTCCCACTACACTGATATGCTTGTAAAGTATCGGGATTGATGCTATAATTGAACAGGTAGTTCGTATTATCTGTGGTTACTACAAACTGGTGCTCAGTGATCAGCGTTTTATCTACCAGACTAACCATATTTTTACTCATGAGCGAGATATCAATGGAATTGGGGGTTTGATTATCCAGTGAATCAAGGTTATCTGGTCTTCTTCCAGCTAAAGCTGTGGCAATGGTTTTGCCTTCCGGGTTTGTATAGGTAACGGAAACCTGGTGATTGGCGTCCATTACTGCATTTTTTTTGTAGCGAAGGGCATCGCCTACCTCGGTGCCAAACATGCGATCGAGTTCTGCCTGGTTGGGAGCAGCATAGTAAAATCTTGTTTCATGGTTTTTGCCAAATTGAAAAGCAGAATCAACGCCGCTTTGGGCCGCTACTCTCCCAGTATTATCCTGCAGGTAACTCAGTTGTGTAAAAGGGAACCCTCGTGCATCCGGGATAAAAGAATTGAACCCGAGTTTATTTGGATTGTTAGATGAATAATACGCTGCTGCACCCATAATACCCGTAGTTGCATTGGGCTGAGGTAATAAAGCACTTGTGTTAGGGCAGGTAAAATTAGGTTGATCAAAGTCTTCCCAGTTATATGGCTTTAATCTTGTACTGCTGATGTTCAGTAACCTGATGTACTCAATTTTTTTTGCATTGGTAGGCGTAGGTAAAATATTTACAGCCGGACGGCCCTGGAAATCGTAAATAGTTTCGCCGGCAATTACTTCGCGCTCTTTTTCATTTCTAGGTAGCGCACAACCAGATGTTCCGGATTGAAAGATGGCTGCCTGATCGTAAGGTAATTGTCTTTCCAGGTTCATTCCGGTTACTGTTTGCCGTGAACGAAAGGTTCCATCGAAATAGTTCACTATATCACTCCGTTTACCATCTTCTGCAAAAGTTGAAGTGGATTGCCAGTTCATCCAGTCGCGCATATGCGCAATATTGTGATAGTACTTATTCGTAAATGAATTTACCGTTCCCTTCTCTGTACCACTCCATGCACAATACACTGGTAACGCAAGATTATTACCTCCTCTTCCAACAGCTCTTACCCTGTAAAGAATATAGCCCCTCTCGTATACCAACGGAAAGCGGTAACTGCTTGCTTTTAAAGAGACGCGCGTACTGTTTTCTCTAAAATTAAAATTTATCGCCGCCGGGTTTAGTGGATTTAGGTAGCTATCTCCATAGTCATCTATAAATGTGTATTCCAGCTCGTATGATTCAGCATCCGGGAGCGGCATCCAGCTAATTGCGAGTTCATCTGTTTCCTGGTCTTTACAGGATGAAATATGGGTTGGTACCGAATTATAGTCAACAGTAGTTCTGCTTTCCCGTTGGAAACCTATATTCAACTCTATAAGATCACTTAGTCTTCGCCTCAAACGAACCAAATCCACTCGGGCATCGGAAGTCACTGTTACATTTGTTACTTTTACATCCACGCGATAGGCATTTTTGAAGGCATAGACACTGGCAATGTCCGTTTTGGCAAGCTCTCCCGATCTGAAATTTATTTCAAGTGAGATTGTCTTAGTAACCGGAGTCGCGTTATCAATCAGAAAATATTGCAGTTCTGCCGTTACAGTTATTTTTGTATTAGCATCAAACGAAGAATGATCTTTAAGAACGAGTTCAACTGTATTTTCAAAAGAAGTAATCCTGTTTGCATTATTTAAACTCTTCAGGTTATTTGAATTGATGGCAGGATAGCTTGAAGAAATTCTAACAGCCGTTTTGCCGCCATCCAGCAGAGAACTACCCGGTAATGGAAAATTAACTTTGGGATACTGTTTTGCCGAGGCATTGAGCACCGAAAAGATGGCCAGGAATAGCAGGATGTACTTATTGATTACCATTAGTACCGTTTTTTTTCAGGGATGAACTGCTTTCCTTGATGGTTATAATTCCTTTTTCAGTTTCCTTTTTAACACGCATCAGTTCTCCCTGGTTATTGTATTCATTTTTTGTGAAATAATTATTTTCATCAAGACTGTAAGTGAGCCTCAGGTTCACATCATCGTACACATAAGAAACCATGTTGCCGTCTGCCGGAAAAATTCTGATATCATCAAAAAAAGTAAGTGCGCTACCTTTCTTCAGGTTAACCGAGATGTTATTATTTGAAGAAGTTGTAAAATTGCCCGTTACCCTTTGCCAGTTTTCGATAACCGGCCCTTCAGGGTGCAGGGTTACAGGCGAAGAACCCGGTGAGGTAATTATCACTGATGCATCGTTACAGGAAAGAATGGGTGGCGGACTATTCACTTTTACCCAGCATGAAAAAACATATTTATTGTTAATGGCAGGCGAAAACCCACCAACGCATTCCTTGCAAGCTTTATCTGTCGGGCGATCTGAGTCTTTACAATTGACAGGTGGTGAAATTGTAAATGTAAGTGAAGCTGGAACCTCTAAGGAGTATTTACCTGTATGAGCCTCTGCATTGGATATGCTAAGATTACCATTAGTAATTTTCACTCTTTTCATTGCCAGGTTATTATTTGCATTCACTTGGGGAGAGATCTGCCCTGGTTTGTATGGGCAGTAAGCACAGTAATAATCTTCAAACCCATCAAAATAAACCTCTCCATAAGCAGCATTCACAGCCTGCGCAGTTATCAATGTATTTTTATATCCAAATACATTAGCAGTTTTTCTTCCAAGCCTGTCTTCCGTTTCAATTGTCTGACCGTCAACATCAGTAAGGTTTACTTTTTCTTTCCACTCCCAATGAGTAAATATTGGCGACCAGCTAACTGATGCATTTACCGGTACTTTCCAGAAATCATTGTATGTTTTAAATAACCCCTCCTGCTTAATATTGGTAATTCCATTAACGATATTAGCAGGCGTTCTATCTTCTAAAAAGAACCAGGTTTGCTTAGGTTTAAAGTTTCCCCTTTTACCGGAAAGAAAATCATTTTTACCTAAGCGGTTTAACAACACGCCGCACGAATCACAATACATAACCGCATTATCATAGTATTGTATCGCAGAGCTATTCAATGTATTCAAAGTACCGAAATCGATCTTGATTTGATTGCGCAATGGATTCAGTTTCCAGGTAACCACCTGGCCTGCTGAACTCGATAAAAGATTTTTGGCTACCGGAGCATATACCTGGTAATCATGGCTGCCAATATGTGACTGTTGCAAACCAATATCGTTCACAAATGTTGGGACAGTAGGATTCTGCACCCATAAGCGGGCACCATCATAAAGAGATCTTAACTCATCGCCTGACTTTAAAATCACTTTCAGGTTCTGTTCGTTGGCGGCAGTGAGGTTTAGTTTAGCATTTGGATAAGCAGGCCCCATTCCATCATACATCCACCAGGCGGGGTATTTGAAAGAAAATAAAGTATCGTTGAATTCATTTGCCAGTTTGGTCAGTATGGCTTCGCCAGTAATTTCATCAAAAGCCAGGTTCTCTGTTGTAATTGATGAACTTTGTTCATACACTGTTTTACTTTTTAACAGCGCATTCCGGTGAATTACTTTGTTCATAACAATTGATTGAAACTGTTTCTCATCGGTCATTTGCGAATACAGTGGCATCACTAATGGTATCAGAAAAGGAGTAAAGGATGCATTTAGATTGGCATTGTATGAATTAGACACCGATTGATCGTAACTCTTTTTTCCATTAATGGTATATTCAACCGATAGACCAAGTGCCTGATTTTTTTTGATCTGGCCATGACGGTCTATCAGTATAAAATGATCATTCGATGGGAAATACTCAGATTGTTCTCCTGAAATCCTATCACCTTTTTCATTATATACCCAGGTGGCTTTGGGCAAACCACTCATATTATTTAATTCAATAGAATATCCCTGCGAAACAGATGCAAAATCATGCTGTTGATCTATTGCAACAAACGGCATTTGTATCGTATTAAAATCTGTCTTATCTCTTTTTACATCAATAGTTGTTCGATTAACCTTTACAGGATAATCCTTTGCCGTAAAAAACTCGTTTATGATTTTGCCGGTCTTACCCACACTGGAATCCGATCCATTTGTAATTTGTGTAACCTTTCCATACGTTATTTGTGGAGCGGGGAAAAGTGATTCATTTACCGGATCTTCTACATAGTAATCATTGTCTGGCGCTAAAATTTTTCTGTCAGAATAAAATATGGGTTGTTTGAGAGAGATCTCATCTCCACCCACCATGGGTTCATAATCTGCTACCCCAGAGCTGATGGTTACTTTTGCGTTGGTAACTGGGCTGATTTCTTCTGTAGTATAGGCATATGTGGTGGTGTAAGCCTTGCCTTCATGCGTATTCCCGGTAACATCATCCCAGTTATCATCGATACTTATTTGTTTTACGCGACTGCCCCCGGCAATTTTCATTTTTTGGGGGTTATACAGGCGTATAAAACTTTTTGCCAAGTCTATATACTGGCAATAGCCCTTGCTTTCACAATATAGGTTCACTCCCATTGTTGAAGCAGCTATCTGGGCACCCAATTGGCTGAAAATACTGGGTAAGGAATGAATAAATGATCCGAAAGTAGCGGGCGTATTCATTGTAGAATTGCTAAAGAGCAGGCTATTCCTGTTGATCCGCAGAAACTGGAAAGCCGTTTTTAATATGGGGTTACACTTGATCATCGAATTTTCGTCATCTATTTTAACGGGCTCCAGTTCTATATAGCCATACTGCGGGTCATTTGAAACACCATAATCTTTCACCTTTGTGTAGCCGGTAACATATTCTGAATTACCATCTTTAAGGTTTACGTAAAATTTATAATATAGGTAGCCATCTTTTATATCCTTAATGTAATTTTCTTCCAGTTCTTTCCTGGCACGAACAGGGTCTGTATTGCCTATATAATTTGTTAGTTTGAAATATATTTTGTTCACGATTCCTAAAGTACTGGTTGGGTCTGATGGATCTATCAGATTATGCAGCTTGTTAGCAGACATATCCGGAAAGAAAGGAGCCGACAAACCGGTTACTTTAAACATTTGCCCCGCAGTCTTATTCTGAATATAAGCGTAATCATGTGCCTCATAATTTACTTTCAATTGGCCACCGCCCGGAATGATAATATTTGTTAAATTCCATGCATAGGCGTTGCTATCCATCATAGCCTTCTCCTGTGACGAGTATGGATAATCTATGTTTGATAACGGAGAATTTTCTAAATCGCTGTAATGATCAATATTATTTTTCTGGTAATAACCCCACCGGTTTACGCTCCTGCTATTGTACTCAGGATTAATTCTCTTGGTATCCGTAATATTACCATAGCCAAATACATAGGGGGTAAGTTTTCCTTTGCGTGAACGCTCATAGGTAAAATCAACTTTATGTAAAGTAAGTTTTCCAGTGTTTGGGTTACCCGTTACGTTTTCTGTTTTAGGGCACAATGAATAATCATAATCGAAATGAATGGTTTTGATAGGAATGGCATTATTACCGTTTTTCTTCCGGTCTTGTAATGAATACACAACGATAGAATCGAGTTTGCGTAAAAATAAATCCTTATTCATACCGCCATTTTCATCTGTTACCCCATGACCATCATTCCTTTTCCCATAAAAAAATTCCGAGATCTCCGTTTTCGATTCAATGGAACGAACATACCAGAGCTCTTTTTCGCCGTAAACGTAGCTGCCTTTGTCATCCTCACTATCGCTTCTCAAACCTTTATTATAGGTAGCCATATCTTGTGCAAATGGTGTTCTCCATTTAAATACAAAATCCTCTTTATAATAAGAAAATTTAACGTAGTTGCCAAGGTCATCATCTGTAATCCCATTATTTGTCAGGTCCCTGTAATCGGGGCTTAAAACAGCGGTGATCAAAAACTGGGTAGCATACGCGGGAGTGATTGTAGATTCAAAAAAATGGTCTATACCTCTAAGATTTCCGGTAGAATTATCCTGATCATGTACGTATTGAATTAAATTTCTTGCAACGTCTACACCCATATTGCCTGAAACATTAAAGCTTACTTCTTTCTGGGTAATATTATATACCGGTATCCCAAAAACATATTTCATTCCATCCGGCTGGATAACTGAGATTTCTGAGAGATGATTGCTTTTACGGTAATCAGAAATTCTGCTGATCAAACTGTCAGAAGTATTCCTGAAATTATAGCAGGTGATTTGTTTATCAAAACCGATCTTATCTGCTTCTGCCGCATTCAGATAATTAATCGTTGATTGGCGTACGGGTTGGTTGGAATTGAATACATTATTATTAATATGATTTCCATTGCTTAATTGATTCGTGATGTGAGACTCATCCAGAAGATTAAACTGTACAGGGTCATAATTGCCTAACAAAGAAAATTCGGAATAATCGAATTTGTTTATTTCGCCATGGTTCTTGAAATTAAACTGTTGGTATAAACTATTGTTTATTATTTCCTGGTCGGGTTTGAATTTAATATGCGTCGGGTTCCACTTTCCTGTTTGCTGATAAGAATTGGTGGTTCCGAAATTAGCCCCAACTTTAAACAGCTGGCCGAAATTTAGTTCTACTCCGGCCTGGTTGCCGTTCGAAGTAATTGATCCATCTGCATCTCCCACAACGCCGATGTCATTTTTATTTACCGAAAAAGTCATAGATAACCCCTGGGCATTCAGGTTAAATACATCGGGTGTTTTATAAGGGATCGGCAATATTTTTGATTCACCTATAAAATAAGGCAGCTTTTTCTCAGTGTTGAAATCCATCAACGAATTACCGCCAATAGATGCGCTTTCATACATAGATCCATATGCAGCAAAATTTTGTGTAGTTGAAGCAAGTTTCTGTTTTGAAAAATAGCCGGTTACCCTGATATTGGGGTCAACATAAAATCCATCGAAACCGACGGCACCTGAATAAGTACCCGAAGTATTTTCAAATGGGTAATCAATATCAGGTTGAAAAGAATTATTGAGATACGAATTACTGGCGTACCCAAGCAGTGACATAGAAGATTGATCCGTTTCACTTTTGTCCTTCTTTGTTTTCCCGTCTGGCATAATTCCTTTTCGTTTCACATCGCTGAATCTTACAAAGCTCAACCCTATATTCATACTTGTTTTCAAGCCTTCATTAGAATTGACAGACCATGTTTTGCCAAGAGAAATACCCAGTTTATCATTGCCTGATCCAAGTTTTAATCCAATACTGGGGCTTAGATATTTATCTACCCCTGACTGCGAATTAACAGAAATACCCATCCCCAGCGACGCGCTGCCTCCTACACCTTCGCCCATTTTGTGGCTATAACCTAAAGAACCACTTAACGACGGCTCAAGCCCCCAACCTTTATAATTATTATAGAATACACCTAACCCCGCACCAACATTGACTCCAACGTTTTCGGGCAAACCTGCTATTTCCAGGTCAACACCTAATTTGCCGCCATAGGTTTCATTGGGTTTGACAGAAAATTTCTTTGTAATGATATCACCGTTAAAATCATCTGGCATGCCTCTTAGTGTTCTTACAACGCAACCTGCATTGAAATTCCAACCCAGCCCAACCATTGATGCCACATCTTCCATTTGTATCCCTGCCTGGTAAGTTAAATTCATTGGATATCCACCGATGGTAAACAAATGAATCTGGTAAGAAAAAGTTCCTGTAGAAGGGTTTACCAGGTTGGCTGTACCCGATTGCTGGAATTGCATAAATTCCGGCTGCCCGGGCCCACCTGTCTGTGCACTGGTTACTGTGATGGAGATTATCCAAACAAATACAATGATAATTTTATTTTTCACGGTCATTGATAACTTTAAAATTGAAATGATAATTACTGATAAAATCTGACACAGTTAACAGGTATAATTTCTCAGGTTCCAGTTGGTATGCTTTAATGTCAATCGATATCCTGTTTAATCCGGAGACGCTATTTGATTTTACCGGCTTTGTATTTTTTTGATTAACGATTGTTTTAGAGCCAACATCATAAATGTTTAATTTTACATTTTCGCCAGATGCATAATTATTGTAGAATTGAACGTTCAAAATATTATTAGCTATTTCTGTGTAGGTATAAGTGGGTTCCTTCTGCAGGTCATAATAATATTGTATGCTGGAAGAATTTACAATTGTAGAGTCGCTTGTTGACGGTTGGTTTACTCCCTGGCCCCCTCCTCCCGACTGTATCGCCGGGTTTTCTATTTTGATCATGATCTTACATGGTATACATTTCTTCCCACCACAGACCGGGTTAATTGTTACGGTATATAATCCGGGCTCGTTAAAATTGAAGTTGATTAATTGCCCGCTTCCGTTGATTGTAACGGCACCTTGTATGGTCCAGGCATAGAGAACCCTGCAAGAGCTATCACCCGGGCTGCAGGTAAACTGCGGAATAACCAGGCCATACATCCCTTTTACAAGTGAAACTGTATCACTGCATTTTACTATTGAAACAGTTTTGTTATTAGCCAGAATCGCAACTTCAGTATTCATCCATGCACCGCAATCACAAATTTCTTTGGGTGCGGTTGTTTTGATAGTAAATCCACACTTACAGATTTTTCCATTACAATTTGTTGTTAGTTCAACGTTATACCCGTTTACAGAATTCAAAACAAGTGTCAGAAACGAGTTGCTTCCTGCTCCCTTTTCGGTTTTAATAAGTGCGCCTGTGCGGGCATCCAGAATATTCATACTCCATTCCGATAAACATTCCGCCGTACTACAGATATTTTGCGGTGTTATGGTTATGGTTGTGCCGTAGTCAAATGTTTTTGTTTCATTACACCTGATCTTTATTACGCCCGGATTGGCAGTTACATACATATCTTTACTACAGTCACAAGTGCTTCCACCACCAACTCCTCCTCCATCTACACAGTCATTTACAACAATTGTAAAATTGCCTTGCGTGCATTTCTTCCCATTACAAACGGCATATAATGTTACGGCGTAAGTGCCATTACCATTGGGTACAAAAGCTTCGTTGATTTGATTATTTCCGTTACCTGTTTTAATGATCGCACCATCTTTTTTAATGTCCCAGCTTGTTTTTGCCTGGCAACTTTCATCCGTGCTGGTGCATTGGTACGAGGTTGAAAATTGAAAACGTTGATTGCAGTTACCGGTAATTGCACTACCAGGATCATATTTTATTTTATTTACCACCACCTGGTTCCATCTGCCGCAATCGCATGTAGTCACATTGCTTCCTCCGCCACTGCTGCAATCACTAACAACAATAGTGTAGGTAACGGGCTCACATTTTTTATTATTACAGAAAGCATTAAATGTAAGTGTATAAGTACCATTGCCGGTTGGTGTAAACTCTTCACTGATGTTATTATTTCCCGTATTGTTTTTGATCATCACACCATCTTTGGTAACCTGCCAGGTAATACCTGCATTGCAATTCTTATCAACAGAATTGCATTGATAAGATGTAGAGAACCGGAAAGTCCGGTTACAGTTCCCGGTTATTTTACTTCCGGATTTATATGGATCACGGCCATTTACCAGAAGATTGCCCCATGCTCCACAATCACACGCAACTGCAACGCCGCCATTAGTAACAACGCCTCCACCCCCACCTTCACCGCAATCACTCACAACAATTGAATAACTAACCGGCGCACATTTTTTATTATTGCAGGAAGCATTTAATGTGAGTATGTAAGTGCCATTACCGGTTGGTGTAAACTCTCCTTTGATGTTATTGTTTCCCGTATTGTTTTTGATCATCACACCGTCCTTGGTAATCTGCCATGTGGTACCTGCCTGGCAATTTCTATCAACAGAACTGCATTGATAAGTTGTAGAAAATTGAAACGGCCGGTTACAGTTCCCCGTTATTTTACTTCCAGGCTTATATGGATCACGGCCATTTACCAGAAGTTCGCGCCATGCACCACAATCACATGCAATTGCACCGCCACCGTTGGTAACAACACCTCCGCCCCCACCTTCACCGCAATCACTTACAATAATTGAATAACTAACCGGCTCACATCTTTTATTATTACAGGAGGCATTCAATGTAAGTGTGTAGACCCCATTGCCGGTTGGTGTAAACTCCTCACTAATGTTACTATTTCCTGTATTGTTCTTAATCATCACACCATCTTTAGTAACCTGCCAGGTGGTGCCTGCATTGCAACTTTCATTGGAAGGGCTGCATTGATAAGTTGTTGAGAACCGCAAAGGGCGTTTACAACTTGCAGTTATTTTACTATCAGGATAATATTTTTCGCGGTTATTTATAACGAGCGGGCCCCATTTGCCACAATCGCAGCTAACCGGTACTGGCTGTCGCGGATCAACTATTGTTGTACCGGCGTTGGTTTGCGTTTTTGGATCTGTTTCTCTAACAGGGTTATTGTTTACCGGTGTTTCTGTTTGCGGAGGTTGATTCGTTGGTCGTTCCTTTGGCAATATTGAGAATGGTTTCCTTACTTCTTCACCTAAAGGAAAAATACCTTTCGCATCATTACCAAGAAATTGTACACATAACTGGTAGTCACCTGGTGATAATACACAACTCTTTCCTAACAGGGCAACAACATCATTACCTTTCCATACTTTAGTAACCTCAGTAAAATTTGCTGCCGGTGCTGAATTAGCAGTATAGCTTCCGCATACAACAGCACCTCCTTTTTTAATGACCACTAATATCTTGCTTTCAATCACCCGGGCATCTATTCTGCCATTAACGGGTTTCGTAGACGCTGTTATAGACAGCACAGAGCCATCTCTGCCCCAATTGGTTGTAATAGCATCAGGATCTTTATTAAGCAAAATAACAACTACAGGAACGATAGGGGGATAAGATTGTGCAAACGTTTGCATCGATAACGTCAATAGAAATAGTATAACTATTTTTTTCATTTTTGTTTTTTAACGGGCGATGGCGATACTTCTAATGCCGTTGGTATATAGTAAAGCGGGGGTATATACATTTTTTATCAACCCCATTCCATAGCTTTTATGCCCGCTGTTTACTTTGGCTTGGGTACAATTGGATATAGCAATTCCCTTATCTTGATCAACATGTTTTTATCATGCTACTTCCGTTCATTTTCAATAACAACGTTTACTTCTATCGTAAAAAAGCCTGCTAATGTCTGCTTTCGCTATTACACCAGTATCATAACTCCTACGCCTCATTTACAATCACTAACAACAATCGAATAACTAACCGGATCACATCGTTTATTATTACAGGTCGCATTTAATGTAAGCGTATAAGTGCCATTATTAGTTGGCGTAAAATCTGCGCTGATGTTTTTACCACTTGTATTGTTTTTGATCATCGCACCATCTTTGGTTACCTGCCAGGTAGTCCCTGCATTGCAACTTTCATCAGAAGGACGGCACTGATAGAATGTTGAGAATCGAAAAACACGGTTACAATACCCGGTTATTTTATTACCCGACTTATAGGATACACGATCATTTACAATGAGGTTACCCCATGCACCACAATCGCAGGCAACTGTACCGCCACCACCACTAACACCACCACCATCTCCTCCTCCATTGTCTTTACAATCAGTAACAACAATATAATAGCTAACCGGATCACATTGTTTATTATTACAGGTAGCATTTAATGTCAGGACATAAGTGCCGTTACCGGTTGGTGTAAAATCTGCACTGATGTTTTTACCACTTGTGTTATTTTTTACCATCGAACCATCTTTGGTAACCTGCCAAGTACTACCTGCATTGCAACTTTCACCAGAAGGACGGCACTGGTAGAATGTTGAGAATCGAAAAACACGGTTACAATTCCCCGTTATTTTATTACCCGACTTATAGGATACACGATCATTTACAATGAGGTTACCCCATGCACCACAATCGCAGGCAACAGATGTTTTAACCCTGGCATTTGCGGGTTCGCCAGGCCGTTCTTTAACAAGAACAGGGATACGAGTTTGGGCAAACGGTTGGATACCTGCTAACATCAATAGCAGCAGTATAAATGATTTTTTCATTTATTTATTTTTAAGGTCTGTGTTGTTACTTTTTATCGGGAAACTGTAAAATTGGGGGAGGAACCAAGGGTAAATTAATTGTATTATAATGTAGATACAATAATGCCTGCGTGATTCTCAGGCCTTATTGTGTGAATAGTATATATCGCTGAGTAAGCGGTTAGTAAATGCTAGTTCAACTGATGATAAACTAACGGAATGTACAGGGGAATAATGAAAACACGCATTCTGAAACATACATCTTAGGATCACAGAAATCCTAAGCAACCTTACTGCTGCGCCTGCAACCAGGAAGAATACAGGCTTCCCGGGATAAAGAGTATTATTTTATTACCCGGGTTGGTTTCATCCTCAAACGCCGGAGACATTGATATAGTAACCGGCTGAGAGACAAAATGGCTCAAGGCTGCTATACGTTTTTTAATCAACCCCATCCCATGACTTTTGTGCCCGCTGTTTACTTTGGCCGCACTGCTATTGGCAACACCAATACCATTATCGGTTATAGTGATCAGTAGGTTTTTATCCTGTTCTTTCAATTCAATTTCTAGCAACCCGTCGATGTTAGATCGCATAATACCATGCAAAAGTGCATTTTCCAAAAGAGGCTGTAACATCATTGTCGGGATCATCCAATTCTCTATATCAAGATTATGATCGATAGCTATGTGGTAAGTGAACTTGTTGGTAAACCGCATCTGCTCCAACCTTAGATAAATCCGTATATTTTCCAGTTCCTGTTCCAAAGGAATAAAAGATTGCTGTGCAGATTCAAAATTTTTACGGATGAGTGATGCGAAATCTGTAAGATAGCGATTAGCATTTTGTCTGTCCTGCACATTTATATAGTGCTGGATACTATTGAGTGCATTGAACATAAAATGCGGGTTCATTAAAGAAGTAAATGCCTGCTGTTCGAGTGATGCGGTTTGCAGGCTGGCCATTTCTTTAACCAACTTCGCTTTTTTTCTGCTGACCTGCCACCTGAAAACAAATAATATCGCCAAAGACTGTAAACTCAAAAACACTATTATCCAGAACCATATTGCTTTCCAGAAAGGAGTAGCGATAGTAAATCCTATGCTAAGTATTTTATCGCTGACATTTCCATTTACATCAACTGCTCTAACTTTAATGGTATGGTCACCATTGCTAAGCTGAAGGTTTAGCGTATTCTCCTGTAAATTGGTCCATTTTTTACTATCATCTAAAGCATATTGGATGTTTTTGAAATGTCCGCTTAACTCAATGGCCGCAAAACGGATAAATATGTTTTGCTGATCATACCGAAGATCATACTTATTGGTAATGACAGTATCCCGCTGGTTGATACTGATATTCAGGATCTGTACCGGGATATTGAATTTGGAAATATAAATATCTGCCGGTACTATAGAAATACCACCCGCAGTAGCTGCATACATGGTATCGTTGTGATAGATCATTTCATTTACCTCATTACTCGCCAGGCCATCATTGATAGTAATATTTTGAATGGAAGCACTAACCTTATTATCCTGAACTTTATAATGGATCACACTGATACCTGCATCCGTACCGAGCCAAACCTGGCCAGGCTTTCCTGCTGTAAGACTGCGGAAAGAATTATTGATAATGCCATCCCGCGTCGTGATCGCAAGCAGCACCTTATCATTTTTCACAGCCAATATGCCATTGGAAGGAGTAGCAACCCATACCAGGCTATCAGGCGTTGTACATAATGCTGTAACTCTTTCTGCCAATAGAGGACTGTTTTCTGCCAGGGGAATAACCTTATTTTCAGGATAGTGAAATTTATACAACCCATCAAGGGAGCCAAAGTAGATCATACCGTTATTCGCCTTTACCAATGCAGTAACCCTTTTTGCAGTAGGTGATATTTTTGTTATGGTTTGATTGTCAGAATTCACTTTCAGTAACCCTGCATTATACCCTGCAATCATGATACTGTCGTTGTACACAATAGCGGTTTTGATTGAAAAAAATGTCTTTTTCCCCAGGTACCTTATGGGTTTCGTATAATTCACCGTAACACCTTCATCGGAAAAAGTAAACACATTTTTTTTTGACAGAATAATTTTTCGTGGCCTGGTAAACCCGTTTTCGGAGATCGTATGGATATCGAATTTCAGTTGATGGGTTTCTATCACTTCTCCATAATAATTCCCCGCAAGTAATCCGCCCCCTGTTTTTTTGGCCATACTAAAAAAGTTTGTCCTTGTAAAACCAATAGGCATTTCAATATGTGCAAACTGTTTCTTTTTATACAATACCAGCCCTTTATCAATGGTGGACACCCAGCTATTACCCTTACTATCATCGTAAAAAGAGTTGGGAATATAATTGCCGCTCAGTACATATGATTGTTGTAACCTGTTTTTATCCATCACATATATTTTACCTGTATGGGTTAGCAGGTATACATAGTTGGGGGTAATTGAATAATTAAAAAAAGATTCAGGAAGACTTATTGAATCCAGTTTGAAACGAAGAGGAGTTGTGTTAATATCTGAATAAATATACACTTTACTTTTAGACCCGTTAAACAAATAAAGTTTCCCATCATCAATAAACTGGCTCATCATGTCATCATATTGTTTGGCGCTAATGTTTATGCTATCGAGGTATTTTCCTTCTTTTATATGATACATTTTAAACTTCCCAGTTCGTAGAACCAGGTTTACCTTATCAGAACCATATTTGATCACAGATCCATCTTCATTTTCTTTGATTACAAAAGAAACTGTCTTCCTTTCAGTATTATAATCTATCGGCTTTTTATCCCTGAATATAAACGACCCTCTTGAATTATAATACATTACACCTCCTGCAGGCAACCCAAAAAGGTACATTTCCCCGGCTCCTGATACTTTTGCCAGGTTACTATCTTCTTTTGCATTGATAAACCTGTTTTGCGTTTCATCAAAATAGGCTGGGCTTTGTTTAAAACAATTTACCCAGATACGGCCGTTTTTCTCTTTTGCAATGGATAGCACATCATTATCCGGTAGCCCTTGCCTGGTAGTAAATACCTGGAAATGCTTCCCATCAAAACGGGCGATCCCGGCATCTGTTCCTATCCAGAGGAAACCCTTGTCATCTTCCATACACCTATATATATAATTGCTGGGTAGTCCATCATTTACGGTAAACACTTTATAATCTCCCTGCTGCGCCATACAGGTAAGAGGAATAAGAATAATCAAGGAGAACAGAAATACTGAACGCATTACAAATGCAGGTTGATCAGATAATCTATAACCAAAAAGCTTATTTTCCAAACATTAAACTGGCTGCTTTCATCTTTTCAAGAAAAGAGTCTAGTTGCCTCCTGCTTAAGCTCCATTGGTTACCATCAGTCATTTTTACAATACCGCCATCGGTTGTACTGTATTCTTTGATATACCGCAGGTTTACAATATAAGATTTATGTATCCGCGCAAATTGTGTGGGATCAAGTAGTTCTTCGAAATCTTTTAAGGTCTTGCTGATCACCATTTTTTGCATCGTGTTCATGTGAATAATGGTATAATTACTATCTGCCTGTAAGGATACCATATCATCCACCTCAATAAAACTAATACCGCCCAACTGCGGTAAGGCTATTTTCTTGGGTGGCGTTTTACTGGTAACTGTCTGCAGCAGAGATTTTAGCAGTTGTTGGTTTTGTTCTGAAATTACCGGGTTTTCAAATAGTCTTTTTACCTTTTCAACAGCTGCCCGCAATTCATCGATGCTAACAGGTTTCAAAATATAATCCAGTGCATTCGCTTTAATTGCCTGTAGGGCATATTCATTATGCGCAGTTACAAAAACAACTTTAAAATTGGGTGAACCGAGACTGTTTAATAATTGAAACCCATTTTCACCCGGCATATTAATATCCAAAAAAAGAATATCCGTAGCATGAGTCGTTAGCCAATTCCTTGCATCGGAAGCATTTTTGGCTTTTCCCACAACCGTTACACCCTCACAATCATTATGAAGTAAAAACTGCAGATTTTCCAGGTTATTATCCTCATCGTCAACAAGGAAAGCTTTCAGCATACCTGATATATTAGCTTTTGAAGGTACCGATAAACTATATTCCCTGTAAAACATGTGTGCGAACGCCTGTAACGGTTGAGCCGGGTATCGATTGAGTGAGTAAACGGGAGGTGGCTTGAGTTAGGTACAATCTAACTGGGTATCTTTAAACAATAGATACAGATCAAAATGGTAATACTTCGGCAAGCATTCTTTGACATGGCTCTACAGTGCAGATATGCTGGTGGCGGGATGCCCCACCAGAGCGCTGGTAAAATAAAAAAGTCGTTCTGAAAATACAGAACGACTCTCTCTTGTCGGGACGACAAGATTTGAACTTGCGACCCCACGCCCCCCAGACGTGTGCGCTACCGGGCTGCGCTACGTCCCGAACTATTACCTGCAACAAAGCTAATTGACATCTGACATCCATCATCCGACATCCCTTCTTCAGCAGGGCTGCAAATATAGGAGCTAAAAGAAAAAATCAGGTTATATTGCACAAAATTTATCGCCCGCTACATGAAGATACTAGTAAGGCAAGCCACCATTGCCGATCCTGATTCCCCTTTCAATGGCCAGGTTGCTGATATTTTGATCAATGATAACAAGATCACCCAAATTGCTTCCCATATCTCCGGATCAGCCGATGAAGTGATAGAGGGGGCGGGTTTGACTGTTTCTCCGGGTTGGGTTGATATTTTTGCCGATTTCTGCGATCCGGGCTATGAATACAAGGAAACTTTAGAAACAGGCGCCAATTCGGCCGCAGCAGGCGGATTCACACAGGTTTTTGTACTGCCGGGTACCAGGCCGGTGGTTGACAGTAAAACGCAGGTGGAGTATATCAGCCAGCAATCAAAAACACTGCCCGTAACGATTCACCCATTGGGCGCGATCACAAAAGGAACCGACGGAAAGGATCTTGCAGAAATGTATGATATGCGGAATAGCGGCGCCATCGCCTTTTCTGATGGCATTCACCCTGTACAATCACCCGGCCTCTTCCTGAAAGCACTTCAATACGTAAAGGCATTTGACGGCGTACTGATTCAGTTGCCGCTGGATAAAAGCATCGGCTCGGGCGGACTCATCAATGAAGGTGTGATCTCTACCCGGCTTGGATTGCCAGGCATTCCGGCACTGGCTGAAGAAGTGATCATTAAAAGAGATATTGACCTGTTACGCTATACACAATCCAAACTTCATATCACCGGCATCTCCACTGAAAACAGCCTCGCGCTGATCGCTGCAGCCAGGAAAGAAGGATTGCAGATCAGTTGCAGCGTTACACCGTATCATCTCTTTTTTTGCGATGAGGATATGCAGACCTACGATACCAACCTGAAAGTAAACCCACCATTACGAAGCAAGGCAGACATGCTTGCCCTGCGTGAAGCGGTGGTTGATGGAACGGTAGACTGTATCGCTTCACACCATATGCCACAGGATTGGGACAACAAGGTTTGCGAATTTGAGTATGCAAAGAATGGTATGACTGGCCTCGAAACCAGTTTCGCGGTAGTGAACCATTTGCTTCCCGAATTGACTCGGGAAAGATTAGTTCAACTCTTCTCTTTAAATGCCCGTGCGATCTTTCATTTGCCGGTAAATACTATCGCTGAAGGATCAGAAGCAGAACTAACCCTGTTCACCAAAGAGCAGAACACCCTGCTGACCAAAACCGGGTTAAAAACCAAATCGTCCAATACGCCTTTTTTAGAAAGGGAATTGACTGGAAAAGTTTTAGGAATTATACACAAAGGTCGATTAACTTTAAACTAACCAATAACCAAAATTCAACCACGATGGAACAAAAAGTAACACCCCCATGGACCAAAGGTTTAGTCATCAGCCTTATATTGATCGTGTATGGCCTTGCGCTTTATTTTGCAGGACAGGCGCAGAACAAGTCATTAAGCTGGATTCAGTTCATCGTCCTGATTGTGGGCGTGATTGTGGCCGATAATAGTTTTGCAAAACAGAAAAACGGTAACGTAACATTTGGTAACGTGTTTGCACACGGCTTTAAAGTAACGGCAACCATTATCGTAATCATGGTTATCTATTCGGTAATCGCTTTTAAATTTCTCTTTCCTGAGATGATCGATGCGATCATGAACCAGGCAAGGACTGATATGGAGAAGAAAGGAAATTTGACTGAAGAACAGATCACGCAGGGTGTTGAAATGGGCAAGAAATTCTTTATCCCTTTTGCTATTGGTGGTATCATTGTCATGTTTGGTATCTGCGGCGCGATCGCTTCGTTGATCGGCGCCGGAGTTGCTAAGAAAAATCCAAACTATAATCCATTAGAACAATCGTAAGCATGGATGTATCAATTGTTGTTCCACTGATCAATGAAGATGAATCATTACCGGAATTGTGCAACTGGATCGAATCGGTGGTCACACAAAACAACCTGTCGTATGAAGTGATCCTGGTTGATGACGGCAGTACCGATGACAGCTGGGCCTTTATCGAAAAGAAAAACAGCGAAAATCCGAATTTCAAAGGCATTAAGTTTCAGAGAAATTACGGCAAATCCGCGGCACTTAACGAAGGCTTTAAAGCAGCGCAGGGCGATGTGGTGATCACCATGGATGCCGATATGCAGGACTCTCCTGATGAGATCCCGGAGCTGCGACGTATGGTACTCGAAGATGGTTTTGATATGGTAAGTGGATGGAAGAAAAAAAGATACGATAATACTTTTACCAAAAATATTCCCTCCAAACTATTCAATGCAACAGCACGTGCGAGTTCGGGAATACAACTGAATGATTTTAATTGCGGGCTGAAAGCATATAAAAGAAAAGTGGTGAAGAGCATTGAAGTATATGGCGAGATGCACCGCTATATTCCTATCCTGGCCAAATGGAGCGGGTTCCGGAAGATCGGTGAAAAGGTAGTAGAGCACCGACCACGTAAATATGGCGTTACCAAATTCGGATGGCAGCGTTTTGTGAATGGGTTCCTGGATCTTGCCACTATCATGTTCCTGGGTAAATTCGGCAAGAGGCCGATGCAGTTCTTCGGATTACTCGGCACATTATTTTTCCTGATCGGTTTCTCTTTCAGTGTCTATTTACTCATTGCAAAATTTGCGTCCGCTGATTTCAGTCTCACCAACCGTCCCGCTTTCTATATCGCGCTCACCACTATGATCATCGGTATGCAATTATTCTTAACTGGTTTTGTAGCCGAACTTGTGGCAAGGAGTTCGCCGGAAAGAAATTATTATCTCATCGAGAAAAAACAAGGCATCGAAAAATGAGTTTGTGGTTTGTAGTTTGTGGTTTGTGGTTATGAACACCTAAACTACAAACCACAAACTACAAACGACAAACCTTACCACTATGTCGAAAACCGCTATCATCATCGGGCCCGCCTGGCCTCTACGTGGCGGCCTGGCATCTTTTGATGAACGGCTTGCGAGACAATTTACAGAAGAAGGATACGATACCACCATTTATACCTTCTCGTTACAATACCCCGATTTTTTATTTCCAGGAACCACGCAGTATTCTACTGAGTCGGCACCGGATGATATCAAAATAAAAAAATGCATCAACTCCATCAATCCATTGAACTGGGTCAGTGTAGGAAATGAATTAAAAAAACTAAGACCCGACCTGATCGTTGTTCGTTATTGGTTGCCGTTAATGGGCCCATGTTTGGGAACTATTTTGCGCAGGGTTAAAAAAAATAAATTCACAAGGGTAGTCTGTATTGCAGATAATGTGATCCCACATGAAAAAAGATTCGGGGATAAACCGTTTACGCAGTATTTTGTAAAACCGGTAGATGCATTCATCACCATGAGTGAAAAGGTAAGAAACGATCTTTTTTTATTTACTTCCAAGCCGGCGCAGCAGGTTGTGCACCCTTTGTATGACAATTTTGGAGAAGCTGTTCCCAAAGAAGAGGCAAGAAAAAAATTGTCATTACCAGAAAATGAGAAGATCATCTTGTTCTTTGGTTTTATCCGCAAATACAAGGGGCTTGATATTTTGCTTGAAGCGATGAATGACGAACGCATCCGCCAGTCAGGCATTAAATTATTGATAGCAGGCGAGTTTTACGAAAAAAGAGAAGAGTATGACCTGCTGATAGAAAAAATCGGCATCGCATCAGAACTCATACAAAGAACCGATTTTATTGCCGACAGCGAAGTGCGCTATTACCTGAGTGCGGCAGATTTTGTGATACAACCTTATCGCAATGCAACCCAAAGCGGCGTTACCCCCCTCGCCTATCATTTTGAAAAACCGATGCTGGTAACCAATGTAGGCGGGCTGCCTGATCTTGTACCCGATGGAAAAGTGGGTATCATCGCAGAACCGGATCCGGTATCGATCGCAACCGGTATCCTCAAATTATACGAACTGGGCGAAAGCCATTTTCTGCCCTGGCTGCAGGAAGAGAAGAAAAAATACAGCTGGAAAAAATTAGCTGCGGCGATTTTAGCGGTTGGGACGCTGGAGCGGCCCGAACGCTAAAGCATCGGTCTCCTTAATGAACACATTTCAGAATTTATTTAACAAAATCAGTTAGCGTTAAGGCCGCTCCAGCGTCCCGACCGCCAACCGCATTGCTACGTTTACTGTACATTTGCAAACAATATTTCGAATTAATGATCTATCGCAGCAAAGCACCTTTACGGATAGGATTGGCGGGAGGCGGAACGGATGTTAGTCCATACAGCGACCAGTTCGGCGGCGCTATCCTGAATGCCACACTTTCTTTACACGCACATGCGACCATTGAATCAACTACTGATGATAAGATCACGCTTCAATCCATCGACCAGAAAAAACAACAGGTATTTGACTGGAACAGAGAACTGCCTGTTAATGGTGAACTCGACCTGTTGAAAGGAGTATACAACCGCATACAGAAGGATCACCCGTTCACAATGAAAGGGATGAAGCTATCTACCTTTGTAGATGCCCCAGCCGGCAGCGGGTTGGGAACTTCTTCTACTCTTGTAGTATCCATTATCGGCGCTTTTGTGGAGATGTTGAAATTACCACTTGGCGATTATGATATTGCACACTATGCATACGAGATCGAACGCAGCGACCTGAAATTAGCAGGTGGCAGGCAGGACCAGTATGCCGCTACTTTCGGCGGTTTCAATTTTATGGAATTCTATGCCAATGATAAAGTGATCGTGAACCCATTGAGGATACGACAGGATTACCTCAACGAACTGGAGAACAACCTGGTATTGTATTTCACTTCCACCACCCGCGAATCGGCAACCATTATTACAGAGCAGCAGCGCAATGTAAAAGAGAACAATGCAAAAAGCATTGATGCTATGCACCAGTTAAAGGAACAGGCAAAAATGATGAAGGAAGCATTGCTGGTGGGCAAGCTGGATAAGATCGGAGAGATCCTGAACTATGGATTTAATCAGAAAAAAAATATGGCCGCAAATATCTCCAACAATAATATCGAGGAAATATATAGGGCAGCAATAAACGCAGGCGCCACGGGTGGTAAGATCAGCGGTGCAGGTGGTGGTGGATTCATGATATTTTACTGCCCAGGCAATTCGCGTTACCACGTTATTGAAACACTAAATAACTTTGGCGGAAGGATCAACCCTTACCAGTTCACACAACATGGTTTAACAAGTTGGACCATACAATCATAAAACAGCAGATCACAAAAAATGAAAGAGAAAATAAAAAGCATTATTGCAGCTTCCATAGATGTAAAAAAACAAGTGTTGGCTGATGAAGCATTTCAGCGAAACATCGAAAATATCATTAATGCTATAACAGAAGCTTTTCAAAACGGAAAGAAGGTTTTGTTTTGCGGCAATGGCGGGAGTGCCGCAGATGCACAACATCTTGCTGCAGAATTTTCAGGGAGATTTTATAAGAATAGAAAAGCACTTCCGTCGGAAGCGTTGCATTGTAATACCTCTTATCTTACAGCTGTGGCAAATGATTATAGTTATGATGTGATCTATTCAAGATTAGTGGAAGGTATCTGTGAAGAAGGAGATGTATTGGTCGGGTTGAGCACATCAGGCAACTCGAAAAATATATTGAATGCATTTGTTTCGGCAAAGGAAAAGAAAGTGATCACTGTCGGTTTTACCGGTGCAGGCGGCGGTAAAATGAAAGACATCTGCGACTACCTGGTTAACATTCCGTCGGAGGATACACCCAGGATACAGGAGAGCCATATTATGATCGGGCATATTATTTGTGAATTGGTAGAAGAAAAAATATTTGGATAATGGAAATAAAAGAAGCGATCATCCTCGCAGGAGGATTGGGCACAAGGTTACATGATACAGTTCCGGATCTTCCCAAATTCATGGCCCCGGTTAATGGTAAGCCCTTCATTTCGTATGTAGTGAATTATCTTCAGCAACAGGGTATCAGTTGGTTCATTTTTTCATTGGGCTACCGGTCAGAGGTCTTTATCGAATACCTCGCTGAACTGCTTCCTTCCTGCAACTATGAAATTGCGATCGAAACAGAACCGCTTGGTACAGGCGGGGCCATTCAATTCGCATGTACTTATGCAAAAGAAAAAAACATAGTGGTTGTAAATGGCGACAGTATTTTTAAAACCGACCTCGCACAGCAGGCTGATTTTCATTTTGCCGTAGACTCCTATTGTACCCTGGCATTAAAACCCATGGAGAATTTTGAAAGGTATGGGGTTGTAGAACTTAACAGCGATCAGACCATCGCTTCGTTTAAGGAAAAACAGTTTTATGAGAAAGGATTGATCAATGGAGGCGTTTACATTTTAAATATTCCCGCTTTCTTCAATTTATTTCTGCCTGAAAAATTCTCTTTTGAAACCGACTACCTGCAGGAATATTACACCCATAAAAGGATCTATGGAGTAGTGAATGATGGTTACTTTATTGATATCGGCATACCCGAAGATTACCGGAAGGCGCAAACTGAACTGATATAAAATGCTCGATCTTACAAAGATAGACAAGACCTGGACCTTGTTCCTTGATCGTGACGGCGTGATCAACCACGATAAGGACAATGATTATATCCGCGACTGGAACGAATTTCGTTTTTACGATACTACGCTTGAAGCGATGGCCATCATTGAAAAGCATTTCGGAAGGATTGTTGTTACCACCAACCAGAAAGGCGTGGGCAAAGGATTAATGAGTGTGGCTGATCTTGATAATATTCACGCCAACATGCTATCCCTTATCCAGGAAAACGGCGGCAGGATCGACAAGGTTTATTACTGCGCCGATCTTTCGGATGATTCCGTTAACCGCAAGCCCAATCCCGGCATGGCCCACCAGGCAAAAGCGGATTTTGCGGAAGTGGATCTTTCAAAAAGCATCATTGTCGGCAACCGCATCAGCGATATGGGATTCGGACGCAATGCCGGGATCTATACGGTGTTTGTTGCTACCACGCACCCTGAAACACCATTTCCTGACCCCCTGATCGATCTGCGATTTGACGATCTCTTAGCATTTGCCAAAGCTTTATAGGCTAATAAAAACTTAAAATTCCGCTTTCAACAGGCAGATCATCGCTACGTCGTGGGATTGGTTGTAATTTAGTTTCCTATATGAAGCATACCTTATTTGCAATCGCCTGCTTTTTCGCACTTTCTCTTAGTGCACAAAAGAAAATACCGGCTTCTGTACAGGCATTGATGCAGGTGGAAGAAAATATGAAACAATATGCGGACGCCATCGTCAATGCAATTGAAGCGTCCGACCGGTCAATCGCCGATAGTATTTTTACCAAAGCATTGGTGCAGGCTTTAAAATTACCCAACTCTTTTTCTTACCCGTTTGATTCTCTAACCACTATCTCACATCTGTATGCGCCGGATAGCAGTTTCCGCATTTTCACCTGGCAGGTGATGAAAGATTTTACATACTATCATCAAAAAGGAGCGATACAATTCCATACAAAAGATGGTTCATTAAAACTGATCCCCTTGTATGATAATTCGGCCTTTACTGAAAACCCTTTCGATTCTGTTCGCACCAACCAGCAATGGATCGGCGCCGTGTATTATAATATTGTCGAGAAAACATTCAACAACAAAAATTATTACACACTTTTTGGTTACGATGAGAACGACGCACGCAGCACACGCAAATGGATGGAGGTATTAACATTCGATGAGAACAACCGTCCCATATTCGGTGGCAGGTATTTTACTTATCCGAATGATGAAACAAAACCGCCGCAACCCGCTTATCGTTTTTGCGTTGAGTTCAAAAAAGAAGCCAGTGCCCGTTTAAATTATGATCCCGAACTCGATATGATCACCTTCGCAAAACTTACCAGCGAAAGCGGCGAACCTGCCCTGCATCATACCTTAATACCCACAGGAAGTTTTGAGGGATTTAAATGGGTCAGCGGGAAATGGGTATATGTGCCTGTTGTAAGAGAAGTAGATCCGCATTCAAATATCAATCCAACACAACCAGGCGCGGCGCGCGGAGGTACCACGCCGTTGCCGCTTCCAAAAAAGACAAAGGGATAAAAAGAGTCTGGAGTTAGAAGTCTGGAGACTGCATAGTTCGTTCTCCAGACTTCTAACTCCAGACTACGACAATCTTAATCAAGCTTTAGTACAGCGAGAAACGCCTCCTGCGGTATCTCAACATTTCCTATCTGGCGCATACGTTTCTTACCTTCTTTCTGTTTCTCTAAAAGTTTACGCTTACGGCTGATATCACCACCATAACATTTGGCGGTTACATCTTTGCGCATGGCGCTGATGTTCTCACGTGCAATTACTTTCGCGCCAATGGCTGCCTGAATGGCTATCTGGAATTGTTGTTTAGGTAATAATTCTTTTAGCTTCTCGCACAATTTCCTTCCGAAATCTTCTGCACGGCCGCGGTGGATCAATGCGCTTAAGGCATCCACTTTTTCATTGTTCAGCAGGATATCCATTTTCACGATATCCGCCTGGCGATAATCGATCGGTGTGTAGTCGAAAGATGCATAGCCACGAGTGGAGCTTTTTAATTTATCATAGAAATCAAATACGATCTCTGTCAATGGCATTTCAAATACCAGTTCCACGCGTGTAGGCGTTAAATAGCTCTGACCTATAAGGATCCCGCGTTTGCCCAAACAAAGTGTCATGATATTGCCTATATAATCCGGCTGTGTAATGATTTGTGCTTTGATAAATGGCTCTTCGATCTTCGCGATCTTAACAGGGTCCGGCATTTCTATCGGGTTGTTCACGTTGATCTTTTCGCCGCGTGTTGTGTAAGCGATAAAACTTACGTTGGGAACAGTAGTGATCACTGTCTGATTGAACTCTCTCTCCAAACGCTCCTGTATAATCTCCATATGCAGCAATCCAAGAAAGCCGCAACGGAAACCGAAACCAAGCGCCTGTGATGTCTCTAATTCAAACACAAGTGATGCATCATTCAACTGCAGCTTGCCCATGCAATCGCGCAGCACTTCAAAATCATCTGTATTTACCGGGAAGATCCCTGCGAATACCATGGGTTTTACTTCTTCAAAACCATGGATCATCTCACCGGGATTATTGGCGAGGGTGATGGTATCCCCTACTTTTACTTCTTTTGCATTTTTGATCCCTGTGATGATATAGCCTACATCTCCCGCTTTCACTTCCTCTTTCGGCGTCATGGTCAGTTTCAATACACCGACCTCATCCGCAAAATAATCAGCGCCTGATGCTACAAAACGGATCTTATCACCTTTCTTCAGCACACCATTCAGTATCCGGTAATAAACGATGATGCCACGGAAACTATTAAATACACTATCAAAGATCAATGCCTGCAAAGGCGCAGCGTAATCGCCCTTGGGCGCAGGTATACGTTCAATGATAGCATGTAATATCTCTTCGATACCAATGCCCGATTTACCGCTTGCGAGCAGAATATCTTCAGGTTTGCAACCGATCAGGTCAACGATCTGGTCAGTCACTTCGGGGATCTTCGCGCCATCCATATCGATCTTGTTGATCACAGGAATGATCTCAAGGTTATTATCAATTGCGAGGTATAAATTACTGATTGTCTGTGCCTGTATACCCTGTGAAGCATCAACCAGTAGTAAAGCTCCTTCACAGGCAGCCAATGCACGGCTCACTTCATAACTGAAATCGACGTGGCCTGGTGTGTCGATGAGATTGAATATATATTCTTCTCCCTTGTATGGATAGTTGATCTGTATCGCATGGCTCTTGATGGTGATCCCTTTTTCACGTTCCAGGTCCATATCATCCAACACCTGGTTCATCATATCGCGGTCGCCGATTGTTTTGGTATGTTCCAGCAGCCTGTCAGCCAATGTACTTTTACCATGGTCGATATGTGCGATAATGCAAAAATTCCTGATATTCTTCATAATGGCGGCAAAGATAAGCCGGAACGGGCAAGTGTGAGGGACGATTTTATGCTATGCCTGTTAATATCCGCCGAAGCGCGCAGGGGTGAATAGTCAATAGTGAATAGTGAATAGCGCACGCTTCAATTCACTCTTGACTCTTGACTATCGACTACTCACCAAATCCGAATCTTCGTACTTTTAGCCCATGTCACTAAAAAATCCAAATCAAAAGGCACAGGTCAACAACGAGACGGGTCTCGGTACCAATACAGCGCTCAGCGGCGGGCGTTTTTTTAACAAGAACGGCGTTCCGAATATGGAAGTGCGGGGCCTGCCTTTTATGCGCAGGCTTAATATCTATCATACGCTGCTTTCCATGTCTCGCTGGAAATTCTTTTCGGTAATCATTATTTTTTTTGTTGGGATCAATCTGCTGTTTGCCTCTCTTTATCTCGCTATAGGCATCGATCATCTCGGCGGAATGGTGGCGGCAAATAATGCAGAGAAATTCGGTGAAGCCTTTTTCTTCAGCGCGCAGACGTTTACAACAGTGGGTTATGGAAGGATCAATCCCATTGGTTTTGCAGCGAGCCTTACCGCATCTCTCGAAGCACTGATCGGGCTGATGAGTTTTGCATTAGTTACCGGTTTGCTATACGGACGTTTTGCCAGGCCACGCGCGTATATCCGTTACAGTAAGAATGCCTTATTCGTTCCGTTCAGGGATGGCGTGGCAGTTATGTTCCGTATGGTGCCTTACACTAAAAATTATTTACTGAATGTAGAAGTAAAAGTAACCCTAGCCTTAAAGATCCAGGAAGATGGGCAGATGAAGAACAAATTCTTCAACATGCCGCTCGATATTGCCAAAGCCACTACCATGACGGCCAACTGGACATTGGTTCACATGATCAATGAAGAAAGCCCCTTATTCGGTTTCAGCAAAAAAGACATCAATGATGCACAGGCTGAGTTGTTGATATTTGTACAGGGATTTGATGAAAGCTTCTCAAACACCGTAGTATCAAGAGCATCCTACAATTTTGAAGAACTGGTGTATGGTGCGAAGTTTGTACCCATGTATCATCCGAATGAAGGAAATACAAAAACGATTTTGCATTTGGATAAGTTGGATGAGTATACGGAGGCGGAGTTGCCCGTTAAGTTTTAAGAACCCAAATCTGTAAACTATTTTTTTGCCACAGACGACACAGATTATCACAGAAAAAGTCTGTGGTAATCTGTGTCGTCTGTGGCAATTTTTATTTCAATGCATTAATAATCGCCACAAACTCATCAACAACCAACGAAGCCCCTCCCACCAATCCACCATCTACATCCGCTTGCGAAAAGATCTCAACTGCATTCGCCGCTTTCACGCTTCCACCATACAAAATAGAAATAGAATCAGCAACAGAAGCGCCATATTTAGCGGCGAGTTCGGCACGAATAAATGCATGCATCTCCTGCGCCTGTGCACTGCTAGCCGTTTTGCCGGTACCAATCGCCCAGATAGGTTCATACGCGATCACGATCTGCTGCAATTGTTCTGCGGATAAATGATATAAAGATTCTTCCAATTGTTTAGCCACGTATTCATTCTGTGTACTGGCCTCACGAATTCCCAAAGGTTCGCCGCAACAGAAAATGGGTTTGATATTGTATTCGAGGCAGATATTTACTTTATCAGCCAACAACTGGTTGCTCTCCTGGAAATATTCACGGCGCTCAGAATGTCCCAATACAACATATTGAATGCCGAGCGACTGTAACATTTCAACAGATACTTCGCCTGTATAAGCGCCATTTTTTTTGCTGTAACAATTCTGCGCGGCAACAAATACATTCTGTTTACCCGCTAATTTTTGTTGTGCCATTTGCAGGTAGGGTGAAGGAACTGCGAACACGGCCAATTGATCCTCTTTCAATGAATGCGGTTTGCTGATAATGGCATCCAATAATGCTTCTCCCTGTTGCAGTGTCAAATTCATTTTCCAGTTAGCTGCTGCGATCTGTTTTCTCATATTAGTTGATTTCTCTTTTTAAAATAATAAACGGCCCTTTGGCTCCCGAATAGGCGCCGGGCGATGATTGCGAAACAACTTCCCACCCGTGGCTACCCAATGTGTTCAACTGGGTTACTAATGTTTCGTGATCAATTCGGCCTGACCAGATACTTTTTATCGGCAACTCCAGTGTTTTGTACTCAAATTTTTTCATGCCTAAAGATATATTCTAACACTGAGCTTTCTTCTTTGCTCAAAACATGGCCCTTTAATTTCTTCCAGTTATTGATATCCGCCAATGCTTTTGCAAATTCATATTTCGTTCCCACCACGCCCCAACTGAAATTGGAAACAATGGTTGGCAATAATCCCGCGCCAAACACATTACAGCTAACACCGATCACAGAGCCGGTATTGATGGAAGAATTAATAGCCACCCGCGAATAGTCGCCCAAGATCACACCGCATTTATTTCCCACGGGTAAATATTGTTTGGAATCCATATCCCAAACTTTTACTTCGCCTGCGGTATTCTTGATATTACTGTTCGTACTTCCAGCGCCAAAATTACACCACTCACCTACCACCGAATCGCCGAGATAACCATCATGTGCTTTGTTGCTGTAACCCATCATCACTGTATTCTTGATCTCTCCGCCACCCATGCAGGAAGGACCTAAAGTGGTTGCACCATATACACGACTGTTTAATTTCAGCACAGAGTTTTCTCCCAGCACAAAAGGGCCCCTGATCACTGACCCTTCCATGATCTCGGCATTTTTACCAATATAGATCGGCCCTGTAGATGCATTCAATGTACAGAACGAAAGTTTCGCGCCTTCTTCTATAAAAATATTTTCGGGTTGTATTGTATTAACTGATGAAGGAATAGCCTGGGATATTCTATCCCTTGTAACAAGAAAATAATCTTTCCGTATCATCCCATCGTTCCACTGCATCAGTTGCCAGGGGTGTTCGATGCGTTTTACCAATGCATGGTCAGTGATATTTTGAAACAGGGCCAGTGAATTGGCTGCATCAAAATCATCAAACGATATTTTCGTTCTTCCGGCGATCAATCCTTTTTCATCAGCGATACAACAACTGCTATCAAGGCTAAGAATCGTATCTATCAAATCACCATCAGGTATCACGGATGCATCTATCCAGGTATGTTCTCCAGTCTCCGGTAACGCATATAGAGCCTGCAGGTATTTTTCCGTATGGACAAATACGGGTTGCTGCGAAAACTTTTCCCATCGCTCCGTAATGGTCAATATACCAAACCGCAATTCAGCCACAGCTTTCGTATAGGTAAGCGGGAAAAGGCTTTTGCGGAATTGATTATCAAATAGAACAATGGCCATTAGTACAAACGTACGTGAAAAAAGCTTTTAGGCATTAGCTGTTAGCCGTTAGCACTTAAAATCAATGCCCTGCTTAGTTATTGACATTGCTAAAGCTAATAGCTAACACCTAATACCTAACCGCTAAAATTTCTTACCTTGCGCACTCAAATTCATAAAAACATCTACCATGAGTCTTGGATATTTCTCTTACCCCATGCCCGCCAACGAACCCGTTCTTCAATATGCTCCCGGAAGCCCCGAAAAAGCGGCCCTGAAAAGAACGCTTGCCGAACTGAAAAAGAAACCCATCGAGATCCCGATGTATATCGGTGGTAAAGCGGTAAAAACAGGTAATAAGAAAGAGATACACCCCCCGCATGAGATCAAGCATACGTTGGCTGTGTTTCATGCCGGTGAAGAAAAACATGTAACCCAGGCAATAGATGCAGCGCTGAAAGCAAAAGAGGCATGGGCGGCAATGAGCTGGGAGAACAGGGCGCATATATTCCTGAAAGCGGCCGACCTGATGGCAACGAAATACCGTTACCATATGAATGGCACTACCATGCTTGGACAAAGTAAAAACGCTTTCCAGGCCGAGATCGACAGCGCCTGTGAACTGATCGATTTTTTACGTTTCAATGTTCATTTTCTAAGTGAGATCTATAAACAGCAACCCATCTCCTCACCCGGCATGCACAACCGTATGGAGTGGCGTCCGCTGGAAGGATTTGTATTAGCCATCACTCCTTTCAATTTTACAGCGATCGGCGGAAACCTGCCAACGTCGGCTGCGATGTGCGGTAATGTGGTTGTATGGAAACCTGCCAACACCCAGATCTATTCGGCACAGATGATCATGCGTATTTTAAAAGAAGCAGGATTACCCGATGGCGTGATCAACTTAATTTATGTTGATGGCCCTACCATCGGTAAAGTATGTTTTTCTCACCGCGAATTTGCGGGTGTGCATTTTACCGGTTCCACCGGAGTATTCAATAATATGTGGAAAGTGATCGGAGAGAATGTAGCCAACTACCGTTCCTATCCAAGGATCGTTGGCGAAACAGGTGGAAAGGATTTTGTTGTGGCACATAAAAGCGCCAATGTAGATGCAGTAGTAACGGCTTTAGCGAGAGGCGCGTTCGAGTTCCAGGGACAGAAATGTTCGGCTGCATCAAGGGCCTATATTCCAAGCAATATGGCTGATGAAGTGAAAACAAAATTGATCGCCGCGCTTCAATCCATGAAGATGGGAACCGTTGAAGACTTCAGCAATTTCATTAATGCAGTGATCGATGAAAAATCTTTCAACAGCATCACCAAATACATCGACAACGCCAAGAAAGACAAGAAAGCCAAAATACTGGTTGGTGGAAATTACAGCAAGAAAGAAGGCTATTTCATTGAGCCAACTGTGATCGAAGCAAAAGATCCGAAATATGTAACTATGTGCGAAGAGATCTTCGGGCCGGTACTAACTCTATATGTATACGATGCAGATAGATTTGAAGAAACACTTACACTTGTCGATAACACATCGCCCTACGCACTAACCGGCGCCATACTCGCGCAGGACAGGGAAGCCGTAGAACTCGCCACCAATAAACTCCGCAACGCAGCAGGTAATTTCTACATCAACGATAAACCAACCGGTGCAGTGGTTGGACAACAGCCATTCGGCGGCGCACGGGGATCTGGAACGAATGATAAAGCAGGCAGCCAACTCAATCTCTACCGCTGGCTCAGTGCAAGAACCATCAAAGAAACGTACAACCCGCCAGTGGATTATAGGTATGCGTTTTTGCAGGAAGCGTAGGGCAAGCTATTAGGCGTTAGCTGTAAGGTTTTAGCAAGAGAACTATAAAACATTTCCATAAAAAAATAAGGAGCGAATCATCGCTCCTTATTTTTTTATGCTTCTATATTAACGGTCGCTAAAACCGAAAACCTAACAGCTAATACCTAATACCTAACACCTAATACCTCACTCACTATTCCTCTGTCACCGCCCAGGTCTTCTCCCCTTTTTTCATTTTATTCAAAGTTGCGGTATAGGTTTCTTTAGCACCGTCGGGCGCAAGGGCCAACGCTTTTTCCTGCCATTGGATGGCTTCTTTGGTTCTGCCTATCCTGTGCAGGATATTTGCATAAGTGTCCATATACATATAAACACCAGGCATTTTCTCATCTTTGATGGAACGTTCGCTCCAGCCAAGTGCGAGGTTAACGCAGGCCATGTCTTTACAATTGTCGAATACTGTCCATGCATAAGAGTTCAGTTCTGCTGCTGTAGCTTTTTCGCCGAATTTTGTCATGAACAAGCCGAGTTCCGCAGTATAGGCCGGCCAGTCTTTTGTATTCTGGAAATAAACCATCTTTCCTTTGGCCAACATCTCATCCGCATTTTTTGAATCTCTCGCGTGAACGCTTGCACTTATCGCATCCCAATCAGCTTTTGTTTTTGCATCGAGTGCTTTTGCCATTGGTGAATATACTTCCTGGCTGTAAACTGTGCTGTAAACCAGCTTGCTTGCCATATCCGCAAGATCAGCAGCGAATTGAGGATATTTCTGGCTGGCGCTTGCTACCACAGCAGAAGGGTCTGGATTAGGAGTCTTGGCGTTTAACATCTTACGCAAACCCGGGTTCATTTCTTCAGTGGCAATGATACTTACCACCTTCGCTTTAGATTTTCCTGCGCCAAGTATCGCATCCATTTTTTCAGGATTGTTCAACATGAGTTCGAAACCTTTGTCTTTTGAAGTGCTGGTAAACTGCGCCAGGAACTGGGCGTTTTCTTTGGAGTAGAAATCTGTCATGCCCGCAATGTAATCCTGCGCAATCTTCATCGACATCTTGGTATCATACGCTGTAGCAGCCATAGTGGCCATCTTGCGAAGGAAAGCAGGATCCTTCTCGCCATTTTGATAGCGTCTCAGTTGTGTATAATATTGTGTTTCAGGAACCAATCCTTCTTTTCCTTTTGCGATAAACATTTTTGCATCCGGTGTTGCTCCCACAGTACGGTGCACCACCTGCCCGTTCGGATCGAAAATGAGATAGGTAGGGTAAGCATTGATCGCATATTCTTTCTCGATCTCTTTCATATCTTTTTTCCAGCTCTTTACACGGGCATCGTCATCGGCCGTGCTGTCGAACTGCACTTTTACCGCGAGGAATTTCTCATTAAAGAAATCGCCGGTTTCCTTCAACGGAAACACATTCTTGTCCATATGCTTGCAGGGCCCGCACCAGGTGGTCATGCAATCCATGATGATATACTTGTTTTCCTTTTTTGCCTTGGCGAGGATCTCTGTCCAGCTTCCCTGTTCGAGTCGCAGTCCGTCTTTATTTTCTACAGTAGTTTCCTTTGGAGCGAGGGTACCTGTTGTTTGGGCAACAGATAATAACGGCAGTAGCAGGGCTGCCAGTATGAATTTTTTCATGATGTAGGGTTTTAAGAGGATTAAGATATGAAAAATCCGGTATTCTTTTCCTGAACTGTGGATAAACGGCTAGATAAGCAGAATTTTGCCTTTAAAACCACAAACTCCAAACCCCAAACTCCAAACTTTTACCCCTATATTTGCCCCTCTAAAATTTCAGATTAGTGGCTACTAAATTTTCAAAAGAAACCTATCTCTACTGGTACGAACTGATGCAGTTGATCCGCCAGTTCGAGCTGAAAGCTGAAGAAATGTATAAAATGGCCGGTAAGATCCGTGGATTTTTCCATGCTTATGTGGGCCAGGAAGCGCTTGCAGCGGGTTGTATGACCGCCACTGCTGCCGGCGATCCGTTCATTACCGCTTACCGCGACCATGGTCTGGGCCTGGCAAAAGGCATGTCGGCAAATTCCTGTATGGCCGAACTGTATGGCAAGGCAACAGGCTGTTCTAAAGGAAAAGGTGGAAGTATGCACTTTTTCAGCCTCGAACACAGGTTTTTTGGCGGTCATGGTATTGTGGGCGCGCAGATCGGCACGGGTGCGGGATTGGCTTTTGCCGAGAAATACAATGGCACTGACAATGTTGTTCTTTGCTTCTTCGGAGATGGCGCCGCCCGCCAGGGTATCCTGCATGAGACCTTTAACCTGGCCATGTTGTGGAAACTTCCTGTAATATTTATTTGTGAGAATAATAATTACGCCATGGGTACTTCTATCGAACGTACCAGTAACGTAGTGGATATTTATAAACTTGCCGATGCCTATGATATGCCTGCTGATAAAGTAGATGGCATGACGGCCGAAGCAGTACATGAAAGCGTTGCCCGTGCTGTAAAAAGGGCGCGTGAAGGAGATGGCCCTACTCTTTTGGAAATGAAGACCTACCGTTACAAGGGGCACTCGATCTCTGATCCGCAGAAATACCGCTCCAAAGAAGAAGTGGACGAGTACAAGGACCAGGACCCGATCAGCAAAGTAAGAACCACTATCCTTGAGAATAAATACGCAAGTGAAAACGACCTGAAAGCCATTGACGACCGCATTGGTACCGTGGTAGAAGAGAGCGTAAAATTTGCAGAAGAGAGCCCATGGCCGAATGATGATGAGCTGCTGAAAGATGTGTACAAGGACCAGAATTTTGTTTTTGATGTTGACTGACGATAGTGAATGGTGAATTGTGAATAGTAAATCATTCACAATTCACTATTGACCATTGACCATTCACCTTTTTACATCCAAATTTTTAAAATAAAACTAATGACTGAAGAAAAGAATGAAGCCCTTGTAAGAGTGCAGGGCTTTTGGGAAAAGTTTCAAAAACCGGTTATCATTGTAGTTACAGTGTTGGTAGTAGGTATTCTTGGCTGGTATGCATATACTGAATACATTCTCAAACCAAAAGAAGAAAAAGCAGCGGATGCTTTGTTTAAGGCACAACAATATTTTGCCCTTGATTCATCCAACATGGTTTTGAATGGTGATGGCCAGAACAAAGGCGCATTGTATGTGATCAATACCTACGGCGGTACCAAAGCCGGTAATCTTGCCAAATACTATGCAGGGATCAGTTACCTGAAACTGGGCGACTTTAACAATGCCGTAAAATACCTGAAAGATTTTTCAACGGATGCCAAACAGGTACAATTGGTTGCCTACGGTTGCCTGGGTGATGCTTATTCTGAATTGAAAAAGAATGACGAAGCGATTGCCAGCTATAAAAAAGCGGCCAGCACTTTTGACAAAGATGAAAGCAATTCGGCTGAATATCTTTTCCGTGCAGCATTATTGGAAGAGACCAGCGGCAAACCAAAAGAAGCATTGGAACTCTACAAAGAGTTGAAAGAAAAATTCCCAAAGACCGATAAAGGATTTTTGGCTGATAAATATATCTATCGCTTAAGTGTTGAAAAGAATTAGCAAACTGTAACCCGATGGCTACAAAAGGCAATACATCAGTTAACAAAGGCATCCCCGCAATAAAGGATGCCTTTGTTGTTATTATTAAGACCGAATGGAACGCGCATATCATCAACAAACTGGAAGCGGGCGCAAAAAAAATACTCAAGGCAAATAATATCGGTTGCAAAACACTCACCGTTCCTGGCGCTTTCGAGATCCCGTTTACGGTTAAGAATCACTATGCCTATACGCCTACCCTGCCCGATGCGTATATTGTGTTGGGAACGGTGATACGTGGCGATACACCGCACTTTGATTATGTATGTAAAGCCGTTACCGATGGCGTGGTGCAGTTGAATCTTTCGCTCGATGTGCCGGTGATCTTTGGCGTATTAACTGTAGACAATGAGCAACAGGCCCTTGAGCGCATCGGCGGAAAACATGGCCATAAAGGTGAAGAAGCCGCTATCACTGCAATAAAAATGATAGCTTTAAACAGGAAATTAAAATAGACCAAACACTGCATACGAATATGAACGTACAATTATTCATCCCCTGTTTTGTTGACCAGTTGTATCCACAGGTAGCTTTCAATATGGTGAAGGTGCTGGAGAAAACGGGTTGTACCGTATCATACAATACATCACAAACCTGTTGCGGCCAGCCGGCATTCAATGCAGGTTTCTGGGGTGAAGCAAAAGAAGTTTGCGGAAAATTTTTGAAAGATTTTTCGGGCACTGATTATATCGTTGCACCGAGTGCGAGTTGTGTTGGCTTTGTAAGAAATTACTATACCAAATTATTTGAGAATTCACCCGAGATCGCCCTCGTCAAAAAAACCGCGGAAAGAACTTTTGAGTTCTCCGAGTTCCTCATCCATATTTTAAAGATCGATGATCTGGGTGCAACTTTCGAAGGCAAAGCTACTTATCATGACAGTTGTGCCGCACTAAGAGAATGCAAAGTAAAACAGGAACCACGTCAGTTGCTCAGCAAAGTAAAAGGCCTTGAATTAATAGAAATGGCCGACGTAGAAACCTGCTGCGGTTTCGGCGGAACCTTCGCGGTAAAATTCGAACCCATCAGCATCGCCATGGGCGACCAGAAAATAACCAATGCCGGCGCCACCGGTGCGGAATACATCATCAGTACGGATATGAGTTGTTTGATGCATATCGATGGCTGCGCGAAGCATAAGGAGACGGGGTTGAAAGTGCTACACCTTGCTGATGTGTTGGCGAGTGGGTGGTAATTATTAACCCCAGCTTTTAAGCTGGGGTTAATATGAGAACTAAAAACCGGGCTTTAGCCATGATCGCTTCTCCAATAAAAGATGGCTGATAATTGGCATCAATCTCAAAATAAAAAAACTGGTTGGGCTAAAGCCCTGTACTCAAAGGGAAGATTGAGTCCCCAGCGTAAAAGCTGGGGTTATTGAATCAATTATTAACTATTAACTCTTAATTATTAATTCAAATGAATTATTGGTTGATCAAATCAGAGCCATCCGTTTATAGTTGGGATCAATTCGTAAAAGAAGGCGGCACTTTCTGGAATGGCGTTCGTAATTACGCTGCACGCAATAATCTTCGTGCGATGAAGAAAGGCGACCTGGCTTTTTGGTATCATAGCAACGAAGGAATGGAAATCGTAGCTATTGCCAAAGTAACTAAAGAAGCTTACCAGGATCCCACCACAGAAGATCCCGCATGGTTAGTGGTAGATTTTAAACCCTATAAAAAATTAAAGAAACCCGTAACCCTCGCGCAGATCAAAGCCGATAAACGTTTGGCGGATATGGATCTTGTACGTTTGGGAAGATTGTCTGTTGGCGCGGTGAAAGAAGCGGAATGGAATATTGTGATGGAGATGGCTGAAACTAAATAGGTTTTTATTGCCACAGACGACACAGAAAAACACAGAATAAACTCTGTGGTAATCTGTGTTGTCTGTGGCAATATTTTTTCTTTAACGAATTCGATGGGTTACTATTTCACCTCTTAAGGTATTCATGTCACAGGCCTGTATTTTTAATTCATCTCACAATTAAAAACCTGTAACATGAAAAGCAAAACCATTCCTGCAATTATTATTGCAGTTGCTTTAGTTATTCTCACCTGGCTCCTTTTCTTCAACAAAAAAGAACAACAAACATTTAGTATTGTCGGCGATTGGAAGATCGACAGTTTCTATACGCTGAAACCGAAAGACACAGCGCTGGTAAATTCTCTTGCGGCACAGCTCGTCGATGATGCTAAAAAGAATATTATCAGGTTCAATGCAGACAGTACAGTAAGGGATCTTTCTTCCGGTGACAGCGCCCACGAAAAGTATTACCTTCTCGATTCCGTTCTGTTCATAACAAAAGACAGTGTCTTTGTTCCCAACCAGTTTAAAAGAAAAAACAACGACGCGTTCGCTTTCATATCACCCGATAGTAGTGTAATGGTGTTGAAAAGAAATTGATCTCTCACGATTGCTGCCCTATGTAATTCTCCAATTTTCGCATCTCATTTAAAATACATTTTATGAAACGCATAACCATGTACATGGCTGTAATAGCCGTGCTGTTACTCTCATGCAGTACCAAAAGCAAACAAGAAGATCTTGTCGTGGCAAAAATGGCATCGTTTAAACCTGAGCCTGGTTTAGGAGATCAAAATAAAACTGCCGATTCAGCACATACCGGCCGCATGTTAGCACCCGAAGCACCACAAAGTAAAACAGCTGCAACACATGAAGACTGGGACAAAAAGATCATTAAAACAGCCGTGGTAACTTTGGAACTGAAAGATTATTCCGGTTACAACCAAACGATCCACAAAGGATTAAAAGCGTATGGCGCATACATCGCGTCAGAAGAGCAGGTTTTATCTGACGACAGGAATACAAACAACATATCGATTAAAGTACCTGTTGATCAGTTCGAAAACCTGATGAATTCATTTTCGGGAGAAGGAATTAAAGTACTGCAGAAAAAGATCAGCAGCGAAGACGTAACGGGTGAAGTGGTTGATACCCGTTCCAGGCTTGAAGCAAAAAAGCAAATGCGCGACCGCTATCTTGAACTGCTGAAACAGGCAAAGAATATGAAAGAAATACTGGAAGTGCAGAACGAGATCAACTCCATACAGGAAGATATAGAGTCTGCTTCCGGACGTGTGGGTTATCTTAATCACCAATCGGCATACAGTACCATACACCTGCAATATTTTCAGTACCTTAATCCCGACAACAGGGTAACCGAACCATCCGGTTTTTTTGTAAAACTGAGAGACAGCTTTAAAGATGGTTTGCGCATCCTCAGCGGTTTGTTGCTTGGGCTGGTAAGCATCTGGCCGTTAATCACAGCAGGCATCATTGCATTCATATTTGTATGGAAGAAAAGAAAACTGAACATAACAAAACTGTAGCACCCAAAAAGAAACTGGTTGTATTAACTGGTGCGGGTATCAGCGCAGAAAGCGGTATCCGCACTTTTCGTGATAGTGATGGTTTATGGGAAGGCTATGATATTTATGAAGTAGCATCGCCACGCGGCTGGGCGAAAGATCCCAAAGTGGTTCTCGAGTTTTATAACATGCGCAGAAAAGATGTAGCCAAAGCACAACCCAATGCGGCCCATATCGGTCTAGCTGAACTGGAAAAAGATTTTGATGTACAGATCATCACGCAAAATATTGATGACCTGCACGAACGCGCAGGCGGCACCAATGTTTTGCATTTACATGGGGAGATCTTTAAAATGAGAACTTCAACCGGTTATGGTGACTCGAATATCTACGAAATAAAAGGTGATATTAATCTTGGAGATATGGCACCAGAGGGCGGGCAGCTCAGGCCGCATATCGTTTGGTTTGAAGAACCCGTGCCCATGATTGAAACAGCCGCTGATATCACAAGCATGGCCGATATATTTGTCGTGATAGGAACCTCATTGGTTGTATATCCCGCTGCAGGTTTGTTGAGTTATGCGCCAACGCGGGTACCAAAGTTTATTATCGATAAAAATATTCCTGCAACAAGGTCGATATATAATCTTACTGAAATTGAGGCGCCTGCTTCAGAAGGTGTTGAACTGTTAAAAACCAGGCTTAGGGATTATCTTTAGAATTTTGCTAACATCCGCTGGTGTATCCTTGCAGAAATACTGTTTCATGAGAAAAGGGCTACTCATTATTTTTTTATTCGCTGCAACAATTACCCGGGCCCAGTTAAGTGAGCCTTTGCTGGAGTTGAAAACATTTATCAAAAATCAGCCTCCCAAAAATCCATACGACTCCACTCCTTACCTTAACATATTCGATAAGAACGGCGTACATTACCTGCTACCAATATATAAGGGTTTCAGCCAGGAAACAAAACTGGCACAGTTTGATCCTGCACTCTATTATGAATCACTTGCACAGGCGGTTTCTTTTACAGGAGATAACAGCAGCGTGCTGGCACTTGAACAAAAAGCTTATGACAAAGTAACGGACTCCGCAAAGATCACAGCCGATAAATTATCTGATGCAGCCAAAGCAGTTTACTACATGGATGCAAAACAATATATCCTCAGCAAAGCTAAAAAAGTCAGGGTGGTGATGATCAATGAACCACATGATAAACCCCAGGCACGTGCATTTACAGCTTCTTTGCTGGAAGACATGTACCTGCAGGGTTTTCATTATCTCGCCATGGAGATGTTCAATAATTACATCAAGGGATCGATCGTAAAAATAAATGCACGTACAGGATATTTTGTTAACGAGCCGGTAGCAGCTGAATTAATCAGGAAGGCTTTGGAGATCGGTTACACATTAGTACCTTATGAAGATACAGTGCAATCGCACACCGATAACCAACGCGAATATGCGCAGGCACAAAACATTTACAACTTCCTTTCAAAAAAAGACAGCAGTGCAAAAATATTGGTGCATGCAGGTTATGGGCATATCAAAGAAGGCGCAACCGGCGATCATATCCCAATGGCTGCCTATTTCAAAATCATTTCAAAGATCGATCCGTTAACGATCGATCAAACCGAAATGATAGAGAACAGCACAGATGAGTTTGGTTCACTATTATATCAGTCATGGATCAAAAAAGCGCCGGTTACGAATTCCGTTGTGGCAATGAAAGACAATAAAACGGTTGATCCCTATGACCTCAATCTCTATGATATTCATGTGATCCACCCTCCTACCAAATACACAAACGGAAGGCCCATATGGATGACAATGAACGGATGGAAAAAAGAAACACCCGTTGCAGTAGCTTACCGTTCTGCTTTTTTAGTACAGGCTTATTATGAGAAAGAATATTCGGAAGCAAGTGTCAACCAGTCTGTACCAGCCGATCAAACTTACCAGGTGGCGCAGAATGGGTTGTATTATTTGTATTTACGTAAAGGGAAATACAAAGTGGTGTTCAGGGATAAAGGGTATGAGATCCTGGGAACAAAAGATATGGAGGTGAAATAATATCAATCAATTATTTCCGCCCTTAACTCAACCATTCACTCTTGCCAGTACCGCAGCTATAACAGACAAGATAAGTATCCAGATCACCTACATTCTTCGTTTGGTATTACTGTCAACATTCTTGCTCTTCCTTACCGCATAGAAATTCCATAAAAGCAGCGAAATAAGAAGTATCCCGGTAACTGCAGCGATTACTTTGTCCGTAACAGTAAATACACAGATCATTAACCCTACCGACAACACAGTAAGCAAAGTATATCTCTGCGAAATACTATTGGATGATTTGTTATCGATTATTTTTATTTTTTGTAAAGCCTCTTCAAGTTGATCGTAATTTTCAATTTGTGCCGGTATACCAATGATATCCGACCGATCCTTTCCTATGATACCAAAAGTTCCATTTTTCATTTTTACGATCTGCGAGATAACGTTAAAATAAATTGAGATGGTTGGTGTATTGAGCATCTCTCTTGTGATCATATTGTCAGTAAGCGTGAGTGTATAACTTTCATATAATGCCTTTTGTCTCTTAAAAACAATAGTCAATACTATGAGCATTGTTACAATCGCCAAAGGAACAATAATAAACCAAACCATTATCGGCATTTCAGGCTCACCAGGTTTACGGATTATGAAAAAAAAGGTAGCGATGAACGCAGGCACGACAATGAAACCTGTTTTATAAAACACTTGTTTTCTTATTTCGCTAAACCTGTCTTTTTGTATTTTGAATTGCTGCATAAAGTGTGAGATAACTTTTGGAAAGTTTGAAACTTTCCAAAAGTTGTTACTTAAAGAATATATACGCAATAAATATCGCCGCAATCACTCCCAAAAGATCCGCTAACATTCCCGCCCATATTGCATACCTCACTTTCTTAATACCCACACTTCCAAAATACAAAGCAATAATATAAAAAGTAGTATCCGCGCTTCCCTGGAAAGTGGATGCGAGCTGGCCGATAAAACTATCGGCGCCATGTGTTTTAAAAATATCCAGCATCAATCCCCTTGCACCGCCGCCACTAAAGGGACGCATGATGGCAACCGGTAAGGCAGGAACAAATTCCCCGGTCACTCCTACCTGTGTAAAACACCAGGCTATACCATTGATGATCGCTTCCAATGCACCGCTATCGCGGAAAACGCGTATGGCCACCAATAGGCCAACCAGGTAAGGAATTACTTTAATGATCACATCCCATCCCTGTTTCGCACCTTCAATAAATGCATCGAATACATTAATTTTTTTCAGAAACCCACCAATGATAAAAGAACAAATAATGAGGAAGAGAATGATATTACCCAATACATTACTGAATGTTTCTTTTGTAAACAGGCTCGGCACCGGAACATTTTTTTGAGAAGGTAAGCCGCTGATATACCAAGCAAACAATGCGATTATCAAGAGTATTCCGCCCAGCCATCCTATCAATACCTTATCAAAACGTAATCGCTGATAGATGCCTGTAATAATAATACTCGCGATCGTTGCAATAGTGGTTGCCAGCATTAACGGAACAAATACACTTGTAGGATTCGTACTTCCGCCACTTGCGCGATAAGCAATAATAGAAAGCGGTATCAACGTTAACCCGCTTGTATGCAGTACCAGGAACATGATCTGCGAATTACTTGCTGTTTCCTTTGTAGGATTCAGTGTCTGCAAACTTTCCATCGCTTTTAAGCCGAAGGGTGTTGCTGCATTATCCAATCCCAGCATATTGGCGCTGAAGTTCATCACCATTTGTCCCATAGCCGGGTGTTTCGGTGGCACTTCAGGAAACAGTCTTTTCATAAATGGGTTGAGCAAACGCGCCAGGAAATTCACCGCTCCTGCTTTCTCACCAATATTCATCAATCCCATAAAAAACACCATCGCACCTGCCAATGGCAACCCGATATCCATTACAGAGGATTTGGATGCATCGAAAATGCCTTCCACTAATTTTTTGAATATCTCGTAGTCATGAAAGATGATGAGTTTGATAAGCGCAATGATCAAACCGATCACAAAGAAAACGATCCAGACATAGTTCAGTGCCATAATGTATATTTCAGACAGTTAAAATAAAGCAAATACCCCGTTCATCCCAATTCTCTTTTCTGAGCGATGTATTGCGTATAAATTACTATGCAAATCATTACAACATGAAACAGAGATCCATTCTTTTTTTGCTTGTGTGCATGATCGCCGGAAATGTTTCTGCACAGTTCAAATACGACAACGTTTCTTATAAAACCGTCTACATCAATGATCTCTGTGATTCATTACGAAAAAATCCCAACCACCTTATTTTAGATGTCCGCTCACCCGGTGAATTCGCCGATACTTCGGGTTCTGCCAGCCTCAACATCGGTCATTTAAAAGGCGCGAAAAATATTGATGTGAATGAAGTAAAGAACCGCTTAAGCGAATTACAGGCTTATAAGAACAAACCCATATTTGTAATCTGCTCACATAGCCAGCGAAGCCGGGTGTGTTCGAAACTGCTTGCCGACAGCGGTTTTACAAACGTGATCAATGTAAACGGCGCTATGACGGAATTTAACCTGTTGAAAAATACATCCATCCCCTGCGTGTCTGACCTGTATGAAACAGCCAATCAATTCAAATTATTGTCGCCCAAAGAAGTGGCGCAATTGATTGTTTCAAAAAAGGATCTATTTATTCTTGATGTAAGAAGCGATTCAGCTTTCAGGGGAATTTCGCGGGATGTATCAACCAATGCACAGGGAAAACTAAAAGGATCAGTAAACATACCATTTGCAGAACTGGCAGCATCGCTTGATAAAGTACCAAAGAATAGAACAGTTTTAGTGATAGCCGATGCAGGAAGAGAAACCAATCTCGGCGCAAAAATATTAACCGATAACGGGTATCAGAATGTCAATGCGGCATTCAATGGTTTGGGTGAATGGATGAGCGCTTCTGAAGAAGATGTTCCCCAAAGAAAACAGTTATGGGAACAGCCCAATCATTTCTCCTACATCACAGCGGTGGAAATGGATAAAATGCTCGCAAAAGATCCTTCCATTTTTATCCTCGATGCAAGAACCGTTAACGAATTCACCAACAAAGTGGTTGACCGGCCATGGATGAACCGCGGACATGTGGCAAATGCGGTAAATATTCCAAAAACAGAATTGGCCGGCAGGCTCAATGAGTTAAATAATTATAAAAACAAGGATATCATTCTCTACACATTCGGCAATACTCCCGAAGCATTCGAATCTGCAAAGATCCTGGCCGATAACGGCTTCACCAAAGTGCATATGCTCACCGGTGGCTTATGGAACATCCGCGCCAAAGCAGCCAATCAAAAAGGCCTTACCAGGCTGATGAAATGGGTGATTGATGTGCCCGCAGACAATTTGTAGCCATTTTGCCCTGAAATCAAGCTATATTTGCGGCTCGAAAAAACAGCTTTTTAGGCATTAGCTGTTAGGTATTAGCATAAACTCCCAGGTGATAGCTAATAGCTAATACCTAACGCCTAATACCTAAAAACCTCTAATATGGCTTTACAAGCAGGCATTGTGGGATTACCGAATGTGGGTAAATCAACTTTATTTAACGCAGTCAGCAATAGCGCCAAAGCACAGGCGAGCAATTACCGTTTTTGTACCATCGAACCGAATGTAGGCCTGGTGGATGTGCCGGATACAAGGCTCAATAAACTGGCTGAGCTGGTAGTACCGAATCGTATAGTACCTACTCAACTTGAGATTGTTGATATCGCGGGCCTGGTTCGCGGTGCAAGCAAGGGTGAGGGTTTGGGAAATAAATTCTTAGGAAATATTCGCGAAGTGGATGCGATCATTCATGTAATCCGTTGTTTTGAAGATGAGAATGTATTGCGTGAAGAAGGAGCGATCAACCCGATCAGTGATAAAGAGATCATTGAAACGGAACTGCAGTTGAAGGACCTGGAAAGTGTTGAAAAAAAATGGCAGCGTGTAGAAAAAATGGCGCGTGTGGGAACGGATACCAAGGCCAAAGCCGAGTTTGAAGTGTTGAACAGGTGCAAAGAACATCTTGAAAAAGGAAAGAATATTCACACACTCGGTTTGGACAAAGAAGATAAATTAGTAGTAGCGGATCTTTTTTTATTGACAGACAAACCTGTTCTCTATGTTGCCAATGTTGATGAGGCAAGCATGCACACAGGAAATAAATATTCTGAATTATTACAGGCAGCAGCCAAAGCGGAAGGTGCTGAAGTGATCGTGATGTGTAACAATATTGAAGCACAGATCGCTGAAATGGAAGCAGAAGAAGACAAGCAGATGTTCATGGAAGAATACCACATGAAAGAACCTGCCCTGAACCGTTTGATCACCTCGGCCTACAAACTCTTAAACCTCGATACCTACTTCACCGCCGGCGTGCAGGAAGTTCGTGCCTGGACCATACACAAAGGCTGGAAAGCACCACAGGCCGCCAGTGTGATCCACACTGATTTTGAAAAAGGATTCATCAAAGCCGAAGTAATTGCTTACGATGATTTTGTAAAATACGGCAGCGAAGCCGCATGCAGGGAGAACGGCCGTTTACGCATTGAAGGAAAAGAATATCTTGTTCAGGATGGCGATGTGATGCATTTCCGCTTCAATGTTTAGGAATTAGGAATTAGGAATTAGGAATTAGGAATTAGGAATTAGGAATTAGGATGCAACGAAGTTTACAGAACCGTTGTTTTGCCGGATTCAATTATTAATTATTAATTACTAATTATTAATTAATGTCACTCTCTCTCTGGGAAAAAGAAACCTACTACGCCCCGCAGGATATCATCATCATTGGTGCCGGGCTGATGGGCCTATGGACAGCTGTTGAACTTAAGAAAAGAAACGACAAACTCCGCATCACGATTCTTGAACGGAACACCACCCCACTCGGCGCTTCTACACGAAATGCAGGTTTCGCATGTTTTGGAAGTCCTACCGAACTATTGCATAATGTAGAGACCTTAGGCATGGATGGTATGCTTGAAGTAGTGGAAATGCGTTACAAGGGCATTGAAAAGATCATGGCATATTTTGCTGATGAATTGATAGAGTTTGATCCCTGTGGTGGTTATGAATGCATCAATAAAAATTACAGGCATTGGGATATACTGGATGATAAGATCCATTGGCTCAACAATTCACTCAAACAGATCACAGGCAAAGAAAATATTTTTCAGCGGGTTGATGAAAAGCTTGCTGCGCTTGGCCTGCAGGGTTTTGATGCATTGATTGAAAATGCAACGGAAGCCGCTTTACACAGCGGAAAATTAGTGCAGACGCTTACACAAAAAGTACAATCATTGGGTGTTAATGTTTTATATGGTATCGAGGTAAGTGGTTATGAAAACAACAACGGGCATATCGATATCCGGACAAAACAGGATATCATTCTATCAGCCCATCGCCTCTTGTTTAGTACCAATGGATTTACACAAGTGTTAGCTCCCGGATTATCTGTTACACCCGCGCGTGGCCAGGTGATCGTTACCTCTCCTATTGATGGCCTTGCAATGAAAGGAACTTTTCACTACGATGAAGGCTTCTATTATTGGCGCAACCTCGGCAACCGGATCTTAATTGGAGGCGCAAGAAACGAAGCGTTTGAGGAAGAAGCCACAACCGATCTCTCCGGCTCAATAAAAGTGAAACAAGCGTTGGAACTTTTTCTGCGGCAACATCTTCACCCATCCTATCAATATACCATTGAACATCACTGGAGCGGGATCATGGGGTTTACGGATGACAAGACGCCATTTGTCGGGCAGGTAGGCGACAATGTATTTGCTTCTATCGCCTGTAATGGTATGGGCGTGGCACTAACGCCGATCGTAGCTGAAAAAACTGCGAACCTGTTATTGCAACATTTTTAACGGGAACATCTGCCCGAACTTATTTATTTTTATCGCAATAATTGATCCCATGAAAAGAATTGTCTCCCTTTTTACCCTACTTGCATTAACGGTCACAGCTTGCCATAATCCTAATGAAAAGGCTCCTGAACCAGAAGACAGCGCTGCGATAAAGCCGCCTGCAACCATGGAATATAACGTGGTAAAAATATACCCGCACGATACAGCATCTTTTACTGAAGGCTTATTCTGGCTTAATAATCAATTGTATGAAAGCACTGGTCTTAAAGGCACAAGCTATTTACTGAAAGCAAACCTTGAGACCGGCAAAGCGATCCAGAAACTTAAGATCGATAATGAGTATTTTGGCGAAGGCATTTCAATGATCAATAATAAGATCTATATGCTCACTTACCAGGAGCATAAAGTATTTGTATTTGACATGAATTTCAAAAAGATCCAGGAGTTTGAATGGCCATATGAAGGTTGGGGCATGACGACCGATGGCAAACAACTGATCCTCGATACCGGCGGCAGCAATATTTATTTCATCAACCCCGAAACTTTCAAGATTGAAAGAACTTTAGGGGTATCGAATAATAACGGGTATGTAGACAGCATCAATGAACTGGAATATGTTGATGGATATATCTATGGCAATATCTGGCAAACAAATTCAATCATAAAGATCGATCCGAAAACCGGCATCGTGGTAGCAAAAGCTGAACTGACGGATATCTTTCCAAAAAATAATCTTGTCGCTCCTGCTATAGAAGGTAACTGTTTAAACGGTATCGCTTATGACGCGGCGAAAGGTTCTTTTTATATAACGGGGAAGTATTGGCCAAATTTGTTTGAGGTGAAGTTTCATTAAGATCATTGCGAATTCTTTTTAGACTCGGGACTGGAAGTCCCAGGAAAATAATCTATAGTATCCTCTTTCCCCACGCTCTGAAGAGCGTGGCAAAGTTTGACCCCACTATTTGAGATGGCGAGAAATTGATTAGCTTCTACTTTGCCACGCTCTTTAGAGCGTGGAAGACAGTAAATAATAGAATAGTTTCTCTGGGGCTTCCAGCCCCGCGTGTGCAAAGAATCATTTTTTGGGTTGCCATTGTGAATGATAAATGCACTTAGAGAAGATATAAATCACCGAACTGCATTTCTTCTTATCCCCCAATGCTTTCAAATTCGAGATCATTCCATTCCACAATGCGCCGATGAGGTTGCCGCTTCCATTTTTATATTGCTCACTCAGCATGGATACATAAAAACTATCGAACCACATCGGTTTGGTATCAATCAATGTAAATCCCTTTCGATTGCCTAACAACTCCATACTTTTCGGGGAGAAATGATAGAGATGCCGCGGCACATCATAGGCCGCCCAGAATGCTTTATAAGCTTTCGCATCATAACTGGTATAATTCGGAACGGCAATGATCAGCCTGCCGCCGGGTTTCAGGATCACTTCGAATTGTGTAAGGTATGCATGCAGGTCATGCACATGTTCCAGCACATGCCACATGGTGATGGCATCAAATTGTGAAGCCTCAAGTGTAAACAAATTTTCCGGCGACTGGAGTTGCAATCCATATTTATTGGATGCATTCTCTCTCGCAATATCATCGGGTTCTAATGCGGTAACCTTCCATCCTGCCTGTTGCATGGTATTTGCGAATGCCCCGGTACCGGCGCCTACATCGAGTAAATTTCCTGTTTCTTTTCGGGTTACCTCCTGCACCAGCTTTCGTTTCGAATTCAGTGTACGGTTCCGCACCATATGGTACAGGCGGTTAATCAATCCTTTTTGCGTATCAGAATGCGATACATAATTGACCGACTGGTAATATGGGCCTATAGCCGACGCCTTCGGCACACGTTGCGTAAAACGTACCGTACAATCATCGCAGTGCCATATTTCAAATATTTCGCCGGAAACTGTGTGATCCTTAGCAGACAACGCAGGATAAATAGCAGTAGAAGCACAACAAGGGCAAAGTCCATAAGAGATCAGGTCGGCCATAAGTTTCAATAAGATTCAATGTAGATCAAAACAATGTTTAACTATAATAAAAGATCAGCGCTCCTATGCCAAGCATGACTAATACAATGGCGTACATCCACCAGGGATCTTTGTTCTCTGCTGTATCGATTTCTTCCGTGGATTCATTCTCTTCAATAAGCGACATTCCTTTTTCCAATCGTACACCAGGTATCAGCTCCGATACAGAATGTGCAGGATGAAAGACGATCTGATCTTCCTCTTTGGTTAGGCTGCCCACTTCTTTTAATTCCACCGATCCTTTTTCCTGCAGATCATTGCGAAACTGGTAGGAAAAATCATGAAAGAGTTTGATCGCGGTCAGATCATCCACACCCATTTCATTTGCGAGAAAATCAAAAAAGATCTTTTCAGAAACGGTAACCTGGGTATCGGTAAAAACCATTGTGGATGACGGGCCATGCAATAGTCCTGTGCCTTCATCGTAACGGGCGCTCTGAGGCTGTATCACAAAGCTACCCAGCTGGGGAATACAGAGGTGCTTATATAAAACAAGGTATTTATAGAGATGTTGATCCATTCCGGTTGGTTGATTACCGGAACGAATATACAACTCCTCCTAAAACATTAAAGCCCAAAACGCTGTATTGGTTCCAGCGCTGGTAAGTACTGTTAAGCAGGTTATTCATCTGGATCCAGAGATTCAGCCTGGGCATTACCGTAAATTCAGCGCCAAGGTTCAGGTCAGCGGCTGCTTTAGTCTTTCCAACCTGGAAAGGGGTCGGGCTTGTGCTGCTCGATTCGTATGGGTTACCATCCCAGAGAAATGCATCGGCTTTCAGTTGCAGATCCTTCAATATTTTCCATTTGAGTGAACTGGTTACTTCCAAAGGCAATAGACCCCATGCTTTTGGGTATATGGCCAATGAATTATACTGGGTAAAACTGGCTCCCGCGGTGATCGACAATTTTTCCTGTTCGGTATACCCTATTTCACCATGCAAACGAAGCGCTTTTACTTCGGGGTCATATAGCACATCGAATGCCCTTCCATCGTTCAAAAGACCTGAGTTTTTAAATAGTGCGAGATTATTCATGGTGAGCAGAGAAATACGTGCATGATAGGTGAAATGATCACCCTGTGTTCCTTTCACACCTGCAAACTGTTCGTTGATCTTGGTATTGCGTAAGAGGTTTACCGGCATTATCCATGGATTGAAATTTGCCAGTGAACGATACGTATTTTTCTGGAAATAACCCTGCCATCCCGCTTCGAGGGATAAATTGATCTCTGAAAATTTTGCTTCCGCTGTTAAGTCTGGTAAAAGAGAAAATGTCTTATTGTCCCAGGTAGGTTGTATACCCGCGTTGATCTTTACATTGGGCGTTTTGAATCCAATGGAAGGATTCAGGTAGTATAAATTATTTGTAAATACGGTCGGTGGGGTTAACGCATAGGTGACCGTCGACATATCAGCCGTCAACCCAAGGTTGAATGAATAGATCTTACCAAATGATTTACTGATCGGTGCTTTGATCAATAAGTAATTCTCGTGCGATTCCCTGTTATCAAAAAATCTTCCCGCGCTTATTTGTGGATGGTACGTGATGCCGAATGAATTGGCTGTTTTATTCTGCATCCCCAATTCCAGGCCTACTGTGCTGAAACGCTGTAACAAAGTTTCTTTTGGATAGCTTAAAGTAGTACCATACAGGTATTGCGTAGAACTCTGGTAGAATGGGTGCGCCGTCCACTCGTGATTATTTTTTGTATTGAAGATGGATAAAAGATCAACGCCCCATTTAGCCGCCTGTTGTGCAAAAAGATGGCCGGTGGATGTTAAAAAATTGCCGCGGATATTAGTGATGGAATTTTTACCGTCGCCAAATGAAAATCCTGCCTCACCATAGTAGGTACTGAAATTTCCTGCACCGAGTTTTACATACTGGTCATTCTCCCAGATAAACCCTGTATCAATGGCCAGCGCCAATGGTTTGATGGAAACAGGTTGATATAAAAAGAACAGGTTCTGAGAAGGGATCGTGTATGCCACAGGAATCTTGGATGAATCGATCACCGGGGTAGCCGCAGTAAAATTTACTTTCGCGGCATCTTTCAAAAACGGTTTGAAAGCCGAAGTGATGGTAACCACTTTGGGTGCAGAGGTATCACCGGCTTCTTTGACGACCGTTATCGGTTTATCTGCCGCTTTCTTCACCGGCGTTGCCGCTTTTTGCTTCACAGTTTTCTTGCTGCTTTTTTTCTGTGCCTGCACAGAACCAAAGGCAAAAGCTGCCATAACAGTGATGATTACTATTCTTGGTAAGTAGTTCATGTATTGATCCGCTTTACTGTGGTTGTTCAACTTTGTTTACTTTGTTTTTTTCTTCCAGCACTTTATCCAGTTTCTGTTGTGCTTCTGCTTTCAATTCAGGTATGGTTGCATTTTCTACTATGCTTTTATAGGTAGCTTCTGCATTAAAAAGATCTTTTTGCTGCACGTAGATATCGCCCAGCAATACATAGCTTTTCGTTACCCATAATTCGTAAGAACCCATTTTTTTCACCACTTCAAAAGCTGCTTTCTCTGCATCGCTTAATTTATTCTGCTGCAATAAGATCTCGGCAATATGGTATTGCGATTCTGCTGCAAATTCAGATTTACCCGCAGCGATCACCTGTTTGTAAGAAAGTATCGCGAGATCGCCTTCGTTGCTCAATTGATGATTTTTGGCAACCACTAAACTGGCCATCATCCTGTCGTCCGTTGCAATACCTTTTTCAAGAAGCAGTTCTTCTGCATTGGCAGCCGCCTCTTTCCATTGCTGCGCTTTAAACTGGCACCGGAGCAAGCCACGCATGGCTTCCAGCCTGTTCTCCTGCTGGGTAGAAATGTTTTTTAACTGTGCAAAATATACCTGCGCATTCGTATAATCTTTCAGGTCGAAATAGTAGATACGGGCCGCTTGCAACGTGCTGCGTTCTGCATATTTGTTTTGAGATCTGTCCGCAACGGCTTTGTAAAAAGGCAATGCGCCCTTATTATCTTTATTAGCAATAAGCATCTCCGCTGTTAAATAATTGGCCTCAATAGAATACCTGCCTGAAGGAAATTTAGAGAGGTATGCAGCAAAGCCAGTTCTCGCACCAGTGAGGTCCTTCGCTTCATAACGCAGCATGGAAGAACGGAAGGTTAAAGAATCTTCTTCTGTATCAGAGATCGGTTTGCCGTTCTGTTTCATGAAGTCAACAAATTCACCCGGTTTTTGGTTTTCGATAAATATGTTGCGGATGTATTCGATCGCATCATTACTTTCCTGCGTATTCGGGTAGCCGGTAACTAATTTTTTGAAACTGTTCAGCGATTCATCATTCTTATTAAGGTTAAAATAGGCCACACCTAATTTCAGGTAGGCATCAGGCGCCATAGCTGCTGCATTCTTATTGCTGATTACTTTCTGCAATGGCGCAACAGCTGCCTGGAAATTTTCATCGGCCAGGTAAGTATTGGCAATCTCAAGATTCGCATCAGGGATCAATGCTGAAGCAGGGAACTGTTTTTCCAGGCCCTGCAGCAAACTCACTTTCTCAGCATTCTTATTCAAAGCACCTGCGATCACGCCACGTTGATATAATGCATAATCAGCCGAAGGCAAACGAAGCGCACTCACCGTCTCATACATTTTTAGCGCCTGCCTGAAATCTTTATTCATAAAATAACAATCCGCTGCGCGCAGGTAAGCATCCTGTTCAATGGTTGGTGAAACAGCGGAAACGGTTTTGGTGATCTGCTCAAAATATTCTTTCGCCGGTGTATAGCTTTCATTCTTCAGATAGCCGTATGCGAGACTGTACCTCGCATTGGTAATATTTACTTCGCCATTGGTGACGGGCGTTTTCAGGTAGTTAAGGAAATAAGTAATGGATTGAGCTGTTTCTCCGTTCCTGTAAGCAATCTCTCCTTTCCAGAAATTAGCCAACGGCAGCTGCGCGGTGTTATAAGGCGCTACCAATAATTTTGTCAATAATGAATCTGCTCTTTCAATATTCTGGTCGTTGATCAGCTCAACAGAACTTCCATACAATAAGCGGGGATACAATTTGATCACCGCATCGCTTTTCACACCCAGGCTCTCATACAAGCGCAAAGCGTCTTTATAATTGCTTGTATTGGCCAAGGTATTCACCAATAATTCTTTTGCTTCCTGTAAATATGTCGATTTGGGATAAGCAGCAATGAATGACTGGAACGCTTTTAATGCCGGGTCCATATAACCCAGTTCATAGGAAAGTTTGCCGTAATTAAAAGCAGAAACTTCTTTCTGTACAGCGTTACTGTTATTGGACGCGCAGAACTGGAACGCTGTTCTCGCATTGGGTTTGTCGTTTGTTTTCAGGTAAGCATCTGCGAGCAGGTACATACTGTTTTGCGCCAGTGAATCCTGCGCGCCACCCAATTGTTTAAAACCTTCAATCGCTTTAGGCAAATTTTTCGTTGTATAATAACAGAAGGATAACTCGTAGAGGTCCTCTCTTCTTACTTTCTCTTTTGCTTCCACAAATTTTTCGAGATAAGGCAAGGCTTTAGCGAATTCTCTTTTTTCGAAATAGATATGGCCCACCAGTTGTCTCAACTGCAGATCATAGAATTGTCCTGACTTGTTAACTGCTGCCTCTCCTATTTCAAGCGCTTTCTCCCTGTCGCCTTTAAAATAATAGATCTCTGCTTTATAGAAGGGAATCACGCCCTGGTACTCCGGCAGTTTCTCCGCTATACCGAAACTTTCCAAAGCCTGTGTGTAATTTTTTTCAGTGAACGCGATAAAACCGAAATAATAATTGGCATCGAGATAATTAGGGTCGTTGGGGATCTGGCGGATGGAATTGAACAATGGTTTTGCCTTATCAAACTGCTGCATCGCAAAATAACCATAGGCCTGGTGAAACTTAACATCGGCGATCTCACGATTACTCAGGTTAGCAATTCCGGTGGCGGAGTAATATTTCTGCGCGTTGGGATAATCTTTTTTACGATAGTAGTATTCGCCAAGATGATAGCTAATCATCTGTACTCGGGCGGGACTATTTTCGAGTTCAATAAATTCTTCAGCCGATGCAACGATCGCCTCATCATTTATCTGCAAGCCGCAGATAAGGTAATAATATTTGCTTTCTAATTGTACCAGATCCGGCGTATTGGTTTGCGGGATACCGTTACTGTATAATTTTTTGAAAACAGGATAAGCCAGGCTGAATTGTTCTTTCTGGTAAAGATCCTTTGCATTTTTAAATTCAGCATCGGGATCAAGATGGTATTGTGTAAGCTGTGCGGAAACTTGCAGGCCGGCCGAACAAACGGCAGCGAGCAGGAATATGCGAACAAATTTCTTCATAGAGCAAGGGGTGATTTAAAATGTCCGAAGTTTTTTTTCACGCAAAGGCATTAAGTAATCAAGGGCCAAGTAACAAGGATCAAGCGTTGAAAATCGAAATTGTTGACTTGGCGCTTGATCCTTGTTTCTTGTTTGCTGGCGCCTTTGCGTGAAAAAAACTTCCGTATACAAAAGAACTCTGTTTCTAAAACGAAATATTCAGAAAAAGATTTCAGTTTCTTTCTTAATGAAAAGCGAAAACCTGTTTTAAAGGTAGTAATGTCGTTTTGTAAGCAAACTTCATTCCGTGTTTTGTGGAAAAACAGATAAGCGACGTAAGTTTGTTAACAAAAGAGGATAACTATGTACGAACACATCAGCACGATCAGGGTAAGATATGCAGAAACAGACCAGATGAATATTGTATACTATGGCAACTATGCGCAGTACTTTGAAGTGGGCCGCACAGAATGCATCCGCGAACTCGGTTTTACCTATAAAGAAATGGAGGCGATGGGCGTACATATGCCTGTGGTAGCAATGGAAGCAAGGTTTTTAAGAGCAGCCCGCTATGATGACCTGATCACCATTAAAACGATACTGAAAGAGCTGCCGCTCAAGCATGAAATTACCTTTCACCAGGAGGTATATAATGAAAAGAAAAAACTACTTACCACGGGGAAGGTAGTTCTGTTTTTTATCGACACGAAGACTGGCAAATGGGTAAAAATGCCCGAAGGCCTGCGCGAAAAATTAACACCATTTTTTACAGATCAGGCCCTGTTATGATCGGCTTTCCAGTGTTTGATGGCCTGTTTGATATCTTTTCCTCCTAAGTTTTCGTTAACGGCGCGGTTTGTCAATTCAACAAATTCATCATCGGGTGCAAAACGCAAAGCAACAACCTGCCCCATGCGCAGACCTTTTGGTAAAGGTTTACCGGTTAAGATAAAATGGCGAAAATTTTCTTCGGCCCGGATGGCCCTGTCCTGCGCTTTTAAAGCGAATGCACGGAGGTACCAGAACATCAGTATCAATACCGGGTTCAGCAAAACGATCAATATAGCAGAATACAGGTTGTCTTTTGAAGTGGTAACGAGGTTGACGATTGACCCGGCCAATATCACGACAAGTAAAAAAGACGTAAGGAAATGGTAATTGGGTACAAAACGGGTATGGTTTGAAAAGTTCTGTTCTTGCATCTGATTTTTTTTTCTAAATGTAAGGGGTATACATCGTTAAAGCAACAGGCCGGCTGACTATCTTCCTGTTTTTTCGGCTTTTAATCTTCTTATCCGCCTTGCTGCTATCAGCACGATAGGGAAATTCATCAAAAAATGAACAACAGCCGGAAACCATATGCTGCCGGTCTGCTGATACAATTTGGCGAGTATGAGGCCGCTAAAAAACAGCACTGTTGATTTTCGCAGATCCAGTTTATGTGCAAGCGTAAAAAATGCAGACGAGACGATAACCAAAACATCACCCCGCCAGTTAAAAACACGATTGAAAGAATAGAACATAAACTGCCTGCAAACCAACTCTTCAAATAATGCGGCAATGGCAAGGAACAGCGTTAACAACAGAAGGTCTTTGTTATTTTCGGGTAACTTTTTAAAACCGATCGTGTCTTTTTCATCTTCTTCGCTTCTTTCGAACCCGAACTTCTTTCGCAAACGGTCCGGCAACAATTCCAGGACGAGATGGGTTGTAACCATAACCGTAATAATATCAATCAACGTATTGCCAATGATGATCCCTTTTCCGAGCTTCTCAAAATCCGGTTTAGCAAACAATCTCGGCGACAAAATATAGAATCCCAGCAGTACGCTGGTCATATAGAGCAACCCCTTGATACGCTTTTTTTTCTTTTGTTGTTCTGTGAGTTCAACGATATCATTTTTTTCCTTTGAAAAGCCCGACACCAAACATCCGGCTACCAGCAGACAAAGAATCAAAATGTCAAAAATGCAATTCATACACTGATCATTTCAATTCATCAAGAATCACAAACAACTTCTTCACGATCTCCGCAGCCGGACCATCAAAATTATTCACGATGATGGCAACCGTGTAAGCGGTACCGTCTTTCGCCGTGTGGTATCCCGCAAAACTTTTCGCGCCGCCGATAGTCCCGCTTTTTAATTTCATCTGATTGAATACAGGTAATGCATCATAATAATAATTGAACCATGGGCGGCTCTTTGCATATTGCAATACTTTCACCAATGCATCAACCGTAACGCGGTTTTGGGGGGAGAGTCCGCTTCCATCAAGGATATGCAAGGCCGAAGGATCAATGCCCCGCTCCTTCCAGAAATCTTTTACCAATGCAATGCCTTTATCGGTAGACCCGACTCCTGTTTTTTCAAATGCAATTGTTTTTACCAATGCTTCTCCATAAAAATTAATACTCCTTTTCATGAAGAAGTAATTCATACTATCGAGTGATGGTGAATACAGTGTACCTATTTTTTGATACGCTGGAATTTCTTCTCTATTGGATACAGCAAAGCTCTGTGGCTTCATTCCGGCCGAATCGAGCTTGCTTTCCAATGTAGCCAGCATTTGTAAAGAAGGGTCAGGAAAAGAACCGGAGATCACGAATGCTTTTTCATCAACAGGGATCGTTCCGCGCACAAAGCCGTTGGAGGCGTAAGGGGAAAGATACACGTTTGCCCTGTCGCCCGTTCCTTTTGCTGCCGAGAGCACCTGGCTCTGCAGGTTTACTTCGTATAGTTTGGGCCTGGTTTCAACAATAGAAACTTTATCGCCTATATTGGCGCCGGATCTCAGCACGAGATCATATTGGTTCTCATGCCAGTTGATCGCTGTGTGACCTGCGCCATAATAATTACCCATATCATCCCAGATCCATCCGCCGGGAATGATATCGTGTTCCCATTTACCGTTATGACCAATTATTGCACCTTCAATTTTGGAGATGCCATTCTGTTTGATCAGACCGAGCATCCTGATCAATTGCTTATCATCTTTAGTTGAATCAAATCGCCAGCTTCCTAAAGAAGGATCACCGCTGCCTATTACCAATAAATTCCCTTTCAAACTTCCTCCATTGATGGTTCCATCATATCCTAAAATGGTTTGATAGCGGTACGCCGGACCCAGCAGTTCCATCGCCGCCGCGCTCGTGATTGTTTTCTGGCAACTCGCTGGCGCTAAACCTGTTTGCGCGTTTAGTTCAAATACTTTTTCGCCCGTTTCGCTTTTTACGATGCATAATCCAAGGATCGCGTGTTTCATCTGCGAGTCCAGCTGCAGTTTCGCTACTGCATTTGCAACGCGTTCCTGAACGGTTTGCGCGTGCAGGCCAAGCGAAAAGGTTAACAAACAGATCAACCAATAAATTCTCTTCATGTATGTTTTTTAATTGCGGTGATCATCACATCAATACGGAAGATAAGAATATAGCAGGATTTTTTCGTGCAAACCGATACACAGTTTCTCTGTATTATCGGCTACTGCCATTTCATTGCTCAATCATAGATGAGAAGGAAGGTGATGGGACCATGAAGAGAGATAAAAGCGCGGCATGCTTATTTGACTACACATGCTATTACTCATTAAACGAAACGTTATGCCAGTCAATTCAAAAAAACAGTCACAGGGTCAAAGAGGTAAAAAAGGTGACGATGCAAAGACCAAAGCCAGGAAAGCTCCTGAAAAGGAGACAATTTTTGGTCCCAATAAAAAAGAAGCTACGGCAAAGGATAGTACTTCCAGGCTGAAATAAATTGTAGTAGTGCTGCAATTCGATTCAAGATGTTAACCGCGATTCATTGACTTGCATAAGGATAATAGTGCGTAACCAGGTTGAAACGCAAAGCGTCGAAATGAACAAAACAAATAAACTAATAAACCGCCATCCTCAAAACTCTTTTACGCGATAGGTATTAACTTGCACTAAAATTACACGCAAGCCGGAACCCTATGGAAAAAGTTTTTGCATCTATCATTACCATTGGAGATGAATTATTGATCGGGCAGGTGATTGATACCAACAGCGCCTGGATGGCACAGGAACTCAATAAGACAGGCATCAGCATTAAACACCGTGTAGCTGTGGGCGATGTGAAGGAAGATATCTGGCAGGCTTTGGATGAAGAAAGCAAACATGCATCACTCATACTTATCACTGGCGGACTTGGTCCCACAGCTGATGATATTACGAAGCCCCTTCTGTGCGACTATTTCGGCGGTAAAATGATAACCGATCAACCCACATTAGATCATATCACAATGATCTTTGAACGCGTGTTCAAACGGCCCATGGGCGAACGGAATGCAAAACAGGCCGAAGTGCCGGATACCTGCACTGTTTTACATAATGAAAAAGGAACTGCTCCCGGTATGCTCTTTAAAAAAGACGGAAAGATCTTTATCTCTTTGCCCGGTGTGCCGCATGAAATGAAATGGATCATGAGCAACAAAGTGATCCCAATCATACCCGATCTTTTTCAAACCGGTTTTATCGAACACAGAACTTTATTAACGGCGGGCATCGGCGAATCATCTCTTGCCGATCTTGTACAGAACATTGAAGAAGCGCTTCCATCGCATATCAAACTCGCCTATCTCCCGAACTACGGCATGGTAAGAATGCGTTTAACAGCATTTGGATCTGATAAAAGCGATCTTGAAAAAGAGATCGATGCCCAATTCAGCCTCTTTAAAGAAAGAGTAAAAGAATTTCTTGTGATTGATGAGGACCTTCCTTTGGAACTGGTTGTCGGCCGTTTATTAAAAGAAAGGGACCAGACACTTGCGACAGCAGAAAGTTGTACCGGAGGAAATATTGCGCGGATGATCACTAGTCATGCCGGCGCTTCTGCTTATTATAAAGGAAGCGTGGTGAGTTATGACAACAGCGTTAAACAAAATCTATTGCATGTAAGCGATGAAACCCTGCAAACCGCCGGCGCCGTTAGTGAAGCAACTGTACAGCAGATGGCGAAATCTGTACTTGAGCTGATGCAAACGGATTATGCTATCGCAGTAAGCGGTATCATGGGCCCAGAAGGCGGTACAAATGAAAAACCGGTGGGCATGGTTTGGGTGGCCGTAGCCAGTAAAGACAGGGTGCAAACCAAACTGTTCAATTTCCGGTTCGACAGGGCAAGAAACATTGAACTCACATCCAACAATGCGCTAAACCTTTTACGTATCTTTATCAGTGAAACATCCTAACGGGTGTTCGTTTTTGAAGGGCAACCGATACATTTGCAGAACAGTTTGTAGTTTGTAGTTTATGGTTTGTAGTTTCCAAAGCATCTTATTAACTATAGGCATAGAACAACCACAAACCACAAACCACAAACCACAGACTAAACTATGGCTATTGCTGAACTAGTAATGCCCAAACTGGGCGAGAGTATTATGGAGGCCACGATCCTCAAATGGCATAAGCAAGTGGGCGATCCTGTCGCACAGGATGAAACGGTATTGGATATTGCGACAGACAAAGTAGACAGTGAAGTTCCATCGACTGCGGAAGGCGTGATTACAGAGATCTTATTCAACATCAATGATGTGGTGCCAATCGGTACCGTTATTGCACGCATCAATACAAGCAATGGTACTGAAACAGTTGTGCCGAAGGAAAATACTGCATCAGAATCACCCGCTCCTTCTCCCGAGCCTGAAGTTGAAAAATCTGCACCCGCTACAGAAACCAACGCGACCGCCGCACCTGAATTTGAAACGCCTACCCTGATAGCAGAAGCTTATTATGCTACAGAAGATATTCCTTATACTCCTGCAAAAGAAGAAGCTCCCCAGCCGGAACAGCCGATTGCAGCGCTTTCTGAAAAACCCATTGGCAACCGCTTCTATTCGCCCCTGGTATTGAATATTGCAAACAGTGAAAATATCGCCTTAAGCGAACTGGAAAGAATCCCGGGCACAGGCAATGAAGGACGTGTTACCAAAAAAGACATTTTACAATATGTAGCCGATAAAAAAGCGGGAACTGTTCCTGCTTACACCGCTCCGCCTGTTGCAGAAAAAACAACTGCGGCTCAACCGGCAACTATTATTACAGTACCAATAGAAACAAAGCCTGCCTCAACACCTGTTATTACCAGTAGTTATACCCCTATTTCTTATTCAGGTAAATCATCGGATCCGTCAACCGTTGTTTTATCAGGTGTTACAGAGATCGTTGAGATGGACAGGATGCGGAAACTCATCGCCAAACATATGGTGAACAGCGTGCAGACGAGTCCGCATGTAACCAGTTTTGCTGAGGCCGATGTTACACATATGGTACAATGGCGTAGTAAAGTGAAAGAAGAATTTGAAAGAAGGGAAGGAACCAAACTTACATTCACACCCATGTTTGTTGAGTGTATAGTGAATGTGATGAAACGTTTCCCGCTGATCAACTGTTCACTGGATGGTGACAATATCATCATCAAAAAAGATATCAATATTGGTATGGCCACGGCCCTTCCTACCGGTAACCTGATCGTGCCCGTGATCAAAGGTGCCGATCAATTAAATATAGTTGGACTGAGCAAAGCTGTAAACAATCTTGCTGATGCTGCACGCAACAACCGTTTAAAAGCAGACGATACGCAGGGCGGAACATTTACGCTTACCAATGTAGGTACATTCGGCAGTTTGATGGGTACACCTATCATCAACCAGCCTCAGGTAGCCATTCTTGCAGTTGGCGCTATTAAAAAACGCGCAGTAGTGATAGAATCAAAAGATGGTGACACGATCGGTATACGCAGTATGATGTATTTATCCCTGAGCTATGATCATAGAATTGTCGACGGAAGTATTGGTGCCGGCTTCTTATCAGAAGTAGCGAAAGAATTTGAGAAATGGGATCCGAATAAACAGTGGTTTCACTATTTGTAAAGCTATATCCCAACACGAATTACAAGAACACGAATTACTCGAATTACCACGAATTAGGCTGTGCTATTTTAGTTTAGTTAGAATAATTCGTGGAACAAATTCGTTTTAATTCGTGTAATTCGTGTCTGTTATTTTTTGTATTGGCGCAGCATGCGCCAAATGGAATCAATAATTAGTGGTTAGTAATTAATAATTATCTGCAATTGAGAAATATGTTTTCAAAAGCCATCTTCCCGGTGGCTTTGCTTTTATCATTACAGGCAACGGCACAGACAGATGGACTCGGTACATGGAATGTAGTGAGTGCAAAAATCACATTTAATAAACAATGGAGCGCATTTGGAGAAGTGCAGGCGCGGTCGCAGAAGCTGATTCACGATTTTAATTATTATGAATACAAAGCGGGTGTAGGTTATAATTTTCCAAAAACCGCATCGGTACTTTTCGCGATGGGGCATTATGCCACTTTCCAACCGGATGGTGATTTTAAAAAACCTTTTGTAAATGATGAATTCCGTATATGGGAGCAATTCGTTCTTACCAATAATATCGGCAGGGTAAAGATTGAACACCGATACCGAATTGAGCAACGCTTCACTTCCAATGCCGGATACCGCAACCGGTTTAGGTATCGCCTCAATGTAATTGTTCCCTTGAATAACAAAGAGATCAAAAATAACACATGGTACACCAGTATTTTCAATGAAGTATTTGTAACTAACGAACGGCCCTATTTTGAACAGAACAGGATCTTTCTCGGCGCAGGTTATCAATTCAACAAGCGCTTCACGCTATTGGCCGGTGTAGTGAACCGTTTCGACCAATCGGTCACAAATGTTCCCTCCTGGAAAAATTATTTTCAAACCAACTTCATTTTCTCCGTCGACGAATTCAAGAGCGGACGCGAGAGGCATCCGAGTTCGGTGGACTAGGTGCTGGATGCTAGATGCTAGATGCTAGATGCTAGATGCTAGATACTGAATGCGAGATGCTTCCTATTATTTCGTGTCTTAGAAATTCGGAATCCAGTATCCAGCATCTAGCATCCAGTTCCCAGCTCCAGTTTTTCACATACTGTTAGTAAACACTTCATCTCTCCCCGGTATCTAATAAGTACATTCAGATAACCAAACAGATCGGTATGAAGACCTTATCACAGACATGGTTTGCGGATGGGTATATTGATTTTGAATTGAAGAAATACACCCTTCTCGCCTATTTACAGGAGATCAGCCAACATTTTTGTAAGAATGAATTGTATCCGCAGTTCGCTGACGTGATCTTTCATTACAACAACCTTATCGCTTTCAAAGAAAATAAAAAATACCTGCAGGAGCAGTTCCCAAAAAGATTAACGGGTATACAGATAGAAAAACTGCAATTATTGTATCAATCATTGGTGGAAGATGATGAACTGATGCAGGAACTGGAAGACATCATCAACTATGCATCATCCACGATGAAGAAAACGATCAGCAATGGAACAGAGATTTATGAATTTGTGGAGAACAGGATAAACATCGAGCCCATCGGCATCATGCCGCTTGATCAGAATGAAGGCTATTTTTTATTGTGCGAAGGGCAATGCCGCAATACATGGGTTTATCAATATCGCTTAAGCATATTTGAGAAACACGATGAAAAATACCGCAGCATCAAAACAGAATTTGTAGATGTATGGCAGCGGAATTTTGTGAACTCTTATCATAACATCAAGGCGCAGTTAATCAAGAACCGTTCTGATCTTCCAAATCCTGCGGTGTATGCGGTGGAGACAGATCTTAGTGTTCCGATGGAAGAAACATTGTTGCCGATTGCGAAGAGGAGTTTGGTGAGGTATATTACGGTGAATACCGCATAAAAAAATTGCCACAAACGACACAGACCATCACAGAAAAAATCTGTGGTAATCTGTGTCGTTTGTGGCAAAATAATTTTAGGCGTTCTCCTTCTCTAACATCAGGTAAGCCTTAATAAAACCATCCAGTTCCCCATCCATCACCGGCCCAACATTACCTACTTCGTAATCAGTCCGATGGTCCTTGATCATTTTATAGGGATGAAAAACATAGCTGCGGATCTGGCTGCCCCACTCTATCTTTTTTTTGCTGGCATTGCTGGCATTCAGTACTTCCTGTTTTTTACGTAACTCCTCCTCATACAAACGACTCTTCAACATCTTTAATGCGAGTTCGCGATTTTCTCCCTGTGTTCTTGCCTGTTGACACTCCACAATAAATCCACTGGGGCCATGTTTCAAACGAACAGCAGTTTCTACTTTATTTACATTCTGTCCGCCGCTGCCTCCGCTTCGATAGAATGCCCATTCAAGATCGGCAGGATTTATATTGATCTCTATGGTGTCATCGATCAACGGATATACATACACGGAAGCAAAGGAAGTATGTCTTCTTGCATTACTATCAAAGGGAGAAATGCGCACCAAACGATGCACCCCACTCTCCGCTTTTAAAAATCCATAAGCGAAATCACCATCAAACTGTATCGTGGCACTTTTGATTCCTGCACCGTCACCTTCCTGGTAATCGATCTCGGTAACTTTCCAGCCCTGCTTCTCTCCATACATGCGATACATGCGCAAAAGCATTTCCGCCCAATCCTGGCTCTCTGTGCCACCGGCGCCGGGATTGATCTGCAATACAGCCGGCAATTCATCTTCCGGTTTATTTAACGTGCTTTTGAATTCGGCATCTTCGATCTGCTGGATGGCAGTTTCGTACGCGGCTTTCACTTCCTCTTCGGTAGCATCGCCGGCTTTCCAGAAATCAAACAGCACGGCAAAATCTTCCACAGCAGTATCTAACTGCTTGTACAATTTTAACCAGTACTCATTTACCTTGATCTCTTTCATTATAGCCGTGGCGCGGGTATTATCATCCCAAAAGCCAGGCGAAAGCGAGAGTTGACGGTCTGTTTCTACTTTATATGTTCGGTTCCCGACGTCAAAGAAACCTCCTCAGGACAACTACTCGGTCCCTCATAATCTTGATCTGTTCTTGTGTCATAGCTGCGAATATAGGATAAAAAAGCTGCGAGCTGTGAGCCGTGAGCTATGAGCTTTTGGCTCGCAACTCACGGCTCACGGCTCGCAGCTAAAAATACTACAACCTCGTAAGCCGGATTCTGTTTCTAAACTATCATTTATCTGGCTCCCGCATTACTGCGGAAATCTTGCTGCCTACCCTGGATCTCGGGCGAGCAGCCCTCAAACGATCCTATACGTGACATTACAGCACCCAAGGTTTACCCGTCTCCCGCATTACTGCGGAGGACCGTGAGCTTTTACCTCACATTTTCACCTTTTCTTCTTGCGAAGTAGTTATTTTCTGTGGCACTTTCTCTTTTCCACCTAAATGGAAAGCCGGCGCTTAACCGGTGGGTTGCTCTGCGCTGTCCGGACTTTCCTTCCCGCTGAAAGCGGGACGATAGCTCGGGTTTGTAGCGGTGCAAAGATATAACACGAATTACAAGAACACGAATTACTCGAATTAGGCCGTGCTATTTTAGTTTAGTTAGAATAATTCGTGGAACAAATTCGTGGCAATTCGTGAAATTCGTGTTTAAATGGTTAATGCATCTCTGACCAACTGGCCCTTCACATTAAAATAGAGATATTTGTTGATAACGGTTTCCTGTTTACTCACGTGAATGCGGTATAAAGTTTCCTTTCCTTTAACGGCGAGTTCTTTTACCTCTTTTTTCTCCCAATCAGCATACTTGCTCTTATTAAAACCGTCTTTGACAGACACATTTAAATTGTCAAACTTCAAATCACGCGTTGTTTCCAGCCATACGCCCTTGGTGCTAAATTTGGCAACAGAATGATCGCCTGATTGATCAAATTGCGCTTCAAAATTGGTCAGGTTATCTTTCCACGTAACGTTAGTTGCTTTGGGATAAGAAGTAGAAAATGTAGTGGTAACTTCTGCAGGCAATTTTCTTATCTGTGCATTGATCATTCCAGCCATTAAGAACAGGCTGAGGAAAAGAATGGTAATCTTTTTCATATACTGGTTTTTCAGTATTGAATGCAATAGCTGTGCCAGTAGGAAGATGCTAAATGTTGGATGCTGGATACTGGAGAACTGGATATTGGATGGGCTCGCTATAGCACGGCATTCTCGATCGTCAACGATCCAGTATCTAGTATCCAGCATCTAGTATCAGTATCTAGCAACAAGCACCTTAAAATTAATACTGAAAAAACATCTCCGTTGCACCATACCCAAACCTTGGATCATATTGATTGATAAATGATTTCACTTCCCGCTTTGTTTTCAGGATATCGTGTATTTCATCTTTTAACTTTCCTGTTCCCACACCATGAATAACCACCAGCGATGATTGCCTGTGCGCCACTGCGAGGTCGTACCATTTCTGGAATTCATGCAGTTGCTGTGTGAGGATCTCGAAATTGCTCATATGCTTCCAGCTATCGGAAAGCTTTTCTATGTGAAGGTCAACCACAGAGCGGGCTGGTTCAAGATGCTGACGGGCTTTAGATGCATCGTATATTTTAAACCCTTTAGCAGCCAGCGATCCTAATTCGAAATAAGGTTCTTCGGTTTTAGCAGGATAGTCTGTGAATAATTGATAAGAGATCGTTGGTTCATTGTTATCCTTCATCTCTTCGATCTTCTGGAAAACCTGTTTGGGCTTGAGTTTCAGCGATGCTTCAAAATGTGGTGCCTTCTTTTTATCGGAGGTTATTAACGAAAAATCAAAAGAAAAAGATGGCCCGTCATTTACCGATTCAAAGGGAATATCATGTAGGTAAAAATCATGAAACGGTGCGATCTCGTTCACCAGTTCAAAATCTGTTTTACCAAAGAACTGCTGGATATAAGTGAACTTATAAGCGATATTGGTTTTATTAACAAGATGGATCTTTAAGAGATCAACCACCTCATCATTAAAATCATCTAATGAAAATTTGGGGATGAAGGATAACCATACACCATCTGACACTTTGATCTCGTTGGGTTTCGGTTTTTCTTTGGGTAACTGGTCGATATAGGTTTTGTGTTCAGGTTTCTTCTCTTCCAATTTCTTCTTGGTAAACCGCAGAAAATAAGGAAAATCGATCTGGTCCATATAAGCCGGGAACTTTACACCCCGCACTTCTATCATCACCATTTTATCGTTCATGATCTCTACTACCCTACCTTCTTCGTTGCTGAGCAGCACAATAATTTCATCGCCAACCTGGTACTTCATGGGGCGAAATTAAAGCGAATATTGAATATTTAAGGAAGGAATGTTAATGTTAAAGTTTGATACGCCAACAATAAAGGGATCAAGCTCATTTCTGAGAATTAAAGCGGTATCGGAAAGAACGGCATGAACCGCGAGGGTCGCTATGAATAACAATGATCTCCTGGCGAACTTTGTGGTTCATGGCGTTCTTTGCGTTACTCGCCGGCTTTGCGTTCCAGCTGTAACCTTATCCTTCAGCAACATTACCTGTTTTATGAACACAGGCACTATATTGTTGCCGACTCTAGATCTTTTGCATCGCCAATTGCTGATCGTGTTTTTGTTTTGATATTTTCTTCCCCCTGAAGAATAAATACAAATTGAAGAACAGCATCACTCCAAGGTAAATACTGAACCCTCCTATTTTTGAACTTAAGGCTTCAATCGTTCCCTGGACACCGGCTAGTGAATCATAGATCCTTAGAATGAAGAGGGCAAAACCCAGGTTCAATAAATAGAACCCGATCTTAAAAAGTGAATTGGTTGCTTTGGCGATCTCCTCGCGTCCAAAGAAAATATCACGCATAAATACGAGGCCGTTCCTGAAAAGTGTATGCGCAACAAACCAGGTTAACAACAGCGCAACGGGCAGGTAAATAAAATAGGCGGTAACGATATAATGATTGTCCATGATTGAAAAGATTTATTGGTTAATAAATGAAGATTTCTTTTTTGATAAATACCAGATCAGTAGCATGTTCATGTAATGGGTGATCGCGAGGATAAAAATGAGGATACCCATATTGCGCGCGATCACAGAGATCAGCGATTGTATATTTAGTATAGCCTCCCAACGCTGCAGCGTAAAAAAAGCATAGCCAATATTAAAAAGATAATAGGCGATCAACAGGATATGATTCACATGGTCGGTCAGCACCGCATTATTCCTGAACAGTGACAGAATAAATACCCGCCCGTTCCTGTAAAATAATTTACCAACATACACGATGATGAAGATCATCAATGCGAGGTATACCAGGTAGGCTGTGATATTGTAATTCATCACGCAAACATTTTAAGCAGTTTAAGCAGTTGCTCACCTTGTGGTGAAAGAAATAATTTATCTGCCAGTTTACTGATCTGTTGCGTAAACGCATTCAGCTCCTTTACCTGTTTGGCAAATTCTTTTTCTTCTGCTGTTTTTATGGTTTCATTTCCTTCCGCTAATTCGCGAAGCAGTTCCAGTACAGGATTCAGTTCACGTTGCTTACGCACGTTCCCGATCTTAAGCGACCATTTCCACACATTTTTTTCGGCAACAAAATATTCTTTGCGATCGCCTGCAACGGCTTTTTTATAAACGATACCCCAATCCAGCAATTGCCGGATACTCATATTCGCGTTCCCTCTCGAAATGGTGAGTTCTTGCATGATATCATCTGTAGACAACGGTTCGGGCGCTATCAGCAACAACGCCTGCACCTGCGCAATGGATTTATTTACACCCCACTGGCTTCCGAGGTTACCCCAGGTTTCTATGAACTTTTCTTTTGCTTCCGGATATTTCATGACCCAAATGTATATCATAATTACTGTATTTTCAATATTTACTGAAAGTTTGTTTTTGTAAAATTTCACCCAACTGATTATCAGTCACTTATTGCCTTCCTGACCGAACTAAACCTTGCAAATTAAATTTTGCAACCGATTGCATTTTTGCCAAAAAAAACGGATATTTAGGCAAATAACATTGCAACCGTATGAGATACTTATTTGTCTGCGCGCTTATCCTGTCAACCAATATCGGCAACGCACAAAACTATCCCCCACCCATAAATTTTAATGCTGAACAGGACCACCAGAATATGATGGACCAGTTAGGCGTTAAGAAACTAAGGCCGGGCCCGAATGGTAGTAATCCATCAGCGCCTAATCAACCCAACTACGATGAATCGCTGGCAAACCCCTATCCAAAACTTCCCGACCTGCTTACTACAAAGAGTGGTAAGAAAGTAACCTCAGCGGATATATGGTGGAAAGAACGCAGGCCCGAGATCAAAGAAGACCTGGAAAGAGAAGTGTATGGCCGTCTTCCAAAAAAGATCCCTTCGGTAAAATGGACCGCTAAAATAACAGACAGGGAATTTGTTGGCCGCACACCCGTGATCGCCAGGCAGTTGGTTGGGCACGTTGATAACAGTGAATATCCTTTGATCGATGTAAATATTAATATGGTAGTGGTGATACCTGCCAATGCAAAAGGGCCTGTGCCTGTATTGATGATGCTGGGCTTTCCTTCCCTTCCGGCACCTGCACAACCATCGCCGGATCATATGAATAAGATCAATGCGGCATTTAAAGAAATGATGATCAAGTCCGATACATCATTAAAAAGAATTTTTGATTTGTATCCTGCATACAGCCCGATCACGCGTTTGGCGGGACCCAACTTTTTTGCGCCGGCATTACCAGCGGGACAGGATCCTCCATCAACAGAACAATTGATCGCTGCGGGATGGGGCTATGCGGTAATCGATCCCGGAAGTATCCAGGCAGACAATGGCGCCGGTATCACGCGCGGCATCATCGGGCTGGTGAATAAAGGTCAGCCACGCAAACCAGACGATTGGGGCGCATTGCGTGCATGGGCATGGGGTGCGGCGCGCGGTCTCGATTATCTTGAAACAGATCCAATGATAGATGCAAAACATGTAGGCATTGAAGGCGTATCACGCTACGGAAAAGCGGCGTTGGTTACGCTTGCTTTTGAAGATCGTTTTGCAATGGCGCTGGTAGGATCATCAGGAAAAGGCGGCGCCACGTTACACCGCCGCAATTGGGGCGAAGCAGTGGAAAGCCTTACCGGTGGCGAATATTACTGGATGGCAGGCAACTATATAAAATACGGCGCATCGGAAGCCGCTGGAGGGGCAAAGACTGCGTACGATCTTCCTGTTGATTCGCATGACCTGATCGCGTTATGCGCGCCGCGTTTAACGTTTATCAGTTATGGCATTCCTGAAAAAGGCGATGCGAAATGGCTCGATCACCAGGGAAGTTATATGGCTACTATTGCAGCCGGATCCGTTTTCAAATTACTGGGCGCGAGAGATCTCGGTGTATCCAATGATTATACAACAGAAAAAATGCCTGCTGTAAATGTTGATATGCTTGATGGAGAACTCGCCTGGCGTCAACACGATGGCGGCCACACAGATGGACCGAATGTGAAACACTTTATCAAGTGGGCGAATAAATTTATTCAGAAGAAATAGGTGTTAGGCGTTAGGTGTTAGGTATTAGCTGTTAGCTGTAGCTTTGCAGTGTCTAATACCTAACGCCTAATAGCTAATACCTAACACCTACGCACCCATGCATTTCTTACAGGTATCCGGCATCAGCAAACAACAGGCAGGCAATTTTGTATTAAGGGATATCGACCTTCTTCAGCAACGCTTTCAAAAAATAGCCATCGCCGGTGAAACGGGTTCTGGTAAAAGCACATTACTAAAGATCATTGCGGGGCTGGAACAACCGGATAAAGGACAGGTATTATTCGAGGGCCGCAAAGTTGCGGGCCCGTTGGAAACATTGATCCCCGGCCATCCGGGTATTGCCTACCTATCGCAGTATTTTGAACTGCGCAATAATTATCGTGTAGAAGAACTGTTGGAATATGCCAATAAACTCAGTGAAAGCGAAGCCGAAACCATTTTTGCAGTTTGCAGGATCGATCACCTGGTAAAAAGAAAAGTGGATCAATTATCCGGCGGAGAAAAACAAAGGATCGCTTTGGCGAGATTACTTGTGGGCTCACCAAAATTGTTATTGCTCGATGAACCTTTTTCAAATATGGATCCGGGGCATAAATCCATTCTCAAATCTGTGTTGAATGATATCGGTGAACGTTTAGAGATCACCTGTATCCTCACTTCGCATGACCCAATGGATACACTATCATGGGCAGATGAAATAATAGTGATGCGGGCAGGCACGATCATCCAGAAAAATTCTCCCGCTAATATTTATCATCATCCTGTAAACGAATATGCGGCCGGGCTGTTTGGCAGTTATAATTTATTAACCGTTTCTGAATTGGCTTATTTTCCAGGACTCGATCATGACGGTGAATTATTCATCAGGCCGGAACAGTTCCAAATCTCATCAACACAAAAAAGTTCTGTAGAAGGCATCATTCAGAATATTCTTTTTTGGGGAACGCATTATGAAATCGAAGTACTGGCCGGCTCAAAAAAGCTGCTCGTAAAAACGATGGATACAGGCTTTCATGTAGGAGATCTCGTATATATTTCAGCAAGAAATAAGATGGAATAACCAAAATGTGAGTAAGGCATTGTTTATCAATTAATTGTGAATTGACGAAAATTTCGCTTTTTTCTGCCTTCTGTAGTTTTTTAACGACATGTATTATTGCATTTTTGTAGCTTTGATCAGATTTAGCTGATCTTAAAAGGTGAGCTATCATTTATTTATGAAAAAAACAATCCTTCTTCTTCTCATCATATTCACCGGGTTGATGGCTGAGGCACAAAAGATACCGCTAAAACCAGCCGCCGAAGTCTCAAAAAGAATTGAGGTGTCAAAAGAAGCATCCGTCATTTCGTATGAGATGAATCTTGCAGCAGGCACGCTTACATTGATCAAGAATATTCAAAAAGGTGACGGACAAGCTTACGAGACCATATACCGTCTCGTTAAATACGATGACCCTACCTTCAATAACAGCAAGCCGGTAAGAATCGGTATATCAAGACAATCATTTGATTCGGTGTTTACTCGTGGTTCGACTGAGTTAGCCGGCAAATTCAAAATACTTGACAGATATGTTAGCGATAATAAGCTATCCATGAGCAACGAAAAAGACTGGATAGCTGTCATTAAGTACTATAATAGTCTATAAGATTTTGTTGATCATATCGCCAGGCGGGCCCCCAAGTCTGGATTAATTTAAGTAAACTTGTATACCCGTTTTGATCAGACCCTGTATATGAATCAAAGAACATGGCGATATTGTAAAGTTTTGCTGATTCATACCTGTATACTTTTTTCCGTAAACAGTTTTGCGCAATGCCCTGAAAACATCGGTTTTGAAGCCGGGACTTTTTTTAACTGGGAATGCGGTCTTGGCTTGATCAGTTCAACTGATGGAGCCATTACAATGGACCCATCATCCCCCACCAGCGGCAGGCATACACTTATCAAAAATTCGCTTCCGCTAACAATGGATCCGTACGGCAAGTTCCCCACAACCTGCCCAAATGGAAGTAATTATTCGGTTCAATTGGGCAATAACCAGACCGGCAAAGGTGCAGAGCGTATCAGCTATACATTTACGATCCCTGCCAATGATAATAATTACAGTATCATTTATAATTACGCGGTAGTATTTCAGAACCCGGGCCATCTCGACTGGGAACAACCCAAGTTTACCGCGAATGTTTTCGATGTAACAACCGGAGGTTATATTGGCTGTAGTTCGTTTGCTTACACAGCATCATCCAACCTGCCTGGGTTTTCGTTATCGACCAATGGTGATAAGGTATATTATAAACCATGGACACCCGTAACCATCAAATTATCAGGTTATGCAGGCAGAACGATCCGCCTGGAATTCACCACCAATGATTGTTCCAAAGGAGGCCATTTTGGGTATGCTTACCTGGATGTGAACCAGAACTGTTCCTCTCCTATTTCGGGCAGCACCCATTGCTTTAATGATACCGCACAGTTACTTACCGCTCCTTACGGATTTGCCAGCTACCGCTGGTTCAATGGAAATGACCTTAGCAAAGAGCTGCAAACCGGCCTTACTTACGATATCAAACCACTTCCTGCAGCCGGAACCGTTTTTGCAGTTGAGATCACACCATTTCCAGACCAGGGGTGTACCGATACCGTGTATACCACTATCGTATATTCCAGTGAAGTGATCGATCTGAAAACGCCAACCAGTGAGGTTGTCTCGTGTGTAACCAACCCGATAGATCTTACTTCGAGAAATTTGACTGCGGGCAGTTCGCCGGGCCTGGACCTGAGTTATTTTACGGATCCCCAGCTTTCTAATTACCTGGTTGGCCCAACTACCGTTACGACCGGCGGAACCTATTATATTAAAGCCATCAATGCAATTGGTTGTACGGTTATGAAACCGGTTACTTTGCGTGTGGTCAATTTCCCTGATTTTAAAATAGGGCCCCCACCACTGGTAAGGCGACCGAATGTGCTTGACCTTGCATCCATGGAATTGGGGAATGTTGCCGGCATTACGTTCAGCTACTGGAAAGATTCGTTGGCAACCAAACCCCTGGCTAACCCGCATTCCGTTGACAGAACGGGCAGGTATTTTATATTGGCCACGATTGAAGGGGGTTGTTCACAGATGTTCCCGGTTAACGTTAACATCGATGAAGCGATCATATCACCACCCAATGCCTTTACGCCAAATGCAGATGGTGTGAACGATGAATGGCAGATCCCTCTGTTAGCAAGCCTTTATCTCGATTGCACGGTTGATATTTATAACCGTTTGGGACAACCGGTATTTCATTCAGTAGGTTATGCAAAACCGTGGGATGGAAAATACAAAGGCATAGATCAGCCGGTGGGTACCTACTATTATGTTATTAAACCGCGGATAGACATTCCTCCAGTTGGTGGAAGTGTTACTATCGTTCGGTAGTATCCCTTGTGCATCTCAAATTTTCGCTGTTTTGAACCACATAGCAACATAGGAACATAGTTGTAACACATAGTTCTTCTATGTAAAATCCTATGTTCCTCCTATGTTTACAAAGTAAGTAAAATAGGTCTTTGATAAAGTGTCA
>JAZKBI010000018.1:157443-162350 GCA_040388705.1 Bacteroidota bacterium | reverse complement strand
TCAGTGGCGGCACCTTCAGCGGAACACTTGCACCTAATACATTAAACAGTATCACGAGCTTAGGCAACCTGACAGCCTTAACCGTTAACGGCAGCATCTTCGCCAATAACTTAACTGTATCAGGAACTGTAACAGCCGGAACCTTAAGTTCAGCGCAGGCGAACATTACTAATATTACCGGATTACAAACATTAAGTGTAACAGGCGCAATAGAAGCTGCAACATTGAGTGCGAGCATCACCACAGCTAATCAACCGAACATCACAACAGTTGGTACATTAACGAATCTTACAGTATCGGGTGCGATCACTGCATCTGGCACAGTAACAGCCGGAACATTGAGTTCAGCAACTGCGAACATTACGAACATCAATGGCCTTCAGAACTTAACAGTAACGGGCACAGTCAATGCAGGCACTTTAAGTTCAGCACTGGCAACAATCACAAGTATCACCGGACTGCAGACATTAAGTGTAACAGGTGCGATAGAAGCTGCAACCTTGAGCGCAAGCATCACAACTGCGAACCAACCGAACATTACAACACTTGGTACACTGACTAATCTTACTGTATCAGGATCTATCGATGCAGCGAGCCTGTCAGCAGTAACAATAGCAGCATCAACCGTAAATGCATTTAGCGGAACGTTCAATAATTTAACTGTACCAGGACTGATCAGTGGCGGAACCTTCAGCGGAACACTTGCACCTAATACATTAAACAGTATCACAAGCTTAGGCAACCTGACAGCCTTAACCGTTAACGGCAGCATCTTCGCCAATAACTTAACTGTATCAGGAACTGTAACAGCAGGCACCTTAAGTTCAGCACAGGCGAACATTACTAATATTACCGGCTTACAAACATTAAGTGTAACAGGCGCAATAGAAGCTGCAACATTGAGTGCGAGCATCACAACAGCTAATCAACCGAACATCACAACAGTTGGTACATTAACGAATCTTACTGTATCGGGTGCGATCACTGCATCGGGCACAGTAACAGCCGGAACATTGAGTTCAGCAACTGCGAACATTACGAACATCAATGGCCTTCAGAACTTAACAGTTACAGGCACAGTAAATGCGGGAACATTAAGTTCTGCATTGGCAACGATCACCAGCATCACCGGATTACAATCATTGAGTGTTACAGGTGAGATAGAATCAGGAACGATCAGTTCAACACTAATCACCAGTTACCAACCGAACATTACAACACTGGGAACCTTAACAAATCTAACCGTTACCAATAATATCCAATCTGCAACGATCAGTTCAACGATCACATCCGCAGATCAGCCATTTATTACCACGGTAGGTACATTGGGCAACCTTACCGTAACCAATAATATCAAATCGGTAACGATCAGTTCAACGATCACTTCAGCGAACCAGCCATTTATCACCACGGTTGGTACATTGGGCAATCTTTCTGTTACCAATAATATCGATGCAAGAACGATCAGCGCTACGATCACTTCAGCGAACCAGCCGTTTATCACTACGGTAGGAACATTGGGTAATCTTACTGTGACCAACAACATCGATGCAAGAACGATCAGCGCAATTATAACAGACGGATACCAGCCAAACATTACCATGATAGGTAACCTCACAAGCTTAACGGTTACCGGAAATATTACTACTGCCAATTTATCTGTAACAACCAATGCAGAGGTTGGCGGAAATATTACCACAACAGGCAATATAACATCCGCTGCCCTAAGCACGGTAAACGCAACCATCGGAAACCTGCAAGTACCGGGTATCATAGAAGCGGCAGCATTAAGTGTTTCACAATTAACAGCGGGCGGGGCCCTTACGATCAACGGTAATTTCTATGCACCGGTGATGTCGGGTGTGATTGGAAGGTTCGACCAGATCTTTGTTAACAATAGGATTTCGGGTGGCATATTCTCAGGAGTAATGATGTATGCAGATACTGCAACGATGTTAAGCGGCAGTGTACGAAAGAACTTTATTACCTGGGCTCCTAATGATGCCGGTACCAGTTCGAAAGGATATGCACGCTATGGTGATGTGGTTAAATATTCAGACCTCACGAATAACGATCGCTCCAATCCATATACACTACAGGAAGATGGAGTAACGGCTTCCCAGGATCCCGGCGGAAGGATAAACCTGATCGTTTCCAATATTATATATGCCGGCGGGTTAACAGCAACTAATATTGACATTCTGCAAAATGTAAAAGCAGGAACTCTTTCTGTTACCGGTGGCGCAACTATAGACGGCAGCTTATCGGTAGGTAGTACCGTCATGATACCGATACAGGATGCGGCAGCTATCGGTATGGTGGTCACTCGTGCATCGGGCCAAACGGCTAACCTTGCGGAGTTCAGAAATGAATCAGGCGGAGAGATCAGTTCCATTACCAACACAGGTGCGTTCAGCGGAACACTGGCACAGTCGGCATTGAATAGCATCACCTCGTTGAGTAACCTTGCCTCTCTGAATGTTTCAGGCCATATTTCAGGCAATTCACTCTCAATAACCAATAACGCAAATGTTGGCGGAAATCTTACGGTAACCGGGGGCATAACGGGCGCAAATATTTCTGTGGATAATGCAATTGTCAATAATATTTTAACTGTAACGGGTGGTATCCAGGTTTCGGTTCAGAATACAAATGGAGTAGGGATATTGGTGCAGGGTTCATCAGGACAGACAGGTAACTTGCTCGAGTTCAGGAATAATTCAGGGGGGCAGGTTGCTTCTGTATCCGCCGGTGGTACTTTCAGCGGTACTTTATCCGTTGTTGCACAGGCATCTATCACTACGATCGGCACATTGAGCAGCTTAAATGTTACCGGCCCTGTTAATATCAATCCAACCGGCGCAGGCAATGTTGACATCAACACAGGTAATTCAACTGGCATCATCACATTAGGTTCTTCTTCAGCCAGTCAAACAGTGAATATTGCAACAGGTGCAGGACTGGCAACGGTAAATATTGCAACCGGAGGCACGCTAAGCAATGTGATAACACTTGGAAGCGCATACAGTTCTGTTGGTATAGCGGGTGCACCAACCGGCACGCATACGCTGGAAGTATTCGGACGCCTGAAAACAAATTCAATTAATGAAACATCAGATATACGCTATAAGAAAGATATCCAACCGCTTACCAATGCAATGGAAAAAGTATTGGCTTTGAGAGGTGTTACTTACTTATGGAGAAGAGACGAGTTCCCGGCTAACCATTTCGACTCTCTCAGACAGGTTGGTTTGATTGCACAGGAAGTTGAGAAGATTGTTCCGGAACTGGTGGTTACAGACTCAAGAGGATTTAAATCCGTAGAGTATTCCAAATTAACTGCTTTATTGATTGAGGCATTTAAAGAGCAAATGAAATTGATCGATGAAATGAATGCGGATCTCAAAACGATGAAAGCCGATCATACCAGGATCGAAAAACTGGAAGCGGACCTGGCATCTTTCAGAATAATGCTTGAGAATATCAACAAAGTAAGTACACCTAAAAAAGGAACAAATTAAATAACGATAAAGTAGAAAACCGATACGATCCGGCTGAACTTTAAATAATGTAAATTTACCCGCGCGGTATGAAAGATATGTCCAGGACTAAATGTTTTAGAAACAGTTTGATAGCAAAGTACAAACATGTACTTGCTATTGCATTGTTATTAGTCATATTCAGCGGCAAAGCCTCCTCGCAGGGACTCTCGATCACCGGAACGCTTGTAGCAAGCGATATAACGGCAACAGGTACGGTTTCCGCAGGCTTGTTCAGTGGTGCTTTTAATACAACGAACATTACGGGAAATATTAAATCAGGGTCACTAAGTGTAACAAATAATGCAATTATTGGTGGTGGGCTTACAGTAGCCGGAACAATCAGCGCCGCGGCGATCACCACTTCGGGTGGTATGATCATAGGTGGCAATATTTCAGCAACAGGAACCATCACCGCACAATCATTAACAACAGCGGGTGGTATAATTGTAGGCCAAGGGATTACGGTCACGGGAAGCATCTCCGGCCAGACCCTGTCGGTAACCAATACCATTTACGGAAATAACATATCGGTGGTTGGAACTTTGTTTGCCAATACACTTTCGATAACAGGCGGAACAGCCTATAGTGGCAATCTTACAGTCGCGGGCACACTCAGTGCAGCCGCGATCACCACATCCGGCGGAGTAATTGTGGGAGGAAATCTTTCTGCGGCTGGAACGATCACTGCACAATCATTGACCACCGCAGGTGGTATAATTGTCGGGCAGGGAATAACGGTAACAGGAAGCATTGCAGGCCGGACCCTGTCAGTAACCAATACCATTTATGCAAATAATATATCGGTCGTTGGAACTTTGTTTGCCAATACACTTTCTATAACAGGAGGAACGGCGTATAGCGGTAACCTTACGGTTGCAGGTACTCTCAGTGCGGCGGCGATCACCACATCAGGGGGTGTAATTGTGGGAGGAAACCTATCCGCAGCAGGCACGGTTACAGCAGCAGCGATCACCACATCCGGCGGAGTAACTGTTGGAGGAAATCTTTCTGTGGCTGGAACGATCACAGCACAATCCTTGACCACCGCGGGTGGTGTAATTGTAGGCCAGGGAATAACGGTAACCGGCAGCATAGCAGGTCGGACTTTATCTGTAACCAACACCATTTACGCAAACAATATATCAGTGGTTGGAACTTTGTTTGCCAATACACTTTCTATAACAGGCGGAGTAGCTTATAGTAGTAACCTTACGGTTGCAGGCACGCTAAGTGCAGCGGCGATCACCACATCAGGAGGAATTATCGTAGGCGGAAATCTATCTGTAACGACCGGAACGATCAGCGCTGCGGCGATCACCACATCAGGAGGTATTATTGTTGGCGGGAATCTATCTGTAACAACCG
>JAZKBI010000018.1:11034-157343 GCA_040388705.1 Bacteroidota bacterium | reverse complement strand
TTGCAGCAGCAAACAGTATCGGCATGGTGATACAGGCGGCAGCTGCCCAGGCAGGTAACCTTGTTGAATTCAGGAACAGCTCCGGCGGTGAGATCAGCTCGATTACAAACAACGGTGCCTTCAGCGGAACGATGGCCGGATTAAACGTAACAGGGAATATTAAAGGCAGTTCACTTAGCATCACGAACAATGCATCCTTCGGCGGCAGCCTTACCGCAACCGGAACGATCAGCGCTGCAGCGATCACCACATCAGGAGGTATTATTGTTGGCGGGAATCTATCTGTAACAACCGGAACGATCAGCGCTGCGGCGATCACCACATCGGGAGGTGTGATAGTAGGCGGTAACTTAACAGTAACGGGCGGTATTTTAAATACGATTGCAGCAGCAAACAGTATCGGCATGGTGATACAGGCGGCAGCTGCCCAGGCAGGCAACCTTGTTGAATTCAGGAACAGTTCCGGTGGTGAGATCAGCGCGATTACAAACAGCGGTGGCTTCAGCGGAACGATGGCCGCATTAAACGTAACAGGGAATATTAAAGGCAGTTCACTTTCCATCACGAACAATGCATCCTTCGGCGGTAGCCTTACCGCAACTGGAACGATCAGCGCTGCAGCCATTACCACATCAGGTGGCGTGATCGTTGGGGGAAATCTATCTGTAACAACCGGAACGATCAGCGCTGCAGCGATCACCACATCAGGAGGAATTATTGTTGGAGGAAATCTATCTGTAACAACCGGAACGATCAGCGCTGCGGCGATCACCACATCAGGAGGAATTATCGTTGGAGGAAATCTATCTGTAACAACCGGAACGATCAGCGCTGCAGCGATCACCACATCAGGAGGAATTATTGTTGGAGGAAATCTATCTGTAACAACCGGAACGATCAGCGCTGCGGCGATCACTACATCTGGCGGTATAATAGTAGGAGGAAACCTTTCTGCAGCCGGAACGATTACTGCTCAATCTTTAACCACAGCCGGTAATGTAATAGTAGGTGGTAACCTTACGGTAACAGGCGGTATTTCAACCAAGAGTTTATCTGTAACCGGCATGGGTTATATTAATGATCTTTCAGTAACGGGTGATATAGAAGCATCGGGAAACCTTACAGTAACCGGCGGTATTAAAGCTTCTTCTTTAAGTATAACAAGTACTGCCATTATCAGCGATCTTACGGTAGTCGGTACCATTATGGCGCAGACAATTTCGGCAACCAGCTATGTCGGAATGGGCTCTTTTTCAGGAGAGAGACAACTTTCCGGAGCGACCAACTATACGGTTCCAGTGGGTGTGTATTCTATTGAGGTTACCATATTAGGCGGCGGTGGAGGTGGAGGTGGCGTGCCGCAACAAACAGCCAACGGTGTTTGCGCGAGTGGTGGCGGTGGCGCCGGGGGTATGATTATCACCACCATGCGTGTGTCGCCCGGTCAGGTTATTGCCTACTCTGTTGGTGGAGGAGGAGCTGGCGGAACATCCGGAGCTAATGGAGTTAACGGAACAGCAACAACCTTTGGTGGCCTGACAGCAGGCGGAGGCGGAGGCGGAGTATTCATGGCATCTGCAGCAACAGTTGGTACGATAGCAAATGGCGGAGCCGGTGGTACTGCTGCAAATGGGATGGTTAACCTTGTCGGTAGTACCGGAAGGGAAGGATTTCGTGCAAGCGCCTCAACCGGTATTTCCGGAATGGGTGGGAATTCAAGATTTGGCGATGGAGGTTCTTATAGAATGGCGCCCCTCAACTTATCTGTAGTCGGTGATTCTGCAGGAGGCTTTGGAGCAGGTGGGGGCGGTGCTGCCAGTGCCAGAACTGCGGGAACGATCGTAGTTCAAAACGGCGGTGCAGGTTCTGCAGGTACGATTATCATCAGAGAATTTAAATAACGGAACGGGTATGCAGATATTAGCATGGTTTATTTAACGTTAAAAACCCTTACTATTTTTCTCCGTTACCGCTATTCAAATTAATTTTCAGGTATGAAAAAAATCCTGCTATTCAGCTGCCTGTTTATTTCCCTCGGCCTTGCCGCACAGAAAACAGCGCCTAAGCCCGGAGCAACCACATCAACCGTTAAACTAAAGAACTACACCGATTCTATACAATATGCATTGGGAACTTATATGGCGGATTATATGTTGAGGGGCGGGTTCATGCAGCTTAATCTCGATTATTTTCTTGCCGGAGTGAATGATGTGTACAAACAACAGCCGCGAAAGATCAAAGACAGCATTGCCACTGTAATGATCACGGGTTTCCAGGAAAGCATGATTAAACTCAGGGGCCAGGCACTTGAAACAGAACTGTTCAATGTGCTGAAAGACAAACCAGGTGTGGGTAAATTACCCAGCGGTGTTCAATACCTCGTTATCAATCCCGGAAGCGGTGCGCGTCCATCGGAAACAGATTCTGTTGTGATCCATTACAAAGGCTCCCTCGCAAACGGAACTGTTTTTGAAAATACATTCATCAAAAATCTCCCGATACTTACTACTCCTGCTTCCCTGATACCCGGCCTGAAAGAAGTATTACCCATGATGCCCACCGGCGCAACCTGGCAAATATTTATCCCGGCAGCCATGGGTTATGGTGCAACAGGGGCGGGTTCTATTCCACCTAACAGTGCCTTGCTCATCACCGCAGAACTGGTTGGGATCCGTAAACATTGAGCAGGGTGATTCTTTTTTAACCCCAGCTTTTAAGCTGGGGACTCAACCTCCCTTTTGAATACAGGGCTTTAGCCCTAACTGTTCTTTCAATTTTGAGATTGCTCCCGATTATCGTTCATTTTTAATTGTAAAAGCGGGTATGGCTAAAGCCGGGATTTCCTTTGTTCATTATATCCCCAGCTTAAAAGCTGGGGTTAAAATCAAGTGGGCGTGAAGAAGTACATTTTTTGAAAGGAAATGGATAAAAAGCCCATTAACATTAATTAACCTCCCCTCTGAATTACTAACCTTAATTAACCTAGTAAAAATTTTCACCCGCAGGCTTTTTTCTATCTTTGCTGCACGCTAAATAAATATAGTAACATGAAAAAAATCATTATTCTTTCTACTTGTCTCCTGGTACTGGTTTCCGCTTCTTTTGCCCAAAAACCAGTGCTTACTGCCAAACAAAAAGCAGCAGAAGACACGATCCAATACAGCCTCGGTGTGTATATGATGCAGCAATTCTTTGCTAAAACAGGTTTTGTTGTAAATGATCCGGTTCTTTTTACCAAGGCTATCAACGATGTGATTGCCAAAAGAAAACTGATGGTTGATCCTGCCTCTACCCAGAACCGCCTGTTCGCTTACCAGAATGTGTACCTGCTCGAAAAGGGCAAACAACTGGAAGCGCTTCTGTTCAACAAAGTAAGGGCCGAAAAAGGCTATACCGCTACGGCCAGCGGCGTATATTTTGCAGTAGCCAAACAGGGAGGAGGTTTAAGGCCATCTGAGAAAGACACCGTAGTACTTAACGTGGTTTGTACTTTGCCTGATGGAACTGAAATAGACAATTCAAACAAGACCAAACAATCATATATGGCCATCGCGGGTGAAATGATCCCCGGCCTGAAAGATGTTCTCTACAGGGTAGGTGCAGGCTCGGTATTCCGCGCTATCCTACCTGCGCAGCAGGCCTACGGCGAAAGAGGTACCACTGCCGGCGTCCCACCAAATTCAGCCCTGATCTATGATGTGGCGGTGGTGAGCGTGAGACCAGCGAAGTAGCAGGACCGCGATTCTAAGTTGGTAATCAGTTGATTATAGTAAGCAGGGCATTTTTGGATGCCCTGCTTTTTGTTTGTAGTTTGTAGTTTGTGGTTTGTGGTTGGGTTGCCGCAATTGTGAGCCTCTGAGCGGTATCGGCAACCCAACCACAAACTCCAAACCACAAACGGTTTTTCTCCACACCCCAATTTTATCTTTTCCAAAGCACGATTGAATCCCTATAATTCCTACCTTTGCCGCTCGAAAAAAATCAAATTAAACGACACCTTTTATGGCGGACCTTAAATTACAACGGAACTTTGGTATTGCTGCGCACATCGATGCGGGTAAGACCACCACAACCGAGCGTATCCTGCGCTACACTGGTATGATTCACAAGATCGGGGAAGTGCACGATGGCGCTGCTACCACCGACTGGATGGAACAGGAAAAAGAAAGAGGTATCACTATTACCTCCGCTGCGGTTAGCTGCGAGTGGAAATTCCCTACCAACAAGGGTACCGCTGATGCCAATACAAAATCTTATTATTTCAACATTATCGATACTCCCGGCCACGTGGATTTTACCGTTGAGGTAGAACGTTCTATGCGTGTACTGGATGGCCTGATCGCTTTGTTCTCTGCTGTGGATGGTGTAGAACCTCAGTCAGAAACCGTATGGCGCCAGGCAAACCGTTACAAGGTTCCGCGTATCGGTTTCGTAAATAAAATGGACCGCTCAGGTGCAGACTTCCTCATGGTAGTGGCACAGGTAAAAGAAATGCTCGGCGCTAACGCCGTTCCGCTTCAGTTGCCTATCGGCGCAGAAGATGATTTCATTGGTGTGGTGGATCTGATCACCATGAAAGGTGTGATCTGGGATATGGAAACAGAAGGTATGACCTTCAAAGAAATTCCTGTTCCGGAAGATCTGTTGGAAGAAGCAAAAGAATGGAGAGCTAAACTGATCGAATCAGTTGCTGAATATGATGATAAGTTGATGGAGAAATTCTTCGACAATCCTGATACTATCACGGAAGAAGAAATGCACGAAGCGATCCGTAAAGCGTGTATCGACCTTAGCATCGTTCCGATGATGTGTGGTTCTTCATTCAAGAACAAAGGCGTACAAACCGCACTCGATGCAGTTTGCCGTTACCTGCCTAGTCCTTTGGATATCGAAGATACCGTTGGTACAGATCCTGATACAGGGTTACAGATCACGCGTAAGCCAAATGCAAAAGAACCATTTGCTGCATTGGCCTTCAAGATCATGACCGATCCTTTCGTGGGACGTCTTGCATTCTTCAGGTGCTATTCAGGTCATCTTGATGCAGGTTCTTATGTGCTGAATGTAAGAAGCGGTAAGAAAGAGCGTATCAGCCGTATCATGAAAATGTTTGCGAACAAACAGAACCCGATCGATTTTATCGAAGCAGGTGATATCGCAGCAGCGGTGGGTTTCAAAGAAATTAAAACAGGGGATACATTGTGTGATGAGAATCACCCGATCACCCTTGAGAATATGTTCATTCCTGAACCGGTTATCGCCGTGGCAGTTGAACCAAAAACACAGGCCGACGTTGACAAGATGGGTATGGCCATTGCCAAACTCGTTGAAGAAGATCCGACCCTGCGTGTAAACACAGACGAAGATACAGGCCAGACCATTCTTCGCGGAATGGGAGAGTTGCACCTTGAGATCATCATCGACCGTATGCGTCGTGAGTTCAAGGTAGAAGTTAACCAGGGTGCGCCACAGGTGGCTTACAAAGAAGCATTCGGTAAAACCATTGAACACCGTGAAGTGTTGAAGAAACAGTCGGGTGGTCGCGGTAAATTCGCCGATATCCAGTTCACTATCGGACCTGCTGATGAAGAATGGCTGAAAGAAAACGAAGGCAAACATTTCCAGTTTGTGAACGACCTGTTTGGTGGTTCTATCCCTAAGGAATTTGTTCCTGCTATCAATAAAGGTTTTGAAACATCCATGACCACAGGGGTTTTGGCAGGATATCCAGTAAACAACATGAAAGTGCGTGTTTACGATGGTAGCTACCACGATGTGGATTCTGATGCGATGAGCTTTGAGCTTTGTGCAAAATCAGGTTTCCGTGAAGCAGGCCGTAAAGCAAAACCAACCTTGCTCGAGCCGATCATGAAAGTGGAAGTATTAACGCCTGATCAGTACATGGGTGATGTTACGGGTGACCTTAACCGTCGCCGTGGTATGCTGGAAGGTATGGACAGCCGTGCCAACCTGCAGGTGATCAAAGCCAAAGTTCCATTGAGCGAAATGTTTGGTTATGTAACCCAGCTGCGTTCATTGTCTTCTGGCCGCGCCACTTCAACCATGGAATTCAGTCACTACAATCCTGCGCCAAACAATATTGCAGAAGAAGTAATGGCGAAGAACAAAGGAAAAGTGAAGGTGGAAGATTAGTGGTAAGTTGTAAGTGATAAGTTGTAAGTATTGTTCTTGCATCTTTCAAAATAAAAAAGCCCTGTTCTGTTTAGAACGGGGCTTTTTGGTGGGAAAGCTATGAGCTATGAGCCATGAGCTACGAGCTGTGAGCCCGGCCCTGCTGTCCCTTAACCCCAGCTTAAAAGCTGGGGTTAAGGGACAGCAGGGGGATCAAAGAGTTTAGCAGGCAACGACATTGAGCTTCTGGCTCACAGCTCACGGCTCATAGCTCACAGCTGGCTCCCTACTTCCCGCAATTATTTTTCAATATAAGATCTGCTCCCGGGTATTTTTTAGTGCTCGCCACCTGCATAAGGCTACAACCTTCTTCCTTCTTACCCAGATTGATCAATGCAATTGCTTTAAAATATTCCGGTTTCCCGTTAGTGGATAATTTGGTTGCGAGTTCCTGGTCAAAATAGGGAATCGCTTTTTGATACTGCCCCAGGTTAAAATAACAGATCGCGGCATTCTCAAGCGAACTAATATCGCCGGGGTTCAAAGCATGCGATTTTAAGAAGAACCCGGCTGCTTTTTCCATATCATCTTTACCCTTAACGCCGGTTCCGAATGCGGCTACACCTTGCTGGTAATATTTAACTGCATCATTTCGTTTTGTAACATCTGCTGGCGCTGAGTTGGTAGCCAGCACGGCATTGGCTATCTCGCGTCTTCTTACGATCAGGTCGCTGTCGCCCGGGAAAATGGCCAGCCCGCTATCAGCCATCCTTAAAAGATGGGGGTTCACTTTGCCAAGGTTTACTTCTGCATTCTCCATGCCGAGTAAGTAATAGTTCCATCCGTAGGTGTGGTGCCTGTACGTGTCATATTCTTTGAATACTTTTTGAAGATTGGCCGTATCTTTTTTCCTCGCGAGTACAGCAACCAGGGTTTGATAATAGGTTTTCGCTTTCGGGCGTAAATAGAATGCTACCATACCATTCCGGAATGCGCTGTCGATAAAATGTTTTCCCGGGTCAGCAATATCTTTTTTATAGTACAGCCCGGCTTTCAGGAATTCGCTGTAACCGATCACCGGATTAGCTTCGCGACCCTTATCCAGTAATACCAATGCTTCATCATACTTGCCCGCTTCATACATGTATCTTCCCTTGATCGCTTCAATAGGTTGCGCAGTAGCGGAAAGATTTGGTATGGATGGGAACCCTGCCATGATGTCCTTATAATTCAATCGTAAGGGTTCATTGTTCAGATCGCCAAGAACTGTTTTTTGCAGGATAAGCGACTTGTATGTTTGGTAGGTTACATAAAATGAGGGAATCAATAAAAGGATAGCGATAAAACTGTATATAATTTTGAAATTGCCAGGCTTTTGCGAAACCACTTTTTCATCTCCCAGTTCTTCACGGCTCTTGATATAAGTGCCTACGATGATAGCGGTTACGATCGCAAAAAATACCTGGCTGATAGGCCTTTCCAAAGGAAAATTGAACATCGCATCAACTGCGTAGGTGCTGAATGCGATCAGCGAGAATACCGATACCAGTTTTAATTCTTCGTCCGCTTTTGAATAATATGTTTTATAAACCAGCACTGCCAGGCAAATAAACAGGCTGAGGTATAACAGTCCGCCCAGTATGCCCAGTTCTGCAAATACTTCCAGAAAATCATTGTGCGAATGGATAGGAACATACAGGTCGTTGGTAATGGTTCGCTGGTAAACAATAGAAGCGATCTTCCAGTTGCCGATCCCGCATCCCATCAATGGATGGTGTTTGGTGTAATCGATCGCATGGGCCCATAACCTGAAACGAACCTGGTTACTTTCATCATCGGTTTTTGTCATGGAAGCAAAACGTTCGGTGGCCGATCCAAAATTTACCGACTCTTCCTGCACACCCGAACCTTGCCCGAGTTCTGTCTGCTGCACAAAGAATGCAATCACCAGCGGAACAAGTACACAACCGATCCGGAACAGCGTTGTCTCCAGTTTCTTTTCTTTGCGGTGTTCCAGGATGCTGAATATGATATACAAAAGCGACACCAACACAAGACTCAGGTACGAGGCACGTGCATTCACCAGGAAGATGGCTACAGCTGCCACCAGTAAAATGATCATGTTCAGGATCTTGCCCACCAGTTTGAACCGGTGCAGGCAATACATCACAAACGGTATTTTTATCACAAGCCCCGCCGCGAAAATGTTCTTGTTGCCCGCTGTCCCCTTCAGGCCCCTGATCAGTTCCGTTAAAGTGGTAGTGGAATAACCTTCTATGAATTGCGAAATGGTCTGGCATGATTCTACAAATAATATGATGCCCATTGTCTGCGCCAGCACTTTAAACAGGTCAACACGTCCCTGCAGTAAAATAGCTATGTTAAAAAAAGCAATAACGGTTGTGATCATCCGTACATAGGTCACCCAACCTTCCGTGGGGTTGATGGCCATGAAAATAGAGATACCAGCCAATGCAAAAAAAGCAAGGTATAGTTTAGAGAAAATATTATTGAGCAGCCTGGCCACCGTAACGGCGTAAAGATCTTTCCTCGCAAGGATATAGAGGATTACCAGCATGTCTACACCAACCATATACATCCATTGTGAACCCATGGCATCATAGGCGCCCCAGTCTTCAACAAAATGTACCATCAGATAAAGAAAACAGCCCAATAAAGGAAAAATGCTGTTTCGGTTTAATTTGAAAGACTGTTTTGCCGCGGGAGCGGGTGCCGCAGCTGCTTTGGGTTGTTCTTTGGAAGATTGTTTTTTTGCCATTGTTAATGTCTTGTTGTAAAAATATTAAATAGAACGTATTTATTATTTATTATGTGCGAAAGGGCTGTTTATTAATAGTTAACTATGGTTAATGATAGTTAATGGAGGTTAAGAGCAAGCTACAAGCGAGCTACGAGCCTTGAGCCGTGGGCTGTGAGCCGGCATTCGTACCTGGTTCTTACCAAAATCGTATTTTCTTCGCTGTTTGTTCGTCCCCCGCTTCGGTGCAAGGCGAACAAAACCGTTATAAAAGCGAAGGAAGGGCGAAGCCGGGTCGAAAAAAAGGCGGTGCAGTACCGAAGGAATACCGAGTATGGTACGAAGGAAATACAAAGGGACCGAAAAAACATTCGTATTTACCCGGGACCCTCTTTTTTGGCCAGGGCAGGGTTGCATCGCCGTCTCCGGACATGCGAAACACCTTCACCCAACGGTCGGTATAGGGACAACTGAAAAAACCTTGCACTGGTGTCATTCTGAACAAGAATGGAAAATAATTTGAAGATGCGGGTACATAGGCTCACTAGTTTCTTTTAAATAATACCATCACTATTCCGCGGCAAAGCTCACGGCTCAAAGCTCATAGCTCGCAGCTTCTCCCTCAACTATCCCGCGGCAAAGCTCACAACTCACGGCTCAAAGCTCGTAGCTTTGCCCAATTGTGGATATTTTTAAGCATTAATTCAAGAAATACACAAAAAAACTTTTAAAATACTTGCCCGTTCAGTTGCAGCCCCTTACCTTTGCAACCCCAATCAGAAAATTGGGTTTTGACTATGTCTCAACGAATCAGGATCAAATTACAATCATACGATCACAACCTGGTAGATAAATCTGCCGAAAAGATCGTAAAAACGGTACGCAGTACAGGTGCAGTGGTAACAGGACCTATTCCTTTGCCTACGCATAAAAGAATTTTTACTGTTTTGCGTTCACCGCACGTAAATAAGAAGAGTCGTGAACAGTTCCAGTTGTGTACGCACAAGCGTTTACTGGATATCTACACTTCTTCTTCAAGAACTGTAGATGCACTGAGTAAGTTAGATCTTCCATCTGGTGTGGAAGTTGAGATCAAGGCTTGATAACACCCCCTAACCCCCTAAAGGGGGAACTAGGATAGTTCTTAAATATAATTTGTCATCTTTCAATCCCGGCTCAATGGGAGAAAAAAGCTCTGATTAGTACATTCCTCCAACTCCCCCTTTAGGGGCTGGGGGGTAAAATATAAACAGGCCCTTCGAGGTTTGTTTGCTCTCGGTACTTCCTCTTCCCGCCACGGCGGAGAAAACAACGGAAAAGGTCGATAGAAAACAGGGATTGAATTCCGATTTCATCATCGGGATGTCCTCATAACCAACGCGGGGCTATAAACCGCAAACGATGAAAGGTATTATTGGTAAAAAGATCGGGATGACCAGCATCTTCGCCGCTGATGGAAAGCAAACAGCTTGCACCATCATCGAAGCTGCTCCCAACACGGTTACCCAGGTTAAGACAGTTGAGTCTGACGGGTACACTGCAATTCAATTAGGTTTAGGCGACAAGAAAGAGAAGCACTCCACAAAAGCCGAACTTAATCACTACGCAAAAGCGCAAACTGCCGCTAAGAGATTCGTAAAAGAATTCCGCAATTATTCCATAGAAAAAGCTTTAGGTGAAACCATCACTGTAGAGATCTTCGCTGAAGGTGAAGATGTTGAAGTGGTTGGTACAACCAAGGGTAAAGGTTTCCAGGGTGTTGTAAAACGTCACGGATTCTCTGGTGTGGGTGAAGCTTCCCATGGTCAGCACGACCGTTCAAGGGCGCCGGGTTCTATCGGTGGTTCTTCTTACCCTGCCCGTGTATTCAAAGGAATGAGGATGGCCGGCCGTATGGGTGGCGATCGCGTGAAAATGAAAGGTTTGAAAGTGGTTAAGATCTTCCCTGAAAAAAATTACATCCTTATCAGCGGATCGGTTCCTGGTAATAACGGGTCAATCGTTTTAATACAGAAGTAATTACACTTTAATTGAAAGAAAATGCAAGTAGACGTATTAGATATAAAAGGACAGAAAACAGGCAGAACGGTAGAATTACCTGCTGATGTATTTGGTGTTGAACCAAATGATCACGTGATCTATCTCGCTGTTAAACAGTATCTCGCTGCGGGCCGCCAGGGAACGCACAAGGTAAAGACCCGCGCTGAAGTTCAGGGTGCGAGCCGCAAACTGCACAAACAAAAAGGAACCGGTGGTGCCCGTAAAGGTAATATCCGTAACCCTTTGTATAAAGGTGGTGGTACCATCTTCGGACCAAAACCACACTTATATGGTTTCAAACTGAACCGTAAAGTAAAGGACCTGGCCAAGATCTCTGCACTTAGCTACAAAGCAAAAGACAATGCTATCTATGTGATCGAAGACATCAACATGGAAACGCCTAAAACAAAACAGGTAGTTGAAGTAATGAACGCCCTGAATGTTGCAGATAAGAAAACATTGATCGTGTTACCTGAGTACAATGATAATTTGTATTTGAGCACACGCAATATTCCAAACATAGCAAGTTCATTGCTTGCCGATATCAACACTTATGAAATCATGAATGCTGATGTACTGGTGATCACTGAAAATACAGCCAAGATCTTCACTGAAGACGAAGCTGCCACAGCATAATTTAAGTAACGTTTCAAACATATAATAATGAAACTTTCTGAAGTATTAGTAAAACCCATTTTAACTGAAAAGGCAAACGCCCAACAGGAAAAATTACGCAGGTATGCTTTTAAAGTAGACCGCAGGGCCAACAAACTGGAAATCAAAAAAGCGGTAGAAGAATTCTACGGAGTAAATGTGATTGATGTGAACACCGCAGTGGTTCCCGGAAAGAACAAAACACGTTACACCAAAGCAGGTTTCATACAGGGTATGAAAGGTGCTTACAAGAAAGCGCTGGTAACAGTTGCCGATGGTGAAACAATAGACCTGTATTCAAATATTTAACACCACCCCCCAGCCCCCTAAAGGGGGAGCGAGGAGGAGCGTTAAAGAACATGATAATAACGAATGGTAGTATCAGCTACCGCAAAAGTTGATTAAAAAAAGTAAAAACAATGGCACTTAAAAAGTACAAACCAATCACAGCAGGAACACGTTGGAGAATTGGTAATGCTTATGCTGAGATCACAACCATGGATCCGGAGAAGAGCTTGCTCGAACCGCAGAAGAATACGGCTGGCCGTAACTTCCAGGGACGTCGCGTTTCCCGTTACATGGGTGGTGGAAACAAGCATCACTATCGAATCGTTGATTTCAAAAGAAATAAAGTAGATGTTTCTGCAACTGTTTCTTCTATTGAATACGATCCGAACAGAACTGCATTTATCGCTTTGCTGCAATATGCTGATGGCGAAAAAAGATACATCCTTGCTCCACAGGGTTTACAGGTTGGTACAACTGTGATCTCCGGCGACAATGTTGCTCCTGAAGTCGGTAACGCTTTATTGATGAAGAATATGCCTTTAGGTACGAATATTCATAACATCGAATTGCAACCTGGTCAGGGTGGTAAAATGGTGAGAAGCGCAGGTACTTCTGCACAGCTGGCGAATAAGGAAGAGAAATATGCAGTATTAAAAATGCCTTCTGGCGAATTAAGAAAAGTATTGATCAACTGTTACGCAACTGTTGGTGTGGTTTCTAACTCAGACCATAACCTCGAAACAGCAGGTAAAGCAGGTAAGAACCGTTGGAAAGGTATCCGCCCGCGTGTACGTGGTGTTGCGATGAACCCGGTAGATCACCCGATGGGTGGTGGTGAAGGTAAAGCTTCAGGAGGTCATCCACGCAGCCGTACAGGTAAATACGCCAAAGGTGAAAAAACAAGAACCAAAGGAAAGGGAAGCGATAAGCTGATCATCCAGCGCAGAGACGGTAAAAAATTAGCAAAATAAAAAGCAATTTGAAAATGTGGCAATTTGAAAATTTGAAAATTTTCAGAAAGCCGCACAAAGAATTTTCAAATTTTCAAATTTTCAAATTAACTAATCATGGGTCGTTCGATTAAAAAAGGTCCTTACGTAGACGCTAACTTAGAAGGTAAAGTGTTTGCCATAAACGACGGTAAAAACAAGAAAGGTGTTATTAAGACCTGGAGCCGCCGCAGCACCATTACGCCTGATTTCGTAGGACACACATTTGCTGTGCACAACGGAAACAAGTTCATCCCTGTTTATGTAACAGAATTTATGGTAGGCCACAAACTCGGAGAGTTTGCCCCAACCAGGAACTTCAGAGGACACGCAGGATCTAAGAAATAACAAGAACAGTTTGTAGTTGGTGGTTTGTAGTTAGTGGTTAAGAACCGCAACAACCACAAACCACAAACTACAAACTACAAACCAATACAGAAATGGAAGCAGTAGCTAAACTGAACAATTACCCCACAGGCCCGCGCAAAATGCGTTTGCTGGCTGATGTGATCCGCGGAATGGAAGTAGAGAAGGCCCTGGCTATTCTTGAGTTCCACCCACAGCACAATGCCATTCCATTGGCAAAATTGCTGAAGAGTGCGATCAACAACTGGGAACAGAAGAACAGCGGCGCAAGCGCAGCTGACAGCAGCCTGGTAGTTAAAACAGTATTTGTAGATGGAGGTCGTGTTTTAAAACGGATGCGCCCGGCCCCACAGGGTCGCGGATACAGGGTCCGTAAACGCAGCAACCACGTAACATTAATCGTAGATTCTAAAAACTAGAAACCATTATATGGGTCAGAAAGCAAATCCAATTGGTAACAGGTTAGGTATCATCCGCGGATGGGACAGCAACTGGTATGGTTCTAAAAAAGACTATGCAGTAAAGCTGATCGAAGATCATAAGATCCGTACTTACCTGATGGCGCGTATCAACAAAGGTGGAATCGCAAAGATCGTTATCGAGCGCACGCTGGGTAAACTGATCGTAACCATCCACACATCTAAACCAGGTATTATCATTGGTAAAGGTGGCGGGGAAGTTGACCGTATCAAGGAAGAATTGAAGAAATTAACCGGTAAAGAAGATGTTCAGATCAACATCCTCGAGATCCGTCGTCCTGAGCTGGATGCTACCATCGTTGGTGACACCATCGCAAGACAGATAGAGAACCGTATCAACTTTAAACGTGCTACTAAAATGGCGATCGCTTCTACACTCCGTATGGGTGCTGAAGGTATCAAAGTAAAACTCAGCGGTCGTTTGGGTGGATCTGAGATCGCACGTAGCGAAGAGTTCAAACAGGGCCGTACACCGTTACATACTTTCCGTATGGATATCGATTACGCCAATGTATTTGCACAAACCGTTTACGGAAAAATCGGTATCAAAGTATGGATCTGTAAAGGTGAAGTATTAGGCAAACGCGAACTGAATCCAAACTTCGTTGGTGGTAAGAATGACATGAGCGACAGAAGAGACGGTGGCGGAGCAGGCGATAGAAGAGATGACAGACGTCCGGGTGGAGATAGAAGAGACGATCGTCGCGGTGGTGGAGACAGAGGCGGCCGTGGTGGAGATAACCGTGGTGGCGGAGGAGGAAGGAGATAATAATTTGAAAATGTGGCAATTTGAAAATTTGAAAATGAATTTTCAAGGAGTCACACAAACAATTTTCAAATTTTCAAATTTTCAAATTTTCAAATTGAATTTAGATGTTACAGCCTAAAAGAAGTAAACATAGGAAGCAGCAAAAAGGTCGCATTCGCGAAGTAGCAAAACGTGGAACTTCCATTTCATTCGGATCATTTGCATTGAAAGCGCTTGAGCCAATCTGGTTAACAAACCGCCAGATCGAATCTGCCCGCCAGGCAATGACACGTGCTATGAAACGTGAAGGAAATGTTTGGATCCGCATTTTCCCGGATAAGATCATTACCCGCAAACCTGCCGAAGTGAGGATGGGTAAAGGTAAAGGTAACCCTGAATTCTGGGCAGCTGTGGTAGAACCAGGTCGTATCATCTTCGAATGTGATGGTGTTACTGAAGCTGTTGCAAAAGAAGCAATGGGACTGGCCGCACAGAAATTACCGATCGCAACCAAATTTGTAATTAGAAGAGATTTGCAAGCGTAAGAATAATTTGAAAATGTGGCAATTTGAAAATTTGAAAATGTTTTCAAAGAACCCACAAGCCGAATTTTCAAATTTTCAAATTTTCAAATTTTCAAATTGTAACAATGGCAAACAAACAGACATACGAATTCAACAGGTCTATCAAAGATTTAAATCTTGCTGATCTGAAAGCAAAAATTCAGGAAGACGAGTTAAGGATGAAAAAGCTTGAGTTCGCTCACGCAATTTCTCCACTTGAGAATCCAATGAATATCCGCGGTCTCCGCAGAGATATCGCGAGGTTGAAAACAGAGTTGAAGAAAAAAGAAATAGGTATTTAAAGCCGTGAGCTGTGAGCTGTGAGCTATGAGCTTATACAAAGTATAAGTGGCTACTGCTCGAAGCTCGAAGCTCAAAGCTCAAAGCTTAAAAACATAAACAATGGCTGAAGTAAGAAATTTGCGTAAAACAAGGACAGGTGTTGTAACCAGCGACAAGATGGATAAGACCATTACTGTTGCGGTTGAAAGAAAAGTAAAACACCCGATCTATGGTAAGTTCGTAAAGAAAACCACCAAGTTCCATGCTCATGATGAAAAAAGTGAGTGTACAGTTGGTGATGTAGTAAAAATTATGGAAACCCGTCCGCTGAGCAAAACAAAGCGCTGGAGATTGGTGGAAATAGTTGAAAAAGCTAAATAAGCTTTTTACATGCTGTGTGCAGTTGGTATACCAAAGCCACAGCCTCTGAAAACAAATTGTTATAAATGTTCCTGGCAATAAACAACAGGACACAAAGCTAAAAAAAATGATTCAGCAAGAAAGCAGGCTCAATGTAGCTGATAACAGTGGTGCCAAAGAGGTCCTTTGTATAAGGGTTCTTGGTAACAGTGGACAGGATTACGCCAGGATCGGTGATAAGATCGTTGTAACTGTAAAGGATGCGATCCCCGCAGGTGGTGTTAAGAAAGGTACCGTATCAAAAGCGGTGATCGTTCGCACCAAAAACAAATTACGTCGTAAAGATGGTTCTTATATCCGTTTCGATGATAACGCAGTAGTGTTATTGAATGCATCGGATGAACCACGCGGCACACGTATTTTCGGGCCGGTTGCACGTGAACTGCGTGATAAAGGATACATGAAGATCATTTCATTGGCTCCGGAAGTATTGTAGAACGCAAAACGCTGAACGCTGAAAGCATAACGCTGGAAGCTGAAGCACACAAACTAAAATTTAAGCTGGGCGTTAAGCGTTTGGCATTAAGCATAAAGCGTAAAATAAAATGAGTACAAGATTTAAACCCAAATTCAGCATCAAAAAAGGCGACACAGTTGTTGTGATAGCCGGTGATGACAAGGACTTGAAAAAGCCCCGTAAGGTGTTGGAAGTTATCGTTGACAAAGGCCGCGTGGTTGTTGAAGGCGTAGCCATCGCTACCAAGCATACCAAACCTTCTGCTGCAAACACAAAAGGCGGTATCGTGAAAGTAGAAGCTTCTATCAGCATCAGCAATGTAATGTTGTGGGATGCCAAAAAAGGTGAACCAACGAAAGCGAAACGCACCCGTGAAAATGGAAAATTAGTACGTGTATCTAAAAAATCAGGGGAGGTAATCAAATAATGAGTACTGTAAAATACACTGCAAGATTAGCAGACAAATACTCCAAAGAGGTTGTGCCTGCTTTAATGAAAAAGTTTGCTTACAAAACTGTAATGCAGGCTCCTAAACTGGAAAAGATCTGTATCAACCGTGGCGTTAACGGCGCGGTGACTGATAAAAAACTGGTTGATGTAGCAGTTGAAGAACTGAACACGATCACCGGTCAGAAAGCAGTTCCTACCATGTCTAAGAAAGATATCTCAAACTTTAAATTGCGTAAAGGCATGCCGATCGGCGCTCGCGTAACTTTAAGAGGCGAGAAAATGTATGAGTTCCTGGACAGGTTGGTATCTGTGGCTCTTCCACGTGTACGTGATTTCAAAGGTATCAGCGACAAGGCATTTGATGGCCGCGGTAACTACACATTAGGTGTTACCGAGCAGATCATTTTCCCTGAGATCGATATCGATAAAGTGAACAAGATCACAGGTCTTGATATCACTTTCGTAACAACAGCCGGCACCAACGAAGAAGCTTACGAGCTCCTGAAAGAATTAGGAATGCCTTTCAAAAATGCTAAAAAAGAAAACAACTAATATCACATGGCAAAGAAATCAATTATCGCCAGGCAGAAAAAGCGTGAAAAGATGGTGGCCAAATTCGCAGAAAAACATGCAGCTTTAAAAGCAGCAGGTGACTACGCAGGTTTGGATCTGCTTCCTAAAAACGCATCACCTGTAAGGTTGAAAAACCGTTGTCAATTAACCGGTCGTCCAAGAGGCTACATGCGTTACTTCGGTCTGTCGAGGATCATGTTCCGCGATATGGCTCTGAACGGTATGATACCTGGAGTGAAGAAAGCAAGCTGGTAATTGGTTTAATAGTTTATTGGTTTACTTGTTTAGTAGTAGACCCGGTACCAGTAAACTAATAAACAAATAAACCAGTAAACAAAAAAAAGACAAGTTTCCAGGTGCTGAAAAAGCAAACCGGTAACAAACAATTTTTGATAAAGATTAATTCTAATAAACATGGTAACTGATCCTATAGCAGACTTCTTAACCAGAATCCGTAATGCCCAGATGGCTGGACACAGGCTCGTTGAAATTCCTGCTTCGAATCTGAAAAAGCGTATGACTGAAATTCTGTACGAACAGGGTTATATCCTGAAGTACAAATTTGAAGATGACAACAAACAGGGTTTGATCAAGATCGCATTGAAATACGATCCCAACACCAAACAGGCTGCCATCCGTTCATTGGAAAGAGTGAGCCGTCCGGGTCTGCGTCAATACGCAAAACCGGCCGAGATCAAACGTGTGATCAACGGTTTGGGTGTTGCTATCTTAAGTACATCAAAAGGTGTATTGACTGATAAGCAAGCCAAAGCGCAGAATGTGGGTGGTGAAGTCCTGTGCTACATTTACTAGTATCTAGCATCTAGTATCTAGCATCTAGCATCTAGATACTGGCAGCAATAAAAACAAAGCCCTGTCTGACAATTAAGCTTTTTAGTCGGAGCTGACCACGGAAGGGATATTGAATAAACATTTAAAAATTAAACGACTATGTCTCGTATTGGTAAAGCGCCCGTTGTAATTCCTTCAGGAGTTACGGTTACAGTAAACGCTGAAAATGTTGTTACCGTAAAAGGCCCAAAAGGTGAATTGAAAGAAACGGTTGACAGGGATGTTACTGTTGCTGTAAAAGATGGTGAAGTAATTTTCACACGTCCTACAGATCAGATCCGTCACCGCGCAATGCACGGTTTATACCGTTCATTGGTAAACAACATGGTAAAAGGTGTTACTGACGGATACACAAAAAATCTTGAATTAGTGGGTGTGGGTTTTAAAGCCGCTAACACAGGTAATGTACTGGACCTTGCTTTAGGATATTCTCACAACATCATTTTTGAGATCCCCAAAGAGTTGAAAGTAGCAACACTTACTGAAAAAGGACAAAACCCTAAGATCATGCTCGAAGGTATCGACAAGCAACTGATCGGACAGGTAGCAGCTAAATTACGCAGCTTACGTAAACCTGAACCATACAAAGGAAAGGGTGTGAAATACTCTGGTGAGATCCTGAGAAGAAAAGCAGGTAAAGCAGCAGGTAAATAATACCCCCTAACCCCCTAAAGGGGGAATTGGGAAAGAGATAAAAATATTTATAAGTTCTTCAGCCCCCCTTTAGGGGTTGGGGGTAAATAAAATACAATGGGTAAATTAATTCAAAGGCAGAAGATCAGGTACCGTATCCGTAAGAAGATCTCCGGTACTGCAGTAAAACCACGTTTGTCTGTATTCAGAAGCAACGCTGAGATCTATGCTCAACTGATCGATGATGATAACGCGGTAACATTGGTAGCGGCTTCATCACGCGATAAAGATATTGCTGCTCAAAAAGTAACAAAGACTGAAAAATCTAAACTCGTAGGAGCGGCAGTTGCACAAAAAGCGATCGCCCTGGGTTTAACAACCTGTGTATTCGACAGGGGTGGTAACCTGTATCATGGCCGCGTGAAATCCGTAGCCGATGGCGCAAGAGAAGGTGGTCTTCAATTCTAATTTGCTAACAACAATTAATCGTTAGATAAATGTCTAAAGTAAACGTAAATAAAGTAAAATCGGCTGGTGAAATGGAACTGAAAGAAAAAGTAGTTGCCATTAACCGTGTAGTGAAAACTACCAAAGGCGGCCGTACTTTCAGCTTCTCAGCATTGGTAGTGGTGGGTAACGACAATGGCGTAGTTGGTCATGGCCTCGGTAAAGCGAAAGAAGTTCAGGAAGCTATTGCAAAAGGTATTGAAGATGCAAAGAAGAACCTGGTAAAAGTTCCGATCATGCACGGTACCATTCCTCACGAACAGTGGGCAAAAGAAGGTGCAGCCAAAGTGTTGATCAAACCAGCAGCTCACGGAGCGGGTGTGATCGCAGGAGGCAGTATGCGTGCGGTTCTTGAAAGCGCAGGTGTTACTGACGTTCTTGCAAAGAGCCTTGGTTCTGCTAACCCACACAACGTGGTTAAAGCAACCATCAAAGCATTAGGTCTTTTAAGAGAGCCTGTACAGGTTGCGAAACACCGCAGCATGAAACTGAGCAAAGTATTTAACGGATAAAATGGTCCATAGTCCATGGTCTATGGTCCATGGTCTGATCGTGACTTTATAATATGATTTTTATGAAAAAGATTAAGATCACACAAGTAAAAAGCGGTATCGACAGATCAGAGCGTCAAAAACAAACATTGATTGCTTTGGGCTTGAAAAAAATGAACGCTACCAAAGAAGTAGAAGCCACACCACAGATCCTTGGTATGGTTGCAAAGGTGAACCATTTGGTAAAAGTGGAAGAGATAGCATAGAAGCAATTAATAATTAATAATTAGTAATTAATAATTTTAATGAATAATTGAAAAAGTGTTCTCACTTCTTTAATTATTCATTTTCTTTTAGTGGCTCTAATTATTAATTGTTAATTACTAATTATTAATTAATAACACTGCGAGGGGTGATTCCCCGTAAGTTCAAAATCAAATAAAAATGAAACTACACACACTCAAACCTGCAGAAGGTTCAACGCACAAAGAAATTCGTATCGGCCGTGGTGAAGCATCCGGTAAAGGTGGTACATCAACAAAAGGTAACAAAGGTGGACAGAGCCGCGCCGGTTACAAAAGCAAAATGGCACATGAAGGTGGACAGATGCCTATCCAGCGCCGTATCCCTAAGCGTGGTTTTAAAAATAACAATCGTGTTGAATTCAAAGTGTTCAACATGGGCCAGATAGACCAGTTGGTTGAAAAATACGGGTTCGCTGAGTTCACACTCGAGAACCTTTATATCAATGGTTTGATCAGCCGTACAGACAAAGTAAAAGTTTTGGCTACAGGCGAACTGAAAGCAAAACTGACTTTCAAAGTAAATGCTGCCAGCGAAAAAGCAAAAGCAGCTATTGAAGCAGCCGGCGGAACACTTGAAATTCTAAAGTAATTTTAACGTAATTTGCCAGACGCATTTCGATGCGTCTTTCGGTTTTTGAGTATTAACGCTTTCAATTGCAATCAGTGAAAAAACTAGTTCAGACTTTAAAGAATATTTGGGCCATTGAAGAGCTGCGTAACAAGATCGTTATCACGCTGGCTTTGGTCTTTACATACCGCTTAGGTAATCACATCGTATTACCCGGTTTGGATCCCAATAAAATAGAACTTGCGCAGAAGAGTGCCAAAAGCAACGGACTGCTCGGGATCTTTGATATGTTTGCCGGTGGTGGTTTCTCACAGGCATCCATTCTTGCATTGGGTATCATGCCTTATATCTCCGCTTCTATCTTTATGCAGCTGATGACCATCCTGGTTCCGCAATTGCAGAAAGTACAGAAAGAAGGAGACAGCGGCCGTAAAAAAATTAACCAGTGGACACGTTACCTCACAGTGATCGTAACCATTTTCCAGGCAGGCGCTTATGTTGCTTACCTGAATAGTCCCGGTTATAAAGAAGCTATCCTTCCCGGATATGTTGCCTTCTTTGGTTTCTCAACAGTGGTTACTTTAACAGCAGGTACTTTATTCGTAATGTGGCTCGCTGAAAAGATCCAGGATAAAGGATTGGGTAATGGTACTTCTATCATCATAATGGTAGGTATCTTATCACGTTTACCTGTTTCAATCGTACAGGAATTTGTTGCGAAAGAACAAAGAGGCGGTGGCGGTTTGTTGATCTTCTTAATTGAGATCGCAATACTGGTTACTGTTATCATGGGATTGATCATACTGGTACAGGGTGTGCGAAAAATACCTGTTAACTACGCCAAGCAGATCGTTGGTAACCGCCAGTTTGGTGGTGCACGACAGTTCCTGCCGGTAAAAGTGAACAGCGCCGGTGTAATGCCGATCATCTTTGCACAGGCCATCATGTTCCTTCCAACATTGGTATCATTTACCAATATTGATTCTGCGCAGGGTATTGTAAAAATATTCAACGACCACAGCAATGTATGGTATATGGTTATTTACTCGGTGATGGTAATAGGATTTACATTCCTTTACACAGCATTGATCTTTAACCCGAAGCAGATATCAGAAGATCTGAAACGTAATAATGGATTTATACCTGGCGTAAAACCGGGACAGCCTACGGCGGATTATATCGGATCCATCATGGATAAGATCACTTTACCCGGCGCCATTTTCCTGGCACTGGTAGGTATCATGCCGGGCTTTGCACAGAAATTGGGTGTAACGCAAGGATTCAGTTCATTCTTTGGAGGAACATCCCTGTTGATCATGGTAGGTGTAATACTGGATACGCTTCAGCAGATTGAAACTTATCTTTTAATGCGCCAGTACGATGGTTTGATGAAGAGCGGACGTGTGCAGGGCCGTCAGACGGTTTCTACCACAACTATTTAATTTGAAAATTTGAGAATTTGAAAATTTGAAAATGAAGCTTGTGTAATTCGGTAGCCCATTTTCAAATTGCCACATTTTCTCCCGCTACTGCGGGATCAAATTCATAAGATACCAGAACCTGTCGGGTAATTCCAGGCGGGTTTCTTTTTACAATGACGCGGCGAAATAATATGATGATCCACAAAACAGAAGCGGAAATTGCTTCAATGAAAGAAGCAGCCACATTGGTCAGTAAAACATTGACCGAAGTGGCAAAGGTTTTGAAACCCGGCATGACCACTTTGCAGATAGACCAACTCTGCGCAACGTTTGTAAAAGATCATAAAGCCATTCCTTCTTTTTATAATTACCGCGGCTATCCGCACAATGTTTGTACATCAGTGAATGATGTGGTGGTACATGGTTTCCCTGGTAACCAGCCATTAAAAGAAGGCGATATTATTTCTGTGGATATGGGTGTAATATTAAATGGATGGCATGGAGATCATGCATACACTTTTATTTTAGGAGAAGTGGCAGAAGAAGTAATTCAACTTGTTCGTGTAACAAAAGAATCATTGTATAAAGGCATTGAAAAAGCAATCATCAATAACCGCGTCGGCGATATTTCTTATGCGATACAGGAACACACAGAAAAAAAATATGGTTACGGTGTTGTAAGAGAATTAGTGGGTCATGGTTTGGGAAGAAGCCTGCATGAAGATCCGCAGGTACCGAATTATGGTAAGCGTGGAAGCGGCCCCAAAATGAAAGAGAATCTTGTGATAGCGATAGAACCCATGATCAACCTGGGGTCAAGAGAAGTGTATACAGATGATGATGGGTGGACCGTAAGAACCCGTGATGGCAAGGCTTCCGTGCATTTTGAACATGATGTATGCATCAAACGCAACCAGGCGTTGATCTTATCGGATTATAGCATCATTGAAACTGCAGAAAAAGCAAATGCAAATTTGTATACCGGTTATTATTGATTCCATCTTCTCCTTTTTTTAAAAATATTTTTCCACATCCTTCTTCCTCTTGTTTTCTAAGGCAATGCCATGGTGCATCCGTTTTTTGAAAAAAGCCTTATTATTTTTTGACTATCGGCTGAAAAAAATTTACGGGTCGTGCAGCGTTTTTTAATTCGGCTCATGCATCTGGACTAATTAATATATAACAAAAAATAATGTGATTAAGTGTTAAAGATTCCCCAAAAGAATGCGTTTTTGTGTCTGTTTTTTTAATAATTTGAGCACCTTAACTAAAAACTACTGCGCTCATGAGAAAAATTGTGCTCATTCTGTGCGTGATTTTCCTGGGTTTTATCCAGGTAAACGCACAAACAAGAACAGTTACCGGAAAGGTTACTGATGACAAAGGAAATCCATTGAGAGGAGTTTCCGTTCGGGAGGTTAGTCCCGATAAACGAGTGATAGCTACCGCGGTTACAAGCGAAGCGGGAACTTTCTCCATTAAAGTATCCGATAGGGCCCGCAACCTCCAGTTTTCGTCTGTAGGATTTGTTGAGGCATCGGCATCTGTGGTAAATCTTCGTGGTGCTTTGGAAGTAAAACTTCTTCCAAACATCGATAACCTTGCAGAAGTGGTAGTTACCACAGCAGCGGGTTTGAAAACGAGAAGAAAAGATATGGGTTACGCAAGTACCCAGGTAAGTGGTGACAAAATCACTGCAACACACCCTACCACCATCCAGGCTGGTTTAGCCGGTAAAGTGGCAGGTCTTACCATCAGCGCTACCAGCGGTGGTGTAAACCCTTCTTTCAGAATTACCTTACGCGGTATGCGTTCTATCACCGGCAACAACGAAGCGTTGATTGTTCTTGATAATGTGATCATACCAAGTGCGTTGCTCGGTAACCTTAACCCCGAAGATGTAGAAGATGTGGTGGTACTGAATGGTGCAAGCGCTGCTGCCCTCTATGGTAGTGATGCGTCCAATGGTGCCTTGCTCATCACCACTAAAAAAGGTGCCCCCAAAGGAGCAAAACCACAGGTGGTTGTTACACACACTTTAACAAGAGAAGAAATCTCTTTCTTCCCTAAATTACAGTTACAGTTCGGCTCAGGTTCTTCAGCCAACTTCCCGATCTATACACCGGATGAGAACCAGCAGTACGGTCCAGCATTCGATGGCATTGTTCGCCCGATCGGTCAGCCACTGGCTGACGGTAGCATCCAGTCGGTTGCCTACTCTCCAACAAATGCCAAGAACGATTTCTGGCAAAAAGCACTGAGCAACCAGACAGACGTTTCTTTTGCATCTAATGATGACAGAGGTTCTATGCGCGTATCTGCCCAGTATGTAGATGGTACAACCACTACACCCGGAGACAAATTTACCAAAGTGGTTTTCAAGATCGGCGGTAAACGTACGATGACCAAAAACCTGGAACTGACCTATAGTCTGAACTATACCCAGAACAGGTATGATATCACTACCCAATCCGGTACGATCTATGCGGAATTAATGCAAACATCTGCACAGATCCCTGTAAACGATTACAAGGATTGGAAGAATGATAAATATTCTACACCAAGCGGCTATTACAACCCATTCTATCGTAACCCTTACTTCCTGATCGATAACTATCGCCAGTTAACAAGGAACGATTATATGTTAGGTTCCATGGACTTCAAATACAGCCCGTTAAGCTGGTTGGATCTGACCTTCCGTAATTCGATCACCACGCGTAATAATTCTGGTAAGAGCTTTAGTGATAAATACACGTATTCTGATTTCGCGAAAGCAACCACACACGGTACTTATAAAAAGACCGATGTTACCGGTTCCGTTACGGAAGCTACCCTGTACACAGGTTTAGTTACTTCAGAACTCCAGTTGGGTCTTCATAAAAAATACAATGATTTCAACATTCGTTTTACTGGAGGAGGAAGCCTGAGACAGGACATCCAGAAATCAACGTCTGAGTCAGTATCCGGTATCGTTGTACCGGGTTTGTTCAACCTGTCTAACACACTGGTTAACCCTTCAGCAAGTGAGTCGTTCAGCAAAACACGCAAACTCGGTTTGTATGGTGATTTGAATATCGGGTATAAAAACTACCTGAACTTACACGGTTCCGCCCGTAACGACTGGGATTCAAGATTGAACCCTGAGTTCAGGTCTTTCTTCTATCCGGCGTTCGATATCGCGTTCTCTCCAATGGAACTTTTCCCTACCATGAAGAACTCCCAGACTCTGACAAGTTTGAAATTGAGGGGAGGTTGGTCTAAAGTTGGACAGACAACTGCAGGTGCTTATGCCTTGCTCCCAACATTTGGCCAGGCTTATGGTTATCCTTATGCAGCCGGTGGTGGATTTACACTGGGTGACAGGGTTGTTACAGATAAACTGAAACCTGAGTTTACAACAGGATATGAGGTAGGGTTTGATGCCGGTTGGTGGAAAAACCGTATCACAACCAATTTTACTTATTACAGTACCATTTCATCTGATCAGACCGTTTCTACCGGTATATCATGGGGTTCTGGTTTTTCAAGCTACCTGTTGAATGCTGCTAAAACAAGCAACAAGGGCATTGAAGCTACCGTTAATGCAACATTACTTCGTAACAGGGATTGGGAATTGACTGTAGGTGCGGTATATACACACGTAATTGAAAGCAAAGTACTCGCCATCTATGGTGATGTGAACAATATCTCATTGGGCAGCGGTGTATACGCGTTCCTGAACCAGCCTTTCCCGGTTATTTATTCTACAGCCTATCTGCGTGATTCAGTAAGCGGCAAAGTGATCGTTGATGCGGTTACCGGTGCGCCCCTGCGTGATGCCAATAACAAGATTCTCGGTAGTACTAACCCGAAAGATATCCTGGGCCTCAACTTCAGCCTTAGCTGGAAGAGCTTCCATTTATCTGCACAGGCTGAATACCGCGGCGGTTATGTAACGTTACTGGGTAACGCAACCGCATTCGAGTTCTCAGGAGGCGGTATGGCTACTGTTGCCTTTAACCGTGACCGTTTTGTGTTCCCTAATTCTGTATATTTTGATGCTGCGAAAGGTGCGTATGTAGATAATACCAACATCACAGTAAGGGATGGTGGTTATAACTTCTGGGCACAGTCTGTACGTACAGGTGTAAATGAGAACTATGTTGCATCTGGTGCTTTCTGGAAACTTCGTGAAGTAACACTGTCTTACGATCTTCCTGAAAAAGCGCTGAGCAGTATCAAGTTCATCAAGAAAGCATCGATCAGCCTGCAGGGACGTAACCTCTTGATGCTGTTGCCTAAGACAAACCTTTACACAGATCCTGAGTATAGCGATAACGGATCTACCAGTAACGGTGTCGGTGTAGCTGGTATCGCCAGCCCTCCACCATCACGTTTTTATGGAGCCAGCATTTCGTTAACTTTCTAAACAAACTGACAATGAAGAAAATAGTATATATAATTGCGGGCGTGGCCATTGTCTTTGCTACCTCGTGTAAGAAATACCTGGATATCAATGATAATCCTAACTCGCCAACAACGAGCACACCAGACCTGGTATTGCCACAGGCTATAGCGGGTTCTGCATCTATTACCAATGGTGATTACAATGCCGGTATTGGCCGTGACCTGATGTATGTTGCAAATGCCGGTGGTTTCAGCGGATTCGGCGCAACGATCAGTTACGACTATACCACGGGTTCATTTACTGCAGCATGGGCAGATACCTATGATAATGTGAATGACTACGTATATATCATTAACAATACACAGGGCATTGCGAAGTATGTTTATTTCAATGCGGCAGCCAGGATCATGAAAGCCTATATGGTGGGAATGATGGTTGACCAATATGGAGACCTGCCTTACAGCAAAGCATGGACAGGTTTGGGTAACCTTAGCCCTACCTACGATAAAGCCACAGATATCTACAAAGATCTCGCTGCCCAGTTGGATACAGCTATCCTGCTGATCAACCAGGGACAGGCAAATGCTTTATCAGTAACACCATTCACATTGGCCAGTGATCCATTGTTCAGCCAGGCTTCTCCTAATATGAATAACTGGAAAGCTTTTGCTAACACGGTTAAACTGCGTTTGGTTGTTCGTGCAGGTGGTAAAGTAACTTTTAACAATACCAACTTTACTGCTGATGGCTTTATGACCACAGATGCGATGGTGAACCCCGGTTATACCAAAGTATCAGGAAAGATCAGCCCGATCTTCCCGTATAGTGCTACCAGTGCTGCTACTGCCTCTTCACGTCTCCCGACTACTTATGTAGTAGGATTCTATGATGGCACGAAACTGAATGACCAGCGACGTGGTTCTGTTATTTTTCAAATATGGCCAAGCCCACGTGCTAACCAGTTAGGTAATGAAACAAACCCGATCCCGCCAAACAGCCCTGTGCCAAACAGTTGGATCAAACCTGCTTATGATCCTTCTACCAACACGTACAGCGCCAGCGCTGTGAATGGAACCACCAATTACAGTAAGATTGGTATTTACAAGGATTATACACAGCCCGTGCCACTGATCACTGCGGCGGAAAGTTATTTCCTCCAGGCTGAAGCGGTGGTTCGCGGATACATTACCGGTGATGCGAATGCACTTTTCAACAAGGGTATTGAAGCCTCTTTCTCTTACCTGTATAAAGATGCAAATGGCGCCTTAATGACTTCAGGTAATTATAAAGATCCTGTAGCTGATGCAACTGCCTACCGTGCTGCCAATGCAACCAGTTACCTGGCTAACTTCCCTTTGGCCCTTACGCTGGACCAGAAGATTGAAGCGATCATCACACAGAAATATATCGCACTCAATTTCATCAGTATGCATGAAGGATGGAACGAATACCGCAGAACCGGTTTCCCTGTATCTACCGGTACAGCGGCTTCAACCAGTCTTGCTTCTATCGTTTCGATAGCAACAAGACCTGACAGGATGCCGACACGTGTCCTTTATCCAAGCTCGGAATACAACACCAATGCGAACAATATACCTGCCGGTATAGACAAATTTAAAACATTGATGTTCTGGGCTAAATAAATTTATTATTCAAAACTGAAAATATTATGAAATTATACCGAACCATATTAGCCGCAGGTGTTTTATCTGTAGCGTTTAGCGGTTGTTTGAAGGATGAATCTACGGTATTGAACCCGGATAACGTGCCAAGCGTGATCGAGTTCCAGAATACCGCGAACATCTCAACCGGCGCAGCTACCAACCCAATTACCTTAAGTACCATCAAGATCCAGATGGACCCTACCACTCAGACTTATAATGCTGTGGTAAGCTATTCAGGGGCAAAAGATGCACCGGACGATATCACTGTTACAGTAGGTCTTTCCGACCCGGCTGTTTTGGCGCTTTACAATTCAAAACAAGCTACTACTTACACTGTTTTGCCAAGTACTAACTATAGTTTTCCCAGCACAACTGTAACCATCAAGAAAGGAACCCGTAAAGTGAACTTCCCGATAGCGTTGACCGGAACCGACCAGCTCTTTGGTAAAAACTATGTACTGCCACTTACCATCAAATCTGTTTCATCAGGAACGATCAGTGGAAATTTCCAGCACATGCTATACCTGATCACAGGTGTGTGCAAGCTGGATGGTGTGTATGAACTGCACTACAAATTTGATTATATACCCCCTGCTGTTAGTGACCGTGGATATGATCTGTTCGCTACTCCCTGGTATTACAGTGATATCCAGATGCTCACGCAGTCTACCACCACTTCTGCCCTGGTTAACCTCAACGCAGGTACAACTGCAACCGCTGGTGTTCATGCTGCAACGGCTGCGGGCTTACCAACCAATATCCCAACTACTGTTCCATTGCTCACCTTTGATCCTGTTACTTACAAGGTCACATCAATTAAGAACAATGTTACAACCAGTACCAGGACACTTTCGATTAATTCAGCATACGATAATCGTATGGATAAAACAACAGGCAACATCTACGTTTCATTCAAAGTTGATGAAACTGGTAAAAGTCAGTTGCTCGTTACCGATACCCTGCTCTACAAAACCCCACGGCCTTAAGCTCACGGTTTAATATAACACAACGAAAGCCCTGCCCTAACCGGTGGGGCTTTCGTTTTTAAGATGCATCTTTGTTTTCATTTTTTTTGATATGGGTAAGCAACTTGTTGTTATCGGAGGTGGCGCTGCAGGATTTTTTTGCGCGGTGAACGCCGCAAGAATGGATCCTTCCTTACAAGTGACCATCATTGAAAGATCGAATAAACTTTTATCGAAAGTAAAAGTAAGCGGCGGTGGCAGGTGTAATACAACCCATGCCTGCTTCGAGATACCCGAACTCGCAAAAAAATATCCCCGCGGGCAAAACTTTTTAAAGAAAGCATTTCACTGGTTCAATACCAATGATACCATTGCCTGGTTCGCAGAACGAGGTGTGCAATTAAAAACAGAAAACGATGGCCGTATGTTTCCTGTTACGGATGATTCACAAACCATTATTAATTGTCTGCTTAAAGAAGCGGATAAATACAAAGTGGAAATAAGATTACAGTCCGAAGTTATCGCTGTGTCGCCTGTAGTTGGTGGTTTCGAATTAACAACCACAAACCACAAACCACAAACCACAAACTATCTCTGCATCGCCTCCGGCGGCTACCCCAAATCATCCATGTTCGATTGGTTGCGAAAAACCGGCCATACCATTGAAGCCCCGGTACCTTCACTTTTTACATTCAATATGCCTGGAAATACAATCACTGCATTAATGGGCGTAAGTGTTGAGAAAGCGGCAGTAAAAGTTATGGGTACTAAATTAGCCGAGGAGGGTCCCTTGCTGATCACGCATTGGGGGATGAGCGGTCCCGTGATACTCCGTTTGTCAGCCTGGGGCGCAAGGCAGCTGGCTGATATGAATTATCATTTTACCATTCTTGTGAACTGGTTGCCGGACTACCGCGAACAGGATCTGCGCAGCGACTGGCAATCTTTCCGCGATGAGTATGCGGCACAAAAAACAGGTTCGAAAAATCCATTCGGTTTACCTAGCCGCTTATGGGTACATCTGCTTTCGGAAAGCGGTATCAACCCCGATACCCGCTGGGCCGAAATGCCGGCTAAGGAGCAAAATAAGCTGATCAAAAACATTACGGCACAGGAATTCGCGGTGAAAGGAAAAACCACGTTTAAAGAGGAATTTGTGACCTGTGGTGGTATTAAAATAAACGAGATCGATCCTAACACCATGCAGAGCAGGCTACAACCCGGAATTTTTTTCGCGGGAGAAGTGATGGATATAGATGGAATTACCGGGGGCTTCAATTTTCAGAACGCATGGACGAGTGGGTGGATTGCGGCGAAAGCGATCGCTGGTAGTTCAGCGGGTTAAAGCCTATATTTTATAGTTAAGGACTTTGCCATACTTGATTTTTTAACCCCAGCTTTTAAGCTGGGGATTTAACCTCTTCATTTGAATACAGGGCTTTAGCCCTAACTGTTCTGTTTATTTTGCGATTGTTACCAATTATCGTTCATCTTCTATTGCCAAAGCAATTATGGCTAAAGCCGGGGTTTCTTGTGTTCAGCATGTCCCCAGCTTAAAAGCTGGGGTTAAAAAAAGTCAAGTACGGCAAAGACAATAACCCTCTTTACGCGTGAACGAAGAGTCCCCTCGCGGGAGACTCTTCGGCGAACACTCCGCTTTTTCTGTTACAGTTTGAAGATGAAAAATTTAAGAGTTTGGGACTCTGTGACAGGAAAAAGCCATAACGTATATTTCCGCCACCTGAATCGCTTATTCCTGCCGTTTATAACGTATTATTCACGCTTCAGAAAAAGGCGATGAATTGTAACGAATAAATCTTTATTTTATTCACCTAAAACTATGCTATGAAAAAGATACTATTCTGCTTAGCAGCATCTACTTTGCTGTTATCGGTACTGAAGGCCCAGCAACCGGTTTCACCACCGGCAGGAAACAAACCTGCTTCGACGGATTCGAGCAAAACAACGCCGCCCGCTCCCAAAAAACAAACCGTTGCCGATAAAACAAAAGGCAACAAAAAAAATGATGGACTCTTCACGCTTTACCAGGATACTGCTACCGGCAGCGTTCAGATGTATGTGCGCAAGGACCAGTTAGACAAAGAATTTATTTACCAGAGTTTTTCTATCAGTGGTCCCGTTGCATTGTTCCTGAACCAAAGCATGCATAGAGCAACACTTGTGTTCAAGATCAAGAAAGCATATGACAAACTGGAATTTGCCATTGTGAATACCGGTTTCTTTTACGACAAGGATAATCCTGTAAGCAAAACACAGGACGTTGATAAATCAGAAGCTATTTTTTATGCTGATAAAGTAGCGATCGAAGATTCATTGGGTTATCTTATCAGTGCCGATGCACTTTTCATGAGTGAAAAACTGGATCCGGTTAAACCGGTATTTGCGCCTGGACAGGCATCGCCTTTTACATTCAATCTCGGGCAGTTGAATCCAATCAAATCAAAATATGCAACGGTAAGATCCTTTCCGAATAATACGGATGTGGTAGTGGATCTTACCTATGACAATCCCGGTGCTTTTGTAGGTTCACAGGATATCACTGATCCAAGATATGTTCGCGTGCGGATGCAACACAGTTTTATCGAGATGCCAAAAAACGATTTCAGGGCGAGGAGAGATGATCCGAGAGTGGGTTATTTTATGGAGCAGGTAACCAATCAGACCAGCATCAGCCCTGTTCCTTACAAGGATATCATTCATCGCTGGAACCTTGTAAAAAAAGATCCTTCAGCGGCGTTGAGTGAGCCGGTTGAACCCATCGTTTACTGGATAGAAAATACAACACCACTTGAGTACCGCCAGACAATTATGGAAGCGGGTTTAAAATGGAACGAAGCTTTTGAAAAAGCAGGTTTCAAAAATGCGGTGCAGATGAAGATCATGCCTGATGATGCAACATGGGATCCTGCAGATATCCGTTACAATGTGATCCGCTGGGTAGCGTCCGCGCAACCTGTGTATGGTGCTATCGGGCCAAGTTTTGTGAACCCACGTACCGGCCAGATCATTGGCGCAGACATTACCGTAGAATGGTTTTCAGGAAGCGCTATGCCTAACCTTAATGAATTGTATAATGGTGCGCCATCTGTGCAGCAGCCACTGAATATTCCCGGGATGAACCAATATGCAAACTGTTCTATTTCTGCGGAGCTGAAAGCACAATATACAACCGGCCTCACTACACTGGAGATCGCAGGGGCGAGCGAAGCTGAATTATCACAACTGCATAAACAATATCTCACCTACCTGATCATGCATGAGATGGGTCATACATTAGGGCTCAATCACAATATGAAAAGCAGCCAGATGTTATCACCGGCAGAGATCAATAACACTAGCATTACACATAGTATCGGTTTGATGGGATCGGTGATGGATTATCCAGCCATTAATGTATCGGCAGATAAATCAAAACAGGGAGATTATTATACAACAAAAGCCGGCCCTTATGATCTTTGGGCGATCGAATTCGGTTATACACCATTTTCCGAGTTAAGTGAAGAAGCAAGCCTTACAAAAATCCTCTCGCGCAGCACTGATCCGAAACTGGCTTTTGGAAATGATGGTGATGACATGCGTGACCCCGGAAAAGCAATGGACCCACGCGTAAACATCAATGATCTTACCAGTGATGCGATCGGTTATGCGGAAGAACGTTTTAAATTAGTGAACAGCCTGATGGGCAAACTGGTTCAGAAATATACCAAACCCGGCCATTCCTATGTTGAGATCCGCTCACGTTATAACACATTGAATACACAGCGTGCGAACATGATCAACGCAGTGAGCCGCTATGTGGGTGGTATTTATATCGACAGATCATATCCCGAACAACAGTCAGGTAACAAACCATACACACCGGTTCCGTTGGCTGTTCAGAAAAGAGCAATGGAAGTAATGACCAAATACGTATTTGCACCGAATGCATTTGATGCCGACGCGCAGGTGTTTCCCTACATGCAGATACAAAGAAGAGGATTTAACCAGGCTGCCAACGGTGAGGATTTCAGAACAACCAATAGTGTATTAACTACCCAGGTAAACGGAACATTGGCGCATATTTTAAATCCTGCCACATTGCAGCGTATCACCAATTCAAGAATGTATGGGAATCAATACAGCGTTGCCGATGTAATGAATGATCTGGTAAAAGGAATCTTCGATGCAGACATCGCTGGAAATGTGAATGTGTACAGGCAGTACCTGCAAACAAGTTTTGTAAAAGGCACCACCCGGATCATTGGCGAGAACTCACCTGTTGATGACGTTTCCAAAGCATCTGCCTTATACACTCTGAAAAAACTGCGCACCAAATTAGCCGCTGCCGCTTCAACAAATGAAGAAACAAAAGCACACCGTGCGAATATGTTATACCTGATCGACAAGGCACTTAAAGTAGACTAAGGTTTGTGGTTTGGTGTTTGTGGTTTGGAGTTGGGTTCCTGATAATTGTTACGCTCTCAAAACTGCGGCAACCAAACTCCAAACCACAAATACCAAACTCCTAACCGTTTCTGTGGCAAATTTTCTATACACCAGGCGGCTGGTTTACTTTTCATTGGTTTTCAGGCCGGTATAATTAAACAATATTCCGAAATTCTAATCTCTTTTGCAGTACCTGAAAAAATTGCTAACTTATGGACAAAATCGATCCCATATGAGAAAAGTAAGCGACATACTTCAAAGGAAAGGAAATGCTGTAACCACCGTGTCTCCCGATACTACGGTTATTGAAGTTTTGCGGATCATGTCGGAACAGAATATTGGTTCTGTTGTAGTGATGGACAATGATAGTTTTTTAGGGATCATGACTGAACGTGATTATTCACGCAAAGTAATTCTTATGGATCGGCATTCGAGTAATACACCGGCAGGGGAGATCATGACGACAGAGTTTCCTGCTGTAAAGCGTTCTGATTCGGTTGAGTCCTGCATGCAATTGATGTCGGAAAATCATATCCGTTATTTACCCGTGATGGAGAATGGAAAACTGGCGGGTATCATTTCAATCAATGATGTCGTAACAGAAACCATTTCGAACCAGGAAGAAACGATCTCTCATCTGCAGAGTTATATACAATCGTAAAGAAGCCACCGTAGGTTTTTTCAATAAAAGAGAAACGAAGAAAATAAGTTACCCCGAAATTCGGAAATGCTTATTCTCTTCGTTTCTCTTTTATTGCACCTGGATCATAAACATGATAACCGTAAGATTACTGTTATCATGCTTATGATTAATTACTTCTTTTTGGGTGCCGCTGCCGGTTTATTGGCTTTGAACCGCATATCGGGTGTGCCGTCTTTCTTTAAAGGACCAGCGGGTTTTGCTGCTGCCGCTGTTTTATTTGCTTTAAGACGCATATCCGGCGTACCATCTTTTTTTAAACCGGCCGTTGATTTTGGTTTAGCTGGCTCGGCTTTTTTTGCAGTCGCAGGTTTTGTGGCGGCAGTTTTTGCTGTGGGTTTTTTGGGTGCTTGTGCTAATGTTGCGCCTGCCATACAGAGCATGGCTGTAAACGCAAGGAAAATTTTTTTCATATGGTTTGTTTTGAATAAGTGAAAGAGTAAGGTACAGAACCCTTATTAGCTTTCAAATGGTTTCTGTATTAAATTTTGTTTAAATGGTGTTTATTTAATACCCGTAAGCTGATATTAGTTATAGCGAAGCATGCGCCGTCATTGCGAGGCACGAAGCAATCTGAGCTACAACATTCTACGAGTCTACACATTCGCAGCACAGATTGCTTCGTGCCTCGCAATGACGGCGCTGGCATCTTTACCTAAGCGAAAATCACGACAAGATATTTCTAAAGTCTAATTGGTATAACATCCGGTTAGCGTAGTTAAAGCGCCTCTTGTTTCTTATACCCATCACTTAACTGTATTCACCACTTCCCAATATGCTTTCTTCGGTTGTAAATTCTTATCAAACAACAGTGGATAATCTTTTCTCCCACGGACCGGGAAGTTATCTAACCAGCTGCTCCTGTCTGAAATATTCCAGAAGGTAACACTGGTCAATGATTTTTTATATTTCTCAAATACCTTAAAGCACCTTTTATACATTTCTATCTGTGCATTCTCTTTATCGGCAGTGAATTCGGTATTGGTATCTTCTGCTTTTCTTTCCCTTGCATTGTGTTCTTTGGCGTATACAGAAATGTCCAATTCAGTAACCTGGATCTTCAGGCCGAGGTCAGCAAATTTTTTGAGAGTGTTGTTCAGTTCTTCCTCCGAAGGTTCATTGATCGCCCAGTGTCCCTGTAGCCCTATGCCATGAATGGGAACTCCCGCATCTTTTAATCCTTTCACCAGTTTATACATCTTATCTCTTTTTACCGGGTTGATCTCGTTATAATCATTGTAGAACAGCAGTGCATCCGGATCAGCTTCGTGTGCGTATTCAAAAGCTTTTTTAATAAAGTCTTCGCCACAGATCCTGTACCAGATTGAATTGCGCAGGTATTCATCTTTGTTGTCTGAGATGGCTTCATTCACCACATCCCATGCATAGATCTGTCCCTTATATCTGTTTACTACCGTGGTGATATGATCCTTCAATCTTTGTAACAAAACTTCTTTTGTTACCGTATCACCGGCTGCATTGGTGAACATCCATCTTGGGGCCTGGTTGTGCCAGCATAGATTGTGACCGCGCACTTTCAAATTATTTGCTTTGGCAAATGCCATGATCGAATCTGCATCCCTCCAGAAATATTCGTTTTCTCTGGGATGGATCGGCCCCATCTTCATTGCATTCTCCGGCGTCATACTTCCAAAATGTTTGACGATCAATCCTGCCTCATCTGTTTTTAACGAACGGGGAGAAACCGCTACGCCGATGGTAAAATATTTTTTGAAATAATCCTTTAAACCTTTGCTGCTGTCTGTTCGGGGTACAGGAATATTATTTATTGTATGCGTTGTTGTGCCATAGACGAACAACGACATTACAACAACAGATAAAATAGCAATCGATAATTTGTTTTTCATATGCTTACTTTTATTTGATAAAAAGATGAAGGATCAATACACCCGCTAATCCTAATAAGGAGATCAGTGTTTCCATTACCGTCCACGAAAGGAAAGTTTGTTTAAGCGTGAGTTTAAAAAACTCTTTGTACATCCAGAATCCTGAGTCATTGATATGTGATCCGAAAACACTTCCTGCGCCAACCGCCAACACCATTAACTCCGGTGAAATAGTTCCTGTTGCCACCAAGGGTGATACAATACCTGCTGCTGTTAAACCCGCTACAGTAGCGGATCCCAGGGTAACACGCAATAACGCAGTAATGATCCAGGCAAATAATAGCGGCGGCATCTGCAGGGTCTCACTGAATGAAGAAATGTAACTGCCGGTACCGCTGTCGATCAACACCTGTTTAAAAACGCCACCTGCGGTGATGATCAATAATATCATGGCGATACCGGAAATGGCATCGTTCAACCATTTCATGATCTCGGGCATGGCTTTGCCCATTTTTAAACCAAAAAAATAAATGGCTGCTAACACTGCTATTAATAATGCGATGGTCGAATCGCCGATAAAAGAAACCACTTGCCTGAAAATATTTGTCTTGTCGGTTATGAAGAGGTTGGTAATAACAGAAGCGGAGATCAATAACACGGGCAAAAGTGCGATGCCAAAGCTTGCGGCAGCAGAAGGTAATTTTGTTTGTGCAGTTTTCGTATCACCAAAAAGGTCGAAGCTATTTACCTGTATCCGTTTTAATATCCTCCCTAAGAATGGGCCTGCGATGATAACCGTTGGAATGGCGATGATGATGCCATACATCAATGTTTTACCCATGTCTGCATGAAATGCATTTACCAGTACAACGGGCCCGGGGTGCGGCGGTAAAAAACAATGCGTGGTTGACAAAGCTGCCGCCATTGGAACAGCGATATACAACAATGGTAACCCTGTTCTTTTTGCGATCGAAAAAACCAGCGGGACAAGGATCACAAATCCCGCATTATAATATAAAGGAATGCCAATCAAAAATCCTGTAAGTAATACGGCCCATTGAATATTTTTTTCTCCGAAGCTATTGATGAGTGTTGAGGATATTTTTTCAGCTGCGCCGCTAACCTCCAATATCTTTCCCAATATAGAACCAAGACATATGATCAGTGCAAGGCCACCTAGTGTACTGCCCACACCTTTTTCTACCGATGCAAGTACTGCTGCCGGTTGCATACCCAGCAACAATCCGCATATGATCGCAACGATCAGCAATGACAAAAAAGGGCTGAGTTTTTTCACCGTCAGGAAAACCTGGAGTGCTATTGCAAAAAGAATGATCAGGAATGTCATCGGCCAGGTTTATAATGGTGAATGATTTAACGAACCGTGTTTGTGAGTGTTCCAATATTGTCTATCATGATCTTTATTTCATCACCCGATGCTAATGTGAAATCACTACCAGGCACAATACCCGTGCCCGTCATGATCAAACACCCGTTGGGAAAAGAACATTCGCGGAAAACAAAAGATACAAGTTCTTCAGGAGTACGCTTCATTTGACTGAGGGCAACGGTTCCTTCAAAAACTGTATTGTTGTTTCTCGAAATAGATAAATCTATCTGCGTATCTGAACTGATAGGAGAGCCCGGTACATAAATACAAGGGCCGATAGCTGCACAACCATCATAGGTTTTTGCCTGCGGGAGATATAAGGGATTTTCTCCTTCGATACTCCGGCTGCTCATATCGTTGCCGATTGTGTACCCAACAATTTTTCCGGAAGAACTTGTCACCAATGTTAATTCAGGTTCAGGCACATCCCAAGAAGAATCTTTGCGGATACTTACTTTGTCACCTGGGCCAACCACGCGGTGCGGCGTTGATTTAAAAAATACTTCGGGCCTTTCCGCTTCATACACTTTCGCATAAAAATCACTGCCGCCTGATACTTTGGATTCTTCCTGCCTGCCTACTTTGCTTCTTAAGTAAGTAACACCGCAAGCCCATAATTCCTGGTTACCGAGTGGCGCTTTTATTTCGTTTAGCGGGAGAGGTTTCCCTGTGGATGTCAGGGTTTTTGTGAGCCTTTCCATTTTTCCGAACAGGTCATCATCATTGATGAAAGCATCCCAATTATTTTCTTTCAACAAGTAAAATGTTTCGTCTTTCTCAATAAGAATTCCCGATATCGTTTTATACAGCTTCATAATTATTTTCTCATTTTTACTCTTAGTATATTCATGTCATTGGTGATATACAATGTTTTTTCATCACCTGATAGTGAACAGTTGGACGCAGATTCTGTTACGCGGATCTTGCCTGCTAATTTTCCACTCTTATTAAAGATCCAGATACCACCTGGCCCGCCTGCGAATATGTTTCCAGCTTTGTCAACTTTCATCCCGTCGGGCAAACCTTTTAGTCCTTTCTCACCACCAAGCGTACTGTAGAATATTCTTGCATTGGTAAGATGATCGCCATCTACATCAAATGCATACCAGTTGGGCTTTGCAGGATCTGAATTGGCTACGATCAATGTTTTCTCGCCGGGTAAAAGAATAATTCCATTAGGACGTGTAATAGAATCAACCAATAAGATCACTTCTCCATTCTTTTTTACTTTATACACTCCCTGGAAAGGAATTTCTTTTTTAGGATCCCGCATGTTTTTTTCTAATCCATACGGTGGATCAGTAAAATATATCTCACCTGTGCTGCTAATGATCACATCATTCGGGCTATTGAATTTTTTTCCTTTGTAGTTGTTGGCGATACTTGTAAAATTTGGAGCGGGCTTATCCAAGGGCGCATTCATCAATGCTATTTGCCTGTTGCCGCATTGCGTAAGGATCAGGTGTCCCTTGTTATCCAACGTTAAACCATTCGACCCGGTTTCCCCGCCACGTTTCGCTGTGTCTGTATATCCTGATGGTGTTAAGTAAACTTCCTTTCCTTTTGCTTCTGTCCACTTGTAAATAGTATTCTGCGGTACATCGGAAAAAATAAGCATTTTATATTTTTCTAACCATAACGGCCCTTCGCCCCAGTCTAAACCATCTGCAATGATCTCGATTTTGGCATCAGAAGAAATGATCTTATCCAGTGAGGGATCGATCCTTTCAATATTTCCAATTACCGGGTATTTCAATTGCTGTGTGATCTGGCAAATGACTGTTATACTTATGGCCAGTAAACAGATGGTAAGCAAATTCTTCATAAAACAATAGTTGATGTTATCGAATACTTTTTTTCATCAAAGAAATTAATGTGAATCTCTTGTTACCTCACTTCCTGAGCTGCCCTGTAAAAAATCCAGGTCCGCACCCTTATCCGCTCCCTGAACATGGTTGATGTATAAACTTACATATCCTCTGGTCGCAGCCGGCTTAGGTTTTTTCCAGGCTGCTTTTCTTTTTGCAAGCTCCGAATCATCCACATGCAGGTGTAATTTTCTCTGGGGAACATTCAGTTCTATCAGGTCTCCATTTTGTACGAATGCCAACGTGCCGCCAATGGCCGACTCGGGTGATACATGCAAAACGGCAGCTCCATAAGCAGTTCCGCTCATCCGGCCATCGCTGATGCGGACCATATCCGTAATTCCTTTCTGGAGTATTTTTTTAGGCAGGGCCATGTTGCCCACTTCGGGCATACCGGGATAACCGACGGGGCCCACATATTTCAGAACCATTACGCAGGTTTCATCGATATCGAGATTGGGATCATCAATCCGCGCATGATAATCCTCAATGCTTTCAAATACAACCGCACGTCCCGTATGAGTAAGAAGAGATGGCGTAGCAGCCGAAGGTTTGATAACGGCTCCATTCTCTGCAAGATTGCCTTTTACCACCACACAACCTGCTTCAGCGATCAGTGGTTTTGCCAAAGGCGCTATTACATCTTCATTATAACACTCAGTCAATCCCTCGATATTTTTATGAAGATTTTTACCTGTAACCGTTATCACATTTTTATGCAATTCGTTTTTCAATTCATGTAAAATAACAGGTAGCCCGCCGGCATAATAAAAGTCTTCCATCAGGTATTTACCGGAAGGCATCAGGTTCAGGAGCAAAGGGATCTTACTGCCGATCGTATCAAAATCATCAAGTGTAAGATCAACGCCTATCCTTCCGGCAATGGCGAGCAGATGAATGATGAAGTTAGAAGAACCACCAACAGCTGCATTTACTTTTATAGCGTTTTCAAACGCTTCTCTTGTAAGTATCTTATCGATCGTCAGGTTTTCTTTTACCATGTCAACGATACGTCTTCCACTAAGCTGGGCCATTACTTTTTTTCTTGAATCGGCAGCAGGTATAGCGGCAGCGCCGGGTAAGGTAAGTCCTAAAGATTCCACCATGCAGGCCATGGTGCTCGCTGTACCCATGGTCATGCAATGACCGATACTACGGCTCATACAGCTTTCTGCAAATTCACAATCCTCCTGGGTCATCTTGCCGGTCTTCATATCCTCATCAAACTTCCATACATGCGTGCCACTGCCGATGGTTTGCCCTTTATACCTTCCGTTTAACATCGGTCCACCGGGAACAACAATCGTTGGCAGGCCCACACTTGCGGCACCCATTACTGTTGATGGCGTTGTTTTATCACAACCTGTCAATAATACTACGCCGTCAATAGGATTACCGCGGATACTTTCTTCAGCATCCATACTGGCAAGGTTGCGGAACAGCATGGCAGTTGGTTTCAGCAAGGTTTCACCCAGGCTCATGATCGGAAACTCAACAGGAAAACCTCCTGCCTCCAATACACCACGTTTAACAGCTTCGGCATGCGACCTGAAATGTGCATTACAGGGAGTGAGTTCACTGAAAGTGTTACAGATACCTATCACCGGTCTGCCATCAAACATATCTGTGGGCATACCCTCGTTTTTCATCCAGCTCCTGTAGATAATACCATCTTTATCTTTCCTGCCAAACCAATCGTGACTTCTTAATTTTTGTTTCATCAGTTTCTTTTTGTGCAGCCAGCTTTTGTACTACTATTGAACTTCGTTGTGTCACTCACTTCAGCGGATGTGCATAGCCAGGCATTGTGCTTATGAATTTACCATTTACTGTACGATTTAATCCAGTTTTTTTGCTGCGTCACTGTGGCTATACCTGCCTGGTTAATTAGTAACCATTATGTCCTTCTTTAGAAAACCCGAACTTGTTTTCAATTTTACATCCGGTTGACCACCACCAATACTCACCGTTGCTTTACCAGTCAGTAGTTTTGCTTTGCCATCTCCATCCATCGTTGCAAAATCTGCAGAAGATAAATTGAATGTTACGAGTTTGCTTTCGCCGGCTTTTAAAAAGATCCTTTTAAAACCTTTTAAAGCTCTTATTAATTGTTGGCCACCGTTTTTGGGAGATACATATACCTGCACAACTTCTTCGCCATCTTTTTTACCGGTGTTCGAAACCTTTGCACTCACCGTTATTTTTTTATTGTTGCCAGTGGCTGCCGGCAATTTTATTTCGGAGTAAGCAAAGTTTGTATAACTCAATCCATAACCAAATGGATACAGCGGATCGCCTTTAAAATAACGGTAGGTACGGTTATTCATTGAGTAATCTTCGAATGAAGGAAGATCCGCATCACTTTTATAAAAAGTTACCGGTAAACGTCCCGCAGGATTGTAGTCGCCAAACAAAACATCAGCCAAAGCAGTACCTGCGGATTGTCCACCGTACCATGCATTCACAATCGCAGGAACATGTTCCGCTTCCCATGGAATTGCGAGTGCGCTGCCTGTCATCATCACAAATACCAATGGTTTGCCGGTAGATTGCAATACTTTCATCAGGTCGGTTTGAATCGTAGGTAAAGCAATTGTTGTACGGTCGCCACCATTAAAGCCAGGATAATTCACACGCATTTCTTCTCCTTCCAGTTGGGGTGAGATACCACCCACATATATGATCGCATCTGCATCTTTGATGCGGTTAACCAATGCGGCAAAATCAGATTTGATAAAATCTCCTGAACGTAATTTTACATTTGCTTTTCCTTCAGTTTGGTAATATTCCAAAACGATGCGATACGTTTTGTTTTTTTCAGCCGCTATCTTATAAGTTCTTGCACCAAACCTGTTACGCAACCATGCATCGATCACAACTTTTCCATCAACCAGTAACCGATAGCCATCATCGGCATCTACTTCGAATGTGATATCGCCGGTGTTGTTGGCTGTAAAATCTGTTGTATACCGTGCGGAGAAATTCAATGCCTTCATTTGGTCGGTAACAGATTCGCCTTCCTGCCAGAAATGATCAATATCATTTTCTGTGCGTGTGAATAATGGGTCACCCGTCAGGTCCTTGTTGTTGAAATACTCTGCTTTGATGCCTTTCTTCCCTTCAAATGAATATTGACTACTTCTATCCGCGTACACCAGCAAAGTGTCGTTGGTGAACTGGATCGCTTTTTCATATACGACTTCGGTATTGCTTCCGAGTTTATCTTTTATTCCCTGTAGCGCCGTAACAATTTTACTTGGCGTTCCATTGTAGTTGCCAAGGATTGCAATTGGATTATCTGCATTCGGCCCCAGTACAACGATCTTCTTTAAAGATTTGCTTAATGGTAAAGTATTGTTTTGATTTTTCAACAATACGATGGATTGCTGCGCCATTTTGAGTGAGTGAGCGCCATGCGCCGGAGCTTCCAATTCGGTTACGGGCGCTGATGCATATTTCACCATCGATGCGGGATCGAACATACCCAGGCGAAAACGGATCATGAATAATCTTTTCAGTGAAACATCTATTTGCTTCTCTGTTATCTTTCCCAGCTTAACCGCTTCTGTTAATGCTTTATAGGAGCTGTTGCCGCAATCTATATCAGTGCCGTGTAATACCGCGTCTGCTGCCGCGCTCGCTGCATCGGGATGTGTTTTGTGGTTCCTGTAAAAATCATCAATGGCGCCGCAATCGGATGTTACATATCCTGTGAACGCCCACTGTTCGCGGAGTATATGCGTCATCAATTCATCATTTCCGCAGCAGGGTTGCTTCTGGTAAGCATTGTAAGCGCACATCACGCCCGCAACTTTTGCGTTCACAATTAATTCTTTGAACGCAGGGAGATAAGTGTTCCACAAGTCGTAGTCACTCGTTACCGCATTGAACACATGTCGCGATGGTTCGGGTCCGCTATGTATGGCAAAGTGTTTGGCACATGCGGCGGCTTTTAGATATTTCGGATCATCACCCTGCAATCCTCCAACAAAAGATCTTCCCAGCATGGCTGTAAGGAAAGGATCTTCTCCATACGTTTCCTGACCCCGGCCCCAGCGTGGATCGCGGAAAATATTGATATTGGGTGTCCAGTAAGTTAATCCTGTATAACGGCTACCGGCTTTATTCTGCTTAGTATTCTCATTGAAGATCGCACGTCCTTCTGTGGCTGAAAAATCGGCCATGGTTTTTAGTGAGTTAGTATCGAAGGTCGCGGCCATACCGATCGCCTGTGGGTAAACGGTTACTTTATATTGCGTACGCGCTACACCGTGCAACACTTCGTTCCACCAGTCATAGGCGGGTATTCCCAGTCTTTTAATGGCTGGTGCAGCATTGAGCATCTGTGCTACTTTTTCTTCCAATGTTAAACGTCCAACCAGGTCGTTCACACGTCGTTCAAAACTCAATGATGTGTTTTGAAACGGGAATTCCACTTTGTTATCCTGCGCGGAGATGGTCAATCCTATCATTCCTGATAAGAGAACGGTAATAAAAATTCTTTTCATTTTGCTTGCTTTGTTATTGAGATATTCTTTATAATAGTTTAACGGTTTGTTCTATCGAAAATCCTCTGTGAAACTCCGTGTACTCTGTGTCTTCGTGGTGAAAAAAATTATCGAAGCGAAGGCTTCACCACAGAGACACAGAGGACACAGAGTTTCACGGAGAAGCCCTTTAATTTCAATACAGTCTATTCAACAATACGTTATAATTTACTGTTACTTACAAACGCGATCTTCTTACTATCAGGCGACCAACTCGGCACATTAATACTTCCCTGCCCGCCATACACATAACCGATCGTTTTTGGAACACCACCTTTCACAGGCATTAAACGCAAATAAATGCGTTTATAAAACGGATGCGTTAACGGATCGATCTCTTTCGGGAATGATTCGTACAGGATCCATTTTCCATCCGGTGAAATATGCGGGAACCAATCGTTGTATTCATCAAATGTTACCTGCACTTCTTCACTGCCATCGGCTTTCATTTTCCAGATCTTCATGGTGCCAGTGCGCGCGGAATTGAAATAAATGTTTTTGCCATCAGGTGTATATTCAGCGCCATCATTCAATGGCGGTGCTTCTGTTAACCGTGTTTCCTTTTTAGTGGCAATGTCTATGGCCCAGATATTCCACTCTTTGTTGCGAAGTCCTGTAAAGAGTAATCGTTTTCCATCAGGCGACCAGCCATGGAAATAAGAATGATCAGCAGTGTCTGAAGTAATCATGGTTGGATTATCAGAGCCGCTGATAGGTAAAATATAAACAGAAGAAACATGCCCTGTTCTGTAGTGGCTGATGCCAAGCATCTTTCCATCAAACGATAACACATGGTCGTTGTTATTGTCTTTCGCAAAACCGGTATTCAATTTTGCTACAGTTCCTTTGGCAAGATCATATTTGTACATTAATCCTTCTGCGTTATAAACAAGGTATTTGTTATCAGGTGTCCAGTTAGGCGCCTGCAATGAATTTGGCGCACTGTATAATATTTTACTGAGGCCGCTGGTTACATCCATCACTTCAATATGGCTTCCGATATAATCACGATAAGGCCTGAAATCTCTTGCTGCCGGAATAATGATACGCACATTGCTGAACACGGCCTGCTCATTTACATTTTCGTTGTGTGAACAGATAAAGAGCCCCGCATACACTTCTTCATTCAATGAAATTTCCTTGGTTACTGATTTATAATTTTCACCAAACGTAGCCGCCGAAAAGGTAAATGTATTGCCGGAGCGCTCCAGCTCGATTTCGGTTGGATTATAGGAAGAGATGATCACCTGGCCCGTTGTATCACCATCTGCCGCACGATATTGTAATGAGGTAAGTGATTCGCCATGTACGCAGGCATCAGCATAACGCGAATTGGCGGTTAGTTTATCCCTTGCAATAATGCCAATCTTCCTGTGTGGATCAGTTCCTTTGCCAATAAAGCGAACGCTGGCTTTAATAATAAAATCACCTTTTATTTTTTTCCATGCAAAATGAAACTGGTCGGCATTCGTCCACATGTTTTTGCTGGTACTTGATAGTGTGTAAGACTGTTCGTCTTCATTATAGCTACCCGAACCTTTTGATTTCGGATTACCAATATCTTCATGATGGTCAAATACACCAAGCGATTGCATTTGTGCAAGCAGGGTGGGGAGAGGGTTTAACAATAGCAAAACAAGAACCCAATTCCTAAAAGGAAAAGCCGGTTTTTTTTGCATGGTAACTATTATTAGGTTTAATTAAATCAATTACACACTAACATATCTGTCATGTCTTTTATTTCAAAAAAATAGCACGCGGATGACGCGGATCAAACGGATTTACACAGATCAGATCAGTGCTGATCCGCTAAATCCGCGTCATCCGTGTGCCATTCTTCTCCTTATTTTAATTCTAACACAACAACTGAAAAAGGTGGCAGCTTTACCTTCAAACCCGAACCGCTCAAGTTCGCCCCACTAAATGATGCAGGTTTCACTTTACCCGGATTTTCAAAACTGTTATAATTCTGTAATTTATCCGATGTCAATATCCTTCCCGTTACGCCTGTATAATTTGCGCCGCTCACATTGATCGTAACTTCCTGTTCTTTATTCGCATCAATATTTACCAATGAAATATGCGTTAAGCCGTTCTTGTCTCTGGATGCCGATGCAGAAACCGCTTTTAATGTTTCTTTACCCATTTTGTAATCATTGCTTTTCAATGTGATCGGAAGCATGGTTGCATCCTGGTGCACATTGTACATTTCCATTACGTGATAAGTAGGTGTGAGCAGGATCTTTTCTTCATTGGTAAGAATTACCGCCTGTAATACATTGATGATCTGCGCGAGGTTAGCCATCTTCACACGATCGCAATGGTTGTTGAAAATGTTCAGCGTGGTTCCAGCAATCATCGCATCACGCATGGTGTTTTGCTGGAAGAGGAATGCACCATTAGTGCCGGGTTCTACATCATACCATCCGCCCCATTCATCCACTGCCATCGCTACTCTTTTTCTCGGATCATATTTATCCATAACAGCGCTGTGTTTTGTAACCAGCTCTTCCATTTGCAATGCACGTTGCATGGTAGTATAGTATTCTTCCTCATTAAAACCAGTGGCAGATCCTTTTTTATTCCAATTGATCACCGAGTAGTGATGTACTCCAACTGCATCAAGCATGTTGTGCGGAATATCACGCATCAATACTTCTGTCCAGTTGTAATCATCATCACTGGCACCTGATGCAATGCGGAAAATTCTCTCTTTCGGATCACCATTGGTCATGAACGTAACATACTGGCGATAGATGTTTGCATAATATTCCGGTTTCATATTACCACCGCAACCCCATGCTTCATTGCCAATGCCCCAATATTTTACATGCCATGGATTGGCGCGGCCGTTCTGCTGGCGGAGATCAGGCATCGGGCTGCTGCCATTGGGATGGATCGTATATTTAACCCAGTCCGATAATTCCTGCGGTGTACCGCTTCCTACATTGCCGCTGAGATAAGGTTCAGCACCCAATACCTCGCACATGTTGAGAAACTCATTCGTACCAAAACTATTGTCTTCTTTTACATTACCCCACCATACATTCAGCATGGATGGCCTTTTATCTTTCGGGCCGATACCGTCTTTCCAATGATAGGTATCTGCAAAACAACCGCCGGGCCAGCGAAGCACGGGTATTTTTAATTTTTTCAATGCATCGATCACATCGAGACGAATGCCATCTTTGTTTGGGATCTTTGTATTGTTATCGCCCACATACAAACCACCATAAATACAATGGCCAAGATGCTCCGCAAAATGGCCGTAGATATTTTTATTGATGATGTCTTTTCCTTTATCTGCCTGCAGGCTGATTTCATTCTGTGCAAACACAGAAAGACTGAGACATAAACTTGCAAAAAGAGTCAGTTTTTTCATGGCATTTGTTTTGGTTGGTTGATTCCCCTAAGATATCAATTATAAGCGGTGATCGTTTGAATGGTTCCGTCGGCGTTGTATTTTAATTCGGTCACTTTTACATTGCGTAAATGTGTTTTACCGGAGATCTGTGTGTCATGATAAAATAAATACCATTTGCCTTTTACTTCAACAATAGAATGGTGGTTGGTCCATCCTTCTACAGGATTCAGCACAACACCTTTGTAAGTAAACGGACCGTAAGGATTGCTGCCGATCGCATAGTTGATAAAATGCGAATCGCCGGTAGAATAGGAAAAATAATATTTGCCTTTGTATTTATGCATCCATGATGCTTCAAAGAAACGTTTATCGTTATTTGATTCAAGGAATGTTTTTCCATTGGCATCAACAATTTTTATGTTCCTAGGCGCTTCGGTAAAACTTTTCATATCAGCGCTGAGTTTAGCTACCCTTGGTGCGATGGCTTCTTCCTTAGCTGTTTTCAATTTAGCATCCGCGTTATATTTATTTTTATCCCATTTCTGCAATTGTCCACCCCAGATACCGCCGAAATACATATAGTAACTTCCGTCTGAGTCTTTGAATACAGCAGGATCAATACTATAACTTCCTTTGATCGGTTCTTTCTCTGCTTTAAACGGACCAACCGGACTTTTACTGGTGGCTACACCGATATGGAACACATCGCTTTTATCTTTCACCGGGAAGAATAAATAATACGTACCGTTTTTAAATGCCGCATCAGGCGCCCACATTTGCCTGCCCGCCCATGGAACGTCTTTGATATCGAGTGCGATACCATTATCAGTTACTTTTCCACCGATGGAGTCCATGGAAAGGATATGGTAGTCACGCATTCCAAAATGGCTTCCCAAATCATCTTCCTTAATACCCGCTTCAAAATCATGTGAAGGATAGATATAGATCTTGCCGTTGAACACATGGGCCGAAGGGTCGGCTGTAAAAATATGTTTCACCAAAGGTTGGGAGATGGGTTTCTTTTTTAGAGTTCCTTTTTCCTGTGCTGATACAGATAATGCCGTTACAGATAAAGCTGCGGCGAAGATGAATTTATGAATCATACGGATCGTTTTTATAACGTGAATCGATATTATTTTGAAAGAAGATTCTTAGTTTCAGGAGGGCCCAGGTAACTGGGTAATACGCCACCCATATCACCTACAATTCTTTGCAATACGACGGCGGGACTTACCATCCAGTATTTGATAACATGTATGCCTTTAGTTGCAATACTATGCGTTGTTGTTTTGGTAATGATATTATTGCGCATCCATTCTTCCCATATCCTTGTATTACTGTCGTCTTTGTTGATGGAAATGATCTGCGGAGTTTCATTGTCGATCGAGATGGCGTATTTCAAACCCTCGTCGTTGTGAAAATTCAATGTCGGGGAAAAGTATAACTGTAACTTGATGGTGCCTGTATCATGTATATAAGTGGTATATTCAAGATGCGGCGACAGTCCGCTTGGTGTTTGTGGCGCAGCCGTTACTGGCATGGTTGTAATAGCAGAGCCGGTTCTGCCGTGATCGGGCAATACCTGCCAGCTAACTGTATTGCTATTAATGGCTTTCGAAAAATGATCGGCATCAATGGAAATCACTCCAACGTCTTCAAAGAAATCAGCACCCGGCCTCATCCGCAGCTCCGGAAATCGATCCATAATACCACCGCTACCGACCTCTGTACGAGCAGAGTCCTTGCTTACATATTTAACCAGCGGCATACGATTGAAATTTGGCTGTTGCCAGATAACATAACCAATATGCGTCTGGTCCATCATGTGATTCCATTTGCCATTGGCGATATGATTGTATTCAAGTGAGATCAATGAATCTTTTAAATAATATTCCTTTGCTTTATCTGCTTCGGCATTCGCGTAAAGCAATTTTTTTGCTGCGAATTGACGATTCCTTGCAACAGCCTCATACATTGAATATAAATTAGCGCATGCTTTTACGGGATGTAATACGAGCTCATAAAATGCATCCTTATAATCTGCGCTCATGTCACTATTGATTTTTTCAGCCTTAGCGAGTAATTCATTATAATCTCGTGTGACATCAGACATCTCGTTGGGTCCGCCGGGCAGGGAGCCAATTCGACTGCTTTCACCATAGAAGGTATTTGCGTCGAGTAACTCTGGTTTGCGCCGTCCATTGTATTTGCTGTATTTAGAAATGATATCAGCAATCTCAACCGCATACTTACTACCAAACTGATCAGCAGCCCATTTCTCCGTATACTTTTTCAGATCCGTTGCTTTGATCCTGTCCGGAGCCCATGCATAATCAAGAAAAAACGAGATCGGGAATTCCATGGGTTTGATATCACCCACATTCACCACCCAGATATTTTTCACACCATATTCGTATGCAAGATGCATCTGTTCCCATACTCTCGGGATTGGATTTGTATTGAGCCATTTATAATTTCTCGGTCCGCCCACATAATCAAAATGATAGTAAATTCCATAACCGCCTTTACGTGGAGGATCAGTTAGTTTCGGAAGCTTACGGATATTACCCCAGTTATCATCGCATAATAACAATGTAACATCATCGGGAACCCGCATTCCTTTATCGTAATAGTCCTGCACCTCTTTATACAGCGCCCATGATTGTGGTATTTCGGAAGCGGGCCTATGCGTTACCTCTTCAATAATTTTTCGCTGGTCAGCGACGATCCTTTCAAGCAAAGCAATATTGCTTCCCTGTGTCATCGGCATATCACCATCCCCGCGCATGCCAATGCTTACCACGCTTTCATGTGTGCCCATGTTCTCAATTCCTTTTTTCCAGAATGCTCTTAGAACCGTATCGTTTGTTTGATAGTTCCATGCACCTTTACCATAGCGTTTCCATTCCTGTTGTGCACGAAGCATGGGTTCGTGATGTGAATTGCTGATGACAATTCCGTATTTATCTGCGAGGATGGGATTTAATGTATCATCATCCGCAAATGCATTGCCCCACATGGCGGGCCATAAATAATTCGATTTTAACCGGAGTAATAACTCAAATATTTTTTCGTAGACGAGATGATTTACCCCACCGAATTTCTCTTTTGTCCATCCTGAGAATGCCGGCGCCTCATCATTGATAAATATGCCGCGGTATTTTACAGAAGGTTGGTCAGTAATGTTAGTTCCTTTTGTTATATAGATCTCTTTCTTTTTCTTCACCGGTACGTCGGCCCACCAGTTCCAGGGTGATACGCCTATCTGCCTTGATAATTCAAAAACACCGAATGCTGTTCCTCTTCTGTCGCTTCCTGTTATTACCAACGCATTATCGATGCCTGGAAATGGATTGGCCACCACCTGTATTTGATAAGCTTCCCATTTTCCCTGTAAGTTGTCAGTTTTGATCTTTTTATTTTTTACCAATTGCGCGATCAAACCAGAACGATCTGCTGAACCGATGAGGATGATATTTTTTCCGGAGGAAGATAAAATATTTTGAATTGTAGGCTTTTTGCCCGTTACATTTTCAATATCTGTTTGAAGGAATGATGCTGCTTTCTGCACCAGCCAGTGGTCCTTGTCATCAACCACCAGTGTGGCTGCATTCAAACCAACTAATGTGAAACTGCTGTTCTCTTTTTTCTCTGTAATAAAATTCTGCGCATGCAAATAGCCAGGCAACAGGAACACAAATGGCAGAAGCATCCATTTCTTTTTCATAACAGGTATTGTGTTTTCCTCTGTGTAACTCTGCGTCTCCGTGTCTCTGTAGTGAAGCTTTCGCTTCGGTTTTTTTCACCACAGAGACACAGAGGCGCACAGAGTTACACAGAGAGATTAGTTACTGCCATTATCCAGTTGGACGCTGGGTAATGATGGCTTATAATATTCTAAAGACAAATTAGTATTGATTTATTTCTTCTTTTTCAACGACGACTCCCTCACAATCAATTCTGATTTAATAATTATGGTATTGGTCAACTTGATATTCGAATTTCCCTGTAAATGATTGATCAGGTTCCTTGCTACAATTTCACCGATCTCTATGCCGGGATAATTAATAGTGGTGAGTTTCGGTTCAATGATCTTGCTGATCACATCATTGTTAAATCCAACAATGGCAATATCTTCCGGTATGCGGATCCCCGCTTCTTTCAATGTTTGAATACAGATGGCGGCGCAAAAATCATTGGTAATAAAAATGCCATCGGGCATCGGCTTCATGGCCATTATCTTTTGGGCGGAACGGATACTGGCTTCTTCACTGAGGTCATCTACTACCACCTGTTTGTCGGAGAATTTCAGGCCATTTTCAGTAAGCGCGAGTTGGTATCCTTTTAAGCGTTCGGCATATACGTTTCTTTTCAGGTTGGCCGTTATATGTGCAATGCGTTTGCAACCCTGCTCTATCAAATGTTTGGTTGCATCATAGCCGGCTTTCATATTATTGATCACCACTTTGGTGCCTTCTCTTTCTTCAAATACACGGTCGAAGAAAATAACCGGTATGCCTTTTCTTTCAAATGGTTCAAAATGCGCGAGGTTCTCTGTATCAAAAGCGAGGGAGGCTATCACGCCATCCACACGTTTATGAAAAAGGTTGAGTGTATTCGCAGCTTCCTTGGTAAATGTTTCTGATGAGTGTGTAATAATGATATCGTAATTCGCCTCCGCGGTTATTTTCTCAATGCCCGCTAATACAGAAGTGATGAACTGGCTATGTAATTCATGCACGATCACCCCAATGGTATTGGTGCGTTGTTTCCTTAAATTACTCGCAAAATTGTTGGAGCGGTAACCCAATTTACTGGCTAGATCTGAGATTTTTTTCTTTGTGTGTTTGTTGATGGCGGGGTGGTCCTTCAAACCACGACTAACTGTTGCGGCTGAGAGATCAAGCTCCCTCGCAATATCATAAATTGTTATTTCTTTTTCTCGGCTCATAAATTACAATCGGTTGCAATATAGGGGTAAAATAAAAAAAACTCAGCTTTTTACTTTCTTTTTGCGTGAAGACTCCCGGATGATCAAATCAGATCGCAGGATGATAATATTAGTAGTAGTAATATCTGAGACCTTGTTCAGATGATTGATCAGCTGTGTAACGGCAGCTTCTCCCATCGCATACCCGGGATAGTTTACAGTAGTGAGATTTGGCTCCACAACGTTGCTCACCGGATCATTATTAAAACCCACAAAAGCTATATCATCCGGAATACGCACACCTGCTTTTTTTAGCGTGCGCATGCAATATACAGCGCATGCATCGTTGGCGGAAAATACAGCATCGGGAAAATGTTTTAATTTAAGAATGTATTTCGCAGATTCTACACCGGATTCCTCACTCATATTTTTGGTGAGGATGAGTTTAGGATCGAGCGTGATCTTTTGATCTGTGAGGGCCTGCTTATAACCACGTAAACGTTCTGCATAAACATGGCTGGTAATGCTTCCGCCAATATGCATGATCCGCCTGTAACCATTGTCCAGTAAGTGTTTGGTGGCTTCGTAGGCCGATTTATAATTGTCTATGATAATACCCATGCACTTATCGTGTTCTTTGATCCTGTCGAAGAAGATCACAGGTATCCCTTTCCTGATAAAAGGTTCAAAATGATCTATATTTTCTGTTTCGAATGATAGTGATGCCAGCAGCCCATCTACATGATTGTTGAAAAGGGTATCCACATTCGCCATTTCTTTCTTTAATGTTTCAAGCGATTGGGTAATAATGAGGTTGTATCCTTCGGTGGTGGCAATATGCTCCATGCCTGCGAGAACGTTCGACATAAAATAGCTGCTCAGCCTTGGAACAATCACACCAATCGTGTTAGTACTTTTCTTTCGCAGGTTGCTGGCAAACATGTTTGAGCGGTAACCCAATTGCCTGGCAAGGTCCTGTATCTTTTTACGCGTAGCCTTATTAACCGCGGGATGGTCTTTCAGGCCACGGCTAACCGTAGCGGCTGAAATACCCAGTTCACGGGCAATATCATAGATGGTGATGTCTTTCTCGTTCAGCATGGGTAAACAGGGGTAGTTGTTTACCCCCAAGTTAGGTGTTTTAAAAAAAATATTATGCAATCGGTTGCAATTCCAAAAAATCTCCCGATATTAGTTTTATAATTCAGAACCGGTATTTGAATTATATGCCAAACACGATTGTTTTCATGCAGAAAATGCCAACCATATTTCTCTACAAACACAAATGCAGTAAGCTTTTCAATGCTTACAAGTTGTCATCATTCCTGCAAAACGCACGCGTACATTACGCATCAGCACTATACAGTAAAATAAAATCATCGGTGCATCATCTCGCTGGTCGTCAGTGTCCATTAGCTTTATCCTTTCCTTGTTTCAGCAAATCTTTTTTCTTAAAAACAATAAATAATAGCTTTTTTTTCAAATTAAACAGCAGCGATCATCCCACTATTGTTAGTAAATATTATATAAGTTATTGATAATCAATATGCAACCGATTTCAAAATAAAAATAAAAATGCTTTTTGCTGCATTCTGAACCATGTCACTTAAAATAGCCATATAAACCAAATATTAACGGGTACTAATTCAAACGATTGCTTTTATGAATAATCTCCTGCCTCCCAACGCGGAAATCATCTTTTTTGATGGATGAAGATGATCATTCTCCCGAATACTTGCCAAACGAATGCTAACCAAAAAATCTTTTAAAAATGATTAAGAAAAAAACAGCAAAATTGCTTTGCCTGACCATCGCAATGCAGCTTTTTGCCATTCTGTCTTTTGCACAAAACCTTAGTGTAAAAGGCCGTGTTACAGATGAAAAAGGGGAGCCTGTATCCGGCGCTTCCGTTGTTGTGAGGGGCACAACTACGGGAACCAATACCGATCCCAAAGGTAATTTTACGATTACTGCGGCCAGGGGAGCTACCCTGGTGATCAGCGCCCTGAACTATCAAACGCAGGATGTTAAAGTAACTTCTGCAACGGCACTTAATATTACATTAGCAGGAACTGAAAGCCTGTTAGGTGAGGTTGTTGTGATTGGTTACGGTACGCAAAAGAAAAAGGATGTTACCGGTTCTACTGTTTCCGTAAAAGGTGAAACACTTAACGAAATCAAAGCGCCTAACGTCTTTAACCAGTTACAGGGTAGGGCTGCGGGTGTTGACATTGTAAACAACAGTAGCAATATCGGGCAATCCGGAGAGATCCGCATCCGCGGTAACAGGTCACTGACCGGTACCAATAACCCCTTGCTTGTTGTTGATGGTATGGTTTATGGTGGAAGTCTTAACGATCTTAATCCCGACAATATCGCAAACCTTGACGTGTTGAAAGATGCTTCTGCAACCGCCATTTATGGTTCGCGCGGTTCAAATGGTGTTATCATCATCACCACAAAACGTGGTAGCGGTGCAAAAGCTACCACTAATCTGAGTTCTTATTATGGTATGGGGAATGCTACCGGAACCTACCGTCTTTTCAATGGTGCGGAATATGCACAGTTTAAGGAAGATGCAAGGCAGGGACAACCTGGATTTCTTACAAATCCGGCCGTTACTACTCAATACGCCATAAGGCCGTCTGAGGATAGCAGCCTTAAAGCAGGTATCAGCACAGATTGGCAAAACTTATTATTGCAAACAGCTACAAGAACCGGAACTGATTTAAGCGTTAACGGTGGGAACGAAAAAACGCAGTACTATTTCGGCATGGGTTATTACAAAGAGACAGCGATCATGCATGATGAGTCGTTCGACAGGATATCATTTAGCGTAAACGTTGATCATAAACTTTCCAATAAGATCAAAATTGGGTTTACCAGTTTTAATACTATGAATATTCAGAACCGTATAGGTTTGGATGCTTATGGATCAGCCATGAGGTTGAGCCCTTTGTTCAAGCCCAAATGGGATGATGGTTCTTTAAACTTTTACCCGGCAATTCAGCAAGGGGTGGACAACACACAGATCAATCCCCTTGCTTCCTGGGGACAGGATGAAAAGATCAAAGCGCTTACCAGGAGATACCAGTTTCAACATAATTTCTATGGAGAGTGGGAGATCATCAAAGACCTGAAATTTAAAACAACCTTTGGATTCGGTTGGTCACAAACGTACAGCGACAATTATCGCGGGCCGCTTACTTTCTTTAATACCAACGCAAATACTGCAGGGTCTACCTTAAATCAAACCAATTCAGAAGGATGGCAGTACACGATCAATAATTCACTTAATTACAACAAAACCTTCGCAGGCAAACACAAGCTATCTGTACTTGCATTACAGGAAATTCAAAAGAACCATTTCCAGTCGCAGGGCTTTAGTGGCGTGGGCGTACCGGCCGACTATGTACAGTCGTATAACTTCCAGTTAGCTAATACAGTTACCGCAAACAATGGTAACTATAGTGAGTCTGCTGTGGTGGGTTATATGGGTAGGGCAATTTACTCGTATGATAATAAATACCTGCTTACTGCAACCGTAAGAACGGATGGAGCTTCGGTATTGGCGCCAGGCAATAAATGGGTTACTTATCCAGCCATTTCTGTTGGATGGAACCTGGATAATGAAAAATTCCTTCAAACGGCAAAATTCATCAGCAGCTTGAAATTGAGGGCTGGATGGGGTATCAGCTCAAATGCCGGTATTAATCCTTATACCACTTTAGGTAGCCTTAGCACCAGCTTTTATAACTATGGAGCCGGTTCAACAGCGTTGGTTAACTATGTGGGTGGATATACGATCAATACAATTCCAAATCCAAGTTTAACCTGGGAAAAAACAACCGGTTTAAATCTTGGTCTTGATTTTGGATTGTTCAACAACCGGATCTCAGGTAGTATCGAGTATTATACCACCAAAACCAAAGATATCCTGCTAAGCAAAAGCCTGCCTGTTAGCCAGGGTGCAAACTCCATCCTTGTAAATGCCGGTGAAACCGCTTCACATGGTATGGAATTTACGATCAGCGCCGACATTATCAGGAGCAAAGGCCAGGGCCATTTTTCCTGGAGAGCTGATGGCAATGCTTTCTTTAATAGGGAAAAAATTGTTGCTTTACAACTCGGATTACAACAGGACATTGGAAACGGCTGGTTCGTTGGACAACCTATTTCTGTAATTTATGACCTGAAGAAAATCGGTATCTGGCAGACTAAAGATAACGCACAGGCTTTAACCTTTGGCCAGGCTGCGGGTGACATCAGGCTTGAGGATTTAAATGGTAATGGCTCTATCGATGCCGCTGACCGCCAGATAATAGGTAATTTTCAACCAAAGGTGGTAGCAGGGTTAACTAACCATTTTCAATATGACAATTTTGACGTGAACATCGTATTGTTTGGGCGTTTTGGTCAAACCGTGCTTGTTAACTATTTGGGCGCAGATGGTGGTGGCGCGGGTTATCCATTCTTCATGAATAGCCGTGTAAACCAGATGAAGGTAGATTACTGGACGCCAACCAACCCAACAGATGCCTTCCCTCAGCCCGATGCAAGTCGTGATGGACAGCTGTACACTTCCACACTCCAGTATCGTGATGGTTCGTTTATAAAAGTAAGAAGTATTGACTTTGGATATAATTTCTCCAGTAAACTGTTAGCAAAGGCAAAGATCCAGTCTTTAAGATTTTATATAAATGCACAAAATCCGTTCATATTATGGTCTCCGCTTGTTAAGTCAGGCTTAGCCCTTGATCCGGAAGGAAATGGTAACGGAAATAACATTGCCGGAACATTAGGTGGTGGAGCCCCTGGCCGTGCAATTACGGTAGGTACCGGTCTTCCTCCTGTACGTTATTTCGTTTTTGGTGTAAATTTGAAATTTTAACCTGTTAAAAAAAATTTTATGAAACATACTATATTAAAATACTTTATTCTCTTGGGGGCAATTGCCTTTGTTTCCAGCGGATGTAAGAAATTATTGGACGAGCAGCCAAGGTCGGGTATTGACGCTTCGTTCTTTAAAACACCGGAAGGGATACAGGGCGGTATCGCTGGTATTTATGCTTCGTTCCGCGGACAATGGGGTACGCAGATCTTTACGCAGTTATTTAATGCGGGCAGTGACGAATTTCAGAAAGGTGCTGCGGCTGATGTTCAGCATTGGTTTACCTACAATCAGCCAACCATCAAAGCCAGTTCGAACGATTACCTGGGTTTCTGGAATGCCATGTATATTGATATCAATACTGCCAATGGCGTATTGCAATATGGTGCTGCTGCTGATATGCCCGCTACAACCAAAACACAGGTTCTGGCGCAGGCAAAATTCCTAAGGGCGTTTTGTTATTATAACCTGGTAACGACGTTTGGTGATGTTCCACTACACATTACCTTTAACACAGAAGCGTCTGCGGCTGATTCGAGAGCGCCACAGGCCGATGTATATGCCCAGATCATTAAGGATTTGACCGAGGCTTCTGCTGATTTGCCTGTTACACCTGCTGCAGGAACAGGAAAACCAGCTACCAAAGTAGTTGCCCAGTTTCTGTTAGCTAAAACATATCTCTGGAAAGGTTGGTCGGCAACCGGCACAACCGCAGATTTCACCAGTGCTTATACAATTTCAAAAGCAATCATCGATAATAAGGCTACCTACGGTGTAGACCTGATGGCTTATTTTGGAAGTGTTTTTGTTGAAGGAAATGAATATGGCAAAGAAGTTCTGATGGTAATTGACCACACCAAAGACATTAAATTCGGACAGAACTCTAATGTGGGTGCAGGCGCTACCGCAGGTAATGAAAACAAATCGAACTTCTTCTTCCGTCCTAACTATCCAACCTTAAGCGCAAACTATCCTGCAGGGGGTGGTGCAACACTTTGCGTAAGGGATATCAACAACGGGCGCCCTTTTCAACGTATCAGACCTAATATGAAATACCTGATCGATGTAGCTTTTGCAAACAGGGGTACTGATGCACGTTATGAAGGAACCTTCCAGGTGGCATGGCTTTCAAATTCAACTGAACAGTCATTAAAAGGATCTGTAGGTGCCACAACTCCAAGAGGTGTTTTAATCAATGGTGTTGATACGGCCATTTTTATGTCTGACAGGGTGGTTACTGCGGCAGAAAGAACAGCATTCAAAGGAGTCATCTTTGAACCGGAGCACCTGGCAGGCGCTACACTTAAAATGGACCCAACTTATTATCCAAGTCTTAAAAAATGGGATGATTCAACCAGGGGTGATAAAAACGACTATTCGGACAGGCCTTATATCCTGTATCGTTTTGCAGAAGTTTACCTTGTGGCTGCTGAAGCTGCTATAAAAGGCGGAGCTACATTAGCAGATGCTGCCACTATGATTAATGCGTTGCGTACCAGGGCCGCTCTTAAAGCGAACCAAACCCCCGCACAATATGCGGCAGCCGTAACCGCACAACAGGTAACTGCCGCACAGATGAACATTGATTTTCTATTGGAAGAAAGAAGCCGGGAGTTATGGGGTGAAAGCTGTAGATGGTGGGATCTGGCCCGTACCGGAAAACTGGTAAGCAGGGTACAATTATACAATGCTGAAGCGGCCACCGTTCAGGAAATTAACAGGTTAAGGCCGATACCACAAACACAGATTGACCTGGTTACGGAAGGACCTAAATTCCCTCAAAACACAGGTTATTAATAGTTGGCAGTTCGTTGGTTTTACATAGTAAGAATGGCAATCGGAGCCGGGGGAGTTTTTCTGCCCCCGGCTTTATTTTAAAGATTGTATTTGTATTTAATAATGATGTTAGATAACGCGCCTTCGCTGTAAAAAATGGATGCATTCTGAATAATAGTTGGAATGAATTCGCGGGCCGGTATTAATGCATGTTGGCTTTTATCAGTTAGTATTAGACACCGGTTGTTGAGAAAATCGGTAAATCAAACTTTGTTCTCAAATTATTATTATGCAACAGATAATGATAAAGCTGATCAAATATGCCTGTGTTTTTTTTATACTCTGCAGTTTCTCTGATATAAAGGAAAGTAAAGACGAACCAAAGGGCGCAGAGAACATCGCGTATAAATGGGGTCAGATAGCATTGGAAGCTACAGCAAACAATACAGAAAAATATAAGCCCAGGCCTACCGTTACATCAAGAATGCTTGGACTTGTGTGGACTTCGGTTTTTGATGCATGGTCTAGGTTTGATGGGAAAGCCCGCCCACTATATTTAAAAAATGTTGCAAGGGTTTCGCCCAATAAAAGAACACTAAAGAATAAAGAAACAGCCATAAGCTACGCCGCATACAAATCAATGCTTACTTATTTTTCTTCTGATTCTGCACTTTTACGATCTAAGATGATCGGGTTCGGCTATAATCCTGATAACAATTCACTCGATCCCCAAACACCTGAAGGAATTGGGAATCTTGCCGCAAAAACTATTATTGAAGCAAGACTGAATGATGGATCAAATGAAACAGGTTTAATGCACGGTTCTCCCGGAGCGGTATATTCAGACTATACAGGATATAAACCCATTAATAGTGCGGATACATTAAATGATCTTATCCGCTGGCAACCAAAATATTTTTCCGATGGCAAAGGCGGAAAATTTGCGCCTGCCTGCCTTACCCCGCATTGGGGTAAAGTAAAAACATTGCTCATCAGATCAGGCGACCAGTTCAGATCACCGCCTCCGCCTCCCATTGGTTCTGCCCAACTGGAAAAAGAAGTAAAAGAAGTTGTTCAATTACAGGCCAACCTTACCAGCGAGCAAAAAGCATTGGTGGAGTTTATGAGAGATGGCCCTAAATCTGTTCAACAGGCAGGGCATTGGCTCGTTTTTGCGCAGGATGTTTCTGTAAGAGATAATCATACACTCGATGAGGATGTAAAAATGTATTTTGCAGTAGAGGCAGCAGCAATGGATGCATTCATCGCATGTTGGGATACAAAGATGAAATATGATTTTGCCCGGCCCTATACGCTTGTACACCATTACTTCGAAAATAAAAAGATCAGGGGTTGGGGCGGGCCGGAAAAGGGGATGATAGAAATGCCGGGCCAGGATTGGCGGCCCTACTCACCCGAAACATTTTTGTGCCCACCATTTCCAAGCTATGTTTCGGGCCATAGTACTGTCAGTGGCGCATGCTCCGAAATTCTAAAATGGTTCACAGGCAGTGATCGTTTCGGGGTCGAGGTAAAAAGGGTTCCGGGTGCATTCACTGAGCCAGATCATACGAGTGCTGAGGTTACACTGAAATTTCCAACATTCACGCAAACTGCTGAAATGGCTGGAATTTCGCGTGTAATGGGCGGTTACCATATTCAATGTGAGAACAAAGAGGGACTGAAACTCGGAAGATCTGTGGCAGCTGCGGTTTGGAAGAGATACTTATATTTAACAGGCGCATCGCTTTAATACATAAATCATAAAATATGTTGAAGAATAGCCTAAGCCCTTACCTGACTGTAACCGGTTTTCTGTTGACCATTGTTTTTTTTGGGACAGGCTGTAAAGGTAATGGCGCAAATGATCAGCTATCTGTTGACCCGGTGTTTGAAAAAGTGCCGGCATCAGTAAGTGGTGTCACTTTTGATAATACAGTAGAAGAAAATTATCAAAAAAATTATGAATCCTTTGCTTATGTATATAATGGGGGTGGGGTAGCTACAGGCGACTTTAATAATGATGGCCTGATCGATATCTATTTTACAGGTAATGAAGTGCCCAATAAGTTATACATCAACCAGGGCAACATGAAATTTAAAGACATTACATCGTCCGCCGGAGTAGCAGCTGCGAGCGGTTGGAAGAATGGTGTAACACTGGTTGATATCAACAACGATGGCCTTCTTGATATTTATGTATGCAGAGGTGGATTCAGGGATAATGATGAAGAAAGAAAGAATTTATTATACATCAACCAGGGAGACCTTACTTTCAAAGAACAGGCAAAAGAATATGGACTGGATGATGATGGCTACTCACTCCAGGCTGTTTTTTTTGATATGGATAACGATAACGACCTGGACATGTACCTCACCAGCCGTCCAGACAGTTTCTACCTCGGTTTATCAAGAATGGTGTCCGGGAAAAGGAACCCGCCTGAAAAATGCAGGAACAAATTGTACCGCAATGATAATGGCAAATTTACCGAGATTGGAAAACAGGCCGGTATCAGTCATAGTTTCGGATACGGGTTATCCGTGGAAGTTGCGGACCTCAATAATGACGGGTACGCTGATATTTATGTTGCCAATGATTACGCGGACAATGACTATATGTTCATTAATCAGAAAAACGGCACATTCAAAGACGAAGTGCAAAGCATGACGAACCATGTTTCTCTTTTCTCGATGGGTTCAGACATTGCGGATATTAATAACGATGGCTTTGAAGATATCCTGGTAATGGAGATGTTGCCTGAGAACTATAAACGATCAAAAGTATCGATGCCAAGGATGGATGTGCAGGGCTTCTGGGCAATTGTTGACAGCGGTTTTCAGAAACAGTACATGCACAACGTACTTCATCTCAATCATGGCAACGGATTTTTTAGCGATGTTTCGCAAATGGCGGGTATTCAAAAAACAGAATGGAGTTGGTCAACATTGGCATCTGACTTTGACAACGATGGCAACAGGGACATTTTTGTAGCCAATGGCTATCGCCATGATTTGTTTGACGGAGACATACAACAGAAACAGGACATGTATGTAAAAGCAAATATCCATAAGTATGCTTCTTCGGAAGAAATGTTTACGAAGGGGTTTAAAGAGTACATGGATATTTACGACCCTATTAAAGTGAGAAATTATTTATTTAAAAATAAGGGCGATCTGCAGTTTCAAAATGTGTCGGAAGCCTGGGGTTTCAAAGACAGCACGTTTTCAAATGGTGCGGCAGTAGCGGATTTTGATAATGATGGTAAGCTGGATCTTGTCATCAATAATCTTGACGGAGCCGCGGATATATACAGGAATGTTTCCAGTGCGAAGAATAATTTTCTGCGGATAAAACTCGAAGGTCCACAAAAAAATCCCGAAGGTCTTGGGGCAAAAGTATCAGTGTATTACGATGGAAAAATGCAACAATTTTTTCAGCAAAAAACTGTTCGCGGATATCTTTCATGCAATGAACCTACTATCCATTTCGGCTTAGGAAAAAAAGACAAAGTGGATAGTGTAGTAGTAGTTTGGCCCGATGGAAAATCGACCAGTTTGCATAACGTTGCCGTAAACCAGGTACTGAAAGCAGGCTACGCACAATCACGCCAGGGCATTAACTATAGTACTGCTTTTTATGATCCTTTGTTCTCGGAGGCAACGGACCAACTGTTGTCAATCCCGTTTATACATAAAGAAAATAAAATCAATGAATACCTCGACCAGGTATTACTGCCGCATGAATTCAGCCGCGACGGGCCTTTTGTGGCTACTGGTGATGTGAACGGTGATGGAACTGAGGATTTCTATGTTGGCGGTGCAAAAGACCAGGCTGGCTGCTTGTACCTGCAGCAGGGCGGAAAATTTATAAAAAAAACGGTACCAGCTTTTGACGCGGATAAAAAATATGAAGACATGGGTGCCACATACTTCGATGCTGACGGTGATGGTGACCTCGATCTGTATGTTGTAAGCGGAGGAAGTGAATTCGCTGAAGGATCCGACCTATACCAGGACAGGCTATACATTAATGATGGCAAAGGAAATTTTTCTAAATCGGCATTGCCGCCTACGCTTAGCAGCGGATCATGCGTTGCTGTATTTGATGTGGATGGTGATGGGGACCTGGATATTTTCCGTGGTGGTGAAGTGGTGGCCCATAAATATCCGCAATCACCACAAAGTTATCTTCTCATCAATGAAAAAGGAAAATTTGTAGACAGGACAAAAGAAATTGCGCCTGCGCTTGCAACAGCAGGTATGATAAAATCTGCAGTATGGGCCGATCTCGATGGAGACAAAAAAGCGGAACTGGTGCTTGCCGGCGAGTGGATGCCTGTGCGGGTGTTCTCTTACAGGAATGGAAAAATGAATGATGTTTCCGAAGGATTTGGTTTTCAGAATACAGAAGGTTGGTGGGACAAGCTGGTTGCAGATGATATAGACGGTGACGGCGATATTGACCTCATCGGCGGAAACCTCGGAGAGAATTATAAATTCCAGGCGAGCGTGCAAAAACCATTCGAGGTGTATGCAAAAGATTTTGACGGTAATGGCACGAATGATATTTTTCTGGCACGGCATCTAAAAGACAAAGACATTATGGTGCCGATCCGTGGAAGAGAATGTACATCGCAACAATGCCCTATGATAGCGCAGAAGTTCCCCACTTTTTTATCATTCGCCGAAAGTGATCTCAGCGGAATACTGGGAGATGAGGAACTTAAAACGGCGTTGCATTACAAAGCGCATCTTTTTTCAACGGTCATTTTTGTAAATGATAAAGGAAAATTTACAGCCAAAAAATTACCAATGGAGGCGCAGCTTTCAACCGCCAATGGAATTATTGTGAAAGACTTTGACGGGGATGGAAAAAAAGATATCCTGCTGGCGGGAAACAAATTTGATGTAGAGGTGGAGACAACACCTGCGGATGCATCTCCGGGTGTATTTCTGAAAGGGATCGGCAACATGAATTTCAAAAGTTATAAGCCTTTGGAAAGCGGATTTTTCGTTCCATATAATGTAAAAGATATCAAAGCAGTTAAACTGGCCGGCAAGTGGGCAATATTGGTAAGTTCCAATAACGACAGGTTACGTGTTTTTAAAAGTCTGAAATGAGCAGGTCAGTTGTGATGTTGATAAGAATGATAAAGAAGTTGAAGATATTGCTGTTCAACGGAGCTGCTTTGGTATTGATGATCTTGTTTGGATGTTCGGATGCACAGCATAAGCAACAAAACCGGTTACAATTTGCGTCGAGTCCGTATTTAAAAGAACATGCAGATAACCCGGTTAACTGGTACGAATGGGGAGCAGAAGCACTCAACAAGGCTAAGCAGGAAAACAAGCCTTTATTGATCAGCATCGGTTACGCATCCTGTCACTGGTGTCATGAAATGGCGAGTGAGTCTTTCATGGATACATCAGTTGCAAGAATTATGAATGAGAATTTTATATGTATTAAAGTAGATAGGGAGGAACGTCCCGATATAGACCAGGTTTATATGAATGCATTACAACTTTTAACGGGAGAAGGAGGCTGGCCCTTAAACGCATTTGCATTGCCTGATGGAAAGCCATTTTATGCAGGTACCTATTATACTAAAAAGAACTGGATCAATTTATTATTGGGCGTTTCGAAAGCTTATAATACCAAACACAATCTCGTTGTTACTCAGGCGGGTGCTTTGCTGAATGGTATTGCAGAACAGGAATTTTCATTAATTGATACCGGGGCGGTGAGAATAAAAAAAGATCGGCCGGTTTATACAACATTGTACGACAGTATTTACAAACAGGCCGACCTGATAAATGGTGGATTAAAAGGCGCGCAAAAATTTCCGACACCGGCATTCACAGAATTTTTGTTGCAGCATTATTATATAACCCGTAACAAAGAATCTTTTAAAGTGGCAACGAATACACTAAATAAGATGGCGCTTGGCGGGATATATGATCACCTGGGTGGAGGCTTTTCCAGGTATACCGTTGACAGTTTGTGGCGCGTTCCGCATTTTGAAAAAATGCTGTACGATAATGGCCAAATGGTAAGTGTTTATGCGCATGCTTATCAACTCACAAAAAATGAGTTCTATAAAAATATACTGATCGAAACAATTGACTTTATAGAAAAAACACTCGCGGCACCTGGCGGTGGATACTACAGTTCATTAAATGCAGATACCAAAGATGGCGAAGGCGAATTTTATGCATGGAACAAAAAAGATTTTACCAGGGTTGCAGGAGATGATAAAATGATTGCAGACTATTTTCATATATCACAAGAGGGAAACTGGAAACCAGGTAATAATATACTGTATGCCAGCCAGGCCCCCGTAGAATTTGCGACTGACAGAAAGTTAAACCCGGCTGAATTTATCAGCAAGCTGGCGAATGCAAAAAATGGTTTAGTAAAGGAAAGAAACAAACGGACAAAACCTTCAGTAGATACAAAGATCATTACGGCGTGGAACTGCGTTGTGCTGAAAGCTTATGCGGATGCCTATGCTGCAACCGGAATCGAAACATATCTCGAAAAGGCAAAGTCGTGCGCAGCTTTTATAGAAAAAAACATGACGGGAAATGATGGCAGTTTAAAACGGAATTTCATAGAAGGTAAAGCTGCTATAAATGGTTTTCTTGATGATTATGCATGGGCAGCTTCAGCATTTATAAGGCTTTACGAAGTAAGTTTCGACAATCATTGGCTCATGCTCAGCAGGAAGGTTGTGGATCATGCGATCAAAAACTTTTTTAATGATAAAACACGCCTTTTTTATTATTCAGAAAAACAGGCGGATGTAGTAATGCGAAAAACAGAAGTTGCCGATGATGCCATGCCATCGCCCAATGCAGTAATGGCTAAAGCGCTATATACGTTGGGGAATGTTTTTGATGATACAGGTTATACAGGCAAGGGCTCACAAATGTATTATTCGGTAGCGGAGCGGGTACAAAAAATGCCAAGGTTCCATATTCAATGGTGCAGCTTTGCCGCTCTTTTATCGGCCAAATCGTATGAGATAGCGATAGTGGGGAAAGAAGCGCTTACAAAAAACCAGGAAATCCAACGAAGTTACCTGCCAACGAGTTTTATCATGGGAAGCACAAAAGCAGAAACGCTCCCATTACTGCAAAATAAATTGGTTGAGGGTAAAACACTGATATATGTATGTACTGATAAGTTATGTAAACGGCCGGAAGAAATAGCGGCAAACGCGCTCGGTCAGATAAAATGATGTTTATGCATTCATGACGATATGATAGCACTAAGGCAAAGTAAAGGGTAAATGAGTAAAGAAATAAACGGGGCAGGACTGTATTCTGCAATTTTTTGGGTATTATAGTGGTAATAATGGCAACCCCCGCCGGGAGCGGATCCCGGTGGTTTTTTTAAAGACATTTTAGGCGTTAGCTTTGAAGCAAAACTGAATACAAAAAAGACTACATGTTATTATTAGGAATAGATGTCGGCACCTCATCTGTAAAAGTTTCTGTTGTAAACGCAGATACGCAGCAATGTGTTGTATCAGCGCAATACCCCGAAACAGAAACAGGCATTACTTCTCTGCAACCGGGCTGGGCGGAGCAATCTCCTGAAATGTGGTGGCTGCATGTGCAGGAAGCGATCTTAAAAGTGCATGCAACCAAACAATACGATCCTAAAGATATTGGTGCGATCGGCATCGCTTACCAGATGCATGGATTGGTTTTGGTTGATAAGGATCATAAAGTGTTACGCGACAGTATCATCTGGTGCGATAGCCGCGCCGTTGATCTTGGTAACAAAGCGTTCCATGAAATAGGCGAAGAGAAATGTTTATCGCATTTGTTGAATTCACCCGGCAATTTTACGGCATCCAAACTGGCATGGGTAAAAGCCAATGAACCCGAAGTGTACGAAAAGATCTACCAGGTGATGTTACCGGGAGATTTTATTGCGATGAAATTAAGCGGGCAAACCACCACCACCATCTCTGCATTATCAGAAGGTATTTTCTGGGATTTTGCCAATCATGAACTATCGAAAGATGTGTTTGGTTATTATGGATTTGATGCATCCATCATTCCACAGATAAAAAATGTTTTTGAAACACATGGTTTACTGAAGGAAGATGTGGCTACTACGCTGTCTTTAAAAACAGGCATTCCTGTTTCCTATAAATCTGGCGATCAGCCCAACAATGCACTTTCATTAAATGTATTACAACCCGGCGAAGTAGCAGCAACAGCGGGTACTTCAGGTGTTATTTATAGTGTGAGTGATACCCTGGCTTACGATAAGCAGTCAAGAGTGAACACTTTTGCGCACGTGAACCATACGGATGCGCAGAAAAGGCTGGGTATCCTGTTATGCATCAACGGAACCGGCATCATGAACAACTGGATCAGGAATATAACCGGCGGGCATCTCAGTTATTCGCAGATGAATGATTCAGCAAGACAAGTCTCAGCGGGAAGTGATGGTTTATATGTACTACCTTTTGGCAACGGCGCGGAAAGAATGCTTAATAATAAAACAGTACACGCACATTTTCATAATATTGATCTTTATAAGCATACTGCTGCGCATATTTTCCGTGCAGGACAGGAAGGCATTGCTTTTTCATTCAGGTATGGATTGGATATCATGCGGGAGAACGGTTTACAACCCACCGTTATCCGTGCTGGAAAAGCCAATTTGTTTTTGAGTGATGTATTTGCAGAAGCTTTTGTAAATGCCACCAATACACCGGTAGAATTGTATGCGTGCGACGGCAGTGTAGGTGCAGCGATAGGCGCGGGTTTAGGAGCCAATATTTATTCAAACGAAAAAGAAGCGTTTGTGAATATGAAGAGATTGGAACTGATAGAACCATCCGATGCAAAAAAATATGATGAATTGTATTTTGAATGGAAAAAACTTTTGGAGGAAAGGATAATTTGAAAATTTGAGAATTTGAGAATTTGAAAATGCAGAGACGCCCATTTTCAAATTGCCACATTTTCAAATTTTCAAATTGATCAGAACCACGCATAATTGTAAATCTAAAACGTAACAAAATGAAAGTTGTAACAGGCGACAAAGAATTTTTTAAAGGGATCGGGCAGGTGAAGTTTGAAGGAGTGGAGTCGGATAACCCATTGGCATTTCGCTGGTATGATGAGAATAAAATAGTGGCTGGCAAACCCATGAAAGAATGGCTGCGTTTTGCCTGCGCCTACTGGCATTCATTTGTAGGTAATGGGGGCGATCCGTTCGGAGAACCTACTCATATTTTTCCATGGGATGCAAAGACAGATGCCGTAGAAAAAGCAAAAGATAAAATGGATGCGGCATTTGAGTTCATCACCAAAATGAACATGCCTTATTACTGTTTTCATGATGTGGATGTTGTTGAATACACCAATAATGTGGCAGATAATGAAAAAAGATTACAGGCACTCACAGCCTATGCCAAACAGAAACAGGCAGACAGCGGCGTGAAATTATTATGGGGCACGGCCAATCTTTTCAGCAACCGGCGTTACATGAATGGCGCAGCTACCAATCCCGATTTTCATGTGTTGGCGCATGGCGGTGCACAGGTAAAATTTGCGCTGGATGCAACTATTGCATTGGGCGGCGAGAACTATGTTTTCTGGGGCGGACGTGAAGGGTACATGAGTTTGCTTAACACAAACATGCAGCGCGAAAAAGAGCATATGGCGAAATTCCTGCACACAGCCAAAGACTATGCAAGAAAGAATGGTTTCAAAGGAAGCTTCTTTATCGAACCAAAACCTTGCGAGCCAAGCAAACACCAATATGATTATGACAGTGAAACAGTGATCGGGTTCCTGCGCCAGTATGAACTGCTCAATGATTTCAAATTAAATATTGAAGTGAACCACGCAACACTTGCAGGGCATACCATGCAACATGAATTGCAGGTGGCAGCAGATGCCGGTATGCTGGGCAGCATTGATGCCAACCGCGGTGATTACCAGAATGGATGGGATACTGACCAGTTCCCGAACAATGTCAATGAACTTGCAGAGGTGATGCTGGTGATATTGGAAGCCGGTGGTTTCGGTGGCGGCGGTATCAACTTCGATGCAAAACGCAGAAGGAACTCAACTGATCCTGCTGATCTTTTCTATGCGCATGTGGGCGGTATGGATGTTTTTGCCAGGGCATTGATCGTTGCAGATAACGTTTTACAAAAATCAGATTACAAAAAAATAAGAACAGGCCGTTACGCTTCTTTCGATAGCGGTGCCGGGAAAGAATTTGAAGAAGGCAAACTGACTTTAGAAGCGCTGAGGGATTTTGCGGCGGCCAACGGAGAACCCACAGTTGCCAGCGGCAAGCAGGAGTATCTGGAGAATTTGATCAATAGATTTATTTAGAAGCTGGACCATGCTTGATGCTAGATACTGGATGCTGGGTACTGGATGACCTCTGAGGTTAATAAGTAACTATCGAATGTAACATCCAGTATCCAGCATCTTGAATCCAGTATCCGACATCTTGAATCCAGTATCCAGTATCTTCAATCCAGTACCTAATCATGACCCAACCAAAAGCCTTCCTATTCGATCTGAATGGTACGATGATAGACGATATGGATTTTCACATAAACGCCTGGCATGAAATTCTGAACGGTCTTGGGGCAAATATCAGCCTGGAGCGGGTGAAGGAAGAATGTTATGGTAAGAATGGCGAATTACTCGAGCGCGTATTTCCAGGCAGGTTCTCGGAGGAGGAGAAGACAAAAATGAGTTATGATAAGGAAACAGCTTACCAGGTAACATTCAGGCCGTCATTGAAATTGCTCGATGGTTTGGATGATTTCCTGGCCAGGGCATCCGATGAAAATATCCCGATGGCGATCGGCTCGGCGGCTATTATTTACAATATTGATTTTGTATTGGATGGGTTGAATATCCGGCATTATTTCCCGGTTATTGTTGCGGCGGAAAATGTTGCCATGAGCAAGCCGGATCCGGAAACTTATCTCAAATGTGCTGATCAATTGGGCGTATCTTACGGTAACTGTATTGTGTTTGAAGATGCACCGAAAGGAGTGGAAGCCGCAAAGAATGCGGGTATGCAATGTGTGGTGCTGACCACCATGCACACAGAAGAAGAATTCAGCAGGTACGATAACATAATTTGTTTTGTAAAGGATTATACAGATACACAATTGAATCATTTATTTCAGTAGATCTTATGTCTCTCGATAGCTTTGTTATAGGAGTTGATTTCGGAACCGATTCGGTACGATCGATCATTGCAAATGCCGGTAACGGTGAAGAAGTAGCCGCATCCATATTTTATTATCCCCGCTGGAAAAAAGGTTTGTATTGCGATGCAGAGAACAACCAGTTCCGCCAGCATCCTTCGGATTATGTGGAAGGGCTTGAATTCACTATCAAAGACTGTTTACAAAAAGCAGGTGCAGATATCGCATCAAAAGTAAAAGGCATTTCTGTTGATACAACGGGATCAACGCCTGTTGCAGTTGATGAGAAAGGAACACCACTTGCCTTATTACCGGCGTTTGCCGAAAATCCCAATGCAATGTTTGTGTTGTGGAAAGATCATACTTCTGTAAAAGAAGCAACTGAATTGAACCACCACGCAACAAAATTCGATACCAATTATCTGCAATTCGTCGGCGGCATCTATTCTTCGGAATGGTTCTGGGCAAAATTATTACATGTATTACGTGAGGATGAAAAAGTACGTGGCGCCATCCATTCATGGGTAGAACACTGCGACTGGATCCCATATCTCCTCACAGGAGGAAATGACGCGCAACAAATGAAACGCGGAGTCTGCAGTGCCGGCCACAAAAGTTTATGGGCCGAAGAATTCAATGGTTTACCGCCTGATGAGTTTTTCAGTTCATGGGATGGATTATTGAAAGGCTTCACACAAAAATTATTTACCGAAACCTATACATCCGCACAATCTGCTGGGAATCTCTCTGCAGATTGGTCGCAGCGATTGGGGCTATCAACCGATGTAGTGATTGGTATAGGTGCATTCGATTGTCATATGGGCGCAGTAGGCGGGCAGATCGAAGCTTACCACCTCAGTAAAGTAATGGGCACTTCCACCTGCGATATGCTGGTGGCACCTGTTGATGAAGTAAAGGGAAAATTAGTAAAAGGTATTTGTGGCCAGGTGCCCGGTTCTATCATTCCCGGAATGATGGGTATGGAAGCCGGTCAGTCTGCTTTTGGCGATGCCTATGCATGGTTCAAAAAATTACTGGTATGGCCATTGGAAAATATTTTACTGGATACATCATTGGTTGATCGTTCCACCGCAGAAAAATTACAGGCAGAGATCAGTGATAAGATCATGGTATCTCTCACCAAAAAAGCTGAGGCATTGCCATTGAAAGAAGATGATGAACTCGCAGTTGACTGGCTCAATGGCCGCCGTACACCCGATGCCAACCAGCTTTTAAAAGCCGCTTTCACGGGACTCGATCTTGCCAGTGAAGCACCACGTGTATTCAGGTCATTGGTAGAAGCCACCTGTTTTGGTGCAAGAAAAATAGTGGACCGTTTTCGTGAAGAAGGTATACCTGTAAAAGGATTGATCGGCCTGGGTGGCGTGGCCAAAAAATCACCTTTCATCATGCAGATGATGGCGGATGTGATGAATATGCCGATCCGGATCCATAAAAGCGAACAAACCTGTGCCCTCGGCGCTGCCATGTTCGCCGCAACGGCTGCCGGTATTTATCCCAAAGTGGAAGATGCTATGAACGCCATGGGACAGGGTTTTGACGCCGAATACAAACCTGATCCCGCAAAAGTGGCCATCTATGAAAAAAGGTACCAAAAGTATACGGAATTAGGGGACTTTATTGAACAACAAACTATATTGTAGAGGAATTTGAAAATGTGCCAATTTGAAAATTTGAAAATGAGCTTACTGCTAATTTTCAAATTGATACATTTTCAAATTTTCAAATTATTTTATGAGCTACCAGCATATTCAAAAGCTTGCATACAATGCCAACATGCAGTTACCTAAACTGAACCTCGTTCTGTTTACGTTTGGTAATGTGAGCGTGGTTGATAGGGAACTGAACGTATTTGCCATTAAACCAAGCGGTGTTCCTTATGAAGAACTGACTCCTGAAAAAATGGTCATTGTTGATTTGGATGGGAAAACAGTGCAGGGCTCGCTTCGTCCATCTTCCGATACCTTAACACATGCGTATCTCTATAAACACTGGTCAAAGATTGGCAGCATTGTTCATACACATTCTACTTATGCAACTGCATGGGCGCAAACACAAAGAGATATTCCTGTTTACGGAACAACACACGCGGATCATACAACAGCAGATATTCCCTGCGCCGCACCGATGAGTGATGAAATGATCAAGGGAAATTATGAATATGAAACAGGCAGGCAGATCGTTGAATGTTTAACGGAGAAAGGCTTGAACTACGAAGAAGTTGAAATGATGCTCGTCGGAAATCATGCGCCGTTTTCATGGGGCAAGACTGCTGATAAAGCGGTGTACAACAGCGCGGTACTCGAAGCTGTTGCGCAAATGGCTTTTCTTACGGAGCAGATCAGGCCGGGCGTGCCAAGATTGAAAGATGCATTGATCAATAAACATTTCGAAAGAAAGCACGGGCCAGACAGTTACTACGGACAATCATAAAATCCTAACGACCATAAAACTACCACATGAAAAAACAAGCTTTTTTATTATTGACAACAGGACTCTTTTTTTTAGCCGCCTGTAACAATAATAAACCCACCGATGAATCTGCCATGAAACCAGGTATTACAGAAAAACCCTTTGGCGTTTTTGAGAACGAAGCGATCACGCAATACACACTAACGAATGCCAACGGCATGAAGGTAAGCATCATCAATTATGGCGGCACAGTAACCAATCTTATGACGCCCGATAAAGACAAACATATGGGTGATGTGGTGTTGGGCTTTGATTCACTCGGCGGTTACCTGCAAAAAGGCAATCCCTATTTTGGTTGTCTTGTTGGCCGTTACGGAAACCGCATCGCGAAAGGAAAATTCACATTGGATGGTGCGACGTATCAACTTCCACTGAATAACAACGGCAATACTTTGCATGGCGGTGTAAAAGGGTTGGATAAAGTGGTTTGGCAGGCAAGCAAACCGGCAGGTGATAGCAGCCTCATGCTTACCTACACAAGCAAGGATGGCGACCAGGGTTTTCCCGGTAACCTGAAAGTGGAAGTGGTGTACACATTGACTGCTGACAATACATTACAGATCGCGTACAGCGCAACCACTGATAAAGCAACACCTGTGAACCTCACCAACCATTGCTATTTCAATTTAGCAGCCGGAAAAGAACCAACCATTGAGAATCATGAAGTGATGATCAATGCATCCAAATACACAGCGGTGGACACTTTTTTAATTCCTACGGGAAAATTGCCTGATGTAAAAGGAACACCAATGGATTTCACTTCACCAAAACCGATCGGTAAAGACCTCGCCGCAGTAAAAGGTGGTTATGATCATAACTGGGTATTGAATAGAAATGGAAATGATCTTGAAACGGTAGCTACTGCTTATGATCCGATCACCGGAAGACTGATGGAAGTGTCTACTACAGAACCCGGCCTTCAATTTTATACCGGCAATTTCTTAGACGGAACTTTACGCGGAAAACACAACCAGGTATACCAGCAACACGCAGCTTTCTGTATGGAAACACAACATTTTCCTGACGGCCCAAATCAACCGGGTTTCCCCAATACAATTCTGAAACCAGGGGAAACCTATAAATCAGTAACGCGTTATAAATTTTCAGTTAAGTAGTCAATAGAATTGAATTGTTCCAAATAGGAAACAAGATTCGTGCAATTCGTGTAATTCGTTTTTAATTCGTGTAATTCGTGTTTTTTTAATTCGTGTTCATATGATTGATCTAAAGAAAAAAGAAGTGTGGTTTGTTACCGGGAGCCAGCATTTGTATGGCGATGAAACATTGCAGAAAGTGGCGGAACATTCACAGACCATTGCCGCATCGTTGCATAATTCTGCACAGATACCTGTGAGAGTGGTATATAAACCAACCGTTAAATCTGCAGAAGAAATTTACGCGGTTTGCATGGAAGCCAATGCAGCAACGGATTGTATCGGTATCATTGCATGGATGCATACTTTTTCGCCGGCTAAAATGTGGATCGGTGGATTGAAGATTTTACAGAAACCATTATTGCATTTTCATACACAGTTCAATCGTGATATTCCATGGGCAACCATTGATATGGATTTCATGAACCTGAATCAATCCGCTCATGGCGATCGCGAATTTGGATTTATCATGAGCCGTATGCGCCTCAACAGGAAAGTGGTGGTGGGTTATTGGGAAGATCCTGAATCATTGGGAAAAATAGATGTTTGGGCAAGAGCCGCGGCTGCATGGAACGATTGGCAGTCTGCAAAATTTGTAAGATTCGGCGATAACATGCGCAATGTAGCCGTGACGGAAGGTGACAAAGTAGAAGCAGAAATTAAATTCGGATATAGCGTGAACACCTATGGCGTAGGTGACCTTGTAAAAGTGATCAATGAAACAACAGATCACCAGGTAGATCTTTTAATAGAAGAATATCTCGATAAATATGTTCTCGTTAACTCATTATTAAAAGGAGGCGAGCAACACCAGTCGTTACGCGAAGCGGCCAAAATTGAAATAGGATTACAAACATTTTTAGAAGGAGGAAATTTTAAAGGCTTCACCGATACATTCGAAGATCTCCATGGTATTGTTCAGTTACCCGGTATTTCGGCGCAGCGATTGATGAATAAAGGTTTTGGTTTTGCCGGAGAAGGCGATTGGAAAACAGCCGCACTGGTACGCGCCATGAAAGTGATGGGTAGCGGAATGAAAGGTGGCAACAGTTTTATGGAAGACTATACCTATCATTTCAATCCCGACAACAGGCTGGTGCTCGGAAGCCATATGCTTGAGATCTGTGAAAGTATTGCAGATGGAAAACCAAGCTGCGAAATTCATCCATTAGGCATTGGTGGAAAAGCGGATCCAGTGCGTTTGGTATTTAATTCAGCGCCCGGCCCCGCACTCAATGCATCAATTGTAGATATGGGTAATCGTTTCCGTTTACTCGTAAATGAAGTGATCGCCGTAGCGCCTATGCAAACCATGCCAAAGCTTCCGGTAGCACGTGTTCTGTGGAAGCCTTATCCCAACATGCACACAGGATGTGCCGCTTGGATCTTAGCCGGTGGCGCGCATCATACCTGCTACAGTCAAAACTTAACAAGCGAACATCTCACAGATTTTGCAGAGATGGCAGATATAGAATTAGTGCTGATAGACAAGGACACAACGATACACCAGTTTAAAAATGAATTGAGATGGAACGAGAGGTATTATCGTGAGTAGTGGGAGTGAATGGTCAATAGTGAATAGTCAATCGCGCTCTTCACTATTCGCTATTGACCATTCACTATTCACCATCACCCAACAACGCTAACAACCAAACAATCATACAAAACAACCGCCATTATGAAATCGTTGCAAACAGCAGATTACATTGTATTCCTGATTTACTTCGTTATTGTAGCCACGTATGGATACTGGGTTTACAGGAGAAAGAAAAAAGCGAGCACCACTGCTTCGCATGATTATTTCCTTGCAGAAGGATCGCTTACATGGTGGGCCATTGGTGCTTCGCTGATCGCATCCAATATTTCTGCTGAGCAGATGATCGGTATGAGTGGTAACGGTTTTAAAATGGGTCTCGCTATTTCTACTTACGAGTGGATGGCTGCAGCAACCCTCATGATCGTTGCGATATTCTTCATCCCTGTTTACCTGAAGAATAAAATATACACCATGCCGCAATTTCTTAACCAGCGGTATAATAGTACGGTTGCGATGATCATGGCCGTATTCTGGTTGTTATTATATGTAGTGGTTAACCTTACCTCTATTTTATACTTAGGCGCTTTGGCCATACATGCTATTTCTGGATTGCCATTGTATTTATGTATGATCTTCCTCGCAGGTTTTGCCATCATCATTACATTGGGTGGTATGAAAGTAATTGGTTACACCGATGTAATACAGGTATTCTTCCTGATCGTTGGTGGTTTGGCTACCACTTACTTAGCACTTTCCCTTGTGTCTGATAAATTTGGCGGTAAAGGTGTTTTTGATGGCCTGAAATTATTGACCGATAAGGCAGGCGATCACTTCCACATGATCCTCAAACCCGATAATCCAAACTATATCAGTCTCCCTGGTTTAACTGTATTGCTTGGCGGTATGTGGATCGTGAACCTGAACTATTGGGGTTGCAACCAATACATCACACAACGTGCATTGGGTGCAGATTTGAAAACTGCCCGTAGTGGTATCTTATTCGCTGCCTTCTTAAAACTGTTAATGCCGGTGATCGTTGTATTACCAGGTATTGCTGCGTATGTATTATACCAGAACGGCGGTTTTCATGACGAGATGATGTTGAATGGTGAGATCGTGCAGGATAATGCGTATCCAACCATGCTTAATTTATTAGGACCGGGATTGAAAGGTCTTGCTTTTGCAGCATTAACTGCTGCGGTGGTTGCATCGCTTGCCGGTAAAGCAAATAGTATTGCAACGATCTTCACGCTGGATATCTATAAAAAGAAGATCAACCCTGAAGCTAGCGAAAAGAATATGGTAGGTGTAGGAAAAATTGCCGTTATCGTTGCGCTGATCCTAGGTGTTGTGATAGCACCATTTATGGGCATTGATAAAAAAGGCGGATTCGAATTCATACAGGAATACACAGGATTTGTATCTCCCGGTATTTTCGCCATGTTCATATTAGGTTTCTTCTGGAAGAAAGCCACATCGAATGCAGCCCTGTTTGCAACAGTAGGTGGATTTATCTTCTCCGTATTCTTCAAGTTCCTTCCGAAGATCATGGATCTTTCTTTCCTTGCTCCCATGGGATTTGCGGCAAAGACCGGCGAAGGCATCTATGAAATTCCGTTCCTCGACAGGATGGGTTTTGTATTCGTCATGTGTATCGTAGGCATGTGGATCATCAGCATGATCGATAACAAACGTGGCGTAAAAGCAAATGGATTGGAAGTAGACAAGAGCATGTTCAAACTCAGTCCCGGCTTTACGGTGGGCGTGTTGTTTGTTTGCGGTATACTTGCGGCGTTGTATACGTTCTTCTGGTAGAAACAATTTCACGCCAAGGCGCTAAGGAGCAAAGGCGCAAAGATTTGATGTGCGGGAACCGATAAAACGTAGCAACTATCGGTGATCCGGAAACACAACCACTCCTTTGCGTCTTTGCTCCTTGGCGCCTTTGCGTGAAAAAAACGACATCGATTTCGCAGACAATAAATTATTTTAAAAGATAAATGTTGAATTTTGATCACACAATCAAAACTCAACATTTTAAATAAATAGCAAATGGCAATGCAACACACAATGCGCTGGTACGGCCCCGATGATCCGGTTGATCTCTGGGATATTCGCCAGTCAGGGTGTACAGGCGTGGTATCAGCCTTACACCAGATTCCCGTAGGAGAGATATGGACCGTAGACGAAATCAACAAACGCAAAGCTTTGATAGAAGCGGCCGGCATGACCTGGACCGTGATAGAAAGCCTGCCCGTGCACGAAGACATCAAGCGCCAGTACGGAAATTTCCAGGAATGGATTGAGAAGTATAAAGTGAGCCTGCACAATGTAGCCGCATGCGGGTTAAAAGTGGTCACGTATAATTTCATGCCGATACTCGATTGGGTGCGTACCGATATCTCTTACGAAATGCCCGATAGAAGTCGCGCATTATATTTTGAGAAAGCAGCCTTCATCGCCTTCGATCTTTATTTATTGAAGCGCCCTGGAGCAGAAAAAGATTATACACCAGAAGAAATAGAAAGAGGCAAACAGAAACTCGCTTCCATGTCGCAGGAAGAAAAAGATTTGGTGTGCAAGAACACCTTATTAGGTTTACCTGGCAGCCGCGAACAATTCACACCCGAGCAAATTTTTGAAGCGCTCAAAAAATACGAAGGAATCGACCGCGCAAAATTGAAAGAACACCTGTTCCATTTCTTACGCGAAGTAGTGCCTGTCGCAGAATCATTGGGCCTGGTAATGGCCATACACCCCGATGATCCGCCATATTCTGTATTAGGCTTACCACGTATCATGAGCACAGAAGAAGATGCCAACGATCTCCGCAAAGCAGTAACCTCACCAGCCAATGGATTTTGTTTTTGCACAGGATCATTTGGTGTACGTCCTGACAATGATCTGCCCGGTATGGTAAAACGTCTCGGTGATTACATACATTTCTTACACCTCCGCAGCACCAAACGCGACAACGAAGGAAACTTCTTCGAAGCCGATCACCTGGATGGCGATGTAGATATGTACGCAGTAGTAAAAGAGATCGTGCATGTGCAGAAGAAGCGCAACATTTCTATTCCTATGCGTCCTGATCATGGGCACCAGATGCTGGATGATTTGAAGAAGAGCGGTGCTTATCCGGGTTATACAGCGATTGGGAGGTTGAGGGGGTTAGCGGAATTACGTGGACTAGAATTAGGGATAGAGCGAGCACTGTAGTCGTCATTGCGAGGAACGAAGCAATCTGTGTTTCGTTTTTTACGTAGATAAGAAGTATTTATGCGTAAAGCCACTTATTTGAGTGGCTTTACGCATTTTTTGATTTTGGGATTGAGTATATTTAAGTGTTGTGCGCAACCTATTATTATGCTTAAAATCATTTTACTTTTTTTATTTCTTTTTGTACATGGGATTTCCCCTGCGCAATTTAAATTGAACGACACTCTGTTCTTTTTAAGAGACAAAAATGATGAATTCTACCACAGAATATTTATTGACACAAATAAAAGATCTGAATTCTATTCATATGTCTCAGATTTCACAATTGCTAATTTCGATATTGACACTTACAAACGTTCTTTAAAATATTTATATTCTAAAAAACTCCTCCCTAAAAAGCAATCAGTAGGAAATCTGCCGAGAGAATGGGTATTGTTAGAAACTTATAAAAACAATATTTATGTATACTCCCCTGCTGACTTTTATTTTCACTATAAAGTGAAGCTGACTGATTCTCTATTTATAGATTGGACTGGGGAGGGGCCTGAAGCTACGTACATACAAAAGTTTAATAAACTGAGTTCAACGACATATAAATTTATTTTAAAATCACAATCGTCTCCGCATAGAGAATTAACGATTAAATATATTGACAAAGAAAAAGGCATAGCGATATTTCAAAATAAATATTACGACCCTTATCTTAAAAAAATGTTAGTACAGTATCAGTTAATGGGCGAAGTGCGAAAAATGAAAAATATTCCGCTACTCGTTAATACCTGTGACAATCAGAAACAAGATGAAATTGAATTTGATAAAATTGACTACGCGAAAATATTCATGAACCCTAAGTAGCTACATTGATAATTCTCGATTTGGCAGAAGACAGTAACTATTTTAGCGTTAGTACAAGGTAATTTGACACAGTTTCTCCCTTATTTTTTGTAAATTGTGTTGTGAAAAAGCAAAAGACAATAGCACTGGATTTTATAGTTGACAGGCTCACAAACTCTATCCAAAACACTATTTCTGGAGATAGTTTTCAGACTGAGATTTCTTTATTTACTAATGCAGACGCTAAACTAATAACAAAGAAAAGTGGTTGGCAATTTAATTGGAAAACAGAATTAGCAGATAATGCGAAAGAGGTTTACAAATTGACCATTGTGAATAATTCTGATATCATTCAAGGACTTATTAGCTTAACAAATCGACCTGACCATATTTTGATCGACTTACTGGAGAGTGCTCCTTTCAACATTGGTAAAAACAAGTTATACGAAGGAGTTGCAGGAAATCTTGTTGCGTATGCTTGTAAAGTTTCATTTCAACATGGTTTTGACGGGTTCGTTTCATTTACTGCCAAAACGAGACTTATTGAACATTACGAAAAAACATTAGGGGCTTATCATTTCGGTGGACACAGAATGATAATACCAACTGCATCAGCAGAGATATTAGTTAACAAATATTTTAAAAGTTAAAACATGGGACACATAAAAGAACCTAAAGGCGTTGACTTTATTATTAAAAGTGAACCATTGACAGACAAAGAACAAGCAGCTATAAGTGAGTTCATTAAAAATTATAAAATGAAACACTCAAAGAAGAAACCTACAGTTGCAAAAAAATCGGCTACTTCTAATACTCGAAAGAAGGTGTTTGCATAAAAACTACCTCCAACATGGTGTTTTATGCAAGTTGGGCATGACCTTGTAACATCAGCTTATTGCAAATCCAATCTTCAGTCCCAGCCGACGAATATCTATTAGCTTTTGTACTTAACTTCATCATCATATTTTCAATCAGCGGCGGTTAGGGGCAGACGGAATACTAATTCCCAACCTGCACAAAGCCCAGTCCGTTGAGTGCAATTATATCACTCGATTAAGCCATTAAAAGAAAGAACAATTGGAGGACATTAGACTAGAAATTGATTGTGCTCATGGACAAGCTACAATCAATAACGGCGACATGGAAACCTATACAGGAACAATTGACATGTTAGATTATATGCAAAAAAACCGATAACGCTTAATTGTATTATCCATTTAAAATTTTGCAAAGAATTGAATAAAGCCATTTTGTTCCACGAACTATCGCCGAAACCTTTCACACATAATAACTGGGTAAATCTTAATAAATTATGGGCGAACTTTATATGCAAGAGAGAAGAACGCTCCAAATGAAGGCAAAGCCGGCATTTAGCCAAGATTACTGCAGATCAACAACAAACCAACAACAGACCAACGGCAAACCAACGGTAAACCAATGCCTGACCAATGGTGTGACCATTACTGGAGCATTGTTAGGATATTGTTGAGACGTAAGAAAAGGTAAAAAGACGTAAGAAGAGGTAAGAACGGAATGCTTTTATAAACCAGAATGCGAAAACACCGTACGCGATTCCAATATAATAACCCGCGGCCTCCGTTGATCGATCAGGAAAACGATTATCTTTAAAAAGATGCCATGGAGAGAAGACTAACACACGGCGCAATAGGAGGCTGTTCAAATTTACAAAAAAAGGGTTAGGCTGTAAAATATTTTAAAACGGCCGGCAGCCAGGCAAACAAAATACTACGTTACATAGGGAAATATTCAAAAAGTACAATGTAGTATGTGAATTTGGTGAACGGTAGAAAATATAATTAAGATACGTTACTACAAGGGAGATTGTCTATTCAGGCTACTGGGGATTAACCGATGTTTCAAAACCGACAGCTACCAGCCATCGCTGCACTATCGTACAGAAAACGGGCTGATCCGGGTGTGCCGGGGCTCTTGTATACTGGTAGCATTAACGAAAAAATAATAGGCTCATTTGTGATTAAAATAGGCTTATTTGGCTAAATAATAGGCTCATTGGGTCAAATAATAGGCTCATGTCTCGTTCTGATATAGGTTTGTCTCGTCCTGATATAACTGAATGGAGCTGCGAGACTCGAAGCAAAGCAGCTGCAAATATTTCTTTAGGTAGAAAAGTAAAACTCGATCCAAACTATCCGAAACGCTAAGTATATCAAATGTAAAACAGCCATTTAAAAAATAATCAAATGAATACCATAATTACCATCCTGCTTGTTTTGGCAGGTATCATTGCCTTGCTGTTGGTCATTGCACTCTTCATGAAAAAGGACCATTATGTTATTCGGGAAATTATCATCAATGCGCCACGGCAAAAAGTATTTGACTATGTAAAGCTGCTCAAAAACCAGGACGAGTTCAACACAAATGCGATGGCAGGCGCCGACAGGAAAAAAGAATTCAAAGGAACCGATGGAACAGTCGGCTATATCTATGCCTGGAGTGGAAATAAAGATGCCGGTGAAGGAGAAAAGGAAATTACAAACATCATTGAAGGGAAAAGAATTGAAATGGAGATCCGTTTTGTAAAACCAATGAAAGTGAGCGCCAATATCATCATGAACACAGAATCTTTATCCGATCATCAAACCAAGGTTTCCTGGAGCAATGGGGGTACATTGAACTATCCTGTAAACATATTGATACCGATGATGAAAAAGCATGTCGTGAAGGATATGGATAGTAGTTTGTTGACGCTGAAAAATATTCTTGAAAAATAAAGCATGAGACAAACAATAGGGCAACTGTGAAATAAGGCTACCTTCAATTCAATGATCACAATCGTTCCAACTCTTTTCGAAGCTGTTCTTTCTGATATTGGTTTTCCTTCTGATACAGTATCAAAAAAACACGCGGAACAGCTATTTGATTTATTTAAACAACACCCATTATTTAACTGGAAGGATAATAATAACGGCTGTGAAGGACGAGCCGATGCCGTATGTGTATTGCTGGAAGGATGGAACATCCCTCATTATAAAGCCTGGGTATTCGGCGGCTCATATTTAAAGAAGAATCATATTGGCGCGTTAAAGCAAAACTGGAAATACCATGTGGCTCCTGTACTTCCTGTGAAAGAGGATGGGCGGGTATTGTACTATGCGCTTGATCCATCTACAGGCAATTCTCTGCAGCTTGTTGAGGATTGGGCGGCCGGCATAACGCAGTTGCCGCATAGTTATTATTTTATCCGGCAACCACACTGGTATATTTTTTCGCATAAAGATATCAGCCCATCAAACTGGAATAGCCGGAACAGGCAAAACAGGAAATGGATGATACAGAGTCTGGCAGGCATTAACGGGCTTTCGGCAACAGGTAAAGCTGCGCTGAGTTTTAATAAGACGCGTTTAAAAAATATTTCAGCAGCATTTGAAAAAGCGAAGAGGGAAAAGCCAGGCCTAAACGAGTCTGGGGATAGCCTATAAGAGCCACTGTGGTTAAAATCTATGTGAAACCCTATGTCCCTATGTGCCTCCTATGTGGTTCAACTGAGATTGGATTGTAATTTTGAACCACATAGGCACATAGGGACATAGGTATAACACATAGTTAATGGTAATTACTAAAAAGCATTTAAATAGACTTGCTTTGCTCTTTTTGACTCTGGGATTGCCTAGATCAAGAAGCCGCTTGATCGCCGCGGATAACTACAATTTATTAAACTGCAATGCAAATACATTTATATTTATCAGGCAACAGAAAGCGCGCTCGTATTTTATGTGTAAATTATTCACTCCCATTTTCTTAATTTTTTTCTGTCAAATAACCTTCAGCCAGGAAAAAATACAAACGGGCAGGCAACAAAAAAGAAATTCTATTCCTTTTCAACTGACCGAATACAATAACCTTTCCGTCCGTGCCATCCTCAATAAAAAAGATACCGTACAGCTGATGTTTCACACCGCCGCCAATGATCTCACTTTAACTGAAGAGGCGATACAAAAATTAAAAAGCATTCATTTCAATAATACAACGGATAGTATACAAAGCTGGGGAGGCTCGGCCAACTCGGCGAGGTTGAGTAAAAATAATTCTTTACAAATAGGAGGCCTGGCATGGGAGAACGTGCCCATCTGGGAAAACAAAAATTCCGGGCAACACACGGATGGAAAGTTCGGTATCGATCTTTTTAAGGGCAAAGTGATAGAGATTGATTTTGATAAAAATGTGATCAATATCTACACAAGCCTTCCGATGATCGATACCAGATACGATAAGCTGGCACTGGTATTTGAAAATGATGAGATGTTTGTAGACGCCAGTTTTGAAATAGACAAGACCGTATATAAAAATAAATTCCTCATACACTCCGGTTATTCCGGCGGAATTTTACTGGATGATAAGTTTGCGAACAACAATAAACTGGGAGAGAAGCTAAAAATAATTGGTGAAAAATCATTGAAAGATTCTTATGGCAATATCCTGAAAACTAAAAAAGCCATTCTGCCAATACTCCGGATCGGCAATGAATCACTAAACGATGTTCCTGCCGGTTTTTTTGAAGGAGCCATTGGAAGACAAAAGATCAGTATGATTGGTGGAGATATTTTGAAAAGATTTCATTGGATCATCGATGCGAAGAGGGAGTATGTGTACCTGAAACCTGGTAAATTTAAAACTGTTAGCTATACAAATCTTTAAGAGACAATATTGTTCAAATGAAAAATCTGAAAATAGCCACCGCACAGTTTGAGAATAAGAGCGGCGACAAAAATTACAACCTTTCCGTAATTGACAAGCTTTCAAAAAAAGCATCGGAAGAAGGCTCGGATATCATTGCTTTTCACGAATGTTCTGTTACCGGGTACACATTCGCGCGACAGTTTTCCAAAGAGCAAATGCTTGATATGGCAGAGTTGATCCCAGCCGGAGAAAGTATTCTACGCCTTATAGAAATCGCCAAAAAGAACAACATCGTTATTTTGGCCGGACTTTTTGAGAAAGACGAAAAAGATGACCTGTACAAAGCATACGTGTGTGTAGATAAGAACGGATTGGTAGCTAAGTATAGAAAACTGCACCCGTTTATAAACCCTCATTTAAAAGGAGGAGACAGCTATTGTGTCTTCGAGATCAATGGATGGAAATGCGGTATCCTGATCTGCTATGACAATAATATTATTGAAAACGTGCGGGCAACCACCTTACTCGGCGCGGATATCATTTTTATGCCGCATGTAACTATGTGCACACCTTCTACCCGGCCGGGCGCAGGTTTCGTGGATCCCGCACTTTGGAAAAACCGCGAAGCTGACCCTACTTCCCTGCGTTTGGAATTTGATGGGATGAAAGGCCGCGACTGGTTAATGAAATGGTTGCCATCAAGAGCGTATGATAACGCGATCTATGCCATATTTTCAAATCCCATTGGTATGGATGATGATCAGTTAAAAAATGGTTGTTCCATGATCATCGATCCATTCGGCGATATTCTTGCTGAGTGCCGTTCCTTTGAAGATAGTTTTGTAACTGCAATGATCACACCCGAAAAACTTACCCAAGCAGGAGGGCACCGATATCTAAAAGCAAGACGGCCGGAATTATACAGGGATATTATCGGACAAGAACACCTATCAGAACAAAAAGTGGTTTGGCTGAATGCTGAAAAAAATGATCCTGATAAAACTTAGTTCATTTTTCAACACAGAGATACAGAATAACAGAGATACACGAAGAGAACGCTCTGTGCAACTCCCAATCTCAGTATCTCTGTGTTGAAAAGATTACTTGCAAAGAGTGGGATTCGATTTAATATAGTAGCTCTTGAATTTTTTTGAATGTGGATCCATACATCCCTCCAAATTCAACAACCTGACATTCCTGAAATCAACCGGTTGACCCTCACTCTGCAAAGCAATAAATCCGCGATCCAGTAATTTGCCATCCTGTTTTTGTTTGGGATCATAGCGGTTCACCACCTCACCGCCAATTTGTGGTTTTGAGTATTGCAAAACGGTGTCTCCATTAATGATATGCGTGATCAACGAATCGCCAAGCACGATGATTTCTCCTTTGATCCATCCCGCAGAAGGGAGGTACGTTTTCGAACTTGAATTGATACAATGCCTCGTATCTAATTTTCCCTGGTAAACAATATGCGTTCCCGGTGAACACATATTACCCGTGGGCCTTGGTTTGCCATCATCCAAACCTGCCAGCAACTGGAATTCAATAGAGATGGGCCAGTCCTGTTCTTTCGGCATGGTACGTGGGTCCTGCGAATGATACATCACACCGCTGTTTCGCTCTGTATAGCTGGGCGCATCTTTTCTCCACTCACCTGTAAAACGATACTCGAATTTTAGATGGTAATAGGAATAAGGCTGCTTGAAATATAAATGGCCAAACTGTTCATTGAATTTATCATATTGATCGTACCGAACTTTTATGATACCATCTTCCACGCGGAAAGTATTACCATAATTTTCTCCTGTTTCGTGGTGCTGGATCTTAACGAACCAGTCTTTGATATCCTTGCCGTTGAATAAGGAGATCCATTCTTCTTTTGAAGCATTGTTTTTCGGTTGCCTGCTTGTACTTCCGCATAAGCAAACGAAAAATATGGCCAACAGGATGAACTGACTGGAGCGAAAAGAAAATAATTGCATGGCGGGTAAGTTAAGGTGGTGTCTTACAAATGTACAAAGCAAACACATCTTTTTCTTTGTGCGGACTGTGGTTCAGTTTGTATATTTAGTAATATGAAACAGATCATTGTCTTGGTAGCAGTAACGTTTATTGTAGTTACGTGTTTCGGACAGGAGAACCTGGCCCCAAAGAACTATAAATTAAACGAAGAAGCTTCAGGAGACCTTGATAAAGATGGTATCAACGAAAAAGCAGTTGTATATAATGTCACAACACAAGACGGAGAAACTGATGGATTTGACAGGGAAATCATCATTTACAAAAAACAAAAGGATAAATGGGTGATCTGGCACCGATCGAAAAATGCGGTCAAGAATAGTAGAGATGGAGGAACGCGAGGTGATCCTTTTCAGGGTATTGAAATAAAGAACGGAATATTGATCATATACCACTCTGGCGGCAGCAATAGTATATGGACACATACAGATAAATACCGTTTCCAGAACAATCGTTTTGAACTGATCGGTTTTACTGCGAATTCTGGGAGTAACTGTGAGGAATGGCTATATTATGACATCAATATCACCACAGGCAAAATAGTTGTTACTGACGAATTGGAAAAATGTGATGACACAGTACATGTCGTTTATAAAAAGAGGAATGAGGTGTTCACGCACAAACTGTCACAGGTGCTCACCCTCGAAAAAAGGTATGAGAGCAGGTATGAAGAGGGTGATGGGAAATATATCAAAATAATATCGCCAAAATATAAGCATGAATTGTATATCTTTCGTGAATAAAATAAGTATCAATTATATTGATTATCAATGCATTAATTGATATTTTTCTTTATTTTCCTGGCATATTGAACATTCCCGGTTCAGTATTCGATAATCCCTCCCGTATTCCTTGCTCGAAACTTACATTTCCCTTACCTTTGCAACCCCGAAATAAAACCGTCGGGTTTGATATGAAATTCATTAATAAACAACTAAACGCAGATGCACAGGAGAACGCCGCGGCTGAAACAGCACCGGAAGTTACTACTGCGACAACAAATGCACCTGTAGCCGAAGTAGCGGAAGCAACTGAAGCAGCGCCTGCTCATGTAGCACCGCAACCCGAGCCTGTTGTAGAAACAGCTCATGATGATTTTGACTGGAGCATTGACAAACGTAACGTGAGTCATTATGCTGAAACAGAAAGAATGAAATACGATAAAGTGTATGATGACACTTTCGTACAGATCGAAGATTCTGAGATCGTAAGAGGATCTGTGGTTGCTTTAACTAAAACAGATGTTGTGATCAACATTGGTTTTAAAAGCGACGGACTGGTTTCTTTAAACGAATTCCGCGATGTGGTCGGTTTAAAGATTGGTGATGAAGTAGAAGTAATGGTAGTTGAAAAAGAAGACAGGTTGGGTAACCTTCACCTGAGCCGCAAATCTGCCCGCATTTACCGTGCATGGGAAAGAATTGTTGAGGTTCATAAAACAGGCGAGGTTATTACAGGTACTGTTACCAGCAAAACAAAAGGTGGATTGATCGTTGACGTATTTGGTATGGAAACATTCTTGCCAGGTTCTCAGATCGATGTGAAACCCGTTACTGATTACGATCAGTTTGTTGGTAAAACAATGGAATTTAAAGTGGTTAAGATCAACGAAACCATCAAGAATGCAGTTGTATCTCACAAAGCATTGATCGAAAGCGATATCGAAGCACAACGTGCAGAGATCATGAGCAAACTCGAGAAAGGCCAGGTATTGGAAGGTGTGGTGAAGAACATCACAGATTTCGGTGCGTTCATGGACCTTGGCGGTTTAGATGGTCTGTTGTACATCACCGATATTTCATGGGGCCGTATCTCTCACCCAAGCGAAGTGGTGAAGATGGACCAGAAATTACAAGTGGTGGTATTGGATTTCGACGACGACAAAAAACGTATCAGCTTAGGTCTGAAACAATTGACTCCGCATCCATGGGATGTGCTGCCTGAAGGTTTGGCAGAAGGTTCTGTTGTGAAAGGCAAAGTGGTAAATATTGAAGATTACGGTGCATTCCTGGAAATTCAGCCTGGTGTTGAAGGACTGGTACACGTATCTGAGATCACGTGGGCCAACACTCCGATCAACGCGAAGGAATTCTTCAAATTGGGCGATGAGTACGAAGCGAAAGTAGTAACTCTTGATAAAGATGCACGTAAAATGAGCCTGAGCATCAAACAAATGAGCCAGGATCCATGGAACACCATCGAGAACAAGTTCCCTGAAGGCAGCAAACACAAAGGTTTGGTGAAAAACATCACTCCTTATGGCGTATTTGTTGAACTGGAACCAGGTATCGGCGGTATGATCCATATCAGCGACCTGAGCTGGTTAAAACGTTTCAATCACCCAACAGACTATACAAAAGTTGGCGAGCAGATCGATATCATTATCTTAAGTATTGATAAAGAGAACCGCAAACTGCAGTTAGGACACAAACAACTGGAAGAAGATCCATGGAATGCCCTGGAAGATACCTTCGCAGTAGGTTCTGTACATGAAGGCACTGTTACCCGCAAGGACGATAAAGGCGCTTTGGTACAATTGCAGTATGGTCTGGAAGGATTTGCACCTAACCGTCACCTGAACAAGGAAGATGGCAAACAGGTTCAGCAGGATGAAACTGCCCAGTTCCAGGTGATCGAATTCGATCGTAACGAAAAACGCATCGTTCTGAGCCACGCACGTATCTGGGAACAGCACGAGCAGGAAACCAAGGAAGCTGCTAAAAAAGAAGCCAAAGCCGAGTCTGCCAGCACTCAAAAAGCTGTTAAGAACATCCAGGCCAAGGTTGAAAAAGCAACTTTAGGCGACCTGGGCGCTTTAGCCGAGATCAAAGCCAAATTACAGGAAGGGGAAGACGAAGCAAAATAGTCGCCTCGCTAAATACCTAAAAAGGCTGTCTTTCGAGGCGGCCTTTTTAGCTGTGAGCCGCGAGCTTCGAGCTTCGAGCCAAACCGGCCTCGTCAAGGCTCGGAGCTCGAAGCTCACGGCTCATAGCTCTTTTTTTGTGTCTTTCTTAACTAATCACGCGCTAAATTGCCCGCAAATAACTAATTTTGCCAACTTGTATGAATAGGATCGTTCTGTTATTATTATCGGTAGTGTTACTCACCTCTTCCTGTTCCAATAAATTTGGAAAGATCATGAAGAGCAAGGATTACGAGTACAAGTACAAAATGGCGGAACAGTATTACGCAGCCAAGAACTACAGTTTTGCCCAGCAGCTCTTTGAAGATATCTTTCCTTATGTAAAAGGAACCACGCGTTACGAGGACATGTATTACAAGTTCGCGTACTCTTATTACTACCAGAAAGATTATCTGAATGCAGAGAACCTTTTCAAAAGTTTTGTTGAGAATTTTCCTACCAGCCCGAAAGGTGAGGAGTGCGATTATATGCGCGCATATTGTTATTACAAACAATCACCAAAAGTAGAACTGGACCAGACAAATACCAACAAAACCATGCAGCTGATGCAGGCTTTCATTAACACGCACCCAACTTCTGAGCGTGCGAAAGATGCAGCGGACATCATTGACAAATGCAGGGAAAAGCTGGAACTGAAAGAACTCAAAGGAGCCGAGTTATACTATAACCTTGGTTATTATAAAGCCGCCGCTATTGCTTTTGGAAATGTATCGGACAATTTCCCGGATTCAAAAAAAGCGGATGAATATAAATTTCTCGTGATCAAAGCATATTATAAATATGCGGAAATGAGTTACGAGCAAAAACAAAAAGAACGCTACGAAAAAGTGATCGCTGAAAGCAATGATTTTGCTGAACGTTTTGCAGACAGCAAACGCCTTGAAGACGTAGCTAAATTAAAAACACAATCCACGAACATCATAAAAAACCTGAAAAATGAGCAAGTTACGCAGACAAATGAGCGCTAATACCGCGAGTGTTGTTGAAACAAAAAGCCTGATTGACATTAAAGCCAAAACAGGTAACCTGTATGAGTCAATTGCGATCATTGCCAGGAGAGCCAACCAGATCAATATTTCCCTGAGGGAAGAGTTGCATAACAAACTGGAAGAATTCGCCAGCCATACAGACAGCCTGGAAGAAATTCACGAGAACAAAGAACAGATCGAAATATCAAGAGCCTACGAGAAAATGCCAAACCCGGCTATCCTGGCTACCCAGGAATTCATGGAAGGCAAAGTTTACCACAGGCGCAACGACGAGAGCGATCTCTTCAGATAAGCTAAATGTTTCAGAAATGATTAGAGAACGACAGTGAATAGCTGTCGTTTTTTGTATTTTTAAGACCAGCTACGAGCCGTGAGCTATGAACCACGAGCTTCTGGCTCACAGCTCACGGCTCATAGCTCACAGCTTTAACACCATGCTTCACAACAAGAAAATACTAATAGGCATCACCGCAAGCATCGCTGCTTATAAATCCATCCTGTTGGTCAGGCTGCTTGTAAAACAGGGCGCGGAAGTGAAAGTGGTGATGACACCTGCTGCCAAAGATTTTGTTTCTCCCTTGGTGCTGTCTACTTTATCAAAGAACAATGTGGTTATTGACTGGGTAGAAGGCAACGAATGGTCTAACCATGTGATGTTGGGAAGATGGGCGGATGTGTTCGTGATCGCGCCTTTAAGTTGCAACACACTCGCTAAGATGGCGCATGGATTGTGTGATAATATTTTGATGGCCGTATATCTTTCTACAACCTGTCCTGTTGTGGTTGCACCGGCAATGGATGAGGATATGTGGCAACATCCCGCTACGCAAAAAAATATCTCGCTTATTAAAGAATATGGCAACACGGTTATCCAGGTTTCAAACGGCGAATTGGCCAGCGGCTTATTTGGTGAAGGAAGAATGGCCGAGCCGGAGGAGATCCTGGTGTTCCTTACAGAAAAATTTTTCCGGTCAACAGAACTGAAAGGGAAGAAAGCGATGGTAACAGCCGGCCCGACTTATGAAGCGATAGATCCGGTTCGTTTTGTAGGCAATCATTCATCTGGTAAAATGGGTTTTGCATTGGCGGAGGAACTATACCTGCGCGGGGCAGAAGTGGAACTGGTATCAGGGCCCACGCTACAAACAACAGTGTATAGCGGGATCAGGATCACGCATGTAGTTTCAGCCGCTGAAATGTTCAGGGCCTGTGAAGCCACATTTCCTTCAGTTGATATCGCTGTCATGTCTGCAGCAGTTGCCGATTTCACTCCTGTTAGCGTTGCCAATGAAAAAATTAAGAAACAATCCGGTAACTTAGAATTGTCGTTCGAAAAGACGAAAGATATTTTGCAGCATATCGGCAGTAAAAAAACAAAAGGCCAGTACATTGTTGGGTTTGCATTGGAAACAAATAATGAGAAAGAAAATGCATTGAAAAAATTACAGTCGAAAAATGCAGACTGTATTGTACTGAATTCTTTGCGCGACGAAAAAGCAGGTTTTGGAATTGATACGAACAAAGTAACGATCATTGATAAATCCGGAAAAGAAATTGAATCAGGGCCCAAATCAAAAAAAGAGGTCGCAAAAGATATTGTTTCATTTATCGTAACACAGATACATGCGTAAGAGATCATTCATAGTTGTTTTGGTTTGTTTCCTGTTTGCAGGAGGCGTTTCGGCGCAGGAACTGCAGGCGAGGGTGAGTGTTGTGGCATCAAGGGTTAACTCAACCGTTGATAAAAAAATATTCATCACACTGCAAACGCAACTGAACAACCTGCTCAATAACCGTAAATGGACAAATGATCAGTTTCAACCCAATGAAAAGATCGAATGTAGTTTCCTGTTGAATATTGAAAATTCAACGGATGCTAATGTATACAAAGCATCATTGACCATACAAGCGGCAAGACCCGTATTCAATGCGTCGTACCAGGCGGCACTGGTGAATTTTATTGACCCTGATTTTACTTTTAAATATGTAGAGTTTCAACCCGTAGAATTCAATGAGAACCGTGTGCAGGGAACAGATGCAGCCGCGGCCAACCTAACGGCCATATTCGCTTACTATGCGTATATGATCATAGCGCTTGATTATGATTCTTTTGCACCCAAAGGCGGCGAAGCCTATTACCGCAAAGCGCAGAATATTGTAACCAACGCACCAGAAGGAAAAGGCGTTGCCGGCTGGCGTGTATTCGATGGTTCGAGGAACAGGTATTGGCTGAATGAGAATCTGATCAACACACGGTATAATATCATCCACGATATCATCTATAATTATTACCGCGCCGGCCTGGATAAAATGTTTGATGCAGAAACCGAGGCAAGGGCAAATGTATTGCAGTCGCTTACACAATTGCAGGCTTTCAATAAAGAGAATGCGAATACCATGTTCGTGCAATTCTTCCTGCAGGGAAAAGTACAGGAACTGGTCGGCATATTTAAAAAAGGAACACTTGATCAAAAACAAAGAGCCATCGATATATTGACTGAGCTGGATGTGATCAATGCCTCACGTTACAAACAGGATCTTCGATGAGAAATATTTTTTACTTACTAATGCTTATCGCCCTGGTAAGTATGTCCTGCCGTTCTTCTTCTACAAAAAGGATACTTGTGATGGACAGCATGAAAGTGGTGATGTGGGATATGATGAAATCTGACGAATTATACCAGCGCATTCTTGTTAAAGACAGCAGTGCCCGCCTTCGTAAAGAGAATATCCGCATGTATGAAGAAATTTTGCTTTTGCATAAAACCACTAAGGGTCAATTCGACAGCAGTTATAGATACTACGAAGCACACCCCATCGAATTCAAATTGTTGATCGATTCACTGGAAGCATTTGCCGCGAGGGAAAAATTGATGTCAGGCGAGCATGGTCAGGCCATTAAGTGAGCAAATCAGTACATTTGCACCGTAACGATTGTCTTATGAATAAAGTTTTTGCCGACGCTGATTCGGCCATTCACGATATACCCGATGGCGCCACTTTAATGTTGGGCGGTTTCGGTTTGAATGGCATTCCCGAAAATACCATTGCGGCCCTTGTTAAAAAAGGCATCAAAGATCTGACCTGCATTTCCAACAACGCGGGTGTTGATGGTTTTGGTCTTGGGCTTTTATTGCAAACGCGCCAGATCAAAAAAATGATGAGCAGTTATGTGGGAGAGAATGCAGAATTTGAAAGACAATTATTAAGTGGTGAACTGGAAGTGGATCTCATTCCGCAGGGAACACTTGCCACACGCATACAAATGGCAGGCATGGGCATCCCCGCATTTTTTACACCGGCCGGTTATGGCACAGAGATCGCAAACGGAAAAGAGACAAGAGAGTTCAACGGAAAAATGTATCTCATGGAACATGCTTTACACGCACAGTTCGCGATTGTAAAAGCCTGGAAAGGAGACACACAGGGAAATCTTGTTTTCCGAAAAACAACACGCAATTTCTCAACATCCATGGCCAAAGCAGGCGATATAACGATCGTTGAAGTAGAACACTTAGTGCAACCCGGTGAAATTGATCCTGATGATGTACATGTAGCAGGGGTGTATGTGCACAGGATATTTCAGGGAAAGGATTATGAGAAGAGGATAGAGAGGAAAACGGTTAAATTATAGTTTATTGGTTTATTGGTTTACTTGTTTATTAGTAGTTGCGATAAACAAGTAAACTAATAGACAGGTAAACCAATAAACTAATAAACAAGTAAACCAATAAAACATGCTTGACAAATTCGGTATCGCAAAACGAATCGCACAAGAGTTACAAGACGGCATGTACGTCAATCTCGGCATCGGCATTCCCACGTTGGTATCGAATTATATACCCGAAGGAATGACCGTGATTTTTCAGAGTGAGAATGGTATTTTGGGAATGGGCCCTTATCCCGAAGAAGCGGCGGTAGATGCGGACCTGATCAATGCGGGAAAAGAAACTGTGACATTAGTACCCGGCGGTGCTTTCTTCGACAGCGCAGAAAGTTTTGGAATGATACGTGCCGGCAAAATTGACCTCACCGTTTTAGGCGCCATGGAAGTTAGTGATACAGGCGATATCGCCAACTGGAAGATCCCCGGGAAAATGGTGAAAGGAATGGGGGGAGCGATGGATCTTGTTGCAAGCGCAAAAAATATCATCGTTGCCATGATGCATACCAACCCGAAAGGCGAAAGTAAACTACTGCCACAATGCAGCCTGCCTTTAACAGGTGTACGGTGCGTAAAAAAAATAGTAACCGAATTAGCAGTGTTGGATGTTACGGATGAAGGATTTATTTTAAGAGAACGGGCGCCGGGCGTGAGTGTTGAAGAGATCGTTGCTAAAACAGCAGGCAGCTTGGTTGTTCCTGAGTATGTTCCGGAAATGAGTGTATAAATTTTTTCACGCAAAGGCGCAAAGAGGCAAAGGCGCAAAGGGGGCCACCGAAATTGTGCCCTCACAATCATTTGCATGATGTTACATGTCGTTTTTATTCACACACAAAAAATCTTTGCGCCTTTGCTCCTTGGCGCCTTTGCGTGAAACAACTCCGCGTGAAACATTTTCCTTTACTTTGCACCAATCAAACTCCCACCCATGCCCATTCAAATAAACCAACACGCTCCCGATTTTTCACTATACGATACAGAGAAGAACAAAGTATCCTTAGAAGGACAAAAAGGAAATAATGTGGTATTGTTATTCTTCCCTTTGGCTTTTACCAGCACCTGTACCAAAGAATTGTGCAGCGTTCGGGATAATATTTCTCAATTCAATGATGCCAATGCAAAAGTGTTTGGGATTTCTGTTGATTCATTGTTTACACTGGGTAAGTACAAAGCAGAACAGAACCTCAACTTTCCACTCCTTAGTGATTTTAACAAGGAAGCCTCCACAGCCTATGAAGTTTTGTATGAAACCTTTCCTTCTTTTGAAATGCAGGGCGTGAGTAAACGCGCCGCATTTGTGATTGATAAAGAAGGTATTGTTCGTTATGCAGAAGTTTGCCCAACACCGGCTGACCTCCCGGATTTTGGCGCGATTCAGCAAACTTTGGATGGATTACATTAAAATATCATAAAAAAACGCCTTTCGCTGCATCGAGGCGAGGCGTTTTTTGTTAAAATCCTAACAACTTCTTGCCCAAACCGCTTAATTTTTGGTAATTTTAGGTTGATCTTAACCTATGCGAAAATTATACTTACTCGGATTGGTTCTCTCTACCTTTATCATCAACAGTTATGTTGCTGATAATACTGCTTTTGACAATCCCGCAGACAGCGCCAAGATCACGCATTTTTATCCCAACCCTGCCACCAGCTATATCAATTTCACTTTCGATAAGACAGTTGACAAGAATTATACTTTACAGGTATATAATTTCCTGGGCAGGAAAATGAATGATATACGTATCAGCGATTCTAAACTCACCATTAACCTGGACGATAATTATTTCCGCGGCTTATATGTTTACCAGCTCCGCGACCAGAGTGGAAGGATCGTGGAATCGGGGAAGTTCCAGGTGAATAAGTAAGTAGTAGGTGATAAGTTTTAAGAGATAAGTTTTTTGATCCCCTTCGGGGATTTTTTTTGCCACAGAATACACAGATTACCACAGATTTTTTTCTGTGATGGTCTGTGTAATCTGTGGCAATTTTTTTCACCTACCTATCGGTGACTTCCACGATCAGGAACTTCAGGTAATTCGTATTCTCCATTCCCCAGATGATCGGGTGATCACTTGCCTGAGCCTGGAATGTTACCTGTCGTATTTTTTTACGGGCATCTTTGGCAGCCTGCTCTATTGTGTGGAGAAATTGTTCAGGTGTTACAAGGTTGGTGCAACTGGATGTTACTAAGAATCCACCATTGCGAATCAGTTTCATGCCTCGCAGATTGATCTCTTTGTAACCGGTTAATGCTTTCTGAATATTTTCGCGGCTCTTGGTGAATGCAGGTGGGTCGAGCATCACCACATCATACTGTCTTCCGTCTTTGCCCCATTGTTTTAGAACATCAAATGCATTTACAGATTCAAAGCGACAGATATTTTCTAATCCGTTCAGGGCAGCATTTTTATTTGCCTGTGCAACTGCATTCTCGGAAATATCTAATCCCAGAACAGACTTTGCACCGTAATGTGCAGCATGAATCTCGAATGTGCCCGTATAGGTAAATACGCCCAACACTTCCGCATCTTTTACAATGTGCTTAATGGCGCGGCGGTTATCCTGTTGGTCGAGGAAATAACCTGTCTTTTGTCCATTCTCTATATCAACAATAAACTGCAGGCCATTTTCATTGATCAGCACATTCGTATCAAACGGTGCTGTTAAAAATCCTTTTAGTTGTGGCAGTCCCTCGAGTTCGCGAACGGGTACATCGTTCCTTTCATAGATTCCTTTAGGAGAAAAAATGGATTGAATGGCTTGCACGATCGCATCCTTCCAGGTATCAATTCCCAATGAAAGCGTTTGTATCACGAAGTAGTCGTTGAACTTATCGATGATCAGTGCAGGCAGTTGATCGGCTTCTCCAAAAACCAGACGGCAATTCTCAGTGTACCCGATCTTTTTCCTGTATTCCCATGCCTGTGCAATGCGGTTATGAAAGAACTGTACATCGATCGGTTCCTGTTTCCGCGTCAGCAAACGCACCAGGATCTGTGATTTTGGGTTGATATACCCCTTCCCGGCAAATTTCCCATCCCCATAATGCACTTCCACAATATCGCCGCCTGTAACTTCCCCATCTATTCTCTCCACCTCGTTCCCATAGATCCAGGGATGGCCGTTGGCAACTCTCGGGGCGATCTTTTTTCGCAGGTGTACTTTCGTCATAGGCGCAAAGATATGGGAGGGTTTGTGGTTTGTGGTTAAGTATGCAAAACCGCCGTTTAAGCGCAGGCAACTCTCAATTTGGGAGGGTTTGTGCTTTGGCATTAGTTCAACAGACTGCCTTTTTTGGGTGCAAACAACCACAAACCACAAACTACAAACCACAAACTCGCCCCCACCTGCCAATTTTTCCCGTTTCTTTGCCCCGGCAAAATTTTTGCCTATACTGTACCACAACGAATTATTACTATGGAAGAGAGAGAAAACACGCAAAATCAACAAACAGCCGACACTATGGACGGAATGGATATTAATACTGACGAAAATGCAGCCGGCACTTCGCACCTGAACGAGCCGGTGGCTGAGGAGGATGTATTTGGCAAACTAGAGGCTGAAATAAAGGAGCAAAAAGACAAATACCTCCGTTTAATGGCCGAATTCGACAATTTCCGCCGCAGAACCGCCAAAGAAAGGCTGGAACTGATGCAGACTGCCGGGAAAGAAGTGATCGTTTCCCTGCTTGATGTGTTGGATGATGTTGACCGCGCCGAAAAACAATTACAGGGATCGGATGATATTGCTTTGCAGAAAGAAGGCATCCAACTGGTCTTTAATAAACTGAGATCTACCCTTCAATCCAAAGGCATAAAAGCCATGGAGAGCATCAACTCAGATTTTGATGTGGAGAAACACGAGGCCATCACTGAAATTCCGGCACCTACGCCTGCCTTACGGGGCAAAGTGATCGATGAAGTGGTGAAAGGGTACTACCTGAATGATAAACTGATCCGCTTCGCGAAAGTGGTGGTGGGAAAATAATATTGCAACCAAAACACTATGGACCATCGACCATGGACCATGGACAATGAACAAATTAATGGCTACTAAAAGAGATTTTTACGAAATATTAGGCGTAAGCAAAACTGCATCTGCCGATGAGATCAAGAAAGCTTATCGCAAAGTGGCCATGCAGTTCCACCCTGACCGTAATCCCGGTGATAAGGAGGCGGAAGAAAAATTTAAAGAGGCCGCAGAAGCTTACGAGATCCTGAGCGATACTGACAAGAAATCAAAATATGACCGTTTTGGCCACCAGGCATTCGGTCCCGGAATGCAGGGCGGTGGTGGATATGGCAATATGAATACCGATGATATCTTCAGCCAGTTCGGGGATATTTTTGGCGATGATATGTTCGGCAGTTTCTTTGGCGGGGGTGGAAGACGCGGTGGTGGCGGGAGAGCCGCACGCGGACAACGCGGCAGTAACCTCCGCATCAAACTGAAACTTACTTTCGAAGAGATCGCGAAAGGTGTTGTGAAGAATGTGAAGGTGAAGAAGCACGTGACGTGTACCACCTGTGCCGGCAGCGGTGCTAAAGACAAAAACAGTGTGCAAACCTGCGGCACCTGTAACGGCAGCGGACAAGTGAGAAAAGTGACCAGCACTTTTTTGGGACAGATGCAAACTGTTACAACCTGTCCAACCTGTAACGGTGAAGGAACAACAGTCACTTCAAAATGTGGCTCGTGTAAGGGTGAAGGAAGGGAATACGGCGAAGAAACCATCAGCATAGAAATACCGGCTGGTGTGCAGGAAGGAATGCAGTTAAGCATGGGAGGAAAAGGCAATGCAGGAGAACGTGGCGGCGCACCCGGCGACCTCATCATACAGATAGAGGAAGAACCGCATGCAGAACTACATCGCGACGGATTGAATGTTGGCTATGACCTGCATATCTCGTTTCCTGATGCGGTATTTGGCACACATGTAGAAGTTCCTACGATTGATGGAAGGGCGAAGATCAAAATACCAGCGGGCACACAAAGCGGAAAAATATTCCGGTTGAAAGGAAAAGGTTTTCCCGAAGTGCAGGGCTACAGTAAAGGTGACCAACTGATACAGGTGAATGTATGGACACCGCAGCATATAACATCAGAAGAAAAAGATGCCCTGGAGAAAATGAACAAGAGTGATAATTTTAAACCGAATCCAAATAAAGGGGATAAGAGTTTTTTTGATAGAGTAAGAGAAGCTTTTAATTAGCGGTCAGGTATTAGGTATTAGAAATTAGCATTAGGCCTTCGGGTTTTGCTAACCGCTAATACCTAACGCCTAATACCTAATTGCCTTTCTTCTTCTTCCCCGGCTTATATATCTTAATCGCCTTCTCTATCAATGTTAAAAATTCTGCGCGATGTGGTTCATTGGGATTGACTGCGGTTTTTGCTAAAACGAGCACATCTTCGTATTGGTAATTGTGTACAAATTTTGACTGTTTTAAAACAGCGCCAAATATTGCGATGGCTGCGGCAAAACGGTAAGAAGAGTCTACTTCATTGATAAGTTTGGGTTCGTACCATGCGGTAAAGTTTTGTTTGCGCGGGATTTCTGTAACCGGTATTTTATACTGGAGAGAAATATCCGCCAAGGGTTTGTGGTACAACGAAGAATCTTTTTCATAAGGAATTATCTCAAAGATGGCCATCATAGAATGCCCGCTTCCTACTTCACCACCTTCCAGTTCGCTGGTACTGTCGGACATTGCGTTCTTTTTATTATCAAAACCGATCAGCCTGTATTCTTTGATGGTGCCTGGTTTAAAACTGATCTTTAAAAATGCATTGTTGGCAACAGAGTAGATCGTTTTTGTAAATTCTGTTACGAGTACTTTTTGCGCTTCCTGAAGGTTATCGATATACGCGAAATTTCCATTACCTTTTTTAGCAAGTGTTTCCAGTTTACTGTCTTTATAATTTCCCATACCAACACCTAAACAGGTGAGATAGATCCCGGTTTGTTTGAACCCAGTGATCATATCTTCCAGTTCCTTTTCTGAGGTCTGACCGATATTGAAATCACCATCGGTTGCAATGATCACGCGGTTGTTTCCTTTCTCAATAAATGTTTTTTTCGCAAGATCGTAGGCAATGCGGATGGCGCCTTCACCAGGCGTATCACCGCTGGCAACCAATGAATCGATCACATCTTTTATTTTCTTTTTATTATCGCCACCTGTTGGCACTAATGCAACACCTACGCCGCCACCATAAGTTACGATCGTGATCGTATCTTTTTCCCTTAGATTATCCACTAATAATTTAAATGCTGATTGTAACAATGGTAAACGGTTTGGCTTATCCATCGAACCAGATATATCAATTAAGAAAACAAGGTTGGAAGGAGGGATGCTGTCAAGATCCAATTTCGGTGCTGCAATATTGAGAAATAGTAACCGGTTGCCTGTATTCCACGGGCAACCGGTTAATTGTGTCTTACAACTGAATTCTCCGTTGAGCGGAATATCAGCAGGTTTTGTGAAATTGAAATAGTTCAACATTTCTTCAATGCGGATCGCATCGGTGGGCACCGACATTTCATTGCTGAGAAAACGGCGGATATTGCTGTAGGATGCCTTATCGATGTTGAGTGCAAATCCTGTTTCAGGATATTTATCTGCCTCAATAAAAACATTTTCTACCAGGCTGCTGTAACTTTCACCCATTATAGAAAAAGAACCGGATGATTCGGCTTTGAGATTGGTTGTAAGAGAAGACAATTTTTTATTGTACAGATGTGCAGTGGTAGGCAACATCTTCATTAAAAAATTCTGAAACTTGCGGGTATCGATAACGGCGCGTAAGGTTTCGTATCCATCAAAACTCAAAAGAATCGTATCAGATGCAAGCGATGTAGAGATTCCGAATGTGCCACTGTTACCGCTGTAATAAGGAAAGCTGCCTTTAGATACCAGGTTGATCTTTACTCCTTCCAGCAAACGCCCCCGCTCATCCTTAATTTCACCGCGAAGGTAAAACTGGCTGTATGCGGAATGAATGGCTAAGCTGCACAGAAGTACCCAAATGACCTTTTTCATTTGTCAACGGGATGATTTGCATCAATATAACGTAGAAAGCGGGGAAATTATATACCCCAATTCATTATTTGCACAATTTTAGGCTTCGTCGCTAAGCTGGTAGAGCTCGCGGATATTTCTTCCCAGGCCATCATAATCAAGGCCATACCCCAGCACGAATTTATTTGGGATGGAGAAACAGCAATAGTCGATCGGCACATTAAACACCGTCGCCTCTGGTTTATGGAGTAACACGGCAACCTTTAGTGATGCGGGTTGCTGTTTATGCAGTTGCGGAAGGAATTCGTTCATGGTCTTTCCGGTATCGATGATATCTTCCAGTATCACAATATGCCTGCCGTTGATATCAGTATCTAGCCCGATAGCAGTGATCACCTGCCCGGTTGATTTGGTGCCTTTGTAAGAAGCGAGTTTGATAAAACAGATCTCCGCTTCAATGGTCAGTTCTTTAAAAAGATCGGAAGTGAACATGAATGAACCATTCAGTATGGCGATGAACAATGGTTTTTTTCCAGCATAGTCTTTGTCTAATTCCGCAGCCAGTTCTTTTACTTTTTCTTTGATCAGATCCTCCGGTAAATACGGAACAAATGTTTTGTCGTGAACTTTTAGTACTGGCATGTGGGTGGTTTAGATGGAGGCTGTAAAATAAGTAAAATTAGCATATTGTGGATGTAACCCTCTGTGTAACTCGGTGTACTCTGTTACTCTGTGTTGAAAAAAGTATTTGAAGTACTATGTGCCTTTTTAACACAGAGAAACAGAGATTGGGAGTTACACAGAGAGTTGCGTAACCTCAAAAGCTTATACCTGGCAATAAGTAGCGATTATTTTGGCGTCCTGGCAGATGTTGCAGGCGCTGCCGCAATTGGATGCAAATAAATTTTATCCCCTGTTCTGAGTGGGGCTGATTTACTTAAGTGATTGTACTCAACCAGGTTCTCTAAACGGATGCCTTCCAGTTGACAGATATCGTGCATGGTTTCGCCCATAGTCACCAAATGAAAATCAGCCGTTCCTTTTTTTTGTTTTCTTTCGATGAAAACAAGACGGTCGGTATCCAGTACTTCCATCTCTGCCAATTCATTGAACTCGATCAGTTTACCCAATGAAATATCATATTGCGTAGCGAGCGATAAAAGCGAAGTGCCTTCTGTTGCATAAATAACTTTCGTATGGTTGATCGAAAAAATACCTGGAGGATAATTGGATTGTTTTTTATTTTTTACAACCGCGGGCGTATCAGTACCGGTATTGACAATCTCCGGTTCTTTTTCTTCTTTCGGTGTTTGTTCTTTTGTTGTTTGTTCTTTCACTGGTTGTTCCTTCACCGGCTGTTCTTTCAACTGCTGCTCTTCCAGCGGTTTTTCTATCGGAGGATTTACTATCGCTTCCGTTTGTTTTGGCAGTTCTTCTTTTAAAGCGACTGTACTCACAACCGCCTCCGTTGTTGTGGCAGGAACGGTAACAGGCACAGGATTGTTTTGTCTTGCCAATGCTTCCAAACTGTATTGCTGCAGATCATAATCACTGATCACTTTCAATAATTTCTGCGGGTAGGCAGGATTGGTGGCATAACCTGCTTTTTTCAAACCTTTCGCCCATCCATCGTAATCAGTAGGATCGAGTTTGAAAAGGAACGCATAATTCGGACGTGTTTTTAAAAAATCGGAATGATCCTTATAAGATTCTTCGGGCGTTGCATATACACGGAAGCATTCGCCTTTTTCATCATCGTCATGAAATATTTTAGGGCCGGTCCATTCTGTTTTGCATTTGATACCGAAATGATTGTTGGATCCTTTCACCAGGTCACTTTCCCCAAACTGCGATTCAAGAATGCCCTGCGCCAATGTAATAGAAGCAGGAACGCCGGTACGCAGCATTTCTTCAATAGCAATTTCTTTGTAAGCCTTAATGTACGCTTCTCCTTTTTCTTTCTGCGCCTGCGCAACAAAAGCTACCAGGAGACAAGAGATGAAAGCAAATTTTTTCATTACAATTTCTTTTTGATCATTAGTACTCCGTCGCGAATGGTTACCAATACCTGTTCGGTCCGTGGGTCGTTTCTCACATGTTCGTTAAAAGCCTGTATGGCTTTTGCATTTTTGGTGCTGACCGGTTCTTCAAATATCTGCCCGTGAAAAAGCACATTGTCTGCCAATATTATTCCGCCAGCACTTAATTCCGGGACAACCAATTCATAATAATCTATATACGATGTCTTGTCTGCGTCTATAAAGACCAGGTCCCATTTACGATTAAGCTTTGGTATGATCTCCTTAGCGTTTCCGAGGTGCAAATGTATCTGCTTATTCCTATCAGATTTGCTAAAATTTGCTTGAGAAGTGGCCGCATCTTCCTCTCTTAATTCGATGGTATGCAGTTCCCCATCTGCTGAAAGTCCCTCCGCCAGGCATAAAGCGCTGTACCCGGTAAAGGTTCCTATCTCCAGAACGTATTTTGGCTGCAGTATAGTACTTATAAAAGAAAGAAATTTCCCCTGCACATGCCCACTGAGCATATGGTACTGGCTATGGTTCTCGAGGGTTTGACGGTTTACCCCGGCCAAAAGGGGATTTTCGGGGGAGGTGAATTGGGCGGCGTAGGCTTCTACCTGGGGGTGGATAAGGTCCATGGGGTAAAGATAGGGAATAGGGGAAATGTGGGATGCAGGGCTTGATTTAACCCCATGCTTTAGCATGGGATCGGAGTATCTATACGTAACGGGCTTTAGCCCACAACTGTATCACGATGCCGAGGGATCGCGGAGAAAATTTTGTGTAGCCGAAAATCGGAGAGCAATCAGGGCTAAAGCCCGAAACTATCAGTATCGTTGGTCCCCAGCCTAAAGGCTGGGGTTATAAAAATCTTATGCGGCGACTTTATCAGCCGGCCGAGAAATAATCCATAGACCAACAAACGTGATCAACCCATTAATGATCAACAACTCCAACCCCAATTTAAAAGATCCGAAGATATCTTCCTGGTAGCGGTCAAGAAAAAAGCAAATGATAGGAGCGGCAACGCAGATGATTGGAACTAATTTATCCTTCACATTCCGTTTCATTAAAATTCCAAAAGTGAACAAACCGAGTAATGGCCCATAGGTGAACGTGGCCACTTTTAAGATCACACCTATCATACTCGAACTGTCTATCCATTTGAATACCATCACAAATAAAAGGAAGATAAATGCAAATACAAGGTGAACACGCTGCCTCATTTTTTTCTTCTGCGCATCAGCGAGGTCGGGCCTTCTTTGCATGCCGATGATATCGATACAGAAAGAAGAAGTCAATGCCGTGATCGCGCCATCCGCACTTGGGAACAATGCAGAGATCAATGCAATGATAAAGATCACCGAAACAAAAGGCGGCATGTGTTGTAATGCAATTGTGGGAAATAATTTATCGCCGGTTACACCAAGATTTAATTGCGTTGCATAGAGATATAGTAAGCCTCCGAGGAAAAGGAACAATAATATCACCACGAGTAAGATCACCGACATGGAGATCACGTTCTTCTGCGAATCTTTCAGTGTTTTTACTGAGATATTTTTCTGCATCATTTCCTGGTCCATACCGGTCATCGTGATCGTAATGAATGCACCTGCCAGTATTTGTTTGAGGAAGAACAGCTTGCTGTTTGGATCGGTAAAGAATATTTTTGAATAGCCTTTTTCTCCCATCTGCTGTAAGCTTTCGCTAAAGCCGAGATGTAAATTGCTGAGGATATAGACAACGCAGATGATCAGTCCCAATAACATGCAGGTGGTTTGCAAAGTATCCGTCCACACAATGGTTTTTACACCGCCTTCATAAGTGTACAAGAGTATCATCACCAAAATGATCAGCGTGGTTGCCCAGAAGGGAACATGAAAACTGTTGAGTATTGCTTCCTGCAGAATATTTACTACGAGGTAGAGCCTTGCAGTAGCGCCTAATATTCTCGATAGAATGAAAAACGAGGCACCTGTTTTATAGGATGTAAAACCTAAGCGGTTATGCAGGTAATTATAAATAGAAGTGAGATTGAGGCGATAGTATAAAGGCAGTAGTACAAATGCAATCACGAGATAACCTATTAAATATCCCAACGTGATCTGGAAATACGCGAAGGACTCTTTTGCCACTGCACCGGGCACACTCACAAACGTAACACCACTCAACGAGGTACCGATCATGCCAAATGCAACCAGCATCCAGTTACTGCTTTTGTTCCCGATAAAGAAAGATTCATTGGTACTGTTGCGGCCGGTGTACCAGGCTACGGTAAGTAATACCAGGAAATAAGCGATCACAAATGAAAACAGCACGTATGGCGACATGAGGGAATGATTTAATCGTTAACTAAACGAATTGGAAAAGTAGTAAAAATATTTAACCTATTTTGCTTACTGTAAACATCGGTTAGCTAATATTTGAGGTACTTGCACAAAATTTGTTTACTTAATGACGATGGCGGGATAATTTTGAACCACATAGACACATAGTCACATAGATTTTAACACATAGAGAAATGGGAGAAACTAAAAAGTATTTAAATGAGCTTAGTTTATTACTGCAGAAAACTATGTGATACCCTATGTATCTATGTGACTATGTGGTTCAATTACCCCTTCTTTTTTTGTAGTGCCTAAAAATATTAATCAACCAAAACATCCATATGCCGGTAAACAGTATTGCCGTTTTTTGCGGATCAAAAGCAGGCGTTGATCCATTGTATGAGCAGCATGCGATCGCGTTGGGTAAAATGATGGTTCAGCATAATATTGTGTTGATCTACGGCGGTGGTAATAAGGGACTGATGGGTGCCGTGGCCAACTCGGTGATGGACAATGGCGGTAAAGTGGTGGGCGTGATACCCAAAGTATTGGTTGAGTGGGAAGCGCAACACGAAGGCATTACCGAATTGCGCGTGGTGGAAGACATGCATACCCGCAAAAAAATGATCTATGAATTATGCGATGTTGCCGTGATCTTGGCCGGTGGCAACGGAACATTAGATGAGCTGTTTGAAATGCTTACCTGGAACAACCTGAACATTCACAACAAGAAGATCATCCTATTAAATTCTGCGGGATTTTATGATCATTTGATCGCTCATATCGATAACATGGCCACACAGGGATTTTTATACGGCGACTGGCGCGAAAGATTGATCGTTTGTAAAGATCCTGATGAGGCTATCGCTGTTTTCCTTTAAGATAGAAACCGAAGCCAGCCCTGACAATAGGAACGGGATCATTGTACTGATCGCGATAGGGAGAATTAATGTTCTGCAATACGTCGATCATTAAAGTAAAATAGGAATAATGCGAACCGATCATACGCGTTCCATAACCTACGCCCACCAGCAGGCTACCAGTCTGGTATTTATAGGTACCGCTTTGTCCGTTCTGCACATTTTTCTGGTTGGAACTGATCCAATTGTATTCTGGTTGTACCTGGAAATGTAAAAAGTTCAGGGGCCAGACGCGCAGGAACGGCCCGCCGCCAAAATTGAAATTCCTGAAACGGATATTGCTGTACTCGGAAGCGTTTTGCGAAAAATAATTGACGTTGAACGACATCCCGCCATCGAGCCATTTGGTAATGCTGTAACCTATTTCGGGGTTGAGGCCCACATTGAACGAGTGATTTGCCAATCCCAGGTTCAAACTCGTTCCCATGAAAATATTTTCCTTTTTGAATTTCCCTTTTCCCTCATCGCCGTCATTCTGCTGGGCATATGTGTTAGCCGCCACAGATAATAAAACAAAACAAAAAAGGGCTCTAAGGTTTTTCATGATACAAACGTATGGATTTAAGCAGGGATACTATTCGTCTTATGTTTAAAATATTGTTAGGATGGACCATGAACCATAGACCATGGTCCATGGACTGCCCCGGAACTTTCCTTTTTTTATAAATCATTCAAAATATGCAAGTTATCATCCATTCCTGTCTGATGAGGCTTGCTGATCCTTTGATATTATGCAAAAATAAGCGGTATATATTAATAAACTCTAAAGTGTAGGGGATACACAAAAAAATAGATGAAAGCAGGAAACATTTACTTTTGTCCTCTTAACTAACGTTTGTTCGTATATGCTTGCCACGAGACATATGATATCAGCAAAAAAATTACAATCGCTCGGCTTTTCCGCAAACACCGGTCTTCATTACCAGCTATCTCCTTCAGAACTTGTTGAACAAACGGTTCTGCGCGGACAGGGAATATTAAATGATACAGGCGCCCTGTGTATACAGACAGGCGAGTTTACGGGCCGGAGCCCCAAAGACAAATTCATTGTGAAGGATGCCATCACCGAAAATTCGGTGGACTGGAATAATTTCAATATCCCTATCGATGAAAAATATTTTTTCCAGTTAAAAAAGAAACTTCTCGATTACCTCGGTGCAAAAGATGAAGTATGGATACGCGATGCTTATGCATGCGCTGATCCCGCACATCGTTTGAATATCCGCGTAATCAACGAAAACCCGTGGAGCAATTTGTTTGCGCACAACATGTTTCTTCGTCCCGAAGAAAATGAACTGGAAAGTTTTGAACCGGACTGGCATATCATACAGGCGCCGGGTTTTAAAGCAGATCCTGCAGTGGATGGAACAAGACAACACAATTTCGCCGTGTTATCATTCACACATAAAACTATTTTGATCGGCGGCACCGGCTATACGGGTGAAATGAAAAAAGGAATTTTCAGTGTGCTCAATTATATACTACCGCACGATAAGAATGTGCTGAGTATGCATTGCAGTGCCAATATGGGTAAGGATGGAGACGTGGCCGTATTTTTTGGATTGAGCGGAACAGGGAAGACGACACTTAGTGCTGACCCCAACCGTAAATTAATTGGCGATGATGAACATGGCTGGACAGATGGTTCCGTTTTCAATTTCGAGGGCGGTTGTTATGCAAAGACCATCGACCTGAGCGAAGAAAAAGAACCTGAGATCTTTAACGCGATACGTCCCGGTGCATTGGTAGAGAATATTCATTTTTTCCCCGGCACAAGGCGGATCGATTTCAGTAATAAAGAAATCACCGAGAACACGCGTGTAAGCTATCCGCTTGACTTTATCAGTAATGCATTGGAACCCGCGATCGGTGGCTTACCTAAAAATATTTTCTTTTTAACATGTGATGCATATGGTGTTTTACCGCCGATAAGCAGATTATCCCCCGGCCAGGCCATGTACCAGTTCATCAGCGGCTATACGGCCAAGGTGGCTGGTACTGAAGCTGGCGTTACGGAACCCAAGTCTACTTTCAGCGCCTGTTTTGGCGCGCCGTTCTTGCCCTTGCACCCGGGTAAATACGCAGGGATGTTGGGAGATAAAATGAAAAAACACCAGGTAAACGTATGGATGATCAATACCGGCTGGAGCGGTGGCCCCTATGGTATCGGTAACCGTATGAAACTCAGCTACACCCGCGCCATGATCACTGCCGCCCTGGAAGGCAGACTGGAAGGGGTCAGCTATGAGGCGCACCCTGTTTTTGGGATGATGATGCCGCTCAGTTGTCCCGGTGTACCCACAGAAATTTTAAACCCACGCAGCACTTGGGCCGATACTGCTGCCTATGATGCGAAGTCAAAGGACCTGGCAACCCAATTCGTTCAGAACTTTGAAAAATATGCATCCGGGGTAACGCAAGAAATACTCCAGGCCGCACCCAAAATCTAACTGCTATATGCCCCTGACCAGGGGATTAAACTTGGTCTTCGATTGCTTGTTTGTTACATGGGATCCCGCCTACGGCGGGATTCTCATTTTGGGTTCACGCAAAGGCGCTAAGGGGCAAAGGCGCAAAGAATCTTTCGCGGGAACTCCGATACCAGCGCCATCTCCAATGTAATCTGTCTATTATTGGTAATTCACCTAACAGCACCAGACTTTGCGCCTTTGCTCCTTAGCGCCTTTGCGTGAAAAAATCTTAGCGTGAGACTTTCTTACTATTCACTTTAATGATCTCATCAAACTGCTCGAGGGTCAGTTTTTTTGCGAGGATATGTTTGTCTTTGTCGAGAAGATAGATGGTGGGAGTTACATGAAAATCGTAGAGTTGCCTGTAATTGGGCTGGCCGTTTTTTTCACCGGATTTTCTTGCATCGGTTGTTTCATATACCTGTTGCCATTCGGGTGAAAGGTTTTTTTCTTTCATGAATCTTTTCCATTGCGGAATATGGGCTTCATCTGCATTGATGCTGTACATGCCTACACCCAATTGTTTCCATTTAGCACGGTAGACCGAATCCAGTTTCGGAATTTCTTCTTTACAATGACTGCATTCGGGATCCCACCATACAACAATGGTATAAGGCGCGGCAATAGTATAGAGAGAAATTATTTTTCCACTGGTGTCTGTCAGGTTCAGTGGCGGTGCCGGCAGACCGATCTGGTTAGCCATTAGATTGTACGCGCGTTCTGTAATGATTTTTTTTGATTCAGGGTTCAGTAACAGCGTATCACCTGTTGCATAAAAATTTTCGAAGAGGTATACGAACACTTTATCCAGCCCCATATATTCTGGGTTCATGTATTTATTGGTGAACTTGATGAGCAGGTAAGGATATAGTTCTTTTGCTGTTCTTGCAAAAAGCAACATATGTTTTACTTCGGCAATAACGGAATCGGCTTGGGGTGTTACATAGTATGTAAAATATTCATCCAGCTTCGGTTCAAAAAAAGGCGTGCGGAGCAAACGGTCATCGTTGAACATGATATCATCCCAATAATGATCCTTAACATAACGGTAAGCAAAAAGAGAATCTGGTTTGCCATTCACTATCGGGAGCTCAGGAATAACCGGCCTTTTCATCGCATGAATTAAAAAGGCTACCAGGCTGGCTGGATATTTTTTTGCGATGCCTGATTGATAATCGGTCTCTTCGTTATTGATCGCGCGTATTGCCGAAGTATATTCCAACGTATCGGCTTTGGTCTTAGCGAGGTGGTGTTTATCTTCCCATATTTTTTTCTCTTTCAGTTTGCTGCTCATGAATTTTGAATAAACCTGGTTTATTTCATTGTCAGCAGAGCCTTTGTAAACAGTGTTGCCCGGCATTGATGTATCGTAGCTGACGCTGAATTGCTGGTCATCTCCCACAAGAAAATCAAACAATACGGTCCGGCTTGTGGATACGAGAAGATACACACCCGGTATTAATTTTTTTGTCCCTTTGAATGCTCCTGCGCTCTCATTGTTTAAAGCAGCGGAGTCTACCAATATGGTTGATTTGCCGAGATACGTTCCGAGGTATACCTTCTGATTTTTTAAAGGGCGTATCGTAACAGGAATTTCGTAGCCTGTTTGTGCATCGGCGAATAAACCAAGTAAGGAAATAAATGAAGCAGTAAAGGATAATTTCATGTGGAGGATTAATTTATTCCAATGGCTTTATTGACAACGCATGCTAAATATCCTATTTCTTATTGAAAATTGTTTACTTCCACCTGGCCACCAACGGTGAGTAACCAAATATTTTGAAAGCATTTTTATTTGTATTTGGCGCATTGGTAATATCACGCTTGCTGTAAATCGCGATCGCACCTTTACCTCCGAGGGATGTTAAGTAAGCGGGTGGTGGTATTATTTTAATCATCGCTACTTCATTGGGATTGATGATATCGGCAGTTACGCGGTCTATCAATCTCTCATCAACAAACACATCTACGTTAGATAAAGTACTTTTTTTGGTAGTGAATGTTTGTCCCTCGCGCCAGTGTAAATAATAAACACCATTTAGCAATACGATCTGCAGATCGGGGACCCGGCCCTCAAGAAATAGAAAGATGTTCTGGTTGCTTGAGATCCGGGTATCTTCCATCCCATCAAATATTTTTTCTGAAAGATTAGAGAAAAGGCCGGTGCTGTATGTCTCGTTGAACTGTTCAATTTTACTTTTGTATCTACCCGAAACAACAACTTCCGGCAATGTATTCATTGATAAAAAAGAATGTTGGTCCGCCTGGTAAGATTCTTCTTTTTCTTTTGTGATAGTTTGTATCTGTTGCCCGATGTAAATAATTTTCGTAAGCGAAGTATCACTGGTAAAGGCAGAATCCAACGGTGTTCTAATGGTTACCTGTAGCGGATCCCTGTTTAGTTTGGCAATAGAGAATATAAAATTGCAGGTGTCTTCGAATAGCAGGTCTTTCAATACAAAACGGCCGTTCCTGTCGGTATTTATTTTATCAAAATGTGATTGACTGTTTTTGGTTTGCATAACATAATTCAGCTGCGAACCATTAGTGTTCTTTGTATTTCCATTTACGCCGAAAAATTGTTTACGCACTTGAAATGTAAAAGCATAACGACCCTGGGAAATAGTGCTGTCGATGATGAGGTCTGCATTACTCAATCCTTCAAGCATAGGATAACGATATGACCATTTTTGTTTGGTATCGATATTCTCAACAAAAAGATACATCGTTGCGAGATGGATATCGTCTGCTTTGTAAGACGGGAGATGGCAGGAAACAGAGATCGTATCACCACGCTCATATCTTGTTTTATCAAACTGAATAAAACGATCTTGCGAAAGGGATATGTATGCGCAGAGAAGAAGCAGTGTTGATAAGATCAGCTTTCTCATAATTGCCCGTACGGGAAAAGAATTGTTTAAAACAATCCAAACAAAGTACTATCGATCTTACTGATAATATCTCCGAAATTCTCATCGCTTTCAGCGAATTTATTTTTATCGCAATCAATGATCAATAGCGGACCTTCTTTATAACTGTCGATCCATTTATTGTAATATTCATTGAGGCGTTTCAAATAATCGAGGCGGATATTTTCTTCATATTCTCTTCCTCTTTTCTGTATCTGCGCAACCAATGTGGGAACCGATGCTTTTAAATAGATCAGCAGGTCGGGCGGTTGCACCATGGTTTTTAATGTCTGGAAAAACAAATAGTAATTATCAAAATCACGTTTGCTCATCAATCCCATTTCATGGAGGTTGGGTGCAAAGATGTTGGCATCTTCATAAATGGTCCTGTCCTGGATCACTGTTTCTGTTCCGTGATGAATTTCGAGTAACTGGTTGAGCCTGCTGTTCAGGAAAAAGATCTGGAGATTAAAACTCCATCGTGGCATGTCCTCATAAAAATCCATGAGGTAGGGGTTATGGTCCACATCTTCAAACTGCGGAATCCAGCGGTAGTGCTTGCTCAACATTTCGGTCAGGGTTGTTTTTCCCGCGCCGATATTGCCGGCCACTGCTATATGTTTTGGTTTCTTTGCTTTTGCCATAAAAATGAAAGTACGAAATACGGGGTTGGAAGTGTGGGTAGGGGAGAGTTTTTTTTTCTGGATGTTAGATGCTAGATGCTCGATGCTGGATACTGGATGCCGAAGGTGTACAGTTGCTACCTGGTATCCAGCATCTAGTATCCAGTATCTAGTATCTAGTATCTAGTATCTAGTATCCAGTATCTAGTATCAAGTATCTAGTATCCAGTATCCAGTATCAAGTATCTAGTATCCAGTATCCAGTATCTAGTATCAAGTATCCAGTATCCAGTATCCAGTATCCAGCATCCAGTATCCAGCATCCTGTCAATAATTCATATTCATCGCACCCCTCACTACTTTCAGGGTTTCCGAAGCACTCGCTCTTGCCTTATCTGCCCCCTGGCGAATGATCCTGCCCAATAGTTCCCGGTTATTCTGAATATCAGCCGCTTTTTCACGGATGGGTTGAATGAACCGGGCCATATCCTCTGCCAGCTGTTTCTTCATTTCGCCATACCGGATGATGCAGTTACCGGCGCTGCTGGCATTGAAATCGTCCTCAAATTTCTTTACTGTATCAGCAGAACTTACCAATCCCATTAAAGTGAAAAGATTCTGAATATAAGCGGGTTTGTCTGAATTGGGTTGATCGGGGCCCTGGTCGGTCTTTGCCTTCATGATCTTTTTACGGATGATCTCATCATCGTCTGCCAGGTAAAGTGTGACCATCTGGTTCTCGCTCTTGCTCATCTTCCCTGTTCCATCTAAACTCATGATCTTAACCAGTTCGCCGCCATAATTAAATGCATAAGGTAAGGGCAGTACATCGCCGTACCGATAATTGAACCGTTCTGCAAAATTCCGGGCCATTTCAAGATGCTGCTCCTGGTCCTTACCCACGGGTACTTTTACTGCGCGATGGATGAGGATATCAGCAGCCTGTAATACCGGATAGGTTAACAAGCCGGCATTTGAATTATCGGGCTGTGCTCTCACTTTCTCTTTAAACGTAACCGTTTTTTCAAGCTCGCCTTTGTAGGCAAGCATGTTCAGGTAGAGATATAATTCAGCAATCTCAGGAACATCACTTTGCACGTATAACGCTACTTTTTCAGGATCGAGACCGCAGGCAATATTTTCTGCGATCACCCTGTTTACACTGGTATGCAGTTCTTTGGTATCGGGATGCGTGGTGAGGCTATGCCAGTTAGCAACAAAAAAATAACAGTTATACTCATCCTGCATACGAACATAATTTCGCATGGCGCCAAAATAATTACCAAGGTGTAGGAACCCGGTCGGGCGAATACCACTTAAAACAACCTCTTTTTCCATGGGGGCGAAGATAAGTAGTTTGGAGTTTGGTGTTTGGGGTTTGGGGTTGAGCCTCTCAAAAAAATATTTGCGGAAAATTTGCCATTCGTCAATTCGCAATTCATCAATTGTTTTGTTTTGCGGTTAACCGCATAAGAAGGCAATGATTTAATTCGTTAATTCGCCAATTGTCAGAACTCGCATCCATATTACTTACTCCCATCGAATACCTGAAAGGTGTGGGGCCGCTTCGTGCGGATATGTTGAAGAAAGAACTGGAGATCTTTACTTTCGGCGACCTGCTGGAACATTTTCCGCACCGGCATATTGATAAGACCAAGGTAAACAGCATCAGCGAGATCAATCCACAAACCGATTATATCCAGATCGCCGGTACTTTATTGAATTATGAAACCGTGGGGGCAGGAAGAGGAAAAAGATTGGTGGCACAATTACGCGACAGGACAGGTATCATCGAACTCACCTGGTTCCAGGGAATTACCTGGGTGGTAAAGGGACTGAACGTAGGAAGCGATTACCTTGTATTTGGAAAAACAGGTTTTTTCAATGGCAAACCGCAGATCGTTCATCCTGAAATAGAACCTTATGTACGTGCCAATGCCGACGGGAAAAATTTCCTTGAGCCTGTATATCCCACCACCGAAAAATTAAAAGCGCGCGGGTTTAACGGGCGGCAACTGGGTAAGTTCACGTATACCTTACTTACTTTATTGCAACCAAAAGATATCCCTGAAAATATCCCTTCAGAAGTATTGGAGAAGCTGAAACTGATGAATCGTTTTGAAGCGTACCGTAATATCCATTTTCCGGCTTCGGTGCAATTATCAGAACAATCTATCCGGCGGATCAAGTTCGAAGAATTGTTTATAGCACAGATAAGGCTGCAACTCGTACGCCTTCAGCGGCATAAAGTAAGCAGGGGTGTGGTGTTTGAAAAAGTGGGCGATCTTTTTAATACACTCTATTCAAAATACCTTCCTTTTGAACTCACCGGAGCGCAGAAAAGAGTGCTCAAAGAGATCCGTGCCGATACAGGCCGCGGCCACCAGATGAACCGTTTGTTACAGGGAGACGTGGGCAGCGGCAAGACCATCGTTGCGCTCTTAAGTATGTTGCTCGCGGCCGATAACGGCTACCAGAGTTGTTTGATGGCGCCAACCGAAATTCTGGCACAGCAACATTATACCGGCCTCAGTGAATTGCTCAGGGAAATGCCGGTGGAAATTGCTTTGCTTACCGGCAGCACCAAAGCAAAAGAACGGAAAAGAATTTTGAAAGGATTACTGGAAGACACGATACATTTTGTGGTAGGCACACACGCAGTAATAGAAGATTCGGTTCAGTTCAAAAACCTCGGGCTGGTGATCGTTGATGAACAGCATCGTTTTGGTGTGGCACAACGCGCCAGGTTATGGGAGAAAGCAAGCGTTCCACCGCATGTATTGGTGATGACGGCAACACCCATTCCGCGCACACTGGCTATGACTGCTTATGGCGACCTTGACTATAGCGTGATGGATGAACTGCCGCCGGGAAGGCAACCGGTAACTACGGTTCACCGTTATGAGACCGCAAGGGCGAGTGTGATGGATTTTGCGAGGACTGAGATCGACAAGGGAAGACAGGTATATTTCATCTATCCACTTATCGAAGAAAGTTTGAAACTGAGTTACGAGGACCTGATGCAGGGATATGAACAGGTAAAAAGTTTTTTCCCCGAACCAAAGTTCCATATCAGTATGGTGCATGGCAGACAGCCGGGGGAGCAGAAGGAAACCAATATGCAAAGGTTTGTAAGCGGCGATACGCAGATCATGGTAAGCACCACGGTAATTGAAGTAGGCGTAAATGTTCCAAACGCTTCTGTGATGGTGATCGAAAGCGCTGAAAAATTCGGGTTATCGCAGCTCCACCAGCTGCGTGGACGGGTAGGAAGGGGCACAGAAAAAAGTTTTTGCATATTATTAACGGGGGTCAAAGCCAGCAAAGAAGCAAGGGAACGTATCAAGATAATGTGCGCCACCAATGATGGATTTAAGATCGCCGAAAAGGACCTCGAGATCCGGGGTCCCGGTGATATTGAAGGAACCCGCCAGAGTGGTGCACTGAACTTTAAGATAGCAAGCATTGTTAATGATAAAGCGTTGCTGGAGCTTGCCAGGACTGAAGCAGAGCGGATTGTGAGTGAAGATGTGGAGCTGGGGTTGGCAAAGAATTTGCAGTTAAAAGGTTTTCTGCATTCGCAAAAGCGCAAGAACGGTTGGGGGAAAATTTCGTGAGATATAAAGTGTACTCGTGAGTAGTGAGACCTGGATCGTGAGGTGGCTCACGACTGACGATTCACGCCTCACGATGGCCGATCCTCATTCCCGGGCAAACAAGAAGAGCCATACAGGAGAAAGAAACGTATATAATTCGTACCTTTTAAAAAAAGTAGTTTGGCAGTGTTTAAAACAATAGTAAGGATTGCTGTGTTGATTCTCGTGTATACGAATGCCTTTTCGCAAAACTATCTTGAATTTATCGAGAACAAAGGGCAGTGGGATAAGCAGGTAAAATTTAAAGGTGATATCAGTAGCGGATCGTTCCTTTTAGAGGCAACGGGATACAAGGTATTGCTGTATAATAAAGAAGATCTGAACCGTGTTGGCGAATACATGCATCACGGGGTTGCTGCTACGGAAACAAGATCGCTTAGCAGTACCAGCAAGCCCGGTTCCGTACAGGTTCCGGATGGTGTGGGTGGCGGCAACAACGGGGCAATCCCTTTGCGCGGCCATATCTACGAGATGCGTTTTCTCAATGCCAATAAGGACCCTCAGATCCTTCCCGACAAACCACAGAATAATGTATCCAATTATTTTATCGGCAATGACTCAACCCAGTGGGCCCGGAATTGCCGTACCTACCAGGGGGTAACTTACAAAAATGTGTATCCGAATATTGATGTCCGCTATTACACATCGAATGGCGTTTTGAAATATGACTTCATCATAAACCCCGGCGGCGATGTAGCCAATATTGCGATGTATTTTGATGGAGCCGACGAACTGAAAATAAAAGATGGCGCCCTGCATATCAAAACATCTGTTGACGAGGTTATTGAAATGGCCCCTTACACTTACCAGTTGATCGATAACAATCGAAAAGAAATTCCTTGTAGTTATGAAGTGAAGGGAAATATTGTACGCTTCCGTTTAGCGGGCGCATATGCCAATACATCCACACTGGTGATCGATCCTTCATTGGTATTTTCAACATTTACAGGAAGCCGAACAGACAACTGGGGTTATACCGCAACCTATGATGGGTCCGGTAATTTTTATGCGGGCGGAATTGTATTTCCAACACCTTCTTCAGGCTTCCCCATAAGTAATGGCGCATTTCAGCAATCTTTCCAGGGGGGAGGTAAAACGGGTGAGCCGGGTGGTTTTGATATGGCCATCATTAAATTCGATCCCACAGGATCCAACAGGATCTACGCAACATATCTCGGTGGCAATGGTAATGAACAGCCGCATAGTCTTGTGGTTGATAATGCCGGTAACCTGGTGGTGGCCGGAAGATCCACTTCTTCCAACTACCCCACCAAAGGCGCACTGAAACAGTTTGGCCCCCCAGGTGGATCAAGCTGGGATATTGTGATCACCAAATTAAATGCAAACGGAACCGATATTGTTGCCTCTGTTAAGATCGGTGGCAGCGGAGATGATGGTGTAAATATCCAGGGTAAATACCTGGTGCAGGGCTCGGCATCCATCGATAGAAATTATGGTGATGATGCGCGCAGTGAAGTGATACTGGATAATGCGGGAAATATTTATATGGCCACCTGCACACAATCGCTGGATTTTCCTGTGACGGCTGTTTCCAGTCAAACAAAAGTGAACGGCGATCCCACCAAGGGAAGGGTACAGGATGCAGTGGTATTAAAGCTTACACCCGATTTGTCTTCCGTACTGTTCAGCGTGATCATCGGCGGCCAGGATGATGATGCTGCTTTCGTACTTACTATCAACCCAACCAATAATAATTTATTTGTAGGAGGCACAACGGCCAGTGCAGATTTTCCCGGTAATAAAGCCGGGGCAAAATATCCAGGTTTCCAGGGAGGGGTCTGTGATGGTTTCGTTGTGGAATTTAAAAGTGACGGAACATTTGTGCGGGACGGATTCTTTGGTACATCAGGGGCAGATATTATTTATGGTATCCAGTTCGATAAATTCGGCATGTTGTATTTTGCCGGAACAACTACCGGCGACTGGCCCATTATTAATGCGCCGTTTAACCAGCCCGGCGGTAAACAATTCATTGCAAAGGTAAAACCGGATCTATCCGACTTTATCTACTCAACTATTTTTGGTTCGGGCGGAGCAACGCCTAATATATCGCCTACCGCTTTCCTTGTGGACCGATGCGAGAATGTATATGTATCCGGTTGGGGAGGAGGTATTGATATACAGGACCATTTTCCCAATAGCGGTACCAAAGGTTTACCCGTAACAGCCGATGCTTATCAAAAAGCAACGGATAACCAGGATATGTATTTTTTCGTGCTGGCCAAGAATGCGCAGTCGCAGTTATACGGAAGCTTTTTTGGCGAGACCGGTGGATTGGGTGAACACGTGGATGGAGGTACCAGCCGTTTCGACCAGAACGGTGTGATCTACCAGGCGATCTGTGCAAACTGCGGCGGACAAAAAGGAACATTTCCAACAACACCAGGTGCATGGTCGCCGAACAATGGATCACAGGGTTGTAACCTGGCCGCTGTGAAAATGGCTTTCAACCTTGCCGGTATTGGCGCAGGTGTGCGGGCTGCTGTAAACGGAGTTGTGCATGATACTTCCGGCTGCGTTCCGCTCTCAGTTGATTTTTCTGATACATTGGCCATGGGCGTAAAATATATCTGGGATTTTAATGATGGCAGCCCGAAAGTAACTACCACCGTTCCTTCCACTTCGCATACGTTTAATACGATTGGCCTGTATAGGGTGAAGCTGATATCGGTCGATTCGAACAGTTGCAATATTGCCGATTCTGCTATTGTCACCATCCGTGTGCGGAATGATGAAGTGGGAATGGCATTCGTTTCAACCAAATTACCACCCTGTACCTCACTAGCCTATCAATTCACTAATAATTCGGTTGCTGTAAAACCTTTCACCGCAACCAGTTTCCGTTGGGATTTTGGCGACGGTACAACACAGCTTGCAGGTGGTGGTTCTGTTACACACACGTATACGGTAGCAGGTACGTACAACGTTAAACTGATATTGATAGACACTAATTATTGTAATGAACCGGACAGCCTGATCCAGGTGCTTCGCATAGCCACCAATGTAAAAGCACAGTTTACAACACCGGCATTTGGTTGCGTGCCTTACAACGCACAGTTCACCAATACTTCTTTGGGTGGCAGCCAGTTTACTTGGGATTTTGGTGATGGCACAACTTCCAGTCAAATAGATCCGCAACATTTGTATAACAGTACAGGCATTTATAAAGTACGCTTGATCGCTGTGGATACCAACACATGTAATAAGATAGACACCTCAGGTTATTTTTCGATAACGGTGAGCCCGAATCCAACCTCATCTTTTACATATTCGCCACAGCCAACACAAGAGAATACCGCTGTTACGTTCCTGAATTCATCAATAGGGGGAAGCAGCTATAAATGGATCTTCGGTGATGGTAATACGCTGGCCACGATCAAGCAGGATACCACGGTGAGCCATTTATACAATGCTTCCGGTACCTTTAATACATGCCTTGCTGTTTTCAACAATTATGGTTGCATTGATACGAGTTGCCAGCCAATATCTGTTGTAATCAACAGCCTGCTCGATGTACCCAATGCTTTCTCACCCAATGGCGATGGTGTAAATGATAAAATATACGTGCGTGGTTTCGGCATCTCAAAAATGAACTGGACCGTTTATAACCGCTGGGGTCAGGTGGTTTTTCAGTCAACAGATCCCGCAGATGGATGGGATGGCAAAGTGAACGGAAGACTACAGCCGCAGGAAGTGTATCATTATACGCTACTGGTTGAGTTCAGCAGCAAGGACCGTTTAATTAAAAAGGGCGATATCACTTTATTACGATAATACAGAAGGAGTTTGATTATGAAGCGGAAAAACAAAATAGTATTCACAATGATGCTTACCGCGATGGTTGTTTACAGCCATGCGCAGGATCTGCATTTTTCCCAATACTTCAACATACCCATGTTGGTGAACCCCGCTAACACAGGATTTAATCCTGATTACGATTTCAGGATAGGTGGCAATTACCGCACCCAGTTTGGAAGTGTAGGGGGTAATGCCTACAAAACGATGAGTGTTTGGGGAGATACAAAACTATTCACCAATCGTTTTGAGAACGGGTGGGTGGGTGTTGGGGGCTCTTTGCTGAAAGATGCATCCGGTGCCGGAAACCTTGCTGCAACCAGCGGTTATGCAAGCGTCGCTTATCACCAGATGATTGGTTATAATAGTTTGCTGAGTGGCGGTTTTGGTTTGGGTTTTATGAGTAAGAGTGTTGACGTTTCTAAATTCACTTTCGATAACCAATGGAACGGAAGGTTCTTTGATGCAACAATCCCATCCAATGAACCTTTTCTTTATAGCCAGACCTCTTATCTAGATCTCCAGATGGGTTTGAACTATTCTTATTTTGCTTCCGAGAATATGTATTTCAATGCAGGTGTAAGCATTATGCACATCAACACGCCGCGGGAAAGTTTTTTTGATCCTTCTGTTTCTGATGGACGTATCTCAAGGCGTTATACGGCGTTTGTGAATAGTAATATCAAGATACAGGATACCTGGATAGTGAACCCGAATATCTACGTAAGCAGGATGGGCGGCAACTGGGAGACCGTGGTGGGTTTTAATGCCAATCGCGATCTTGGTGGAAATGGGCTCAACCAATTAATCGTTGGCCTGTATTACCGTAGCCAGGATGCACTGATCCCGATGATCGGCTATCAGGTGAACGATATGCGAATCACAGTAAACTATGACGCAACCATATCAGGGCTAGGTGCCCTCAATGGCACAAAAGGCGCCTACGAAATATCTATTGTAAAAAGCGGCGTATTCCCGAGCAGTGCGGGAAGAGCGGTGAAATGCCCGACGGTTAAATTTTGAAATTGGGAAAATGGGAAATTTTGGAATTGAGGGCCACTCAATTTCCCAATTTCCCAATTCCAAAATTTCCCAATTCCGGAATCCTCAGATGTTCGATCTATCCTCCCCATCACTTCTTATGCTATAGTCCTGGTCTTTAAAATATTTGCTGTATTTCTCATTAACTTCCTTAGACTGTTTGGTGCCGTTGATATACAGCTCACCGTTTTTAAACTCAACCTTGTATCCTTTCTTTTTATTAATCAGGCCGTCTTTTTCCAGTGTTTCAGTAAATTCTTTGATTGAGGAAAGTTCTTTTTTTGCTTTTTCCATACCAACCCTTGCTCCTTCCAATCCTTTCTCAACACTTTCTTTGATCTTGTCTAAATCAATATGTGAACTGATCTTCGCAGCTTCCATACTTTCCCTGGCCCTTGCCATCTCGTTGCTGATCTGTTTCATATCAATGTCTTTCATTTTAACCTCCGCTTCGCGCATAGCCTTATCAACTTCCACGCGTGTTTTATCCCAGTCGATCTTGTTGAGTGAAGCAGATACTTCGCGGCCGATTTTTTCGAAATCAACTTTTTTCAGCTCTTCCATTGCTGATTTCATTTCCTTATCCATTTTACTGAAATCGACCTTCATGTTCGACTTCATATCCACCATAACGCGGTCGATTTCCCTCATGGCTTCATCCAGGTCGCCTACTCTGTAATCCCTGTCGCGCCTGTCATAGGTTTTTTTGCGTACCGGCGTGGTATCCTGGTAATCATGGGGCTGTGATTTGGCGGGTATGGTGTCAGTACTTTTCCATGCCACAAAGGTTACGGCTGCAAAGGCAAAACCTGCCCATGCCAGCCATTTGGCGCTAGTTGTTTTCATAGTGTTTCATTGCGTGGTTTTGTTAAACGAATTATTTCGTAGTAAATATACGATTGAATTCGTATTATGTTACACCGCCCATCATTTTTTTTAACAGGAATTATAGGAACAGCTGTGAGCTATGAGCTGTGAGCCATGAGCCTGGCCTGTTTGCTATTGATGGATGGGTGCCGGTATTAAACAGCTCAGGGCTGTTATTTTTCGAAATAAGTAAGTAATGAGTTTTTTGTCCGCGGGCTTGCCTTTCTTATTTAATATCGCCCGGTTTCAAACAAAGCAGACCCAGGCTCACAGCTCGAAGCTCAAAGCTCACAGCTGTTTCGTGCAATTCGTGCTATCAATCCGTTTAATTCGTGTTATTCGTGGCCATTAATTTTTATCTTGCGTTGATATCGCTATTAGCAATTAGTTCCTCGTCTTTGCTAATACCTAATGGCTAACACCTAATACCTGAATCAACCTGCTATGAAATATTTGCCATTGAACCCGGAGATATTTATCAATAACCGGAAACGTTTTATAAGCGAGATGCTCCCCAACAGCATCGCTGTTTTTGTAAGCAATGATGAATGGCCGCTCAATGGAGATGCGCTTCACAAATTCAAACAGAACACAGATCTTTTCTGGCTTTCAGGCATCACGCAGGAAGATTCGATGGTGGTATTGTTTCCAGGTAATCCCGACCCGAAATACAGGGAAGTGCTGGTGCTGGTGCGCCCGAATGAATTAAAAGAGAAATGGGACGGCAAAAGACTGCGTGCAAAAGAAGCCAGTGCCATGTCGGGTATTCAAACCATTGTATGGCTCGATTCATTGGAAGCACCTTTGCAATCATGGATACATCTCGCCGATCATATTTATCTCGATAGCAATGAAAACGACCGCAAAGCCGGCCATGTACGCACACGCGAATACCGTTTTGTTGATGAGATGAAAGCAGCTTACCCACTGCATTCTTTTCAACGTGCAGCTAAGATCATGAAACAGTTGCGCAGTATTAAAACAAAAGAAGAAATAGAAGTGGTGCAAAAAGCGATCGATATTACAGATATCGCTTTTCGCAGGTTATTACAATTTATCAAACCCGGTGTTACTGAATATGAAATCGAAGCTGAGATCTGGCACAGTTTCCTTAGCCAGCGCGCTACGGGTCCTGCCTATGGAAGCATTATTGCCAGTGGCGATAATGCACGCACACTGCACTATGTTTCGAACAACGCCGAATGTAAAGACGGCGAACTGATCCTGATGGATTTTGGCGCCGAGTACGGTAATTACTGCGCCGATCTTACACGCACCGTTCCCGTAAATGGTAAATTCACCCGCAGGCAAAAAACGGTGTACAATGCCTGCCTGCATTTACACAATTACGCCAAAAGTATTTTGAAACCAGGGATCTCGATCGTTGATTATACAGAGAAAGTAGGAGAGGAAGCCACGCAACAATTCTTAAAAATAGGATTGCTTCGTAAAGCACAGGTTAAAAATGAAGAACCCGAGAATCGTGCGTACAGGAAATATTTGTACCACGGCATATCGCATCATTTAGGGTTGGATGTGCATGACCTGGGCACGCGCACAGAACCGGTTAAAGCAGGTATGTTATTCACTATAGAACCCGGTATTTATATTGAAGAAGAAAACATGGGTGTGCGTATCGAAAATAATTTCTGGATCACAAGAAATGGTAACATTGATTTGATGAAAAATATTCCGATCACGGCAGAAGAGATTGAAACTTTAATGAAAAGAAAATAGTATACTTTTTAGAGATCGTTTGAAATGCTGTTATTTGCCACGCTCTTCAGAGCGTGGACAAAGATTTCTCTTTTTTTTGTTCGGGACTTCCAGTCCCGTGTGGGCAAAAGAACTTAAATGAAGAACGATTTAATTAACAGTCATCGACACGGGACTGGAAGTCCCGCAAAATACTTTCTAAGTGCCCCTTTTACCCACGCTCTGAAGAGCGTGGCAAAATCGAGAAATCATGAAACAGATCCCCAATTTATTTACCCTTCTTAACCTCTTTGCCGGCTGTCTTGCAATAGTCTGCATCATGCAAACAGGTGTTACCATTTCTGTTGATTCCAATGGAGAAAACCTGGTGGTCATTCCTGAAAAAATATATGTTGCCAGTATTCTCATAGGTGCTGCTGCCTTAATAGATTTTCTCGATGGATTTGTGGCCCGGCTTTTAAAAGTGCCTTCCGAAATGGGCAAGCAACTTGATTCGCTTGCCGATGGTGTAAGCTTTGGCGTAGCGCCGGGTTTGATCGCATACCAGTTTCTCCGGCTCAGCTATGCACAACAGCCTGGTGGCCTGGACACAAGTATGCTCTGGCTCTTACCCGCATTTATCATTCCCTGCGCAGGCGCTTACCGTTTGGCAAGATTTAATCTCGATGCCTCGCAGAGTCTTGGTTTTAAAGGTGTGCCGATACCCGCGGCGGGATTATTATTCGCATCTTTTCCATTGATCTACTGGTACTCAAATAATGAATTCATCGTCCATTTATTTTTGAATAAATGGTTCTGGTATGCGGCCATTATTATCATCAGCTACCTGATGGTTTCCAAACTGCCGATGATGGCCATGAAATTTTCGGGTGTCACCATCAAAAAATTATTGCCCTTTCTTATTCTTGCCGTTATTGCGCTTGCTGCAGGACTAAGTTTTGGCTGGCTCGCAGTTCCCATCACATTTATTGCTTACGTAATTCTATCTTTGTCGCTTAAACAATAGCCGTCATGACCTATAATGTTCAGATAAAAGTAATGCCGTTAAAAGACCTTCTCGATCCGCAGGGTAAAGCCGTATTGGGTGGCCTGCAGAATTTGGGATTGAGTTCCATATCCGATGTGCGGGTAGGCAAACACATCACTCTCCAGATCGATGCAGACACAGAAGAGCAGGCCAAACAACTGGCCGAAGACGCGAGCAAGAAACTGCTTGCCAATCCTGTGATGGAGTTTTATGAGATTGAAAGGATCAATTGAGTAGTAAGTTTTAAGTTATAAGTAGTAAGTATGAAATGCGCTGACTTATAACTTAAAACTTATAACTTACCACTATGCTTTACCTCGTTCCCACCCCCCTCGGCAACCTCAAAGACATCACACTCCGTTCGCTCGAAGTGTTGCAGCAGGTTGATGTGATCTTGTGCGAGGATACACGTACTTCTTCGCGTTTGCTCAATCATTATAATATTCAGAAACCGGTTTCTCCCTACCATCAACACAATGAGCATAAAATTGTGCAGCATATTGTTGAACAATTGGTAGCCGGTAAAACGATGGCGCTGATTACTGATGCGGGCACACCCGGTATTTCCGATCCTGCTTTTTTGTTGGTACGCGAATGTATTAAGCAGGAAGTAAAAGTAGAATGCCTCCCCGGCGCAGCAGCTTTTGTTCCTGCATTGGTAAATAGCGGTATACCCACTAACCGTTTTTGTTTTGAAGGATTTCTCCCCTTAAAAAAAGGCAGGCAAACTTTGATGAAGAAACTGGTGGAAGAAGAACGCACCATGATCTTTTATGAAAGCCCCATGCGTCTTATAAAAACACTCGAAGAATTTATCCAATACTTTGGCGCCGAAAGAGAATGCTGTGTTAGCCGTGAACTCACCAAAATGTTCGAAGAGAACAAACGCGGAACGCTTCGGGAAGTTGCGGATCATTTTAAGGCCAAGACGGTGAAGGGGGAGATTGTGATCGTGCTGGCCGGGAAGGAATAGCTATGAGCTTTGAGCTGCGAGCCATGAGCCTGGCCTGTTTGCTATTGATATATAGTGCGAGTAATAAACAGCTCACGGCTGTAATTTTCGAAATAAGTACGCAATGTGTTTGAAGCGCGGGCCCGATTTGTTTACTTAATAACCCAAGCTTCAAAAATTGCACATACAAAGCTCACGGCTCACAGCTCATAGCTCACAGCTCCGCTCATAGCTGTTTTTCCCCATCTGCACTTTATTACCCTATTTTCCTGAAATTTACCACCACAAAACCCCCTTTTGTATCATGAGAAGAAACCTACTCAAGCTTTTCTTACTGTCATCTATTGTCTGTCATCTATCAACCGCCTCCGCGCAAGCCGACCGTTGGCAGCAGCGTGTTAAGTATGTGATCAATGTGAATATGGATGTGGTCACCAACCGTTTCAAAGGAACAGAGAAACTGGATTATACCAACAACTCTCCCGACACATTGAACAAAGTGTACTTCCATTTATATTGGAATGCTTTTCAGCCCGGCAGCAGTATGGACGTAAGAAGCATGGAACTTGGTAAAACAAAACTCGCAGAACCGAGCAGGAGAAGTGATGGATTGGATTGGGATGCACGTGTAAAAGATCGAATCAGTAAATTAACCCCTACTGAAATTGGTTTTCAGCGTGTGGCAAGCATCAAAATAAATGGTGTTGAACAGAAATTGAAAGAACACGAGACCATACTAGAGGTAATACTTACCAAACCCATTTTACCAAAAACCAAGGTAACCATGGATGTAAATTTTGAAGCGCAGGTTCCGGTGCAGATACGCAGGAGCGGGCGCGACAATGCAGAAGGCGTTCGTTACAGCATGAGCCAGTGGTATCCTAAAATGGTGGAGTACGATTACCAGGGATGGAACGCGAATCCATACATCGCAAGAGAATTTTATGGTGTGTGGGGCGATTATGATGTGAACATCACTATCGATAAAACGTATATGGTAACAGCAGGCGGCGATTTGATCAACAACAATGAAGTTGGATTTGGTTATGAAGCAGCGGGTGCAAAAATAAAAGCGCCAACCGGAACCACGCTCACATGGAAATGGCAGGCATACAATGTGCATGATTTTGTATGGGCCGCCGATCCTAATTATAAAATGACCACGCGTAGTGTACCAAACGGCCCGTTGATCAGGGTAGTATACAAGGCAGTGGATTCACTGGAGGCAAGATGGCAGAAAGTGGCCGATTCAACAGCGATCGCTTATCCCATCATCGCCAAAACATTCGGCGCGTATCCATACAAGACTTATACATTTATACAGGGTGGCGATGGTGGCATGGAATATCCCATGGCTACTTTAATAAAATCTGCAAGCCTCGGAACTGCCCTGCACGAATGGATGCATACCTGGTACCAGATGCTTATGGGTACCAATGAATCTTTGTATCCGTGGATGGATGAGGGCTTTACCGATTATGCAAGTACAAGGGTAATGGCTACCATGCGCAGTTCAAAAGGTTTCTGGTACAATGGTTCTTACCGCGGCTATTTTGCATTGGCGAAAAGTGGTTTGGAAGAGCCGGCGAGTACGCATTCAGATCATTATAATACCAACTACGCATACAGCAATGCAGCATATAGCAAAGGCGCTGTGTTCATGGCGCAGTTAGGATATATCGTAAGCGATTCGATACGTGATAAAATATTATTGGCGTATTACAGTACCTGGCGCTTTAAACATCCGAACCCGAATGATTTTATCCGCGTTGCGGAAAAAGTAAGCGGTATGGAACTGGATTGGTACAAAGAATACTGGATCTACAGTACCAAAACGATCGATTATGCAGTGGGTGATATTGACCTGAAAGACGGTCAAACCATGATCAAGATAAAACGCGTTGGAAAAATGCCAATGCCGATCGATGTGCTCATCACTTATAAAGACGGCTCACAGGAAATGCATTACATCCCTTTGAGCATGATGTATGGCGAAAAACCAGATGAACGAACAGCACCAAGAACCGTGCACGAAGAATGGAAATGGACGCATCCTGAATATTCCTTTGCCATTACAAAAGGGATCGGTGCCATAAAATCAATTGAAATAGACCCGAGCATGCGTTTGGCGGATGTTAATAGAACGAATAATAAGCTTACTATACCGGATTAGTCAAACTAGATACTAGATGCTGGATACTGGATGCCGAAGGTGCGCAGCCGCTATCCAGTATCCAGCATCAGTATCTAACATCCTAGCATCCGTCATCTAGTATCCAGCATCCAGTATCCAGCATCCAGTATCCAGCATCCAGCATCCAGCGGCGGCCTCCAGCATCTCTACTTCGCAACATGCAACACAAACTTCTCCTCAAAATAATCCTCCGGGAATATTTTGTGTATCGGCATCATCTTCGGCCGTAAACCGCTTTCGAAAATTTCCTGGGCCAGATCTCCGCCTTTGAGGCAGATCAATCCGCCGGGTAAGGTTTTGGTATGATCTTTTTTAAGGAGTGGAGAACTCCATTTCCAGAGTTCCTTCAAAGGGGCGACTGCACGCGAGATGGCATAATCAAATTTCCTGTTTTTGATCTCTTCTGCACGGGTATGTTGCGTGGTAATGTTTTTGATGCCTGCACCTTCACAAACCGCATCCACTACTTTTAATTTCTTAGCGATACTATCAACCAAATGAAATTTTACCTGCGGGAAAAATATCGCCAGCGGTACACCCGGGAAACCACCACCGCATCCGATATCAATAATATGTATGCCGGGTTGAAAATCTGCGATAGCCGCAATGCTTAAAGAATGCAGTACATGGTGCAAGTAGATACTGTCAATATCTTTTCTTGATATCACATTGATCTTCGCGTTCCATTCAGTGTACAATGCATCCAGCGCAGTGAACTGTGCGATCTGCTGTTCGGTAAAGTCAGCAAAGTATTTTGTTATTAAGCCCAGTTTTTGCGGGGAGCTTTCCATATGGCGGGCAGGGTAAAAATGAAATAAAAGAACATCCAGATATCAAGGAAGAGGAACCATGGCCAGAGATCGGCCTCGTTCAGTTTCTTCATCCCGTTAAAATAAACGATCGCCTGCACGATCAACCTTACAGCAAACACTGCCAGGGCCATCCACCAATTGAAAAAAATAATGGATAATGCTAATAACGGGTAAACAAGAAACAAACTCAGCGAGTATAATCCCAATAAAAATTTATGTACGGGTTTGTAATATTTACTGGTGGTGTAATGGCGATATTTCTGCGTCATCCAGTCGCCCCAGGTTTTCTTGGCTTCGCTTAATGTATGCGCTTCGGGATCGATCACGATCGCGGTATTTTTTGCCGTGGCTACTTTATTGATGAACAGGTCATCATCGCCACTCGGTATCTGGTTGATGGATGAAAAACCTTTGTTACGAAGAAACACATCTCTTTTATAACTCAGGTTTCTTCCCACACCCATATAAGGTTTACCGGCCAAAGCGTAGGAGAGGTATTGAATAGCCGTATGAAAAGTTTCAAAACGGATCAGTGTGTTCAATATGCCCGGCCTTTTGTGATAAGCGCCATACCCCAATACGATCTCGGTATGATCATCATACGCACTCTGCATTTCCTGCATCCAGAATTCAGAAGCGGGTGTGCAGTCGGCATCCGTTAGCAGGAGGATCTCATGTTTGGCGCTCCTGATCCCCATCGACAAAGGAAATTTTTTTCCGCTGATCATTTTCGCTTCCTGCGTTAAATGAATATGGTTGATGTTCTTAAAAGATTTCTGGAATTCATCTATCACATATCTCCCTTCATCAGCAGAATTATCATTCACCAAAACAATTTCATGCGTGGTCTTATAATCCTGCACCAATACGCCGGGTAAATTCTTGGTAAGATTATCCGCCTCATCCCTTGCGCAGATTACTACAGAAACAGGGTGTTCATGTGTTGTATCTCTCTGCGGTTTCTTGTAAAAAGCAAGGCGGCTGAAAAAATACAGGTAGTAAAAAACCTGTATGGCGATCACTGTACAAAAAATATAAAAGACAATGGTCCAGACAATGGGTGGTATGGTCATGCGACAAAAATAGCGTTTTGCGTGATATTAGATGATAGTTGATAGATGACAGTTGACAGAAAGGCCTCTGTTGTCAACTGTCATTCTATCAACTGCCATCTGTCTCAGTCACTAACATCTGTCATCTAATACCTACTTTTGCCCCATGGCTTCATTGGATTTCCACTTACAAACAACGGCAGAAGGCTCTAAGGCGAGGGCGGGTAAGATAACTACTGATCATGGAGAGATACTCACGCCTATATTTATGCCGGTAGGTACGGTAGGTAGCGTAAAAGCAGTTACCCAACAGCAATTAAAACACGAAATCAATGCCCAGATCATCCTGGGTAATACTTATCATTTATATCTCCGTCCAGGTACCGAAGTGCTGGAAGCGGCGGGGGGATTGCACAAATTCAATGGCTGGGACAGGCCTATCTTAACCGATAGCGGCGGTTACCAGGTATTTTCACTGGCTGCCAAACGCAAGATCACGGAAGAAGGAGCGATGTTCCAGTCGCATATTGATGGAAGCAGGCATATGTTCAGTCCCGAATTTGTGATGGATATCCAACGCAGTATCGGCGGCGATATCATCATGGCTTTTGATGAGTGCCCGCCGCATCCCAGCGATTATGCGTATGCAAAAAAAAGTCTCGAACTAACCAATCGCTGGCTCGACAGATGTTTTAAACGGCTTGATGAAACACCTGATAAATACGGATACACACAAAACCTGTTTCCCATAGTGCAGGGTAGTACGTACAAGGACCTGCGTACAGCATCCTGCGAATACGTGGCATCAAAAGGCGCTACAGGAAATGCCATCGGTGGATTAAGTGTTGGAGAACCTGAGGAGGTGATGTATGAGTTTACAGAACTATGCTGCGATATCCTTCCCAAAGAAAAACCACGTTACCTGATGGGTGTGGGAACACCCTGGAACATACTCGAATGTATTGACCTCGGTGTTGATATGTTCGACTGTGTTATGCCCACCCGCAATGGACGCAACGGAATGTTGTTTACCACCCAGGGCGTGATCAATATCCGCAACAAAAAATGGGCATCCGATTTTTCTCCTGTTGATCCGGGTTTACCTTGTGAAAGCAGCCAATATTATTCCAAAGCTTACCTGCGCCACTTATTTGTGGCCGATGAAATATTAGGCCTGCAACTCGCCAGTATCCAGAATCTTGCTTTTTATCTCTGGTTAGTAGGAGAGGCGAGAAAACATATTTTAGAAGGAGATTTTAAGAGTTGGAAGGAGGGGATGGTGGCGGTGGTGAAGCAAAGGCTGTGATTAGTTGAAAGTTAAAAGTTAAGAGTTAATAATTAGAGATCTAAACCTGAGATACTATTAACTTTTAACTCTTAACTTTTAACTCCTAACTATAGACTCCTAACCTCAGACTCTTATCTTTGCCCCTACAACCCCTCATGAAGAAACTCGACTGGTACATACTGAAGAAATTTCTAACCACTTTCTTTTTTGCCATCTTCCTGTTTGCCATCATTGCCGTAGTGGTGGATATTAGTGAGAAGACCGATGATTTTGTAAAATCGCAATTGGGTGTTAAGAAGATCATCACGCTGTATTATTTCGGTTTTATCCCGCATATCATTGCCCTGCTGTTTCCTTTGTTCGTTTTTATTGCCGTGATCTTTTTTACTTCCAAGATGGCGGGTAAAAGCGAGATCATTGCTATTCTTGCGAGTGGAACTACTTATTTCCGGTGGTTGCGTCCTTATATTATTGGCGGCGCCTTTCTTTCAGTGATGTTATATTTTGCCAATCAGTACGTAGTTCCACGTGCCAACCAGGTGAGGGGCGCGTTTGAAGCAAAATATATTGATGGGAACAATTCTTACAATGCCCTTGTAAGCACCAGCAGTAATATTTATTTACGGGTTGATTCGTTTACCTACGCCGGCATTCAATCTTACGATACGTTAACCAAACGCGGAGCCTCGGTTTTTATGTACAAACTACAGGGCGATAAAGTGGTTCAGAACATGCGTGCCGATGGCATCGTGTGGGATACGGCCACTAAAAAGTGGAAAATGGAATCCATGATCGACAGGAAACTTTCGCCATTAAAGGAAGATGTGAGCATGGAGATAACGAAGTTGATGAATTTCAATTTCAAACCCTATGACCTTAGCCGGGATAAGTATACCAAAGACAAACTCACTTCACCCGAACTCGACCGTTTTATCGCGCTGGAAGAATTAAGAGGCTCGGAAGGATTGAATGAATTAAAAATAGAACGCTACCGCCGCGATGCAACCTGTGTTACGGTATTCCTGCTCACACTCATCGGAGCCATTGTAGCGGGAAAAAAAGTTCGTGGTGGAAGCGGTGTGCACCTGGCAGTAGGTTTCGCGATCGCCGCATTGTTCATTATCACCGACCGTTTCTCAACTATTTTTTCAACCAAGGGTAATCTTCCACCTATCATTGCCGCATGGATCCCCAACGCGATATTTGTTTTCGTGGTGGTGTATCTCTATCGCAAGGCACCGAAGTGATTATTAGGTATTAGGTGTTAGGTATTAGGAGTTAGCACCGGTGAATGCTGTTTTGCTAACTCCTAATACCTAACACCTAATACCTAATACCTAACTCCTGATCACCCCAATTTCCCCAATGCCATCCCCGCGGCCGGCAGGAACAACGGGTTATTGATAATGCCACTGCTATGTTCATCACCTGACCGGAATTCAACCGCAAGTACCAGGCAGGCAAGATCACCTTTGCTTCCATGGGTATCAAGTTCCATTTCTATAACCGCTAAGTTTTTATTGACGATGGCAACAGGATATTGCGCCAAAGTCAACACGAAATATGATGCGCTGCCAGCTTCGCGGATTTCCCTTGCACAAATCAGCTTCAGGTTCAGCGATCCTGCGCCTGCTGGCGCTTTTATATCTTTTGCGGGATTAAAGGAGTCAATTCCGATCAATAGCCTGCCCCCGCCCATATCTTCTACGGAAATACCCGCTTTAAGCGATTGCTGAAGACTTGCTCCCGGGTTCAATTCACATAACCTGTTTGGGTTAGTTTGCAGCAACCACTCCTTGCTATCCTGGTTTTCCTTGTATTGCGCATACGTCCAGCCCCGCAAGGCATTATAGGCATGAAGCCCGAAAGGGCAATTCAGTTCTGTTCGGATAGCGCTGGCCATTCCTGCACTAAGGGAAGAGACCCTGCCAAATAAATTCCTTTGGTGTTGCAGTTTCTTTTTATGCCGGCTGCTTTCAGGATGAGGCTTACTGCGGGCATAGCTCTTCCCGTTCATCGTATAAAATACTACCGCCCCAATTGCTCCGTTGAGCCCCTCTTTAGTAACAGTTGCCATAAGATTCTTTCTTTATAGGGTTAACCATTGTCCGCCGCCTGTACGGTTTTCATCCGTGCCTTGTTCGTACCTGGTAAATGAATACAACAGATATAAAACACAGTTAAGATACAGTTTTTATACATTTTTACCTAAAAATGTGTTGGAATTGTGTTATAACTATGCTGTAACTATGTTGTAATACCATATAAAACCCGAATGAACCCAGAAGCAACATCGAAGTCAGGCCAGCGTCCGCTTTCAAGGCTCGCGCGCTAACGGTTTTCTCAGCATTTTTGCTCTCCTGCTCTCTGATTTATTGTAACCCTCTTATGTGTTATCCTATGTTCTCTATGTACTATGTGGTTCAAAAGTTTTTACCACATAGTACATAGGAAACATAGGTTTTCACATAGGAGTAACATCGAAGTCAGGCCAGCGTCAGCTTTCAGTGCTCGCGCGCTAACGGTTTTCTCAGAATTTTTGCTCCCCTGCTCTCTGATTTTATTTTAACCCTCTATGTGTTATCCTATGTTCTCTATGTACTATGTGGTTCAAAATTTTTTACCACCTGGTACATAGGAAACATAGGTTTTCGCATAGGGGTCGCGAAAATTTGAAAGGCACCAGGTACTAATTATTTAATCCCTAATTAATCCCTTTGTTTTACCTTTAGCGCGTAAATAACAACCGTGCATAATAAGCTATCTAAAACGTTTATTATCAAGGGTTATCATAAAAATAATTGTCATGGGAGTAATAAAAGACAGGTTTAAGGAAAAGGCAGATGCTTCGGCTTTGGAGATCAAAGAGCTCATCAAAGAGCATGGAAATAAAAAGATCGGTGAAGTAACGCTTTCGCAGGTATACCAGGGAATGCGTGGTATCACGGGCCTGGTAACCGAAACCAGTTTATTAGATGCACAGGAAGGCATCCGTTTCCGCGGCTATTCCATCCCTGAATTGCAGGAAAAACTCCCTAAAGCGCCGGATGGCGGTGAACCCTTACCCGAAGGTTTGTTCTACCTGATGCTGATAGGGGAGCTGCCCACCGAGGAAGATGTAAATCATATCACGAATGTATGGCAGCGCCGCAGCCATGTACCCAATTATGTTTTTGCCACCATCGATGCATTACCGATCAGCGCACACCCGATGACGATGTTTGTTACCGGCGTAATGGCATTGCAAACAGAAAGCAATTTCGCAAAGGAGTATGCCAAGGGCCTCAACAAAAAAGATTACTGGAATTCGATCTATGATGATACGATGGACCTGATAGCAAGGCTTCCGCGTATTGCTGCTTATATCTATCGCAGAAAATATAAGAATAACGAACACATACAACCCAATGGTTTACTGGATTGGGCCGGCAACCTGGCGCATATGATGGGTTATGAAGACGAGAGCTTTAAAGAACTCATGCGTTTATACATGACCATCCACGCCGATCATGAAGGTGGTAATGTGTCAGCACACACCACGCACCTGGTTGGATCAGCATTAAGTGATCCTTTCCTCAGTTATGCTGCAGGTATGAATGGACTCGCAGGTCCATTACATGGACTGGCCAACCAGGAAGTGATCAAATGGATCTTTGAGATGCAGGAACAATTGGGCACGGATGATCCGAGCAAAGAACAGATCGCTGATTATGTTCAGAAAACTTTATCAGCAGGTAAAGTAGTTCCGGGTTACGGCCATGCTGTATTGCGCAAGACAGACCCGCGCTTTACCGCGCAGATGGAATTCGGCAAGAAACATATGCCCGATGATAAATTAGTAAACACCGTTTGGAAAATATACGAAACCGTTCCACCGATACTGCAATCATTAGGCAAGATCAAAAACCCATGGCCGAATGTAGATGCGCATAGCGGTGCATTGCTCGTACATTTTGGTTTGGTGGAATATGAATTCTACACCGTACTCTTCGCCGTGAGCCGCTCACTCGGCGTATTGGCCAGCCTCTGCTGGGACAGGGCCCTCGGCTTCCCGCTCGAAAGGCCGAAATCTGTTACTACTGAATCTGTTAAATTATGGCTTGAGGGGAAGGATGAGATCTGGGACTAGAGAGACGTTTGGAGTTTGGGGTTTGGGGTTTGGAGTTGTTTAAAGCTTATAGCGTCTCAAAAAATATATACGCGCTGAACATTAATGGTTCAGCGTTTTTTTTGCGGTCAATGAATTTCAACGAAACTCCAAACCCCAAACTCCAAACCCCAAACTCTTTTGCGGTCAATGAATTTCAACGAAACCCCAAACCCCAAACCACAAACCACAAACTTTTTCTACATTTAGTAAAACAAACTGCTATGGCAAAGTCAACTAATTCTGTAAAAAAAGCAGCACCCAAAAAAGCAGCTGCAAAATCCGATTGCAGTGATCAATTGATTCCGGAAATGATGTTACAGTCCATTCCGGTTTAAACTGACCATAGTAAACCGATCGAAACTGACCCCCCTTTTAATAGATCAATTCATACTCACACTTTCACCAGGTAACAGTTCAATCATTCACGTATACAGATCCTCCATTAACGCATTACAATCGATTTAAAGCATCTGTATTGCTTTCAATGCATTGATAGTAAATAGAATAAATGGAAAAGCAATTAACGGAAGGAAAATGGAGTTGCTGTTTGTAAATTTGTAATGCTGCAGAGTGAGAGAGCACCTATTAATTACTCGTATGATCACTAATTATTCGACCACTGAAAATTCAAATCTTCGCCAGCTAAAGGGTAGGTCAGTTTGCTACGGTTTAGGTAGGTCAGTTTAACTGGATTGTGCAGCTATTTTTAAATACATTTCAACACTATCGTGAAAGGATAATAAACAGGTGAATGCAAAATGTTCTGATTGCAAAGATTGTTCTACACCAAGTTTATATAGATATTTCGCAATAGATAAGCGTCTAATTAGTATTTGTTCTAATCCCATTCTTTTTTCTCAAAATACAATTTTTTATAGCATTTAACTAAAATATTTAGTATTGCGGAAGTAGGTAGAACTAAAATTTTGCTATCATCCTGACAGCCTATACATTTGCACTCCATCAAAGGGGGGTTAGCTCAGTTGGCTAGAGCGCTTGCATGGCATGCAAGAGGTCGTCGGTTCGACCCCGATACTCTCCACGCTTTAAGACTCCCTCGGGGGTCTTTTTTTATTGGCTTCTTGCAAAATCCGATCGCATGGGTAAGGTTTTTTCAGGACGAGTCATTGCCACGCTGCTGCTACCATGCAGAGCAGCATAGCAACATGGCCATAGCCAAAGCGCCGGTTTTGTATCGGGGGGATACAACTACGATCAATTTGTTACGTGGTTAAACCGTTGCGTAAAAAGAAAATATTTTCAAAGAAATTGGATAGTATGCTTGACTCATTCAACAGGACAATACATAAAAAATGCCAATATCGGCAAACCCTGTAACCCGTCGTATCATTTTATTCCATGAGGGTGAAAAAAAAGCGGAAATAATGGATAATAATAAATTGCTTATTTCAGTTATTCTTCCTTCCGTATTTTAATTGAGGCTACTCCAGAAAATGTTCATGTACAGCCGTTTTCCTGTTATTCTAATCTGTTTCTAATGTTCCGTCCCAGGACCATTGACTTACCGAAAGAATCCAAATTTCCCGGATGATACGTTATAAAAAGACATCTGTAAACTGGTTGAATTCTTATATTACCATATTTTCTGCAACTAAAGTGGTTTAGATTCGTGCATAGCTGGCAAGGCTGGGATCTATACACTTGAAAAATCGTTTGAAAGTGAATACAATACTTGCCAAGGTTACAGAACTCAAATAGAATGGCATAGGCGATCCTGCATTAAGTCGGACTTCTTAAGATAATTTCCAATTAATATTATTTCTTTTCCAACAACTTAAAGAACTGATCAAGTTGGGGCAGAATAACTATTCTCGTCCTGCGATTTGCAGCTCTACCTTCAACAGTGTCGTTTTCAGCAACAGGAAGATACTTTCCGCGACCCGCCGCAGTCATTCGTTTAGGGTCAAGGCCGTATGTAAGCTGTAGAATACGAACGACGGCTGTTGCACGTTTCACACTGAGGTCCCAGTTATCCAGAATGCCGACAGTTTTAATGGGAACAGAATCGGTATGCCCTTCTACCATGAATTCAATTTGTGGTTGCGCATTCAACACTTTTGCCACTTTTCCTAATACGGTTTTCGCCCGGTCGGTTACTTCATAGCTGGCGCTTTTAAATAAGAGCTTATCGGAAATGTCTACGTATACCACTCCTTTTTCTACCTTAATGTTAATGTCCTTATCATCGAGGTTGCCTATAGCACCTTTCAGGTTCATTACTAATGCCATATTTAATGAATCTTTACGCGCAATCGACCTCTGCAGGTCGTTAATATACATGTCTTTCGAACCAATGCTTTCAAGTGATTTCTTTATGCTTTCAGCCTGGGAACCGGTTACCACCGATAGATCGGTCAGGTTGTTCAGAACTGCATTGTTATTTTTTTTGAGATACTCAATTTCCTTATTCCGGCTGCTAATCTGGTCAAGCAAGCTCGTATTTTTATTCCTAAGGTCAGCAAGCGCCAGATTATTTTTGTCTGCCTCACCGTTGCATTTTTTTAATTCATCCTGCAAATCGCGATACTTACCCTGGAGAGCCAGGTAATTTCCGCTAAGCTCATTGTATTTGGACTTTTCCTGCTCCATTTTTTTGGGGCTAACACATGAGTACACTGTGAGTAACACGACAAAAGATAATAAGTAAATTTTGGGCTTCATAAAAATTGATTGGGAGTAAAAAAATAAAACACGAACCTAGAATGAACGGGTTAGAAGCAGTTAAAGCTTAGATTAAAAACAGATGAGAGCGATCAAATTAAATGTTAAAACATACAATAGATTGCGCCGGCGAAATACCAAACATTCAGAGAAATGGAATACTTGAGTTGCTGCAATTGCTCAAACCACAATTTCACTTTATAAAACTACAAAGAGATCTTTGCCGGTATTGAGCAACAAAAACATGTTTGGAAAAGTCAGTGATATTTTGTGCTCAAAATGAACAACTTACTGCACAGAGAAAAATCCTAACAGTATTCTAATTCCGTTTTTAATAGCCGCTAATTTCTATACGTCAATTTGCTGTCTGAAGTAATGAAAGTGTGATAACGGTACACTAAACAGACATTTATGAAATATCTTTCTCCTCTTCGAATTGCCTGCTGTACACTCACCTGCAAATGTGGAAATAAATTCTGATGGAGGTGGTAAACTCAATGTGGTACAGTGAAACAATCTCGTTTGCAAAAAGGAAATCAAATTACCGCTCAGTTATTACAATATTGACTTTAGTACATCCTTACATCAGTCAACGCAGGAATATCTTTTTTTCACCTCACTGAGTTTTTTTCTGGTAGTATCGTTTAGTAAACAAGACAAGCAAAGCGAATTATGTTAAACAAAAGCGCTTAAAATTCAGGCATAAAGTATATTTCTGATGTTGCGGTTCAATAAAACCGCAGTATTGTAAAAATGGACCTAAATTGCTATTAGGTCTTATTTGATATCATAAAAAAAAGGTCGTATGAACTCCCCCCGGGTATATGATATTATTCACGCTGAAGACGATGCTGATGATATCCTGTTTTTTTCACTTGCAATAGAGGAAATCAATGTGCCTGTTAAGATCCGTCATGCTAAAGATGGCGACGTCTTGTTTCAACTCCTGCATCAATCGATCCCGGATCTTCTGTTTCTTGATATTCACATGCCTTGTAAAAACGGTATAGCGTGTGTTGAGGAAATCAGGAGGGATCCGCGTTATGATCTTATGCCCATACTAATGATTACTTCCAATGACTTTGAAGCATTGGTTGAAAACGCCAAAAATCTGGGTGCAAATATGTATATACAGAAACCCAACACATTCGATGATCTAGTAGAAAAGTTACGCTACATTTTTTCAGTTGACTGGTCCAAGGAAATAAAGGAAAGATCAATTTTAAACTTTGTGATTTAAGCTTGTTTTGGTCAGGGCCTTCTCAAGAGATTTTATTTTGAGGAATTAATTATCAAATCGCTTCCTTTGCTGTTTTCAGCATTTAACTCGTGGAGGTATTGAATTTTAATGTGGTCATAAAAAGAATGCTTATCGATAAAATAGGCAACCAGGTTGGATACCAGTGCCGCCAGCATCAGGTGAAAAATGATATGGTGCCCATCGGTCATCTCCAGCACCAGTATCGCTGATGTAAAAGGTGAACGCGTAATTCCCGTAAGAAATGCTACCATCCCCGCGAGCATAACAATATTAGAATCTGGTGCAGAAAGTTCGAGCCAACCGGATAACACCGAACCCACAGTGGCGCCTGAACTCAATGCAGGCGCAAATACACCGCCGGCTGCTCCTGTTATATAAGATACGATAGATCCACCCATACGCAGTAAGGGTGTGTACCAACTCGTGTATTTATCCTGCGTAAACAGTAATTCCGTCATTATCTCTTTTCCTGAATTGAGATTGCGGTATCCCGTAAAATATCCTATGGTTGCTACAATAAGTCCGCATAATACAATGAGCAATGTTAGCTTCCATTTGCTTTTCAGCTTTGCTTTCCACCTGGCTGTTTTCAGAATCAGTTTGCACATGACAGCAGAAAAAAATCCGCACAGCACAGCCACAAGAATCACCACAAGGAATACAGTAAAAGAAAGGTTATTGACATCGGGAAATCCCAAATAGAGATATGGGCCCAGTATCGCTTCGGCAGTTAAACCTGCGATAATTACTGCTGAAAAAATTGCTGTTTTATAAAAACTGATATGTGTTTTTGTTAACTCTTCCATTGCAAATACAATTCCACCAAGCGGGGTATTGAACGCGGCGGCAAGTCCTGCTGCAGCACCGGTCATGATCATATTCCGTTTTGATATTTTTGGCCACCACTCAGGTAAACACCGGTTTACCTTTCTAAAGATCGAACCTGCAATCTGTATGGTCGGACCTTCGCGCCCAACAATACCGCCCCCAACGGCCATAACGCAACTGGAAATTATTTTCACGACAATTACTTTTAAATTCAGCAGCCTGTCAATCAAATGATTGGCTTTGGGTGATGACAGGTCGATGGCAGCGGTAACCTGCGGTATACCACTACCTCCTGCATAAGGTGAAAACCGTTTTACAAGCCAAACAGAGCACAGGAAACTGGCGGGCGTAATGATAAACAGTAATCCATGCCCCTGCCGGTAAAAATATACAGAAGCTTTCTCGGCAGCCTGGAATAGTCTGGTATAAAGGACAGCTACTATTCCTGTTAATATAGAAGCAATCCAGAATGGGAGCGCCTGGAGCATAATCCGTTTTATCTTTTCATTCCTGATTTTGTCAAAATATTTTTTTACGATAATTCTCCAAATTTTACGAGATCCGGTCATGATAGGCAAATTCAATAAAGTAGGTCTCAAAGTTAGCCCGGGACGGTTATACACCATCTTATCCAATGGCCTATTTCCAAATTCTAACCTAAAACTAATCCCATTCTTATTTCCCGTTTATCTGTAGGTGATAAATTTGATTTTCATACAAGGGTTTTTAATTATGTTTTTGCCGGGAAGAGATTCCCGGCTTTTTTATCCAGGCAGGTCACAAAAGCTTTTAGGCCATTGCGGTGAAAAACAAACTTCTCAATATCTTTTCCCTGCACAATAAGATGGATGATTGTGGTACTGTGACGATCACACGTAAATTTTTCGATATATGATCCAACGCTGAGTACAATTCTAATCCAATACTAATATTGCATTTATCTCCTGCTAATACCGGCTGCTTAGGTTTACACTTTGAATGTATTTAACAAAGAAACCTGACGCACCATGAAGAACAAAATTCATTTATTGGCAATTTGCCTATTATTTATAGGGATTTCGTATGGACAAAGCACGGCGGAGGGTGTAAAGCAATTTCACTATGAAAGGCCGGAAGCTGCCAGGCAAACCTTTGTGCAGGTTTTGGCAAAAAATCCATCCGATCTGGAAGCATTGTATTGGTTATCGCGTGTTAAACTGGCAGCGGACCCATCGGGAAAACCAATCGAACTGCCTACTATTCCCGATCAATTGAAAGAACAACCATTGGCAAAAGTAATACAGGGAATCCTTTCGCTTTCACAAGGCGACACGATCCGTTCCCTTAACCTTTTTAATGAAGCGATCGGAACCGGAAGAAAAAAAGATCCGGCCATCCAGTTTGCCATTGCAGATGCGGTTATTGATGCACCCAAAGGCAATCTTTCCTATGCCATGAACTTACTTACCGAAGCCGAAAAAAAGGATAAAAAAAATCCCTGGCTGTTTATCGCAAGAGGAGATGCCTACAGGAAAATGTATGATGGTTCTGAGGCGTTTAAAAATTACCAGGCTGCGTTAGCGTTTGATAAAACAAACCCGGTTCCTTATTATAAGATCGGGAAGATTTACCAGACACAGAATAATTCGGATGTATTTACCGGTTATTATAACGATGCTATCAATGCAGATCCTTTATTTGGACCTGTGTACTACCAGTTGTATTATTATTACTATTCAAAAGACGTAAACCGGGCGATGGAGAACCTGCAGAAGTATATTGCTCTCTCAGATCCAGGTATCAAAAATAATTATCTCTTAACTGATCAATACTTTGTTTCAGGAAAATATGCTGAAGCCGTTGCCGAAGCGAAAAAGATCATTAACGAAGAATCAGTAAAAACAAAACCACGTATTTATAAGCTTCTTGCATTCAGTTATGATGCTCGTAAGGACAGCCGCAATGCAGGCGAAAACCTGAAACTTTATTTTGATAAAGCAGAAGATACTTTATTTACTGCGGATGACTTTGAACTCATGGCAAAAATTGCCGAAACCAACAAAGAAGATTCGCTGGTAAGTACCTGGTATGAGAAAGCACTCACGCTGCAACCTGACCCCAAAAAGAAGGCCGGTATCGTAAAAAAGATACTTGCATTTGATAAAAAAATGAAATTATATGATAAGCAGGCCTATTGGTTTGCGCAATTGCGATCGCTTCCAGTGGAAATGAATAACGTCGACATTTTTAATTGGGGAATCGCCAATTATAATGCGCACAATTATGTTGCGGCAGACAGTGTATTCGGAATTTATGCAACGAAATACCCCGAACAGAGTTTTGGATATTACTGGCGTGCGAGATCCAACGCAGCAATAGATACAGCTATGGAAACCGGCATCGCCATTCCGCATTATGAAGAAATGATCCGCGTCGCGTCAAAAGACACCACTAACGCGAATAACCGGAAATGGTTGATACAGGCATATGGTTATATCGCAGCCTTTAAAGTAAATACCGAAAAGAAGTATGATGATGCATTAACGTATTATGATAAGATCCTGCAGTTGGATCCTGGTAATGATGACGCAGAAAAATACAAAGGCATTTTGGAAAAGATGAAAGAAACGTCCAAAACAACATCCGACAACCCGGGCCATAATAACTAGTCTCAGAGCAGTAGTTTTAATACCAAGCCGGGAGATTCTTCTCCCGGCATTCCTGATTTTAATATAAATCAAAACTAACATGGTTTCAGTTATCATCCCGGCACTAAATGAAGAAGGAACTATTGCCCATGTGATAGCGATTTGCAAAAATGCGGGCAGCGTTTCGGAGATTATCGTTGTAGATGACAAATCAACTGATGCAACAGTTAAAATTGCCCGGGAGGCGGGAGCAAAAGTAATTACCAGTACCAAACTTGGTAAAGGAACTTCTATGAAGGATGGTGCTATGATCGCACAAAACAAACTGATCGTTTTTCTAGATGCTGATATTCTGACTTATCCTGACAATGTTATCGAACTGCTAACTTCGCCTATTCTTTCCGGAGACGCCGACTTTGTTAAATCTTATTTCACCCGGCAATCCGGGCGGGTAACGGAACTGGTAGCAAAACCACTGCTTAACATTTTATACCCGGATTTTCCTGTTTTCAGACAACCCCTCAGCGGAATGATTGCAGGTAAGAAACATTTGTTTGAAGCAATAGAATTTGAAGAGGGTTACGGTGTTGATATAGGTATTTTGATAGATATGCACAAACTCGGGGCTAAAATTGCAGAAGTGCATATTGGTAATATCATGAATGATATGCAGCCATTGGAACAACTTGGTAAAATGTCCAGAGAAGTTGCCAGAACCATTATGAAAAAATCAAAAGGAAAAGCCGTGCAGAATTTAGAAACGTATGAATATATCCAGGTGATACGGGAACAAATGGATTATGCGATTCATGAAGAATTACTTTCGCTGAAAAAGATAGTAGTGTTCGATATGGATAACACCGTTTTCCGGACAAGTTTTATACGCATGGCGGCAAAGGCATTCGGATTTACACAGGAACTGAACGCCATCGTTCAAAACAATGCAGGCAATCCATTTACCCGAACCAAACAGATCGCCCGTCTGTTAAAAGGAAGAAGTATTGGTGAATTGCTGGAAGTGGCTGAAAGCATGGAGGTAACCCAAAATCTTCCGCAAACGCTGGCAATTTTAAAAGAACAGGGATATATTACGGGTATTATCAGTGATAGTTATGATTGTATTACGAATTATTTGAAAAACAAATACGGGTTTGATTTTACGATTTCAAACGAGTTGGAGTTTTCCAAGAGCATCGTTACCGGGGAGGTGAAAATCCCGTCGGTTTTTGTCGGTCATGGGAAAGGCCATTGTAAACATGACTATTGTAAATTAAACGCTTTGATTGCCGTGAGTGAACGTTACCAGGTGGATCTGGCTAATACCATGGTAATTGGGGATGGCGAGAATGATATTTGCTGTATTAAAAAAGCAGGCATCGGCGTATCTTTCTGTTCGACTTACGGATTTGTTGATGCAGTGGCCGATTTTGTTATTAAAGAACCGGACTTCAGCCTGCTGATCCCGATTGTAACTTAAAAGTAAAGTATGAACATCCTGATAGTAGAAGACGAAAAGAAGATTGCAGATTCCCTGCATAAGGGGTTGGGAGAACTGGGCTACGATGTAGAAGTAGCCTATGATGGTCGCATAGGGGAAAAATTATTCAACCAACAGCCATTTGACCTTGTGATCCTGGATATAAACCTGCCCGGAATCAATGGCCTTGAACTTTGTACCAGGATCCGGCAAAAAAATAAAAAGGTACCCGTACTTATGCTCACAACCTTTGGTTCAGTTCCCGATAAGGTGGAGGGATTTAACGTAGGCGCGGATGACTACATGGTAAAACCGTTTTCTTTTGCAGAGTTGATTGTAAGGGTGCGTGCTTTGCTGAAAAGAAATACGAACGATAACCTGCCCGTCGGAAATATATTGCGATTCTCTGACCTGGAAATGAATCTTGATACAAAGCAAGTAACACGTTCAGGAAAAAATATTGCACTTACTGCCAAGGAATTTCAATTGCTTGAATACCTGATGCGAAACAATAAACGGGTAGTTAGCCGGGCCTCCATCGGTGAACATGTCTGGAATATCGACTTTGATACCAACACTAATACCGTAGATGTTTACATTAATTACTTACGCAAAAAAATAGACCGGGATTTCCCGGAAAAACTGATACATACGCAGGTTGGCTTCGGTTATATCATGAAATAAATCAACTAACATGAAAGTAAGATATAAGATCACCCTTGCATTTTTACTTTTAACCGTAACCGTCCTGGTGGCATTCTCTATAGTGATTTATTACAACACCGCGTCACAATATAAACGTGATTTTAACCGGCGGCTCAAAAACCGGTCCATAACGGTAGCATCATTATTGTCAAGACTACCCGTCAACGGTTACGAATTCCTGTCCAAAATAGACAGTTCAACCACCAACATGCTGCTTGCAGAAACCATCAGTATCTTTGATAGTTCTAAAGAAAGACTGTATTACTTTTCAAGAGAGAAAAACGGTTTTACATCAATTGATCCGGAACTCCTCGATGACATCAAGTTAAAAGGCATGGTGAGCACATCGGATGGTCAAAAGCAACTGAGCGGAATTTATTACCAGCAGTCTTCCAAACCAGTTATCGTTATTACGTCGGCGATCGATCAAACCAGTATTAATAATCTTCGCGAACTTAGACGAAGCCTGCTTGCTGCTTTTTTGGCCGCAACATTATTGTCACTGTTAGCAGGATGGCTCTTTAGTCGCCAATTACTGCGGCCCATTGAAAAAATAGCGATGACAGTGGATAAAATATCCGCGACCAATATCGAAAACAGGCTGCCGGAATTGCCGGTTAAGGATGAATGGAACACGCTATCGGAAACATTCAATAACCTTCTACACCGCCTGCAGGAATCCTTTGAGTTACAGGGCAGATTTATCTCCAATGCATCGCATGAACTGTCAACACCGCTCACCTCGGTAATCAACCAGATTGATGTCACCCTACGCAAGCAAAGAAGTAGTGAAGAATACTTAGAGGTGCTAAAGTCTATACAGGCAGATACGCAGCATATGGCAGACCTTACACAACAATTACTGTTGCTTGCAAGAACCTCAAGAGGGGGATCGTTACAAACTGCCGGTATTCGCATTGATGAGGTATTAATGGAGTTACCGTCGTTACTGCGACAAACAGACAGTGAATATATTGTCAAGTTATTTTTTGATGAAATCCCGGACAATGAAAACCTAAGTATTGTTGATGGGAACTATGAGTTGCTACTGTCGGCATGCAGAAATATCGCAGAAAATGGCTGCAAATATTCTCCTGATCACACCATTCATATTTCTCTTTCTTTTATCGAGAGAAAAATTATTATTCTCTTTAGCAATATTGCCGGGTCATTTGACGGGATGGAGATCGACCAGATCTTTCAGCCTTTCCAAAGAGGAAGTAACGCTATCTCTGCGCCCGGCTATGGATTAGGTTTATCCCTAACGCGGCGTATCATACTGGTACATAAGGGCGAGATCAAAGCAGAATTGAATGAATCCGGCCAGATGCTCGTATCTGTCATTTTGCCGTCATCATTATCCAGCGTTTCCTAATGATTTTCTAACGCCTTTTTTAGTGGCAGCTAATGTGGGTGGTTTATTTTTAGAAAAATATCCATGATGGAAAAGCTGATCAACCGCATTCTCATGCCTGTCACACTCGATACCGAAATTTTGCCCGTAATCAGGCAGGTTGCTAAACTCGCCGAAATCCACCATGCGGAGCTTCACCTTATTTATATTGGTAATCCCGACGATTATCAACCTAAACTGCGCTGGCTTCAACCGAAAGTAACGCCGCTGGCGGTAACGAGGCAGAAAATGGAGTTGTTATGGACACTAAAAGAAACCATATGTGTTGAATTTGGTATTCCGGTATATACAGCCGTGGAATGGGGCAAATGGAGAAATATTTTATTATCTTATTCAGAATCGATCGATGCAGATCTTATTATTTTGAATGAGTCTACAACCCCCAAAAGAAAGTTTCGACTGTTACAATCCCATCTCGAATATATTATCGAAAATAGCTCGTGCCAGGTAATTACATTATTTCAAAATACATCCATTATGCAAAAATGGAAGCAGGTCGTTATCCCAATAACAGATTTTATTCCGGAACTGCGTTTGCAAACCATTATAGACACTGCAATATCTCAAAAAATGACAATCCACCTGGTAACTGTCAATGGGGGAGAACTGGATAAACATACTTCTGACTTTTATTTTCTAACCGAAACCTTGAAGCGTTTAAAACCGGCAGCCAATATCCAGGTCGAATGCCGTTGTATTGCAAACAATTTTGGACCAATTGATAGTTTTTTGAATTATGCAAGATCTATAAAGGCGGATATGTTAATGACAAAAATGGGTCTGGGAGAGAAAAGCGGTAGCCGGTTAAAAGAAATGAATTTTTTTCTTGATTATTGATTATTTGTTCAATTGGATGTCCGAATACTGACAGATGGTTGAAAACGAAGTCCTGAATAAAAAGAGCCGAAAATATATTGAATGGCTGATTAGCTCCATTGGCTATAGCGTCCCGCAGACTTGCGGGAAGGTCGTCGGTTCGACCCCGATACTCTCCAC
>JAZKBI010000018.1:0-10934 GCA_040388705.1 Bacteroidota bacterium | reverse complement strand
AGCGTCCCGCAGACTTGCGGGAAGGTCGTCGGTTCGACCCCGATACTCTCCACTTATAAAGCCCTTTAAAGGGGGCTTTTTTTGCGCCCTTACCTTGTACATTTCCCATCATGTTTTGACCCGTCACCTAAAATTGGGGCGGAGATGGGACGGAAAAAATTCAAAGGAACTGTTGGCCTTATCAAGAATGGTAACAGGATCAGGCTGAGGTGGAGATATCGTTAGAACACCAGTTTTTTATTAAATATTGTTCCGTTATTGCACGACATTCAAACGCCCTCCGGCATCTCCATTTATCTGCACACTTGCATGATCGATAATGTCGACTGTTTTGCATACAACGGTGGTGCTTGCAGGTATTTGTTTAATGCCTGCGTTACTGAGAATCAGTTTATGAAATGTAAATGTTGGGATTGTTTGTGTTCCGCCCCCATTGAAATCGACAATACTGTTAGATACGGTATAAACCCCGGCCCCTATTGTAAAAGTTCCTGCAATACCGATACTATCGGTTGTTGAAAGCATTCTATCTCCACCCGTTCCATCAAGATTATAGTAATCAACGGCAGCGATAGTTGTTGGATTAGCGTTAGAATAAGTTACTGTAGACGTGCCGGCAGTAAAAACTCCATTATTAACCAGCGGAATACCGGTTCCGGTAAGATCGAGCGTGAAAGATGAAAGATCTAATTCACTTCCCGAATTAATGGTAAGCACCTCATTAACAGTTGTAGCCCCTGTAAGTGTTTTAATACCAGCCCCTGAAAATGCAATATTATTATATGTGAAATCGGGGATATTTTGTGCCGATGCTCCTGTAAAATTAACTGTACCGTTGTTGGGTGTAAACGTAATTGAATTTCCGGAGATACTACCGTCGATGTTTAGGGTACTGGTATTGCACCTGAGTGTTCCATTTGTATTGGTCCATGTTCCGGTGAAAGTATGCGTATTGCCACCTCCGAGCCTCAACATACCTCCTGAACCATTCATTGTAAAAGCGCCGCCATTTACATTCCCTTGTAGTATAGCAGTGCCGTTTGTTTTGGTCATCGAAACCAACCCAGTTGTGGTAAAACCACCGATATCCTGCGCCAGCGTTCCAGCAATGGTTACATCTCCCGTGGATGCAGTCCAGGTTCCGTTGTTAATAAAGTCTCCGCTAAATGTGAAATCATCTGCCCCTGTAGTTAAGGTAGACCCGCTGTTTATTGTTAAAGGAACGCCCTCATTAAAAACCTTACTACCGTTGCTGCTTATAGCTCCCGTATTATCAATGATAACTCCTCCTGTTGCTGCAAAAGAGGTAATCCATTCTACTCCTGCCGGCCTTGGTGTTGATGTATTATATCTTAAAGAAGCGGACGCACCATACGCGGGGGCCGCAGATGCAGTCGCGCCTCCTTCAATAGAAAAAATATTATTTACTATCGTAGTTACAACAATTGTTTTCAGGCCGGTATTTGAAAATGTGAGATTGTAGAAAGTCTTCGTTCCGCTGGCCGAAAGCCGCTGGGCGCCATTAGCTCCAAGGTTAACCGTACCTGTTCCGGGAACAAAAACAGTGGCAACACTTCCACCCCATGCAGAGGTGCTTATGACGTTTACATTAAGTGTACTTGATCCGCCATTCAATTCGCCGGCGGTTAAGATAACTGTTCCGTTCGTTGTGTGATTTAGCCCGGTTCCCAGGTTCAATGTTCCTCCAGCACCATTCATCGTTAGCCCGTTGGATGTTATGTCGCCTGTAAAAGTAGCAACACCGGAAGTTTTGGTGCATGAAACACGGCCATTGGTTACAAATCCTGCAATGGTTTGTGTAGCGGCTGTTCCTGTTATAGTAATAGCTGCCGTGCCAAAATCAACGCTTGCACTGGTATTACTATTGATAAAGTTTCCTGTGCCGAAGGTAATGACTGCGGTTGCTGAATAATTTATAGTACCCGTTGCAGAATTGGTTAGATCTCCTGTTGTATGTGTGATTCGCCCGGACGTTCCACTAATTGACCCGTTGTTGATAAGACTTCCGGTGGTTTGATTGATTCTCCCGGTGGTGTATGTAAAAGTACCATTGTTGGTAAACGTACCGGTATTCACTGTTATCTGTCCGGTTGTACCGGACATTGTTCCGTCATTCAGGCAATCGCCCGAAATAATAAAAGTAAATGTTTGAAAAGCTAAGGTGCCGCCCGTGTTTATTGTCAACTGTGCGATGGTCCTGTTTGCCCCAACGGTAACTGTGTTACCATTCTGGATAACAAAAATATCCGCGTTAGTAAGGGCAGTTGCATTGGTCGGCGATCCCCCCGGATTAATTGACCATGTTCCCGGGGTGTTGAATGTACCACTGGTTCTTGAATAGTAAGTAGCAGCATAGCTTCCGGATATGGATAACAATGCAGTCAATAGTAGTATGATTTGTCGCATAGATTTTTTTTGCGAGTAAGCAGAGCGCTTCATTACATCAGCACAGCATGTAATTTGCAGCTGACAGATTAAGAAGCGGTTAGAGGAGCATTAGAATGCAATTACAAGAAAGTTATAAATTGGAAAAGCCGATTTCTTTCTGGTGTAGGGTGGCCTGATTAACGGTACCCTTCTTTGTCATTAGTAAATCAGCACCAATAGAGCGGGCGTAATGCAAAAAACTTCCGACAGTACCATAGTTGTTTTGCAGGCAGCGGCATTCAACCTGGATATTTGCGGCTGGCTTTAAGCGTTTTAAAGTTTCTTTGAGAAAATAGAAATTGGTTTGATTGTGACTTGCATCGTTGGAGTTTAAGGCTACCAAATGAATTTAAAGTTTCATTGATTTTGCAGTGTCGATAATGGTTTGAATATGCAGTTCCGGTATGTCATCACTAACCGGAATAACTACCTGTTGCCATTTGTTTTTATGTTCCCGGTTGTCGAGAAGTGTAATTACCTGGCAAGGACTTTTTTCAATAATATATGAAAGATGCGTTTTAGCAAAACTGAATCGGTTTTTCGCGATTGCCTTTTCATGTATTACGATCAGGTCTGCATGAACTGCTTCTGCAAAACTCAACAAGGTACTTCTCCATCTTCCCCATTCAACTGTTATATTGACCCTGACGGCAAATTCATTCTCAATTTGAGTTTTCCAGCCCGTGAGTAACTCAAGTTTTTGCTTTGCCAGCACAAGTGGAGATATTTTTGGCGCTGTCCAGGAAAAGAAAGATTGGTATTGACCAAGGTCGCCAATGTCTAAAAAATAAAAAGCCGGAAGATCTCTCTCCCGGCAGTCTTAACAAAAAACTAGCGCCTTTGAGTGCTATTTCTTCGGCTTGTCCGAAGCAGTTTTCGAATCGATTAACTTTCCGAGTATATCTTTATATTTTTCGGCATCATCGTTGCCTGGATCCAGTTCCAATATTTGTTTGAGCGGCAGTAACAGGTTTTTCAAAGCGAAATTCTCTTACCGAGTCTGCTACTGTTTGCGTATTGGCATTTACAAAGAATGCGAGACCTATTATAAAAAAAATATTCTCCGTTTCATACCCAGTGTTTTCCCGGTTAAAAACTTATTGAAAAGTCAAACTTAACGAGGTGTTATTAGCAACAGATGAGTACCACATTAATTTGAGATTAGAAATTCCTGATTTCCATGCATTGCGTAAATGGCTGGATTAAGTTTAACCGGAAATGAGCGTTATGCTTAGAGCCCCGAGGTATCCTGGTTAGTAATCAATGGGTTACACTTATTCCCCCGCGCTTATGACTAAAATAAAAATCAGTTAAATCTCAGTAACTTTAACAACTTTTTCATTTTTATTGATTGACGGGTTTACTGTACTTTTTCTTAGCTTCGCATCGCGAATATTAAAATGTATCAATACATTGGCGCAAAAGAGCCCACATAACTGCTTACTGAAACTCCCGGTATTGATTCTTTACCTGCTGTTCTTTGCTGTCCAGGTCTTTTTCAATTTTGACGTTGCACAAAAAAAACCGTTGGCGCAGAATACCGCTTTTGCAAAATCATCAGCGGGTCATTCTAAAAACTTGCAGCATTATAAGTCCAAGCCGCATTCTACAAGCAAGATTCGTTTAAACAAAAGGTTTCAGCCTACAACGATCCCAGGTATTTTTCACGATCTGGCTGATGTTCCTGTTCTATATGCGCAACTAAAACCAGTTCCTTTATCACAGGGCAATTTATATTCGTTAGTATTCCTATCTACGCATTCTCTTCGCGGACCGCCTGTTATTGCCTGATTTTTTACGGCAATCAACATTTTTAATTTTAAACATTTCGAGTATGGCGACTTTCTATCTAAGAAAGTGTGTAGTAATAACGGGTATATGCTGTATACCATTCTTTTCTCTATTAGCACAAAAACAATATACGTTACAGGACCTGGTGAATGCCTCGGGCGAACATATGCCGGCATTAAAACAAAAAATGGCACTAGTGAACGCGGCTAAGGCATCGGTGACGGAAGTAAAACATTCTTTTTTACCACAGGTTAGGGCAAGTGAACAACTCAATATTGCTTCTGATAATTCGCTCGCAGGAAGCTTTTTTACTTTTGGTATTACACCCTCGACATCTGCCGGAGTTCGCAGTACAAACAAACTGGATGCTGCCACTGGAAACATCGGTGTAGTCTATAGCGAGTATGAACTGATGAATTTCGGGTTGAATGATGCGCGACTGAAATACGTGCAATCCTACGTTGGTCTGCAACAAGCTGATCTCCAAAAAGAGCAATACATTCTTACATTGGAAGTGGCGCGGTTATATTTTTCGATATTGAAAAATCAATACAGGCTGGAAGCTGATAAGCAAAATGTTGAACGTTACCAACAAATATTCGGTGTGATCCGCGCTCTTACGCTGAGTGGATTGAAACCAGGCGCAGATTCATCTTTAACAAAAGCTGAGCTATCTAAGACCCGCATCAATTATAATCAAACGCTTGGACGTATTGGGCAACTTAAAGAACAATTGTCTTATCTCACAGGAATTGCATCCGCACAATTACAGGTAGATACGTTACAGGGTAATGTGATGGAGAGAAAACCATTCGCCGCTAATTATTTCATGGATACTACTATAGCAAATCCATTGCTTGGGTATTATGCGCAGCGACAGGAGCTACTTCGATCCAATGAAACATTGATCAGGAAAAGTTACCTGCCTAAAATCATTCTTGCAGGTGCTACCTGGGCGAGGGGTTCAAGTATCCAGTATAACGACCAATACAAATCGCTGGTTACCGGTCTTGGTTACCAGCGTTTCAATTATGGATTGGGTGTTGCGTTTACTTATAACCTTTTCAACGGCATGTACCGAAAGGACAGGCTTGCTGTTAACCGTTTCCAGATAGAGGCGAGTGCATATGAATTTGAACAGCAGAGAGCGGCTTTGCTGTCGAACCAGTTGCAGGCAGAAAACTCCCTGGCAACGATTCGTGCAAACCTCTCAGAACTTCCCGTACAGTTACAATCTGCGAAAGATACTTACGCACAAAAACTTGCACAGTATAGGGCGGGGATCATTTCGCTGATTGACCTTACAAATGCATCATTTGTTTTATACCGGTCACAAACCGATTATATAGAAACACTTAGTGATTGGAATCTTTCGCAACTGGACAAAGCTGCTGCTACAGGAAACCTTTCTCAATTTATTCAAACTATTAAATAACGAATATGGTAAGAGCAGCGTTAAAAAGACCGGTAACAGTACTGGTACTTTTTACAGGGTTGTTGTTGTTTTCGGTTATGGCCATACGAACGATACCCATTGATATATTTCCTAAACTAAACCTTCCAACGATTTATGTGATTGAATCGTATGGCGGTATGTCGCCACAACAGATGGAGGGTTTTTTTGCCACCCGTTTGCAGGATCAGTTTCTCTATGTTAGCGGCATTAAAAACATGGAGAGTAAAAACATCCAGGGCCTGACATTGATCAAACTCAGTTTTTACGAAAACACAGATATGGCAGAAGCTGCGGCCCAGGTTGCTTTGCAGGTGAATCGTGCCGCTAAATTTTTCCCGGCGGGAGCCTTGCCTCCGCAGGTGTTGCGTTTTGATGCATCATCATTACCGGTTGGACAATTGGTTTTCAGCAGCCAGACAAAATCACTTAAAGAGATCTATGATCTTGCGGTAACACGTGTACGCTCGATGTTTTCAACAGTACCGGGTTTGTCGGCCCCACCACCATTCGGAGCCAACTCAAGATCTATCGTGATAAGTGTAGATCCTGAAAAATTACGGCGGTTCAATATTTCTCCTGACCAGGTGGTAGAGTCAATGGCAAGAAATAATACCATTACCCCATCAGGAAATATTCGAATTGATAACCTGATGTATGTTACCACACTAAATTCACTGGAAGAAAAAGTTCAACATTTCGAGGACATCCCGATAATAACAAATGGTTCAGCATCTGTATTCATCCATGATGTGGCTACCGTTGCGGATGCATCCGATATCACTGTTGATTATGCGCTGATCAATGGAAAACGTTCCGTTTATATCCCTGTCGTTAAAACAGCTGATGCATCCACATGGGATGTTGTGCAATTGCTGAAAGGAAAAATTCCGGAAATGAAAAGCCTGTTACCGGAAGATGTGAATGTGAGTTACGAATTTGATCAATCTGTTTTTGTAATCAACGCTGTGAAAAGTTTAATGACCGAAGGAATACTTGGGGCGATACTTACAGGGTTAATGGTGTTACTGTTTTTAAAGGATTGGCGAAGCAGTTTAGTAGTGGTAATTACCATTCCCGTAGCGGTTATTTCAACGATGCTTTTTCTTAACCTGTGCGGCCAGACAATCAATATCATGACATTAAGTGGCCTCGCACTCGCGATTGGCGTTTTGGTGGACCAGGCAACTGTAACGATTGAAAATATTCACCAGCATCTTGAAATGGGAAAACCGAAACGGCTCGCGATCATGGATGCCTGTGAAGAAATTTCCTTTCCATTGTTACTAATCCTTTTATGCATACTGGCGGTATTTGCACCATCCTTTGTAATGACAGGCGTACCGAAAGCAATGTTTCTTCCTCTGTCTTTATCGATTGGCTTTGCAATGATCATTTCTTTTATTGCTGCACAAACCTTAGTACCTGTTATTTCCAACTGGTTATTAAAGGAAGAAATGTTTCGCAAATACCATCATACCACAGACCAGGGGCATGCAGGGTTGGCACTTGATGCCAGGGAAATTTCTGCGATAAATGAGCATGAGCGGCAGGATAAAATTCACCCGGAAGAAAACGGATTCTTTTCGCGGATCAAGGTAAAATTGGGAACGAAACTTAACAAGTGGATGCCAAAACGAAAGTGGATCGTATCTATTTACCTGGTACTTTCTTTACTAGCGGCGGGCATTTGTTATGTAGTGATCGGTAAAGATCTTTTACCAAAAACCAACAATGGCCAACTTCAACTCCGCATTAAAGAACCGGACGGCACAAGGCTCGAAACTACCGAACGGGCTGTGAAAGGTATTCTCGGAGTAATTGATTCTTCCGTAGGAGGTAATGTTTCGGTTAGTTCAGCATACGTAGGATTGATTCCCAGCAGCTATGGCTCGAGTAACCTGTATATTTTTAACAGCGGAACACACGAAGCGATCCTTCAAATTAACCTTGCTGAAAATTACCATGCGAACCTGGATGACTTAAAAGATAAACTGCGTGCGAATATTAAGGCAGCCTATCCTTCGATAAATATTTCTTTTGAGCCAATAGAGTTAACAGAAAAGATCATGGCGCAGGGTGCAGCCACGCCGGTAGAGATCCGGGTAGCCGGTAAAAACTTTGCCGACATTCAGAATTATGCTGAACGTATGGTTGATTCGCTCAAACAGATCAGCTACCTGCGTGATGTTCAGATAGCGCAACCACTGCATTTCCCTACGGTGAAGATTACCATTGACAGGTTTCGCCTGGCACAAATGGGACTTAATCTTCCGGAGGTTGCGAGAAGTATTACCGATGCAACCTCCTCAAGCCGTTTCACCGAGAAAGTGCAATGGCTCGATCCAAAAGTAGCCTATACATACCAGGTACAGGTTCAGGTACCGGAATACCTGATGAATTCACTCGAACAACTCCAATCTATACCACTGGTGAAAGGAAAAGTAAGACCTGTATTATCAGACATTGCACAATTGGTTATTGACACTTTACCGGGAGAATATGACAGGGCTGGTCCAAGAAGGTTTCTCACTGTAAGCGCAAATATTTATAAAAAAGATCTTGGTACAGCAACCAGGGCGGTTCAGAAAACCATTGCATCGCTTGGTGAACCGCCGCGTGGGCTGGTATCGGAAATAAAGGGGATGTCATCTCTTTTAACGGAAACTTTGAATTCATTGCAAACCGGGTTGCTCGTTGCTATCATTGTAATTCTTTTATTGCTTACTGCCAACTATCAATCTTTTGGTGTGGCCATAGCCGTATTGTCTACGATTCCGGCGGTGTTATTGGGTGCCATGATACTGCTGCTGGCAACAGGTGCTACACTTAACCTGCAGTCTTATATGGGTATTATTATGAGTACAGGGGTATCGGTAGCCAATGCAATTTTAATTGTTACCAATGCGGAATCATTACGTCTTTCATATAGAGATCCATTCAAAGCAGCAACCGTTGCCGCCAGTATTCGATTACGACCCATCCTGATGACAAGCCTTGCAATGATTGCGGGTATGATACCCATGGCGAGTGGCCTTGGAGAAGCGGGTGATCAGTCTGCTCCGCTTGGAAGAGCGGTGATTGGAGGACTAATTGCATCAACTTTTGCGGCACTTTATATAGTGCCACTTGTATATGGCTGGGTAAGGCAAGGTGCCTCTTACAAGTCTGTTTCTTTATTACCTGAATCTGTCAATTCCTAAAATGATTATCATGAAATATTGTATTGCAATTTTTATTTCTTTACTAATTTTCTCATCCTGCTCTGAAAAGGCAGAGAAAAAAAATGAAAAGCCTGCTACCGTAACACAGGCCTATCAAACAGCCATCGTGGAAACTGGCGGGGTTTCAACCGTTATCAAATTGCCTGCGCAGTTAGTTGCCTTCCAGGAAGTGAGCATTTTCCCTAAAGTAAATGGCTATGTAAAAACGGTAACGGTTGATGTGGGTTCCAGAGTTTCACAAGGATCTCTATTAATGTTGCTGGAAGCGCCGGAACTGGAGCAGTCTGTTTTGCAGGCAAAAGAAAAATACGCGCGAACACAAACAGATTATACTATCGGTAAAGATCACTACGCGCGATTGCTGGAGGCTTCAAGAACCGCAGGTGCCATTTCTCCTATGGATCTCGCTACCGCCCGTTCCAAATCAGAAGCCGACAGTATGATCTGCAATGCCGAAAATGCTAATTGGCAGATGCAACGAACCATGATGGGTTACCTGCGTGTGACAGCACCGTTTAACGGTATCATCACAGAACGGAATGTACATCCAGGTGCGTTGGTTAGTTCTGCATCTAAGGACAAGCCAATGCTTGAATTGAAACAAACCGATCATTTGCGTTTGCAGGTAGATGTGCCTGAAGCGCTGGCCGCGAACCTGAAAAATAGAGACACCGTTTCTTTTTATGTAAGTGCATTGCAGGGAAAAAGATTGACAGGATTTATCAGCAGAAGATCAATGAACATTAATGCACAGTACCGAAGTGAAAGAATGGAAATTGACGTGCCCAACCCAAAGTCAGAATTAGCACCGGGAATGTATGCAGACGTTTACCTATACTCTAAAGGGAACCTCCAGGCCCTTTACGTTCCACGATCGGCAGTTGTTACTTCCACTGAAAGAAAGTATGTGTTAGTAATGGAAAATGGTAAAACAACAAAGGTGGATGTTACCACCGGCAATCAGACTGCAGACAAAGTTGAAGTGTACGGAAAGCTTTCAGCAGGCAAAAAAGTAATTATAAATGCCAATGATGAAACGAAGTAGATGATATTGAAGATTTCTCATGTTGTGTAGTTATATACAACAGCCCTGCTATTCTTAGCAGGGCTAATATTTGAAATTTTAAACTCAATAATATGAAAGCTATTGTTGTTCTTCTTTTATTGCAGACAGGAACGGTGTATAGCCAGGCAAATAACGAGCAGTTAAAAGATAACGGGATTTATATCACAGATAGAGATTACAACGCTGGAATATTAACACATGGATTCAATAAACGAAAAGGAATAAAATTGCTTGAAAATAAACGATTGTTTATCGTTATCAAAGATATTGATAGTTCATGCCGGTATTATTACGATCAAATCTGGGGCTATAGAAAAGATGGCGTTGACTGGCGGATATTCAATGAATCGGGATACCAGGTTGAGAGTACAGGAAAAATATGCATTTACTCGTTACCGGTTTGCGTAGTTTGTGAAGCCACACAACCCAGTTATTTTAGCGTTGATTTGACTTCGCCAATACACCCACTTTCAAGAAATTATTTAATGAGTGCTTACCACGATAAGACTGAATTTGTTAATAAAATAAAACAGTTGCCTTGGACAACCTCAATAGTTAAAAGAGATAAAAAAACGCACAGGTACGAGTTTATAGCTTGGTTGTAGTATTTGTTAGTATTGAATTCAATGAATGAACTTCAAAACCTTACCATATGCCATTAAAGATATTGGCTGATGACAGGTCTGGTTACGATAATCTGCTTTGTGTATTGTGTGATGATTTCGTTTTAATCTGGATAGATTATCATTCAAACCGACAAGCCTCCGCCGCGGCGGAAGACTCGTCGGAGACGGGAAGAAAGGAAGGCCAAATCAAGGATAGATTAATGGCAAACCAACGGCAGACCAACGGTAGACCAACGTCAGACCAACGGTAGACCAACGTCAGACCAACGTCAGACTAAGGGTAGACCAAGGGTATGCGCGCTACAAGTATAGTATTGGAGCACTGT
>JAZKBI010000017.1:0-267936 GCA_040388705.1 Bacteroidota bacterium | reverse complement strand
TGTGAGCTGTGAGCTGTGAGCTGTGAGCTGTGAGCTGTGAGCTGTGAGCTGTGAGAACATTGGGTGCGCAAGTTAGTCTACTATAAAAATCTTGCAGCCGTTTTTTGAGTAGGTGCGATGGGCATCGCTGTTATCTCCGACTGTGTACATCATTCCCTTGGTGAGTAAATGTTTACTGCCGTTCTCTAGTTCTGTTTCCATTTGTCCTTCGTGGCAAAAAATAATATGGCCCTTGCTGCACCAATGGTCGGCCAGGTAATTTGGTGAGTAAGTTACCAAACGGATCCGGATATTATCTCTGAATAAAGTTCTCCATTCTGCATGGCCGGTGGTTCCTTGTTTTATTTCGGGTTCGATGGTTGTGAAATCGGTGATTAAGAAAGGGAAAGAAGAAAGCTGCATAATTTGATCAGTTGAGTAGTTTTTCGGGTGATCGTCATTGCGAGGAACGAAGCAATCTGTGCTATGAATTTCACTCAACCCGTAAATGCGGGACACAGATTGCTTCGTGCCTTGCAATTGACGGTGCAAACGTCATTCAATATCAAAAATCACACCGTGCCACATACTTCATCATTCAACATTCCTTGCTCATTATTCAATATTCGTTTTCATTTCCACCGCCCACTTATCTCTATCATCCGGCGAAAATTTCCACGGTGCGAAATTATTTTCAATATTGCTGAACGTGCTGTTCCATTCCTGAGGTGCATTGCTTTCTTCCATGATGAGTGAACGCCGGAGTTCGGTGATGATATCCAATGGAGAAATACTTACGGGGCATTGTTCCACGCACGCATTACAGGTAGTGCAGGCACGTAATTCTTCTACCGAAATATAATCGTGTAACAATGTTTTATTATCCGGCGTAAATGTTTTGTTCTGTTTGATGTTCCTTCCCACATCTTCCATACGGTCGCGTGTTGCCATCATGATCTTTCTGGGGCTGAGTAGTTTGCCGGTGATATTTGCAGGGCAGGCAGCGGTACAACGGCCGCATTCTGTACAACTATAGGCATCCAATAGATTCTTCCAGCTTAGTTCAAAAATATCTTTGGCACCAAAATGTGCGGGCGCCGCAACATCTGTTGGGGCGGTTTCCGGCTGCATGGCGTATAAAACTTCATTCTGCACCTCGGGCATATTTTTCATCTTGCCTTTGGGTTCAAGCCTGGTATAATACGCATTCGGAAAGGCTAATAGAATATGCAGGTGTTTTGAATAAGGCAGGTAATTCAGGAATATAAAAATACCAGTGATATGCAACCACCAACAGGTTCTTTCGATCGCGATGAGACTGCCATCACTCATTCCTGTAAACAGGGAGGAAAGCATTCCTGAAAAAAAGAAACTGCCTGTCTGGTGATAATGTTCATTGTTGTTCGCCTGCAATGCCTGGTCGGTGGCATTCATGGTTAAGAACAGCGTCATCAAAATGATTTCGGTAATCAATATATAATTCGCATCGCTGCGTGGCCAACCGTTAAGGTCTTTGTTGATGAAACGTTTTAGTTTGAGAATATTCCTGCGGATCAAAAAAACAACGCAGACAAAGATCACACCCACTGCTAAAAATTCGAAGCCATTGATCAGCCAGTTATACAAATCTCCGAGCAAGGGAAGGAACAAACGGTGCGTTCCCAATATTCCATCCAATACGATCTCTAACACTTCGAGGTTGATGATGATAAATCCTGCGTAGATCACAAGATGCATAATAGCCACCAACGGGTTCTTGAACATTTTCTTTTGCCCGAGTGCCAGTAGTAATAGATTTTTCCAGCGTTTCGCGGGTTGGTCGCTCAGGTCCTCATCTTTGCCCAGCAGGATATTGCGCCTGATCTCGCCGATCTTCTTCGCGAATAACCAGGATGCCGCCACCAGTAATACCACGAACCCGATCTGCTGTAGGTAATGCATAGTAATCAGTTATTTTGCTAAGGTAATAGTTTACGGGTAATTAATATTTTGAGGTTTGAACCACAATAGACACATAGGAACATAGGCTTTCACATAGTTTTTATTATTCGCCGGGCAACCAATAATCTAAGACTTTAGTATTCGTCATTTATCTATGTTTTATACCTATGTGCCTATGTGACTATGTGGTTCCAAATCAGAATCCAAACTCAGTAAACCAAAATTTTATACCAGGCATCTGCAGGATGGTTTTATTGTTGTTACTTTTGATGACCAAACCAATGCTATGGCAGAGAAAAATTATATCCTCAACAAAGAGGTAGCTGAACAGAAATTGCACCGCATGGCACTTGAACTTGCCGAGCACCTTAATGGTGATACGGCGCCTGTTATCCTTATTGGTGTCCGCAACAGCGGAACTGTGATCGCTGAAAAGATCGCGGCCCTGTTGAAGAACGATGTGCGCAATGATATTAAAGTGATCTCGGTTACGATGGATAAAACACATCCTACTACCGTTGAACTCAGTGAAAAGATCAACCTGGATAACCTGCACGTAGTAATTGCCGACGATGTGACCAATAGCGGCAGAACACTTTTGTATGCATTAAAACCCTTGCTTGATTTTCATCCGAAAAGTATCCAGACATTAGTATTGGTTGAAAGGATGCACAAACTTTTTCCTGTGAATCCCGATTATGTTGGCTTATCTATTGCAACCACTATGCAGGAACACATACAGGTAGAAGTGGTGAATAATGAAGTGATGGGAGTTTATATCGTTTGACCGATCAGGTATGCAGGCTCCTTTGTCTTAATCTTAGCAGGTAGTATGTTCCAAAGATCAAAGGCGCACATAATATGAGAACCGTCCAATCGGCTTTTTCTCTTCGTGTAAAATTTTCTGATCCGCGCAATTCATAAATGGCAAATACTGCGAATACAAGTTGCGATAGTAATGCAATAACGAACAGGCTCATAGTGTCTCCCGAATAAGCTATTTTACCATAAATCGCGAGACCAAATGCTGCTATTGAAATAATATAGCTCCACGATATGATATTGCGGGTGTTCATGTCTTAAAGATACTATTTTTAGCGTATTGTACTAAAAGAAATGAATTCAAGCAAGCTGTTTGATAGACCCTTTTATGCCGTAGGCATTACCGCTTTGTAGCACATTATTCAACAATGGGCATCCAATGCCCCATATGGGCAACCCAGAATTTCGGGAATTCATAAAATTAATAACCGCTGAGGGTAGCCCTTACAGGGCATATTGGGGTCACTGATTTGTTTTTGCTACAAAGCGGTTGCCCCGATGGGGCAGATTGTTACATTGTAAACGACGAACCGATAAAATAACACATCGCGTTTAAATAGTTTGTGCTATTGAAAATGCAGCCAGTTCCACTCAATACCTTTTTTGGAAAAACCGATGGATGGTGCGGGAAATTTCAGCGAGTTCAACAGGAAAAAAGTTGATCTCAGGAACCTGCTTTTGGTTTTTATCTTTGTCAGATCAATATCAGGGGCAAGATACCATTGCCTGTAACGTGAGATATCGCTCCTGTTAAAAACGACCTGCCCGTTTTTGTCCTTTACAATATTTTCAGTTCCCCCAAACATACCATCAGCGCCATAACCTATGGCGATATTGAGCCAGGGCGGAAAGTTTGATCTCTTACAAAAAGATTTCAGGTTGGCGCTTAGCCAATAGGTTTGCCCGTTATAGTCTTTCAGCATTCTTTCCAGGGTGCGGCGGCCAAAAAGATCGTCGGCCCGCTGGTTCAATACCGGATCATTATAAGTTTTCCTGTGAAAAGAGAATTTTACCTGCACCCGCTGTTCCTTCCAGGCAAGTTCCTGGGCAATGACCAAACCACTCCCGGCAAAATCTGCACCGAGATCGCCAATGCTGAATCCCCAGCCCGATGAAAAACCATCGAGTACTTCCACAACTGTAAGAAAAGCAGTACCGCTCAATCCACCGATCCAGATCCTTTGGTTTCGCGAAAGTCCCGCCCATCGCCACAGTTCCATGCTCCATTTGCCTGCTGTGTAAGCACTGAAAACATGGCCAGCCTTATCTACCTGCAGCCAATCAATATTGTCATTGAAGAAATGAAAAGAAGATTGCGGGTAATTCGTGTACCAGGCATTGGATAAGGCAACAAGGCTTCCCGTATACCAGGCGGTACTGCCGGCAGCAGCGATATAGATGCGGTTCTTATTTGGTTTTTCTTTGTGTAGATAAGATGGGTGGTCATACGAGATTGAATCCGATACCTGTTTCAACTCCCCTGAAATAAAGACCGGAGCTGATGCTACCAATGAATCCTGGGCATAAGATGCGCAGCATATCAGCGTTAGTATGGGCAGGAATTTCTTCACTCCTTCAAACATACACTACTAATTCATCAGAGTTCTGCTGATTCGGGTTGAAAATGCAAAAAATATTCATAAACTTGTTGCCTGATATACTAAAACAAATACTATGGACACTGCCATTCAGGAAAAGATAGATACCTGGTTAAACGGAAATTACGACGAAGCCACAAAAGCGGCTATTACCAAACTGCAAAAAGAGAACCCGGATGAACTTGCAGATTCATTTTATCAAAACCTGGAATTTGGTACCGGTGGTTTACGCGGTATCATGGGTGCGGGAACCAACCGCATCAACAAGTACACCATTGGTATGGCAACACAGGGTTTTGCCAACTACCTTAAAAAAACATACGGCGATGAAGAAGTAAAACTGGCCATTGCGCACGACAGCCGCAACAACAGCCGCTTCTTTGCTGAAACAACTGCGAATGTATTTGCCGCGAATGGGTTTAAAGTTTTTTTATTTGAATCATTGCGCCCCACACCCGAATTAAGTTTTGCGATCAGGAATTTAGGATGTAAAGGAGGGGTGGTTTGCACAGCATCTCACAACCCGAAAGAATACAATGGCTACAAAGCATATTGGAACGATGGCGGGCAACTGGTGCCGCCACACGATAAAAATGTAATCACCGAAGTAGAAGCGATCAAAAGCGTGGATGATGTGAAATGGGAGGGGGGCAGCGCTAACATCACGCTGATCGGTACAGAAATGGATAATAAGTACATGGATATGGTGACGGGTTTGAGTGTTTACCCGGATGTGATTGCCAAACAGCATGACCTTAAGATCGTTTACACGCCTATTCATGGAACAGGTATTATGCTGGTACCGGAAACATTGAAACGTTTTGGTTTCACCAATGTGAACATCGTTTCAGAACAGGTAACACCGAATGGTAATTTTCCGACCGTGAATTATCCAAACCCGGAAGAAAGTGAAACGATGAGTATTGGTTTGAAAAAAGCCAAAGAACTCGATGCGGATATTTTACTGGGAACGGATCCTGATGCTGACCGTGTTGGTATCGGCGTAAAAAATCACAAAGGCGAATGGGTTTTAATGAATGGCAACCAGACCGCTGTTCTTGCTTTCAGTTATATGATGGAAGCACGCAAGGCTAAAGGCGTGGCACAACCAAATGATATGGTGATCACCACTATTGTTACCACAGAAATGATCAATAATGTAGCGAAACAAAATGATGTGGCCTGTTACAACGTACTTACCGGTTTTAAATGGATCGCAGAAAAAATAAAAGAACTGGATGGCAAAAAAAATTACGTGATCGGTGGTGAAGAAAGTTTTGGTTTGATGATCGGCAACCAGATCCGCGATAAAGATGCCGTTAGCGCCGTTGCGCTCATGTGCGAGATGGCCGCGTATGAAAAGAACCAGGGAAAAACCTTGTTTGATAAAATGATAGAACTCTATATCAAATATGGCTTCTATTATGAGAACCTGATCAGCATTACCAAGAAAGGAATGAACGGCCAGAAAGAGATCGCCGATATGATGGAAGGATACAGAAGCAATCCCCCAAAAAACATTTCAGGCGCACAGGTAACCACTTTGCTCGACTACCAGTTACAAAAAGGAACAAACCTTCTTACCGGTGAAACCTGGACCATCGATCTGCCCAAAAGCAATGTGCTGCAATTTATAACGGCAGACGGAACTAAGATCTCTGCGCGTCCTTCAGGTACAGAGCCCAAGATCAAATTCTATTTCAGTGTAAACACCAAACTGGAAAGCAAGGAAGATTTTGATGCGAAATTTGCTGAGCTGGAGGAGAAGATAAAGGACATTATTTCGGATATGAAGTTGAAGTGATTTTTTCTTTGCCACAGAAGGCACAGATTTTCACAGATTTTTTCTGTGGTAATCTGTGTCGTCTGTGGCAATTGTTTTTCTATCAGAGATCACCTTCGAAAACGTCCAAAAGTCACCAAGCCGCCTGCTCCGATTCCCCGTTTGTGAGTTTCTTTATTTCTGCCCCTTTTCTTTTCACACCCCGCCTATCTCTTTTACCTGCATCATCACTAAACAGTATATTCGCTATGCTATGAGAAAGTACGAGGATACATACCAGCATAAAGGGCTACGCAAACAATTGGTGAACCTGTTGAAAGAAAAAGGCATCACCGATGAAAAAGTGCTGGATGCCATCAATACCATTCCCCGTCACTATTTCCTGGATTCAGCTTTTGATAAGATCGCGTATGAAGACAGGGCCTTTCCTATTGCAGAATCGCAGACCATTTCACAACCTTATACCGTTGCTTATCAAACGCAACTCCTGCAGATCAAAAAGAACGATAAGGTTTTAGAGATAGGTACAGGCAGCGTTTACCAGGCAACGGTTCTTGCGGAACTAGGTGCATGGGTATACACCATCGAGCGTCAGAAAAAATTATACGACCTGCAGAAAGAATATTATTTCCGCAATAAATACCCCAACATAAAATTTTTCTTTGGAGACGGATTCGAAGGATTGCCAACCTTCGCGCCTTTCGATAAAGTCATTATCACTGCAGCAGCACCCTTCATCCCGCCCAAACTCGTGCAACAGTTGAAAGTTGGCGGAATGATGGTTATCCCCGTAGACGAAGGCGAATCGCAACGCATGCTAAGACTAACAAAACTCGAAGATGGATCAGTAAAAGAAGAAGCATTCGAGCAGTTCTCATTTGTTCCAATGCTTACCGGGAAGAATAGGTAAGGCAGTTTGTGGTTTGTAGTTTGGGGTTTGTGGTTGAGATTGCTGCAATTTGGAAATAATCACGAATTACAACAACCACAAATTCCAAACCACAAACCCCAAACCCAACAAAAAAGAGCAGCCCATCACTGAACTGCTCTTTCTATTAGAATCAGATACTATCAAGTTACTACTGCTGTCCTCCAATCATATCCTGTCCACCATTCTGATCTGCTTTTGTATTCTTGCGTTTGAATAAAGTTGCATCGAACTTTCCGAAACGGTAGTTGAAGTTCAAGCGCAGGATCTGCTGATCCCTTCTTCTTTCACTGGTTTGTGTGAAATAGGTACTTTCAGAATAAGATTTGAAAACCTGGCTGCGGAAAATATCATTCACACTCAGGGTCAGGTTACCGCTTTGGCCATTCTTCCATGTCCAGTCTTTGCGGATAGCAAGGTCAAATCCATAACGTGGCAGGTTATAACCCTGCGAAGTAGATTGCGGCCCGCCGCCGAACATCATACCTCCGCCGCCACCACGCATACCACCGCCACCGGAACTGGGAGGTAACACGCTTTTCGCCTGGTAGTCGCCGCTCAATTGGATAGACAATCCTTTCGCTACTTTAAATGCACTGTTCATTTTACCGAACCAGCTTACCAATGAATTGTTGAGTTCTTGTGCAGGTGTAGTAGCAGTTGCCGGTGTAACCGCATTGATCTGTGAATAGAAAATGTTCAGGTTCAATGTCAGGTCCCACCATTTGGTTACCGGCATTTTATTGGTCAGTTCCAAACCTGTTGAATAGCTTGAGTTTGCATTGATATACGTACTGAAATAAGCGCTGTCTCCCGTAGGCAAACCGTTTTTATCCCTGTACACATAACGTGTGATCAGGTCGGTTGAATGTTTGAAGAATACAGTTGCAAGGAAATTCGCCTGGCGTTTGTATGCGTTGTTATAAGAGATCTCGAATGAATTGGTGAACTCAGGTTTCAATCCCGCATTACCGATATTGATATTCTGCGGATCACTGTAATCAGGGAAAGGCATCAGCTGGAAGAAATTCGGGCGGTTAATACGACGCGAATAGTTCAACTGGAAATCCTGCTTGTCATCCACCTTATACGTAATGAATACGCTTGGGAAGAAACTCAATGGATAACTTACTTTGAACTGAGCAGAATCAAACCCTTTTGAATTCAATAAAGTACCTGTATAGCTTGAATTTTCTGCACGCAGACCCAACTGGTAGCTCAATTTATTCACTTTAAAAGTATAGGTAGCATAAGCTGCAGTTACTTCATCATGGAACTTGTATTTGTTGCTGATAAAAGGTATCAATACATAAGTGCTTGTTGTGTAATTATAGCTGTACTGGTCACTCAGGTTCGTGAAGTCCCTGATCGCTGTTCTCACACCTGCTTCCAGTTTGTTATCCTCCGAGATCGGGTTCTCATAGTCAGCCTGGATGGTGTAGAATTTATTGGTTCCGTTACCAATCGTCTGCTGCAACAAGGCCTGTCCTTTGGTGATATTATTGGTATTGTAGGTTTGTGTACCGATGTTTGAATTGTTCACATTCGTGCTCGAATTGTAGTTAAGATCGGCAGAGATATCATGGCCGTTCTTAGCAAAATTGTGTTTGTAGCTGAACTGTGAACCAAAATTCTTAAAAGTTGACGCGCTGGTTGAGGTGATCATGTTGTAGTTGGAATACACACCTTTGATGGTTGAATCCACGCGCTGCGTCTGCATGTTATCAAAGTTGCCACTCACGTAGTTCCCTGCGATAGAAAAAGTATTCCTGTTATCAACGAACCAGTCGAGGCCACCACGTATAAAAGCAAAGCTTCCTGTATTGGTGCCATCACTTACATTATGTACGGTACTTGGTGTACTTAATAGGTTGTTCCTGTCTGTGATACCGTTTGAAATGGATTTTCTTTGGTTGTAGTTACCGCTCAATGTAAAGTTGATCTTATTCTGGCGAAGGTTAAGATCGCCACCCAGGTTCAGTTTACCACGTGAATCGATACCGGTTCTGATACCACCATTGTAACCGCTCTTTTTGTTTTTCTTTAAAACGATGTTCAGGATACCTGCATTACCACCAGAAGCATCAAATTTGGCAGAGGGATTGGTGATCATTTCCACTTTATCAATGATATCAGCAGGGATCTGGTCGAGCGTTAATGTTGTAGGGCGACCGTCAATAAAAATGGTTGGCGCTGCATTGCGGAGTGTTACGTTCCCGTCAATATCCACGTTCAGTGAAGGGATATTTTTCATGATATCTGTTGCAGTACCCCCGGTGCTCACCAGGTTTTTATCAACATTGAATATTTTCCTGTCGATGCCCAGCTCAAACTGGGGTTTAGACGATGCTGTAACTGTTACATTACCAAGATCAGTTGCATCGGCTTCCAATTTAATATTGCCCAGGTCCTTATCGGCCATGGTCAACATTTGTTGGGCGGCATTGGGATTGGCGGCGCCGCCCGGAGGCATTTTCAGGTCAAAACTTACGGTTCTGTCTATTGGTTTATAACCTAATACGCTCGCTTTCAGTTTAAAATTGCCCATAACAGACAGGTTTTCAAAGCTGAAATCACCATTTGGCTTGGTGATCAAGGTCCCCAGGGTCACTTCTTTCATTTTCTTTGTGGCAGTATCAAACCTATTGCCAACAAGCAACACTGTAACGGCTTCAACACCTTTATTGGTCTTGCTATCCACGAATTTTCCGTAAAAATGCCCGATGTTCATGCTTTGGGCATTTCCTCCGGCGGCACCCGGTCGTCCGCCACCCGGCATTTGTGCAAATGCTGACAAAAACACCAGGTTCAGCGTAATAAGGGTCAAAATTTTTCTCATGTTATACTTATATTATATTGTGCAAATTTGCGATTCTGATTTTTGTCACTCATTTTTCATTACACCAACGGTAATATGTCAATTTTGAATGGATAAAGCCCACCTGAACCAGCCATTACCACCCATTTTTGTCGGTGATCACAGGAAAATGACCGCCAAAACCTGCAAAAGACCTATCAAAAATCCAACCCCTGCGCTGAGAAGGCCTATTACCTTTAGCTCTTTTGATAGGGATGACCGGAATATTCCTTCCAGTTTAACGGCAGACAGCCGTTTTATTTTTTCCGTTATCATTTTCTCAAAGTCAAAGTCAAATTCAGCTTCCAGGTTACTGATATAACGCTTCATGATCACCGGGAACAGCGATTCGAGCTCCGCGATAAACACCGTTTTTAGCTCATTGATCGTTTTATCGCCGATAAACATCCCGATCATAGGCATCTGCTTCGGAAGTTTCACACGGAGAAAATCATCAATATGCTCTTCAACCAAAGGCATTATTTTTTGAAAATTCTCAGGGTTGAGGACTTTTTCTTCCAGTTCACTGGGTAAAAACAGCTCCTGGCTCACCAGTTTCCCGATATTTTCGGCCAAAAGGCTTTGTTTTTTTGAAAAAATGCCCTGAAAACGGAACCCTGCAATCTTTTTGGGGTTCCGCGGGTGAAAAAGCATTTTAAAAAGGATCCAGTTCGTGAACCAGCCGATAAAAGCCGAAATAAAAGGAATCAGAACCAGCCCATAACTCATGTTTGTTAAATTTAAAAACCTATCCCGCTGTAAGCAAGGATAGGTTTTAAGCGGGAGAACGAGGGGTCTCGAACCCCCGGCCTTCAGTGCCACAAACTGACGCTCTAACCAACTGAGCTACGCCCTCCGTTTTTTTTGGTCGGCAAAAATAAGCATTTAAGCCTTATTTGGTATGCATTTTTTATACTCTTTTTTAATCCCGTCTATTTACCACCCATCAAAACCTTTGTTAATTGAGAAAAACGTGTGATAATAAGAGGGCTTTTTAGGTTATTTTTGAGATTAGTCATGCAAAAATTTACGCAATTTATGAAGAGTAGAAAAGGTTTATTGCTGGTGGCCATCGTATTGTTCGGCGGCTTGTTCTTTGCTTTCCGATCATCAGTGGCCGGGTCAACAGATATACTGTTAACACCCCAACAAAGATTATTGGCTGCCGTTGGACAGATCCTTACGGAACAACATTACAGCCCGAAAAATATAAACGACGATTTTTCGAAGAAAGTATTCAAGAAATTTCTTGATGAACTTGATGGAGATAAATCTCATTTCCTGCAATCGGATATCAATGAACTGAAGAAATACGAAACAACCATCGATGATGAAATTCATGGAACGGTGATCATAGGATTTGCGCCGGCGGTGAATAAGATCTATGAACAACGCATGAAAGAAGTGGTTACTATCTTCAGAGAGATTCTGTCGAAACCCTTTGATTTTACCAAAGACGAATCCGTTCAACTCGATGGAGACAAACTCGCTTACGTGAACAGTGAAGCTGAACGTAAAGAAAGATGGAGAAAGAAATTAAAATACTATGCCCTCGAAAGATATGTAGACGCGGTTGAAACCAGGGAAAAGAATAAAGACTCTGCAAATTTTGTAGTGAAAAAAGATTCAACGCTCGAAAGGGAATCAAGACAGAAAGTATTGAAACTGATGAACGAAAATTACGAGCGTATTGAAAAAACATTTAAGGAAGAAGACCGCTTTAATTCATTCATTAACGTCATCACTAACCTGATGGATCCGCACAGTGATTATTTTCCACCCGTAGAAAAAAGAGCTTTTGATGAAAGAATGAGCGGTAAATTTTATGGTATTGGCGCCACTTTGCAGAAAGATGATAATGGCGTTAAGATTGCAAGTATCGTTACCGGGGGCGCAGCCTGGAAATCGGGAAAGATAGTGGTGAATGATGTGATCATCAAAGTGGCACAGGGCAGCGGCGAACCGGTTGACGTAGCTGGTTTTGATACACCCGACGCAGTAAAATTAATTCGTGGAAATAAAGGGACAGAAGTAAAGCTTACCGTTAAAAAACAGGACCAGTCCATTGTTGTTATCAGCCTGATCCGTGAAGAAGTGGTACAGGATGAACTCGATGTTCGCAGCGCTGTGATCCAGAACGGAAAAGATAAGATCGGCTATATTATGCTGCCCGATTTCTATGCAAATTTTGAAGACGAGAACGGGCACCGTTGCTCACAGGATGTTGCGAGAGAGATCGTTAAACTGAAAGCTGAGAAAGTAGACGGAATCGTAATGGATATCCGCAACAACGGTGGTGGTTCTTTATATGAAGTGGTGAAGATGGTAGGTCTGTTTATCAAGAACGGCCCTGTTGTACAGGTGAAAGAAAGAGGCGGAAAGATTGACCAGAGTACATGGAGAGACGATGATGTTTCAGTTTTATATGATGGCCCGCTGGCTGTGATGGTAAATGAATTCAGCGCATCGGCCAGTGAAATCTTTGCAGGTGCGATACAGGATTACAAACGTGGCATCATCATCGGCAGCACTTCCACTTATGGAAAAGGAACGGTGCAAAGACAGATACCTTTCGGCAATCGCAATGATCTGTCAAGCAGCAGAACGGATATGGGCGCCATGACACTGACCTTCCAAAAATTCTATCGCGTGAACGGTGGATCTACACAATTAAAAGGGATCGTTCCTGATGTGGTGCTTCCTGATCAATACGAATATTACAAAGCGCGCGAGAAAGATAACCCCGATGCATTGCCTTATGATGAGGTGCCTAAAGTTGCTTACCAGCCATGGCAGAGCAGCTATAGCTTCGAGACACTTGTGCAAAAAGAAAATGCGAAGATCAAAAACAATCCTGCACTCACTACATTAAACAGCAACCTTCAATGGTTGTCTAAAAATGCAGAGTTGCCAATAAACCTGAACATCACAGCATTCCGCGAGCGGCAGAAACGTATTATTTCTACTGTGAACCAGAATAGTACTTTATTAAAAAGTAAAGAAGAAATGGATGTGGCAGCGCTTGCCGCAGACAAAGATAAATTCTACAATAACCCCGATCAGCAAAAAGGGGAACGTTACCAGGCCTGGTTAAAATCATTGAAAAGCGATATGCATATCGATGAAACTGTGCATATGGTAAGTGATATGGCCAAGATGCAGGTGCAGACAGTTTTGAATAAACCATAGAGAAGATGACCGATGTTGGTTGACAGATGACAGCGAAGTACTCCTGTCATCTGTCAACCGGCAACTTGCAACTATTTTTTATGTATTTTGCCTCGTCTAAAAACGACTGCCTGTAATGCAAGCTGAGAAAAAGTGGTACGCACTATATACAAAACCCCGTTGGGAGAAAAAGATCGACAGTGTATTGATCAGGAAAGGCGTTGAAAGCTGGTGCCCCCTGCAAAAGATCGAGAGACAATGGAGCGACAGGAAAAAAGTGATCGAGGATCCCTTGTTCAAATCCTATGTATTCGTACGGATAGATGATACAGAACGCGCCAAGGTTTTAATGACAGATGGGGTATTAAATTTTGTATACTACCTCGGCAAACCCGCAGTGATCAAAAATGACGAAGTTGATATCATCAAAAAATACCTCGCAGAAAAAGATGCCAGCATTTTTATTATCTCCCAGGAAGGTTTCAAAGAAGAAACAAAGATCAAAGTAAATCACGGCGTATTCATGGGCAATGAAGGAACCGTATTGCGCGGAGGTAAGAAAAAAGTGTATGTAAAATTAGAAAGCCTGGGACAGGTGATGGTGGTTGAGTTTCCGGCTGAGTATTTATCGCCTATCTAATTTGAAAATTTGAAAATGTGGCAATTTGAAAATAGAGTACGAAAATTTTCAAATTTTCAAATTGCCACATTTTCAAATTATACTGTCCATTCAACAACAGCATTCGCCCACTCCTTTCTATAAGGCGTGCTGATACGTAAATAGTTGTCGGTGTATCCTTCCATCATTCCATTTTTCTCAAAAATTTCAAACAATACCTTACGTGTTTGTCCTGCGTGCAGGTTGGTAAAGTATTGCATCTTCATATAAGAAAGATTGCGGAGGGTTTTATTTCTTTCGTTGCGGATATGGATGGGAACAATCGGTTTGATCTCCAGTGCTTTTGTATTATCTCTTTCCGAATAAGTGAATACATGCAGGTAAGAAATATCCAGTGAATGCAGGAAATCGAAGGTCTCGGTAAAATGTGCATCCGTTTCACCGGGAAAGCCAACGATTACATCTACCCCGATGGCGCAATGGGGCATTAATTTTTTGATCAGGCCCACTCTTTCTGCATAGAGTTCTCTTTTATACCTTCTTCTCATCAACGCCAATACTTCATTACTCCCGCTCTGCAGGGGAATATGAAAATGCGGCATGAATTTATCGCTGTTGGCAACAAATTCGATGATCTCGTTGGTTAATAAATTCGGCTCGATGGAGGAGATGCGATAGCGTTCTATTCCTTCCACTTTATCGAGTGCTTTCACAAGCGTGAAAAAATTCTCGTCATATTTACTGTTGCCGTCGCCGCCTTTTCCAAAATCGCCGAGGTTAACACCGGTGAGCACAATTTCTTTTACGCCATCTGCGGCTAGTTGTTGGGCATGGGCAACAACATTCTCAACCGTGTCGCTCCGGCTCTTGCCCCTTGCCATGGGAATGGTGCAGAAAGAACAATTATAATCGCAGCCGTCCTGCACTTTTAAAAAGGTGCGGGTGCGGTCGTTCTGCGAAAAAGAAGCGGTAAAACCGCTTACATCCTCAATATCACAGCTGCAGATCTTCGCGGGATCTCCCTTGGCCAGTTGGCCGATATGTTGGGCAATATTGAATTTTTCTGCAGCGCCCAGTACAAGATCAACTCCCTGTATGGAAGCTATCTCTTTGGGTTTCAATTGCGCATAACAGCCCGTGATCACCACAAAACTATCCGGCGCCTTCCGCTGGATCCTTCTTACCAGGTGGCGGCACTCCTTATCAGCATTGTCTGTTACAGAGCAGGTATTGATCACGTACACGTCGGCGAGGTCGTCAAAACCCTTCTTTTCAAATCCCTCATTTTCCAGCATACGGGAAAGCGTAGAGGTCTCCGAAAAGTTCAGTTTACAACCCAGGGTGTGAAAAGCGACGGTGCGTTTTTGATTCATAAAGGGTGCAAAGATAGGAAAGGTTTGTAGTTTGTAGTTTGTGGTTTGTGGTTCCCGCCAGTTTTTAACGAACTACAAACCACAAACTACAAACCACGAACTGTTCTAATGTTTCCTAAAAAAACAAGTTACTGCGTCCCATTTTAGGATTAAAAAGTTATGTTTGCCAGTCTTAAAAAACCAAAACAAATGCAGTTTAAGAAGATCAATAACATTGTTGGATGGGTGGTATGCCTGATCGCCTGTACCGTGTACATTTTAACCGCGGAAGCTGGTGGCAGTTTCTGGGATTGCGGAGAGTTCGTGAGTAGCTGTTATAAACTACAGATCCCTCACCCGCCGGGAGCGCCTTTGTTTGTAATGCTGGGCCGTATGTTCATTGTTCTGTTCGGCGATAACCCGCTCACAGCAGCTAAAGCCGTGAATATAATGAGTGCATTGGCCAGCGGATTTACCATTTTATTCCTGTTCTGGACCATTACACACTTCGCAAGACGTATTGTGAACGTGAAGACAAGTGATATTTTAACCAAGTCTCAGATCTGGTCCATCATGGGTGCCGGCGCCGTTGGTGCTTTGGCGTATACTTTCAGTGATTCTTTCTGGTACAGTGCTGTAGAAGGCGAGGTGTATGCCATGTCTTCATTCTTTACCGCCATTGTATTCTGGGCCATCCTCAAATGGGAGAACCATGCCGATGAGCCGGGTGCTGATAAATGGATCGTCTTTATTTTCTTCCTGATGGGATTGTCTATCGGTGTTCACTTGCTGAACCTTTTGACCATTCCTGCCATTGTAATGGTGTATTATTTCCGCAGGAGAGAAAATTTCAAATATGATGTGCTGCGCAAATGGTTTCTTCGCCTGCTGATCGTGGGCGGTGTGTTGGGTATTGTGGGTGCGTTGATCATGGCTTCATCAGAATCAACCGATATCGTTCCACTGGATGGTACTATGGCCGGTCTCGTGTTCATGGGAATCCTTGCAGGCGTTGGCCTTCTCTTCCTGGTAGAAAATCTTGGTAAAAAGAATAAAGCCTATTATGGCGGTGTATATATTTTCTTCGTGCTTGGTTGTGTTATCACCGGCGCGGTGCAGGTTGGTGTGATACAGTTTACAATCAAAATGGCCGGTACATTCGACAGATGGTTTGTGAACGGTTTCGGCATGCCTTTTTTCTTCGGGTTTGCCTTCTTCTTTGTTTTACTGGGTGCGATCTGTTTGTATGTTTTAAAATTCGCAAACAAAAAATCACTCGCTTATTTACGTTTGGGTACCTGGTGTTTTGTATTCATGCTGATAGGTTACAGTACCTATGTTACCACGATGATCCGCAGTAATGCGAACCCATCTGTGGATATGTATAACGTGGATAATCCGAACAGCCTTGTCGGTTACCTCAGTCGTGAACAGTATGGTGATTTCCCGCTTTTATATGGCCAGAAATTTACTTCCGATCCTGCTGATGTGAAAACAACCAGCATGCGTTACCAGAAATCAAAAGATAAATATATTGAGCTGGGCCTCGACAGGAAATACGTTTACCAGGCAGACGATAAAATGGTGTTCCCACGTGTATGGGATCCGAGCAACGACCAGAATCACGCAGATTATTATGGATATTATTTAGGCATCAATAAAACCCAACAGGGTAAATATGAAAGGCCGCCTACACAGCTGGATAACGTGCATTTCTTTTTAGGCTACCAGGTTTACTGGATGTATCTCCGTTATTTCCTTTGGAATTTTGCAGGAAAACAGAATGACAACCAGGGATTGTTCTTTGCGAATGTGCGTGATGGTAACTGGATCACGGGCCTTCCTATTGATAACCTCATCTTCGGCGATCAAAGCTCAATGCCTGATAGCCTCAAGAACAACAAAGCGCATAACAAACTGTTTGCATTGCCGTTGATACTCGGATTGATCGGGCTCTTCTATCAATTCAAAAAAAGAGGAGATGATGGTACCATTAACCTTCTGTTGTTCTTCTTCACAGGTATTGCCATCGTTTTATACCTTAACCAGGCCGGCTACCAGCCACGTGAGCGTGACTACGCGTATGTAGGAAGCTTCTATGCGTTTGCTGTATGGATAGGACTGGGTGTATTGAAAGTAAGGGATTGGCTGAGCAAAGGATTATCGGCAGCCACGGCTGCATCTCTTGCAACGGTGATCTGTTTACTGGCCGTACCTACTTTAATGGCACAACAGGAATGGGATGACCATGACCGCAGCCAGAAACAATTACCGCGTGATCTTGCAAAAGATTACCTGGAAAGCTGTGCACCTAACGCCATCCTTTTCAGCTATGGTGATAACGATACCTATCCTTTGTGGTACGCGCAGGAAGTGGAAGGCATACGTCCGGATATTCGCGTGATCAATTTTAGTTTATTGGGTATCGACTGGTACATTAATGAACTGCGATATAAAGTAAACCAAAGCGATCCCATTGATGTAATCTGGACGCCTGAACAAATAGAAGGTACCAAACGTGATTATATATTGTATCGTCCGAAAACAGAGATCCCTGAAACCAATTATTATGATCTCTATGACATGATGAAAAATTATGTGGGTAGTGATGATCCAACGAAAATGGATGACAGGGGTAATGGAGAAGGATTGAATACTTTCCCTGTGAAAAAAGTATTTGTGCCGGTTGATAAAGCCGCTGTACTGAAGAACGGAACCGTTACTGCAAAAGACAGCGTGGTTGCTGAAATGCGTTTTGATATTCCGAAAAATGCGTTGGTTAAGAATGATCTTGCTTTATTGAATATCATCTCGGCCAATAAATGGAACCGGCCGATTTATTTTACCAGCCAGGGTGCAGACTTAGGTTTCGACAGGTATATCCGCAGGGATGGCCTGAGTTATCGCCTGGTACCGGTAGAGAACAGCCGTGTGAATACAGATTGGATGCTGGATAAAGCGCTCAATAAATTCGCTTTTGGAAATGCAGATAAAAAAGGCGTTTATTTTGATGAAGAGAACCGTCGCCACCTGAACAGTATCCGTACTGCTTATACGGCACTGGCGCTTGATCTTATCGAAAAGAACCGCAAAGACGATGCGAAGAAAGTATTGGAGAAAGCAGACAAGATGATGAACCAGGACAATTTTGATTATGGCATGACCAGTCGCGGTAATGGCCATAATTTAAATTCTCTGCGTTTCCTGCAGGCATGTTATATGGCAGGTGATACCGTATTGGCAAACAAAGTATCTGTCTCTGTAAAAAAAGACCTTCAGCAGCAGGTGAGGTATTATAATTCTTTAAGTGCCGACCGCGCAGAACATATGGCGGATGATAAACGCACGGCAGAAGATTATATGAAAGGAATTGAAGAAATGCAGGCAGCATTTAACCCGCGTATCCAGATACCGGGTAAGATGATGACACCTGCTGACTCGGCAGCTGCGAAAGATACCGGGAAGAAAAAGTAATAACTAAGAACATATAAGAAAGAGGCTGTTTCGAAAGAAACGGCCTCTTTCTTTTAGCGAAGGATGGCACGCGGATGACGCGGATAAAACGGATAGGTGCGGATAAGACACTCTGAAAAATCCGCGAAAATCCGTTTTATCCGCGTCATCCGCGTGCCATTTTTTCCTCACCTCACAACCTTGTGTGAAGATTTGTGTTATTAATATAATTGCAGGCAATACATTTCACTCAATTTAGTAGCTTCAATATATGATCGGTCACCGGTTTGTACATTTTGATCCCAATGAGAATGGCAAGAGCAAATTTGAACAGTTGCTCGACCTTTTCATGCAATTACTCACCTATACAAATGGCGATGCAGGCGAAGCATTGGATTGGCTGAACCAGCTCGACAGGCAATACCAGCTCACCAATGACGAATACGGTATGGGCGATTTTATTGACGACCTGAAGCAGAACGGTTACCTGCAGGAAAACGAGCAGGATGGAAAATTTACCATCACGGGAAAATCAGAACAAACCATCCGTAAAAAAAGCCTGGAAGAAATATTCGGGAAATTGAAAAAAACAAAACAGGGCAATCACCAGACATTCAAACCGGGACAGGGAGATGAAGTAAACCCTGATACGCGCCCCTTCCAGTTTGGCGATATGCTGGAACAGATAGATTTTACAGAAAGCATTCGCAATGCACAGATCAACCGTGGCATTGAAAGTTTTTCGATGCAGGAAGATGACCTGCAGATCAGGGAAAGTGATTTTAAAACACAGACCTCAACGGTTCTGATGATCGATATTTCGCATTCCATGATATTGTATGGAGAAGACAGGATCACGCCCGCTAAAAAAGTAGCGATGGCATTGAGTGAACTCATCACAACAAAATATCCAAAAGATACAATTGATATTGTGGTGTTTGGTAATGATGCGTGGAGTATTGAGATCAAGGATCTTCCGTACCTGCAGGTGGGGCCGTATCATACCAATACCGTTGCGGGACTTGAACTTGCGATGGATCTTTTACGAAGAAGAAAAAATCCCAACAAACAGATATTCATGATCACCGATGGAAAACCTACCTGTTTAAAGATCGGCAAGAAATATTACAAGAACAGTTTCGGGCTCGACAGGAAAGTAGTGAACCGCTGCATAAATCTTGCGGCGCAGTGTAAGAAATTGAAGATCCCGATCACCACATTCATGATTGCATCCGATCCTTACCTGCAAAAATTTGTACAGGAGTTTACGGAGATGAATAATGGCAAAGCTTTTTTTGCATCATTGGATAAACTGGGATCATTCATATTTAAAGATTTTGAAAGCGGAAAGAGAAAAACTGTCTATTAAAAGTAAACATGTTAATCGCCCAATCTCTCTGTGTAACTCAGTGTCCTCTGCGTCTCTGTGGTGAAAAGAATCGAAGCGAAGGCTTCACCACAGAGACGCAGAGGGCTCAGAGTTTCACAGAGAAATCAATAAATTTAAGAGGATTTAATAGCACCAGCACGTTAAGAATCATATTATGAGAATTGAAGAGATAAAAACATTAGGACAATTAAAGCAAAGCGGCTATCAATCGAGGTCGATAAAAGAAGAGATCAGGAATAATCTCGTCGTAAGTATACGTAATAAAGAAAACCCATTCGAAGGAATACTGGGTTACGAGGATACGGTGATACCCGATACGGAAAGAGCATTGCTCAGCCGGCACAATATCTTATTCCTCGGATTGCGCGGCCAGGCAAAAACAAGAATGGCCAGGCAAATGGTTGACTTGCTGGATGAATACATTCCTGTTGTTGCAGGGAGTGAAGTGAATGATGATCCCTTGAAACCGTTAAGCAAATTTGCAAAAGATATTATTGCGGAACATGGTGATGAAACGCCTATCCAATGGCTACATCGCAGTGAACGGTATGGAGAGAAACTGGCTACGCCGGATGTAAGTGTGGCCGACCTCATCGGCGATATCGACCCCATCAAAGCAGCCAACTTAAAATTGAGCTTTGCAGATGAGAAAGTGATACACTACGGCATTATCCCGCGTAGTAACCGCGGTATTTTTGTAATCAATGAATTACCCGATCTGCAGGCAAGGATCCAGGTAGCACTTTTCAATATTTTGCAGGAAGGCGATATCCAGATCCGCGGCTTTAAATTGCGTATGCCGCTGGATATCTTATTTGTATTTACTGCCAATCCCGAAGATTATACCAATCGCGGAAGTATTGTAACGCCGTTGAAAGACAGGATAGAGAGCCAGATCTTAACGCATTATCCAAAAGATATTGAAACATCGTTGGCTATCACAGAACAGGAAGCGGATATTCTTGACGCGCAAAAAGAAAGAGTATTGGTAAGCGATCTTGTAAAACGTTTGGTGGAACAGGTTGCCTTTGAAGCAAGAGCCAATGAATATGTAGATAAGAAAAGCGGTGTAAGCGCACGTTTAACTATTGCAGCATATGAAAATGCAGTAAGCAGTGCGGAAAGGCGAGCCATTATTCACGACGAAAAAAATACACAGGTATGGATCAGCGATCTTTCCGGTATCATTCCATCCATCACCGGTAAGATAGAACTGGTGTATGAAGGTGAACAGGAGGGCCCTTACCAGGTTGCGGTGAATTTGTTAGATAGATCCATCCGTTCACAATTCATACAATATTTTCCTAACCCTGATCAGGTAAAAAAGAAAAGGAATACAGGCAAGAAATCAACAGAAGAAAAAGAACCTGAAACACCCTACAAAGCAATTACCAAATGGTTTGATGCCGGTAATCATCTCGATTTATTTCTCGACATGAAAGATGCCGATAGGATCGCCAGCTTATACAAAGTGGATGGCTTATACGGCTTTGTAAAAAAATATTTCCCCCACGCCAACGAAAAAGAAAATGCTTTGCTGATGGAGTTTGTGCTACACGGCCTCTCATCTTATTCCATGATCAGCAAAAAGGTGATTGATGGAAAAATAGAATTCAAGGATCTTATGGGAAGCATGATGAACCTGGGTTCGATGCATGGAGATGAGGATGAGTTTAATGAAGATGACTACCAGTAGAATATTGAATAATGAATAAGGAATGTTGAATGTTGAAGTATGGCTTCGAACTTAGGCCCTCACTTCAAAATTCAACATTCCTTGTTCATTATTCAATATTTACTTGATCAGCAGCCCCACCCTCAATCCTCCTGAAACCCCTAATCCCGGGCTTCTGCCGAGGCGTGACATGCTATAATTGTTGACAGCAACATCGTCGTACCCGTTGTTCTTGTATTTGTTGTCAAACCCATATCCCAAACCCCAATACCAATCAACGAGTAATGTTTCACCAAAAACCCATTGTTTGCCAAACTCGATCATAATGGCGCCAAAAGTGGTATTCATCTTTTCAACCGAGGAAATATTATTTTTAACGACCCTCATATTTTCCGAATAGTTGCCAAGATAGATCTGTGGCCTGGCATATCCGCCCTGCATAAGATGTGTCTGTCGCGATCTGCCAAAAATGAAATCGGGTAGCTTGTTAAATTTGTAACCGGCACCCGCAAAAAAACCAAATTGATTTTTCATTGTTTGTTGTACGCCATTGTAATACCAGTCAAGTTGGCTATTTTTTCCAAGCCCAATGATACCGAAGGATAATTCATAGCTCTTGCCCACACCAACACTTTTTTCATAGCTAAATTCAGAATACCCGAGCAGTGGCGCTATAAAATTAATTTTCAAAGCTTTCGTCTTTTGGTCTTTATACAGTTCAGGGTCTTTCAGGTCGATCATGAATTTTTCAACCTTGCCATTTGCAAATTCGATCTTTGAGATCCTGTCCCTTTCCAATACATAAACAGGTCCATCAGGATCATCTAAGGTTTTATACTTGATATCTGTGCTGCCTACTTCAATGACCTTTACGGTAAGTTTTTGACCATTTTTCCGCAGGATCTTGTCCTGGGCATGTGTAGTGATAACGGCAAAGAATAGAATAGCCGGTAAAATAAAGTTCTTCATAGCAAGCTTAGTTTTGGACGTATATAGTAATACTACTATATCTGACACGGTTTTAAACCATAGCGCTGCTTGTGAATGAATGACTTATTTTAGAGAGGAACTAAACGTATGATAATCAGTTACTTTTAATTTGAAAATTTGAAAATGCGGTAATTTGAAAATGGAGCCTATGAAATTTCGCGATTCATCTATTTTCAAATTTTCAAATTGCCCAATTTTCAAATTAATTCTTTCAACTTCTCCACTACCACATCAATCTCTTCCTTCGTATTGTGTTTGCTGAAAGAAAAACGCACCGTAACCTGGTTAGGATTATTATTGATCGCGCGGATCACGTGAGAGCCCTGGTCGGCGCCGCTGGTACAGGCGCTGCCGCCGCTGGCGCAGATATTGTTGATGTCGAGATTAAAAAGGATCATCTCGCTTTTTTCTGTTTTGGGAAAACTGGCGCTTAACACAGCGTATAAACTTCTTCCCAAAGGGTCTCCATTGAATGCAACACCTTTGATGTTTTTCTTCAAACGCTCAAGCATGTATATTTTCAATCCTTTGATATAGTTGCTGTCCTGCTCATGGTTATCTGTTGCCATTTGCAATGCCTTTGAAAATCCTACAATGCCGTATAGATTCTCTGTGCCGGCACGCATATTTCTTTCCTGGCTTCCTCCATGTACAAAAGGTTTGATCTTTACATTCTCATTAATGTATAAAAGCCCAACACCTTTCGGGCCGTGAAATTTATGTCCCGCACCTGTAATAAAATGAACAGGCGTATTTCTCAGGTCAAATGGAAAATGGCCAACTGTTTGAACGGTATCACTATGAAAAATAGCATTGTATAATTTGCATAAATTACCAACAGCATGTATATCGAGCATATTGCCTATCTCGTTGTTCGCATGCATTAATGTAACAAGGCATTTCTCTTCACTTTCCGCCAATAATTTCTCCAGGTCCTCCAGGTCGATATGGCCATTAGGCAGCAGCTTTACATAACTCAATGAAGCTTCACCATTGTGATATAAATATTCCACCGTATGTGTAGTGGCATGGTGTTCTATCACGGAAGAGATGATGTGCTTGCAGCCAAGATCGCGAACCGAAGCAAGAATGGCAGTGTTACTGCTTTCCGTACCACCACTTGTAAAGAAGATCTCTGCCGGGTGGGCATTCAATGTTTTAGCCACACTCTTACGCGCATTCTCGATCGCCATCCGCGACTCACGGCCATAACTGTATATAGAAGAGGGATTGCCGAAATTACTCGTCAGGTAAGGCATCATCGCTTCCAATACCTGTGGATCGAGTGGGGTGGTGGCGGCGTTGTCGAGATAAATTCTTTCCATGGTGGTGCAAGTTACTAAATGTTCAGTTAGCCGTAGGTGGTTTGGGGTTTGGAGTTTGGAGTTTGGTGTTTGGGGTTTGGTGTTTGGGGTTAGGCGATCCCAACTCCAAACACCAAACTCTAAACGCAAAACCCTACATCGCTTCCCTGATATCCTTCATCAATTTCTGCGCAATATTCGAAGCGGTTGTTTCAAAATTACTTTCAGCGTAAATGCGGATAATGGGTTCTGTGTTGCTGGTGCGTAAATGCACCCAGTCATTTTCAAATTCTATTTTCAAACCATCTTCTGTATTGATCTGGTTTTTTTTGTATTTCTTTTTGATATGATCGAAGATCTTTTTCAGATCAAACCCAGGTGTGAGCTCGATCTTATTCTTACTCATGAAATAATCAGGATAGGTATTACGTAATTGCCTTACCGATTTTTTTTGTTTCGCAAGATGTGTAAGAAATAAGGCGATACCGATCAGTGCATCCCTTCCATAATGCAGATCAGGAACAATGATGCCGCCATTACCTTCGCCGCCGATCACAGCATTCACAGCTTTCATTTTATTTACCACATTCACTTCACCCACAGCGCTTGGCGAGTATTCACCACCATGTTTTACCGTAACATCTTTTAATGCACGGGTAGACGACATATTGCTTACCGTGTTGCCTTTCCTGTTTTGTAAAACATAATCAGCCACTGCCACCAAAGTATATTCTTCACCAAATAAGGATCCGTCTTCACAAACAAAACAAAGCCTGTCAACATCGGGATCAACAGCAATACCGAGATCAGCTTTTTGTTTATTTACTTCATTGCATAAACCCAACAGGTTCTCAGGAAGCGGTTCGGGGTTATGCGCAAATTTTCCATTCACTTCACCATTCAATACCGTTACTTCCTTCACACCCAACTGTTTCAATAACAGCGGAACAGCGATGGCGCCGGTGCTGTTGATAGCATCCAGTACGATCGAGAATTTTGCTTTCTTGATAGCGGCTACATCTACCAATGGATAATTCACTACTGCATCAATATGTTTCTGCAATGCCTGGTCATCGGCTGTATAAGAACCCAGGTGATCAACCGAAGCAAAAACAAAATCTTCCTTGGCAGCAATCTCCAATACTTTGGCGCCTATTTCTCCGCTGATAAATTCTCCTTTGCTATTTAATAATTTCAGCGCGTTCCATTCTTTTGGATTGTGACTGGCCGTTAAAATGATACCACCGGTCGCATTTTCAAACACAACAGCCATTTCAACGGTTGGTGTAGTGCTCAGACCGAGATCGATCACATCGAGTCCCAATGCGTTCAGGGTGCTCACCACGAGGCGCTGCACCATTTCGCCGCTGATTCGTCCATCGCGGCCGATAATGATCTTTTTATTGTCTGATTGCTGTAATAACCAGGTTCCGAAAGCCGCTGTAAAGCGAACTACGTCAATCGGGCTGAGTGTATCGCCCGGCCTGCCGCCAATGGTTCCGCGTATGCCTGAAATGCTCTTGATCAATGCCATGAAAACTGCTTTTTAACGGATGCAAACATAATAGAAATTTTTTGTTTGCCCTGCTGTCGTAATTTTGCGGGATAATGCGCATGTATGCCGGGTAAAGCATGGTACAAAGACTGGTTCAATTCACACTACTATCATTTGTTGTACCAACACAGGGATGAGGAAGAGGCATTGCAGTTCATAAATACGCTGATCCAATACCTCAATCCTACCAAGGGCAGTAATATGGTTGATGTGGCCTGCGGAAAAGGAAGACATAGTAAGGCCTTGGCCGATATGGGTTTTGATGTAACGGGCATTGATCTTTCAGCTGCATCCATCGAGGAGGCCAAACAGGATGAGGACGAACATCTTCATTTTTTCCAGCACGATATGCGCCTGCCTTTCTGGATCAATTATTTCCAATACGCATTTAATTTTTTTACCAGCTTCGGTTATTTCCGAACAAGGCGTGAACATGATAATGCCATACGCACCATCGCACAAAGTTTGCGGCCTGATGGTATTTTTGTGATCGATTACCTGAACGTACATTTCTCTGAAGAAAGACTGGAAAAAACATTTACCACAACCATCGAAGACGTTACGTTCCACATCACCAAATGGCAGGATGAAGAACATTTCTTTAAACAGATCCAGGTAACAGACGATTCGAATAAAGCGCCCAAACATTTATATACAGAACGCGTGGCTAAATTCTCACTCGGCGATTTTACAGAAATGCTTGCTTACCAGGATATGCAGGTACAGGAAGTTTTTGGTGATTATCATTTGGGAAGATATGATGTGAGAAAATCACCAAGAATGATCATTGTAGCTAAGAAGAAGAATTCATAATTACTTTCTACGGGTCAGCTGTGCAGCGTTAAGGCTATCCGGTTTTAAAATGGCCATGCGGTCGATCCTCGATTCATAGATATCAAATCCTTCACGGTTATTGCCTTTGTAAACATCCCCGGAAGACGGGAACTGCTGCACTGCAATGGCATTCGACATATTATCAATAGACGGCTGTTGTTTCGGCGAACTTTGCAGCATCGTAAGAATGCTGTCGATAAGTACCCGTCTATTGCGGGCGGATTCTTTTTCCTTCTGATCTCTTAATTTCTGAAGAAAAACCGCGTTCGATGATTCTTTCTTCAACGGTGTATATTTCGCGCCGGGCATACTGCCGGATAATGGAGCGGGATTTGCCTGGGAAAAACCCGTGGCTGTGATTCCTGCAAACAGTAGGGTGAATAGGATCTTCATACCCCTAAGATACGATTTTCGAAAAAATTACATAATGGAAATAAAAATATCTGCATCCTTTACAGGCATTGCTGATAATCAAGGGCTAATTACAGGTAAACGCGTTGATTTTAGTTTCCAGCATTTATCTTTACGCATGCCATCAGTCGCTCTCTTACTGTCTTTCTTTCAAAAATTATGGGCCTCCATCGCAGAATGGGATAGCCGGCTATTCCTGAAGATCAATACACAATGGACCTACGGTTTTCTCGATAATATATTTCCCTGGTGGCGCGAAGCAAACACATGGGTACCTTTGTATTTGTTTCTTTTTGTTTTTGTGTTGGTTAATTTTAAAAAGAGGGCATGGCCCTGGATCTTATTTGCGATCGTAACAATCACACTGACGGACCAGGTAAGCAGCCACCTGCTTAAAAATATTTTCGAACGCCTCCGCCCTTGTCGCGATGAATCTTTCATGAGCCAGGTGCGGCTGATCGTTAATAATTGTTCGGGTGGTTATAGTTTCCCTTCTTCACACGCCACCAACCATTTTGGATTCGCCACGTTTATTTTTCTTACGTTAGGCAAAGTAATAAAAAAATGGAAATGGGTTTTCATTGCCTGGGCCGCTACGGTTTGTTACGGGCAGGTATATGTTGGCGTGCATTACCCGGTAGACGTATTGTGTGGTGCTGTATTGGGTTGCTGCCTGGGGTATGTAACGGGATGGTTTTATAATAATAAGATCGGACCTTTATTAATTAGTAATGAGTAATTAGCAATTAGTAATTGGGGCTTGTTTGCATTTAGTTATTGAAAATTGTTTGTATGGTATCTTCTGATGTTTTAAACGCCTTTGTTAATGCAGCTTGTGTACCGATAGGTCCCGGAGTCGGATCACACCAGGATGGGAATATTGAAGCAGCTAACAGATTATTGCAATCAAATCCCTCCATTGCATATGAGAATATTTATACAGCGGCTATTTTAGGTGAATCAGAAATGGTTAAAAATTTTCTTGCAGAAGATCCCGCATCAGCCACACAAAAAGGCGGCACGCGTAACTGGGATGCATTGACCTATCTCTGCTTCTCGCGTTATCTTAGATTGGATAAGGATCGTTCAGAAGGTTTTGAACTTGCGGCAAAAACATTGCTTGATGCAGGCGCAGATGCGAATTCCGGTTTTTATGAAAATGACCATCATCCAAAACCTGAATGGGAACCCGTTTTGTACGGAGCAGCGGGTGTGGCGCATCATGCAGGTGTTACAGCATTGTTGGTTGCTCATGGCGCTGATCCTAACGAGGTAGAAGTAGCTTATCATTCACCTGAAACATACGACAATGCAGCGCTGCAGGTATCGATCGAAAGTGGAAAATTAACGCAGGCTTCATTGGCCATGATGTTATTGCGTAAGGCGGATTTTCATGATCGTGATGGAATGAAATTATTATTGGATGGCGGTGCCGATCCTAATAGCATAACGATGTGGGGATATACAGCATTACACCAGGCACTGCGACGTGATAATGCTCTCAGCAATATTGAACTCCTTCTTGATCGTGGTGCCGATCCTTTACTACCTAACACTGCGGATGGTCACTCAGGGCTCGCCTTTGCTATTACGCGGGGAAGGGCAGATGTATTAAGAGCATTGCAGGAAAAAGGATTTAATCCGGAGCTGAAAGAAATTGAAAAACTTTTATATGCCTGCGTGATGGATGATACTGAAACAGTAAAAAGCATCGCTTCACAACAACCTGAACTTTTACAGGTGATACACAATTATGGCGGCATCTTATTAGCAGAATTTGCAGGGAATTCCAATGCAGCGGCCATTAAGCAATTACTTGATCTTAGTGTGCCGGTAACCGCTATCTATCGTGGTGATGGATATTTTGGTATTCCTTCCAACAGTACCGCTCTTCACGTAGCTGCATGGAAAGGATGGCCCGATGCGGTGCAGGTGCTGATCGAAAGGGGAGCACCTGTAGATGCCGTTGATGGCAATGGCCAGACTCCTTTACAACTGGCGATACGCGCTTGTGTTGATTCTTACTGGACCTCTCGCCGGAATACAAAATCTATCGAATTGCTGCTCGCGGCTGGAGCTTCAAAGCAAGGGATCGTTATTCCAACTGGGTATGATGAAGCGGATAAACTGCTTGCTGAGAAATAATAATTTCTTTTCGTCCCGTCTTCAACATCCTCAAAAAAAGGAAGGCATGATTTTTTCTGTGAGGAAAGTACAACACACTATTTCATACACTTAAAAATCAAACACCATGGGATTCGATCAGTACCACGAACCACCGGAAGAATTATCAGCAGCCACGCGAACCTTTGCAAGAATGATCACTTCACTTACCGAAGAAGCGGAAGCGATCGGCTGGTATGAGCAAAGGATCTCCGTTGAAAAAGACAAAGAAGCTAAAAAGATCATGACGCAAACACAGCAGGAAGAATTCATTCACTTTGCGATGGACCTCGAGTTCCTCTTACGGAAAAAACCAAAATGGAACACGATCATGAAGAATATTTTGTTCAAAACAGGAGATATTGTGGAGAATGGAGAGAAAGCCGAAAAAGCTGTGGAGGACTAACCGCCGATTTAAAAACTGATTGTTGTGATTTACTATGATCACTCAAAATCATAGTAAATCATAACAACCATTTTAATCAGCGGTTAATACAATTTCTTTAATTCTTTCCATCAACGGATAAACTTCTTCCACTAATTTCTGCGCGCGTTTCTCAGGATATCCCGTAAAAATATCATAGTCTTTCGGCCCTTCATTATTGGGAGAATGATAGGTAAGCGTAATATGCTTCTCTTCATTAAACCGCGTAATGATGTTGTACTCCAGCGGCCCTATATAATTCTTTATAAGAACATCAAATGCCTCAAGATTAAATTCGAAGGAACGCGAAGTAGTCATATAATCCGTTTCAAAAAATACAGCATCTTCCGCATTAATGATTAATACCTGCTCTTCACTTATAAAAATAAGACGGCTGATACCTGGGCTTGCCGCAACGTAGGGATAACGCATCAGCGCTTCATCATTCACCAATAAATATAAATGGAAGGAGAGAAGCATTATTAATATTTATATTTTTTTGATTTTTTCTCCGCGGCTTCTGCTTCTTTCGTCATATTAGCGGCTGAGTATAATGTAGCCAAATTTTCCCAGAAAACTTTGCTTGCCACATTCCCTTTTTTTTCTTGTATATAATCAGACATCCTGGCGATCACATTCTGCAAGATGGCGGGGTCTTTCAATTCAAGAATGGCTTGCACAAGTTGCGGCTGGTATGTTAAAATATCAACAAACTCGGGCATATTCGATTGTGGCGACAAAGAACGGATAGCCTGTTTGATCATTTCTGCCTGAACTTCTGTTGAGAAATTAAGCTCATTTGAATGTATACGCGCATATTTATTAATGAGATAGTAAATTTTGTAAAATGCCTGGGCACGGCTAACATCTTTATTGTTTACCAGCTCGGGCATATTAAGGATGTTGACTGCTTCGGTGATCGTTAAGCGGGTTGAATCAAACGCATACCAATTAGTATAGGTGTTAAATATGGTTGACAGCGCATCCACTAATACGGCATCCGGTTCATGTTTATTCAGTTTATAATGGATGATGGCCGCGGCTGCATCATATATAGCTTGTGAATTCATACCAAACGAATACTTGCTGATCACTTTAAAATCGTTTTCCGCCTCTTGCCCTTTTCCCAGTTTGAGCGCTGCATCGATAAATAAGAAATGGTAGCCTGCTGATATTTTGGTATAAGGGTAGGGTTGACTAATCGCGTGATCACTTTGGCATACTATTGGGCTGCTTTCGTTTATCATCGACTTATCTGTCGCAGCAGCTTTATCGTTTACAGGCTGAAGCAGGTCGTAAACGTTTTGGTCTAAACCTTTTGTGGCAAAATGAACCGCGATCTGCGTATGGATGACCACAAGATCATACCGGTAAGTTGATAATGCTGATTCATCTTTGGCAGTTTTGGCAAGCCTATCCAATTGTGCTGTTGCTTCGTTACAGATCGCGAGCAGGTAAGCAAGGTCTTCCCCGGAGAGATCTTTCCCGGTGGTTCTCGCCATCATCTTACTATTTACACTGGAAAAAACAGCATTCATATCACCACATGTCTGGCTACCTGCTTTTAGCAGAAGGATCGATAGAAAACAAAATAAAAAAGAGCGCTTGTAAATCATGCTGTATGAATTATCCGATTGATAAAAGTAAACAAATAAATATACGGTTTTGATTGCAATCATCGCCGTCACAATGTGGGGTGTATATAACAGTATAAGCGAAAACCTATATTTTTGCTGCATAGGCCATTCCCAATGATCACAACCCGTTCCTTCTACATCATTCTGCTACTCTGTTTCATCGCTTACCTCTTAGGCATGGTAATGATCCCGCTCATGGATATCGATGCCTCACAATATGCATCTATCAGCCGCGAGATGCTCGATAATAAAAGTTATTTACAGGTATACGATCTTGGTGTTGATTACCTCGATAAGCCGCCGATGCTATTCTGGTTATCAGCATTGAGCATGAAGATCTTTGGCATTCACGATTGGGCATACCGTCTTCCTTCTTTTTTCTTTGCGATACTGGCTGTGTATTCAACATATAAGTTGGCATCGCTGTTCTATAAAAAAGAGATCGCACAGCTGAGTGCTATGGTGCTGGCTTCATCGCAGGCCCTGTTCCTGATTACGCATGATGTTCGCTGCGATACGATGCTGATGGGTTGGGTAGCGCTTAGCTTATGGCAAATGGCTGCCTGGTACCAAACAGGCAAATGGAAATATTTTTTCGTGGCATTTATTTCCATCGCCTGTGGTATGATGACAAAGGGCCCGATCGCTTTACTTGTTCCGGCGTTTTCTTTCGTGCCGCATTTTATTTTACGCAGGCAATGGAAACAATTGTTTCGCTGGGAGTATCTGTTGGGTGTTGCTATCATTGCCGTAATGCTCGTGCCGATGAGCATTGGATTGTACCGGCAGTTTGATTTGCATCCGGGCAAACTCATTAATGGAGAACCTATTCAGTCGGGATTACGTTTTTATTACTGGACGCAAAGTTTTGGCCGTTATACCGGTGAGAATCATTTCAATGAAATGAACCATTTTACTTTTTTGCTGGAGAATATGGTGTGGAGTTTTTTGCCGTGGATCATTTTCTTTTTACTGGGGTTATTCTTCGCTGTGAAACACCTCGTTACAAAACGTTTTAAGATAACTTCAAAAGAAGAATGGATCAGCACAGGCGGATTTATTCTTACCTACTGTGCACTTGCAAGGAGCCAGGCACAATTGCCGCACTATATTTTTGTGGTGTTTCCTTTAGCAGCGATCGTAACCGCAAATTTTTTGTATCACTTGTTATTCACGGACGCATTGATCAAATGGAAAAAACCTTTACTGGTTTCTCATGCGGTGATATTTGCTTTATTGTGGATACTCTGTATTTTCCTGGTTGTGTGGCCGTTCAGCATTCAGTGGCTCGCATGCATTTTAGCGGGCATTTGCCTGATCGTTTATTTTATGATCGTTTTCTCAAAAAGATCCGTGATGCCTGTTTTGCTGAAGATTGCATTCTTCACGGTGATCGGGGTGAACGTATTTCTCAGCACATCATTTTATCCTCATGTATTAAAATATCAATTAGGTAATGATGCCGCGGAATTTATGGATCAGCAGCAGATCGACAAAATGAATGTGTTTATTTACGGAATACATGAAGGCAGGGCATTGCATTTTTACGGCAGGCACATTTTCCCCGAAAAAAGATCGATGGAGGAATTGCAGCCATCCAATATCGTCATTACTTCCAAAGACAGTGTTGCTATCTTCCAGGCTCATTTTCCCGGTGCAAAAGTATTGCATGAGGGTGGGTCGTTTGGAGTGACTGCTTTATCGTTGCCTTTTCTTGACCCCAGGAAACGCGACCAGGAAATCCCTAAATATGTGATTCTTGAGCTGGAAAACAGGCCATAATTCCCGTTTCAGCCAGTATTGCGTAAATTCGCCCGAAAGGCTTACCCTGGCAATCATATTATGACAGAAATAATTATTCTTTTGATATTGATCCTGATCAACGGATTGTTCTCCATGTCCGAGATCGCCTTGGTCTCGGCGCGCAAAGCAAGGCTCGAAGCGCAGGCGCAAAAAGGTGATACGGATGCCAAACGCGCAATGGAACTGGCCAATCACCCCGAAACTTTTCTATCAACTGTACAGATCGGTATCACGCTGATCGGCGTGCTGACGGGTATTTATTCAGGCGATAGTTTTAAAGTGCCTTTGCAGCATTGGCTCGAGAAATTCGAATTTATCAAACCTTACAGCAGTTCTGTTGCTACTACCCTGATCGTTATCATACTGACTTATTTATCATTGGTATTGGGCGAATTGGTTCCCAAAAGGATCGGGCTCAGTAATCCTGAAAAGATCGCGAAAAAAGTAGCAGGCCCCATGCGTATCGTAACATGGGTAACTTTTCCATTTACATGGTTACTGAGTATTACAGCCAACCTGATCATCAAGATCTTCAATGTAAAAAGCAGCGATAACCAGGTAACGGAAGAAGAGATCAAAGCCATCATCAGTGAAGGAACCGAACACGGAACCATTGAAGAAGCCGAACAGGATATTATTGAACGTGTGTTTCACCTGAGCGATAGAAACATTACTTCTTTAATGACACATCGCAGCGATATCATCTGGATAGATGGAAGCAAGACCGTTGCACAGATCAGGGAAGAAATGCAAGACATCATTCATTCTGTATATCCTGTTTGTGAAGAAGACATTGACCATATCAAAGGAGTGGTAACCATTAAAAATCTTTTTTCCGCCGATCCTGCCGCTACCGTATTTTCTATCATGAGCAGCGCGATGTATGTTCCTGAAAACAATACAGCTTACCAGGTATTGGAAAAATTCAAGGAAACAAAAACACACCAATGTTTTATCGTGGATGAATACGGAAGCGTACACGGATTAATGACATTGAACGATATCCTGGAAGCCATTGTTGGCGATATACCGCAGGAAGAAGATGAGGCATACGAAATCACAGAAAGAGCAGACGGTTCTTTTTTGGTAGATGCACAGATCCCTTTCTATAATTTCTTAACGCGTTTTAATAAAACCGAATGGATGATGGAAGGCGACCAGGATTTTGATACCCTCGCCGGTTTTATTATACATGAACTGGAAAAGATCCCTGTTACGGGCGATACACTCAGGTGGAAGATCTTTACTTTCGAGATCGTTGATATGGATAACCACAGGATCGATAAGATATTGGTAACAGCGAAAGAAGTGCCTGATATTGATGAGGATTGATCTTTTATCATACTTACAATTCCGTTGCCTCCTACAAATCTCTTTTTAATACGTTTCAGTCTTCCCTTATTTGCATTTGTAAAGCGTGCTTATAACAAAAGAGACGGGCAATTGCCCGCCTCTTTGTTTGCATATAACCAACTCTAACTTTGGGGAAGAATCAGAAATTTATCTTGGATTTCTATCACGTGCTACAGTCCATTTGTACTCAATCGGTAAAAAATAACTTCTACCGCCTGATAATGTAAATACAGTAGTATTTGTGCCTAAGTTATTAGTTGGTGTATACGTTTGTGTTGCAAAAGTATTATTATTAAAAACACTCCTGTTAGTTGGTGTATACATAGCAGCCTGGTTAAACACGCCGCCTGCATCTTTTTTGAATGATAGGTAAGCAGGGTTTGTCGTATAATTTACTCCCGGAGCACCTTGAAAGTTATTAGTTGGGCCCAATGGTGTTTGCGGATTGGCACCAGCTACCACAACAGTTTGAATATATTGGCTGTTATCCTGTCTTTGTAAATTTATATTCTGATTTACATAGCCTGCACCTGAAAGGACTGTCTTTAATAATGGAGCTTTTACCAACCATCCCGGAACCAATGACACTACAGTAACGGCTATCGTATCAAATGGCTGTGCTGCAGTACCTGCTCTGGTTCTATATCTTGCAGTTTCAGATGTTGCCTGCGTATTACTGTTGTTAAAAAACCAGTTATTAAAAAAGCTAACAGAGCTTCCAATACTATCTGTTCTAATACCTCCGGCTCCTGTATTTGTGAAAGGGAAAGGCGTATTGTTACCATTTGATGCATAACTGTAAGGTGAAAACATATTATTATTGAAGTTGGGAGAACTTGTTCCGTTTCCTGCAATAACCGTTTTTCCGTTTACATCATTAGGAAACTGGAAATAATAACCCACAGCTGTTCCAGATGAAATATTGAATCCGGTGTTTGTTGCTAAAGTAGTACCGGTAGCAGCAATCCTGGGTATTGCTGAACTTGCATCTTCATCCTGCCATGCATTTACAAAAAGACTTTGTTGAACTCTGATATTAGGATAAGCAGTAGTAAAAGAGCCATCCGGAAGTTTAATTGAAAAATTACCAGATGCATCACTAAGTGCAGGGAACTGGTAAACCGCGGAAACACCATTTAGTGTGATAGCGCCATTTGTTGCAAAAGTTACCAATTGACCTGCAATGCCCTCTGCTGCATCGCCATTAGTTAAGTCTACATCACCTAATATAGAACCTGCTACAGTATTCCGGTTGGTAGATGCATTATATAGCTGAACGGTTGCAGATTTACTTGTTGTTGATACACTTAAATTACCCGATGTTTGAAGCGCATTTCCGGCACTAACCATTGTATTTTCCTGAACAAGCACTGAACCGTAATTGGTAGCGCTGATTATGAAACTGGTAGCCGGGTCAACGGTAAGTCCATCAAATTTTGCAATACCCGATGCATTGGTAGTAGTGGTTACAACCGCAGTTGCACCATAAGGCAAAACTGAAACACTTGCGCCTGAGATCGGGGTACTACCGTTAAAATCTACAACGGTAATTACATAGTTACGTTGTAGTCCTAATTTAATACTCGCTGCATTGGCAATATTAGATGCTGCCCTGGTAACACTATCAGTCCAAAGTGCTCTTACCCTCGATAATTGATCAGAGATTACAGCGGTACTCCGGTCTAAACTATCCTGGTAGCGATAAGCTGCCAAAAGATTTGTCTGGTTTTGCAATATCTGAGCCAGCATATTGGTTTGTTTCAATATTTCCAATGCTGTTGCGCCGCTGTTAACTAAGTTCTGGATGACGATTTTAGCACTGTCGCCGCTTCTCTGTATTTGCAGTTCAACTTGTTTGATCGATAAATCAAACGAAAATTTTGTTTGTAATAAACTGGTTTGCGCTGCAATGGCATCTTTCTCGCTGAAAGCATCTTTTTTGCAGGCAGTAAAGGTTGCCACCGCAAGTATCATTACCGTGATAGCGTGTAAGGCTGTAAATTTAAATTGTCGCATAATTGGTCTGTTTTGATTGATAAAAAGGTTTATTTAATAGTTTGACTAACCGGTTTGTTTTTTTTGCCGAAAGCGGGGATAGAATAACCCAGCCCTAAACGGAATGAACTCGTTCTGATATTACCCGAAACTCCACTGGTTCCGATGTAAGAGTAATCATCGAGAACAGGAGATAAACCCCATACGTAGCGGAAATCAATAAGTATTTCCTGTGATTTTTTTACGGGAAGACCTATCTGTAATCCGCCTGTTGCCGACCACCAGTAAGGTTTGAATTTATCTACATACTGATTCCCATTGATCGTAGCAACCACACCAGGGGAATTGGATACTCCGGAAATCAGGTTGCCCGTTTTTTCGTAGTTTTCCGTTTCTCCTGTTGTGATGTTAAGGGTTGGCGCCACATAAACTTTCACAGACCACAAACCTTTTGTTACAATGGAATATGCAGCGCCAACGCTTGACTCCAGGCTGTGTATTAGATAATTACTCTGCTTTGCATTTTTAAATGTGATGGTAGGATCGAAACCTAACCAGGTATTATCTGTGAATTTAGTAAGTGACCCACCTGCAGCAACATAACCCGTTTCTGCATACAAACTGAAATGTTTGGATGTTGAATAGTTCAAACGGAATTGTGCTGTTGCTCCCACATCCATGCCTGTATGTGGTTGTTCATCGGTGAAATAATTAAAGGTCGCGCCTGCGGTTGCCTGTAAACGCCATCGCGGTACAGGTTTCGTTTTTTGAGCTATGCCGTACCCTTGCAGGCAAATGAGCAGCAGCAGCAGCTTTAGTTTTAGATTGTGTGTCATGGTCTGTATATTTGAGTTTAGTCAAAACGATATCCTTCAGATTGCAGTTTATTTTTTTGCAACCTGTTACTATTTGCTATCTGCGCGGTTCATAAGCCGGCAGGTAAGGCTTTAAGAAATTATCTGGGTACTCTCCTTGTATTGTAAGGAGTTTGCATATTGAACCGCCTCTACTCTGTTTCTGGCAGTGATCTTCCGGTAAATATTTTTCAGATGTTTTTTTACAGTATCAACGCTTATATTAAGTACTGTTCCAATCTCTTTGTTCAACTTGCCATCCACCAGCAGCAATAAGATCTGCATTTCCCGTTGTGTCAGCGGCTCTGTGATTATCTTCAACCTACTCATCGGCATTTGATTTAAGTATCAGGCAAAATAGTAGCTATATGATCATTTTGAATGACCAGTTCCTTTCGGCATGAGTAATTCAATATTGGAATTACCTTACTAAATTGGTTGATTGATTGGTATGAAAGACAAGGAGGGGGCAAAGTCTTTTACCTGGTAAACGGATGGATGGATTAGAAATAAATAATAAGCAAAAAACGTCGATTATTATTTTTATTGGGGTCTAAAAGTATCGATAAAAATCGTGATTGACTATACCTCTTTCGGGTACCTTTTAGTATCTTAAGGTTTGTTTAAGCTTGATAAAACTGGGTTACTTTTTAATACCGGAATCATTTTTATGCTGATCACTTTTTTTCTGTAAAAAATGATTCTGTTAAATTTCACAAAAGAAATAATAAGTACAAACATTATTTGCTCTGTTGCATGGAATAGTACATGAACGGGTCTTTTCTGCATATAAAATATTTTTATGTATGTTTTTGATCTATCTTCAGGTAAACGCTTTGGTATGTACTATTGCCTCATCGTAGATGATAAATACATTGAAAGGGATATGTTATCGCTGCATCTGGGGCAAATACCCCATATCCAGGTCGTGGCAGTATGTTCGGATGGGATCAGTGCAGCAGAGGTTTTACAGAAACAAAAGGTCGACATCGTTTTTTCGGACATAGAAATGCCGGGTCTTTCCGGAATAGGGCTCCTCAAAAGCCTTACGCAGGCGCCCGTCTTCATTTTTGTATCGGCTTATGCAGAATATGCCGCGGAAAGTTTTAACCTGGATGTAATTGACTATATCGTGAAACCTGCTACGTTTGAACGGGTGCTTAAAGCCGTAAACAAAGCAACAGAGTACCTTGATATTAAGAACCAGGTGCCTGTTTCAGCAGAAGATAATTTTCTAACCGTTGCGCCGGAAATGATCGGAATGAAGACAAACCCGGAAGAGCATTTTTTCATCAGGGATACTATAGGCTACACTAAAATAAATATTGCTGATGTTGCCTATATTGAAAGTATGGGCAGCTTTTCAAAAATATATACCGCACAAAACAAATCATATATAGCACTGGTAAATCTCAAGAATATTGAGAAGCAGGTATCATTCAATATTTTCCGACGGGTGCATAAACAATATATTGTGAGCCTGATGCATATACGGTCCGTACTGAATGCCTCTATCACATTAACAAACGGGTTCTCAGTTCCACTCAGCGCCACTTACCGGCAACAGATACACGAAACAGTGGTGGATAAGAATTTATTAAGCAGGTTTGGAGACGAATAGCCATGCACGTTAAAAGCAAAACCCACAACTTTAGTTTCTATTTTCCTGGTCAGGACTTTTATTGCAAGGTCTTAACCCTGATCGTTGCTGAGTATGCTCCCTGTCCTTCTACTGAAGATTTGTTGGCACACACACGATAATAGTACCATGTGTTCGGTGCAAGGCCCACCACTTTTTCTTTTGTGTCTTTTACCTGTTTACTATTGTATCCCGGTAAGAAAGTTTTAAACAAAGCATCTTCAGATATGTCTACCAGGTAATTTTCTGCTATTCCAAAATGAGGAGCGGCCCATTGCATAGTAAATCCAGTTGTTGTGACCTCATGCGCCTGTTCAGGTATAGGTACTACCATTGCATAACTTTCCACCCACTCAGGATTGCTGTTCACGACTACAAAGTCCTGCATTTTGCCATGATTATTATTGGGTGAGAGATCATAAAGGGTGGTAAACTCTTTGTTGTTACCTGCCGGGTCGCCAAGATTGCAATTATAATAAGCAATCAATCCGGGGGTTGCGGGGGAAATGATATTTACCATATCCTTTAGGAGCTCCTTTGAGCGGTCCGTATTGAATACACGCACTTCATCTACTTTAAAAAAAGCATATTTATCAAACGCGAAAACCAATGGATTTTTCCCCTGGCTTACGGGGAAACCTGAGCATACTGTCTGTTCTAATATACCATTTACGTACAGGCTTACAGAATCCTTTTTAAACAGTCCTGTTATAAAATACCATTTACCATAGGTGGATGGCTGTTGCTGCCAGGCCCCGACCTGGCTTCCCGGCTTGCCGGAGCCCGAAGACATAACAGCAAAAAAATGACCGTTAACGTCAACACCCAATGAATAGCTTTCATCAAAGGCAGTATTGTCGGTGCGTTTAACAAGGAAGCGAATGTTTTGCGTGGGGGGACCGGTATTGACCCACATTTCAACGGTAACTTCTTCCGGTGTAAGACCTGGGTTATCGGATATAAACACCTGGCCGTTGTTCCTGGTAAAATATAATGCATTACCAGGTTGTGCTGATACCGCGATGCCTAACGAGGTTTTGCTGCTGCCATATTGATTATAAGCGGAAACTGTATAATTAACGCCTTTGGAAAAAAAGGTAGGCGTTCCTGTTATACTGCCATTGGTACGATCGAATTGTATTCCTTCGGGCAATAATGCAGGACTGATGGCAAAACCATTTGTTTCAATTTTCCTGATTCGGTTATTCAGGCAGTCTGCAATATAAAGGTTGCCTGTGCTATCAATGGCGAGGCCGTTCGGGAAATTAAAACTCGCCAGTAACCCATTCGTATCATCTGTTGAACCTTCAGCGCCACTGCCGGCAAAAGTGATCACGTCACCATCGCTGCTTATTTTTCTTATTTGTTGATTTCCAATATCTGCAACATATACATTTCCGACCTTGTCTACAGCGATACCACGTGGGTTATTAAAAGCCGAAAACATTGCGCTGGAATGATTTGAGGAACCTGCCAGGCCGGTTCCCGCCAAAGTAGTTACAGCCCCGGCCGTTGTAATTTTCCGGATCTTATGATTGAGTTGATCGGCCACATATACATTGCCCTGAATATCCAAGGCAATCCCACTCGGCTGGTTAAATGAGGCAAGTTTTCCATTCGTATTATCTGTTGCACCTGCAAAACCAGTACCTGCCAATGTAGTTACTTCGCCGGTGTTTTTGATCTTCCGGATACAGTTATTCCCTTCATCAGAAACATACACATTTCCTTTCGGGTCAACCGCTATACTAACGGGATAGCTGAACATGGCCGAAGTCCCGATGCGGTGATCTGCATTGCCCGGTAAACCATTTCCTGCCAGTATCGTAACGATTCCTGAGGGTAGAATTTTTTTGATACAATGATTATAACAATCGGCAACATAGATATTACCCAGCGCATCAACCGCTATACCACTCGGTCCCTTAAATCCGGTCTTACTGATCGTAGATACAGTTCCATCGGGTAATATTTTCCGTATGCTGTTGTTTTTTTCGTCGGTTACGTACAGCGTTCCATTATGGTCAACCGCAATAGCCGACGGATGATCGAACCCCGCTGCCTTACCCTTGCCATCCTTGAACGACGGTAAACCACTACCTGCTAATAATTGGGTTTCACTATATATCTTATGAGGAATTTCTCCTCCAGTATTCACAGGATATAAAGCAGGGATGACGGAATCTTTGGTGAAAATCTTGTAAGCATCATACGAAATGGCAGGACGCTGCGACCGTAAAACGGTAACAAAAAGTAAACAGAACCCCAACAAATAACTATGCCTGTACTGCTTTGCCATTGGGTAATACGATTTCAAAAACAGATCCGGCATTATTTATATTTTGCCGGACTGAAATATGTCCATTCATTAATTGTGTAAATGTTTTACAAAGCAATAAACCAAGCCCGGTACCTTTTTCGTTTGCTGTTCCCAAACTGCTTTCCACGCTTTCAAAAGATGTTGAATTGAATAGTTCTTCTTGATGACCAGACATTCCGCTACCATTATCGCTCACAGAAATTATTACTTTATCATCCCTCACAATCGCACTGAGAAGAACAGCACCTCCCGCCTGTGTAAATTTAATGGCATTGTTTGTCAGGTTCCGTAGTACCAGTGTGAGCATAGACGGATCGCACAATACAACTGTATTTAATAGAATGTCATTAGTAAGATACACATTCTTCTCGTCCGCCCTGATCTGAATCTGCGATGTTATCTCTGCAGCGATCTGTGAAATATCTGTTTTTGTAATCGCTGGTTTGTATCCCTGCATCTGGCTGCGTGCCCAATACAACAGGTTCTCTATCAAAGAAGAAGTCTGGATCAATGTGGACTCAAGCTGATCCATATAAACTCCCATTTTATCATGTGGGATATCGCCGTATTTTAATACCTGTGCAAAGGACATCAGCATATTCAGCGGGCTTTGCATGTCATGACCAACTACAGTGAGCAAAAGATCCTTTACCTTGCTCACCTGTTCAAGTTTATCGTGCTGAAGAAGGATGATCTTATTCAGCCGCTTCGTTTTTTGATGGTTGCGCCAGGTGATAAAAGCAAGAACCATGGCCAATGCAAAAAGTGCAAGCAGGTAAAATATCCATTTTTTGGTAAACTCGAGAGCCGTATTCTGCCGAATGATCTCCTTATCTTTTATAGCAACACTGTACATCGCCTGCAACCGGTGCCTTTCCCTCAGAGCTGAATCCCGTTTCTTTTCACTCTCAAATTCCTCCTGTTTTTTCTCAAGTTTGAATTTCAAAAGCGTTTTCTCCTGTTCAATAAGTTGTTTTTTTTGTTTTTCCATCAACAGCTGCTGTTCCTGCTGACTGGTCAATTGCGCCTGTCGCTGTTTACTGAGAAGCATTAGTTGCTGTTCCGGGATCTTTGCATTCTCCTGTCCCGTTAGTTCAGGCGGAGACAACAATATAAACAGGAAAACGCAACCAATGAGATGTTTCATTTACATATCGATCAAAAATCAAAAACAGCACTGCTCTTAGGAAAATCCAGTTTATAACTCTTCTCCGTTTCCTTATTCTTCACATGAATAATATTACTCTGCGCTTTTTCAAAATCATATAACAGCGAACAGTCTACTTCTAATTTTTTTACATCACTTACTTTTTCCACTTCCATATAACTCCACACACTCTCTTTCTGCACCTCATGGCCGAGATAATGAAAAGTTACCGGTTGCCCGTTTACTTTCAGTTTTATTTTTTCTGCTAAATAACTGCTGATCTGTTTGTCTAAAAAAGCATTGTCAGCAGGCTTGATAATATCCAGTCGCGTTGTAGTACGCTTCTGCAATGTTTTTTCAAAATCTTCTGTGAAGATCCGCACACTGATCTCCACAGTGGCTTCTTTCGCATTATGATTTATTTCTATAACGGAAATAAAAAAAGGATGTATCAGCGATACAAATCCAGTCATCAGCCAATGAACCATTATATTTACCATTCAACCATCACATTTATTTCACAACAAATATCCTGATTAATTTGGGTTCTGCACATGAATGATTTCGGACTATATTTTGAAATAGGCTATAAGCATATAGCCGACCTACGCGGTATTGATCATATCCTGTTCGTAATGGCGCTTTGCCTGCGTTACCAGATTGCCGATTGGCGCAAAATAATCATCCTTGTTACTGCATTCACCATTGGGCATTCTGTTACACTTGCTTTAAGCGTGTTCAACCTGGTAAATTATTCGTACAAATGGATAGAGTTCCTGATACCCGTTACCATTCTTATTACGGCTATCAGTAATGTGTTCGTGAAAAAATTCGTTTTCAAATCAAAATTTCCTGTCATATATTTCTTTGCACTTTTCTTCGGACTGGTGCATGGCCTGGGTTTCAGCACCTACCTGAAAAGCTTACTGGGCAACGATCACAGCGTGGTGGGTCAACTGCTGGCTTTTAATCTCGGGCTCGAAGTGGGACAGCTATTGATCGTAAGTTTAGTTCTGATCATTTCCTTTATATTCGTGTCCATTTTGAAATGCAACCGGAGAGAGTACCTGTTATATGTAACAGGCGGTATCTTCGCCATCGCGCTTCAAATGGCCATAGAAAGAATACCTTTTTAAACCAAACTACAAATGAGAAAACTGCTACTGCTTACAATGTTATTGTGTAGTGCCGCTGCGATGAATGCACAGGACATACACAACAATCCCGGTTCAAATCATGGAAACAAATTTGAACAACTGGGAACCATTTTACCAACCCCCAATGAATATCGTACGGCAAGTGGTGCACCAGGCCCTAAGTACTGGCAGCAACGTGCAGATTATGATATCAAATGTGAACTGGATGAACCCAACCTCAAATTAAAAGGCTCCGAAACTGTTACGTACTACAACAACTCGCCTGACGTATTAACCTATATCTGGATGCAGCTTGATGAGAACGAACACAGCAACCTCAACAATGCCAATTACCAGGACGCAAGCAGGCTGGGAAGATCAGTATCTCCTTCAGCCATTGATGCTTTTGACAATGCAAAAGTAGATAATGGTTATGGTGATAAGATCACTAAAATAACCGATCCTACGGGCAAGGCTATTAAGTACACCATCAACAAAACAATGATGCGTGTAGAAATTCCGACACCGTTAAAACCAGGACAGAAATTTGTATTCAATGTTGAATGGTATTATAAGATCACGGAGAAAGGTGTTTTCGGTGGCCGTGGCGGTTATGAATTATTTCCTGAAGATGGTAACAGCCTTTTCACTATGGCGCAGTGGTACCCGCGTTTGTGCGTGTACAGCGATTTCCAGGGATGGCAGAACCACCAGTTCACCAGCCGTGGAGAATTTGCTTTGGCATTCGGAAATTTCAGTGTACAGATCACCGCACCTGCAGACCATGTGGTAATGGGAACAGGACAGTGCCAGAACTATGCAGCCGTTTTATCGCCTGCACAAATGGCCCGCTGGAACCAGGCGCAGAATGCAAAAGAGCCCGTTGAAGTGGTAACCTTAGCAGAAGCAACAGCCGCAGAAAAACAAAAAAGCACCAAAACAAAGACATGGATCTTCAAAGCAGAGAACGTAAGGGATTTTGCATGGACATCCAGCCGTAAATATATCTGGGATGCAATGCCTGCTTATGTAGATGGCAAGAAAATCATGTGTATGAGCGGTTATGCAAAAGAAGCCTATGGCTTGTATCGTAAGTTTTCTACCAAAGTAGTAGCGCATACCATTAAAACCTATTCTAAATTTTCTATCCCTTATCCATACCCTGTTGCACAAAGTATTGAAGCGGCAAACGGAATGGAATACCCGATGATCTGTTTCAATAACGGCCGTACACAAAAAGACGGTACGTATTCTGAAGCAACCAAGATCGGTATGTTAGGTGTGATCATTCACGAAGTGGGACATAATTTCTTTCCGATGATCGTTAACAGCGATGAGCGCCAGTGGACATGGATGGATGAAGGTGTTAACTCATTTGTGGAGTACCTCACAGAAGAATTATACGACAATAAATATCCTTCGCGCGGAATGGGTGCCGGTTACCAGATCGCAAGGTATATGGCTTCACCAAAAGATCAACTGGAGCCGATCATGACCAACAGTGAGAACATTTCTAACTTTGGATCAAACGCTTATTCAAAACCTGCCACAGGATTCAACATACTTCGCGAAACCATTATGGGCCGCGAATTATTTGACTATTCATTCAAAGAATATGCAAGAAGATGGGCATTCAAACATCCAACACCAGCCGATCTTTTCCGTACAATGGAAGATGCCAGCGGTGAGGACCTTGATTGGTTCTGGAGAGGATGGTTCTATAGCACTGACCCTTGCGACATTTCACTGGATTCAGTAAAACACGCAGTCTATGATCCAAACGCAGTACCGCAGGCAGGTGGTAATTTTGGTGGAAGAGGCGGCGGTGGCGGCGGCGGCGGAAGAGGCGGCAACAATGGACCGCAAGGTATCGATATACCACAGGTGCTTGCTTTTGACGACATCACCAAGATCCGTAACAGGGAAGATAAGAACGTTGTTTTCTTAACTGATGCTGATACCAGTCTTCGCGATTTTTACTGGAGATACGACAGGGGAATTGAGCCTTATGATTCTATAACCAAATTACCAACGCCCGGTACCGCTCCCGCGCCGGAAGGACTGAGTGCAGCCGATAAAGCAAAATATGCAGATGTTCATCTGTATGAATTATCGCTTTCAAACAAAGGCGGCCTGGTAATGCCCGTGATCGTTGAGTTTACTTTTGCAGATGGTACCAAAGAAGTACAAAGGATACCCGCACAGATCTGGAGGCATAACGAGAATAATACCGTTAAACTTTTCATGACAAGAAAAAAAGCGGTAAAGATTAAACTCGATCCGTTCAGGGAAACTGCTGATATCAACGAAGGCAATAACGTTTGGCCAAAAACAGGGACAACCGATGAGCCAAGCAAATTCTCATTGTTCAAAGCAGCCGGAAGAGGTGCACGCGGCGCAGGCGGCGGTGGAGGTTTGAACCCGATGCAGGCAGCAAAACAGAAAGCAGGGAAATAATATTTTCAATACATTTTATTTTTATAATGATGCCGCCTGAATTTCAGGCGGCATCATTTTTGTTGGGATCTGTTAACCAAAACAAACCATTATGCAACGACTGACGCTTCTCCTCATTCTTGCCTTGTTTCAACAGGCATCTTCCGCACAGCGTATTATTAAACAACATCCGCAGACATTGCGTATTGATGCCGACAGTTTTTTTGTAAGATTTTCCAATAGTCCTGACCCCATCACTTTGCGTCTCCGCACACGCGATACAGTGGATATGGGAACCGATGCCCAGCCTGGTATGACAGGTATCATTTATTATGGAAAGAACGATTCATTAGCCCTTTCTTATCATAATACGCCTTTTGCGGAAGTATATTATATACCGATGCAGTCACCCTCGAGAAAGTTTGTTTACCGTTTACATTTCAATGAGATAAACGCCTATTTTCCCCCGGCGTATATTTTAAAAAATACAAATAATGTACAGTTAGAAATCCCTGAAGCCTACGAACTCGCTAATATCATCTGGACACTTTCTCCCAGCGGGCAAAGGGCTACCGACCTGAACAAAGAAAGCGCTTACTACCAGAAAGTGCTTGCCTGGTTCAAACCTATGATGGATCACCCATTGTTGAAACAGCTGGATTTTGCAGACAGCGTATATTTCAAAAATTATTATGATTTCAGGGAGAATAGTTTTGTTTTTAGTTTTAGCGGAAACAAACTCGTGAACGAGGGTCCTTATTATTATGTAATGGGAGATAATTGGGATGATTTTCAGAGCCTCTTTAGCAAATGGCTGCCGCTTGTACAGGATTTTTCGGACCGTTCCAAATTCAGGGATTTTTACAGGGAGAATACGCCATTCTATCAACAACAGGTGAAACGTGAACAGGAACTGATGCCGGTAAAAAATATGTGGAGCTGGCTTGAAAAAGAATTTCCCAATCGAAAATTCAAATCTTATAAAATTGTTTTCTCGCCGTTGATCGGCGGGTCACATAGCACGCAGAATTTTGCAACCTATTCCTCTTCTTCGGGTCTGTTCAACGAAAGCGTAATGTTTGTATGTAATACAGACAGGTATGATAAACGTGCAGAATTAAGCGAACAACAAAAAGAAGGATTGATGTCGGGTATTGTATTTACCGAGATTGATCATAATTACGTAAATCCTGTAAGTAACCGCTACGCCAAAAAGATCGACAGCACTTTTGCCAATCGTGAAACCTGGACAAAAAAAGAAGGCGATAATAAATGGTATGACAGCCCGGTATCTGTATTCAATGAATATATGACCCATGCAGTATTCTGTTTATGGGTGATGGACAATTACGAAAAACCGGTGGCGGATTATGTGATCAACAACAGGGAATCATTAATGGTAGACAAAAGACACTTTTACCGCTTCAAAGAATTTAACAGGGCATTGATAGATATCAGGGAGAAGAATAAAAATATGACCGTGATGGCGCTTTACCCGGCAATACTGGACTGGTGCAAAACGCAGAATTGATCTGCATGAAAGATGGGAAAAGAAAGTATCTTCAATCCTATAATCAACCTAAACCATTTTATGAAACGGATCATAAGCTGTTTGTTATTTTGTATCGTAATCTTATATTCTGCCCAGGCGGCAACGGTAGATACCGTGGCTATTTTCAGCAACAGTATGAACCGGGCTGTAAAGACGGTGATCGTAAGGCCCGCTTCTTACAACGAGAACAAACGTTTCCCTGTTATTTATTTACTGCATGGGGCCTTCGGCAGTTATAACAACTGGATCATTAAAGTGCCGCATATACAGCAACTCGCTGATCAATATCAACTGATGATAGTTTGTCCTGATGGCGGTTATACCAGCTGGTATTACGATAGCCCGATCGATCCAACTTATCAATTCGAAACTTTTGTGGGAACCGAGGTTCCAAAATACATCGATGCTAATTATAAAACCATTGCCGACCGAAAAGCAAGAGCCATCACGGGTTTGAGCATGGGTGGACACGGCGGGTTTTTCTTAGGCTTCCGTCACGCCGATATTTTCAGCGCAATCGGTAGTATGAGCGGTGCGTTGATGTCGAACGTGATCACAAAAGGATACGGTGTGGAAACCCGTTTGGGTGATACCGTCATCAACCGCAAATACTGGCAGGAATGGAGCGCATTGGCCGTGGTGGATAAATACCCCAAAGATTCGGTTGTGATCAGTTTCGATTGCGGAACCGAGGACCAGGTGATCGGCATGAACCGCGCCATGCATGATAAATTGCTCAAGCTGAAAATTCCCCACGAATACACGGAGCGACCGGGCAAACATGACTGGAAATATTGGGAGAATTCGATTGATTACCAGGTGTTGTTTTTCAGGAAGTATTTTGATAAGGTGTTGAAGTAAAAGCAGTGTATTCAACCATATGCGACTGACCTATGATAACTCGCAAAAAACTGATTTACTTTTTATTGCTTTTGATGTGCGTAGTTGGGATTCAATGCAAAAGCGTTCAGATGCCAGCCTCACGCAGAGCCATGTATAAGTCCATTTATATCGATCAGTTTAAACTGGTCTATTTCCGGCAGATGCTTATTAAAGGGTACAACAATTCAAAAGCTATCCAGGAGATCATCCAGTTGGACCATAGTGGCTTCACAGAACTGATCCTTACAATGGACGATTATAAATTAATTGACAGTTTAGCAACCGCTGATAATCTCAAAATGCAAATCGATTCAGCACGTAGTTTTGGAAGGGTTGCAGAAGGTGCCGAAGGAAAACATCCATTGGGAGTCATCCTCGGCAAACTAAACAGCAAGTGGCTTGATAGTTTAGCGAATAAAAGATACAGACGTTCCGGGGTGAGAAAAACATTTAGCGAATAATAATAAACATATAAAGTCATGAACGAAGCAAAGCAAAAGCTTTTTCTAGCCGAACAAAAAGCAAAAGAATTATTCCATGCAGTAGAGGAAAGAGGATTGATTGTTCCCGGTAAATCGGAGAAAGAGCTTTGCGATGAGATCGTAAAGATTGCCAGGGAGGATTTTGGTATTGAAGATCATTGGAGCAAAAAAATTGTGCGTACCGGTATTAATACGCTGCAGCCTTTTATTGCCAATCCTGCTGATCTCGTTATCAGGGAGGGTGATATATTATTCTTCGATTTCCACCCTGTTTTTGAAGGATGGGAAGCTGACCTTGGGAGAACCTATGTATTAGGCAACGACCCTTTGAAACTAAAAATAAAAGCGGATATCGAAACAGCATGGCAGGAGGCGAATGATTGGTATTGGAAACAGACCGCGCTTACAGGGGCGGAATATTTCAATTATGTTACTGAACTTACAAAGCGATATGGCTACGAATTTGGAAATGCAATAGCCGGGCATATTGTTGGCCATTATCCACACGAACAACCCGATGACCCCAATGATCCGTGTTTAGATGTACACCCGGATAATCATACTGATATATTCCAGCTTGATAAAAACGGAAACAAGCGGCACTGGATACTGGAACTGCATTTTGTGGATAGAGTGAATAATATCGGTGCTTTCTTTGAGCAATTATTGACTGCAGAATAGACCGGTGACGCTGGACAAATCAACATTATGACAATATCAGTAATAAGAAAACCGAACTGGAAAATTGCATTGGGATTTCCATTCCTGGTATTTGCGGGCTGTTTTTTAATAAGTATTTCAGCAAAGTTTAATGTAAACAATGAACTGTTATCAAATGCAATATTGGCCGATCTTTTAATTACGGCTCCGCTGATATATTTTCTCGCCATCCGGAAAACCAGTGTATCTAAAATAACCGTAGCAAGGATTTTTATAGCCGGACTTTTGTTTGCAGGTTATATTTTAAGATCCCATTCAAATCCTTTTTTACAGATAATCAAAATCTGGGTTTCACCACTAGTTGAAGGATGGGTTATTTTTTTCATCAGCCGGAAATTTTATGTTGCCAATAAAAAAGCGAAAGCGGCTAATGGCAATAAAATTGATTTTTTAATGCATTGCAGGAGCGTATTGTTCCAGGTAACAGGGAGTGAAAAAGCAGGGAACATCATTGCTTCCGAGATCGCAGTAATGTACTATGCTTTTTTCAGTACCCGGGACAGATCAATTGACTACAAAACAAAATTCAGCTCGTATATAGAAAACGGGCTTCCTATCGTTTTAGGAGTAATCCTGGCGATCCTTCTTATTGAAACAACAGGCATGCATTTTCTTTTACGTGTGTGGAGCAAACCAATTGCCTGGACCCTTACTGTATTGAGTTTTTACACCTGTCTCCAGTTGTTCGCCCACATCAAAGCAATAAAGGCAAGACCCATACTGATCAATACAAATTCTTTGAAAGTTCACAATGGGTTGGCGGGCGATGCCTGTATTGATCTTGATAATATCGAAAAAATTGAAATGTCAACCAAAAAGCCAACTGACAGGCAATCCGTTGAGATCTCGCTTTTAAAAGGATTGGAAAACCATAATATGGTTGTATACCTGAAAAACCCTATCCATGTAACAAAGATCTTCGGTATTAAAAAACAGGCTGACACTGTTTTGTTTTTTGTGGATCAACCGAAAGAGTTTGTTAGGATTGTAAATACAGTTTTGGAGAATCGCAATAATTTTAAATAAGCCTTAGCAATGAAAAGAATTTTGTTTATCACTTTATTGTGTTTAAGCGTAGTATCTATTCTGAAAGCCCAGAAGATCAAAACATTTTATGAAAACAAGGATCAGGGCTATGTTTTATATGCAGGAAACAGCGAGCTGTTTCCTGTTTCGATTTCCCTGGATTTAGATATGTCGAATATGATTTTTTCAGAAAGGGATAAGAAAGTCTTTGTTATTCCTGCTAAAACCGAGAAATATAAAATAGGGGAGGTAACGGCGGCAGAAAAAGGACAGCGGTATAAGTTCAGCTATAAATTTATTTCGACAATCGGAGATGTTACCATAACAAAGTACGACAAGGCATTTCCATACGATCTACCGTTTCAAAAAGGAACCAGCTATAAATTATTCCAGGGATACAACGGAGTTTTTTCGCACAAGAATGAAAACGCTATGGACTTCTCCCTGCCGGAGGGTTCTGAAGTTTTGGCGGCCAGGGATGGAATAGTTGTGCAGGTTATTAAAAACAACACGCAATCCTGCGCGGAAGAAGAATGTGCGAAGTACAATAACTATGTAATGGTCATGCACGCTGACGGTACATTTGCAAGCTATGTTCATATAAAATATGACGGTACAAAATTGAATCCGGGCGACTCAGTTAAAAAAGGCGACGTGATTGCTTATAGCGGGAATGTAGGATGGTCAAAGGGCCCGCATCTGCATTTTGTATGTTTCCTCGGAGCTTTCGGAAAACGGAATACACTGGAGACAAGATTCAGGATCAACAAAGGCATTGGCGCAGTTTTACTAAATGAAGGGACTACCTATTTGAGAGATTATTAGCGTTAGCCCCTAAAGCAAAAGCAACCCAAATAGAGTTGCTTTTTATTAATGCAGCCAGGCATAATGAAGCCCCGTTAATAAATCATTACACCCGTCAACCGCATCAAGTATGGTTGGTCATAGGAAGCCTTTATGTACTGATAAGTACGTGCTTATTTTTTTGAAGGTTGCCTATGTTGTACAGAAAAGTTAAGCCCGAAACTGCTAAGCCTGATATTCCCGAAACCAACGCCACCCAATGGGATCTTGGCATACGGTTCAATTTGTAATGACCAGTTCTTACTGATACGGTTTTCCAGTCCCGCCGATAAATGCAGTATCGACATAACATGCGTATCGGTTGAAACATACGCCGTGTTACGCAAAGCAAGCAGGCCTGTATTGGTATAATAAGTATAATCATAGTTCTCACCCGTCATAAAATAGGAGGAGAGGCCCGTACTCAGGAAGAAACTATGTTTATTCGACTGGCTCACGGTATACCGTGCCACCAATGGAACTTCCCACATACGGCAATAGCCTTCTACGTTATCGATCTTATAATAGCTGGCCCAGCTTCCTTTTGGTGCGGTAAAATCTTCGCCGGCTACTTTATAATTTTTCTGTGTATAGATCAGCCCGCTATGAATTGACCAACGGTCACTGAAATGATAGCCGGCCATAAAACCTACGTTAACACCCGCATCGCCTGAATACCTGAATTTCACTGTGCTTTTATCAACACCTGCAAGGATGCCGAAGCTGAAACCTTTTCCTCTTCCTGCATTTTCAACCTTGGTTTTCGTTACTGCGGGCTGTTCTGCTGTTTCTGTTTTTGGAGCAGTTTCATTTGAAGGTTGCGTTTTGTTTTCGGTTACTGATGTGATATCATTCTGCTTTACAGGTTGATCGGTATTGCCCTTCGGAATGTCTTTTGCAGGAACATCCTCTGTTTTTTGAACAGCGCTTGTAACAGCTTGATTTTCTTTTGCCGGTTGATCAACTGCTTTAGAAGCATCCTGTTTCGTAACTGCTTTGTCATTAGCAGGTACAGAAGCAGTTTGGTTTTTGGGCGCATTAACCGTTAAAGATTCATTACCCGGTGCATTTATTTTTACTTTCGCTATAGGTGTTCTCTCTGCCTGTTTATTGATCTCTGCTACAGGTGTTTGTTTTTCGATGTTAACTGTTACCGATGTAGTGGTTTCCTTTTGTGCGTTGGTTACAGTCACTGAAGGGGAAACGGTTTTAGTTTCTTTTTTATCAGCCTCTTTAACTGTTTGTGTAACCGCTGGTTCCTTAACGGTTGTTACGATAGAAGAATCGTCTTTCTGCACCAGCCAATACGTGGCGCCTCCGCCAATTAATAATACGGGCAGCAACCACCAGAAGAAAAGGGTGCGCCTTTTCTTTTCTACAGGCAATACTTTATCCAGCTCGGAGCTTAGCGCCGGCCAGTCGGGATCTGAAGGAGGGGCGTATCTTCCGGCTGCTTCCCTGCTTGCACGATCCAGTTCGTTATCGTCGCCAAGATTATACATAAACTTTATACTCGGTTTGTTGTGTAATGATTTTTCTAAGGTTGTGTCTTGCTTTAGACAGGTTTGATTTAGAAGCGCCCACGCTGATATTCAGCTGTGTGGCAATCTCTTCATGACTGAATCCTTCTATCACAAACAAATTAAATACGGTCCGGTATACCGGCGTCAGTTTACGGATGGCTTCGATGATCTCGCGATACATCAGTTTATCCACCCCGGTCTCCTGCGTGTCGGCAAAAGTTTCACCTTCTTCACTAATTTCCTGGCTCACTAATTTCAGGTGTGTTCGCCGCAGGTGATCGATACAGGTATTCACCACGATCCTCTTGAACCAGCCTTTCAGCAAAGCCTCTGTTTCCCCTCCACGGCTTCCATCGAACTGCTGGATGTTCTTAAATAATTTGATGAACGATTCATTGGCCAGTTCCTCAGCCTCTTCAGCGCGGCTCACATAACGGTAACATATCTTCATAGCATAATCATACAGCCAGTGGTATAGGTCACGCTGGCTGTTCCGGTCGTTTTTACAACAACCTGTTATTAAGCTCGATATCTGGTGTATCTCCCGGGGCAATTTCTTAAAGGGTACAGTTACAAAATATACAGGCTATAAAGCTACCATTATTGCCTGCTATACGGAAATTGATCGGGTAAGGTTGCCTGTGAAGGGGGCAATTAAAGGGATAAAAGGCCTGAAAATGGCCTATCCGCCGCCTGTTCTGCCGTCGCGGACGGCTTTTTTCTTGCCAGAGGTCTTTTTTTCGAATTCCAGCACCTCTTTGGGTTTGGGTTTTTCTATGGGTTTAGCCTTAGTGGTATCGATGGATACTTTTGTGCTTACCTTAACCAACCCCTCGGTTGGATCGGCAGCACCTGGTTCCAGGAGCCTGTTCATGAAATAACGCTCGCTGCTGATCAATGCACTGTTGCGTGGGTCAAAATATTTCCAGGTACCGTGGCGGAGTGAACTGCCTTCGTTCTTCACCACTACCTGTTCATATTTGTTCGGTGTAACAGGGTCGGGTACGTCAATAGTATCGTATAATTTATCGGGATTGATGGCCCGCCAACTTTCTTCACGTTCGATGCCGGTGATGGTATAATAACGGCTGATACCATGTTTTCTGCCCCATTTGTAGTTCTCTACTGCCAATGGGTCTCCCATGGTGTTGAACCGGAACCATTTGCCTTCTTTGCGGTCGTTCACAAAAACGCCTTCCTCGTCATAGGCGGGCTCACCGCGTAGAGCGTTTACATGCAGCGTCCATTTGCCTTGCTTCATTCCTTTCATGTCTATTGCATTCAACGTGTCTCCCTTATCGCCAATGCGAAAAGTTTTATACTGTGCGTTTAGGGCAACAGAAGACAGGATGAAAAGAAAAAGAAAAAGCTGGCGCATACTTGTAATGAATGAATCAAAATTACAAATATTCCCAGGTGGGTAAGTAAAATTAACAAACCACTTAATGTTTGGGTTGTACCACATTTCCCTGCATACCTGGCGTTCTTTGCGGGCCTTACGCCTGACTGCCTCAGCCGGCAGTCAGGCGTAAGGGAATACCGACCTGGTTGGGTGATATTTTTTAACTACGTTAATGGAATGCTTTTTTGAGTATTGCACAAACAGTAACCCATGAGCAGCGCATTTGTAAAAGAGAGTGAGGACCAGCATTGGTTGCATGAAGTGGAAGGATCGGTTTCGGCATTAAAAACCTATCTCACCCGTGAAAACGGCTTACGCATATTTGAACAAAGATCTTTTATCGATCCTGTTTTGAAAAAAGAAGTGCATGTGATGAGCAATGGCTTACACTATGCAAAGGATGATGAAGGTAAATGGTATGTGATCATCTGAGCGTAGCGATCCTTCGTCTTTTCAACCACAATAAAAAACCAGTGATACTTAAAAAACCGCTTGCTAAGCCAAACAGGCTATATAATATCTTTACAGGCAATCCGCCGTATTTTCCGAAATGCACCTGTGAATTGATGATATCATAACGACTGCCCAGGTCGATCTTGTTTACAAAAGCTGTTTTGGCAATCCCGCCCAAACTATCTAAGAATATAACGTCCGCGAATTTTTTTGAATGGATGAAGGAATTGGTAGACTGGCTGCCATACACCGCTGTTTTCCGGTGGATGGTCGGTGCGAAATAGATCACATACCCGGTAAAATCAGGATAGGTTTTTTTTGCAGCAACCAGTGCGCTGTCGATATTGAAGAACAGGGGAGAAGAGGGTTTGATCACAGGTGTATAGGGTTGTTCAGACGCGTAGAATTCTTTCTTAAATACATAGCGCTGCATCCAGTAGCCACTGATGCCGATCATCAGATTAAACAACAGCGCATACACGCCAACCAGTTGGTGAAGGTTCGCCCTCCTGAGCATTTTTTTCCTGAAGAGTAAAACAGCGATCACATTTTTCCTGTAAAGAATAATTCCCGTGGTTATGCTGAGTAAAAAAATAATGGCGAAGAAACCAAGAAGCCATTCGCCTTTCTTCTTCAGATGAAACGAATTGTGAAACACAGATAGCCAGCTCATGAAATTATGTTTCATGTCTTTTCCGCCACCGCGCAATTGCAGGATCTCTCCGGTTTGCGGGTGGATGAACACCTGCATGCTTTGTGTTCCTTTTTGAAAAGAGGAATCATACGCAGAAAAGATAAAAGGGCTTTTGGTATCTTCTGCAATGCTGCAACTGCTCACCTGCGCATGCGGGAATTGTTTTTGTAAACTACGATAGCAGCTGTCGACAGATAATACAGGTGCATTTTCTTTTTGACTGATGGATGGATATTGCAAACTATCCAGCTCATCATGAAATACAAGCGCGGCGCCTGATAAGGACATGAGCAAAATGAAGAGGCCGGATAAAAGCCCGGCGAGTGAGTGAATGGTAAATACAACGCCTTTCTTCATGTAAAACATTTTTTTGCCACAGACGACACAGATCAACACAGACCTTTTCTGTGCTAATCTGTGTCGCCTGTGGCAAATTGATCATTATTAAGACAGGTATGCCAATTGCCCCAAATGATAAGCCTGGTGTGCGGTGCGGCTGATGAGGATACTCAATTTATTCCGGTGCGGTTCTTTGCAAAAATCTTCTTCTGATATGGACATATGCCTGCCGAACCAATCATCAGTTGACAAAGCTTTCATGCTTTCATCGAGTTTGGTATTGATCTCGTTCCAGTATTTCTTGAGATCAGCCAATGAAGCGAAATTCTGCCCTGATTTATCGGGGTTTGCGAGGAAAGGCGCTTCCAGTTCAGGATGTGTTTTCTCTCCAAAGCCAAGTAGTTTTATCATGCCATCATTCACGGCAACCAGGTGCCCGAGCAAATAAGTACCGCTGTTCCTTCCGGGCGCAGTATCGGCGTTCCACTGCTCATCAGAAAGTTTTGCAATGAGTTCATCCAGTTTTTTATTTTGTCCCTGCCAGGCAGTGATGATCATCTTAACAAGTAGTTCGTTTTGCGAATTGGTTTGCATATTGGTAAGTTTTTATGGGAATGTAAAGATGATTTAAAAGCAGTTACATGAATATTATTTTTAGGCCATTACAGAAACCATAGATAAAACTTTTTCACCAAGTTCCCTGTTGCCTGTGATTTGAATAGAATCCTTCACTTGCTCCGGCCGGATACTTTTTGAGAACAATCGCCATGCAATATCAGGCCCGATGGATACAACTGTAGATGGTTTTGCGATATTTTCTTTACCCAATACCCATTTGTTTTCTTTTCTTGTGAGATACCATGATCCACCAATATCACCGGTAATAATAATCTGAATGGATGTTTGATCCTCTGCCGCCACTTCTCTGAATGTGTATGGGAGCGCCTGCATGAAAATATCAATAAAGGGATAAAATAATTCTTTTGCCATCAACCCGGGCTGGTTCACTGCGTCCCTGATCTGTTGCTGGTGCAGCCATTTTTCGGTGTACTCGCGGGCGATATGCATCCAGTTCTTACTTTCCTCTTCACCGGCCCAGTTTACTGCGAACCCTGCTTTACCAAAAGGATCGAGTGATGCATAGTAATCACAGTACGCTTTACCTGTTGCTTCATGTAATAGCAGGAGCATGGTTGGGCTCACACGCTTCATGGCTTTTACCCAATCTGCATTTAACCCGTTTAAATAATCAAGCAGGTCCTGGTAAGAATGAATATCGGGTGATTCGCCATGATAATCATCACGCAGCATGGAGAGGATCCGGATATTTCCATCTAATAAATGTGCAGCAACATCTTTAACCGTCCATAGTTTAGCGATGGTTTGTTTCTGCCAGTCTTCGGGAGCTAATGATTTTAATAAGACCATCAGTTTTTCATCCAGTACCGGAAGCAGGTGAACAACATCTATGGGTATGTTTGATTGGGCGCTCATTAAAAATGATTCTACAATTCTATATTATTTGCCAGCTGAAAAATAGTAAACATATGATGCGCCTCATGCAAAAGAAAAAACTCTGTCCATTGAATGATCGTCAGGCGCCCAAATTTTTTGTGTACACCTGCCAGGCTCAATTGGGTATAGGATAGATCATTGATGAGCAGGTTGATCTCTTCTCTGTCGGCATATAATCTGTCAAGCAATGTCCGCATTTCCCATGTCTGCCATAATGGAAACTCGTGATCGTTCTCTGCACGATAGCTTTCAAATGCTGGTTCATCGCGCAATAGTATGCGGTTGATCCTGTCAATAAAAACGGGTTGGTATTTTGCCAGGTGGGCTACATTATCCTTGATGCTCCATTTTCCGTTTGGTTGCAGTAAAAGCCTGTCGCTGCTGGTATTTTCAGCTATTGCTTCTATTGCTTCATGTTGTGTTCTCTGCCTGTCTGTAAGGGATCGGTAACGGAGCATTCAAATTGGGTTTTAGTGGATTGGATATTGTATGCCGAATTTAATATACTTCATATTCAGCTGAATGAGTTCTTTGTAACAGGTCAACAAATTGCGGGTGTTCAAGCTTCATGTAGTGGGTTTGGCGAAATCAAACGCCCCTTTTCTTAAATTAATTCCATACTCGAGCCATGCTTTCAGACAGGCCAGAAAATTGGCCCAACCTTCTGTATTGCCTTTCAGCCATTTGATGCCGGCTTCATCATTATCCCTGCTTTTTTCGGTTACCGTTACATGCGTATCATTGTCTCCTTTGGCGAGCAGTGTGATCTCTACCAATTGCTCATGGCCGTTGTCGTCCCAATGATAAGATATGTATTGGTCCTTTTCTATTTTTTCTACACGTACCGGGATCTTCATTTCAAATTCAGGAAATTTCCAGACCAGTTCTTTACCTTCTTCGATTCTGCCGGTACTTTCTGAAATAAAATAGTTTTTCATTTTTTCCGGATCCACGATCGCTTGAAAAACTTCATGCGGCGGTTTCTGAATTTGAATCCCTGTTTTAATTTCCAGCGTTTGATTACTCATGATAAAAATATTGAGTGATAGTATTAAAGATATCTTTCTTTGAACACCTTTAGATGATGATGGTGATGCGCATACAAATGATTAACGAGTAATCTCGCCGATAAAACAAAATTATTTGCCGTGCCCGTCCTGTCCAGTGCGTCATCAGAGAGTGTCTGGATGAAGGCTATACTTGCTGAACGGACTGCAGTAAGTTCAGCAAAAATATCAGCCAGTTCTCTGCCACCAGCATTGGCGTTCGCCGCGAACAGATCCTCGTCAAATCCCGGGAGATCCGTTTTATCGTTCCTGGCCATACGCATGGCCCTGTAAACGATCACCCTTTCGCAGTCGGAAAGATGTACGAGGATATCTTTGATCGTCCATTTGCCGGGTGCATAACGATAGTTCAATTTTTCTTCAGGAAGGGTGTTGATGAGGTCTTTACTCTCATCGAGGATCTCGGTAAGATTGAAGATGAGGTTGCCGTCATCAGGAACCTGGTCCATATACATTTGGTAAAACGGAGGGACGTTGGTTGTTGGTTTGCTGATCTTTTCCATAAAGACTAAGTTACTTAATAATTCGGTTTGGGAGAGTTGGCGCGATTGAGCCCCGTTACGAAGTTTAGTTTTAACCTTTGCAGAGGCTACGCCTCTATGGTAGACCTCGGCTTGAACGTTCATATCTTATCTTACCATTACGATAATTTTTTTTAGATTAGTGTCTCCTATCATCAATCAACTATTATGAGCCAGTCCAAAAAAATACTCATCATCACCGGTGATGCAGGTGAAAGTTTCGAGATCCTTTATGCCTTGCACCGTTTGCAGGAAGCTGGTTACGAACCCGTGATCGCCGCTCCTTCGGTAAAGCGGATGAACCTGGTGATGCATGATTTTGAGCCAGGTTGGGATACTTATGTTGAACGCAAGGGCTATCTCGTTGAATCACAGATCTCCTTTGATGATGTTGAGCCTGCCGACTATCACGCACTTCTTTTTCCTGGAGGAAGGGCGCCTGAATATTTACGGAATGACCAGCGTGTGATCAATATTACCCATGCATTTTATAACAGTGGTAAATATGTATTTGCTATTTGTCATGGTTCGCAGATCCTGGTTACCGCGGGACTAGTCGACAAAAGAAAGATCGCCTGCTACGAACATGTAAAATTTGAAGTGGAATCCTGCGGTGGTATTTATGTGGGCGATGAGACGGAGGCAGTGCAGGATGGAATGATCGTTACCGGTAAAACATGGCAATCGCATCCCCAGTTTTATAAACTCGTATTTAGTTGCCTGGAGAAAAGTGAAACTGCTTAGCTATGTTCATTTACAAACAATACAACCAGGAGTCTCTCGACCAGCAATACAACAACCGTTTAAATGTACCCGATCATGAAAGGCATTTACAACGATGGGAATTGTTGAGCAGGGAAGCGGAGAAAAAATACAAGGTTATTAAGAATATTCCTTATGGTGAATTACCCGATGAGAAATTAGATATTTTTCCTTCAGACAAACCAAATTCAAAAACCCTGGTATTTATTCATGGTGGTTATTGGTATAAACATGTTGCTGCAGATTTTTACCTGATCGCTGAAGCGTTCAGAAGCCATGGAGTAACAACTGTGTTGATAGACTATCCATTAATGCCTGGCTATCCTTTGGAACAATTGGTGATTTCCTGTCGCAACGCTATTCATTGGGTGCAACAAAATATTTCACGCTACAATGGTGATGGACAGGAGGTATATGTTTCGGGCCACAGCGCAGGCGGACATTTGGCTGCTATGATGATGGTTGAAGGAAAGCAGGAATTTGCTCATCCGCTCAAAGCCGTTTGCGCGATCAGTGGATTGTATAATTTATTGCCTGTGCAATTATGTTATGTGAATGAGATACTGAAGATGGATGAAGAAACTGCGTTACGGAATAGCCCGGCACATTTAGCCCCGGTTGCATGGTGCCCATTGATAGTAGCAGTGGGTGCTAACGAATCTCATGAATACCTGGAGCAAAGCCGTGAATTGTATTATGCATGGACAAACCACGGTGTAAAGGCTGAGATATTAGAAGTGGAAGGTGCGGATCATTTTTCAATATTGGAGATGATGATTGATCAGTCATCACCATTGCATAAGTCGATGTGCCACTTATTAAATGTTTTATAAGAAATTATGCAAGTAAAACACTCTGTTTACTTGCATTGTAGCACCTGTTCAGTAAAACTTAATAGAGTTATCAAGTATAAACTGAAACAGTTTCTCAAATAAATTTTCTTCATCGTCCCAATATGCCTTAGTAAGTTTTTCCCATTCTGACTCAGCCTTTTTTTCTACAGTGTCTAGTAATTCTTCACGTCTGATTGAGGTCTCTTTGGGAACGGTGGAATTTGGCCAATAGGATATCGCTTTTTCAAGAATTTTTAAAGTGATAGGTGCATTAATCAATTTCAGAGCGTTTAAAGTTTCATGTGAATATTCACCGCTACTATTGTAAAAATACTGATCTATTCCTCCGTTATAAACTTCGCTTTCAAGCCTCGTAATTAAGAAAACGACTTTTTGTTCAGCATTTACTTTATATAGATTTTTGCCATAGTCAGTAAATAGAAGAATGTCTTGATATATTTCATTAATTGCTTTATATCGGTCAACTATCGAAATGGCCTTTAGAAAATCATCTTCTGTCATACAATTAAATTATTTAGCGATAGTGCGCGACTATTATTTCTTCTGAGCTTCCTTCACACTATCCAAATACACCTTACTATCTCCCTTCGGAATACTCAAAGATTTCCATCCCTCATTCTTCACCAACCTGCCGATATAAACGATCTGCCCAACATGATAAGGATAATGTGCCAACTGGCGAAGTATGGCATCATACACGGATAAAGGTTCTGTGCGGATAGTAATTGTTTTCATCAGATCACCCGGTTGCAGGCTTTCCAATGTATCGAACATGCATTTCCATCCATCGTTCCAGAATGCGAGGATATCCTGTTTGCTGCATTGCATGTGTTCAAACTCCGCATCACGTTTGCGCCATTCTTTTTCGCCGTCTTCGGTAAGAAAATTTGTCCAGCGGCTGAGCATGTTGCCGTACATATGCTGAATGATTACTGCAATGCTATTACTTTCTGTTGATGGCTGGTAAAACATCGCTGCTTCATCTATCTGCTCAAATGTTTTATCGCCCAGTTCTTTGTAGTACTTAAAACGTTTAATAGAGTCTTTCAAAAATCCTTCTTCAAATAACATAGAGTGCCTGTTTTATCCTCTGTGCAACTCCGTGTTCTCAGTGTCTCTGTGGTAAAGCCTTCGCTTCGATTTTTTTTCACCACAGAGACACAGAGGGCGCGGAGTTTCACAGAGAGTGTATCAAATTCAAAACTTAAATTAAACATACAACCCCCGGGCGATAACTATACTAATTCCCCCTTCAGGGGGTTAGGGGGTTAAAACCCTGCAACCGAATCTTCCCCTCTCTTATCCGCAACCGTTTCCCTTTTTCCATTACTCAGCACCCGTATCACTTCCATTCTTCCAAGCCCTACATTTTCTACGATCTTATAACCCATGGTCTGCAACTGTTTTTTTGTTTCCACATCAAAATCCCTTTCTATTTTTACTTCATCAGGCTGCCATTGGTGATGGAACTTGGGTTTGTTCACCGCATCATCCGCATTCATATTAAAATCAACGATGTTAACAATGGTCTGGTAAACAGATGTGGGGATCGTAGTTCCTCCCGGCGTTCCAACTACAACATAGGGTTTGTTATTTTTCAGCAACAAAGTGGGTGTCATAGAACTCAACATCCTTTTGCCGGGCGCTATCGCATTTGCTTCTCCACCGATTGCACCAAACATGTTTGGCACACCGGGCTTGCCGCTGAAATCATCCATTTCGTTATTCATTAAAAATCCGGCGCCACCAACTACCATTTTACAGCCGTATCCTCCATTCAGCGTAGTGGTAACAGATACCATATTGCCAGCAGCATCCATCACGCTCAAATGCGTGGTTTCCTCGCTTTCTTTGGCGATGCCTGCTTTGATAGCAGAACTCACACTTGCTTTATTCGGATCATAATCACTCATACGTAACGCTGCATAGGCATCACTCATCAAAGTCTTTACCGGCACTTTATAAAAATCGGGATCACCCATATGTTCGGCACGGTCGGCAAAAGCGCGGCGTTCTGCTTCGATCATTAACTGCACAGATTTGGTTGATTGAAAACCATAAGATCCCATCGGGTATTTTTCAATCATCTTCAACATCTCTGCGGTTAAAAGTCCGCCGCTGCTGGGTGGTGCAAAACCGATCACCTGGTGACCGCGGTATTCGAACTCCAATGGTTTTCTCAGTTTAGCCGTATAATTTTTCAGGTCATCTAAACCGATGATGCCATTGCCGCGACTCATTTCTTCCACGATCAGTTTAGCCGTTTCGCCACCGTAAAATCCCAATGCACCGTCCTTCTGCATTCTTTTTAAAGTTGCAGCCAGTTCTTTCTGTACCAATGTATCACCGCCTTTCCATTTTCCTTCTTTTACCAAAGCCGTGGGCCTTGTGCTGTATTTGATAAATGCATCGTGTGTGCTGTTGAGGCTCGAAGCTTCTCTTTCGCTGATGGCAAATCCTTTTTCCGCCAGGTCGATTGCGGGTTGTATCAATTGTCTGAAAGGAAGTTTGGCATATGGTAATGTTGCAAACAAACCGGCAACAGTTCCCGGTATACCCGAAGCAAGATGGCCGTTTATAGAAAGGGCAGACTGCATATTCCCGTTCTTGTCGAGATACATATCGCGGCTTGCTTTTTCAGGTGCAGCTTCGCGGTAATCGATGCCGATCAATTCTCCATTGGCTTTTCTGCCCAATAAAAAGCCGCCGCCACCAATATTACCTGCTGCCGGGTAAACCACCGCAAGCGTGAGTTGTGTAGCGATGGCAGCGTCAAACGCATTGCCGCCCTCTTTCATAATGGCGGCACCAACCATACTCGCCAAAGGATGCGCGCTGCTTACAGATGCCTTGCTGAATTCGCCTTTTTTTACGATGGTATATTTATACGGGTCGATGGCTTTTCCGGGACCCACTATCGAAGCAACGGGTTGTGCATGCAATAGTACCTGGCAGCCGATGGCCAGGATAAAGAGTAGATTTTTTCTCATGGTAGAAAATTACAATTTTTTATAACACCCAAACAACGATTGCCGCGGCTGTGTAAAAAAAAATGAGTGAATATACTGGCTGACTTTCTTTCTTGCCTACATTCACAACTCATTAATGAATAATATGAAGAAACTACTGTTTGGATCACTGCTTTTTTTGGCAGGCGGTTCGTTTGCACAGGGATTGCAAAGCCCTGAACAATACATGGGATATAAGATCGGCACACGCTATACCCGCCATCATAAAGTGGTTGAATATTTCCATGCGGTTGCACAGGCAAAACCGGATATGGTAAAAGTGGAAAAATATGGTGAAACAAATGAGGGCCGTGAGCTGATGCTGGCTTTTATTTCTTCTCCTGAAAATATCCAGAAACTGGACATAATCCGGATCAACAATTTGACTCTTGCTGGAATTAAATCCAAAGAACTTGTCCCCAACCTTGCTGTAGGAACAAATACTGAATCGGCACCAGCCATTGTATGGTTAAGTTACAATGTGCATGGCAATGAAACCTCTTCATCGGAAGCGGCATTGATGACATTGTATGCATTGGTTGATCCGAATAATGCACAAACCAAAGAATGGTTGAAAAATACGGTGGTGGTGATCGATCCCTGCATCAACCCTGATGGCCGCGACAGGTTTGTGAACTGGTTCAATAGTATGGTGGGCGTGAATTATAATCCCGATCCTGCATCACGTGAACACTCCGAGCCATGGCCAGGTGGAAGAACAAACCACTACAATTTTGATCTTAACCGCGACTGGGCCTGGCAAACACAGGTAGAGACCCAGCAACGCATCAAAAAATACAATCAATGGATGCCGCAGGTGCATGTTGATTTTCATGAGCAGGGTGTGAATGAGCCTTATTATTTCGCGCCGGCGGCGGATCCTTTTCATGAAGTGATCACACCATGGCAAAAAGATTTCCAGGTGATGATCGGGAAGAACAATGCAAAATATTTTGACCAGAACGGATGGTTGTATTTTACCAAGGAAAGATTTGATCTTTTATATCCATCTTATGGCGATACTTACCCCGTATACAATGGAGCGATCGGGATGACCTTTGAACAGGGTGGCGGCCCCCGCGGTGGATTGGGCGTGATCAATGGAGATGGCGATACTTTGACTTTACTGGATCGTGCTACGCACCACTATACAACCGGCTTATCAACGATTGAAACAGCTTCCAGGAACAAGCAGAAACTGCTTGATGAGTTCAAAAAATATTTTGAAGATGGGAAAAGCGGAAAAATTGGGGAGTATAAAACTTATGTGCTTACATCTAAAGATGAGAATAAAATCAGGTCCGTTATTAAATTATTGGAGTTGAACGGTATTGAGTATGGGACGGTTGGCAATAAATCGTTTCGTGGATTAAATTATAACACGGGCAAAGACGATGTGTATAGCGATGAAGGTTTTAATGTAGCTATCAGCGCTTACCAGCCAAGATCTGTAATGGCAAAGGTTTTACTCGAACCTAAAACGATCGTAACAGATTCCAACACCTATGATATCACCGCATGGTCCGTGCCGTATTCATATGGTGTGATGGGATATGCAGTGAAAGAAAAACTGGATATATCAGCCTGGAAAAACAGCGCTGCTGTAACGGATGTGATGTCGTCATACGGTGTATTGATACCTTACCAGTCATTGAACGCAGCCAAAGTGATGGCTTATTTGTTGAAGAATAATGTGAAAGTACGTTTCAGTGAAAAACCATTTACTTACAATGGAAAAAATTACGATCGCGGTACGCTCATCATACTTCGCACAAGCAATCCTTACAACTGGAACACGCTTGCTAATGAAGCCTGTAAGAAATTTAATATACAGCCGGTAGCGGTTGAAACAGGTTTTATGGATAAAGGCGCTGATTTCGGATCATCTGATGTTAAGATCATCAGCAACGCTTTAAAAGTGGCAATGTTGAGCGGTGAACAAACTTCATCCGGCAGTGCGGGAGAAATATGGCATTTTTTTGAGCAACAACTCGATTACCCGATCACGCTTATCAATGCAGCTGACCTGTCGCGTGTGAACCTGAAAAATTACCAGGTGTTGATCTTACCAAGCGGCAGCTATCGTTCATTGGGTGATAAACCGGTGGCAGACAAGCTGAAAGAGTTTGTAAGAACCGGCGGCAAATTGATCGCGATCGACAATGCGGTATCGCAGATGGCGGCGGGAGATTGGGGCATTAAATCAAGAGAAGATAAATCGGAAGATAAAAGCGAGTATGCCAATGTGAAAAAATATGCTGACAGGGAAACATTGTCTTTAAGCAGTTCTTTACCCGGTGCCATCTATAAATTAGAACTGGATAATACGCACCCATTGGGATTTGGATATCCTGATTATTATTTCACCTTAAAACAGGATGCAAGTATGTTTGAATTCCTGAAAGACGGGTGGAATGTTGGTGTAATTAAGAAAGATGCATATGTAGCGGGTTTCATCGGAAATAAAATTAAGGGCAAAGTAAAAGATGGTGTTCTTTTCGGCGTGCAGGATATGGGCAACGGGAGCGTGGTCTACTTTGCCGAAGACCCGTTGTTCCGGAGTTTCTGGGAGAATGGAAAATTGATCTTTTGCAATGCGGTATTCCTGGTAGGACAATAAGAATTTTGAGATTTTGGAATTGGGAAATTGGGAAATTGCACCAGGACGGAGGCCTCCTCCAATTCCAAAATCTCCCAATTTCCCAATTCCAAAATTTCAAAATCAGAAGCAATGTTTTTGTTGAGTGGTGAACCGCAATCCATAACTAACATTATCTTCGGAACTATAAAAAGAGCCAGTTATATGCGCCTAACCAAAACAGCGTTCTGCATCCTGCTTTCTGTTGCCTGCTTTTCAACTTCCTATGCCCAGGTTCCCGAAACATATAGCAGTTCCGATATTTACATGCAGCTGAAAAAACTGAATGTACTCGGAAGTGTGTTGTATGTGGCCGCACATCCTGATGATGAGAACAATGGTTTCCTTCCTTATCTCGCAAAAGAAAGAATGTACCGTACAGGATATCTTAGTTTAACACGAGGCGATGGCGGACAAAACCTCATTGGCAGCGAACAAGGCATTGAACTGGGATTGATACGATCGGAAGAATTATTAGCAGCAAGACGCATTGATGGCGCTGAACAATTTTTTTCTTCCGCCTATGAATTTGGTTTTAGTAAAAGCGCCACGGAGGCATTAAGCATCTGGAACAAGGACCAGGTGTTGGCAGATATGGTATACGTGATCCGGAAGTTTCAACCCGATATCATGATCACGCGTTTTCCTGGCGATGCAAGAGCGGGTCATGGCCATCACTGGGCTTCTGCTCTGTTGGCGAACGAAGCATTTACTGCAGCGGCAGATCCCAATCAATTTACTGAACAATTTAAACTCGGCGTAAAACCCTGGCAGGCAAAACGCATTTTATGGAACGGTTTTAATTTCGGCGGTGCCAATACTACCACCGGGCCATTGCGCTTAGATGTTGGTGGCTTTGATCCCTTGCTGGGCAAGAGTTCCGGCGATCTCGGTGGTGAAGCAAGATCCATGCACAAGAGCCAGGGCGAAGGAAGGCCGAGAAGAAAAGGTGAGATCATTGAGAACTTTACAACCATAGGTGGTGATACGGCGCGCAATGATATTATGGAAGGAATTGTTACCGACTGGACAAGGATACCTGGTGGTGAAGAAATTCAAAAAAAGATCAATGACATCATCAAACAATACAATTTTGAACATCCTGAACTTTCTGTTGACGGGTTGGTAGAAGTGTATAAAAATATCCAGCGCTTAAGTTATCGCGATATGTGGTCGCAGAAAAAGCTGGATGAACTAAAAAGCCTTATCATCAACTGTAGCGGCATTTTTGCAGAAGCAACCACACGTGAAGAATTTATTTTACCCGGTGATACGGCTTCTGTCAGTTGTGTTATCAATAAAAGAAATAATGTAGATGTAACATTGGTATCACTAAACCTGCAGGGTACCTATGCCGGTGCGAGAACCATTGCACAACCCTTAAAAACAAACCAGAATAATACGTACGAGATCAAAAAAGAAATATACGAACCCCAGATAGGTAATGCCACTCAGCCTTACTGGCTTCAGGTTCCGCAAACAGTGGGTAATTTTACGATCAACAATCCATTGCTTATTGGCAAGGCCTGGAACGATGCGTTATTAAATGTTGTTTTTGAGATAGAGATCAAAGGCATCCATTTTTTTATTCCAAAACCTGTTCAGTATAAATATATCGACGCTGTGAAAGGCGAGGTGTACCAGCCTTATATCATGATCCCGCATTTATCCATGTCGTTGAGCCCGCATGTGGCATTGCTTAATGTGACAAAAGCAGAAAAACAAAAATTCAGCGCCGATTCTGTTTATGTGATCTATAAGTCAAACTTCACCGCTACCAATGTGCCGGTTACATTGTACATATTGCAGGATACCCTCAAACCGGTTTTTGAAAAACAACCCAGGGATTTTGAGAAGGGAAAATCATACACCATCGCTTTGCCATTAAAAAAATGGTACAATGAAAGCAAGGGGGAATATATTGAAGCAGCGATCCGTTTCAATTTAAACGGCAAGGATCATGTGTACTCGCAGTATTTTAAATCGATCGAGTACGATCATATCCCCAATATCCATTACTCGTTCAAGGACCATATCAGGTTTTTAAAGGATGAAGTAAAAACCGTTGGCAGGAAGATCGGTTATATCAATGGCGCCGGTGATAAAATTCCCGAAGCATTGAAGGAAATGGGTTTTGATGTGAAAGTATTGGAGGAAGCCGATATCACAGAGGCCGGCCTAAAACCATTTGATGCGGTGATCATCGGCATCAGGGCGCATAATATTTATGAATACCTGAGCGATAAAAATGATGTTCTGAGTAATTATGTAATGAATGGAGGCAACCTTGTTTCGCAATACATCAAGAGCAATACAATTGGCGCTAAACGATTAAAACTTGGGCCTTATCCATTTTCCATCAGTGCGCAATCACGCGTAACAGAAGAAAAAGCCAAGGTAAATTTCCTGTTGCCCGAGCACCCCGTACTCAATTATCCAAACAAGATCACCGATAAAGATTTTGACGACTGGATACAGGAACGCAGCACTTACCAGGTTGACCAGGCTGACGCGCATTTTGAGATGCCTTTGCAGATGAATGACACCAATGAAAAACCTGGCAACGGAAGCCTGGCTATCGCGAAATATGGAAAAGGTAACTTTGCATATGTGAGCCTTGTATTGTTCAGGCAATTGCCTGCGGGTAACCCGGGCGCATACAGGTTGCTGGCAAATTTAATAGCGCTTCCAAAAAATAAATAGGATAGATGCAACAGAGAAAAAGGATCGGGATCGTTACAATTTTATTGATAGGGTTAGGAATAGGATTTTTTATTAAGAATGTAAAGATTGGCTTGATAATTGGGCTCATGCTGGGGCTGCTCGCAGGCGGAATGATTACCGGTGGCGGTAGTAGAAGAAAATAAGGGCTTCCTTCAAAAGTATGCAACAACTAATTGTATGACCGACGACAAGAACAAGATACCGCTTTTCTCTACCTGGCGCCGATGGTATGCATTCGTGATAGGAGTATTGGTATTCCTGATCTTTTTCTTCGCCTGGTTTACTAAACATTTCGCATGAGCCAACTCGACTGGATAGTATTGAGTTTTACACTGATCGCTATCATTGCGTATGGCCTGTATAAAAGCCGCACCAGTAAAAATCTCGAAGGTTATTTTCTCAGCGACAGGAGTATGCCCTGGTACCTTGTTCTTTTAAGCATCATGGGTACGCAGGCAAGTGCGATCACTTTTTTATCAGCCCCAGGACAGGCCTACACAGACGGGATGCGTTTTGTACAATATTATTTCGGATTGCCTATCGCGATGGTGATCCTTTGTATCACTTTTGTTCCGCTGTTTAATAAAGTAAAAGTGTTCACTGCATATGAATTCTTAGAAAAAAGATTCGATCTCAAAACAAGAACCTATACCTCATTCCTTTTTTTATTGTCAAGGGGATTGTCAACGGGCATCAGTATTTACGCACCTTCCATTATTCTTTCCTCTTTATTAGGTTGGGATATTTTCTGGACCAATATTGTAATGGGAGGATTGCTGATCATCTATACCGTAAGTGGCGGTGCGAAAGCGGTAGCGTATACACAGCAACTGCAACTGATTATCATCTTTGTAGGCATGTTCGTAGCGGGTTATTGTATTGTACACTATTTGCCCGAAGGTGTTGGTTTTTCGGATGCGCTAAAAGTAAGTGGTGCATCGGGCAAGCTCAACGTGATCACTACAGGGATCTCTTCTAAAGGTTTTGACTGGAAGGATAAATACAATATCATCAGCGGGGTGATCGGCGGTTTCTTTTTGGCGCTATCTTATTTTGGTACCGACCAGTCGCAGGTGGGCCGTTACCTCACAGCAAAGGATAACAAAGAAAGCAGGATCGGTTTGTTGATGAATGGTTTGGTAAAAGTGCCGATGCAGTTTTTTATCTTATTGTTAGGTGCCATGCTGTTTACCTTTTACCAGTTCAATTCATCGCCTGTATTTTTTAATAAGGCAGTTGCTGATAAAGCGATGGCAACACCTTACAAGGATTCTTTACAGCGTCTCGAAAATAAATTCAATGAGCAGCAAATAACACAGCAAAGGATCAGCAGGAATTATGTTATTGAGAACAAGGAGAATTATAAAGACAGCCTGCGTGAAGGTTCCGCGCAATTGTCCTCCATTCAAAAAGAATACAGGTCTGTGCTGAAAAAAGCACTACCGGCGGATGATACCAGTGATACTAATTATATTTTTCTCCGTTTTGTTGTTGATTTTTTGCCAAAGGGAATTGTAGGATTGCTGATCGCGATCATTTTTCTGGCGGCCTGGGGTTCAATCGCGGCAGCATTAAATTCGCTGGCCTCCTGCACAATGGTTGATTTCCATGTGAGGTTTCGCGGAGCGAAATATGATAACACGAATATTGACCAATGCAGGGATGAATATCGCGTATCCAAATATTATACACTGGCCTGGGGCATTTTTTCCATTATTACCGCGGAACTGGCAACAGGTATGGGTAGTTTGATAGAAGCGGTGAATGTATTGGGCTCTTTGTTTTATGGTGTGATATTGGGGATTTTCTTAGTTGCCTTCTATTTTAAGAAAATTGGTGGCACCGCAGTATTCATCGCAGGAATTTTGGGCGAATTGGTAGTGATCGCATTCTTTCTTCTTGATAAATATGATATCATCGGTCTAGGGTTCTTGTGGTTAAATGTAGTAGGAGCGGTGGCTGTTGTATTAATAGCTTTGTTGTTGCAGATGTTTTTAAAAAAGCGGGAAGTTAGCACTGCGTGATTTTTTTCACGCAAAGGCGCAAAGGGGCAAAGGCGCAAAGGTCTTTTCGTGAATCAAAAGTAAAATGTAAGAGCTTGGCAATCGTATTTATGACAGAGTTGTAGAAAACCCTTAGCGCCTTTGCGTGAAAAGATTAAACTTTAATAAACGGCCATTCTTTATTTCTGTTTGCTTTAATGAGATAAGCAACTACTCCCAAAACAATCACCGTCAATCCCCCCATCATCATCTTCTCACCCGTTGAGAAAAAGATATAACCCCAGATAAGTATAGCCGATATAACCGGCACGGGATACAGGGGCATTCGCCAGGCAAAATGTCGTTTGCCTTTTCGCCTGACCAATAAAAGTAAACCAACACCCTGACCTATAAATTGTATTAATATGCGCATCGCGAGTATTGCATTCACAACATCCTGCAATTTGAAAAGTAAACTGAATACAAAAGCGATACCTCCTAAAAACAACAACGATATATGCGGAAAATGTTTTGAAGGATGCAGCTTAGCGAACACCTTAAAAAACGCGCCATCGCTGGCTGCGGCATAAGGTATACGGCTATAGCCAAGTGTAGCAGAAAATACTGAAGCAAAAGCAACCCAAAGGATCAATACAGTTACAATGGTAGCCGCAGTGGATCCTGATAAGTGTTGCACAAATTCGCTTACAACGAAATTACTTTTTTGTATCTCGTCAAGCGATAGAACAGAAGACACACTCACATTCATTAACAGATATAACATGGCAATACCCGCGATGGAAATGAACATGCTTCGCGGGATATTCTTTGTTGGGTTAATGATCTCACCACCGAGATGGCATACATTGTAATAACCAAGATAACTATAGACCGTTTTTACACTCGCAAAACCAAGCGCAGCAACAAATGCATGGTTCAGCTCGAGTCCAGTATTGATATTTTTTATGGGTTCCAGGAAATTGCCATGAGCGATGCCACTGCCGATGATCCATGCCATCACCAGCAACACACCCATCCATAAAAAAATACTGATCTTACCAATGGCTTCTATTTTTCTATAGAGTAACAACACAACCAGGATAACAACAGCGCCGCTTACACATTTACCCTGCAGATCCGTTAAGTGCATGATGAATCCGAAGTACTGCGAAAAACCAATGGCTGCCGAAGCGATCACAAGTGGGGCCTGGATCATGGTTTGCCACACGAATAAAAAGCTCAAGAGCTTTCCCCATTTGGGGCCATAGCCTTCTTTTAAAAAATTATAACTGCCGCCTGCCAAAGGGTAAGTTGCGCCTAACTGGCTCCATATATTTGCATCGATGAATGAAAGGACCGCGCCACCTATCCATGCATACAAAAACCATGGGCCATGCATGTTTTTGACCACCACGCTCAGCACAACGAATGGGCCGATGCCTACCATATCGGTCATATTAATAGCAGTAGCCTGCAAAAGACTTATCTTTCTTTCCAGTTTCGGTTGCTCGCTGTGCATGTGGGTATAAAACTATTTCTTTGTAAGCAGACAAAATAAATATGGACAAGAGTTTTTCAACAGTTGATTGGGCAAAAGGTTCAAATATATACGAGGTCAATATACGGCAATACACAAGCGATGGAACATTTTCCGCTTTTGGTAAACACCTGCCGCGCTTAAAAGAAATGGGCGTTGAAATTCTATGGTTCATGCCCATTACGCCCATCAGCGAGAAGGTGCGCCAGGGAGTATTGGGCAGTTACTATGCATGCAGCAGTTATATTGCCATCAATCCTGAATTCGGCGAACTGGCTGATTTTAAAAAATTAGTGAACGATGCACATGCATTGGGTTTTAAACTTATTATCGATTGGGTAGCGAATCATACAGGATGGGACCATCACTGGACTACGGAACACCCTGACTGGTATTTGAAAGATGCCAATGGAAATTTTACAGAGAAGAACGGCTGGCATGATGTGATAGACCTCAATTTCGAAAAAAAAGAAATGCGCTCAGGCATGATCGATGCCATGAAGTACTGGGTCACCGAATGTAATATCGACGGGTTTCGCTGCGATATGGCGCACCTGGTGCCACTTGATTTCTGGAAGGAAGCCCGCACGGAATGTGATACATTGAAGCCTTTGTTCTGGCTGGCAGAATGCGAAACGGTAAATTACCATGACGTGTTTGATGCGTCTTATGCGTGGTGGTGGATGCACGAAACAAATGATGTAGCGAAGGGAATGTCTTCTCTCAGCAGGGTGCGCGAAGTGTTGCATGCTTACACGCAATACCCGCAGGGCGCAATCAAACTTTTCTTTACATCCAATCACGATGAGAACAGCTGGAACGGCACCGAATATGAAAAATACGGTAATGCCGCAAAAGCATGGGCCGTGTTTACCTGCACCTGGCAAGGCATGCCACTTATTTACAGCGGGCAGGAGAGTCCGAATACAAAACGTTTGAAATTCTTTGACAAAGATCTGATTGAATGGAACGATCCTTTAGAATTGCATGCGTTTTATCAAAGCCTGTTAGCACTTAGAAAAAATAAAGCTGTTGCTGAAGGTGAAACTTGTATTCTTCCATCGGAATATGATGGAGAATTAATGTCGTACCTGCGTAAAAAGGATAAGGATGTTGTACTGATATTATTGAATGTATCAAAACTGGAGCGCCTACAGATCAATGTAGTAAACAGTTGGTTGAAGGGAAAATTCAGGAACGTTTTTTCAGGAATTGAATTTTCTTTTTCAGGAGATGAATCGTTTGAGTTACAGGCAGAAGAATATATTGTTTACGAAAAAGTGTAACATAAAAGCAAAACGATTTTTGGGTATGTACACCCAAATTGTGAACACGAATTACACGAATTAGAACGAATGGACCCTGCAAATACACGAATAACAAATAGTTCGCGATCATTCACTCCCATTCGTGTAATTCGTTTCTAATTCGTGTTAAAATCCTAGGACCTTTCAACCGTTCGCAAGACAATATAAAAAAGCGGCGGTTCAGATGAACCGCCGCTTTCTGTTTTACGTCAAACTTATTTTATTTATTTCTTAGTCAACATCACTCAGATCCAAAGGATACGGATACGTACTCTCAAATCCAGGATACACGCCCTCGATCTTAACTTTTCTTCCTTTGTTGATAGAAAGGATCTTGTCGAGATCAGCCACCGTTTTTATCGGCTGGTCGTTAACGCTGGTAATAATAAATCCTTCCTGCATTCTTGTTTTTTTCAACAAGCCGTCATTGATCTTTTTCACAACTACACCGCCCGGGATAGAATTGGCAGAAGCCGTTTTACTGTCAGCGGCCACCAGTTCGGCGCCGAGCTTTTCCATGATACCGGTTGTTTTAACGATCTCGGTATTGCCGGCTTTATTTTTGAGTGTAAGAGAAACAGTACTCTCTTTTCCTCCACGTAAATAGGTCAATGAAATTTTATCACCTGGTTTGAAACGCGTTACCTGCTCCTGTAATTCGGGACCGCTTTGTACGGCTACGCCATTTACTTTTGTGATCAGGTCACCTTTCTTGATTCCGCCTATTGCTGCTGCGCCATCAGCAGGAACGTCTGTAACATACACACCAGGTTCACCTTCTTTATAACCGGTTCCCAGGTCTTTTTTCTGTTCTTCGCTCAGGTTTTCTCTTGGATACTGGATGCCGATATATGCTCTTTGCACCGCACCGAATTTCACAATGTCCGTAACAATTTTTTTAACGATGTTCACAGGTATCGCATATGAATAACCTGCATAAGAACCGGTAGGAGATGCAATCGCTGAGTTGATACCGATCAGTTCACCATTGGTATTGATCAAAGCACCACCACTGTTGCCCGGGTTAACCGCAGCATCTGTCTGGATGAATGATTCGATCGCACTGTTGTTCTGCCTGTCGTTGATACCGATCGATCTTGATTTCGCACTTACAATACCTGCAGTTACGGTTACATCAAGATTCAAAGGATAACCGATGGCCAGTACCCACTGCCCCAGTTTTGCCTCATCACTGTTGCCATATACGAGATAAGGCAAACCTTTTGCTTCCACTTTGATCACGGCAATATCGCTGCTGGCGTCGGTGCCTACCACAGTTGCTTTGTATGATCTCTTGTTAGCGAGCGTTACATTGATCTCATCCGCACCATCCACCACGTGGTTATTGGTTACAATGTATCCATCATCTGTGATGAGTACGCCGCTACCGCTTGCACGTTGTTCCGGAATGATCCTTGGCCCGCCAAATACATCACCCATCTCATCGCCAAAAAGGTCAGCGAAAGGATTTGAATAACGCTGGCGGCTGTTATTACTTACCTGTCTTGCTTTAGTCTTGGTTTTAATATGCACAACAGCTGGTGTTGCGCTGCTAGCTGCCGGGCCGAAATCAACCACTCCCGCAGGTGCATTGTTGTTACCGAAAAATCCGGCATAGTTTACCGGCACTTTACTGGGATCCTGGATGCCAGCATACTGGTGCTCCATGAATTTGCCGTAACCCCACACACTCAAAACAGCGGTGGTAGCACTGATGAGTACGACTGCTAAAATGTTCTTGAGTTTCATATTCATTCCTTTGTTTTTAATAATTGTGTAAGTTCAAATTGTGTGCCTTTCTGATAGCAAATAAACGAAGCTGTTTAATTGACAGTTCACCTGTTGCACCATTTAACAAATGTTTTACGGTGAATTTCGTACTTGGCTGATAAACTCTGGCACTAAGTTATCACAAAATCGGCGAATAAGGCATTGGGATTGGTGAATGGTCAATGCACGATAATGAGTGGGTTAATGAAGCGATTTTCTGATTTAACAGTCATTATTACCGCAAGGCGCTTATAGTCCCACTAAAAATGCCATCGTGTCAACTCCATCCGCGTAATCATTTAATGAAGGGCTTTGAGCCATCCCGAAGGGAATATGGCCGTGGCCCACCACGCATTGGATATCCGGGTTGTTTTCGAAAACTTTTTCTGCCTCCGCCTTATCATCATAAAAAACATAATGCACCTGGCTCACAGGAGAGAAGGGAGATAAGTTTTCCGTCAGGATCACGCTCTCATTACTCATATAGTAACGGTTGCCCATGATGAGCAGGGCAAGATGGTAGTCGAAATTGTGTTTGTATTTATGGAAATCAAGAAAATGTTCATACTTGCGCAAAGCATTCAGCAATGGTAAAAAATCGTATTCCTTTGGCACAAACAACTGGGTGATGTTGCGGCAGCCCAACCCGAAATATAATTGGATATCATTTGATAAAAGATCGAGTTCTTCAGTTGTTTCTGAACCATCAAGAACCGCCACAGACGTGCGGTTGCGGCGAATGATGTGCGGGTATTTTCCGAAATAATAATCAAAATAACGGCCGGAATTATTACTGCCTGTGGCGATATACGCATCACAGTTATTCAGCCTTTCAGCAAAAGAAACCGTGTTCTGGATAGTGATCTCCCACTCGTAAAGTTTCTTAATAAGGTGTTTGATCAGTATCTCGTCTTTGGATGAGGTTTTGATCACTACCGAATGCCCGCTGATGAATATGCAGAGAAAATCGTGGAAGCCTACTAAGGGAATATTACCCGCCATCACCAATCCCACGGTTTTCGGGGAGGCCTGGCTATCGGGTACCCCGTATTTTGCTGCCCATTCCTGCAAAAATGTCGCATTCAAAAAGTTAACGGCGATATTTTTGACGGATTGTTCAACAAATTCGGGCACAAACCACGGATTTTCGCGACAGGACCGTTCTTTCGCGGCCTGCCAATCCTCGGTTTCACCCAACATATATTGCCCAAGTCTGCTTAATAATTCAATTCGTTCTTGTAAAATCATTTCTCAACCGTATTTTTGGAATGCAAATGTAGAATCACTAACCCAACAAACCCATTTTTGTATGGCAATCAAAATTACTGAAGAGTGTATCAACTGTGGCGCCTGTGAGCCCGAATGTCCTAATAACGCTATTTATGAAGGTGGCGTGGAATGGTCAATATCCGACGGAACCACCATCAAGGGCGAATTTACCCTGATGGATGGAACAGTAGTAAGTTCCGATCAGCGTTTTGCGCCAGTCAGCGTTGATACCTATTATATCACACCTAATAAGTGTACGGAGTGCCAGGGTTTCCACGAAGAACCTCAGTGCGCAGCCGTTTGCCCGGTTGATTGCTGTATACCCGATGAAATGTACCGCGAAACCGTTGATGAGCTGCTGGCTAAGAAGGCTAAAATGCACATCTAATGCACAACAAATGTGCTAAACTTTCGGTTAAAATGCTTGCAAATGGCAAACAGAGAGTTTAACTTAGAGTCATTAATAGAAGTATTAATAATTGTTGCCTTCAAACGGTAACAACCAGTAACGGCGGGTGATATTTCCCGTCAACGTGAGGTGAAGAGACAGAGCGTTTCTTCACCTTTTTTTAACCGCTGATCTCGCTGATTTTTATGATTAGTATGATTTGGTAACTGCAATTGCAGTTCACCTTTTACATTTATCCAACTTCATTATTTTATGGGTCTTCGCACAAGTGAGATCTAATCATAGAAAATCATCATAATCCATTAATCAGCGGTTGTATATTTGTTCCCTAATCAAGCAAGATGAAAAAAAGAATTGCCCTTGTAACAGGGGGATTAAGCGGCGAGGCACAGATCAGTTATAAAAGCGCGGTTACGGTTGGGAATAATGTAGACAGGGAGAAATTTGATGTGTACCGTATCGATATCAATCCAGAAGGCTGGTGGTATGAACCGGTGAATGGTGAAAAATCAATAGTGAATAGGGATGATTTTTCCGTCACTGATAACGGCCAGAAAATAAAATTTGACGCAATATTACTTTGCATTCATGGCACACCGGGAGAAGATGGAAAACTGCAGGGCTATTTTGATATGCTGCATTTACCATACACCAGTTGCGATGCGGCAACGTCTGCACTTACCTTCAATAAAAGATATACGGTTGCCGTAGCAGCTTTTGGCGGAATACATGTTGCTAAATCCTTGCATCTTTTCAAACATACACCCGTTACAATCGAAGAAATTTTACAACAATTATCATTGCCTGTATTTGTAAAACCGAACAATGGTGGCAGCAGTATCGGTATGAGTAAAGTGAATGAAAGCGGCGAACTGGCTGCTGCTTTGGAAAAAGCATTTAAAGAAGACGACCAGGTATTGGTGGAAGAATTCATCAGCGGCCGCGAGTTTACCATTGGTGTTTTCAAAAACAAAAATGAGATCATGGTCCTGCCGATCACGGAGATCATTACCAAAAATGAATTCTTCGATTTTGAGGCAAAATACCAGGGCAAAAGTGAAGAGATCACACCCGCACTCATCGATGCCGGAATGAAAGATCAACTTGAATCAGCCGCTAAAAGAGTATATGAGGTATTGAACTGTCGCGGCGTGGTGCGTATCGATTTTATCTACAATGCCAATGCGCAACAACCCTATATGCTGGAAGTGAACACGGTACCCGGGCAAAGCGAGGCCAGCGTAATACCCCAACAGGTAAGGGCCATGGGCTGGAGCCTGAAAGATTTTTATTCGGCTGTGATAGAAACAGCTTTAACTTGATTTTGGAATTTTGTTCCGATAAATAGGGAGGTGAATTTTAGAATTGGCTTATCTTCCCTCAAATTCCAAAATTTTCCAATCTCCAATTTCAAAATATAGAATGTCTTTCATCCATAAATACATCACTTCAAAACCACTCTGGGTAAACATACTCGCAGGGCTGGGACTTATTTTAATACTGGTGTTTCTTTTTTTTGCTTCTTTATCCTGGTTAACGGGTTATAATAAGTATGAAAAAGTTCCGGCAGTTACCGGCCAAAATGCGGACGCGGCAAAACAATTCCTGGAAAGTAAAGGCTTTGATGTAGTGGTACAGGATTCCGTGTATGTGGATACGATCGCGAAACTGGCGGTTGTCCGTCAATCACCAGAAGCGGATGCAATGGTAAAATCAGGAAGAACGATTTACTTAACCATCAACCGCAGCATTGCTCCACAGGTAGAAATGCCAAACCTCGCGGGTTTCTCTATCAAGAGTGCAGAAATGTATTTGCAGAGCCTTGGATTAAAACTCGGTGAATTAAGTTATGAAGCGGATATCGCGCGCAATGCCGTGTTGCGACAATTATACAATGGCGAGCCAATTGCTCCCGGTACCAAAATTCCGATCGGTTCGGTGATCGGCTTTGTATTGGGCAGTGGCGAAGGTGGCGGTGTGATCAATGTTCCCAACCTGATCGGGATGACTTATGAAGAAGCAAGGACGTATTTGTCAACCATGGGTATCAACTTCGGTAGTGTTACCGGTATGGATGAGGTCAAAGATTCGGCCAGTGCATTTGTTGTAAGGCAGATTCCCGACGTCCTCTCAGATTCCATCGGGCCATCCGGAATGCGCGTACCCAATAAGATAAAACAGGGCCAGGTGATCGATGTATTTATTGGCAGTACAGCTCCTCCGAAAGGAAATTAAAAATGAATTTTATTAAATCCCAATAACCTTAGTTACATGCAAACCATAACCGTAGAAGAACTGAAAGCAAAAATTGATGCAGGTGAAAACCTCCACCTGGTTGATGTGCGCGAACCTCATGAGAATGCCGAATTCAATATCGGCGGATTATTATTGCCGCTCGGCAAAGTACAAACCATGCAGACAGACGAAATCGACGAACTGAAAGACGAAACCGTTTATGTTTATTGCCGCAGCGGTAACCGTAGCGGACAGGCTTGCCTGATCCTTGAAACAATGGGCTATAAGAATGTAGTGAATGTTACAGGTGGGATGCTTGCGTGGCAGGAAAGAATTGCGAAATAATTGAATATTGAATGTTGAACAAGGAGTTTTGAATGTTGAAGGGGTATCCGTCTATAATGGCCCACTGCAACATTCAAAACTCCTTGCTCAATATTCAATATTCCCTAGAGTTTAATATTCACCCCGATCATATAATTCGTTCCAGCCATCGGGTAATAACCGTTCTCAGTGGTTAGTGTATTACCTAAGATATAATTAAACGTATATCCATTCGGTTCATATTTTTTGTTGAACAGATTGTTAACCTGCCCGGTAATATTCCACTCGGAGAAGAGAACTTTTTTAATGGTCCAGCCGACACGGACGTTCTGTACAAAAAACGCATTCAGTTTGCGGGCCTCGCTCTGGCTGTTGTCCATGTATTCTTTGCCAACATATTTGCTTATCAGGCTCAACTCAACATTTTTTACCGGTAAGATATTGATCGTTGCGCCGGCAATTACAGAAGGAGAGAAGGAGATATCTGTGTTTTTATGCAGCACAGCATTCTGCAAACCGTTATCATAGTTATCAATGTATTCCACAAAAGAACTGATCTGATTTTTACTCAAAGTAAGATTGCCTGATACGTTGATCCATTTATCCAATACAGCACCGCCCTGTAATTCAATTCCCAAACGGTAACTGTGCGGTACGTTAACACGGGTGTAAGAACCCACATCGTTGATCTGTCCTGTTAACACCAACTGGTTATAGTAATACATGTAATAGATGTTCGCACCGACATGGTAGTTGCTGTTCTTTTTTTCAACACCCAGTTCCATATCATGCATGGTTTCAGCTTTCGGTTGTGAAGTAACCCCCGCCTGGAAATCATCCCTGTTCGGTTCTTTGTGTGCCAATGCATAACTGAAGAATGTTTGCCATCCATTATTTGTATATGTGATACCGGCTTTGGGATTAACAAAATCAAAACTGCGGTTCACATGTAACGAAGGGTTTCCCTCAAATCCATTCATATCATGTTTCACATGTCGGTACTGCAGATCAGCGAAGCTTGTCCAATGCGTTGTTAACTGATGTTGCCATTTGGTATAAAAATTAATATCGGTTTTGGTTGCCGGATAATCATAATAACGATAATCTTTTGAAACCGTACCTCTCTGCATCCAGGTAATATTTCCATAGTGTTTACCATCGTATTTTGTCCAGCCGCCACCAAAGGTCAATTCGTCTTTTGCATTTTTGTATTGGAGGGAAAGGATCTGTCCGTAAAAATAATTGTCTAACCAACGTTGCCTTACAAGGTCGGTTTTGGTGAACGTTGTTCCTCCAACCACCGCATTAGACAATCCATATTCCGAATAGGCCTGGTCCGCTTTGTATTCTTCATAGTATCCTTTTCCTCTTGTGAGAAAACCAGCGGTATTGAATGACCAGTTGTTGTTGAATGAATGATTAAAGAATAACTGGTAATGCGTCTGCGTATAATTATCTGTCTGGTTATCGTATGGTGTTCCTGGCTTTTCCGTTCCCGCAGGATTATTGGTGCGATCGGTGGCTAATAAATAATCCGGCACACCATACCACGCCTGGTACGTTTTTTCTTTTCCTGAGAAAATATTCAAACGTAAAGAAGATCTTTTACTCAGATAAGCAGTGCTGAAATAAAAAGACTGCAGATTGCTTTTGGCACGTTGTATATATCCATCACTGCTGATGCGGCTTAATCTCGCATCGATGGTAAAATGATCTCCCAATAACCCTGATCCTGCTTTCAACGTATTCTTCCAGGTATTGAAAGAACCAAAACTGTTATTGGATTCTGCGTAGGCTTTTTCGTTGTACTCATTGGTAGCAAGGTTGATGGTTCCGCCAAATGCGCCGGCACCATTGGAAGAGGTACCAACACCCCGCTGTACCTGTATGCTGCTGAGAGACGATGTAAAATCAGGAAGGTCAACAAAATAAGAGCCCATGCTTTCCGCATCATTATAGGGAATACCATTCAGTGTTGTATTGATGCGCGATGCATCCGTTCCTCGGATCCGGATGGCGGTATAACCTACACCGTTTCCTGCATCCGAATTCACAACTACAGAAGGCGTTTGATCAAGCAGGAAAGGAATATCCTGGCCCAGGTTTGTTTTTTCGATCTGCTCCTTACTGAGATTTGCTTTTGCAAAAGGCGCTTTGTCGGAAGCACGTACGGACCTTAGTTCCAGCGGCGTTAGATAAAGTGTGGCCGGTGTTAATGAGATCGTTAATTGGATCGTAGCGCTGCTTACGTTTACAGGCTGGCTATATAGCCTGTACCCAAGACTGTTGATGGCCAGTTCGTATTTTCCTTCTGCAATGCGGCTAAAACTGAACTGCCCTTTTTCATCGGTCAGCGTTTGTCGCCCTGCCAGGCTAACTACAGCGCCCGAAACCGGGGTCTTAGAACTGCTTTCTGTAACGGTGCCTTGTACAAGGCCTTTGACGGGTTGAGAGATGGCATGGATGGTTAAGAATGCCAACATCATTGTTCCCAAAAACTTTTTCATTTTTAAATGGTTTAAAAGTTAATAATGGGAACAGGGAACAGCTAACGGAGAGGTACTTGGAAATCCGCCTTCGCTAAAGCTTCGGCGGATAAAAAAAATGTACACCTTCCCTTCGCAGGAATTACCCTGTTCAGGTTCAACGGGTTTGATCTCAGCTGTCTCAACACTGCTGTTGGGACGAGCACCCCGAGGAATGATCTGCTGCAAAAATAGGTGATCGGGAAATCTTTCCCAACTGTAACTTTAACGCTACAAGATCGTTACACGCTAAAACACGCTTGATGAAGAGAATTGGATCTACAATATTGCTGTGCCTGGGACTGATTTTCAGCTTTGCCCAGAACGAAAAGAACCTGGTGGTAGATGCAAACGCAGAAGTGCGTACGATAACCGGATTTTCGTCCATTGAAGTATCCGATGCCATCGACCTTTATATTTCGCAGGGGAGCAGTGAAGCTGTGGCGATCAGTGGCAGTACGGATGATATTAAAACCCGCATTAAAACAGAAGTGCGAAGCGGCACTTTACATATTTATTTTGACGGGAAGGGCCTCAACTGGAAAAAATGGGGCAATAACCGGATGAAGGCTTATGTTACCTATAGAACACTCGAAAGCCTGGAAGCATCCGGCGCGTGTAATGTAAAAACAACCGACGCGATCAGACAGAGCGAACTGAAAATGGAAATGTCTGGCGCAAGCGATTTTACGGGTGAAGTAGCGGTTACCAAATTGCATCTCAGTGCCAGCGGCGCCTCCAATATTAAAATGTCCGGAACGGCAGCCAATGCTTCGCTTGATGCAACCGGTGCCTGTACGATCCGGGCGTACGATCTTATTACGGATATGTGTAAGATAGATGCCAGCGGCGCTTCCACCATTCGCATAACCGTTAACAAAGAATTAAATGCGACTGCGAGCGGTGGCAGTGAAATACTTTACCGCGGAACGGGGCTGATCAGGGATATCAGCAGCAGTGGGGGGGCGTCGATTAAGCGGCGGGTAGATGATTAAGCTGAGCAGCTGTTAGGCATTAGGAGTTAGGTATTAGCAATTACTTCGGGTGCTGCATCATGAACAATTGCTAATGGCTAATTCCTAACGCCTAATACCTATTTCAAAAAATATTTGGTTTCTCCCCTCCACAACCCTACTTTTGCAGCCCAAACATCGCGAGGTAGAGCAGCGGTAGCTCGTCGGGCTCATAACCCGAAGGTCGGAGGTTCGATCCCTTCCCTCGCAACCAAGACAAGGTCTCTTAGGAGACCTTTGATTTATGTTTACGGTCTATATTTTATATTCACCATCGCATAACAAGATCTATGTGGGTTTTACAAGTAATCTTGAACAAAGATTACTTTCTCATAATGACCTTGGCAAAAAAGGATGGACTATTAAGTTTAGGCCATGGACACTAGTTCATACAGAAGTCTTTAACACGAAAGTGGAAGCGCTTTTACGTGAGAAACAATTGAAAACAGGAAAAGGGAGAGAATGGATTTGGACTGAGCTGATTGTAAAATAAAGCTCGCCGGGCTCATATCCGCCGCGAGGCGGACGGAGGTTCGATCCCTTCCCTCGCAACTAAGACAAGGTTTCTCCGGAAATCTTTCGCAAGAACTGAAACAAGGCATCTTAGGATGCCTTTGATTTATCTAAAAATTTCAAATAGAGATTTTAGATACAAAAAGTCAGAGAAAAGGACTTTTTATTCGGCTGGAGGCTACTCTGGATACTGAATGTTAGATACAAGAACAGGTTATCGTTTTTTATTTACCAGGAACTGCACATATTATATGCGCATACAACCTGCTCATTCATTCTCCGAGGTACTGCGTCCGAATAATTATTAGGATAAACAGGTGAAATTGTAATATCAGCAGGATTGCAGAGGCGTAGCCTCGATAAATATTGTAGCAACGGATTTTAATCCGTTGAATAAAACGCTAGCTGGTTCAATGAGAACCGTAGGTTCGGTCCATGTATGCACCGTGCCTACGGCACTTCCGGACTGTGCTCGATGACAAACAACGGATTAAAATCCGTTGCTACAACATGAACCGAGCCGATGGCTCTAGCCAATTCTTGATTCGCATTATTAACTACTAATTATTAATTAGCGTGAAGGCAGGATTCGTAAACATATTCGGCAAACCCAATGCAGGCAAGAGCACGCTGCTCAATGCATTGATCGGTGAGAAGATGGCCATTGTATCTCCGAAGGTGCAAACCACGCGCCATCGCATCAAAGCATTCCTGAATAAACCGGGGGAGTACCAGATCATTTTTTCAGATACGCCGGGCATCATCGATCCAAGATACAAACTGCATGAGCGGATGATGGACTCCGTAAAGAGTGCACTCGAAGATGCGGATATCGCTTTACTGATCGTGGATTCGAATGAGAATTTAGAAGAAGTGGATGGTATTTTCCAGGCGCTTCATTTGAGAGTTCCCTGCATAGTTGTTCTCAATAAAATAGATGAAGCAGGCAATGGTAAGATCGCCCTCGCCGAAGCTTTTTTTGCTGATAAAGCGTATTGTAAAAAAATAGTCAAGATATCGGCCTTACAGAACGTTCATATCAACAAACTGCTGGATGCGATCATGTCGATGTTACCTGATGGCAATCCCTTCTACAGCGAAGATGACCTAAGCGATCTGCCAACCAAATTTTTTGTCGGCGAAATGATCCGCGAAAAGATCTACCAGTTATTTGGTGATGAGATCCCTTATCACACAGCAGTGATGGTAAATGAATTCAAAGAAAAAGAATCATTGGTAAAAATACAGGCTGACATTATCGTTAACCGTGAAACACAAAAAGCCATCATCATCGGTGACAAGGGAACTATGATTAAACAGGTAGGCATGATGGCAAGAAAAGACATCGAAGAATTTATCCAGCAAAAAGTTTTCCTTGAACTCTTCGTGAAAGTAAGACCGAAGTGGAGGGATAATGATTTGCAGTTGAGGGAATACGGGTATAAATAGGTGTTAGGTATTAGGCGTTAGCTATTAGCAGTGCCTAAATGGCTAATAGCTAACGCCTAATGCCTAACACCTGATAATAAGAAATCATTTAATAAGCGAATTATGAGTTATACAGTAGCAATCGTCGGCCGCCCCAATGTTGGGAAAAGTACTTTATTTAACCGTTTCCTGGAACAAAGGAAAGCGATCGTTGATGATATCAGCGGTGTTACCCGCGACAGGCAGTATGGCCTCGCGGATTGGAACGGCAAGGTTTTTAACCTGATCGATACAGGGGGATTTGTGCCGAACACCGAAGATATTTTTGAAACAGAGATCCGCAAACAGGTGAAGATCGCCATTGAAGAAGCAGATAGCATCATCTTTATGGTAGATGTGGCCACAGGTATTACTGATCTCGATGATGCCATGGCAGATATGCTGCGCAGAGGTAAAAAACCGGTGTATGTTGTAGTGAACAAAGTAGATAACGGAACACGCGAACTGGAAGCAACCGAGTTTTATTCATTGGGATTTGAAAATAATTTTTTCATCAGCAGTATCTCAGGAAGCGGAACAGGCGAATTACTGGATGCCGTAACAGAACCCATTACTTCCGAAGACGTGGAAGAAGCGATGAGGGATAGTGGCCTGCCAAAATTCGCGATCATCGGTCAACCGAATGTTGGTAAATCATCTTTGCTGAATGCTTTGGTAGGGGAGGAACGCACGATCGTGAGCGATATATCGGGAACAACGCGCGATAGTATCCATACACATTATAAATTATTTCAGAAAGAATTCATGCTGATTGATACAGCAGGTATCAGGAAAAAAAGCAAGGAGAAGGAAGACCTCGAATTCTATTCCATCATCCGCGCCATCAAAGCCATCGATGATGCCGATGTTTGTATGATCGTTCTGGATGCACACAAAGGAATTACCGCGCAGGATATTACCATTTTCAGCCTCGCGGTTAGAAAAGGAAAAGGCGTTGTGGTTTTGGTAAACAAGTGGGACCTGGTAGAGAAGGAAACCAATACCGCCCGCGACTATGAAAGAGCGCTCAAACAAAAACTGGCACCCTTCACTGATGTACCCATCCTTTTTATATCCGTCCTGGAAAAGACCAGGATCTTCAAGGCTATTGAATCCTGCCTGGAAGTGTATGAGAACAGGAAACAAAAGGTTCCGACATCTAAATTGAACGAAGCAATGCTGGCAGCCATAGCCGCTTACCATGCGCCTGTTGTGCGGGGAAATTCAATTAAAATCAAATATGTGACCCAACTGCCCACTGAGGTCCCATCTTTTGCTTTTTTCACAAATTATCCCGATGATATCAAGACTCCCTATAAAAATTATCTTGAGAATCAACTGAGAACCAAGTTTAAATTTACCGGTGTGCCCGTCCGGATCTTTTTCAGGAAGAAATAAATCTGTGCAAAATTTGTAGAATTCGATCTGGCTACTATCTTTGCGCGAACTCAAAAAAACAACAACAAATGAAAAAAGTATTCGCAATCTTGGTAGTAGCCGGTTTCCTGGCTTCATGTTCTTCTGGTCCAACTAAAGAGCAATTAGCTGCAGACAGCGCTAGAATCGCTGATTCTACTGCTAAAGCACAAGCTGCTGCTGCTGCAATGGACACTGCTAAAGCTGCAATGGACACTGCTAAAGCTGCAATGGACACCGCTAAGAAAAAATAATTGTAATTATAAGTACCCGGTACTTAATATTACTTCTTGCATGCAAGTCCCCCCACAGAACTGTGAGGGGGACTTTTTTTGTGCCAGTTTGTACCAAATTCCCCGATTTTGGGGCAATGGCACCAATATTGACTAATTTTGCAGACTTATCCTATACAGGATGGCTGTAGGATTTTGTGACATTTTGACCCAAGAATAAACGTATGGTGAAAGAAAAATTGTTTTTCCGTTCAGATGATGATACCGATTTCATGCCGATCATTCCTATTAATGAGAATGACAGCGAACAGGACAGGAATATTGTAATACCCGATGCCTTACCCATTCTGCCTTTGCGTAACACAGTATTGTTTCCGGGAGTTGTATTGCCCATAACCGTTGGCCGCGATAAAAGTATCAAGGCAGTAAATGATGCCTATAAATTAGACAAACTGATCGGTGTGCTGGCACAGAAAGATGCCAATATTGAAGAACCGAATCCGAAAGACCTTTGTAAAATAGGAACGGTTGCACGTATTGTAAAACTGATCAAGATGCCGGATGGTGGAACTACCATCATCATCCAGGGAAAGAAACGTTTTGAATTGCAGGAGATGACAAGCGAGGACCCGTATTTCAAAGCCATGATCAAGGTATTGGAAGATGATGAGATCCCCGCGAATGAAAACTTTGATGCCATTATCAGCACTATAAAGGATCTCGCAGGACAGATCATTCAATTATCTCCCAATCTTCCTACGGAAGCTTCTATCATTTTAAAAAATATAGAGAACCCTTCGTTCCTGATCAATTTCGTGAGCAGTAACCTGAACAGTGATCTTGCTGAAAAGCAATCATTGTTAGAGATCAACGATGTTCACCAGCGCGCGGAACACCTGATCTTTATACTGCAACGCGAATTGCAGTTTGCAGAATTGAAAGATAAAGTAGCGAACAAGACAAGAACTGAAATAGATAAACAGCAGCGCGATTATTTTCTTCAGCAGCAATTAAAGAGCATCAAAGATGAGCTCGGTGGCGATTCCAACGAAAGAGAGATCGCTGAAATGAAGAAAAAAGCGGAAGCCAAAAAATGGCCCGAAGCTGCAAAGAATTTATTTAAGAATGGCGTGGAGAAGCTGGAACGTATGCATCCCACCACACCCGATTATTCTGTGGTGTACAACCACCTCGACCTGATGCTGGATCTTCCCTGGGAAGATTATACGGCGGATAATTACGATCTGAAAAATGCGAAGAAGGTTTTAGATGCTGACCATTATGGTATGGGCAAGATCAAGAACCGCATATTGGAATACCTGGCCGTATTAAAATTGAAAGGTGATATGCGCAGCCCGATACTTTGTTTTCTCGGGCCTCCCGGTATCGGCAAAACTTCTTTGGGCCGTTCTATCGCACACGCGATCGGAAGAAAATATGTGAGGGTGAGTTTGGGTGGATTGCATGATGAAAGTGAGATACGCGGTCATCGCAAAACTTATATTGGTGCAATGCCCGGCCGCATCATACAAAACATACGTAAATGCAAATCATCCAATCCCGTAATGATATTGGATGAGATAGATAAGATCGGTAGCGATATGCGTGGCGATCCATCTTCTGCATTACTGGAAGTGCTTGACCCCGAACAGAACCATGCTTTCTATGACAACTATCTCGAATCGGAATATGATCTGAGCAAAGTGTTGTTCATTGCTACAGCCAATAATCTTCAGAATATTCAACCCGCACTCCGCGACCGTTTGGAAATTATTGACCTGAGTGGTTATGCAGTTGAGGAAAAAGTAGAGATTGCCAAACGACATCTTTTACCAAAACAGAAAGATGCGCATGGGTTGAGCAAGGTGAATTTCAAGATCACTGATAAAGTACTTGAAAAGATCATTGAACAACATACCAGGGAAAGCGGTGTTCGTGAATTAGACAGGCAACTGGCTTCCATCATGCGTTACCAGGCGAAAGAACTGGCCATGAGGAACAAAGTGAAATCAACCGTTACTTCGCAGGATGTAGAAAAGATATTGGGACAATCGCGTTACAGCAACGAGATCTACAAAACAGCCAATATGCCCGGCGTAGCAGTAGGTCTTGCGTGGACCTATGTAGGCGGTGATATTTTATTTATTGAAACGATACTTGGTGAAGGAAAAGGAAAATTAGAATTGACCGGCAACCTCGGTAACGTGATGAAAGAAAGTGCCACCACCGCATTAAGTTACCTGCAGTCCAATGCAAAAAAATTCGGTGTTGACCAGGAAGACTTTACAAAAAAGAACATTCATATTCATGTACCCGAAGGCGCTGTTCCGAAAGACGGCCCGAGTGCAGGTATTACCATGTTAACTTCATTAACATCAGCGTTCACCGGCAGGAAGGTAAAACCTTTTCTCGCCATGACAGGTGAGATCACTTTGCGCGGGCAGGTATTGCCGGTAGGAGGGATCAAAGAAAAAATACTCGCTGCAAAAAGAGCAGGACTGAAGGAGATCATCCTTTGCTGGCAGAATGAAAAAGATGTGAACGAGATCGACAATAATTTTATAAAGGGCGTTGAGTTTCATTATGTGAAGACGATGCAGCAGGTGATTGATCTGGCGCTGGTATAAGCGGCTGTTAGGTATTAGGAGTTAGCTTTTAGCCATGAGCTACTGCTAAAAGCTAACTCCTAATACCTAACAGCTTTTCTTTAGTTTTGTTAACCATGCGGCGTCTTCTTTTCATAATAGGTATCTGCTACTTCAACAACCTCCACTCGCAAACACTCGGTGGGAATGCCGTATTCAATTTCTTATCTCACCCCAACACCGCACAATTGTCTGCTTTGGGTGGTGTGAATATTTCCACGATCGGTAATGATGTGGGAATGAGTTATCAAAATCCTTCTTTGCTTCGCGATGGGATGCACCAGCAGGTAAATACTTCGTTCAATTCTTTTGTAGCAGGCATCCGGAATTTTAGTCTTACTACTGCCTACCACCTGGAAGAGGCAAAAACCAATATTGCCATCGGCGCGAATTATTTTGACTATGGCAATCTTACACAAACCGATGCATCGGGAAATATACTGGGCAGCTTTCATCCGGCAGATTATGCAGTGCAGGTAATGGCATCGAAGCAATACCACGAACGTTTCCATTATGGCATTACTATGAAATACATCCACTCAAATTATGGACAGTATCGTTCATCAGGACTTGCATTTGATGTAGGTTTGTCTTACTATGATTCTTCCAATCAATTACAGGTAAGTGTGGTTGTAAAAAATATGGGTACCCAGTTAAGTACGTATGATGGCAGTAGCCGTAAAGAAGAATTACCTTTTGATCTGCAGGCTGGCATAACCAAACGTTTGGAAAATGCGCCGTTCCAGTTCTCACTCACAGCGCATCATTTACAAAAGTTCAATACTTATTATAATGACACCGCTTTTCGTGCTTCGGAAGGAGAGAGCGGCTATGCGGGTAGTAATACCCTGGATAAAATATTTTCGCATCTTGTCTTATCCGCGCAGATATTCGTCAACGAGAAACTGGAAATAACTTCCGGGTTTAATTTTCAACGAAGGCAGGACCTCAATGCATATAATGTTACAAGCGGGCTAAATGGATTTTCTTTTGGCGCCGGCCTTCTGCTGAAGAAATTGCATATACGTTATGCAACCGGATTTTACCAGAGTAATATGTTCCACCAGTTATCGCTCAATTTAAATTGGGGTGGAAATTTGTAGTTGATATGCCGTAGGCATAACCGCTTTGTAGCACATAATCAACGAGAGGTATTTAATGCCACATAGTGGCTACCCTGAAATTTCGTGAATAAACAGAATCATTAGCCGCTAAGGGTAGCCCTTAGCAGGGCATATTCGGCCACTAATTATTTTTGCTACAAAGCTGGTTGCCCCGATGGGGCAGGTTGGTGACATTGCATACATTAAGAGTAGTGACTTAATCGCACCGCGCGTTGGCGCTAATTATTTTACCGTGAAGTTTATATAAATGATTGTTGAATCTTTGCTTACCATATCCCTTCCATTCGGATTTTGGCTGATGGCAAGAACTACACGATCTGTACCCGCTGCTTTTGCATCCGGCTTATAATGATAAATGGCAGTAAGCATATCTGTTTCATCTTCCAACCTGCTGATAGAATAACTCTTCCCTTTTTCAAGGATGGTAGCGATTTTGTCTTCGTCACCCAAAGGAGCCAGATCAAAATAGTAATCGGTATTGACTGAAATAGTGGTATCGATCGTGATCTCCTTGATCACTTCACTTTGCGGCAGGTCTTTTTGACAAGACTGCATTAGCACAAACAATCCAAATAACAAGGTGGAGCTGAGTAATATTTTTTTCATACCCGTTAATTAATATGATCTATCCATTCCTCACACTTCTGTCATAAGATGCAGGCCGTTTCAGTTCTGTTGCCTGAATGTTAAGAAATACAAAGGAAAGACGAAGAACGTACGGCAAAGCTGCCGTTTCACTACTGGCAGAACAATGGGAGAATCCCGGAATCATAGTATGAATGCTGCAGAAGTGCCAACAAAAAAGCCGGTACTCATTGAATACCGGCCTTAAAAATATTTTATTTTCCAGTGCCTGGTGGTCTTTTAGGCGGCGGGAACAGTGCTTTTGGATCTTTCTTAATCGGGGTAGTAATGATGGGAACCGGTTTCTTCCGGCCTTTCCCAGTGTCTGAATTTTTTACCGGTGGTTTGGCAGGTTCATTCTCGTCTACCGGCCTTTCAGATTCAGCGCCGATATCTTCCAGTTTAATATCTTTTGGAACCGTGTAATCTCCCTCTTTTCCATTTCCCTGTTCTGCACCTTCACCGGTGGGAACGCTGCCGCTCTCATCGATTGTGATTTCAGGCATGGATTCAGGTTTCACAAAAGCCAGTTTGGAATCTACGCCGCAGTTAGGATCTGCCGCCGCCTTGGCCATAAAATATGCCCATATTGGCATAGCGGCGCGTCCACCCTCACCATTCTTGCTTGCCGTATTAAAATGTATGAACCTGTCATCGCAACCTACCCATCCACCGGCAAGTAGTTGCGGAGTATAGCCCATAAACCATGCATCGCTGTTGTCATTGGTGGTACCAGTCTTACCTGCCATTTCAGCAAAAGGTGGATTATATTGCCAGATGCCTGCACCGGTACCAAATTTGAGAACGCCTTCCATCATTTTAACTACTGAATAAGCTGTCTGACTACTGATCACCTCTTTCCTGAGTGGCGTGAATGTTGCCAAAACATTTCCGTTACGATCCTCGATACGCGTGATGTACATAGGTTTTGCATTGAAACCCTGGCCGGGGAACATACTGTATCCCTGCATCATTTCTATCAACGAAAGCTCGCATGCGCCGATACCGATAGAAGGGTAGGCGGGAATAGTGGATCTGAAATCACATTTCCGTAAAAAATCTATTAATCTTTTTGCACCATTGTTACCACCATTGTCCAGTTGTTTTAAAACATATGCCGTTGCACAGTTCCTTGATTTGGCAAGTGCCTCCGACATAGGCATGGCTGCGCCTGTACAAGTTTTACTGGTGGCAGGTACCATTCCAAATCCGCCAAAACTCTGCTGCATATCATATACGGTAGTATTCGGCGTGAACCCAGCTTCTTCGATAGCAAGACTATACAACAGGGGTTTCATAGTTGAACCTACCTGCCGTTTGGTATTGAAATTGGCGTGATCAAATTTGAATGTTTTAAAATCAATTCCACCCACCCATGCTTTTACCTGCCCATCCAACGGACTCATCACCATAAAGCTCGCCTGCAACATTTGCCTGTGGTACTTAATGGAATCAAATGGCGTCATGATGGTGTCCTTACCCCGTTTGGTGTTCCAGGCGAATATGTGCATCTGCGTTTTCTGATCAAAGGTTTTGCGGATGTCTTCATCACTCATCCCGTCTTTTTTCAGGTTCTTCCAACGCTCGCTTTGCCTGGCCGCTGATTCAAGTACATTCTCATATCCTTTCCATACCGTCCCCTTCTTAATGTTCTCCTGCATGTCCAGCAGCTTCTGCATGTACGCCATGTGTTTCGATACGGCTGCTTCTGCATATTCCTGCTGGCGCGGACTGATGGTGGTATAGATCTTTAATCCATCACGGTATAAATTATAATTGTCACCGTTATTTTTCTTATGCTCCTTGCACCATTTTTTCATATCCTCGCCCAATATCATACGGAAGTATGGGCCAAGACCGTTATTCTCATTGAGCTTTTTGTAGTGCGTTTCAATGGGCTTGCGTTTTAATACATCCGCTTCAGCCTGTGTGAGAAAATCTTTGGCCACCATCCTGTTCAATACCAGGTTGCGTCTTTCAAGTGAGCGTTTGGGATTTGTACGTGGATTGTAAATGCCCGGTGCATTGATCATGCCGACCAATACAGCCGCTTCTTCAACATTCAAACGGTCAGGTTCTTTTTGAAAAAAGGTGTTGGATGCATTACGGATCCCAAACACGTTATCTCCAAACTCGATCGTATTCAGGTATAGCGTGAGGATCTCTTCTTTGGTGAAATGCTTTTCCAGCTTGATAGCAATGATGCCTTCTTTTAATTTCTGTATACTGCGGAGAAAAATATTTTTTGTACTCCAGTTCTCCGTAAATAAATTCTTGGCCGTCTGCATGGTAATGGTACTCGCGCCACCTTCGGTACCAAGAAAAAATACTGCGCGCATCAATGAATAGCCGTCAATACCACTGTGATCATAAAAACGTTTGTCTTCTGTTGCCACCAGTGCATTGATCACATGTTTGCTGATGTCTTTGTTTAATACATTTACGCGATCCTCGATATAATATTTTCCCATCAGGGTTCCGTCATCTGCCAATACCTGGCTACCCTGCATGGCGGAAGGGTTTTCTATGTCATCGATAGAAGGCATATCGCCGATCCATCCCCAGTTGATCATTAGCAGGAGTAAAATGACTACAGCAAAACCGCCAAAGAAAATGCGCCAGAATATTTTTACGGACTTGGTCATATATGATTAGATAAAGTATCGGTTGCAAAGCTAAAAAGAGTTTGCCAGCCTGCGATCTTTGTTTAAAATTTATCAGGAAATATTTGTTGTATAAAAGTATGATAGCCCTCCACATCTTCTTTACTGATCAATAACTCCATATTGGCGTTGCTGATCATGCTGAAACTGTACTTGTCTGGCGTTAACCAGGGCACGATCCTTGTTTTGGTGAGCGGCTTCGTACGGTCAATGTAAGTAACCGCCTCGCTGGCATTGGCAAAAGGGCCAAACATCAGAAAGGTATATTGGTTATTGATCTTGCGGTTAAATACCTGAACGCCTTTATCGGAATACATATCCTGGTTATAGCGGTTAAAAGCGTTTCGGCTCTCCGTAACAAAGATCGGGTCAACATTATTCAAGACCACTACAACATATTGCGTATCCGCAGCATTGAATGTATAGACCTTGCTTTTAGAAGCCGGCTCAGGAACCAGCGAATTGGTGATGTCAATTTGCTTCAATCCTTTTGGCATCACCAGTCCTGTAGAATCTTTTTTGATCACGGCAGCGGTTGACACAGTATTGGTGTTGCTCAGATCAGCAAGTTGTGTAGGCGCGGCTTTTATTTCCTTTGGAGCCGCAACAGAATCTTTTTTTCTTTCGCTAGAGGCAAGAACGGTGGAGGTTGTGTTAAGATCAACGCGACGGCCAATTACTTCATCAGTTTTATCCAGGTTCAGGTTGGTCAGGTAATTCTCGATCTGTGATCTTCTTTTTAATACATCGATCATCGTGTTCGCTTTTTCAGCTAATGGTGATTTACCAAACATGGCTGCGATATTCTGCAACCTGTCGATGGCGGTACTGTCCTGTTTTTGTTTGATGTAGTAAATCGATTCTATGTAAAGCAATTGCGGTGTCCAGTAATTCTTACCAAATTCTTTATCAGCTTTTATTTTTGCTTCTTTGGCTTCTTCAAACTTACCGCTGAGAAACATGCTGTAGATATTCGCATACTGTTTTTCTGCAGGGTCCGCATTTTTTGCCGCGTTGGCAGCAGCATTCATCTGCGCCAACATTTTACCATTTGCAAAAGATCTTTTTAATTGTGCCGACGCAGCATCCGCTTTAACAGGATCACCTGCTTTTTTATAGGCATACGATAAATTATACAAAGCCTGTTCCACTTCGGGGCTCTCGGGGAAACGCCTCATCAATTCTTCATAGGTTTCAATAGCAGAAGGATAATCTTCCAGCTGGTTCTGAAAAGTAAGCGCATTGTTCAGTAGCGACTTTATGATGGCTTTATTGGAACTGTCAATCTGCCGCGGCGTTACTGGAATATCTTTTAACAATGATTCCATGTTTAACACCTGTTCAACTGGCTTTTGTACAAGGCCCGGTGGCAGATCAGTGGTGATCTTCAGGCTTGTTGCCGAACTGTTTACAGCAGATTGCCTGCGCCAGTTGTCAACATTCGGCCTGGTTCCCCAACGGCTTTTGAAATCAACCGATCCTCTTGCCTTCACGGAATTATTCAGGAAATAAAATTCAGAACTGTTGCTGCCAAAAAGGTCTGCGGGCGCTGAAACATTTGCTCCCGCCAATGTATTGCCAAAACTTGTGTTGGCCGCATCGAGGTCTTTAAACCCTTTTTCTTTTCGTAGCTGTCTTAGTAATTTTTTTACAAAAGCATCTCTTTCTTCGGGAGAAAGGCTTGCCAGTTTTTGCAAACTGTCTTCGCGGTTAATAATATCGAGGTTCTGGCTGATGATTTTTAATGCAGGCTTGCGGGCTTCTACGCGGTTTCGGTCAAGGTCCTTGAGTAAGGCAACCTGTATACTGTCGTAAAACTTATGAGAAGATGAATAATTTTTTAAAGGATAATTCATATCGCCCAGCAATAAAAAACTCAACTGCTTTTGCAATGGGTTAGTGCTGAATTTTATGCTGCTCAATAAATGATTCTGCGCGGCTGCATAATTTTTTCTTTTGAGTTCGAGCTCTGCTGCGGCGTAATAAATGATATCGCGTTGATCTTCATATTTATCACGTTTCGCCATTTTCAGCAACTCATCCAGATTTCTTTGTATGGCATCGCCCTGTGCGCCTGCTGCAAGGTTTACAATATTCATCCGCGCATGCACTTCCATTAACGGATCGGTGGTGTGCTGAATGGATCTTTCAAATAACAGGGTCGCTTTATCGTCGCGGCCGCCAAGCTGGTACAACTGCGCAGCAAGATATTCCCAACGGGCCCTTTCCAGTTTGCCCGTTGCATTGTCGAGCGCCAGTAATAAATGATCAGCAGATTCTGCATAGGCAAGTTGCTTGTACAAAACATAAGCCATCATCTCATGGTAGTCTGTTTGTAAACGTGGCGGAAAATTAGGATCAGTTCTCAGCAGTTCGAGTAAGCTTGCCGCTTCCGTTAGTTCATCCTGTTCCGCGTAGGTTCTTACCTGCAGTATAAAACTCTCATTACGGCTTGGCGGGAAACTCGCTATTTTTTTCCAGAGGCTTTTACTTTCGCGGGTTGAGATAGTGAACACGCCGTTGGTATTACTGGCGTTGCTCCCGATAGGGATATCATACCCGCCGTCCTTTGGCGCGAATGCATAATTGATATATTGAAACACATTGGTAGCAGAATCGAAATCTTTCCGGTACAGATAAGCTTTGCCCATGAGGAGATATAACTTATCAACCCAATCGCTGCGCAGGTCGTGGAGAACAATACCGGCAGTGGTTTTATAGATCACAGAATCTATACGGCCCTTTGCCGTTTCATCTAAACTATAATTGTAAAAGGGAAGGAGTTGGGTATAATCATCTACGTGATTTGCCTTTGCTTTCTCCAAAGTCTCGTTCAAAATATTATTCGCATTAAAATAATAATTGAAACGGCTTACCAGGTTATTATAAAATTTCCTTGGCGTATTGAATTTTTTATTACCTGTTTTTTCAGCGGGCAGTTCCCTCGACTCGTAAGCCTTCGGTTTCTTAAGATTCAGTTCGTAAGAAAGGTTGGCCTGCGCGGTGCTGCGGATAGTCAGGGTCTGGAAAAACAGCCCTAAAAAACAGGCAATCATCCACGTATATCTCCGGTCGTATGTTCGTATGTTGATCAGATACATAAAATGTATTTAAAAATACAGTTATTTCCCAATTCATGAAGGTGAAAAGCAGATTGATTGTTACCTTTAGCCTGATTTAACAAAATGCGTAATCCAGAGATCAATAATACCCTTAAGCGCCTCCGCAACAGTTACCGGCTGGTGGTGATGAATGATGACACTTACGAAGAGGTGGTAACTTTCCGCTTAACAAGGCTAAGTGTGTATATCGGGCTGAGTACTGTATTTGTATTATTGGTGGGATTGACCATCGCTTTGATCGCGTTTTCGCCCATCAAATATTATATTCCCGGTTATGGCACCCGCGAGAGCCGTACAGCCCTGCAGGTGTTGAAGATCCGCACCGATTCATTGGAACAGGCGCTGAAATACAAGGACCAATACCTGGATGGGGTGAAAAAAGTATTGTCGGGCAATACCCCATCGCAACTGGATACCGTGCCGACCGTTTTGCCTAAAACCGATCCTTCTAACGATTGATCTTAATGGAAGAAGAAAAACCCAGGAATCAACTCATGCAATATGCCGGCTTTGCCGCGCAGCTGGCTGGCGCATTGTTGGCGGCAGTATTTGCGGGCAAATGGATCGACAAATACACAGGCATAGATTTCCCCATATTGATCTGGCTGTTACCTTTGCTCGTGTTGATCGTGCTGCTGATAAAAGTGGTGAAGGACACTTCAAAAAAATAATATGAAAAAAGAATATGGCCAGTTGACAAGGCCCCTGTTAATAGTATTTCTTCTCCTGAACGGTATATTAATGGCTTTCCAGAATAAATTGAAGAGCAAGCATGTGAGCATCGATGTGGTGATGGTGGCTAATATCCTTTTGTTCGGGGTAAGCATGGCGAATATCTGGTTCCAGTTAAAAAGCCTTCGTAACCCGAACCTCAATTCGGGCGCGGTGATCCGTGGGTTGATGGCGGGCACTTTCCTGAAATTATTTGTATTAGCTGCAGCGGCCATGATTTACCTGGTTGCCGCAGGTGAGGGAAGAAGCATTAATGCGATTTTTGTTGCAATGGGATTGTATATTTTGTATACCTGGATGGAAGTACGCATTTCTTTACGGCTGAACCCAAAAAAATAATGCCTGTTTCAGAACACCCGATGCAGGCCCTTGCTGCATTTTTACCTGATGGAAGTTTTGAGAAAGTGGTGGAGTATATCCATCACTATAAAGTTCACCTCACCATCAGCAAACAAAGAAAATCTATATTGGGATATTACCGGCATTCCGGCTGGAGCGGCAACCATCGCATCAGTGTAAATGGTAACCTTAATAAATACGAGTTCCTCATTACTTTATTGCACGAGCTGGCCCACCTCTTAACGTACGAACAATACAAGAACAAGGTAGAACCACATGGAAAAGAATGGAAGAATCATTACAGCACTTTGTTAATTGATTTTGTAAATCATACGATCTTCCCTGCTGATATTGAAAAAGCATTGCAAAGGTCCATCATCAATCCTTCGGCAACTGCCAATGGAGAAACGGAACTATTATTGGTGTTGCGGAAGTATGAAGCTGTAAAAAAAGAAGGCGTGCTTCATATTATAGATGTACCCGAAGGTGCGATCTTCCAGGCTGAGAACGGGAAATTATTTCGTAAGGGTGCGAAGCGGAGAAAGCGTTTTGAATGCGTGGAGATCAAGACCGGATTGCATTATACGTTTAGCCCGGTAACGGAAGTGAAGGTTATCTCTGATATTCCATCTTAGCATCACGTTGAAGCGAGCTTTCCTGTCGGCTAACACGAATTGCACGAATTAGAACGAATGATTACCGATTTGTTGGGCCCACTAACCCCATGCTTTAGCATGGGGACAACAAGTTCTGTTTGCTAACGGGCTTTAGCCCGTCACTGCCTGCCGATGTTTGTGGAGGAATTGTGGGCTGAAGCCCGTCAGATCACTACGTCCCAATTTCCCCAGCCTGAAGGCTGGGGTTATAAAAGAAAACGCCCATTTTTCGATGGGCGTTATACAAAATCAATTCAAATTAATTTTTACGCTACCGCTTTTTTAACTAGGTCAGCTGCTTCACTTAACTGTATCGCAGACTGAACTTTCAATCCACTTTCATCAATTAATTTTTTCGCCTCAACTGCGTTGGTTCCCTGTAAACGAACAATGATTGGAATGCTGATATTACCAAGTTTATTAAAGGCTTCGATCACACCAGCAGCTACACGATCGCAACGAACGATACCACCGAAGATATTGATGAGGATTGCTTTTACATTCTGGTCCTTTAAGATGATGCGGAAACCGGCTTCAACGGTTTGTGCATTGGCAGACCCGCCTACATCCAGGAAGTTGGCAGGTTCACCGCCGCTTAATTTGATCATATCCATCGTTGCCATCGCAAGACCGGCGCCGTTTACCATGCAACCAACGTTGCCATCTAATTTTACAAAATTGAGATTGTATTGTCCGGCTTCTACTTCCGTAGGATCTTCTTCAGTAACATCACGCAGTGCAGCGATATCAGGATGACGCATCAAAGCGCTGTCATCGATATTCATTTTACAGTCAACGGCAATGATCTTATCGTCACTTGTTTTAAACAATGGATTGATCTCGAGCATGCCGCAATCCAATCCTGTATATGCATTGTAAAGATTGGTAACAAATTTCACGCAGCTCTTAAATGATTCACCGCTTAATCCCAGGTTGAAAGCGATCTTTCTTGCCTGGAAACCCTGCAGGCCACCACCAGGGTGAACCCATTCTTTGAATATTTTTTCGGGGGTGTTATGGGCCACTTCTTCAATGTCCATACCCCCTTCTGTGCTATACATTACTACGTTCATTCCTTTGGAACGATCGAGTAAAATTGAGAGATAGAATTCTTTAACAGGATTTGGGCCGGGATAGTAAACATCCTGTGCCACCAGGATCTTGTTTACTTTTTTCCCTTCCGGGCCGGTTTGAATGGTAACCAGTGTGCCGCCAAGAATATTTTTAGCGATCGATGTGATATCCTCCAGGCTCTTGCCAACAGCCACACCTCTTTGTTCGCTGCCATTGATCTTGCCTTTTCCGCGGCCGCCGGCATGGATCTGGGCCTTAATTACGGCAAAACTATTACCGGTTTGGGTCTTGATCTGGCGGTAAGCTTCTTCAGCAGCCATTACGGTATCAACAGCGATGCCTTCCTGTACCGGTACATTGTATTTCTTCAGCAGTTCTTTGGCCTGGTATTCGTGCAGATTCATTCGTAAAAATATTTGTGCGAAGATAATGGAAAGGGGAATTCGGCGATGGACTTAATATTTGTTGTTTAAACATTAATTAGGGAGGTTTGGAAAAACGCTGTATATTTAACCTGCAAAAAACTGTATAAAACGAAAAAAAATCATGAAAAAAGCAATTGTAGCATTAGCAGGCATAGCCTTCTTAACGGGTATCTATTCCTTCGCACCTGGCACCGGTAAGAAAGCATTGGCCCCATTGACCGTGAATACAGCCAAGAGCCGTGTTGACTGGGTAGCATCTAAGAAGAATGACTTCCACACAGGATTCTTTCCAATCAAAAGTGGTGAAGTAAATGTAGACGGTGGAAAACTGACCGGTGGAAAATTTGTGATCGATCTTGCCAACCTGAAAGTAACCGATGCGGGTGGTGGAGATGGCCTTACTGGTCACCTGAAAAGAGCAGATTTTTTTGATGTTGAAAAATTTGCTGAAGCAACTTACGATATCACTTCTGTAAGTTATACCGGCGAGAACACTGCGGAAGTAAGTGGTAACCTGACTGTAAAAGGAACTATTGTTCCCATGAAGATCCAGGTGCTGATCCGTAATTCTGATGACAAAGGATTTTTTGCACAATCTTTTGTAAGCATCGACAGAACTTTATTGGGTGTTAACTATGGTATCGGTAACGTATCTAAAGATGTAGAACTGGCGATCCATATTTTCGCGAAATAATTTATTTGGGATAAATTTTTAAAAAGACTGCCTTACAAAAGGCGGTCTTTTTTCATTGCAGACCATGGCACGCGGATGACGCGAAAAAAAACGGATTAACGCGGATCTGTTTTTGTTTTATCCGTAATGATCCGTTTTTTTCCGCATAATCCGCGTGCCATTTTTCTAACTAACTTGCTTTTAAAATCATCACATGCCACAGATAGATCTCTCTTCCGTTAACCCCATAGAAATGATCAAGGGTTATCATGCCCGTTTCATTCATACCGAAAATATGACATTGAATTTTTTAGAAGTAGAAGCCGGAGCCATTGTTCCTGAACATTCTCACCCGCATGAGCAGGTTTCGATTGTAACGGACGGAGAGTTTGAATTAACAGTGGCGGGAGAGCCCATGCGTTTCGGGCCCGGAAAAGTGATCGTGATACCTTCCAATGTAAAGCACTCAGGAATTGCGATAACTGATTGTAAGTTGCTGGATGTGTTTAACCCGGTGAGGGAAGATTATCGGGCGCTGTCGAAAAAAGGGGCTTGAATATTGAACACAATTGAATATTGAACTCTGAACAAGGAATTTTGAATGTAGAACCGAGGCTTCGAAACGAAGCCGTCATTGCAATGACGTTCAACTTCGAAACTCACGCCATGTTCCTTCACTTCTACATTCAAAATTCCTTGCTCAATATTCAATATTCTAAGAGCCCGCTTTCATCTTCCTGATCTCCTCCGTCAATTTAGGAACCACTTCAAAAAGATCTCCGACAATTCCATAATCCGCTGCCTTAAAGAATGGCGCCTCGGGGTCTTTGTTGATGACTACAATTACTTTGCTCCTGTTCACACCCGCCAGGTGCTGAATTGCGCCGGAGATGCCTAATGCAATGTATAAATTGGGTGCTATCTGAACGCCGGTTTGTCCTACGTGTTCATGATGTGGTCGCCAGTGTGCGTCGCCAACGGGACGACTACAGGCCGTGGCTGCATGAAGTTCTTTCGCAAGATCCAACAACACGCCCCAGTTCTCAGGACCTTTTAAGCCGCGGCCACCGCTAACAACGATATCGGCTTCAGTTAAAGGCACTTCGCCGCTTACTTTATTAATGGCTGTGATTTTTATTTTAGATGCATCAACGGCAACATTCAAAGGAGAAACTTCTGCTGTCCCTTCACCGGCAACGGTTTGATAACTGTTTGGGTTGAGCGAAATTATTTTGATGGGAGAGTTGACACTGACGTTGGCAAAAGCTTTCCCGGAGAAAACTGTTTTGCGCACCACGAAACCGTTGGATGTCTCGGGCAAGGCCGAAGCGCCTGACACAATACCGGCTTTTAAACGAGCAGCTACTCTTGCTGAAACAGCTTTGCCTGTCTGGTTATGGGAGAACACAACAACATCAGCGCCTGTTGCCGTAACGGCTTCTGCAATTACTTTGGCATAGAGCTGCGCATCTACATGGTTCAGTATTTCATTCGCAACCTGGTGTATTTTTTTTACACCGTATTTGCCAAGGGCCGACAGGTCATCATTCACTGTACCAAGTAATAATGCTTCGGCAGTAGTGCCTGTTTGTTCGGCTAATTTTGCACCATAGGTCAATACCTCGTAAGATGCTTTTTTGATGTGGCCTTCTGTTTGATCGATGAATATTAAAACCATGATTCGAATTTTGAAATTTTGGGATTGGGAAATTTTGGAATTTGTTTTCCGTGCTTCCCGCTGACTATAGAACTAACTGTTGAAGTGTGCGACGCAACGATGTTGAAAAATGTGGTGGTGCCTGGTACATGAAAAACTACAAACTCCAAACCACAAACCCCAAACTATATTGCTTTTGCTTCTTCATGTAATAATCTTACGAGTTCTGCAACGTTATCGGGACTAACTAATTTAACGCCTGCTTTTGGCGGTGGTAATTCGTAGCTCACGATATTGGTTAATGCATCAATAGCTGCGGGTTCGGCTACCTGTAGGGGTTTTGTGCGGGCGGCCATGATACCGCGCATATTGGGTATGCGTTGTTCGGCCACGCCTTTCTGGCAACTAACTACAACGGGTAAACTTACTTCGCAAACTTCTTCACCGCCTTCTATCTCGCGTGTGATGGTGGCTGTTGTGCCATTCAGTTCAAATAAAGTGGCGAGCGATACATAGGGCGCATCAATCAATTCTGCAACCATGCCGCCGATGGATGAACCGTTATAATCTATGGTTTCTTTACCGGTAAAGACCAGGTCGTAGGCACCTTTTTTTGCAATCTCTGCAATTTGTGCGGCGATATAATAACTGTCGCTGCTGTCGGCATTTACACGAATAGCTTCATCGCCACCCAGCGCCAATGCTTTGCGGATGATGGGATCGCAATCGGCCATACCAACCGTGACCAGATGTATCACGGTAGCGGGATCCTTTTCTTTTAATTCGATGGCACGAACCAACGCATACCATTCATCGTACGGATTGATGATCCACTGCACACCCGCTTCATCAAATTTTGTGTTGCCATTGGTAAAGGCAATCTTCGAAGTGGTATCAGGCGTTTTGCTTACGCAGACTAAAATTTTCATATGAAATGTTTACTAACGGTCAATAGTTGCATAAACAACTAATTGCAAATATAGGAAGGAGTTGAGGTCGGGCAAATTTTTTTTAGGACAGCTTTGAGAACAGCTTTTAGGTATTAGGTTTTAGCTGTTAGCCATAAAGCTCCAGCCCATTGATTAGCGGTAATCATTTATAAGCTACTGCTACCGCCTAAAACCTAATACCTAACACCTAACACCTAACAGCTTCTTCCCCTACCTTTGGCCCATGGACCGCATAGAAAAGATCAAAGAATTCTTAAAAGCCAGCCCGGCAGATAATTTCCTGCGGCATGCACTGGCTTTGGAATATATGAAGGTGGGTGACGATGCAGGTGCAAGGCAATTGTTTGAGGATATTTTGACCGGTTCACCTGATTACATAGGCTCTTATTATCATCTTGCCAAATTGCTGGAGAAAATGGAAGAAACTGCGCTCGCAATCGAATGGTATGAGAAAGGAATGGCTGCGGCCAAGACTGCGGGGGATAATCATTCTTATAATGAGTTGCAGGCGGCGTATGAGGACCTTGTATACTAATTGATCTGCTATTAATTCAAAAGTCAAAAATCAAAAGTCAAAACACTTTTTTGAATTTTTACTTTTGATTTTTGACTTATAAAACATTTGCTATGCCGACACGGAAATACGATCCCGTTGCCTACAAAACTCCTACTGGTACAAAACTCAATTGCAAAGGCTGGATACAGGAAGCTGCCTTGCGGATGTTGTTGAATAATCTTAACCCCGATGTTGCAGAAAGACCTGATGACCTGATTGTATATGGTGGAAGAGGGAAAGCGGCGAGAAATTTTGAGAGTCTTGACCTGATCATTAAAGCATTGAAGGATCTGGATGATGATGAAACATTGTTGATACAAAGCGGTAAACCTGTTGGTATGTTGAAAACGCATAAAGATGCGCCGCGTGTTTTGCTTTCCAATTCGCAACTCGTTCCGAAATGGGCAACCTGGGAACATTTTACGGAGCTGGAGAAAAAAGGATTGATGATGTATGGGCAGATGACCGCTGGATCATGGATCTATATCGGTTCGCAGGGAATTGTACAGGGCACGTATGAAACATTTGCTGCCGTTGCCGATAAACATTTTGGCGGATCATTGAAAGGAACATTGAGTGTGACTGCAGGTCTTGGGGGAATGGGCGGTGCTCAACCTTTGTCCGTTACGATGTGCGATGGTGTTTCTTTAATTGCAGAAGTAGAAGAATGGCGGATCGATAAAAGGCTCGAGACAAAATACCTCGATGTTAAATATACCAATATTGATGAAGCCATCGATCGTGCGTTGCATGCGAAGGCAAATAAAGAAGCTTTGAGTATTGGCGTGCTATGCAATGCGGTTTATTTATTACAAAGGTTGATCGAAAGAAATATTCCGATCGATGTGCTTACGGATCAAACATCTGCGCATGATCCCTTGATCGGTTATGTGCCGCATACTTTATCCAATGCAGAAGCCAACGAACTTCGCGAAAAAGATCCTGCGCAATATATTGAACTGAGCTACGACAGTATGAAACTCCATGTTGAATTGATGCTTGAATTACAAAAACGCGGCGCCATTACGTTCGACTATGGGAATAATCTTCGCGCACGTGCACAGGAGAGGGGTTTACAAAATGCATTTGATTTCCCGGGATTTGTTCCGGCTTATATACGCCCCCTGTTTTGTGAGGGAAAGGGTCCGTTCCGATGGGCGGCATTGAGTGGTGACCCCGATGATATTGCGGTAACGGATGAAGTGATCATCAATCTTTTCCCCGAAAATAAAAGCATGCAACGCTGGATGAAAATGGCGAAGGAAAGAATTGCTTTCCAGGGATTGCCCGCACGTATCTGCTGGCTTGGACAGGGCGAAAGAGAAAAAGCGGGACTCGCTTTTAATGAACTTGTAAAAACAGGAAAAGTAAAAGCGCCGATCGTGATCGGCCGCGATCATTTGGATACGGGTTCTGTTGCATCCCCTAACCGCGAAACAGAAGCAATGCTTGATGGCTCCGATGCGGTTGCCGACTGGCCGGTGCTGAATGCATTGGTGAATACGGCGGGTGGTGCAAGCTGGGTGAGCCTGCATCATGGTGGGGGCGTTGGTATGGGTTACAGCATCCATGCAGGTATGGTGATCGTAGCTGATGGAACGGATGAAGCTGCTGCAAGAATTGCGCGTGTATTACGCAACGACCCGGGCATGGGCGTGATACGGCACGCAGATGCGGGGTATGATATAGCCTTGGATACACTGAGGAAGAATGGTTTGTCGATAGTTGATAGATTGAGATAATCTTATATATTAACTGGCAATTTTAAATGTTGAAGCCGGCTGGAACATAGCAGGCCGACCTCCTCGGGTGAAAAAACATCCATTTTGCGTATAAATACCTGTTTTCCAGTACTTACTACTTTATTATGTTTGAGGCATGATAAAATATTTGAAAGAGGCATATCAAAAAAGTATATCTTTGGGGTATATACTTTTTGACATGAAAAACCTATCCTTAAAACTGGACGAAAAAGTGTTTAGTGAAACCGAGAAAATAACGGAGGCGTTAAAAATGCCACGCAACCGGTATATAAATGCAGCGATCGAATTTTATAATTCGTATAATGCCAAACTTTTGCTCAGGAAAAAACTGGCCAGGGAATCTATGCTGGTAAGAAGCAATTCGATGGATATATTACGTGAAATGGAATTGCTTGAAGATGGCAACGAAGATTAAACAATACGATGTATGGTTTGCCGACCTGAATCCGCGGTTTGGTACGGAGCCTGGTAAATTGCGGCCGGTGGTTATTATACAAACTGACCTGTTGACTGAGGTGGGGCATCCTTCTACACTGATCTGCCCCTTAACCACGAATGTGATACCTGATGCATCCATACTTCGTGTGCATCTTTCAAAAAAAGAAGCAGGCACAACCATGCTTTCTGATATTTTGGTTGACCAGGTTAGGGCGATAGATAATAAAAGATTTATTGAAAGGATGGGAACACTGAATAAGGCCTCTGTAAAAACATTAAGGGAAAACCTTGCCATTTTGTTGGACTAAAAAACATCGTTCAACTAGTAGAAATAAAAAAGGAACAACGCATGTCGAACTACTTCAACATCCCTCATTCCTTGTTCAATATTCAAAATTCCGCCGGCTCAGCTTCCTCTTGAACCACCGGTTTTGATCGGTTTCTTGGTAGCGCCTGTTGCTTTTGTTCCGGGTTTGGCTATGAATTTAGATCCCTGTCCCATGCCGCCTTTTGGTCCCTTGCTGCCGGGCTTGCCGCTGTTTTTATTGTTCACTGGTAATGACATATTCTTTGATTTTATCGTTAATAATAACGGTGTTAAGGTAAACAGATTTTCCTTATTTGCCAAACATGCTAATGGCCAGAGCCTAATACCTAAAAGCTTTATCTTAGTATCACAACCAATCAAATTCCTACAATGGGTAAAGGAAGATTAGAAGCATTCAGCGATGCGGTAATCGCAATTATCATCACGATCATGGTGCTCGAAATGAAAGTGCAGCATGGTGATGATTTCGCAACGCTCAAACCTTTGTTACCTGTTTTCATGAGTTATATCCTCAGCTTTATTTATATCGGTATTTACTGGAACAACCATCACCACCTGATGCATGTTACACATAAGATCAATGGAAAAGTCATGTGGGCCAACAGCCACCTGCTTTTCTGGTTATCCTTAATGCCTTTTGCTTCGGGCTGGATGGGAGAGAATCATTTCGCCACTTTGCCAACTGCTTTATTTGGTGTGATCCTTTTAATGGCGGGTGTTGCATACTATATTTTAGCCCAATGCCTGATAAGATTACATGGTAAAGATTCTACATTGGGCAAGGCCGTTGGCAACGATAGAAAGGGAATTATCTCGGTGGTAATTTACGCGGCCGCTATCGGCCTCTCTCTTCTCAACCCATGGATCAGCGTGGGGTTGTATGGAGTGGTTGCCATCATCTGGCTGGTTCCCGATAGGAGGATCGAGTTAAAATTAATGGAAGAGGAAAAGAAGTTAGCGGATTAGTGGATCCGTCAATCCAACCTTTTCATCAACTCCCCATCTATCTTCTTAAATAAATGATAGGGTTTATAAACCCTCCACTCAGGCAGTTCCATTAATTCAATATAGTAGTTGAGTTTCTTTTTCCTAAAATCCTGCTGCGTGGGTTCAGGCATATTGAGCGCAACGATCCATCCGTTCTGTTCGCTTACCTCGTCATACCATTCCTGGTAATATTCTTTATCGCTGCTATGGAAATTGAGTACGTTTTCGGCAATTAAAATGTATTTGTAAATGCCTTCATTGTATAAGAGATCCATCACTTCGCGTTTCATTTCCATGATATCGTTCTCTATCGCGTCATTCCATTCGCCCAGTAATTCAATGATCGCAAAATTGAGTTCATAGTCTGCATAAATGATCTTCATGTACAGCGTTCTGCTGCCGAAATCATCCCATTGCGGGTGGATATAGTAATTGTAAACCGTTTGTGAGAATTCAAACTCGCTGTATTTCCTGCCAAAAAAAGGAGAGCGGGGATCTTCCTCGGAAACATAGATATGGCGCCAGTTATAAAAAGGTTCTATTTCGTGCATATACAACTATCCTATAAGGCAGTAGCAGCTTCCACCGCTTTTTTCACACCGCCATACTTTAACAAGAGGTCCTTTGCTTTCTCATAATCTGTGAGTGAAAGTCTTTCCATTACCATCTTCACACCACGGTCAACCAGCTTCACATTACTCAGTTGCATGTTCACCATTTTATTGTCTTCCACGCGTCCTAACTGGATCATCACCGAACTAGAGATCATGTTCAAAACCAGTTTTTGTGCGGTACCGCTTTTCATACGTGTGCTTCCGGTAATGAATTCGGGACCCACCACTACTTCCACAGGATGATCCGCTTCAGCCGACACCGGCGAATTCGGGTTGCAACTGATACTGCCCGTGATGATACCACGTTTACGGCATTCTTTCAACGCGCTGATCACGTAAGGTGTGGTACCACTCGCTGCCAATCCTACCACCACATCCTTATCGCTGATAAAATGTTTTTGCAGGTCGTTCCAGCCTTTATCGGTGCTATCTTCGGCGAATTCAACAGCCTGCGTAATGGCTTTATCGCCACCGGCGATCAGTCCTATTACCAATCCATAAGGAACGCCAAAAGACGGTGGGCATTCACTCGCATCTACAATACCCAGGCGGCCGCTGGTACCCGCGCCGATATAAAATAAACGGCCTCCATCCAGCATTTTGTCGGTAATAGCCACCACCAGTTTCTCTATTTGCGGAATGGCTTTTTGTACGGCTTCCGGCACGGTACTGTCTTCTTTATTGATGTTCTGCAATAATTCCAACACCGACATTTTTTCGAGGTGCCTGTAAGTAGAAGATTGTTCGGTTACTTTTATAAATTCTTTCATTACCTGTTTTTTATCGGTGATAGGCTATTAATCCCTTCATTGGGGTCTTGATTACATTACCCAGTTCCAGTTCATAAGTATTGCAAAGTTCCTTTAATACATCTCTAAAACCAAATGCAATACTACCGGTAAAATGAATGGGCATAGTCCAGCTTTCCCTGATCTTATACAAATGCGTGAAAAAAAAGTCATTCAGCCCGTCCTCAACAATATTCTCGATCATATAATGTCCACGGTTCTCTGCCAGGAATATGGCGAAAGACGCGAGATACCTGTTTGGCAGCGGTTGTTTGTAAACACGGTCAACTATCTCTTTTTGCGTTGTTAAAAAGCGTTTTTCAAAACGCGCCCTCAGTTCTTCATCATAGGTATTATAAAGATAATACTGGATCACTTTTTTTCCGAGGTAACTTCCGCTTCCCTCATCACCTAATATATAACCAAGCCCCGGGCTGGTCCTGACCACTTTTTTACCATCGTAATAACAACAGATGGTTCCAGTACCAAGATTGCACGCAACTCCTTTGTGTTTTCCGCATAAAGACCTTGCGGCGGCCAGGATATCGGTCTCCACCGCTATTTTCACCTTTGGAAAAAGACCTTTTAATACATTTTTTACAATAGCAGCATTATCTGGGTTGGCCAGTCCCGTGCCATAAAAATGGACATGCGTGACAGGCGCTTTTTTAAGTTTTGGTATTAGTTCTTTAGAAAGCAGTTCCGAGATCTGCTCGCCGGTGAGAAAATACGGGCTAATGCCCTGTGTAGTAATGGTTTTGCTCTTACCGTTCGTTACCAGCGCCCATTGGCATTTGGTGGCCCCGCTGTCTGCAATCAATATAACCGCCATGGAATGTTGTTAAGTTCGGGGGCGAAGTTAGGCGTTAGGAACTAAAAGTCTGGAGTCTGGACTTAGAAGTTAGCGGTCGCGCATAAAATAACCCCAAACCTGTCTGCCGACAGGCAGGCCCAAACTACAAACCCCAAACCGTTCTTCATAAACCTTTGCCCCTCATTCAAACATAATGTGGATATTTGCGCGGTTCAGTTACGATTTTAAGAAGTGTTATTATGGGAAGTAAAAAATTGCAGGTTTGGCTGCCGGTTCTGTTTGCGGTTGTTATGGTAGTGGGTATGATGATCGGCTACCAGTTAAAGGACAAAACATTAGGTAATAAGTTCTTTACCTCGAACCGGAGAACCTCTTTACAGGAACTGGTGGAACTGGTAAAAGCCCGTTATGTAGACAAAATGCCGGGCGACAGTATTAACCAGTTGGTGGCTGATGAGCTGCTATCCCATCTTGACCCTCATTCCATTTATATACCCGCCGACCGTTTAAAAGAAGTGAATGAAGAACTGATGGGCAATTTCCAGGGCATTGGTGTTGAATTCCAAATACTGGAAGATACAGTGAATGTTATGCATGTGGTAGAAGGCGGGCCTTCTGAAAAAGCAGGGTTACAGGTGGGCGACAGGATGCTGAAAGTAAACGACAGCATACAGGTGGCAGGTACAAAGATCAGTTCGGACGAGATCCGCAAACTGTTGCGCGGCCCCGTGGATACGAAGGTGAAGCTGCAGGTGCTGCGTGGCAATGAAAAGAAAAATGTAGAGATTACACGTGATGTGATACCCGTATCACCAGTAGATGCCGTATATATGATCAATGCGGAAACAGGCTATCTCCGCATCAATAAATTTGCGGAGCGAACCTATGAAGCCTTTATGCAGGGCATGGAAAAACTGCAGAAACTGGGGATGAAACAACTGATCCTCGACCTGAGAGGCAATGGCGGCGGGCTGATGAAAGAAGCGACCGATATTGCTGATGAATTTTTAAGCGGCGATAAACTCATCGTTTACACAGAAGGCGAACATGTGCAGCGAAATGATTACAGATGCAAACGCGATGGGATTTTTGAAACCGGCAAACTGGAAGTATTGATCGATGAAAGTACTGCATCTGCAAGCGAGGTCTTGGCTGGCGCTTTACAGGATTGGGACAGGGCCACTATCATCGGCAGAAGATCCTTCGGGAAAGGCTTGGTACAGCAACAGTTCCAGTTATCTGACGGAAGCGCGGTACGTTTAACCATTGCACGTTATTATTCACCGCTTGGAAGGAACATTCAAAAACCATATACCAAAGGCAAAGCGCTGTATGAAGAGGAATTGGTGGAACGTTTTCACAATGGCGAAGTAGTAAAAGGTGATACATCGAAACCTGCTGGCAAAGCTTATAAAACACCAGGGGGCCGTACCGTATATGGTGGTGGAGGTATTACACCTGATGTGTTTGTTCCTTTCGATACAACACATATGGATCCGGCAATGGTCAAGCTGTATTATAAGGGCACGATCAACAATTTTGTGTACCGGTATTACCTTAATAACAGGGACTATTTTAAGAATATTAAGTCGGCAAACGAGTTGGCAAGTAAATTCATCCCAGGAGAAAAAGAATGGAACGGGCTTGTTTACTATGCCAAAAAAGATACGATCGACCTTTCTGCGATCACCGCAAAAGGCAAGAGCGATGCATTAAAACGCATGCAGACATTGATGGCCAGGCAGATCTGGCGCACAGGCGGTTTCTTTGAAGTGAGCAACCGGAATGATGTAACGGTACAGAAAGCGATCGATGGATTTAAATAGCATGGCATTTTTGAGTGATTGCTAACTGAAAAAGCGGCAATGAAATAAAACTGAATATTCATGTCATCAAAAAGAATGTCAACCCTTATTATCATAATCATTATGATAACATCAACTTTTAATAACTCATTTGCCCAGGATAAAAATTTGGTTGTTCGAATTGCAAAGCTGCAAATAGATCCGGCACAACTTGAAAATTACAAAGCAGCATTAAAACTGCATGCGGAAACTGCGGTAAAAGTAGAACCGGGAGTGCTGAATCTTTATGCTGTTTATGAAAAGAATAATCCTACACATGTTACGGTTTTTGAAATATATGCTGATGCGGATGCGTACAAAGCACACCTGTTAACTCCGCACTTTCTAAAATATAAAACGGGAACAAAGGACATGGTCAAATCACTTGAATTGGTAGAAACTGTGCCGATTGCACTCGAAACAAAATATAAAAATTGAAACTGAGACACAGGCATTTTTTGAAACCCGTTTGAATTTGTTTTTTTCTTATTAGATTGCGCCCGGTTTAAAGTGGTATTGAATAAAATAACATACTATGACAATTGAAAGTTTTAAAGAATTGGCACACGAAAAGAAGTTGCATGAATTGAAATATTCAGGCGAATTGCTGGGTTCTTACGAACGCAACAACGAAAATGGCGGGCCCAAAACACCAGGAGATATTTATGCCTTGTTCGATTTCTGGGTATACCTGAGCGATGATGAAGAAACCATTATCCCATCACGCAGGAACCCGATCAAGGTAACAGAAGAAGAGTAAGTTATTATTTCACTATGTTATGTACTCCCGGGTTTGTCTGCTGTTTGGACGAACCTGAAATGGATAGGCTATTGATTTTACTGAATAAGAAGGATCCCCTTTTATGAAGGGGATTTTTTATAGAGAAGCCCTCAACGTGAGCGAAAAAGGGATCTCAACATGCTGCGCGGATTGTTCCAGTATCAGTTGCGCGGTTTTCTCACCCATCATCTGGAAATCGGTTGATATGGTAGTGATCCCATTCAATATGATCTTTTTCAAAGGCGTTTCATTGTAAGAGATCACACCTACATGTTTGCCTAATTTCATTTTGGTAGATAATATTTTTTCGATCAGGGTCACCAGATCATCTTCCATCAAATTTATATACGCTTCCCCTTCCTTGATGGGCTCGTTCGCAATATTGTGCACCACTTTATAATTGAACGCATATTGCTGGCAAAAACGGTTAAAACCTTTTAATATCTCGCGCGGGTGGTAAGTATAAAAAGGAACGATGATCTTGATCGTATGGTATTTACTGAGATGGGGCAGGGCCTGTTCCAGCGCGCAGTAAATATCTTTTTCAAAGTTCTCATAAACGGCGCCGTATTGCCCATCGATACCCGGCACGAGTTTATCCAATAAGATCAACCGGTCCTTCGGAATGAGGTTGATCACATCATGCGCATTCTCACCGCCATCCAAAAAATGCGGGATGATAACGTAGTGTGTGTAATCTTTCTTGGTATTTTGTATCAGGCGTTTGAAAAAGTCAAAATCATTATTATAGATATAAAAATCGATGGATGCGAGTTCTCCCAATGTAGTAACGATCGCATCGTAAAGGATCTTTTTGTGCGGGCTGAGTTTATTAAAGAGTAAAAAGATCTTCAGCTGTTGCTTCAGGTTCGTATCCTGTACAAAATAACCCTTGCCTGGAACAGAACCCAGTACGCCGATCTTTTTAAGGTATTTGTATCCTTTCTCCGCGGTATCCCTTGATATTTCAAACTCAAAACTGAGTTCATTGATGGAAGGAAGTATTTCGTCTTTCCTGATCTTACCATCACCAATGGCTTTAATAATCGAATTGGCCAACTGGAGGTATTTGGGTGTAGCAGAATAGTAATCAATGAACAAATGCTGGAAGACATTTTTCTTTTTCATGATGGCAATTATTCCTGGTTAATGCCCACAGGCGCGGCAATCGTTCCCAAACATACTGATAATGTGCAACATCACACCCGTCGTTTAGGTGTTCCGTTGCGATTTTTTGGGGATATTTAGAGGCAAATCCCCGCATTAAACCGTCCTGCTCCGGCGCATTTTAACCATGACGGTACATGACAGGGGATTTAATATTATTGATAGTTTTGAAAACAGTAATTGGATTCTTGCTTAGCCATAATTGAAAACTTCTGCTCATGGGTATCATTCTCGGTGTTATTTTCCATTTCATAGGTGGGTTTGCTTCTGGCAGTTTTTATATGCCTTACAAAAAAGTAAAAGGCTGGAGCTGGGAGAGTTTCTGGATTATAGGCGGCCTGTTCTCATGGCTTATCGTTCCTCCCGTTGCGGCTTATCTTACCATTCCGGGTTTTGCTGATATTATCCGTGGATCTTCTTCTCAGATACTCGGCACCACTTTCTTAATGGGCCTTTTATGGGGTATAGGCGGACTGATGTATGGTTTGGGTGTGCGTTACCTCGGCATGAGTCTTGGTAATTCGGTGATCCTTGGTTTCTGTTCTGCCTTTGGTTCATTGATCCCAGCTATCTACTACAATTATGTTCCTACGCCGGGCAAAGAAACGCAGACGATCAATTTTATGATACATAATACAGGCGGTCAATGGGTATTGATCGGTGTACTGGTATGTATCATTGGCATTGCCATCTGCGGCCGTGCAGGGATGATGAAAGAAAAAAATCTTACGGATGAATTGAAGAAGGAAAGTGTCAAAGAATTCAGTCTTGTAAAAGGTCTGATCATTGCAACGATCTCTGGTATCCTCAGTGCATTTTTTAATTTCGGTATTGAAGCAGGTAAACCAATGGCAGAGATCGCCAATGCTACCTGGCAAACGACACATCCCGGCGAAGGCAATTTTCTTTTCCAGAACAACGTGATCTTTGTTGTGATATTATGGGGCGGATTAACAACCAATTTTATTTGGTGTATGATTCTCAACGCAAAGAATAAATCTTTTGGTGATTACGCCAATAAAAAAACACCACTGTTTAAGAATTACCTTTTCTGCGCGTTGGCAGGAACTACCTGGTTCTTACAATTCTTTTTTTATGGGATGGGCGAAAGTAAAATGGGTAACGGCGCAAGTTCGTGGATCCTGCACATGTCGTTCATTATCCTGGTGGCCAATATGTGGGGCATTGCATTGAAGGAATGGAAAGGAGTAAGCAGTAAAACAAAAGCAACTATAACAATAGGAATTGTAACGATCATCGCATCGGTATTGATAGTGGGTTATGGTAACTCGTTGCCCAAATAAATAACACGAATTGAAAAACGCGAATTAGAAAACAAGAATTTTACGAATTATGTTTCGTGTCAATTCGTGGAATTCGTGTCAAACAATATTTTTTAACTTAATTGAAAAGAGGTGAATACAGTAACGAATTTCAAACACGTGAGTTACCTGTGGGATGAGGCTAAGGCTGCATCACTGGCAGGAGATGAAGTAGCATTGCTGATCTATCGTTCCAATTTATTGGGCGCCGATCTCAGGCTTACGAATTATGGCGGCGGAAACACATCCTGCAAAGCAATGGCAAAGGACCCGCTTACCGGCAAAGAAACAGAAGTGATGTGGGTGAAAGGCAGCGGTGGTGATCTTGGCACATTAAAAGCAAGTGGACTCGCGGCGCTGTATGTTGATCGTTTGCGCAGCCTAAAAAATGTGTATCGCGGAATTGAACAAGAAGATGAGATGGTTGAATTGTTTAACCACTGTATTTTTGATCTTGCTTCCAAAGCACCTTCTATTGATACGCCTTTACATGGATTTCTTCCTTTCAAACATATTGACCACCTGCACCCCGATGCTGCAATTGCTATTGCAGCAGCAAAAGATGGAAAGAAGATCACGCAGGAATTATTTAACGGAACCATCGGGTGGGTGGAATGGCAGAAACCCGGTTTTGATCTTGGATTGAAACTGAAAGCATGTCTTGATGAAAATCCAGGTATCCGCGGTATCATGCTCGGCTCACATGGTTTGTTTACCTGGGGCGATACGGCATATGAAAGTTACATGAACACGCTCGAAGTGATTGAGCGTTGCGCTGAATATATTGAAGACGCAGTGAAGAAAAACGGATCGGTTTTCGGTGGTGCAAAAATTCAATCACTTGCAAAAGAAGAACGTTTGAAACAGGCTGCTGCATTGGCTCCTGTACTGCGTGGGTTCTGTTCATCTGAAAGAAAGATGATCGGCCATTTCTCGGATGATGACCGCGTACTGGCTTATATCAATTCAAATGATCTCGACAGGCTCGCACCAATGGGTACATCCTGTCCCGACCATTTTCTGCGTACAAAGATCAGCCCGCTGGTACTGCAATTGACTCCGGATGAAAAGCTGGATGATATTGCATCCATCAAAGCGAAACTCGCGCCCGCATTTGAAGCCTACCGTAAAATGTATGCAGAGTATTATAACAAATGCAAACACCCGAATAGTCCTGCTATACGTGATGCAAACCCCGTGGTGATCATATATCCCGGCGTGGGTATGTTCACTTTTGCGGTGAACAAGCAAACGGCAAGGGTTGCATCGGAATTCTATACCAATGCGATCAATGTAATGCGCGGATCAGAAGCGATCTCGTCTTATACCTCTTTACCAAGACAGGAAGCATTCAATATCGAATATTGGCTGCTGGAGGAAGCAAAACTGCAGCGTATGCCAAAACCCAAAGCACTTTCAGGAAAGATCGCGTTGATCACGGGTAGTGCAGGTGGTATCGGTAAAGCCATTGCTAAAAAATTCGCTGACGAAGGTGCATGTATTGTAGTAAACGACAATGATGCAGAACGTTTAGCTACAGCAAAAGCATCTTTTCAGAAAGAATACGGTAAAGATGTTTTTACAACGGTATTGCTTGATGTAACCAGCCGCACCGATATAGGAAATGCATTCGAAGAAGCGGCACTTTCTTTTGGCGGGGTGGATATTGTAGTGAATTGTGCGGGTCTGTCAATTTCAAAACCGATAGAAGAGCATACCGATAAGGACTGGGATCTTTTGTATGATGTATTGGTAAAAGGCCAGTTCAATGTTACACAGGAAGGCGTGAACATTATGCGCAAACAAAACATCGGCGGTGATGTGCTGAATATTGTAAGTAAGAATGCGTTGGTAAGCGGCCCGAATAATGCAGGCTATGGTTCTGCGAAAGCGGCGCAACTGCATCTCAGCAGGTTGAATGCGGCAGAACTTGGAAAAGATAAGATCCGTGTGAACGTGGTAAATCCCGATGCAGTGATCAGCGATAGTAAAATATGGCAAAGCGGTTGGGCCGAAGGAAGAGCGAAAGCCTATAATGTAAAAGTAGAAGAATTGCCGGAGTATTATGCAAAACGCACTTTATTGAACGAGATCATAAATCCTGGTGATATTGCAGATGCCTGTTTTGCTTTTGTAGGAGGGCTGCTGAATAAATCAACAGGCAATGTATTGAATGTGGATGGCGGTGTTGCCGCTGCATTTGTACGGTAAGTAATAAATTTTTCTAACGACAAGCAGTCGAATGGGTTGATGGTTTTCCAATTGTCAACCCGCTTTTTTTAGTGAACCGGGTACCGAGTTGGCAGATGACGGTTGTCAGGCGACAGATTCGCATGTCTACATCTGACATCCAGTATCCAGCATCCAGTATTCAGTATCCACCATCTGTAATCTAATAAAACGATCACATGCAACGCGTAGCATTCAAAATGCAATTGCACAAAGGTTTTGAAGAGGAATATGCAAAACGGCACGAAATATTATGGCCGGAACTGGAAAAGCTGTTGAAGGATTCCGGTATACAGGAATACTCCATCTTTCTTGATGAAACCACACTTGGCCTTTTTGGCGTATTGAAAATAGACGATAAAACAAAGCTGGATGATTTGCCTTCACACCCTGTTATGCAGAAATGGTGGGCCTATATGAAAGACATTATGGAAAGTAATGCCGACAATTCGCCCGTTAGCGTACCTTTAAAAGAAGTATTTTATTTACCATAAAGTTCCAGGCTGAAAAACGATTGACTATGCTGATTGAAAAAAAACTCATTGCTGAACACAATGACCAACTGTTGTCCAAACATACACATGGTTTTGCATTTGTGTCTGAATCTATTCCCACCATTAACAGTATCCTGCAAAAATTAAAAGATTTCCAGGTAGCCATTCCTTCATGGGCGCTTGGTACGGGAGGCACACGTTTTGGAAGGTTCAGTGGTGGCGGCGAACCTGCCAACCTCGAACAGAAGATTGAAGATGTGGGTTTACTGCATGCGCTTAACAGGTCGAGCGGCGCCATCTCGTTGCATATACCATGGGATATTCCTGAAAATGCATCAAAGACAAGAGAACTGGCTGCACAATTCGATCTTCGTTTTGATGCGGTGAATTCAAATACTTTCCAGGATCAGCCCGGGCAAAAACACAGCTATAAATTCGGTTCACTGCAACACGTGGACAGGGCCGTTCGCAAACAGGCCATCGATCATAATATTGAAGTGATCAGGCATGGGATCGAATTGGGATCGACAGCGTTGACCGTTTGGTTATCTGATGGATCCTGTTTTCCCGGCCAGTTGAATTTCAGGAAAGCGTTTCAAAATACACTGGAAGGACTGCAGGAGATCTATGCGGCGCTTCCTTCTGACTGGAAAGTATTTGTTGAGTACAAAGCATACGAACCCAATTTTTATTCAATGACAGTTGGTGACTGGGGCCAGTCGTTATTATACGCGAATAAATTGGGCGATCAAGCATATACATTGGTTGATCTAGGCCACCATTTGCCAAATGCAAACATTCAACAGATTGTTGCCTTGCTATTGAACGAGAAAAAATTAGGTGGGTTCCATTTCAACGATAGCAAGTACGGTGATGATGATCTTACCGTAGGCAGTATTGATCCATACCAATTGTTCCTCATCTTTAATGAATTGGTGGAGGGAATGGATGCAAGAAATATGAACCATGCCAACGACCTTGGCTGGATGATCGATGCCTCACACAATATAAAAGATCCATTGGAAGACCTGTTGCAAAGTGTAGAAGCCATCATGATCGCGTATACACAGGCCTTATTGGTTGATACGAAAGCTTTGCAATCAGCGCAAGAAAACAATGATGTGGCAAAGGCACAGGAGATACTGCAACAGGCATATCGCACTGATGTTCGCCCGATCGTTGCCGAAGCACGTTTACAATCCGGTGCAGCATTGTCGCCATTGCAATTGTTCCGGGAACAGAAAATACGCGAACAGTTGATCAAAGAAAGAGGAGAAAAAACTGTAGCAACGGGACTATGATCTCATCACCTGTCATAGCCATTTTTGATATCGGAAAAACCAATAAGAAATTTTTCCTCTTCAATGAACTGTATAAAATTGTGCTGGAACGCTCTGTCCAGTTTCCCGAAATAAAGGATGAAGATGGGTTTCCCTGTGACAATGTGCAGGAATTATCACAATGGATAAAAAAATCTATTGAAGAAATAATCAGCCTGTCGGACTTTGATCTGAAAGCGATCAATTTTTCAGCATACGGCGCCAGTTTTGTGCATATCGATGAAAAAGGTGCACCGGTTACCTGTTTGCAGAACTATCTCAAACCTTATCCACCGGAATTACAGAAAAAATTTTATGATGCCTATGGTGGGGAGATGGAGCTCTCTGTGAAAACGGCTTCTCCTGTTTTAGGCAACCTGAATTCCGGCATGCAATTGTACAGGTTAAAACATGAGCAGCCCGCTTTGTTTGAAAAGATAGCCTATTCATTACACCTTCCGCAATACATCAGTTATCTGGTAACAGGCAGGGCCTGTGCAGAGATCACCAGTATTGGTTGTCATACAGGGTTATGGGATTTCTCAAAAAGAATGTATCATGACTGGGTTTATGCAGAAGAGATCGATAAAAAATTTCCTTCTGTTCTCCGTTCCAATGCAGCATTGGATGTTGCCCTGCACGATAAACAAATAAAATCGGGGATTGGTCTTCATGACAGTTCAGCCGCGTTGATCCCTTACCTGGCTTGCTTTTCAGAGCCTTTTATCCTGATATCAACAGGTACCTGGTGCATCAGTTTAAATCCGTTTAACGATGAGCCTTTAACAGCCGAAGAGTTACAAAAAGATTGCCTCTGCTATCTTGAATATCATGGCCGTCCGGTAAAAGCTGCACGTTTATTTGCCGGTAATGAACATGAACAACAGGTAAAATTATTAGCCCAACATTTTAATGTTCCGGTTGATCATTACCAGCAGGCCGTATTTATTCCGGTGCTATTTGAAAAGATCAACCAACAAAATAAATTGCATGACATGGAAGCAGGTTTGCATGCATCAGCATTCACAAAAAGAAACCTTGCAGATTTTGAAAGCTATGCGGAAGCCTATCATCAATTGATCTACGATATTATACAGCAACAACGATCATCAACTTCTCTTGTGCTTTCTTCAAAAAAAGTATCGAGGATCTTTGTGGATGGAGGGTTCGCCAAAAATCCATTGTACATGAATATGCTGGCGTCTGCGTTTCCTGCGATGGAAGTATATGCGGCATCAGTATCGCAGGCAACGGCGATTGGCGCAGCGTTGGCAGTACATGCTGAATGGAATACACAACCTGTTCCCGGCGATATGGTTGAGTTGAGGTATTATACCCTGACACACTAACGCATATTTCTTACTGGTAAAACTTACTGCCATGTTATATCGAACCCATTTCGTTCTGTCACTTCTAGTATGTGTTTGTTTTACATCCGTTATCGCCCAATCAAAAAGAGAAAGGGTATTATGGTATAAGCAACCTGCGAGAGACTGGAACGAAGCATTGCCTCTTGGCAATGGGCGATTGGGTGCAATGGATTTCGGTGGAGTGAAAGAAGGTCTGATACAATTGAACGAAGCTACTTTATGGACAGGCGGCCCGGTAGATCATGATCCCAACCCCAATGCACCAAAATATTTGCAACCTGTTCGGGATGCATTGTTCCGCGACAGTATCAATGATGCTGTAAAATTGCTAAAGAAAATGCAGGGCCCCGACACACAAATGTTTCAACCATTGGGTGATATTATTATTAAACAACCTTTTGCGGGAGAAGTTTCCAATTATTACCACGATCTGAATATTTCAAATGCAACCAGCACAACAAGGTTTACGCATAATAACATTGAATATACGCGAGAGATCTTTTCATCCAATCCAGACCAGGTGATCGTGATCCGTTTGAAAGCGAACAAGGCCAATGCATTGAATTTTTCTGTTGATGTGCGGCATGAATTGCAATACCAGAAAATAGTTACTGCCAATAAGGAATTGGTATTGAAAGGCAAAGCAAGAATTACCAACGATGAAAGACGTAACATGAAACCGCTTATCTATACCGACAATGGAAGTTGTAATGGTATGCGTTTCCAGTTTCGTGTAAAAGCTATTACAAAAGATGGAACGGTTAGTAATAATGATACAGCATTGATCATTACCCATGCAACAGAAGTGGTATTGTATGTTTCGGCAGCTACAAGTTTTAATGGCTTTGATAAATGCCCGGATAAAGATGGCAAGGATGAAAATAAAATAGCCAAAGCATTGTTGGATGCTGCAGTTTCGAAAAATTATACGCAATTGTTACAGAATCATATAAAAGACTATAAAAAATATTTCGATAGGGTAGATGTATCGTTGGGTGATAATACCGCCGATAATATTCCCACAGATGCGCGTTTGGATGCTTATAAAAAAGGAGCAATGGATATTGGCCTCGAAGAATTATATTTTCAATTCGGAAGATATTTATTGATCTCAAGTTCACGTGCAGGCTCTCCACCGGCTAACCTGCAGGGCATCTGGAACAAAGAGATCCGCCCATCATGGAGAAGTAATTATACAACGAACATCAACCTGCAAATGAATTACTGGCCCGCGGAGGTTTGTAATTTATCAGACCTCACAGAACCTTTGATGAAACATATACAAAGGATTGCATACAATGGTGCATTCACGGCAAAGAATTATTATAACATGCATGGGTGGGCATTACATCATAACAGTGATATATGGGGACAAACAAACCCGGTAGGAGCAGGTAACGGTGATCCGAAATGGGCCAACTGGGCCATGGGTAGCCCATGGTTATCTCAACACCTGTATGAACATTACAGATTTACAGGTAATAATAAATTCTTAAAAGACACTGCTTATCCTTTGATGAAAGGTGCCGCAGAATTTTGTATTGACTGGCTGGTAGAAAAAGATGGCTATCTCGTCACTGCGCCATCTACCTCACCGGAGAATGTGTACCTGCATCCGAAAGGTTTTAAAGGAACCACGACGATTGCATCAGCCATGGATATGGAAATTATCTGGGACCTGTTTACAAACATTATTGAAGCGAGTGAAGTGTTGCGAACGGATAAAGCCTTTGCAGAACTCATCAAACAAAAAAGAAAATTGTTAAGTCCTTTGAAGATCGGCAGAAAAGGAAACCTGGAAGAATGGTATGGCGATTGGGAAGATGAAGATCCGCAACACAGGCATGTATCTCATTTGTTTGGATTATATCCCGGGCGAGAGATCTCCCCATTGATCGATACGATGTTCACCAATGCCAGTCGCAAAACATTGGCCGTAAGAGGAGATGGTGGCACTGGCTGGAGCAAGGCATGGAAAATAAATTTCTGGGCAAGGTTACTTGATGGGGATCACTCATATAAAATGTACCAGGAACTTTTGAAAAGCTCAACCCTGAATAATTTATTCGATAGCCACCCGCCATTCCAGATCGATGGAAATTTTGGTGCCACGGCCGGCGTAGCAGAGATGTTATTGCAAAGCCATTTAACCGACATACAATTATTACCTGCATTGCCCCGTGCATGGAAAGACGGACATGTGAAAGGATTGATCGCACGTGGAAATTTTGAAATAGAAATGTTCTGGAAAGATGGCAAATTGGCGAAAGCATTTATCACATCTAAAATTGGAGGCACCTGTAAACTTCGTACAAAAGAAAATATTGCTATAAAGAATACAAATGCTTTAGCAAAGCCAATTAGTGCATCGCAATACTTAACCAGCTTTCAAACTACAGCCGGTAAAACATATGAACTGGCTGTTAAGTAAAAATCACTCTAAATGAGAACTATGAAATATTATTTACTCAATTGCCTGTTATTTCTAACGGCTGTTTCCCACGCACAGTCATCCTATAAATTTTATTTTGGAAAAGGAAAAGTTGATGGAAGCTATATTCCAATCGCCCCAGGAACAAAATTCAATTATCAAACAGGTTACGGTTTTTCACAAGGTACAGTTGCAAGATCGCCATCAGGCATGTCTGTTACCAGCGATGCTCCTTTTTATTTTTCTGTTAAACTTCCCGAAGGGAATTATGATGTAAAAGTTGTTTTGGGAGACCCGCTTGATAAATCTGCAACCACCGTCCGTGCAGAAAACAGGAGGTTGTTTTTTTCACAAATCACTACAAAAAAAGGAAAAACAACAACAAAAGCATTCACAGCCCATATTCGTGATAGCCTTATCCGTGATACTGATGGCAAGGTAAGAGGTAAAGTAAAACTAAAATCACGCGAGACAAATTACCTGCATTGGGATAATTTACTCACGCTCGAATTCAGTGATTCATTTCCCAGACTATCTGTTATTGAAATCACGCCCAACACAAAAGCGACAACCCTATTCCTCGCAGGTAATTCTACCGTGGTGGACCAGGACAAAGAACCCTGGGCCGCATGGGGGCAAATGTTTCCTTCTTTTTTCGAACCCGGAAATATTTGCGTTGCCAACTATGCCGAATCCGGTGAAACATTAAAAGCGTTTAAAGGAGAAAGACGCCTGGAAAAAATAATGAGTATGGCGAAGGAAGGCGATTATTTATTTATTGAATTCGCGCATAATGATCAGAAAGCAGGGAGCTCGCATCTTGATCCGTTTACAACGTATAAGGCTACTTTGAAAGAATGGATCACAGAAGCGCGCAACCGTAAAATGATACCTGTGCTTGTTACATCGATGCATAGAAGAAGTTTTGATGCGGAGGGACATATCGTTAATACTTTATCCGATTTCCCTGAAGCAATGCGGCAAACAGCAAAAGAAGAAAACGTGGCGTTGGTGGACCTCAATGCAATGAGTAAGATATTGTATGAAGCATGGGGGCCGGAGAGATCTCTAAAAGCTTTTGTACACTTTCCCGCTAATACTTTCCCTGGACAGGATTCCGCGTTGAAAGACAACACACATTTCACCACCTACGGCGCTTACGAACTCGCACGTTGTGTATTAAAGGGCCTTCAAGAAGCGAACTTGCCGATAGCAAAGTATATTAAAAAGGGTACTATGTTATTTGATCCTGCGAAACCAGATCCATGGGAGCAATGGTATTGGCCGCTCAGCCCAATAACTGCATCTGTAAGACCAGATGGTAATTGATAAGAAAGCTATAGCTCACAGCTCGAAGCTCACGGCTCATAGCTTGCTCTACAGGATGAATCAGGACGGGAAATCTCTGATAAACGCATTATTTTAGGCAACAGTATTTGCCATATGCTTATGCGAACCCCCTTTGCCCTTTCTTTCAAGATATTATCATGAAAAGAAAGGAATTCATCAACACCGTCTCCCTTATTTCATTGGGTATATCCATGCCTTCATGGGCCACTGAATTTTATTCGGATGAATCGCCGTTTGCTAAACGTTTAACACCGGTAGGAAGGGTATTAGAACTGGACGGTTATTATGTCTGGTGCAATAGCCCGATTGAAGGTGAAGATGGAAAGATCCATGTTTTCTTTTCGCGCTGGTCATCCAAAAAAGGAATGGGTGGATGGATCAACGGAAGCGAGATCGTACACGCAGTTGCTGCAACCGCTGAGGGCCCTTATGAAATATTGGAAACAGTATTAGCACCCCGACCTGGTTTTTGGGACGCAACTACCTGTCACAATCCATCGATCAAAAAAGTGGATGGACAATATTGCCTTTTTTATATGGGTAATTCAAATGGTAAAACAAATACCAAGCGAATTGGCCTTGCAACCGCAAAAACTTTAAACGGTCCATGGGCCAGACCTGACAAACCCTTGCTCGAAGCAGGGGAAACAGGTGCATGGGATGATCATTGTACCACCAATCCCGCGTTCATCAAACATCCGAACGGGAAATACTGGCTATATTATAAATCATGGAACACAAAGGATTATGAAACGGATACCGGGCCGATCAAAGGCAACCGTAAATATGGGTTGGCTGTTTCTGATAAACTGGAAGGGCCATATAGTAAGCATGTTTCCAATCCATTGATCGATTTTTCATCCAAAGGAAATAACAGGCAACTGGAAGATGCTTTTGTATGGATGGAAAATAAAAAATTTAATTTGATCGCGAGGGATATGGGTGTTTTCAATTACGAGAATGGCATCCTTCTACAATCAAAAGACGGATTAGCCTGGAGTGAACCAAAGATCGCTTATTATGCAGCGGATAAATATATACAGCAACCACCCGCACCATCGCATTTAAAAAAGTATGGACGTTTTGAACGGCCACAACTATTATTTAAGAATGGGAAACCTGCTTATTTATTTACCACTTCGCAGGGAGGGAAATACATGACATCTTCTCCATTTATTTTTAAGATCAATTAAACGAATGCTTTATGTATAAGATCAAATGGATGATGTTTGCTTTTGCGTTAGTGTTTTTTGCCAGGCTGCATGCCCAGCCGATCCTGGAAACAGGCGGACAAAAAATGCCCAATGAATGGATCGATAAAAGCACCGGTCACAAAGTGATCAGGTTAACGCGGCAACAAGGCAGCAGCATGAGTTTTTATTTTCACAACAATCCTTTTATCGGGAATAAAATGGTTTTCTATAACAGCAGCCTTGAACAACCCGGCGCTGTTACAGATATGAAAAAGGAAACGTATAACCTGAATGTAAAGAACAAACAGATTTATATATTGGACCTGAAAACACTTACTTCGGAACAACTTACGCACCAGGCATTACCTATGAACGGCGAGATCGTATCAACAAAACGAAAAGAAGTTTTTTTCCAGGTAAAAGACAGCGTATTCTCTGTGAATGTGGAAACCAAAAAACAAAAACTGGTATTTGTTTTCCCGACAGATTTTAAAGGAAGTATTACCACCGTGAATGCTGATGGCACCTTACTTGGAGGTGCAAAAGGAAGCGAGGCTGAGGCAGAGATATATCGAAAGAACCCGGAGAAAAAAGATTTTTTTAATTTGATCTACGAGGCAAAACTTCCTAAAACATTGTTTACGATCAATATCGAAACAAAAAAATTATCAAAAGTATTTACCGATAGTGCATGGTTGAACCATGTTCAGTTCTCATCCACTGATCCTTCATTGCTTATGTTTTGTCACGAGGGACCCTGGCACAAGGTAGACAGGATCTGGACCATCGATCTGAAAACGAATAAGGTTGTACTGATGCACAAACGCACAATGGATATGGAAATTGCAGGCCACGAATGGGTTGGGCAAAGCGGAAAGACCATCTGGTTTGATCTGCAGATGCCCAAAGGCGAAACCTTTTTTGTAGCCGGCTCTGATGTGAATACCAGGAAAGAAGTTAAATACAAAGTGGAAAGAAACGATTGGTCAGTACATTACAACAGTTCTGCAGATGAAAAAACCTTTGCCGGTGATGGCGGTGACCCAGGCGCCGTGGCTAAAGCAAAAGACGGGCAGTGGATTAACTTCTTTACCGTAAAAGGCGACCAGCTACAGGCTGAAAAGCTGGTGAACATGAAGCACCATCAATATAAACTCGAACCCAATGTTCATTTTAGTCCCGATGGAAAATGGATCATCTTCCGCGCCAATTTTGAGGGAACAGAAAATATTTATGCAGTTGAAATCAAAAAATCATAAATGAAAATATTACTTACTGCCGCACTTGTATGCATGGGGTATTGTTCTAACGCACAGGTAAAAGGCAATGATGTGAACACTCCCTTGCATTTGCTGCAACCTGAGTATAGGGTTCCTTATGGCGCTCCTTCTGTAGATAATGTAAGGAAGGTGTTGAAAAAAGTGTTCAACTATCTCGATGCCGTTACACCCGCGCAGTTTATTGATAAGCGAACACAATCAGTCATCACTGATCTTTCTAAAATAGATACCAATACTGTTTTCAAAACGGCTGATTTCCGGTTAACCAGTTATGAATGGGGTGTGACCTATGCAGGCATGTTATCGGCAGGAGAAGCTACCGGCGACACTGCGTACACACATTATACAAAAGAACGTTTGCATTTTCTTGCGGATGCCTGGCCCGCATTCACGAAATTATACCGGCAATATCCAAGAGGCTCAAACCCGTTGCGACAGCCCGTTGCACCGCATGCATTGGATGACGGAGGAGCGGTATGTGCAGCAATGATCAAAACATTGCGGATGAATGGTCATTCAAATTTAAGGCCCCTTATCGATCACCTGGTAGACTATGTAGCCAATAAAGAATTTCGTTTTAAAGATGGAACGCTGGCAAGGAACCGCCCGCAAAAAAATACACTTTGGTTAGATGATATGTTCATGGGCATACCTGCTTTGGCACAAATGGGAAAACTTACCGGCGATCAGAAATATTTTGATGATGCTGTAAAACAGGTGCTGCAATATTCAGAAAGAATGTTCAACAAAAACTTAGGTGTTTACATGCATGGATGGGTGGAAGAGATGACAGTGCATCCCGAATTTCATTGGGCGCGCGCCAATGGTTGGGCCATGATGGCGATGACAGAACTGTTGGACGTGTTACCCGAAAACCATCCCAAAAGAAAACAGGTGATAGAACAATTGCAGGCACAGATAAAAGGAATTTCATCCTATCAATCAGGGGAAGGATTCTGGCACCAGCTGGTGGACAGAACAGATTCTTACCTGGAGACATCGGCCACAGCAATCTATGCCTATTGCATCGCGAGGGCCATCAACAAAGGATGGATAGATGCAAAAGCCTATTCACCCGTTTGTATGCTTGCATGGAACGCGGTAACAACCAAAGTAAACGACAAGGGCCAGGTAGAAGGCACCTGTGTTGGAACAGGTATGGCATTCGATCCGGCTTTTTATTATTATCGCCCGGTGAATATATATGCGGCGCATGGATATGGCCCCGTATTATTAGCCGGAGCGGAGATCCTCAACCTGCTACATAATTTTTCTTTCGAGATCAATGATAGTTCACTACAGTTAAAATCGAAGAATTGATAAAGTATAATATGAGAAAGAAGCTAATCGCAGCGTTGTTGATATTGAGCGCGTTTGCATTTGATAAAACAAAAGACAAAGGGGATATATTGTTGTTTCAACCGCCTGCTTCACCACGCACAACCTATAATTTCAACCCGGGATGGAAATTTTCTTTCGGTGATACAACAGGTGCTGACCAGCCGGGATTTGATGATTCAAAATGGTCCGCCGTAAGTCTGCCGCATACATGGAATGATACAGATACTTATCGCGCATTCATCAGTCATGGAGGTGGGGATCAGAGTGAGAAAATGTTTGGTATCGGATGGTACCGTAAACATTTTACCGTACCCGCAAACACAAAGGGACAAAAGATATTTCTTCAATTCGATGGCATGCGGCAGGCGGGCCGTTTTTTTCTCAATGGAAAACCGATAGGTAAATCTGAGAACGGCATTACGGCGGTTGGTTTTGACATTACCCAATTTCTGAAACCTGCAGGTGAAGATAATGTGCTTGCTGTGCAGGTAGATAATAATCCGGGTTATAAGGAAGAAGCAACGGGCACAGCTTACCAGTGGAACTCAAAAGATTTTAATCCAAATTTCGGGGGACTAAATCGTGATGCGATGTTGATCGTTACGGGAAAGATCTACCAGACCCTGCCCCTGTACGAAAATTTAAAAACAACGGGTGTTTATATTTATCCTGAAGAGATCGATCTCAAGAAAAAGACAGCGGAAATAAAAGTTGAATCGGAAGTTGTGAATGAAACAGGCGACTATGCTTCCATTACTTTGTCAGCGATTATAGTGGATGATAAAGGCGTAGTGCGTGCAAAACTGGAAGGCAATACTTCTGATCTTGTTGCGGGCCAATCGGAAATTTTTACGGCATCCGGCTCATTGATCGATGCACGTTTTTGGGATGTGAAAGATCCGCACTTATATCATGTATATTCTATCCTCAGTGTAAACGGAAAAGTGGTTGATGTTTGTGACACGCGCACAGGTTTTCGTAAAACCGAATTCAAAGGTGGCGCAGGTACCGGCGGCGTCTGGATCAATGGGCATTTTGTTTGGCTTACCGGTTATGCGCAGCGTTCTGCAAATGACTGGGCTGGGCTGGGCGGTGCTTATCCTGCGTGGATGCATGATTATACCTTGAACATGCTCAAGGAAAGTAATGGTAACTATATGCGCTGGATGCACGTTGCACCGCAACGTGTTGATGTGGAAGCATGCGATAAATTAGGAATTGTAGAAGTTTGTCCCGCAGGTGATAAAGAACGTTTGGTAACAGGCCGTCAATGGGATCAACGTGTTGAAGTAATGCGCGCCACCATGATCGCCTACAGGAATAATCCGAGCATACTTTTTTGGGAAGCGGGTAACACAATTGTTACGCCTGAACAGATGATACAGATGGTTGCCTTGCGTAAAGAACTTGATCCGCACGGTGGCAGAGTGATGGGTACACGTGATAACGATCTTGCTGATGCCAATAAAGCGCTTACACCTGTATCCGAATTTTATGGTGTGATGGTAGGACAGGCACCGCAAACCGATAAGGTCTCAGGCGATGATATTTTCCGTGGTTACAGTATTTCGCGACGTGATAAAGCACCATTAATTGAAACAGAAGATTTTCGTGATGAAGCAGGGCGTGACGTATGGGATGATTATTCACCACCTCATTTTGGTTTCAAACCTAAAATGGGCTCGGTGGGCAACCGTCCTGTGGATACTTATCACTGGAACTCGGAAACATTTGGTTTGGCAGCAGCCGCGCGTTACTATAGTTATGCTATCAACCGAATCGATAATACTGACCCCGCACATTCAAAATGGGCAGCCTATGCATCCATTTATTTTACGGATGAAGATGCAGATGGAAGACAACAGGGCAGCTATGTACTTCGCGTTAGCGGGAAAGTAGATGGCGTGAGATTACCTAAATCGATCTACTATGTTTCGCGCGTGATGCAGAATGAATATCCCGATCTGCATATCATCGGCCATTGGAATTATCCCGCAGGAACGAAAAAGACAATGTATGTAGCAGCCAATCACTGCGACCAGGTAGAATTTTTTCTCAATGGAAAATCAATCGGGAAATCGAATAAGCCATATGATTTTGTTGATACCTACGGCACAGAAAAAATGCCAGCAACCGAACCTGTTTCAGGCATGAACACCGGCTATATATATGCGTTCCCCAATATTGAATTTACTCCCGGCACTATAAAAGCAGTGGCAACCAAAGCAGGTAAAGTTGTTGCGCAGCAGGAAATACAAACTGCCGGAGAACCCGCTTCCATCAAACTCACTCTTCATACAAGCCCGAATGGATTTCAGGCCGATGGGAGTGATGTGGCGCTGATAGATGTTGAAGTAGTAGATGCACAAGGTCGCCGTTGCCCGACCGATGAAGCGAGAGTTGATTTTGCTGTAACCGGCCCTGCGACCTGGCGCGGCGGTTTCAATGCTGCCAAACTGAATACGACGAATAATTTATATCTCGATACGGAATGTGGGATCAACCGTGTAGCCATTCGTTCGCAATTAAAGGCTGGGGCTATAACGGTTACTGCTACTCGAAAAGGTTTGGCCAGTGCTTCTTTAAAAATTGAATCGAAGCCGGTGGAGGTTAATGGCGGACTTGCACGTGCCCAACCATAATTGTCAAATAAATGGTTACTTTTTTATCAATCGTCTTTATCTTTTTTCAGTTGCAATGCTGATTTTTCGTTGATCGCAGTGACTACTTTTTTTCCTGTTCGTGCTTCGAGTTCTTTCCTGGCAACTTTGGCTACATTGCCACCCTGTGTTGCCACTTTTTTGCTGTCTTCAAACGTTTCGGGATTTACAACGGTGGAAATATCTTTTGCAGAGGCTTCGGCAAGCATATTTAGGATGAGTTCGGTGTTTGTCATATTATCCCGCAGGTTTTCTTTTTTTAGACCTTTCAGGTTCTTGTATTCTTTGGTGGTTTTATCAGACCACGTTTTGGTAATAATATCGGTAAGTGTTGCAAACTGGGCGCCTTCTTTTAGCCCTCTTTTTTTCCATTCATCGGTTAGTTCCTTTCGTATTTCGATACTTTTCAGGCGTTGGTTGATCTAGTTTTCGGAATAACCCAATTGAAGGTATTCTTCCAGCGCCCTATCGATAGTAAGTTCGGGATCCTGCATTTCATCCAATCTTTCGGAAGCTATCTTTGCAGCCAAAGTTTGAATGGTTCGGCTTTGGGAGAAGGAATAGACTGTATGAGCCTGAAAAGCTGCTCCGTATCGGCTACGTCGGTCATCCGCATTTTACCGTCAGGCGCTTGCATTTTCAAAGCGTTACAATTTGTAACGGTTTCATTTCCCTCGTCTTTTAGCCTTTTTTTCAGGACACGCCAATACACCTGGGGATTGGGGCTATTAGTTAACGCGGCTATTACATCTACAATAGACAAATACCATTTCTCCTGTTCAGCATCCCAAACGGTTCTTACTTTCTTTTCGTCAAATATTTGTATGGCGGGTTCTGTTTTGAGCATAGTTCTTACAGTAAAGTATCGTTTTTCGGAATAACATAAATAGGGTCTTTTATATGGGCTTTTCAAAGCATATTGTCATATTAATTGACAGATTGTTGTTTCAGGATGCCTCAGGATAGCTGCTTTCCACTAAACGTCTACATTACAGTGTAACGAATAGTGCTTCTGCCATGAGAAAGCTGTTTCTGAAAATACCCCTTGTATTTATTTTACTATACGCTTCATCATCTTCCGCATCTGCTGCGGGTATTGCTCATATAATCAATATCAAAGATTTCGGTGCCATCGGCGATGGTAAAACACTCAATACAAAAGCCATCAACGACGCTATTGAAGCTGCAGTTAAACAGGGTGGTGGAACTGTTTTTTTTCCTGCGGGATCTTATCTTAGTTTTTCCATACATCTGAAAAGCAATATCACATTATACCTCGACCAGGGTTGTGTATTGATGGCTGCTGATACAACGGCAAATGGAAAGTATGATGCTGCCGAACCCAATGCCAATGATCAATACCAGGACTATGGCCATAGCCACTGGCACAACAGTTTGCTATGGGGTGAGGACCTTGAAAATATCTCGATCCTCGGTCCAGGTATCATCAACGGAAAAGGTTTATGGCGCAATGCTTCGGAGAGAAGGCCATGGGGCAATAAATCCATCGCGCTAAAACTTTGCCGCAATGTGTTATTAAAAGATTTTACAGTTCTCAATGGCGGGCATTTTGCTATTCTCGCCACAGGCATCAATAATCTTACGATCGACAATCTCAAGATGGATACAAATCGCGATGGAATGGATATCGATTGCTGCGACCAGGTGCGTATTTCCAATTGCAGTATCAACAGCCCATGGGATGATGCGATCTGTTTAAAAAGTTCTTATGCATTAGGATATACAAAAGCTACGCAAAATGTTACGATCACCAATTGTTCGGTAAGTGGTTATGATCTCGGTACGTTTTATACTGCAACGTATGGACGCAAAGAATGGAACCGTGTGCCTGACAAAGAAGGTCCAACCGGCCGCATAAAATTTGGCACTGAATCCAATGGTGGATTTAAAAATATTACCATCAGTAATTGTGTGTTTGATTATTGCCGTGGCCTCGCGCTTGAAACGGTTGATGGCGCGCTGCTGGAGAATATCAGCATTTCTAACATCACCATGCGTGATATTGTTAACTCACCTTTTTTTCTTCGCCTGTCCTCAAGGTTACGTGGCCCGCAGGGAACGGAGACAGGTGCATTACGCCGTGTGATCATCAGCAATGTAATGGTCTATAACGCAGATTCGCATTTTTCTTCAATTATCAGCGGTGTTCCCGGACATGATATTGAAGATGTGCAACTGAATAATATCCGGATCTTTTACCGGCAAATGGATTCTGCATTCGCAAAAATTCCAACAGTGGTACCAGAGAATGAGAAGCAATATCCTGAACCTGAAAAAATGGGTATCATGCCGGCCTATGGTTTTTTTATCCGCCATGCAAAAAATATTAAAATGGATAATGTTGAAGTGAGTTATCTCGGAAAAGAGATCCGCCCGGCATTTATGATTGATGATGCAAAAAATATTTCCCTTTCCCGGATACAGGCGCAAGTTGTTGCAGGAGTGAAAACTTTTTATATAACCAATACTACAGGTTTTAATTTGACAGAAAGTATTGATCTTAAAAACAGGAAATTTACCAAAGTAACCAATACATCATTTTAATCTTGTATCTACATATAAGCACGATATAACGGATGCGTATGAAAAATAAACATTCTCTATCAGCAATTGCAACAATCTTAATTGTATACATGTTGCCTTTCGTAACGTTTGCGCAAATAGGAAAACGTTTTCCCTCTGAACGCCAGGTAATTAAAGATCCGGTAACTGGCACCATGCTTACCTTTTTAACCAGTACACCCACCGGCGATTCAAAAATTTATCAAACACATTCACAATGGACAGCAGATGGCGAGTGGCTGATCTTCCGCTCAAACCGAGCAAGGAATGAAGCGATAGCGGTCAACGAAAAATCAGGCGAGATGATACAGGTAACAGAAGGCGGATACACCGGCATGCTTTGCATCGCACGTAAATCGATGAAATTATATTTCATGCGCAATATCCCCAAAGACACAGCACAAAAACGCGATATTCCTGTGCAGGTGTTGGAAGTGGATCTTGAAAATGTTTTTAAAGACAGTAAGGCCGGTAAAATGAAACCAGCATCCGCGTACCAGCGTGTTTGCGGAACTATTGCCGGTGAAACAAGCGCTGGCAGCGATATGGCACTTGATGCCAACGAAGACTTTGTTTACTTTAGAGTTGGTAAAACAGAAGCCGCTAAACATTTAGCAGCCAATGCAAAAATTGAAAGCGCATTCGGCCCTCGCAATATGGGTGCAGGCCCTGCAGGATTAATGAGCATGAATGTAAAAACAGGAGAGATCAAATACATTGTATCTGTTCCTTTCCAGATCGGCCATGTGCAAACTAATCCCTGGGTGCCGGGTGAAATTGTTTTTTGCTGGGAAACCGGCGGCAAATCACCACAACGCACATGGACGGTGATGGCAGATGGATCAGGTCTTCGTCCCTTGTATCCCGAAGCGGATTATGAATGGGTAACACATGAAGCAGTGATCACAAAAGATGAAGTAGCGATTGCTATTATGGGCCATAGGAAAATTCCGGGTACCAATACTGCAGTTGCACCGGGAACACCGGTAAGTGGCGCGAACCCGGGACAGGAAGCAGCATGGGGGCCGTCAGGAACGCGTGAGAAACCAACGGGTTTGGGAATTGTAAATTTGAGAACAAGAGAAATGATCATCATCGGTCAAACACCTTCCGGCAGCGGACTCTGGCATGTGAATGGTTCTCCCGATGGAAGATGGGCAGTAGGCGATGATTTCAAAAGGAACATTTATCTGATCGATAGAACCACACGTGAGATGGTCTTATTGTCGGCCGGGCATAAAGAAACTGCAGCCGATCACCCACATCCAACGTTCAGTGCAGATAGTAAAAAGATAGAGATCCAATCGGCTATGTTATCTGCCGACAATCGTTCGATGAATATTTGCATTATTCCCGTGCCGGAAGAATGGCTAAAGCGTACTTATAAAAACTAAAAGCAACAACATCAAATTCTGCAGAATGCTAAAGAAAATCGTTTTTATCGTTGTCACAATTTGCTCCCTCCAAAATAGTATTGCGCAGCTGCCATGGCCGGCAATTACACAAACAACAAAACCATGGACAAGATGGTGGTGGGAGGGAAGTGCCGTCAACAAAAAAGATCTTACAGCAGCCATGCAACTATACCAGGGCGCGGGATTGGGTGGATTGGAGCTCACACCGATCTATGGTGTGAAAGGACATGAAGCTGAATTCATTGATTACCTGTCTCCCAAATGGATGGAGATGTTGCAACATACGTTAGTTGAAGGAAAACGTTTAGGACTTGGTATCGACCTGGCAAACGGAACAGGCTGGCCTTTCGGCGGGCCATTGGTAACACCAACCGATGCATGCAAAGAAATTTATTTTAAAACGTATTCCCTAAAAGAAGGCGAACAACTGAATGAACTGATCAGCTATACACAACAACCTTTTTACAGATCAGAAAGCAGGGCGCAGGTTGATCTGAAGACATTGTCCTATCCCATCGCTACAAACAAAAATCTTCAGGCCTATGCATTCGACCAGGTGCGTTTTGAAATGGGCTTCAAACCCAATACTGTTTTGGCTTACAATGATAAAGGCGATATGCTGGATATAACATCCAAAGTGGATGCAACAGGAAAACTAAACTGGAAACCAGAAACAGGTAAATGGAAAATTTATGCCTTGTTCATCGGCTTTCATGGAAAAATGGTTGAACGCGCAGCACCCGGTGGTGAAGGAGATGTGATCGATCATTTTAATTCCGTTGCATTGAAACATTACCTCGATCGTTTTGACAATGCATTCAAAGGAAAAGATATTTCAGGCATCCGTTCTTTTTTTAACGACAGTTATGAAGTTGATGATTCACGGGGCCAAAGCAACTGGACACCTGAATTTTTTAAAGAATTCCAGGTGAGAAGAGGTTATGACCTTAAAAAATATGTTCCTCAATTATTGGGAAGGGATAGTTCCGATGTTGGCAGAAGAGTATTGGTTGATTACCGCCAAACCATTTCTGATCTTCTACTTGACAACTTCACCAAACCCTGGCAGCATTGGGCCACTGCGAAAAATAAAATGATACGCAACCAGTCGCATGGTTCACCCGCCAATATCCTGGACCTCTATGCAGTGGTAAATATTCCTGAAACAGAAGGAGAAGATATACTCCGTTTCAAATTTGCAACTTCTACTGCGCATGTAATGGGTAAGCCGTTGGCTTCTTCAGAAACCGCTACCTGGCTCAACGAACATTTTCAATCTTCTTTGGGTGATGTAAAACAGGCAGTTGATAAATATTTTGTAGGAGGTGTGAACCATGTATTCTGGCATGGAACCGTTTATTCACCACAAAACGAACCATGGCCCGGCTGGTTATTTTATGCAGCCGTACATTTTACACCAGCCAATCCTTTCTGGAAAGATTTTGGAGCATTGAATAATTATGTTGCACGTTGCCAGAGTTTTTTACAAAAAGGAAAACCCGACAATGATGTTTTGTTATATTTTCCATTCAACGATAAGATCGCAGACATGGGCCGCGACTTGCTGCAGCATTTTGATGGAATGGCCGGATTTGAACGCAGCGTTTTTAAAACAAGTGCAGAGTGGTTGCTAAAAGAAGGATATGCCTTTGACCTGATCTCTGATAAACAGGTAGTAGATATCAAAAACAACGGCAGTTTACTGCAAACCAGTGGCGGGGGCAATTACAAAACAATTGTATTGAGTGATGTGAAATACATTCCAATAGAAACTTTCCGGAAATTGAAGCGCGCAGCTGAACAGGGCGCCCATATTATCTTCTATAAAAATGTACCGTTAGATGTACCCGGAATGGCCGATCTGCAAAAAAGAAAAAATGAGTTATTACAATCGGTAGCAGGACTGCTGTTTTCTCCTGTTGGAAATACATCTGTAAAGAAAGCAGTATTGGGTAAAGGTTCATTTTTAGTGGGCGATGACCTGGGTGAATTACTCGCTGAAGCAAAAACGGGAAGAGAGACAATGGTAGATAAAGGTCTGCAATATGCGAGACGTAATTCGGCAAACGGCCATTGCTATTTTATTTCCAACCCGGGCAGGTCAACCATCAATGAGTGGATAACACTGGAGTCTGCTGAAAAAAATATCTTATTGTTTGATCCTATGCGTTTGGAAAACGGTGCCGCCAAGACAAGAACAGAAAATGGCAAAACACAGGTATTGATCTATCTCGATGCCGGTGAGAGTTGTATACTCCAAACTTCGAAGGAATCCGTTAAGTCGGAAACAAATCCTTACCATATACCAGCCGGTAAAGTAGAAGTGCTGAATGGAAAATGGCAGCTTACATTTTTGACCGGTGGGCCGGTGTTGCCTCCTTCAGCCTCACTAAATACACTTGGCTCATGGACAGAATTGGGCAACGATGATGTCAAGAATTTCAGCGGTACCGCACAATACAGTGTTCATTTTCCAAAGCCGTTTATCAAAGCAGTTTCGTACCAACTTGATCTTGGCGCTGTGCAGGAAACAGCAGAGCTGGTATTGAACGGGAAGAAAATAGCTACGCTGATAGGCCCGTCATTCAAAGTAAAAATCCCTGCTTCGTATTTCAAGGATGACAATCTCCTGGAAATAAAAGTAACGAACGGCATGCCCAACCGTATTGCTGATCTTGAACGCAGAGGCGTGGTATGGAAGAAATTTTATAACACCAATTTCCCCGCACGCCTGCCACAGAACAGGGGAGCAGACGGAATTTTCACGGCGGCAAAATGGCAGCCAAAAGAATCAGGATTGTTAGGGCCTGTAACCATACAGGCATTGCAATAGTAAGTTAAATAGTGTATCTTAAAATTGCATCATTTGCAATCACCATGGAAAACACAGGAGTCATTATACCAAAAGAAGAAATGCAGGAACGTTTTACAGCCATCCTGCTCAAAGAAGGATTCTCAGAAGAAAAAGCGATCCGCTGTGCAGAGATCTTTACAATGAACAGCATTGATGGAGTGTACACGCATGGTGTAAATCGTTTCCCGCGATTTGTAAAATACATCAAAGATGGTTTTGTACAAAAAGATGCAGAGCCAACATTGCAGTATGCATTTGGCAGCATTGAACAATGGAACGGTAATCTCGGCCCAGGCCCGCTTAACGCAGAACATGCTACCAACTCCGCCATGCGTTTAGCAAAAGATCATGGTATGGGCTGCGTGGCATTATCCAATACCAATCACTGGATGCGCGCAGGCGCGTATGCATGGCAGGCTGCGAAAGCAGGATTTATTTTTATCGGGTGGACAAATACGATCTCAAATATGCCCGCATGGGGCGCGGTGGATGCAAGAGTGGGCAATAATCCTTTGGTGATGGCTTTACCGCATGGAGATGAAGCCATCGTCCTGGATATGGCCATGTCTCAATATTCCCTCGGCCACATGGAGTTGTCTGCTATGCGTAATGAAATGTTGCCGGTGAACGGTGGATTTAATAAAGAAGGTATATTGACCAACGATCCTGCTGCAATACTTGTTACGCGTAGATTATTACCAACCGGTTACTGGAAAGGTTCCGGCCTCGCACTCCTGCTCGACCTGCTCGCGACTATTTTATCAGGCGGTTTGTCAACTGCTGAAATAAGTAAGAAGAATGTTGAATATGGATTGTCGCAGGTATTCATTGCGATCGATACCAATAAACTGAGTAATCATGCTTCAATTGCAACTGCGGTAGAAAATATCATCAACGATTACCACGGTTCTGTTCCGGTAGACGGATCAAAAAAAGTTACGTACCCGGGTGAACGCGTGCTACAAACAAGAAAGAAAAATCTTGCAAACGGAATTCCTGTTCAACAAAATGTGTGGAACATTATTATGGATCTGTATAATAGTACTACTGATCTTGCAAATACCAAGGACATATGAACTTCCTCTATAAATTTTTATTCGTCTTTTTATTTTGTATTGAAGCAGTATACGCACAAACAAAGCAGTCAGAGACATCGGCGCCAAAACCATTGTTTGATGATCCAGTTTATCATGGTGCGGCCGATCCTGTGATCATCTACAATAAACAAACGAAACGCTGGTGGATGTTCTATACCAACCGCCGCGCATCACTTAATGATTCAAGTGGAGTAGCCTGGGTGCATGGAACAAGGATCGGCATTGCAGAATCTACGGATGGTAAAACATGGAAATACAAGGATACCGCCAATATCAATTACCGTCCCGATTCAGGTTATACTTTTTGGGCGCCTGAGATAGTGGAGGATAAAGGATTGTATCATATGTATCTCACCTATGTTCCCGGCATATTTACAGACTGGAACCATCCGCGTGATATCATTCATTTAACCAGTAAGGACCTTGTTAACTGGAAATATGAATCACTGTTGCCATTAGCACTGCATAAAGTGATCGATGCCTGCGTGTATCGCATATCGGACACAAGCTGGCGCATGTGGTATAACAATGAGAAAGATGGGAAATCTATTTTTTATGCAGAAAGTAACGACCTCTATCATTGGGTTGATAAAGGAAGAGCCATCCCCGCGCGTGGTGAGGGCCCGAAAGTTTTTCGCTGGCAGGAAAAATATTTTATGATCGTAGATGTGTGGAAGGGTATGGATGTGTATAGTTCAGATGATCTACTCAACTGGAAAAAACAACCTAACAGAATACTGGAAGAGCCGGGTGCCGGCAAAGATGACCAGGCCATCGGCGGTCACTGCGATGTGGTGGTAAAAGACAACCGCGCCTTTGTTTATTATTTTACACATCCCGGCAGGAGAAAAGATATGCCAGCCGCTAAAAATTCATTCGACGATAAAAGAAGTGTGATACAAGTAACAGAACTGCATTATAGTAACGGTATTGTAACCTGCAGTAAGGATGAACCCGTGTGTGTTAACTGGAACACGAATAAATAATTCTTTATACTAATTTAATGATCATGAATAAAATTACCGGCAGATCCATAGGTATCTTTTTCTGCCTGCTCGTTTCATTTCACAGCAATATTTTTTCGCAGGCAAAACAGGTGCAATATTTATCCGGCACCGGAAGCGACCATACCGTTGACTGGGATTTCTTTTGCACAGGTGGAAGACAAAGTGGCTACTGGACAAAGATCGCTGTGCCATCGTGCTGGGAGTTACAGGGATTTGGCAATTACAATTATGGCCGCGACTACAAAACCAATGGAAAGAATTTCCGTTTCTATGATGAGAAGGGGATGTATAAACATAGTTTCACCGTTCCTGCGTCATGGCAAAATAAGGAAGTATTTATTGTGTTTGAAGGAAGCATGACCGATACCGAAGTAAAGATCAATGGAAAGATCGCGGGCGCTACTCACCAGGGTGCGTTTTATCAATTCAAATACAATATCTCAGATAAATTAATTCCCGGTAAACAAAACGTGCTCGAAATAACGGTAAGTAAAATGAGTAATGATCCAAGCGTGAACAATGCAGAACGTTTGGCAGACTATTGGGTTTTTGGGGGAATATTTCGTCCTGTTTATCTGGAAGCCGTTCCGAAAACCCATATCGACTATACAGCCATCGATGCAAAAGCGGACGGCAGTTTCGCTATGCAGGTTTACCTGAAAAATATGCAGCAGGCAGGCACTGTTATAGCAGATGTTGTTGATGCAAAAGGGAAGATCGTTGCATCTGTTAACACGCAGGCAGCAAAAAATGATTCTGTGATCGCGCTCAGGACCAAACTCAATAACGTATTACAGTGGACAAGCGAAACGCCTAATCTCTATAAAGTAAATGTTTACCTGAAGAATGGTTCGCAAACCGTATATCAAACCACAGAAAAATTCGGATTCAGGACCATTGAAATACGAAGGGGCGACGGGATATATCTTAACGGTGTACAAATAAAAATGAAAGGCATCAACCGCCATTGTTTCTGGCCCGAAACAGGCAGAACGCTGAATGATGCGATACAATTACAGGATGTTTTTTTATTGAAAGAAATGAACATGAATGCCGTTCGCTGTTCGCATTATCCTCCCGATAAAAAATTCCTGGAACTCTGTGATTCACTGGGGATCTATGTATTGGATGAACTGGCCGGATGGCAGAAATTTTATGCAACACCCGTTGGCCAGAAACTGGTGAAAGAAATGGTGATACGCGATCTGAATCATCCTTCTATTATATTTTGGGATAACGGAAATGAAGGTGGTACCAATAAAGAACTGGATAAGGAATTTGTAAAATGGGATTATTCACAACGCCCCGTTATTCACCCGCATCATCGTCCGGGTAACGAATTCAATGGCATTGATTGTAATCACTATGAAGATTACTACAGCACACAAAAGATACTGAACGATTCACTCATCTATATGCCAACCGAATTCATGCATTCGCAGGATGATGGCGGTGGTGGTTCGGCCATGAGTGATTTTTGGGAGCTGCATTGGAAAGCAAAAAAAAGCGGCGGTGGTTTTATTTGGGCAATGCTGGACGAAGCTGTGGTAAGAACTGATCTTAATAATGTACTGGATGCAAATGGCCTGAATGCCAATGATGGTGTTCTTGGTCCACACCGTGAGAAAGAAGGAAGTTTTTTTGCCTTGAGGGAAATATTCTCACCGGTAAGAATTTCCATGAAAGAATTGCCGGAGAATTTTAGTGGAAAGATAGATGTGGAGAACCGCTATCATTTTACCAATATCAATCAATGCAGTTTTCAATGGGCGCTGGTAAATTATTACCAGCCGCAGGATAAATTTGCAGGATACACCGTTCAGCAAAAGGGAATGGCCACTACATCTTCGATCTTGCCTGTTGCCAGCGGAAGCATCCAGTTATCACTTCCGGCTGATTACAAAAAATATGACGCATTGGTATTGGTGGCCTTTGATCCATTCAAAAAAGAAATTTATAAATGGACGTGGAAAGTAAAAACCAACAGCGACCTGTTGAAGAACATTATTGTAATGAACGACAGTACAAGTTCTATAACAGAAACAGATACCAGCTATACATTAAAAGGAAGCGAAGTATCTGTTATGCTGAGTAAGAAAACAGGATTGCTCAACGGTACAAAAAATATCAGCTCCGATAATTTATCTTTTGCAAAAGGGCCGGTGCTGGTGCAGGGAACTGCAACAGTTGTTTCGTCAAAACAATATAAGGAAGGGAAGAACAGCGTTGTAGAATTTACGTATAATGGCAATATGCACTACGCACGTTGGACCATGTATGGAAGCGGTTGGGTGAGCCTTGAATACGAATATGCATTGAATGGCTCGTATCCTTTTGCAGGCGTGAGTTTCAGCTATCCGGAGAATTTTATACTCAGCTCAAAATGGCTAGGCAAAGGACCTTATCGCCAATGGAAAAACCGTTTGCAGGGTACCCCGGTAAGCGTTTGGCAAAATCAATATAACAATACGCAGACAGGGTATTCACCTATTATATATCCGGAGTTCAAAGGTTATTATGGCGAGATCAGCTGGATGGAATTCAGCACGGTGGAAGGCAAATTTTATGTGGCGAGTAAAGACGCAGGATTGTATGTGAGGCTTTTCGATTTTTATGGATTAACAGGGCTAAGGCCACATCCTGAATTGCCAAACGGCAATATCAGCTTTCTCGATTGTATTCCGCCTATGGGTAGCAAACTGGCGCTGAATATTAATTATAATACACCGTCACTCGGGCCGCAAAGCGAGCTCACAAAAATATCGGCGCCCATTAAACGAACATTATATTTTTATTTCGGTACACCGAAAACAAATGGAAGTAAAGAACAGTATAGCCGTCCCTTAATTGATAATGTATTTTAAATCCATGCGAATCCTGTTCCTGCACATATCAATGATGCTTGTTTGTTTCAGCCATGCGCAGGTAAATGATACAACACAATGGTGGCATGGAAAAGAGCGCGTATTGCGTTATCATCCCGAAGGAGAAGATTTTGTGATCACCAACGGTAACCGCAGGTTCACACGTGCGCTATATGGAACTAATACTGCGTTCCGTGTGGAGGCCGGTGACCTTCCTGAATTTGCCTTGTACATGCCTGGAATGGGCGGCAATATTAAATTTGGATTGATCAGCGGTGAGCAAACCAAATGGCTGATCAATGCGGATAAGATCGTTGCACGATATCGTGCAGGTAGTATGTTATATGCAATTGAAGATGGATTGCTTGGCAAAGGTAAATTGCATATTACAGTTTTAGCATTGAGTGATGCAGAAGGATTGATCATAAAAGTGCACGCTGAAAATATTCCAGCATCCATACAATTGATCTGGGCCTATGGCGGCGCAACCGGAAAAAAATTCAGCCGTGATGGTGATATGGGCCCCGACCCTGAAAGCAGTTTCTATTTAAAGCCTGAGTATTGCATCGATAACCGATATACATTACAGAAAGATCGTTTTGCACTTCGCTATGGAACAGGTGAAATATTATCGGAAGAGGATCGGTACGAAAATAAAAATCTACCCGGCGAAAAAATAAATCCACAAAAAGGAAAAGAACAATTCTTAACAGGTATTTTTCCGGCTGTTTCGTCCGTTCATATTGCAGATGCATCAAAACAAAATTCACCTGTTGATCTGTATTCCTCTGCATCATCTCCCACACCGGCGATCGCGGGTAAGAATGAGGTATTGAATGCTGAAAATTATTTCTTCTGTTTTGCAAAAACAGATTCTGCAAAACGATTAGCTTATGCAGACCTGCCGAATGCATTTGATAAGGCGGAGGCAGCACGAAAAAATCTGGCAGGCAGGATAAAAGTAAACACCCCCGATCCTTATATCAATACACTTGGCGGCGCATTGAGTATTGCTGCTGACGCAATATGGGAAACACCTTCTTACCTGCATGGCTCCATTGGTTGGCGCATGCGTTTGAATGGCTGGCGGGGTGCTTACACAGGTGATGTATTGGGTTGGCATGACAGGGCACGTTTGCATTTCAGGAGCTATGCGCAATCACAGGTTATCACACCCGCTTCGGGTGAGATCATTGCTGATACAGCTTTGCATCTTGCGCGGCAATTGGAAAAGATGGGAACGTCTCTTTTCAGCAGTGGTTATATCAGCAGGAACCCCGGCGGTGATCTCAGGCCGCATCATTATGATATGAATCTTGTGTTCATTGATGAATTGTTATGGCATTTTAAATGGACAGGTGATATTGAATTTATCAAAGAAATGTGGCCCGTGATCAAGCGCCATCTTGCATGGGAGAAAAGAAATTTTGACCCTGACAATGATGGGTTGTATGATGCATATGCTTCCATCTGGGCAAGCGATGCATTACAATACAGCGGCGGAAGTGTAACACATAGCTCCGCCTATAATTACCGCGCAAATAAAATAGCGGCGGAACTGGCCCTGTTAGTAGGAGAGGACCCAAAACCTTATCGCGATGAATCAATCAAAATATTGAATGCGGTTGATCATGTTTTATGGATGAATGAAAAAGGATCCTATGCCGAATTCAAAGATGCATTGGGTTTGAAGAGCCTTCACCCAAATGCGGGATTGTGGACCATCTATCATAGTATTGACAGCGATCTGCCCGATGCGTTTAAAGCATACCAGTCCATGCGATATGTAGATGCAAACATTCCGCATATTCCCATCAAAGCAAAAGGATTACCGGACGGGTACTATACTTTGAGCACCACCAGCTGGATGCCCTATAGCTGGAGCCTCAACAATGTTGCCCTTGCAGAATTGATGCACACGAGTTTAGCCAACTGGGAAGCTGGAAGAAATGACGAGGCTTTTTTGCTATGGAAAAGTTCTTTATTGGAAAGCATGTATCTCGGAGGAAGCCCTGGTAATTTTCAACAGATCTCCACCTATGACGCGATACGCGGTGAAGCTTACCGCGATTTTGCCGATCCGATTGGCATGACTGCGAGAAGTTTAATACAGGGATTGTTTGGCATTCTGCCTGATGCCTTGCAACAGGAACTCATTATTAAACCCGGCTTTCCATCAGCGTGGAACCATGCTTCACTTGAAACACCTGATGTGAAATTTTCTTTTACAAGAAGTGCGCAAACAGATAAGTATACAATCATTCCTTCTTTTCAAAAAAAGATGCGGTTGACGTTATTGTTGAAAGCAAATGCAGTATCGATCTCAACCATACTGGTTAACGGAAAGAACGTGGAATGGAAAAATATAGACAGTGCTGTCGCATCTCCCATGATCTCGATCAGAATGAATACGGCTGAGAGGTATGAGATCAATATCGTATGGAGAGGAGCGAAAGCAGATATACCTGTTTTACAAAATGTATATGCAAAGGGCAGCGGGTTATCATTCCAATTTCCCAATGCTTCCATTCAACGCGTATACGACCCGCAACAACTCCTGGGTTCTGTTAGTATCAATAACCATATAATGAATGCTGTACTAACGGGCGATATAGGAAACAGAACAGTATTCGTTCAACTAAAACAGGGGCAACTTAGTTGGTGGCAACCTCTTGCACTTAACATTAAAGAACCGGTAGAGATTATTGGCAACAAAAAACAAGGAAAGAATTCACTGGAGTGTATCCTTCATAACAACACAGATCATTCGATATCCGGGTCGGTAGAAGTTAACAAAGGCGTGACGGATTTTATAATACCTCTTACCATTGCAGCATTCGCATCACAAAAAATAATAGTACCTGAAGAGAAGACGATCGTGGGGAGCAACGAGGTAAGCTTTACATGGAAGGAGTCAACACGGGTACATATAACAAAACAAAATATAGTTAACTGGAACATCGATAAAAGACCAGTATCAAATATGCAGTCGATTGTGATTGATCAATACTTTAATGATAAGGTCACAAACATTTTCAAAAACCAATATTTATCGCCACGTCCCGCAACAGTAACCTTGCAATTGCCAACACAGGGCATCGGTGAATGGACGCACCCAATGTTGACAGCAATAATAGATGATTCCGGATTAAGAAGAAAATCAACTAATGCAAATGCGTTTACCATACAGGATGGTGTTAGTTTTCGAACAGTCTTTGATACAACAAAGCCCAATATCATATTCACTTCACAATGGGACAATTATCCCCGTGAGGCGTCGATACCCTTATCTGGTAAGGCTTTCCACGCATACCTGCTGATGGCGGGATCCACAGATCCCATGCAGAGCAGGATGATCAATGGCGCTGTGATCATTACTTACACCGATGGAACAGGCGATACCCTATTCCTGAAAAATCCTGAAACATGGTGGCCCATTGAACAGGATTATTATGAAGACGGATATGCTTTCACCACCAACACGGCGCGTCCCATCCGTATACATTTGAAAACAGGAAAGATTGTTTCTCCTCTGAACGATGCAACAAATATCTACAACGGGAAGATGATCGATGGCGGCGCTGCCACCGTGCTGGATATGGTTTTAAACGGGAACAAAACACTCCGGGAATTGAAATTACAGGCCTGGTCAAACGACGTGGTGATCGGACTTATGAGTGTAAATCTTACACGTTAGTAGTTCATATTAAGCTTTTCATATTGAGCAGGATGGAACAGGATGCTATAGGATGGTGCAGGATGATTGTTGTGTAAAAAGAGAATAAACTTGTTGTGATTTTTCACCTCAACGCTGCCATATGAAAAGAATTGCTTTGCTATTCGTAGTACTGTCCATTGTACTGCCGTTTGCCGTTTCTGCCCAGCAACGACAAATAAAAGGAAAGGTTACTGATGAAACAGGAACTGGTATCCCTGATGTTACCGTCTCGCTGAAAGGAACAGATACCAAAACCAAAACAGATCCCGGAGGAAATTTTACCATTGCTGCTTCTGCTGCAACAGTCAATCTTGTTTTTACACATGTGAATTTTAGTGAAAGAACAGTGAGTGTATCCGGTAATTCTGTAGCCGTATCACTTGAAAAAACTTCCAGGCAACTTGATGAAGTTGTCGTGATCGGTTATGGTACCCAGAAGAAAGCAAATGTTACAGGTGCGGTAAGCATCCTGAAAAATGAGAACCTTGATGAAAGGCCCATCACACGTGTTGACCAGGCTCTGGTTGGACAGTTAGCCGGTGTTACCGTAAAACAAAATACAGGCCTGCCGGGAAAAGCGTTCAGCGTACAAGTGCGCGGTTCGGGATCGATCAGCGGTGGTAATGAACCTTTATATGTAATTGATGGATTCCCTTTATCTGTCAATTCAAGTAATACAGGTAACGGAACTTTTTCTACAGGTAATCCACTCGATAACATCAATCCGAATGATATAGAAAGTGTACAGGTGTTGAAAGATGCCGCTGCTGCCGCGATCTATGGATCACGAGCATCTAACGGTGTTGTATTGATCACCACCAAACGTGGCCAGGCAGGAAGAACCAAGATCAATTTTAATTCTTATGCGGGATATAACCAGGCGCAAAGAAAACTAAACATGATGAATGGCGATGAATGGATCGCCCAGGCAACAGAAGTGATCAATGCACAATATGTGGCTGCTTTCGCGGGCGCATCTGCTTCTGATCCCCAGGCAACTCGCCTCGCAAAAAATGGCGGCGCTTTTAATGCCAATTATATTCTCGATCCAAGGTGGACAACACCGGGCCATCCGGGGCTGGCATATATCGACTGGCAGGATGCAATTGAAAGAAAGGGCCAGATGCAGAACTATGAAATATCAGCCAGCGGCGGAACTGATGCCGTGCGATATTTTGTTTCAGGAAACTATGCAAACCAGGAAGGTTTTGTGATGAATGTCGGGTACAAAGCCTATTCACTCCGCGCAAATGTTGAAGTAACGGCTGCAAAGAATTTAAAATTCGGTGTAAACATCGCGCCCACTTATTCCATTACGCAGGATCCGGGCGTAGATGGCAAAGACGCCATTTTTCACCAGTCATTAAGTCTTGCGCCGGTACAGGAAGATACCATGGGCGTACTACCGAATATCGGGAGGAACGGGCAATACATTTACAGCAGTACCACTAATTCACCTGTGGGTAAATTGATGTATAATATCGGTACTACCAAGCGCTATCGTACCATTGGATCTGTATATGGTGAATACCAGATCATCAAAGGATTAAGTTTCAGAACTTCGGTTAACCTTGATAATACAGATAATATTACCAATACCTATGTTCCCTATATAACAGCGGGTACACAGGCTGCAAGAACATTTACTGGATCTAATAACCTGCTTGCTGCCACATCCGGTAGCTATAACAGTTATAAACGGCAGACCTTTGTAAATGAAAATACACTCACCTATAATACGGTGATCAATAATGCCCACAGCATTAACGTGCTTGCAGGGTATTCTTATAACCTGGATCGTTTAGACCGGGCGACGCTTAGTTCAAATGGCGGATTTACCAGCGCTGTTATCCAGACATTAAATGCTGCCGCAGCCGTTACAGGTAATACCACTTCAACACAGAGTGTATTGCTTTCTGCCTTCGGCCGTTTGCAATACGGGTATAACGATAAATATCTTTTGTCGGCAAGCATTCGCCGCGATGGTTCTTCGAGATTCGGTATCAATAACCAATATGGTATATTCCCTTCAGCGTCGTTGGCATGGGTAGCTACCAAAGAGAAATTTATGAACGCAGTACCTGTTATCAGTTATTTGAAACTAAGAGCGAGTTATGGTGTAAACGGAAATAATAATTTACCCAATGACTATGCGCCTATTCCAACCATCGGTTCTGCCGGTTATGTTTTTGGTACCACACAGGCTGCGGCGATCGGCCAGAATCCAAACGTACTGGCTAACCCTGATCTGAAATGGGAAAGATCACAGACCTATGATATCGGTTTCGATTTCGGGATACTGAATAACCGCATCACAGGTTCATTTGATTATTATAATAAACTGAATACGGATCTCCTGCTGAACGTGCAGGTTCCCGAAGCAACAGGATTTCAAACTTATCTGAATAATGTTGGTTCAGTGAGAAATATCGGTCAGGAATTTGAAGTTACCTCACGCAATATGGTTGGCCGTTTCCAATGGACAACTTCTGCCACCCTTACGCACAATACCAATAAAATAATTGCTTTGGCGCCGGGACAAACACAGATCATTGTACCAAATGGGTTTACTGTTTCTGACCAGATCCTTCGCGTAGGAGAGGCTTTGAACAGCATCTATGTTTTAAGAACGATCGGTTTTATCACAGCCGATGATCTTACTAAAAATGTAGCGCGTTATGCTACCGGCCAGCAGGAAGGCGACCTAAAGTTCCAGGATACCAATGGCGATGGTGTGATCACGGAAGCTGATAAAGTGATAGTAGGGCATCCGAATCCTGATTATACCTATGGCATTACAAATACATTCCGTTACAAAGGCTTTGACCTGAGTGTACTGGTGCAGGGCCAATGGGGTGGTTCTATTTATTCAGAATTAGGAAGAGCTATCTCAAGACCTGGCCAGGGAAGATCGGATAACCACCCGCAATCTTTTGTGAACAGGTGGTATTCGCCAACCAACCAGGGAGAAGGAAGATTTGGTAAAGCGTATGCGATCTATAATAACCCGATCACTTCTGCAACAGACTGGTTGTATTCATCAGATTATATCCGTGTGAGAAATATCACACTGGGGTATAATTTAAAAGGATTGATCAAAACATCCGCCATACAGGGTGCAAGGATCTACATGACATTAGAAAACTTTTTTGGGCATGATAAATATGTTAACGGTTTAAACCCGGAAGCGGCCAATACCGCTGTAAGCTCCAACGGTGCTTTTCCGGAAGCAGGAGATTATGGTGCGATGCCACTGGCAAAATCATTTATCATCGGATTAAATATTACATTTTAATTAGCCAAATCAACGAAAATGAAAAAGATATCTTTTCTGATAATCGTAGTAGCCGGGATGCTCGTATCATCATGCAGCAAGGACCTGAACCAGGTACCAATCTCATCGGCAACAACCGTAACTTTCTATCAACAACCAAGTGATTTTATACAGGCAGTTAATGCAACATACAATTCGCTGAGGGGTTATCCCGACAGGCTGATGTTCCTGTCGGAGATCCGTTCAGATAATATCTACCCAACAAATGCAGTTGGCCGCGACCCTGATCCCATCAATAATTTTGCATTGGGCATTGCGCCGAATACCTATGTGGAAGAAGCATGGAACGCAAATTTTAACGGCATATTCAAGGCCAATACCGTACTAGATCAGATCGCTAAAAATGGCACTTATATCGGCTCTTCAGCATTGGCAACAAGGTTAACGGCAGAAGCAAAATTCCTGCGTGCATTTTTTTATTTTGATTTGATCAGGTACTATGGTAAACTTCCGATCATTGATCACGCAGCCACCGCAGCAGAAGCCAATAAGATCGGCCGAAGCCCGGTAGCGGATGTATATGCATTCATAATTGCCGACCTGCAATTTGCGGTGGCCAACCTGCCTGCGAATTATTCCGGCGCCTTTCCCGGGTATTCCGCCACAGATGTGGGCCGCGCAACCAAGTATGCCGCCGAAGCAATTCTTGCACAGGTGTATATGACGCGTTCAGGAGCAACCTATGGAATTGAGGGACCGGGGATGGGCGTAAATGAATGGAACCAGGCATCAACTTTATTGACTGATATTATCACCAACGGTGGGTTTGCATTTAATCCAAGCTATACTGCTATATTTTCCTATGCCAATCAAAGCCCTACCGTTAACAAAGAAGCGGTATTCGATATTATGTTCCTGACAGGACAGTCACCCGTACTGGGGACAGATTTCACCTGGCAGTTGGTTCCTCAAAACTTTTTTAATTCATTGCCTGCAGGCAATACACCTGCAAACGGCGCGCTTGGCGAACCGAATGTGTCTGCCAACCTGGTAAACAGTTACAATGCTGCTGATACGCGTAAGGCGCCAACAATACATACATCAACCTATACCTATAGCGGTACGCCTTATTCAAACCCGTTCTTTAGAAAATACATGGATAGCACAAAAATTCCTACCAGCCGTTTTGACTGGGGTATCAATTTTATTGCCGTGAGGTACACCGATATTTTAATGTTGAAAGCAGAATGTGTATTGAATGGAGCCACAGGCTCGCAGTCAACGGATGTAGACGCGGTAGTTAACCAAGTAAGAACAAGGGCGGGCCTCACACCATTGGTGGGGGTTACCAAGGCACAATTGCTGGATGAGCGCAGAAGAGAATTTGCTGCCGAAGGTACACGCTGGTTCGACCTGCAAAGAAGCGGCAACCTGGTAACGATCATGAATGCATGGATCGCTACAGAAGATGCAGTTCTGAAAAAAATGACCCAGGTAAACGCAAACTTTATTATCTACCCGGTGCCACAAACGCAGATGGATGCAGCGCCAGGTTTATATACACAAAATCCAGGGTACTAGCAGCAGTTGGTTTACAATAGCAATCGGAAACCGGCGGATTTTTCCGCTGGTTTCATTTATAGACATTCCATTTTACATAATTGATAACATGAAAAATATTTTCCTGGCAATAATAGGAATGGTGATTTGTATCACTGCTTATTCGCAAAGAAACAGCGTGCTCTCTGCTATAAAAGGTACGGTTAGTAAACCCGATACAATACAATTGGCTGCAACAGCAAAAACAGCCAGCTTAAGCGGCGGCGATATAACAAGTTTTAAAGTATCGGTTCTTCCTAAAAATAAACTGGTTGTTATATTCACACCCGCGGCTGATTTTACGGGTGTAACAAGGGCAACTGTAGATATAAAAAACGCAGCCGGAAAAAATATTACTACAGTAAACGTTACAGGCCTCAGTACCAAAGGCATTGAAGGGGAGAATGAAGCACCACTTTCCTGGATCACAGATGCATTAGGCTATAAGGTTGATCTTGGATGGACCGGTTTACCCAACCACGCGCGCCCTGAATTACAAGGCGGAGAATTACCTCCTTCACTATTTCAAAAAGCAGGCAAAGGAAAAGTGGAGATCATTCCTGTGGCGAGGTATTCACCTGATTTTGAACTTCCGTTTGGTTATTATCTTAACAAAAATGCATCGGCACAATTGTACGAAGTAGGTGTTCTTGCCAAAGCAGGTGCTTACCCGGAGCATCAAATATTATTCCCGGCCACGGCGAAGGGCAGTCATTCGTTTGATCCCGGTGAAGAGCTATTTGGTTTCTATGCCACCGGCCCAACACATACTGCTTATTCGGAAGATGTGTGGAACATGTTACTGCATCCGGCAAATGCCATTCGCGGAACGAGAATCTATCCTTTGAAAGATGCATCAGGAAATGCGTTGAAAAATACTTACCTGCTTTGTTTTGAAGAAGCAAAGAATGGAGATTACAATGATTATGTTTTTCTCGTAAAAAATATCACGCCTGTAAAAAAAGACCCGTTCACACGCCTGTTTGATGGAAAGGACCTGAATGGTTGGCATTCGTTTCTGCAAGGCATTGGTACGAATACTGATCCGAATCATAATTTTCTGATCGAAGACAGCATGTTACATGTTGTGGGACAGGATCTTGGTTATGTGATCACAAACAAGAGTTATGCCGACTATCATTTCAAAGTGGATTTTAAATGGGGCGAAAGAAGATGGGGATCGAGACAAAAAGAAAAACGTGATGCGGGTGTGTGTTATAATATTCCAAAAGATGAACCCGACTCTATATGGCCACAATCGATCGAGTGCCAGGTACAGGAAGGCGATGTAGGCGATTTCTGGTTGCTGGGTTTCAGTACGATCAAAGTAAACAATGTGATCAACAAACCAGCCAATCATACAAGGATGATAAAACAGAAAGATGCGGAAAAACCAACAGGTGAATGGAACACACTCGAGATCATTTCTTATCATGGTAAATGCGTACACATCGTAAATGGTGTTGTGGTAAATGTAGGGGAGGACGCGAGTGTAAAAGACGGAAGAATCCTGTTACAATCCGAATACGCCGAGATCTATTATAAAAATGTAATGATAAGGCAACTCTAAAATCAATGTTATGCATACAAAGCGTTGTTTGTTATTATTGATATCAGCAGGGTTTGCATTTTGTGTTGATGCACAACAAAAGCAGGGAGATCCAACATTAACAGAGATCTGGTCGCCTGTTCCCAAAGTGATTACTCCTGGCAAATTAGCATCAGATCCGCCATCAGATGCCATTGTACTTTTCGGCAAAGCAAAAGACAGCAGCTTGTGGGAAAATAAAACCGGCAGACCTTTTAACTGGAAAGCCACAGATGATCATTTTACAGTAGTTCCATTTGCCGGAGATCTTCGTACGAAACAAAGTTTCGGCGATTGCCAGTTGCATATTGAATGGCGCACACCTGCGGAAGTGAGTGGGGAAGGACAGGGTCGAGGTAATAGCGGAATTTTTTTAATGAGCCTGTATGAATTGCAGGTATTGGATTCTTATAATAATGTTACGTATTCAAACGGCCAGGCAGGGAGTATCTACAAACAACACATGCCGATGGTAAATGTAAGCCGGACCCCTGGCGAATGGCAGAGCTATGATATTTTTTTTTCGGCACCACAATTTTATGCTGATGGGATGTTGAAATCCGCCGCGCGTATCACTGTTTCGCAAAATGGTGTATTGATACAGAACAATGTGGAACTCTGGGGGCCTATGGTATTTATTGGCGTGCCGAAATATGAAAAACACGAAGCAAAATTACCACTGCTTTTACAGGATCATCACAACCCGGTCAGTTTCCGCAACATCTGGATCCGCGAATTGTAAATGATGTTATAACTTGTATCTCTTTGCGCCTTTGCCCCTTAGCGCCTTTGCGTGCAAAAAGTATTTACAGAGGTTAACACCAAATGAAATGAAAAAAGTAATCGTATTTATATTTTGCCTGTATGCATCAGTTGCGTATTCGCAAAATAAAACCGGTAATATTTATCTCTTCTCTTATTTCATCAACAACGGAACCGATGGATTGCATTATGCATACAGCTATGATGGGTTAGCATGGAACTCCCTGAAACACGACAGCTCTTTTTTACAACCTACCGTAAGCAAGGATAAATTAATGCGCGATCCCTGCATCATCCGCGGCGCATATAATATGTTTCATATGGTATGGACCGTTAGCTGGAATGACCGAGGCATCGGTTATGCTTCTTCAGAGGACCTGGTACACTGGAGTGAACAACGATATATTCCTGTGATGGAAAAAGAAGATTCTGCAAGAAATGCCTGGGCGCCGGAGATCACTTATGATGCTGCCAATGAAGAATACATGATCTATTGGGCAACCACAATCCGCGGAAAATATCCAACGGATCCTGGTGTGGAAGCTGGATATAATCACCGGATCTATTATACCACCACCAAAGATTTCAAAACTTTCAGCGAAACAAAAATGCTGTACGATAAAGGTTTCAATGTGATCGACGCAACCATCGTCCCCGACGGAGGATCATTCATCATGTTCCTGAAAGATGAAACACCTAAACCCGTTCCCCAAAAAAATATCCGCATTGCTACATCAAAGATATTAACCGGTGATTACGCTGAGCCAAGTGTTCCTATCACCGGAAATTATTGGGCAGAAGGGCCATCAGCCATAAAGATCGGTGATACATGGATCGTTTATTTTGATAAATACCGTGATCATAAATACGGTGCGGTTTCTTCCACAGATCTCGTTAACTGGACAGATATATCAGAAAAGATCAGTTTCCCCAAAGGAACCCGGCATGGTACCGCATTCACAATTACTCAAAAAGAATTCGCAACTTTTTTTAATCGATAATCCCTCTGTGAGCATCTGTGCCCTCTGAGCCTCTGTGGTAAAGCCTTCGCTTTGATTTTTTCACCACAGAGGCTCAGAGGACACGGAGGTTCACAGAGAATCTTGATTATCAGGACGCGTCAGGACAGATAAAGGTGTAAAACCGGTAATTTGGTAGCTTAAACTGCTTGCCGGCCATGAGGAACAAGAAAATAATTACGATCCTGCTGTTTTTACTACCTGCATTTACGCTGTTCTCCCAGAATGCAAAATTAGATTGGGTAAGCAAAGTAGGTGCGCGTCCGTTCATCTCATCTACAAAAATTTTCTCAGCTAATGACTACGGCGCAGTGAATGATGGACAGACACTCAGTTCACCCTTTATTCAAAAAGCCATTGATGCGTGCGCCGCAAAAGGTGGCGGTATTGTAACATTAAAACCAGGTACCTATGTAAGCGGTTCGCTTTTCCTTAAAGACAAAGTGAACCTGCGGATTGATAAAGGTGTATTGATATTGGGCTCGCAGAATTTTGATGATTATCCTGAAATGGATACCCGTATCGCCGGCATTGAAATGAAATGGCCATCTGCATTGATCAATATCATCAATGCAAAAAATGCTACGGTATCGGGGCAAGGCGTGATCAATGCGAGAGGTAAATTCTGCTGGGATAAATACTGGACCATGCGTAAAGACTATGATGCAAAAGGTTTGCGCTGGATCGTTGACTATGATGCGAAACGTGTGCGCACTTTGCTTGTACAAAATTCGTCCGACATAAACATCACCGGGCTCACATTTAAGAACGCGGGTTTCTGGACGGTGCAATTATTATACTCCCACCATATAACAGTTGATGGTCTGATCATTAAAAATAATGAAGATGGCAATGGCCCGAGTACGGATGGGGTTGATGTGGATTCATCATCATGGGTACTGGTGCAGAATTGCGATATTGATTGTAACGATGATAATTTCTGTTTGAAAGCAGGTCGCGATTGGGATGGACTCCGGGTAAACAAACCGACCGAATATGTTGTGATCCGTAAATCAATCGCGAGAAAAGGTGCAGGGCTGGTAACCCTGGGCAGCGAAACATCCGGGGGTATCAGGCATGTATTGGCAACCGATCTTACGGCCAATCACACGGATAATGGGTTGCGGATCAAGTCGGCCACAACGCGCGGTGGAACAATAGAAGATATCTATTTTCAAAACTGCACAATGGATTCATTGAAAAATGTTTTTAGTTTCACACTCAACTGGAATCCCTCGTACAGTTATTCTGAATTACCGAAAGGCTATAATTACGAAACCATTCCGGCACACTGGAAATCGATGCTGCAGAAAGTAACGCCTGTTGAAAGAGGAATACCGCATGCAAAAGATATCTATGTCAGCAATCTGAAGGTGACCAACGCACAGACTATTTTCACCGCTTCGGGTCTTGACCAATCCTGGCTTACTAATTTTGTTTATAGTAATTCGAGTTTCGCTGGTGATATCATGGGACTGATGGAATTCACCAAAGGATGGAAATTTAATAATGTAAGCTTTAGCGTTCAAAAAAATAAGCCAGCCGTAAAACCACAATCAAGAGAAGTGGAAGAACGACTGAAACAATAATTATCAAACAACTATATGAAATTGTATAAATTAATTACCCTTGCTATCATAGTTGCTTCTTTTACTGTGATCGATCAAAAGCCAACACTGTATATCATCGGCGATTCAACTGTGAAGAATGGTGATGGCACAGGAAAGGGCGGTCAATGGGGCTGGGCCACTGTTGTGGATGCTTATTTTGATACCAACCGGATCGGCGTGCGCAACCATGCCATCGGCGGGAGAAGCAGCCGTACTTTTATTACCGACGGCAGATGGGATAAGATATTAGAAACACTAACAAAAGGCGATTATGTGATCATGCAGTTTGGCCATAATGATAGCAGTCCGTTAGATGATACAGCGCGCGCGAGAGGAACCATCAAGGGGATCGGCAACGATAGTGTTCAAACATACAACCCGATCCGTAAGATGAAAGAAGTGGTGTATTCTTATGGCTGGTACATGCGCAAATTTGTTAGAGAGACACAGGCAAAAGGTGCAATACCTATAATCTGTTCACCTGTTCCGAGAGACAATTGGAAAAACGGCAAGATCATTCGCAGTGAGTATGCGTTATGGGCAAAACAGGTTGCAGAGGAGACAGGCGCTTATTTTATCGACCTTCATGAATTGGTATCCCTTGAGTATGAGAAAATGGATACAGCCGTTGTAAACAAATTCTTCCCTGCTGATAAAACACATACCAATAAAGACGGCGCTATTTTAAATGCGCAACAGGTTGTTGCGGGTATCAGGCAATTGAACAAGATCCAGTTGAAAAACTTCCTGCTTAAATAGTCACTGTTATGAAAAGAGCATTTAGAAAAATATTGTATTCTTTTTTACTGCTGGGATGGGTTGTAGTGACTGCGCAGAAACTACCAACGAAAAAAGAAAGTTTAGACGCCATGCGTCTTGCCAATACTTATTTCATGAACAAATGGCCGGATGCAGGAAAGACCATTTTTACCAATATAGAAAGGCCAAGCAATATATGGACACGTGCTGTGTATTATGAGGGCCTGATGGAACTGTACAAGATCGATCCCGATAAAAAATATAAAGACTATGCCATCCAATGGGGAGAATTTCACAAATGGAACCTGCGCGGCGGGGTTAAAACAAGAAATGCAGATAACCAATGCTGCGGGCAGATCTACATAGATCTGTACCTGATGGATAAGAAAGAAGAATATATCAAAAACATCAAAGCTTCTGTTGACAGCATGATGGCCACAGAAAAAAAAGACGACTGGAGCTGGGTTGATGCGATACAGATGGCGATGCCTGTGTATACAAGATTAGGTGTTGTATATAAGGATGCAAGCTATTTTAACCGCATGTATGAAATGTATGCATTCACCAAATACAAACACGGAGGCAATGGTTTATACGATCCCAAAACGGACCTGTGGTGGAGAGATAAAGATTTTGTTTACCCTGCATATAAAGAACCCAATGGCGAAGGATGTTATTGGGCGAGGGGAAATGGTTGGGTATTGGCTGCATTGGTAAGGGTGTTGCAATTGTTGCCTAAGTCAGACCCGCATTACAATGAATATCTTACTGATTTCAAAAAAATGTGCAATGCGCTGTTACCCCTGCAACGCGAAGATGGTTTCTGGAACGTAAGCCTGAAGGACCCTAACAATTTCGGCGGTAAAGAATTAACCGGCACATCTTTATTCACCTACGGTTTTGCCTGGGGTATCAACAATGGCGTACTGGATAAAAAACAATTCGCACCCGCAATTGCCAAAGCGTGGAACTCATTGCTGAAAGATTGTGTACACACCGATGGCAAACTCGGCTATGTGCAGGGAACCGGTAAAGAACCCAAAGAGGCGCAACCGGTTACTTATGATAAAATACCTGATTTTGAAGATTTTGGATTGGGTTGTTTTTTGCTGGCGGGGAGTGAAGTGTATAAATTGAAATAATTTTTTTCTTGCCACAGAAGACACAGATGAGCACAGAAAAGAACTGTGCTCATCTGTGTCTTCTGTGGAATTTTTTTAACATCTATTACCGGCGACAAATCCTATTTCTTATAGCGATAGGTTGTTGTTCTTTTATCCCCCTTTTTAATTAATATTTTTTTACCAGTCGCTTCTCTCAGATCACGGCTGGCAGTCGCTCCTGAGATATTTTTGAATTTTCGTAAATACTCTTGTCTTGTAAATGTTTCCTGGCCAACCAACGATTGAAAATGTGCAATGCGATCGCTTGCCTGTAAACTCACCGATTGGGTTTGTAAAAGTTCCTCAAGCGCGGTATCTATAATGGCGAGCATAAAATGAATAAATGGAGTGGATTGTCCCGCCTTGTCGGACTGGTTCAGCGCTTTATAGTAATCGGGCTGTTGTTTTTTGATCAGTGTTTCAACCGGTAGAAATCCAAACACAGGGTTATGCTGTTTTAATAAAACGGTTTGCCATAATCTTCCCATTCTTCCATTACCATCTTCAAAAGGATGAATGAATTCCAGTTCATAGTGGAAGACACAACTTTTGATCAGTAACGGATCATTGCTTTTCTTAACGTAGTCAAAAAGATCAGTCATCAGTGCTTTTACCATATTAGCGGGTGGCGCCATATGCGCGAGTTGCGATCCTTTGGCAATGCCCACATTTTTACTTCTTAGTTTTCCGGAGCTGGCAACAAGCCCATCCATTAATATTTTGTGAGCACGTAGGAACGAAGGTAGTGAACGAGCTTTCAAAAGATCCAGCGTTTCATAAAGTTTGATCGCATTTTTTACTTCAAGAATATCCTTCTCAGGTGCAATGATTTTTTTATTATCAAGTATTGCCGTTACTTGTTCAAGGTTTAAAGTATTGCCTTCTATTTCGAGAGATGACTGGATGGTTTTGATCCGGTTGGCCTTTCTGAGTTGCGCTTTGGGTTGCGTGAGGTGCGCCGCGTTGATCTGCCCAAGTTTCTCTGAAATAGACGCGATTAGCTGTAAAATGGGAATAGTGACAGAATATGGCGGTTTCATGATAGTATCATATGATACTATCAAAGATACCTTTTTTTCTTAAAAAAGCAATTGATAAGTCTGCTCCTTCGAGAATGGATATGGGCACCTTAACTAAACTTTAGCCCTTTGTATAGAAGTGTCTGTTAACTTTGCCTAGGGCTGTTAGGTATTGCCCTCCCATTTCAAAGTGCGTATCATGAGAAAAATTTTCTTCTTATCTCTTATATTAATTGTACTTGCATCCTGCAGTTCCACAAAGAACAGCCAGCAATCCGCCATTGCTGAACATATCCTATGGCAAAAAGATTCCTTAGTGATAGATGGAAATGATGGCGACTGGACAATGCCACTTCTTTATCGTGATGAGAAAGAGGGTTTGTTATTTGCTGTTTCGAATGACAACGATAATTTATATATCCGCGCAACAACGCATAATGACGCTACCATTCTGAAGATACTAAGAGGTGGGCTCACTGTTTACATTAACAGTCACGGAGTAAAAGAAGAATCCGGCGCAGCGGGCATCAGTTTTCCAACGGGCAACAGGGTTAGCAAAGATGGTAAGCTGTTAAATGACCGACCGGAACTGCAAAATGATAAACGTATTGGATTAGGATCAGTGCAGGACTTTTCTATTTTTGGATTTAGTGTTATTAAATCGCCAGAAAATTTTGATTATGGCAAATCCAATCCCGAAGGAATTCAATTGGCGGTTGGACTGAATGCTGCCAATGACTTGGTCTATGAAGCGATGATCCCGCTCCGTTCTTTTCTTACAAGGGGCGCGATGGTAAACCTGGGCAGGAAAAACTTTGCTATTGGATTGGTGCTTGAAAATATACCTGTTGAAGCGGATCAACGGGGCAACAATGGCGTATCGGTCGGCGGTGGTGTTAGCCTGGGTTCTTATGGCGGCGGTGGCGGTGTGGGTTTATCGATAGGTAGTGATGCGTTGACAAATCTTTTTTCACGGAAGAAACCAAAGCCGTATAAAATATGGAGAGAACTCTTATTTACCAATGAACCAGGAGTGGCGAAATAGCGCTACATTATATTCCTATCATCAACACTGTCAGAGTTTCATCACAAAACAAAACCTTATGGAAAAAAAGACCTGGCACGAAAAGCACGAAGCTTCATTAAGTTTCGGCGACCGGCTTTCAGATTCGGTTGCCAATGGAATGGGCTCCTGGAATTTTATCATCTGGCAAAGCATTATTGTTATCGTATGGATGATATTGAATGTGATCGGTTTTGTAAGACATTGGGATGTATATCCCTTTATTTTATTGAACCTCATATTTTCTACACAAGCCGCTTATGCCGCGCCGATCATCATGATGTCGCAGAACAGGCAGAACAAAAGGGATAGGGAACAGGCACAGAGTGATTACCAGACCAACACTGAAGCCAAGCAGGAAATAGAAGCTTTGCAAATACAACTCAATAAGATGGAAACAGAGAAACTGGATAAGATAATGGAAATGTTGGGTGAGATGAAAAGCGGAATGGTGAAATAAACATGATAAGTCTTTTGATGATTAGACAGAATGACGTGCAAGAAATCTCAATAAAAGAAAAACGAAGAAAAGAAGCATTCTCGAATTTCGGAGACGCTTATTCCCTTCGTTTTTCTTTTATCGAAAAAAACTGCAATGACAGATTTCAATAATTTTTTCGGCTATTTTAAAGAATAGTGATGAAAATATTAAATCCACTTATTCTTTATCGCCAGTTTTACCGCCTGTGTTTTGGAAGAAATATGGAGCTTATCATAAATCTTGGAAATATGATTGCGCACCGTATTCGGGCTGATGAATAGTTTTTCACCTATCTGGCGATAGTCCAAACCACTTACCATACTTTTCAGGATCTCGATCTCTCTTTCTGAAAGCCCGCTTTCACTAATGGCATTCTCTGTTTTTTGCACAGGATCACCCACCAGCATTTTTAAAGTCTTTCTTGCGATCCTTGGCGACATCGGTGCGCCTCTTTTTTCTATCACTTCTTCAGTAGCGCGTAATATTACATCAGCTCTTTCTTCTTTTAATAGATAACCATGGGCACCTGCTTTTAATGCTTCGAATAATTTATCATCGTCATCAAAAACGGTCAGCATGATGTATTGAATATCGGGATACAAGCTGCTGCTGTTGCGAACTGCTTCAATGCCGTTCATTACGGGCATATCAACATCCATCAATACTACCTGCGGGTGTTTGCTTTGGGGTAACGCGTTTAGTTTCTTAAGAAAGTCATCGCCGTTGTATGCAGTAAAAATGATCTCAGCCTGGCCCGATTCAGTCAGTTCCCTGCTTAGCGAAGCGAGGACATGAGGTTTATCATCTACCAATGCAAGTTTGTAAGGCATAGTAAGTAAATCTATTAATTAAATAGCATAACCTGTATAGTACAGCTGTACTATTTCTTGCTGATCGTTATCCGTGTTCCTTCACCCGGCGCTGAATCAATGGTAAAATCACAATCGATCTCGCCTGCCCGATACTTCATATTTTCCAATCCATAATGTGCGGATGCTTTCTTAATATCTTTTGCAAAACCGATCCCGTCATCGGCAATGCTGATCCGGTACCTGTTGTCAACCGAACTGATACTGATCTCCATTGTTGACGCTTTTGCATATTTAAGCGAATTGGTGATGGCCTCCTGGCAGATCCTGAAAAGATGTATGGCTTCCGAGGGACTTAATACAACCGGTTCGCCTTCTATGTCTTCTGTGTATAATAACCGGCAGGTATTGTTGATCTCGAATAATTTCTGCGTGAATCCTTTTAGTTTGTCTGATAGTTCTTCCAAAGAAATTTCTTCCCTGTTTAATGCCCAGATTGTTTCGCGTAAAGTAAAGATCACTTCTTTGGATGTCTGGCTGATAGAACTCAGGTTTCGTATTCTTTCCGCATCAGAAACATTTTGTGACGGGTCGATCGCGCCTTCAATGTTCTTGCTGATCAGGCTCAATTGTGTACCAACATTATCATGAAGATCACGGGAGATGCGTTCTCTTTCCAACTGTATCTTATGTTGCAGTTCCAAAGCGCGGATCTCTTTTTTCTGCCTGTATTTTTGTATCAATATACCTACGCCTACGGACAGAAGAATAAACACAATGATCATCAATACAATAAACCAGGTACGTTGCCAGAAAGGTGGCACGATGGTGATCGCAATCGAAGTTTCACTTCCGTAAACACCATCATTGTTGGCGCCCCTTACTTTAAATGTATAGTGCCCGGGACGAAGCCCGGCATAACGGGTAAAACGCCTGTCGCCGGCATTGATCCATTTATCGTCCACGCCTGTCATGTTGAATTGATACGTGTTCTTTGCCTGGTTAGTATATTCCGGCATCGCAAATTCAAAACTTAAACTGTTCTCGGTATAAGGCAGTTCCAGTTTGTGGATGTTCCAATACGCCATATCTGTCTGATAAGGCTCATCAAAAACTTTTATGCCGGTGATATTTACAGCCGGCGCATTTTGGTTGTGCAGGATCTCGCGCGGGTAAAATGAAGTAACACCATTAATGCCGCCAAAAAATAATTCTCCATCGGCTGCTTTAAAATAGGCGCCGGCATTGAATTCGGAAGATTGTAAACCGTCTTCTTTTCCATAGTGCTCGAACTTTTTCTCTTTCCAGCGATATACACTCAAACCTTTATTATGACTGAACCACATATTGCCATCATCATCCCTCAGTATCCCATATAAATGGCCATTGATAAGGCCATTGTCTTCTGTATGCGTTTGCATGAGTTTATGTGCACCGTTCAATACATAGATCTCATTGGGTGTGCCCAGCCAAATATTACCTGCAGGATCCTGGTTGATGGATTTGATCTCCACCACTTTTGGAAGGCTTACTTTTTCCCAACCTGTTTTTGTTTGATAATAGATACCACTGTAGGTACCTATCCATAAAATTCCATCCCTGTCGCGAAAACAATTGGAAAGTGTTTCGCCCTGGAAATGATTCACCGTTTGTGTGCAGAACTGATCCTGTTTGCAAACCGTTAGCCGCACAAGGTATTCCCCGATATTGGTGAGATAGCTTCCATCGGTATCGCCAAAAATAAAATGACGGAGATTTCCGCGGCCCCAATAATCTGCAAATACTTTTTGTATCTCATTGTTCAGCAGCTCAATTTTGTCGTTTGTTTTTGTATAACCAAGAGGAATATTGTTCAGGTTACTTTTTATGTTATGGCCAACAACCAGCAGCTTGTTTTTCCCCCAGGGTGTAATGGTATAGGCATTGTTAACGATGGATTTAATGTTTTTATTAACGGGAATATTCTTTAGAAACCCTTTGTTTCTTTCAAATACATCAATGCCGTGTCCCAGTGAACCTATGTATACGGTGGCACTGTCAGCATAAATGCTGAACACATTATTGTTACTGCTGTCTGAGCGATACCATTTGAATTTTTTATGCGGGAAAGGCAATTTCTGCAATCCATCACCACGTGAGCCGATCCATGTGTTGCCTGACCGGTCTTTATAAGCACAGCGTGCCAGCAGCAGCGATTTATTATTCTCAGGATCTGTAAGCGCGATATGTTTTGTGATGATCCCGCTTTTTGTATCGAGATAATAAAGCCCCTGCGTGCTTGAACACAATAACACTTCATGCGCCGATTCGCGGTACATGCTTAGAATGTTCCGCTCAGTGCCATTTTTTAAAGTGAGGTCGATGGTTTTATAGCTGAGGTCTTTTTTATTGATCAGGAATCCTGTCTTGTTATTAAAACCAAACACTTCAGTATCGTTCAAATTCATGATGTCGTTAAGAAGTATGGGCGCTGTATCTTTTTTCCCCGTTTGGGTATCATATAAAACAAAAATGGACTTGCTCGATTCATTATTCTCTGCCACCCATAATTTTCCATTCTCCATAAAACCATGATACCATGCATTGATGCCTGGGCGTAGTGATCTTTGGGCGTAAGAAGTATTGTGCACCCGCAAAGTTTTCTTGTCCACTTTAAGGATCCCATAGTTGCATATACCGATCCAGATATAGGTTTCATCTTCGCCGTAAAAATGGTTTTCAATCGTGATCACATTTTTAGGTGTATAAGAAAGCAGGTTGATGAAGTTGTCTGTGCTGTCGTTGTAAACACTAATGCCATTATAAGAAACCAACCAGAGCCTGTTTGTGCGGTCAATATAAAAATGAAAACCCCTGTCGCTGTTTATCGCGTTTTTATCCGATGGGGATTGTTTGTATGTTTTAAATTGATACCCATCAAACCTGCATAATCCCCCTGCAGTGCCTACCCATAAAAAACCATGTTTATCCTGTATAATATCATCAATACTGCTTTGTGATAAACCTTCGTTCACGCCATAGCCTGTGAAACGGTCATTACTTTGCGCTTTCGCAACAAAGCATAACAATAACATGAGATATGTGCAGATCGTTTTGGTCATATATATCAGGAAAATTAATTCATTTGCACTATTCTTCAAATGTATTTATATGTCTATGATTTAAACTCAAACCCAAGCCAGTTCATATTGATTTCCAGATATTCTGCGCAATATTTAGTGCATTTGCACTATTGTTAACCTGTAGTACTCCCGCTACTTTTACTGCGCTTAAGGAAGTGGCAATAATTTTACACCGCGTAAAATGATCCGCTCCAAAGGTCCAATCTCCCCGAAAACAAATCCAGCTATCTAATCATTATTTGCAGTGATCGTTCATATATCATGAAAGATCAGTGCTTAGATGTTTTGTGCAAGTATCCAATATGAAACACAATAAACGACCAAAACAACCTGATATGACTAACAGTCTCATGTATGGAGAATTCCAGGATAAGCCTGAAAATTTTTTTTACGGCGTGGATCAGCGCCTGGCTTTTTTTATCAAGCTATATATCATATTCTTCTTTGTATTCCTGGCAATAGTGCTGGACGTTTTGAAAGACCATTTTTTACCAGGCCTTAGTGATTCGAAATTTTTTTTCTTCCTGCTTTTTCCTGCAGGGTCATAAAATAAAACAATACTCCATTTACTACTGATACTATCAAACTCGCTTATGAAAACGACTTCTACTTTTACAAAATTCTACAGGAACATCCTGGTTCTCATTTGTATGATCACAGGATTAACCGCGTCTGCCAATGAATATTATTGGGTAGGTGGTGGTGGCAACTGGACTGATTTTGCGAGCCATTGGGCCACAACTTCAGGCGGTAGTTCTTTTTACCTGCAGATACCACAGTCGGGAGATAACGTTCATTTTGATGTGAACTCTTTTACTGCATCAGGTAAAACAATAACCTTGAATGTTGCTGCATCCTGCAATAATATGGACTGGACTGGCGTATCGAACACACCAACATTTGCAGGATCATCGGCTCTGAATATATATGGTTCGATGTTTTTAGCATCGGGAATGAATGTGAGTTTGAGTTCAGCGATATCCTTCCTTGCTACCAGTGGTGTACAAACGATCAACACCTTTGGAAAATCTTTAAGTAGCAATCTTACTTTTAATGGAGTAGGTGGGAGCTGGACATTTGCAGGGCCGGTTGTTACTACCGGTACCATTAACCTTTTAGCGGGCTCTTTGAATACCAACAGCCAGGCGGTGAATGCGTCCGTGTTTGGCTCGAGTGGCAGCCTTGCACGATCGCTGACACTTGGATCAACAGTGTTCACAGTATCAGATTATAATACTCCATGGTCGATAAGCAGTTCAACGGGAATGACATTGAATGCGGGAACCTCATCGATAATATGTACCTGGAACAATGCAGGCTATGCACCCAATTTTACGGGAGGTAGTTTTACCTATTATGATGTATCGTTTACCGGTGCATTAAACTTCAGGGCAAACGTAAGTGGAGGTTTGGGTTATCACAATATAACCAGTGCAACAGGCTTGTTATTATCAGCGAATGCGAATGCAGTATTCAATGATGTGTTAGCAGCGGGAGCGGTACAGATCAATAACAGTAATACATTTAACAGCCTTACACTGTCTGCAGGTTATGTGCATACATTTGGCGCTAACACTATACAGACCGTAGGTTCACTGATCGCATCAGGAACATGCAATGCGGTACTTACCTTAAATTCAGGCAGTGCGGGTACACAGGCTACGATCAAACAATTATCGGGAGCGGTTAACTTATCGTATATAAATCTGCGGGACATCAATGCCACAGGCGGAGCTGTGTTCACCGCCAATAATGCGATCAATTCGGGAAACAATACCGGCTGGACGATCAATACATTGAGTTCACGTAATTTATACTGGATAGGCAATAGTGGTAACTGGAGTGATGGATCGCATTGGTCGCAGACAAGCGGCGGCGTTGCCAGCGGATGTCCTCCAACGGGCGTTGACAATGTATTTTTTGATGCGAATTCGTTTACAACCGGCGGAAGAACAGTAACAGTGGATGTTGCGGCATCCTGCATTAATATGGACTGGACAGGTGTAACAAATACTCCAACATTCGCAGGATCAGCAGCGCTGAATATATATGGATCGATGGTGTTAGCATCGGGAATGAATGTGAGTTTGAGTTCAGCGATATCCTTCCTTGCTACCAGTGGTGTACAAACGATCAACACCTTTGGAAAATCTTTAAGTAGCAATCTTACTTTTAATGGAGTAGGTGGGAGCTGGACATTTGCAGGGCCGGTTGTTACTACCGGTACCATTAACCTTTTAGCGGGCTCTTTGAATACCAACAGCCAGGCGGTGAATGCGTCCGTGTTTGGCTCGAGTGGCAGCCTTGCACGATCGCTGACACTTGGATCAACAGTGTTCACAGTATCAGATTATAATACTCCATGGTCGATAAGCAGTTCAACGGGAATGACATTGAATGCGGGAACCTCATCGATAATATGTACCTGGAACAATGCAGGCTATGCACCCAATTTTACGGGAGGTAGTTTTACCTATTATGATGTATCGTTTACCGGTGCATTAAACTTCAGGGCAAACGTAAGTGGAGGTTTGGGTTATCACAATATAACCAGTGCAACAGGCTTGTTATTATCAGCGAATGCGAATGCAGTATTCAATGATGTGTTAGCAGCGGGAGCGGTACAGATCAATAACAGTAATACATTTAACAGCCTTACACTGTCTGCAGGTTATGTGCATACATTTGGCGCTAACACTATACAGACCGTAGGTTCACTGATCGCATCAGGAACATGCAATGCGGTACTTACCTTAAATTCAGGCAGTGCGGGTACACAGGCTACGATCAAACAATTATCGGGAGCGGTTAACTTATCGTATATAAATCTGCGGGACATCAATGCCACAGGCGGAGCTGTGTTCACCGCCAATAATGCGATCAATTCGGGAAACAATACCGGCTGGACGATCAATACATTGAGTTCACGTAATTTATACTGGATAGGCAATAGTGGTAACTGGAGTGATGGATCGCATTGGTCGCAGACAAGCGGCGGCGTTGCCAGCGGATGTCCTCCAACGGGCGTTGACAATGTATTTTTTGATGCGAATTCGTTTACAACCGGCGGAAGAACAGTAACAGTGGATGTTGCGGCATCCTGCATTAATATGGACTGGACAGGTGTAACAAATACTCCAACATTCGCAGGATCAGCAGCGCTGAATATATATGGATCGATGGTGTTAGCATCGGGAATGAATGTGAGTTTGAGTTCAGCGATATCCTTCCTTGCTACCAGTGGTGTACAAACGATCAACACCTTTGGAAAATCTTTAAGTAGCAATCTTACTTTTAATGGAGTAGGTGGGAGCTGGACATTTGCAGGGCCGGTTGTTACTACCGGTACCATTAACCTTTTAGCGGGCTCTTTGAATACCAACAGCCAGGCGGTGAATGCGTCCGTGTTTGGCTCGAGTGGCAGCCTTGCACGATCGCTGACACTTGGATCAACAGTGTTCACAGTATCAGATTATAATACTCCATGGTCGATAAGCAGTTCAACGGGAATGACATTGAATGCGGGAACCTCATCGATAATATGTACCTGGAACAATGCAGGCTATGCACCCAATTTTACGGGAGGTAGTTTTACCTATTATGATGTATCGTTTACCGGTGCATTAAACTTCAGGGCAAACGTAAGTGGAGGTTTGGGTTATCACAATATAACCAGTGCAACAGGCTTGTTATTATCAGCGAATGCGAATGCAGTATTCAATGATGTGGTAGCAGCGGGAGCGGTACAGATCAATAACAGTAATACATTTCATAACCTTACTTTTTCACCGGGAACGATAAATACGATATCCGGGACTCAGACCATTACCGGCACCTGGAATGCAACAGGAACGGGCGGGTTCCCTATAACTGTAAATGGCACTGGTACACTTTCAAAATCTAGTGGTACGGTATGCAATGACTATCTCCGTTTGTCGAATATGACAGCTACCGGCGGAGCCGCCTGGAATGTAGGAGCCAATGGCCAGAATGTCACAGGCAATACAGGATGGAATTTCGCACCCAATATTATTACGATCTCTGTAAGCATTACCTCTTCATCGCCATGCGTATCCAATCCAATGACCTTTACTGCAGTACCGGTGAATGGTGGCGGAGCAACTTATGAATGGTTCCTGAACAATGTATCTGTGCAGAACAGCAGTTCGCTCACTTATACCAATTCATCTGTTAATGTAGGCGATCAGGTAAAATGTATCATGACGTCTACGTTTAATTGCGGAACGCCTATTACCAGCAACAGCAATATCATTACCATTGCTGCACAACCGGTAGCCACAGCTTCCAGTAATAGTCCTGTAACCGTTGGCAGTACGATCAATTTAACTTCATCCGGTGGTGCAACTTATGCATGGACCGGCCCTAATAGTTTTGTGTCAAATCAACAGAATCCATCGATCAGCGGTGCAACCACTGCAGCTGCAGGAACCTACACGGTAACAATAACTACCGCCGGTGGATGTAATGCAACTGCTTCAACAAATGTTGCCGTAAATACAGTACCTGCAGGTGCATTGAATTTTGATAAAACAAAAAACAATTACGTAAACTGCGGTACACCTGCATCATTCGATTTCACTACGGGTTATACGATAGAAGCATGGGTAAACCTTGCAGACAATGGCGGATGGTATGGTATTGTGAGTAAGGAAATATGGGGGGCAGGCACAGGATGGGTGTTATACGTAGCACAGCAGGGATTAACTTTCACCAATGGTGGATTTGGCAACGGGGCCATCTCAGGCGGAACAATTCCGATCGGTCAGTGGGCGCATGTGGCGGTGTCAAATAATAATGGCGTAGCTACTATTTATGTGAATGGAAATCCTGTGGCTTCAGGAAATGTGCCTGTTAATAATTCATCCGTTCCATTAGCGATCGGCTCACGCCATTCAAATGACGGCTCAACATTTGGCGATTATTTCAACGGCTCTATCGATGAGGTACGCATCTTCAACAGGGCTCTTTGCCAGGCTGAGATCCAGTCATCAATGAACTGTGAGATACCAACTACTAATAATGGCCTTGTAGGCAACTATCATTTCAATACAGGTTCAGTTAATACCAATAATGCAGGGCTGAATATATTGACTGATGCAAGTGGCGCAGGTAATAATGGCGCATTATCCAACAACTTTACTTTATCAGGTGCCACTTCAAACTGGGTAGCAGGCAGCCCGGTATCAGGATCCTGTACTCCTTTTGTGGCTCCAACGGCTACCATCACTCCGGGCGGTTCAACGGCTATTTGTTCAGGAAGTTCAGTGCAGTTAACAGCGAGCGCAGGTTCTTCTTACCTGTGGAGCAATGGGGCAACTTCGCAATCCATTACAGTAAGCGATGCCGGCGATTATTCAGTAACTGTGATCACACCGGGCGGATGTTCTGCTGTTTCTGCGGTTACTACGGTAACAGTTAGTCCTGTGCCATCAAATCCATCAGCAACCGGTGCCGCACGTTGCGGAACAGGTTCTGTAACATTGACTGCAACACCGGGCTCAGGGGGCGATGTGATAGATTGGTATACAGTTTCTTCAGGAGGTAGTGCTGTTGCAACAGGCAATTCATATACAACGCCATCGATCAGTTCAACTACGCAATATTATACAGCTACAAGAAATACAACAACCGGTTGCTCCTCATCAAGAACCCAGGTGAATGCAACCATCAATCCAATACCAGGCGGCGCAAGCATCTTGTTTGCTAATCCTACCAATTGCGGTCCGGGTACACTAATCGTTCGTGCAAGTGCAGGCTTCAATGGAGACGCTATTAAATGGTACACGGCGTCTTCGGGCGGTACGTTCCTTAGTAGTAATTCGTCTTATACAGTAAGCATATCAACCACCACAACATATTACGCGGCATCCTACAATACATCAACCGGTTGTGAGGCAAGCTTCCGTGCGCCGGCAAACGCAATCATTTATCAACAACCACCGGCACCATCACCGGCAAATGTAACGGGCGCTACTATTTGCGGCAGCGGTAGTGTAATACTGAGCGTTTCGAACAGTAATGGATATAGTGTGCGTTGGTATCAATTTCCAACGGGCAGCGGTTCACTGGGTTCTTCCAATAACTTCAACACGTTTGTAAGCAGTACTACTACTTACTATGTGGCCAATGTTGACTTCATGACAAATTGTGAATCAGCTACCAGAACACCGGTAACAGCAACGGTTAACCCGGTTCCTTCGATCAGTGGTGTTGCGGGAATAACAAATGTGTGTTCAGGATCTGCAACGGTTCTTACGGCTTCATCAACCGCTGCATCACCGGTATTTAAATGGTACACGTCTTCCTTTGGAGGCAGCCCTGAATTTACAGGTGCATCTTATACAACACCGGCGATCAACGCAAACACAACCTATTATGTAGATGTAACAAGTGGCGGTTGCACAAGTTCAAGAACTGCCGTAAACATTACGGTTAATGCATTGCCAGTACCAACGATCACTGCAAACGGCCCGCTCACGATATGTGAAGGCAGTGCTGTAGTTCTGACAGCCAGTGTGGGCAGCAGTTATTTATGGAGCAATGGTGAAATAACACAGTCCATCTCAGCGAATACTGCAGGCAATTATACAGTTGCTGTCACTGACGCAAATTCCTGTAATGCATCTGCTTCAGTGAATGTGCAGGTTGATGCAATGCCCGTGCTTCCTGAAATTACCGGCAACCAGGTGTATGTTGGAAAAACATCACAATTATCAAATGGTGTTCCGGGTGGTGTATGGTCATCTTCGTATGGCAACCAAAACTCATATTATACACTAGGTCAAAGTGGATTAGTAACCGGTTTATCGCCTTTCTATGGTTATTATGATATTACGTATGAAGTAACGCAGGGTGCCTGCACAGCCTATGCATATTCTTCTATCTATGTATCGAATTTACCGGCGACCGGTTTGCATTTTAATGGCAACAGCAATTATATCGATGCAGAACGTCATGTGACTGACCTGGGTAACAGCAGCAGTTTCACTATCGAAATGTCTATCAAAACCACTACCCCGAATACCGGTCTGGTAACCTGTGATAATGGAGACAATAATTGGTCCTGGAATGAGAAATCTTTCTACCTGGATCAAAATGGGTTCCCAACATTTGTTGGATTTAACTGCAACTATATCAGGAGCAACATGTCTGTAACAGATGGTCAATGGCACCATGTGGCTGTTACCTGGGCAACTTCCGGTTATGCAAACGGTATTGGTAAGATCTATATCGATGGCGTTGATCATACGGGTAATGTTGACTATGCACCTTCGTCTGGCGACTACGGTACATTCAAGATCGGTAAACCAAATTTTGGTGAAGCCAACCAATACTTTAACGGTACCATGGATGAGGTAAGAATATGGAACAGACCTTTATGTGCAACAGAACTTTTGAATAATAAGAATTGTGAATTGGTCGGCAATGAAACGGGATTGATGTTGTATTACAAATTGAACAAGGGATTTGTTAACGCAAATAATTATAGCTATAACGCAGCGGAAGAGTCCCGCTGGTACGCACCACGCGGTGTGCTGCATAACTTCTTACTGGATGGCGCGGTTTCTAACTGGGCAGAAGGTATCGTAAATGGTAACTGTTCTGTAATTGAATTAACCGGGCAACCTATAATAGGTAATGCTACGATTTGTCAAAACGGGGGAACACAGTTATCTGTTACCACTGGTGGAGGAGTGTGGAGTTCATCGCATCCTTCCATCGCTTCAATAGATCGCTTCAATGGTAATGTGTATGGACAGAACCCCGGTACCGCAACGATTACCCACATAGATGATTGCGGAGCTGTCTCAATTTTTGAGATCACTGTTAACCCAGTGCCAGCTGCTGCTGATATAACCGTGAACGGATCTTCTGTATTATGTGCCAATGGTTCTGTTAGTATGAGTGTACCTGCAAATAATAACTATACTTACCAGTGGGTAACCGGTGCTAACGACATAATTCCAGGGGCAACAACAAATGCTTATACTGCAACCACACCAAATTATTACCAGGTAATACTTACTGATAAGATCACTGGTTGTACCAGTACAATTGGAGGAGCGTCTGTTCAAAGTTTCCCGGTTCCCGTTATTAAAGTAAATGGTCCGGCGGCATTTTGTGTAGGTGGTTCAAGGGTTTTAGATGCAACTCCGGGAGCTAATGAGCAGAACTTTTATACCGGATATACATGGTCTACTCCAGGTAATGAATCAACACCATTTATTACCGTTAATCAATCAGGTACTTATACTGTTACAGCAACGGATGGTAACTGTACGGCTACTTCTGTTCCAGTTGTGATTACTGCAGCAGAAAATACACTCAGGTTAACTGCAGCACTTACCTCACCCACTACCTGCGCTAATGTTTGCGATGGTTCTATTACGCTAACACCTTCAGGTGGTGTGGCACCTTATAGTTTTAAAACAGTGTATGATTTTAGTGGTAATACCATTGATAATTCATTATTCACAGTAATCGAAAATTATCCGGGATATAATGCAGTATTCACACAATCCGGTGGAACACTCAGTTATAGTGATTATGCCCCTGCGATTGTTTATACCAATAAAAAAGTAGCGTCAGAAGGCAATATCAGTTTTGAAGGTTCTTTCAAAGTGGATAATGATCTGGTATTTGGATTTTCAACTGAGAACTCAATATCAAACAGGTCTAATTTTAAAATGGCATTTCATTACTCAGGTGGAACACTAAATGTTTTTGAAAAAGGGGTTGACTATTCACCAATCATAGACCTTAATTATTTACCCAATACCTGGGTTGATTATAAAATCGTGAAAACAGGTACTGTTGTTAACTATTATTCGCGTGCATCTGGAGCGGCAAATTATGATCTTATTTATACAAGTACCTATACAGGTTCGGGTTCTGTAAACTTCGCAGTCTGTAATAATTATGGAACGAGTTATTCAACCTATTTCTGGAGTATTGCTTCAGATCCTAAAATAACAGGATTGTGTTCCGGTGATTATACCTATACTGTTATGGATGCAGCAGGATGTTCTGCTTCAGTAACCATTACAGTTCCTGTAAGCACGGCTCCTGGTTCATTACAACTGGCAGCAACTGCAACAGGTGGTACCTGTGCAGGTGGTTGTGTAGGAACCGTGACCCTTCAGCCTACGGGAGGTACAGCACCATACCAATATGGTTTTATACACGGCTTTAACGGATCTTCTCTTGATGAAAGTAAATTCGATCTTACTAATGCAACTTTTACAGAGAGTGAAGGAAGCCTGCGGATAGACCCGAATGCTAATTTGCAAATCGCTTATATTTCTACCAAAGAGAAATTTGCCGGCAGCACAGATCTTTCTATGGAGTTTAGTTTCAAATTTGACCAAACAAGTGGTGGCAACCATGCTTCGATAGGTTTCGCCGGTTTAGATCAGCAAAATTCTTATGTTAAGCTTGGATTTATGTATACAAACAACACGCTGTATGTAAATGGCAATGGTCAACAACAAATTGATCTTAACAATCCATTTGCCATCAGCACAGATACATGGTATGATTTCAAGGTTGTAAAAACAGGCACTACTATTACGTATTATGCCCGTGAATCAGGTTCAGGTGCATACACTTTGGTGCATACTATGGAAGATACCCAGACTTATGGACAACTGAGAGCGATTGCCGGTGGCCAGGAATTTATTATCCCTGGTTATTGGGGTGGATTCAATACGAAGAACTGGATCGTAAGCGCTCAGCCGAAAACGATAGGTCTTTGTGCGGGAACGTACACATATACTGTGTTCGATGCATCCGGTTGTTCGGCAACAGCAACTGCAACAGTTGTAACTGATGTAAACTTTACGGTAAATGCAGCGGTAATCAATACTACTGCTGAAGGTGTGTGTGACGGATCGGTTGCCTTTACTTCATCTACGCCAGGTACTTTATATACTGCCAAAAAAGTATTTGAAGAAACTTTCGCCGGCAATTCCATCAGCAATGCATTTGAAGTGGTTAATGGTAATTTTTCAGTCAACGGCGACCTGTATGGTGCGCCGATAGGAGGCGATAATGGATTTGATAATTACATCGCAACTAATCAGGTATTCCCCTATAACGGAAAGTTTGTTTTTGAGGCTTCTTTGAAATTTGAACAGGATAACAATACTTATTTTGGGATCATCAATGGAAGTATAGCAAATCAGAATTTGGGTGGTTATCCTTATGCCTTCTATTATTTCGGAAATGCAAATCAATTACAGATACGTGATAACAGTCCTGGCGGTGCGTCAGTTGATAATTTCGCGAGTGGTATATGGTATGATTTCAAGATAGAAAAAACGGGTACAACTGTTAAGTATTATTACAGAATTACCGGTGACCAGGATTATATTCTTATCTATACAAACACAACGGCGTTTGATTTTGCCGCAGGTTACAGGGTAGGTTTCAATTACTATAGCTATACAAGTGGCTTCAATGTTAAAAATTTATCAGTCACTGGTTTTGTACCTGCTAATACATCGGGTCTCTGTGCCGGCACATATACTTACACCATCGTGAGTGAAGGCGGCTGCTCACAGGATGTAACTTTTACGATCGGCAAAGGAAGAGAAGTTATCGTAAGCACAGAACATACGAATGCTGCATGTTATGGATCTAATGGAACCATTACCATTACAGCAACTGGCGGCACACCTGCGTTCCAGTATTCAGCAGATGGAGGAACGACTTATCAATCATCCAATACATTTAACCTGCCTGCAGGAACTTATACGATGGTTGTAAAAGATGTGAACGGTACAGTAAGTACAGCACAGGAAGTAACGATCACACAGCCTGCTGAAGTGACCACACCAATAGTAACCGTTGTAGATAATTGTGATGGAACATCAACACTTTCTACAACTGCTACCGGTACTTTATTATGGAACACGCTTGAAACAACATCAACGATTGTTGTGCATAGTGCAAACACTTATACAGTTACACAAACTGTTGATGGCTGCACGAGTGCAGCAGGTTCAGGTATTGCATCACCAAAAACAACACCCGTAACGCCTGTTGTAACAGTTGTTGATAATTGTGATGGAACATCAACACTCTCTACCGCATCCACAGGTGGTTTGTTATGGAGTACGTATGAAACAACATCAACGATTGTTGTACATAGTGCAAACACGTATACTGTTACACAAACAGCAGATGGTTGTACCAGTGCGGCAGGTTCGGGTGTTGCATCACCTAAAACAACACCGGCAACGCCTGTTGTAACAGTGGTTGATAATTGTAATGGAACATCAACACTCTCTACTACAGCAGTAGGTGGTTTATTATGGAGTACGAATGAAAGCACATCAACAATTACTGTACACAGTGCAAACACATATACTGTTACACAAACAATAAATGGATGTACCAGTGCAGCAGGTTCAGGCGTTGCAGCTCCGAAAACGAATCCAATTGTTGCAGCCATCGGCGGAACAACTTCGGTATGTGCGGCGTCTGCAACACAATTAGTAAACAATACAACAGGTGGTGTATGGAGCAGCAGCAATGCATCTGTCGCTTCTGTTGATAATACAGGTTTGGTAACAGGTGTTGCAGCAGGCAATGCAAACATCAGTTATACTGTAACCGTAAATGGTTGCACTACAGCAGTAAGTAGTTCTGTTACTGTAAATGCATTGCCAACCATTACTTCAGTTACTGACCAGGTTGTTTGTGAGGGATCTGCTACAACAGCCATTAATTTCGGTGGCACAGGAAATATATTTAACTGGACAAATAGCAACGCATCCATCGGTCTTGGTGCAAGCGGAAGCGGTAGCATTCCTTCATTCATTGGATTGAATAATGGCATTACTCCGATTACTGCAAACATAACAGTAACACCTGTATTCTCAGGAACAAGCATTGCGTATGTGCCTGAATATTTTGATGGATATGTTTCTGTAGTGAATACATCCACCAATGCAATCGTAACAACGATACCTGTTGGCACGGGCCCTTATGGTGTTACTGTTAGTCCTGATGGTAGCCACGTGTATGTAGCAAACCTCAGCTCACAAAATATTTCAGTGATCAATACGGCTAACAATACGGTGGCGGCTACTATTACAGTAGGGTTTGGTCCAAAAACAACTGCAATCAGCGCCGATGGAAGCAGGTTATATGTAACAAACAATACTGCCAGCAATGTATCAGTGATCAATACAGCCACCAATACTGTGATTGGTACTATACCAATAGGAGGTGTAGCCAACGGGCCAACAGGTATCTGTATCAGCCCCGATGCAAGTAAAATATATATCACCAATCAATATGTAAATACAGTAACGGTTATTAATACAGCAACGAATGCGATCATCACTCATATACCGGTTGGCACCAATCCACAGGGTATTGCTATCAGCGCCGATGGAAGCCGTGTATATGCGGTCAATTATGGAACAAATAATGTATCTGTCATTAACACCGCAAGCAATGCAGTGATTGCTACTGTGGCTGTTGGAACAAACCCTGCATGGGCGGCAGTTACACCTGATGGAACCAAAGTGTATGTATCAAATAACAGTTCAGGAAATATTTCTGTGATCAATACTGCAACGAATGCTGTTTCAGCAACTGTTGCATTAGGCGGCGCACCACGCGGCGTAACCGTTGGCAGCGAAGGAAGTAAAGTGTATGTCGATATTGCTACTGCTGTCAAGGTTCTTTCTACATCAACTGATGCAGTGATAAACACCATTACATTCACACCGGGTTATAATTCTTTTGCACTCGGTAATTTTATTAAGAACGGTGGATCAGGTTGTGCAGGTGTAGCAACTGCTTTCTCTGTCACAGTTAATCCGTTGCCTGCTGCCACTATTACGGCTGCAGCATCTACAGCGATCTGCGCAGGTGGTTCTGTGAAACTGGATGCCAACACCGGTGAAGGCTTAACTTACCAATGGAAGAAGGATGGTGTGAATATTAACACCGCAATCAATGCTTCGTATGATTCAACGGGAGCAGGCAGCTATACAGTAGTAGTAACAAACAGTAACGGATGTTCAAAAACCTCCTCTGCTACTGTTGTAACTGTGAACCAGCAACTGCAATTCGTTACATGTCCTTCTAACATTTCTGTAAGTACAACAGCAGGTTTATGCAGTGCGGTTGTAAATTATACAACCACGGCTATAGGAGAACCTTCGCCTGTTCTTAGTTATACATTCACGGGTGCCACAACAGGCAGCGGTTCTGGCACTGGTTCCGGATCAATCTTTAATAAAGGATTGACAACGGTAACTATTACAGCTGCTAATTTGTGTGGCAGTGTTACCTGCAGCTTTACCGTTGCAGTAATCGACAACCAGGCGCCAACTGTGATCACCAAAAACATAACTGTATATCTCGATGCAACGGGTCATGCTAATATTACTGCTGCACAAGTAGATAATGGCAGTTCGGATAATTGCGGCAGCGTTGTGTTATCAGTGAGTAAAAACTCATTTGATTGTTCTAATCTCGGTGCGAATAATGTAACACTCACCGTTGCTGATGGAGTAAGTACAACAAATACCGATCAGCAAAACACAGTAACCGGAACACTTGCTGCTTTCTCTAATGTTGCACAAACATTTACTGCGGGCTCTACCGGTACACTTTCTGCCGTTGAATTGAAAATGAGTTACTGGACCGTGACCAATCCTACCGGTAAAGCAACATTGGCTATTTACCAGGGAGCAGGAGTTAACGGACAATTGTTGTCAACACAGATCATACAACTTCATCCGGAAGCGACTTATCCAAACATCGCAACCATAGAAGCATATACATTGGCAACACCGGTTCCTGTAGTTGCCGGACAGGTATATTCCATCGTGATATTTGGATCAGGCGGTCCATTCGATATTGACCTTGCTACCAATAATCCATATTCCGGTGGTCAGTTGATCAACATCAATGGCGCTCCGGGTAATTACTTCCAGGATTTTAATTCGTTCTCAACCTGGGATGTTTATTTCAAAACCATTATCGGCGGCAGCGCCCAGGGTAATGGTGGAAATGGTAATCAGGGACAAACCGTTAACCAACCGGTTAATACCGCTACAGGCACAGCCATTGTTACAGTAGTTGATAATAGTAAGCCTGTGGTGAACTGTCCGCAGGGTATCAGCAGGATTGCAGCGAACTGCAATGCACTGATCAATATCAACACACCAACTGCAACAGATAATTGCAGCGCAACTGTAACCGGTGTAAGAAGTGATAACCTTGCTTTGTCTGCTCCTTACCCGGTTGGTGTAACAACCATTACATGGACAGCAAAAGATCCTTCTAATAATATAAGCGATCCATGTGTACAAACGATAACCGTAACTGCTCCTGAAATAAATGTGAAAGGAAATGGTATCTCTATCGTGAGCGGTGATAACACACCATCAACAACAGATAACACCGATATGGGCGGAACATTGCCTGGTGTGCCATTAAGTAAAACTTTCACAATTGAAAACACTGGCAATGCGCCTTTACTGCTTACCGGTATTCTCGGAAGCGGTGTACAAGGCGCTAACTTCGGTATCAACGGAGCACCTACATTCCCTGCGACCATTACGCCAGGAAGCACTGCTACATTTACTGTTTCTTTCCTTGCGAATGCAGTAGGTACTTATAACTTAACAGTAAATGCTACCAGCAATGATTGTGATGAAGCCAATTACAGTTTTGTTGTTCAGGCAGCGGTAACCTGTTCAATGCCTGTGTTTACAACTTCTCCAACAGCAACATCAGTGTTTGCTGCTGCAGGTTTATGTAACGCAGTGGTAAATTATACAGCATTGGTGTCAGGTATTCCGGAACCAGGGTTGACTTACACATTCACTGGTGCTACAACAGGAAGTGGATCCGGAACAGGTAGTGGATCTGTGTTTAATAAAGGTGTTACTACTGTAATGATCACTGCAACTAATGTTTGCGGAACTGCTTCCATGAGCTTTACTGTAACCGTAGCGGATAACCAGTTCCCAGCATTGAATGGTGTACCTGCAGCGATAACTGTAGAGTGTAATGAAGTGCCTGTAGCCGCAATTGTTACTGCAACGGATAATTGTGCAACATCTGTTCCGTCATATTCAGAGATCAGAACCGATGGTACATGCCCGAATAAATACACCCTAACGCGAACATGGTCAACAACAGATGCATCAGGTAATACAACCACTGCTTCCCAGGTAATCACAGTTCAGGATACAAAAGCACCTGTGCTGAGTGATGCACCAGCCAATATAACAGTTGAATGTAATGCAGTTCCTGTAGCAGCGATCTTAACGGCAACAGATAATTGTGAAACACCAGCTGTTGTGTATACAGAAGTACGAACTGACGGCAGTAACCCAAGCAATTATACCTTAACCAGGAAATGGACAGCTACTGATGCCTGTGGTAATACCAGCAGCAAGACACAGGTGATCACGGTACATGATATAACTGCTCCTGTGATCAGCTGTCCGGCGCCAGTAACATTGAATTGCCAGGATAATAATAGCTCCGCTGCAACTGGTGTTGCAACAGCTACGGATAATTGCACTGCTTCGGCCAGTATTGCTATCACGCAGAGTGATGTAAGCACCTACAGCGCTGATCCATCAAATGTGTTGCACTATAATTACACGATAAGCAGAACATGGAGAGCAACAGATATTGCCGGTAATTATAGCGAGTGTGTTCAAACGATAACAGTACGCGATATCACTAAACCTGTAATTATTGTACCATCTGCTATCACACTGAACTGCCAGGACAATACTGCTCCTGCAAACACAGGGACAGCAACCGGAACAGATATCTGCAGCCCTGTAACGATCACTTACAGTGATGCAAGCACACAGGCGACAAGCCTTACCAGTGCGGGTCATTACAATTATGTGATCACCAGGACATGGACCGCAACGGATGTAACAGGAAATTATATATCAGGTGTACAAACAATAACAGTACGTGATATCACCAAACCAATAATTACAGTTCCATCTGCTATCACACTTAACTGCCAGGATAATACTTCTCCTGCAAATACAGGCACTGCAACCGGAACAGATATCTGTAGTCCTGTAACGATTAGTTATAGTGATGTAAGCACGCAGGTGACAAGCCTCGCCAGTGCGGGTCATTACAATTACACGATCACGCGAACATGGACCGCAACGGATGTAACGGGAAATTATATCTCAGGTGTACAAACGATCACCGTACGTGATATCACCAAACCTGTAATTACCGTGCCATCTGCTATCACGCTGAACTGCCAGGACAATACGGCTCCTGCAAATACCGGAACTGCAACCGGAACAGATATATGCAGTCCTGTAACGATTAGTTATAGTGATGTAAGCACGCAGGTGACAAGCCTCACCAGTGCTGGTCATTACAATTACACGATCACCAGGACATGGACCGCAACGGATGTGACAGGAAATAATATCTCAGGTGTTCAAACAATCACAGTACGTGATATCACCAAACCTGTGATCGTAACCTGTCCTCCAAGCGTTACGCAGTGTAACGACCAGGCAGGCAATATCCGGAGCTTCAATTTTGTTGCTACCGATAATTGCAGTCCGTTAACAACTTCGTACACCATTGTTGGCCCTGGCGGAACAGTTAACGGAACGGGCAACACGATCACGACCGGTTTTGCAGTAGGTACTACTACGATCACCTGGACAGTGAAAGATGTATCGCTTAACAGCAATACCTGCACCACCACCGTAGTGATCAATCCATTACCTGTGGCAAGTATAACAGCAGCAACAGCGGATGCATTCTGTAACGGCTTTGTACTAAGCGGCGGCAGCACATTAACAGGTCCATTTACTTACCAATGGTTGTGCAACAACCAAAGTGCCGGCACAACGCAAAACATAACACTTGGCCTGACCAATGGGGATGGTGTGTACACCTTATTCACCACCGATGGTAAGGGATGCAGAAGTGCTACAGGTGCCGTTTATAGTTACCAGAAACAAAACCTGGTAAGCAGTTACACGATCATCGCAGAGAAAGAGGTGGATCTTGGTAAATACAATAAAGTGGCATCGGGTAGTGTAGGCATCACTTCCTCAAAAGGAGAAGCGGAATTTAAAGCCTACAGTTCAGTAAACGGTGCGGGCTCATTTGTAAAAGCGCCTAAGATCGATAAAGATGGATCGGGTATCGTTATCAACAGCCAGCTGATCGGTATCGCTTACGTAACACTTCCTGTGATGCAATACAATACAGTGAGCACCAATAACCTACCTAACTATACCGCATCAGTGAACAATGCCACCTTAACAGGCAGCTATAAGACCCTGACAGTTAAGAAAGGCATCAGCGTAACAGTAACAGCCAATACATTCGGAAGCATTAAACTGGAAGAAGGGGCAAGTATCCGGTTTACGGCCACGGTATTGAATATAGCAGAACTGGTGGCTGACAAGGGAGCGAAGAATGATGCATACACCTATATCCGCTTTAACCAGAACACAAGTGTGCGTGTGAGTGGCAAAGTGAGCATCGGCAGCCAGGTACTGGTAAACCCCGAGAGCAACAAGGTTACATTCTACATGGGCGATCTGAATCATGATGAAGAGAAGTTCACAGTGAAAGGTGGCGATACACGTGTGATCGCGAACATATATATGCCTGATGGTAAATTGCGTGTAACAGCTACGGATTCGGATAATGACGATCATGTTAATTGTGATCACAAGGCCCATGATGCACGTTATTGCCAGCATAAGAATCACGATCACAATGATTGTGAACACACGGCCCACAGTGCCGCAAGTTGCAATGATGATGTGTATATGACCGGTCTGTTCATCGCAGAAGAAGTGGAGAGCAAAGGAAACACCGTGATCTGGAACAGCTATGATTGCAGTGCAACAGCACCGGCTATTATTGTTAACTCAGTAACTCCTGTGATGCAATCCGTAGCAGAAAAAGTACAGACAACGGTCAGCACTGAAGAAGAACTGAAAGTAACCGTAATGCCAAACCCAAGCACTACCTACTTCACACTAAAACTGGAAAGCAAATATGAAACACCGGTTAACATGCGTGTGATGGATGCAAGTGGCAGGGTAATAGATGCTAAATCGAAGATCGGAGCGAACAGTATGATACAGATCGGGCATAACTATAGCAGTGGTACATATTATGCAGAGCTGATACAGGGCACAAAACGTAAAGTGGTGCAGCTGATCAAAAGCAAATGATAGGATCAATTAGATAAAGAATAAGTACCCCGATTAAACGCGACCCGCCCGAAAGAGTGGGTCGTGTTTTTTCATACCACGCAGGTTTATGTTTCCAATTGTACAAATTTGCCGCCGGAGATTTGATCAATAGTCGAAATGGGCACAGTCTTTGTTGAGTGATTGGCGTGAGTAAGAAACCCGCGTGATGGTATTTACCTTCTAACCACTGCTCATGAACAGGATCACTACTCTTCTTTTATTTTTCTTTGTAACCTTTTCAACCGCGAATGCACAGTCCAAGGAAAACAAGCTGTTGGAAAAAAACATTGATGATCTTATTTCCGGGAAATTGAGTTCGCTCTCGCCAGGTTGTGTTGTATTGGTAGCAAAAAAAGGGAAGGTGATCTATGAAAAAAGTTTTGGTTCTGCTAATATTGAATTGAATACACCTATGCAGCCGGAAATGATCTTCAGGATCGGCTCCATGACCAAACAATATACCGCTATCGCAATTTTGCAATTGGTAGAACAAGGGAAAATATCCCTCCAGGACAGTATCCAAAGATTTATAAATGACTTTCCGTATAAAGGGTACACGATCACAATAGAGAATTTATTGACGCATACTTCAGGGATCACGGATTATGAAGTACTGGATGCACATATTCCCAACGCCATCCGGATCGATTTTCCGGCAAAGCAACTGATCGATAGTTTCGCCAAATTACCATTGGAGTTTATTCCATCCACTAAATACAATTACAGTAATTCGAATTACTTTCTCCTGGGATATATTATAGAGAAAGTGTCGGGCCAATCATACAAACAATATTTACTGGAAAATCTTTTTAAGCCGGCAGGATTGGCCAGTACATTTTATGATTCTCCTTCGCAAATAATTACAAACAGAGTAAATGGTTATATAAAAGATAGCGCTGGTTATAAAAATGCCGGTTACCTGAGCATGTCCATGGTCTACAGCGCGGGTGCCCTGCTTTCCAATGTAAGCGATGTGTTTAAGTGGCATCAGGCTTTATACGCGTATAAACTGGTAAAAAAAGAAACACTTGAAAAAGCATTCACGCCTTATAAACTGAAAGATGGAAAATTAACCCAGTATGGGTACGGCTGGTTTATCAAAGATTTCCAGGAAAGCCCATCCATCGGGCATGGCGGTGCAATAGATGGTTTCAGGAGCATGGAATTTTACCTGCCTGACCAGGATATTTTTGTAGCCGCATTATTCAATTCGGAAAATGATGCAGTTATTGATTTGGTCGATAATATTTCAATGTTGGCAATAGGCAAAACACTCCCGTCTTATAAAGATCTGAAATTGGCCGACTCTGTTTTAAACAGGTATACAGGAACCTATAAATTCATAACTGACGATACAAGTTTAAACGTATCACTTAAGATCTACAATAATAAAGGAAGGCTATACGGCGACCTTTCAAATGGAACCGGATCAGGCATGATATTCTTGCCTCAGTCCGAAACTAATTTTGTGCTTGCCATAAGAACTCCCACATCTGTGGACTTCATTATTGAAAAAGGAAAAGTAACAAAGATGATATGGGTGCAGAAAAAAAAGACTGAACTTATCAAGGTGGAGTAAATAAATAGGTATATTTCCCTTCTTCGCGTTGTGTCATCTAATCATTCAACGCTGTTGCAAATGCGCATCCATTCATTGTATAATAAATAAAATAAAATGACTGATCGATCCCGCACCACAAACCTGCCCCAAACCATCTGGCAAAGAAGAGAATTCATTAATGCGATAGGCACTTTAGGCGCTTCCGCTTTATTGATGATGCCTGGTTCTGCTATAGCAGGTGAGTTGTTTCTGCCCAAACAAAACATGACCGTTCAGCAGGTAATTGATCTTATCCTGAAAAGCATACCCGGTGCACCTTTTAAACAAACTGTTGATACAATAAAAGCCGGGGATCCGAACCAGGTTGTAAAAGGTATTGTAACCACTATGTTTGCAACGGTTGAGGTTATAGAAAAAACTGCCAAAGCAGGTGCAAATTTTATCATCGCACATGAGCCTACTTTTTATAATCACCAGGATGATACCAAATGGCTTGAAAACGATGAGGTGTACAAATACAAAGCCGCTTTGCTGGAAAAACACAAAATAGTTGTTTGGCGTTTTCACGATTACATACACGCACATAAACCGGATGGTGTAATGGCGGGTTTACTAACTGCATTGGGATGGGAAAAAGGAGTTGATCCGCAGAAACCTTACCTGCTTACTATACCTTCAACAAGCCTCGGATCGATCATCGCTCTTACAAAGAAAAAATTAAACATTGCACATCTAAGATATATCGGAGATAAAAACCAACCCTGTAGCCGTATCTCATTTATACCCGGCGCAGCTGGTGGTAAAACACAAATGAATGCGATCGCAACAGAGAAACCCGACCTTCTTATCATTGGCGAACTGGAAGAATGGGAGACCAGCGAATATGTACGCGATCTCCGTGCATCAGGCGCAAAAACATCATTGCTTGTATTAGGACATATTGTGAGCGAGGAGCCCGGGTTGGAGTGGCTCGAAACATGGCTGCAACCGCAGATCCCTTCCATTAAAATCACACATATTCCATCGGGAGATGCATTTAGTTGGGCATAGTTTGAGTATCTTGATCTTTTATCAATACCATGCTTCCTTATATGAAACCGATGCCTGCCAGGGTTCTGATACCAGTTTTGTTTTTGTTCGTTTCGATCTGTTCAAATGCACAAAAAAATAATGCAGAAGTATGGCTGACCGACCCGGTGAATGCTGTCTTTTTTCAAAAGCAGTTACCACTATCCTTTGCTGAAAGAAAAGAAGGCGGAACCATTCCTTTTATTGTTGTTGATGATAAAACAAAGTATCAACCGATAGATGGTTTCGGATTCGCTTTAACCGGAGGCAGCGCAATGAACATGATGAAAATGAGCGCAGCTGCACGTTCCGCGCTCATCAAAGAATTATTTGCTGTCAATAAAAATAATATCGGCACCAGTTACCTGCGGCTAAGTATCGGTGCATCTGACCTGAATGAATTCGTTTTTTCTTATGATGATCTTCCCGCCGGCGAAACAGATACTGCATTGTTGCATTTTGATCTTGGCCCTGATAAAAAAGATGTGATCCCTGTTATGAAAGAGATCCTGAAAATAGATCCTTCCATTAAGATCATGGCTTCACCCTGGTCGCCACCGGTATGGATGAAAAACAACCACGATACAAAGGGTGGAAATTTGTTGAAGGAATATTATCCTGCCTACGCAAAATATTTTGTGCGGTATATACAGGAGATGAAAAAACAAAGCATCCATATCGATGCTATTACTGTTCAGAACGAACCGTTACATCCCGGTAACAATCCAAGTTTACAAATGTTTGCACCCGACCAGGCAGAATTTGTGAGAGACCACCTGGGGCCTGCATTTAAGAAAGCACATATCAATACAAAGATCATTATCTATGATCACAACGCAGATAAACCCGAGTATCCCATTTCTATTTTGGATGATCCGGAAGCAAAAAAATACATTGATGGTTCTGCGTTTCATTTGTACGGTGGTAAGATAGACGCTTTATCAAAAGTGCATGATGCACATCCTGATAAAAATTTGTATTTCACGGAGCAGTGGGTGGGCGCGCCCGGTAATTTTAAAAGGGATATTGCTGACCACGTTCGCAAACTGATCATCGGCGCTACACGCAACTGGAGCCGGAATGTGATCGAATGGAATCTTGCATCTGATGCAGCATATAAACCACATACCGATAGGGGCGGTTGCACGAGTTGCCTCGGGGCCGTAACGATCTCGGCAGATAGCATCAAAAGAAATCCCGCTTACTATATCATTGCACATGCTGCAAAGTTTGTGCGGCCCGGCTCTGTGAGAATTGAATCCTCTATGGAAGATCCGCTACCAAACGCTGCTTTCAAAACACCATCGGGTAAAACAGTGTTGATCGTTTTAAATACGACCAATGGCGATAAAACATTTGATATCGTAACCAATAACAAAGCTGCAAGAGCGATATTACCTGCCGGTGCAGTAGCTACTTATATATGGTAAAATGAATCTCACAAATTTTGAGCTTATGCGTTTGAAATATTGTATCGCCATTATCTTTCTGTTTTTTATTTCATTGAATGAATGCTATGCCCAGGGCTTTTTAAAAGCAAGCGGAAAAATAATCGTCAATGGTAAAGGCGAAAAATTCATTCTCCGTGGAATGGGCATCGGCGGATGGATGCTGCAGGAGGGGTATATGTTTAAGTTGTCAAATCTTGGCCAACAATATCGCATCAAAGAAAAAATAAAAGAACTGGTAGGCGAGGAGAAGACAAAACAATTTTATAATGAGTGGTTACTGAATCACACAACAAAAGCAGATATCGATTCGATGGCGTCATGGGGTTTTAATTCTATCCGTTTACCCATGCATTATAATTTATACACGCTACCGGTAGATGAAGAACCTGTTGCAGGAAAAAATACCTGGATCGAAAAAGGGTTTGCCATGACGGATAGTCTGCTCAAATGGTGCAGGCAGAATAAAATGTATCTCATACTCGACCTGCATGCAACACCCGGCGGACAGGGAAATGATCTCCCGATATCGGACCGCGATCCTGCCAAACCTTCTCTATGGCAGAGTGATGCGAACAAAGAAAAGACGATTGCACTCTGGAAAAAATTAGCCGCACGCTACGCAAAAGAAGAATGGATGGGTGGCTACGACATCATCAACGAACCGAACTGGGGATTTGAAGATGCAAAAGACACGCGTGGCACTGCAGAGCAAAAGAATATTCCATTACGACAATTCATGGTCGATATTACTACGGCTATCCGCGAAGTGGATAAAAAACATATCATCATCATTGAAGGCAATGGTTTTGGAAATAACTACAACGGTATCATGCCAACCTGGGATGATAACCTGGTAATGAGTTTTCATAAATACGGCAATTTTAATACGGTAGGTTCCATCAGCAAGTTTCTTGATCTGCGTGAAAAAAACAATATTCCACTCTGGTTAGGCGAATCAGGTGAGAATTCCAATACCTGGTTCACAGAAGCGATAAGCCTTGCCGAAAAAAATGATATCGGCTGGGCATGGTGGCAGAGTAAAAAAATGAACATCAATAACCCGCTTGAAGTGAAACAACCGGAGAACTACCAGAAATTCCTTGACTATACATCAGGTAAAGGACCAAAACTAACGGAAGAGGAAGCATGGAAAATTTTGCAGGAATTACTCAGTAACCTTAAGATTCAAAATAATCTCTATCACAAAGATGTGACCGATGCTATGTTTCGGCAGGTTTATGGAAAGGGAACAAAACCGTTTAAAACACTTGTGATCGATAAAACACATTCAACTGTTGATGCCGTTGATTTTGATATGGGAAGCCAGCGGGTTGCTTACTATGATAGGGACACTGCACGCTACCAATACACACCCGGCGTAAACACGGTTGGTAATAAAGGTGGTGCATATAGAAATGATGGAGTGGATATTCAAAAAGATAAAGACGGCCCCTATGTTTTTAATATAGAAGATGGCGAATGGTTACAATACTCCATAAACGTACAGGAGTACGGCGAATACAAGATCGCGTTTAATATTGCATCCGATAAAGACGATGGTAAGATTTCTTTGTTCCAGGAGAGGAAAGTAAACCTTGAAACATTTATCCCGTCGGGCTTAACATTGTTAAATCCTTTCATTGAAGAATGGCCGATAAGTAACTGAGGGGGACTGCAAAACTGGAAAACGATAACATACGGTGAAAATATTGAATTACGGAAAGGCACTCATTTGATCAGGATACTGTTTAACACGGGTGGTTTTAATCTCCGCACTATCTCTTTCACAAAACAAAACTGATGAAAGCATAATGAAAAAATGGTGCATTCTTTTGATATGGATCATCTGCTACACATGCCAGCTATCCTGTTCATCGCATAAAAACACAACTGGCAATCTTATTTCACTCATACAGAAACAAGCGCAGGAGTTATTGAGAGAGCAAATCATGGATGAAGCCGCCTGGGCCATGTTGCAACAACCGCTTACCGTTACTACAGAAACCTCAGCAAGAAGCGCAGGCGGCAAACATGATTTTTTTTCTGAGTCCGACTATTTCTGGCCCGATCCCAATAATCCCACAGGTCCTTATAAAGAAAGAGATGGTATTACGAATCCTGATAATTTCCTCGCGCACCGTAAGTTTATGATCCGTTTCAGCAAGATCATTGGTGCGTTGGCGTCGGCTTATAAATTAACAGGGGATGAGAAATATGTGAAGCATGCACTGATTCATCTCAAAGCATGGTTTGTTGATCGGGAAACATTAATGAATCCCAGCTTACAGTATGCTCAGGCCGTAAGACAGGGAGTTACAGGACGTAATTACGGCATCATCGATACGATCCATTTTATGGAAGTGGCGCAGGGAGTGATCGTGATGGAGAATGCTGCTGTATTTGATAAGCAAACGGCTCTTGATATCAAACAATGGTTCATTCGTTATATTGAATGGCTAAGCACCAGTAAAATGGGATTGGCTGAAAAAAATATCAAAAATAATCATAGTACCTGTTGGGCCATGCAGGTCGCTTCCTTCGCGAAACTTTGCAATGATGAGCCGATGCTTGATTCAATAAGGCTCCGCTATCAAACCGTATTGCTTCCTACCCAGATGGGTATTGATGGAAGTTTCCCGCTGGAAACTGCCCGTACTAAACCTTACGGCTATTCTATTTTTAATCTAGATGCGATGGTGATGTTGTGCCAGGTATTGTCAACACCATCCCATGATCTCTGGCAATATGAAACGGTCGATGGCAAATCAATCAAAAAAGGGATCATGTATTTATATCCTTTCATTGCAGACAAAAGCAAGTGGAGTTTCAAACCCGATGTAATGTACTGGAACGACTGGCCAGTAGCGCAACCCTTTCTTCTATTCGGCGCCGATAAATTCAATGAAACAAAATGGTTTGAAACCTGGAAAGCACTCGATCATAAACCGGCGGTGGAGGAAGTGATTCGTAATTTACCTATTAGGCATCCATTGATATGGTTTTAAAAACCGTGCCTTTGTGCCTTCGTGTGCAAATTTATTTCTCTCACGAAGGCACAAAGGCACGGTTTAAATGCTTTTATTTGGAGCTGGCTCTTTCTATCAAACTACTCTTCAACACGATCTTATCAATTCGATTGCCAAAGGTCTTTTTCTCTATCATGCGAAACAGCAACGAAGCGGATTCCTTTCCGATTTCAAAAGCAGGTTGCGTAATGGTTGATAAAGAAGGTGCAAGCAATGAGGCTGTGCGGAGATTGGAGAAACTGATGATCCTGATCTGTTGCGGTATTTTCAATTTGATCTCGTTGCAGACATAATAAGTTGAGATAGCTAATTTTTCAACAGTGGAAAAGACACCATCCGGCCTGTCTTTCTTGGACAATAATTTTTTGATCAGCGCCAGGTTACTGGCATTGTCGTTATTACATTCAATGATAAGTTTCGGATCCTCTTTTAATTTGTATTTTTTTAATGCATCCTGGTAACCGCTCACTCTTTTGTGCGTGATGGATAATAAACTTGAAAGCGATAGACAGGCGATCTTTTTACAGCCCGCTTTGATCAGGTGTTCCGTTGCTTTAAAACCGCTATCGTAATCATCCGTCGTCACCGTTGGACAATCCATGATCTCCGGAACGCGGTCAAAAAAAACAAGCGGTATGCCTGTGTCATGCAGGGAGGTGAGGTGTTTGATGCTGTCTGTATCCCTGCAAAGTGAGATCAATACGCCATCTACCCGGCCGCCCTGTAAGTGTTTGATGGTGGATTCTTCGTTTGTAAAATTTTCGTGCGTTAAATAAGTTAGCACGTGGTAACCTTTTTGCTGTGCCACCATCTGTATACCATCTATCGCCAATGCAAAAAAGTTATTGGCAATTTCCGGGATGACCACTGCAATGGTGATACTTTTTTTCCTGCGTAAACTGCTTGCAAAGGGATTGGGCTGGTAATTCAGTTTCTCAGCCATCGCCAATACACGCTTCTTTGTTTCGGCACTGATTTCGTAGCTGTCACGCAGCGCTTTTGATACGGAGGAAATAGACAGGCCCAGTTCTTCAGACAGCCTTTTTAAATTAATACTGCTCATAAAATTGATCCATTTATAAAAGGAATGCAGGTATGGATATCAGCGGGTCAGGAGCCTAAGATACATTTTTTACGAAAAATCAAGAAAACGTTTTCGTAAAATCAATTGATACGACAATAAAAAGAAAAAAAATTGCCACAGACGACACTGAACAATCACAGAAAAAAATCTGTGTTAATCTGTGCAATCTGTGGCAAAAAATATTTCTCCACTTCAACATTCAAAATTCTCTACTCAATGTTCAATATTCCTCAACCCTTCTTTCCTTTCATCGCTTTATAGCGCATCATCGCTTCAACATAATAGTAATCTGCATAAGTGAGTGCCACATCCACTTCCGAGTTGCCCGGAAGACTGCCGGTACTATGTTTTAAAATAAAACCGCCATTCTCGCCGACAGGCGCTGTATAAGTACGTGTTGCCAGTTCGCGGATCACTTTTTCTGCAAAGGCTACATACGCCTGGCTCCTCTTGGCATCTACATATTTACTAAGTTCCAGCAATGCAGAAGCCATGATCGATGCGGCAGAGGCGTCACGGTAGGTAGCAGGAATTTCCGGTGAATTATAATCCCAGAACGGAATTTTATCAGTCGGCATATTCGGATGCGTCATCAGGTAATTGGCGATCCTGTTTGCGTGTTGCAGGTATTTCGCATCTTTTGTAGAACGGTACATTACGGTATAACCGTACAGCCCCCATGATTGCCCTCTTGCCCATGCAGAATAATCTGCATAGCCCTGTGCCGTTTGTTTCACGTTTACATTTCCTGTTGCAGGATCGTAATCTACTACATGCCATGAACTGTAATCGGGACGATAATGATTTTTCATAGTGGTGTTGGCGTGTGTAACCGCGATCTTGTAGAAGGAAGAATCACCGCTGTGTTTGGTGGCCCAGAATAACAATTCAAGGTTCATCATATTATCAATGATCACTGGAAATTTCCACTTGGCCGTGGCGCCCCATGACTGGATACAACCAACCGTAGGATTGAATCTTGTGGACAATGACTTTGCACTGTTCATCAATATCTCTTCATATGCTGCGGTTGGCATCAAACGGTTGGCGTTGCCAAAGCTGCAGTACATCATAAAGCCGAGATCATGTGTGCCTTTGTTAAACTGTTCTTTCTCTAACAATTTTTCTGTTCTTGTTGCTTCCATCCATAACGCATTGTCGTGCGAGTTTTCGTAGAGATAGTTGAGTGTGCCCGGGTAGAAGCCGCTGCACCACCAGCCCGAATTGCTTGTTTCCGATTTTTTTGTCAGCGGGTTATAGTTCTTGGGCAACACAGTAGGTGCAATATTAGCAGCCATATATTTATATTGATCGGCCGCTTTCTGTAAAGCTGTGTCGATCACTTTTAATAAAGGCGTTTGTACTTTTTGTGCAAAGCTGCTGCCTGCAGCAAATAGGAGGGCGAATACTAAAAAGATTTTTCTGTTCCTGCGCATAGGTTGTTGGTTTGTGTCATAAATGTCGTCAAAAATAAAAGAAGAATGCCATCCCGCCGCAGGCTGGATGGCATTCAGAAAATTGTTCAGTAAAAAAAGAACATTCAACTAGTCCGGTATCTTATCCAGTGGTGCTACATTGGTAGCAGCACCGCTATAACCAACGTTCTGGTTAATATGTCCATCCGTATTGGCAAGAATAGCTGACTGCGGAATAGGCCATAACACGTGGAACTGGCTTATTCTCATTACATCACCGTGAACGGTAACAAAATTCTTGGCATAAAAGATATTCTTTTCAAGGATACGGTCTACCATGAAGTTTGAAGTAGAAAAGTTAGCTACTGTATATGTTTTGCCATTATCTGCTGTTTTACCGGTCTTCGCATAAATGTACGCGATCCTTGTAAGTTCCGTTTTGCGCGGCTCTTCAAAATACAGTTCGCGTGCTCTTTCATCCAATACGGTTGCGATGCTCATTTTTGTAGAAGGATAAGCAGTGCAACCGGCTCTTGTACGAACAGCATTTACATCAGCTGCTGCGTTTACCAGGTCGCCTTTCCATACATACGCTTCGGCACGTAACAGGTACGTTTCCGCTAAACGGAACACATACCAGTCTGTGTGACCACCCTGCATAGGGCTGTTCTCTGTATCGGTTACATATAATTTGTAATGAGGCCATGGATACCAGCTACGTAAAGTATCAGAGCAAAGCAATGCATTGGTGGTGGTATGGTATAAGTGGAGTCTTCCACCATATTCCGGATCAACGCCTTTCAGTGCCGGGTTGCTGTAACGCAGGTTTTCCATATACATCCAGTTACCTGAAGTACTGTCGTGACGCTGGTCTTTCACATCATCCCAGATGTCTTTGTAATAATATGGGGTAGAACGGCAACGGCCGATACCACGTCCATAGATATTCATCAAATCGATTTCAACACCCGAAGCGGCAGAAATACCGGCCTTGTTAGCATTGGTTACGATATTGGTTCCGATAGAGATACCTGGAGCGGCATTACGCATGGTTTTAATTCCACCTGCAAACGCGCCGGGTGTACCAAAGCGGTCCGTTACAATGTACAATCCTTCTGTGTTAGCGGCGGCCGATTTGTTTTCAGGACGGTGAAGATCCCATGTTACGTTTTTAATTGCCACGCCGGCATCGATACCGAAACGGTTGGTCATTAGTTTATATGTTCCCTGACTAATCACGGCTGTTGTTGCCGCAATCGCTTCATCAAATAAACCTAAAGCCAGGTCGATCTTTGCGAGTTGGTGATAGCAGGCACCCCTGTTCACATCACCTCTATCTGTCACCCATGGAACATATTTCACGGCAAAATCTAAGTCCTCTTTCATTTTCAGAAGGATCGCTTCTCTTTTAACCGTAGCAAAATCTGTTTTTGCTGAAGTTACTTCCTTGATAGGGCAAGGGATATCACCAAACTGGTGTACCAAGCGGTAATAAGCATAAGCCCTCAGGAAATAAGCCTGGCCGAGTAATACATTCTTATCGGCGTCAGCGATAGCCGTGGCAGCCGGTAAGCGGCTGATGACCACATTCGCAGCGCGGATCGTAACATATTGCCTGTCCCAGAAATAACCGATCTTATTAAAATCCACGTTATTCAACTGGGCATCCGGTCTGATCTGTACATCGAGGTTCTGTGCAGGACCGGCTTTATCATCGGTACCTTCTACAGACTCTTCAGAAAAGATCTGTTCAGAAATATTGGGTGATCCATCACCATACCACTCTGGGCGGATATTGTTTGATATGGAAGAAATTGCAGAACGGAAACCCTGTATGTCAACCAATGTATTTTCAGGTACATAGATCGAAAGTGGTTTAGGTTCGAGCCAGTCTTTCTTACAACTGTTCAAGACCATCATACCGATGCATGTGACCGATGCGATGATAGTTAACTTATATATTTTATTCTTCATTTCAGTCTGTTTTTGATGGTTAGCTTATAAATTAAGGTTTAAACCAAAATTGTATTGAATTGGGGTAGGTCCTTTGTTTTCAGGATCGAAATACCACCAGTTGGTAAACACAGCTGCATTCACCACGTTCATATACACTTTCAGTCCTTCAATTTTCCATTTGTGGGTTATGTCCGAAGGAACTGTATATGCAAGACTAACATTGCTTAACCTAACAAAAGAAGATTTCCTGAGAACGCTCCAGCTAACGGGTCCACCCGCATTTGAATTCATCGCTGCGTAATCATTGATCGGGTTGGTTGGTGTCCAGTAAGGCCTTTGATAGAAATTAGCACGATCGTAGAATTTATCAACGTTCTTGGCTTCATCATTATTCTGTATCTGTCCCATCCTTGCATAGAGCGTGAATGAGAAATCAAAATTCTTATAGATCCTGAATTCATTTCTCAGGTTCCATGAAAATTTAGGAGTAGTAGTGCCAATGAATTGTTTGTCGGCAATTGTGTACTGGCCATCCCCATTAACATCCAGTAGTTTCATATCACCTGGCTTGTAACCATATTTTTTGGCATCAGCTATTTCATTTGCCTGCCAAACACCGATTACTGTGTAATTGTACTGGTCAGAGATATCATGTCCGAGATACCATCCGTTAACCAGGTCGTCTTTTTCAGAAGTTCCGATCTGTTTTCCGGTTGCATCGTAATCAGGTGTGGCGCCATACAGGTGAATGATCTTATTCCTGTTTATCCAGAATCCTAATGTAGATCTCCATTCGAAATTAGCGCGTTTCATATTCTGTGTACTCACACTTACTTCGAAACCATTGTTCTGTACTTCACCCAGATTGGTAAGGATGCTTCCAAACCCCGTGATACTTGGTAAGGTACGGTTTACCAGCAGGTCTTTTGTACGTGATTGATAATAATCAATGGTACCCGATACAACTCCTTTCAAGATAGAATAGTCAAGACCAAAGTTGGTCGCGAGTTTTCTTTCCCATTTCAGGCCCGGGTTGGCAAGATTTGCAGAGAATACACTGATCACATTATTAGCAACACCGCCTGGTGTCACATATACATATGAACCTGAGCCTAAGGTAGCCAGTGACTGGAATGCATCGATAGAACTATTTCCGTTCTCACCGTAAGACACCCTGATCTTCGCGTAATCCAGCCAGCGTGAGGTATTCTTCATGAACCTCTCGTCACTGATCGCCCAGGCGATAGCTGCAGAAGTAAAATTGGCCCTTTTACTGTTAAGACCAAAGCCAGAGAAACCATCTCTTCTTTCGGTTACATTAAGGAAATACCGGTTGTTATAATTGTAAGATACACGTGCCATTAAGGCATCCCTTGTAGTATACGTATCATTACTGCTACCTGTTAGTGGTAAAGTTGCAGACTGGATCGCATCAAAACTCAAGTTATCGTTCGGTGCAAAATTCTCTGCGTGAACGGTTGTATTCCATGACTGGTTCTTTTCTGCATTAAAGAGGAAGGTAGCTGCAATGGTATGTTTACCAAATTTACCGTTCCAGTTAATGATATTATCATTGGTCCAGTTATAAGTAGTTTGCTGTGTTCTGTCAACAATACCTTTCCTTGCCAGCAACAAAGGATTTAGTGCCTGCTGGTGGTTGAACTGCCTGTAGCTGTTAAAGGTTGGGGAGAAACGTACCTCATATGAGAAGCCGAAGGGTAATTTACCTTTTGCAGTGAGCGTAGCAAACATATTATCGTACCTGTATAAACGGTCAGTGTATCTCTGCGGTATGAAAGGGTTTGAGTTATTACCAATATCATCATTCGGACTGGCGCGCAAAGTAACTCCATCAGCTTCATATAACTGTCCCCATGGAGTGGTCTGTAATACGGTATTCAGATCGATTGGTATGGAACTCTCATCTCTTTCAGCAAACTGAACGTTCAGTCCCAGCGTAAGGTATTTGGCAACATTCGCTTCAACATTCAAACGTGCGCGGAGTGTTTTGTATCTGTCACCTACGGTCACACCCTGGTTATCAAGGTAACCTAATGAAAGATAGTAGTTGAAGTCCTCTTTTCTTTGGGAGATGCTTATTGTATGATCATGCTGCAAGGCATTCTGTGCATAGATCAGGTTTTGCCAATCCAGTTCTCTACCTGCGAGGTAATTGGTGATCTCAACTGGTTTCATACGTAAACGTGTTAACCAGGTTGTAACCGGGTCAGCGGTTGAGTTATCCAGCGCCAGCCATTGTGCCTGTGTAATAGTAGAAGGCAGCTTGGATGGATCCCAGAATTTATATTGTACGCCTGGTTTAGATGTTGAATCGAAGCCATTGAAGGCCCAGATCACATCAGAGCGCCATTGTACGAACTCCTGGCCAGTAAGCAGGTGTGGTTTTTTCTCAACTTTATTCAAACCGATATTGTCGTTAAACGTAATTACAGGTTTTCCTACTTTACCTTTTTTGGTAGTGATCAGGATAACGCCGTTGGCTCCCCTTGATCCGAATACCGCTGCGGCACTCGCATCTTTCAGGATATCCACGGTAGCGATATCATTTGGATTGATATCTTCCAAACCGCCACCACTATAGATAGCTCCATCGAGTACGATCAATGGTCCTGTACCTGCTGTCAGGCTACCTCTACCCCTGATCAATAAGCTGGCATTGGAACCTTTGGTGCTGGCATCAAAACCAACATCAAGACCCGGTGCGTTACCGCGTAACAAATCCTGTACAGATCTTGGATTTTCGTTTTCTAATTGTGTTGCTTTTACCTGGGTGATGGCACTGGTCAGATCTTTTTTAGTAGATGTACCATAACCCACCACAACCACATCATTCAGTCCTGTTACCTGTTCTGTCAGGGAAACAGTAATAGGAGCGGTTCCTTTCAGGGCAACTTCCTTATCTGCAAAACCTGTATAACTAAATACAAGTGTTGCGTTCTCAGGAACGTTGGGAATGGTGAAAGAACCGGTGGCGTTGGTTGTTACGCCACGCTTGGTTCCCTTGATCGTAACGCTTACACCTTCCATCGGTGCATTTTTAGCATCTGTCACTTTACCCGTAATAGTAGCCGGGGGTGCGAAAAAGGGTGAGGGAGAATTGTGTTCCTTCCATCCGGCTTTCGCCGTTACTGCAAAGGAACAAAGCAGGATCGCAAAGCATACGAAATGTAGTACGCCTGGTCCCGCGGCTGTTTTGTAAACATGCGGATGTTTGTTCATAATAGCAAGTTGGTTTTGATGAATAACAGTTAGCTCCGGGCAATCGGTCCCGGTGTTTTAAGCATACTATTAATAAGATGTTAAATTATAATAGTTTTTGAAGTATCAATCGATTGCGTCGATTTTCTGGAACTATTTCTACGAAAAGGTTTTCGTAGATTAAGCAATCATTGCCAGCGAGTTAGCAGTAAATTTAGTCGTTGCTTATGCTTTCCGATGCCACGGATTCAAATGCTTGCTGTATGAGAAGAATTAACCACCCTTTTATTGTATTGGTAATCTTTTTTTCTGTATATACAGCAACTGGCCATTCGCAAAACATACTTGCTGCCTGTAAACCCACCATTTCTGCCACCCTGGAGCAAATTGTAGCCCCGCAATCGATCGACCTTATCAAATTAACGCAGGCGCCGGATTCCATGATCTCCGTTGTTGATATAAAAGACGATAAAAAGCGGCCGATAGCTGCACAGGTAGAAAAAATAAAGAGCGGGTTGCAACAACACGGCAGTCAGGTGCAGATCAGGAACTCCCGAATAAATATCACAATAGGATACTGATTAATATTTTGAGGTGTTGGTGCAGAAGATTTGTTTGCTTAGTAGAGTTTGAGATATAATTTGGAACCGCATAGACACATAGGCACATAGATTTAACACATAGATAAATGGGAATAACTAAAAAATATTTAAACGAGCAACCTATCGGGTTAATTAGTTTTCGTTATTACCCGAAAAATAATAAAAACTATGTGGTATCCTATGTACCTATGTGCCTATGTGGTTCCAAATCGTTATTAATTTCTGCAACACCCCAATATTAATCAGTCCAAACAATTAACCAGTATGATGAACCGGAAAGTTTTTAAACCAATGCTGCTGTCTTTTCTTTTTGCAGCAGCAATAATATTCAGCACGCAACTATTTGCTGCAGATGGCAAATTGAAAGGCAGCCGTGTTTTGGTGTATACAAAGAATGGCAAAGGATATGTGCATGATAATATTGCTTCTGCCGTTGCCTGTATCCAGGAATTGGGGAAAGCCAATGGTTTTACAGTGGATGTGGCTGATACATCTACCGTTTTTACAGAGGAGAACCTGAAAAAATACAATATGCTGATCTTTACCAGCACCAACAATGATGTATTTACTACCGATGAACAGCGGGTAGCCTTCAGGAGGTATATTGAAGCCGGCGGTGGTTTTGTGGGCGTGCATTCCGTTACAGGAACGGAAAGGAACTGGCGCTGGTTTAAACAGATGCTTGGCGAGACTTTTTCCTGGCACGCTAAATTTCAAAAATTCAGTGTGAAGAAATTAGATGGCGATCATCCATCCATGGAAGGCGTTCCGGCGGTTTGGGAAAGGGAAGATGAATGTTATTTCGGAAAAGAACTATATCCAGGGATCAAAGTATTGATGGCGCATGACCTAAGTACGTTAAACATTACAAAAGATAAGGCGCAGGACACCCTGATACAGAAGAATCTGGGATCTTTTAAGGAATTTTACCCTGCGGTTTGGTACCAACCCTTCCAGGGAGGAAATGTTTGGGTAACCACTTTGGGACATAATAAAGAGAGTTATAAGGACCCTGTATATATGAATCACTTATTGCAGGGGATCAAATTTATTGCAACACAATACAAAGGATTGAATTATTCAAACGCACATGCAACTTCAAAAGACGACGCACTTAAATAAAATGAGAGAAAGAAAAAACAACAACGTGAAAAAAATTGTCTTGGCAACAACAGGAATAATAGCGATGATACATTCATACTCGCAGCAGCAACCGGTAAAATTGATCACGCTTGATCCCGGCCATTTCCATGCGGCCCTTGTGCAGAAATCCATGTATCCGCAGGTAGATCCTACTGTGCATGTATATGCGAAAAAAGGAACGGATCTTGATCAGCATCTTGCAAAGATCAAAGGATACAATACAGCTCCCACCGGGGCAACCGCCTGGAAAGAAGTGGTGTATGAAGGAGATGATTACCTCGCTAAAATGTTATCAGAAAAAAAAGGGAACGTAGTGGTGCTCGCCGGGAATAACCAGTTGAAGACCTCTTATATTTTACAATCTGTTCAATCAGGGTTCAATGTTTTTGCTGATAAACCGATGGTCATCGATGAAAAAGGTTTCGGGCAATTAAAGCAGGCATTTGAAACGGCAAAAAAGAACAAGGTGTTATTGTATGATATCATGACGGAACGTTACGAGATCACCACCATCCTGCAAAGGGCCTTCTCTATGCAGCCAGGTTTGTTTGGAACACTGCAGAAAGGAACCACTACAGAGCCGGCGGTTACGAAAGAAAGCGTTCACCATTTTTATAAATACGTTTCAGGTTCTGTGTTAACAAGGCCGGCCTGGTTCCTCGATGTTGAGCAGGAAGGCGAAGGAATTGTAGATGTGACCACGCACCTGGTTGATCTTGTACAATGGGAATGTTTTCCTGCACAAACACTCGACTATAAAAAAGATATTGTTATCACTTCAGTAAAACATTGGGCAACGGTAATCAGGAAGGACCAGTTTACCGAGCTGACCAAACTGCAGGAGGTTCCTGCTTACCTGAAAAAATACAGTGACGACAAAAAGAATATCCATGTACTATCGAACGGCGAGATCAATTATACGGTTAAAGGCGTTCACGCAAAAGTATCGGTAATATGGAATTACAAAGCACCGGATGGAACAGGCGATACGCATTATTCGATCATGCGTGGAACCAAAGCTAACTTGGTGATCCGGCAGGGTGCCGAACAGCAGTACAAGCCTACCTTGTATATAGAACCTTTGGTGCATACGGCAGCGTTTGAAAAAGAAGCGCAAGCCGTAGTTGAAAAGATAGCCATGCAATACAAAGGTGTTACCTTGAAAAAAAATGAGAAAGGCTGGGAAGTGATCATACCGGAATCATTTAAAGAAGGGCATGAATCACATTTTGCGCGCGTTACGGAAAAATATCTTGAGTATTTGTCAAAGCATAACATGCCGGCATGGGAAGTGCCGAATATGCTTGCCAAATATTATACAACAACACAGGCACAAAAATTAGCTAATAAAAAATAACCATATGAAAACACTCAACCACCTCAGAGTTTTATGTCTCTGTAGTTGTCTCATACTTATTTCGCAGTTTAGTCTTGCGCAGGCAAAATCGTCTGCGCCACCGCAGGGCAGTTATAAGACCATTTATGAAATGCTGAAAGATGTGCCCGGTTTAGAAGTAAAAACCAACAGCAATACCGGTGGAGGAAGTATTGTTGTGCGAGGTATCAGTAGCCTTACTTCACAGGGCCAACCGATTTTTGTTGTAGATGGTACTGTGTTTAACAGTGCTTTGGATATTGCCGCCATTAATACGCAGGATGTTGAATCCATCAGTGTTTTAAAGGATGCCGCTTCACAAACCGCCTATGGATCACGCGGTATGTTTGGCGTGATCGTGATCACTACAAAAAAAGGAACAGGGATCAGTAGTGCGGCTTCGGTGACCAATCATACAGAATCTGCCTACACTTATTTTATCGATCACAAAACACCATTAAAAGTATTTGACATGAACGATGCTGTGATCATTGAAGGCGTGATACAAAGACAGAAAGGAGATTCGCTCGTATTCGTAAAGAAGAGAAAAGATTTTTTGGTGGCGATATCTGCTGTTAAGAGGGTGGAGATGATACCGCAACAATAACTGCTTGTCGTTTGTGGTTTGTAGTTGGGCTCGCTAATCAACGAACCACAAACAACAAACTACAAACCACAAACTTCGAAGTCTACATCGTTTTCGTAAATTAATACCAGTCTCGAAGCAGAGTGCTTCGAAAAAAGAATCAAATTCATAAATAAATAACTGCTTGGCCATGGGATCAAATGATCTATTCTCTTTAAAGGATAAAGTAATTGTAGTAACAGGTGGCACCGGAATTTTAGGAGGATCATTTGTAAAAGGAATTGCTGACGCAGGCGGTATTGCTATTATACTCGGCCGCAATGCAGAAGTAGGTAAACAACGCGCCGGAGAAATCAACGCTTCAGGCGGGAAAGCTTTTTCAGTAGTTGCGGATGTGATGGAAGAGCAGGACCTCATCAAAGCACGCGAGATTATTCTCGAAAAATACGGAACAATCGATGGATTGGTAAATGGCGCCGGCGGTAACATGCCTGAAGCCGTATTGCAACCCGATGCTGATATTTTTTCCATGAACATCGATGGTATGAAAAAAGCATTAGCGCTGAATACCTGGGGCACTGTAATACCCACGCAGGTGTTTGGTGCAGCTATGGCAAAAAATGCGGAAGGAGGAAGTATCGTAAATATTTCTTCGGTGAGTTCGCAGCAGGCGGTGACAAAAGTATTGGGTTATAGCATGGGCAAAGCCGCAATAGATTGTTATACCAAATGGTTTGCTGTAGAGGCGGCCAATCGCTACGGTGATAAGATCCGCGTGAATGCGATCATGCCAGGCTTCTTCCTCACAGAACAAAACCGGACACTATTAACACAACCAGATGGCAGCTATACCGACCGCGGCAACCTCGTGGTAAAGAACACACCTTTCAAACGCTTTGGTAAACCGGAAGAACTCGTGGGTGCATTGATCTATCTTTTAAGCGATGCCTCACGTTTTGTAACAGGTATGCAACTGGGGGTTGATGGTGGGTTTACTGTTTTCAGCGGAGTTTAAATCAGCTACGAGCCGTGAGCTGTGAGCTGCGAGCCAAACCAAGGCCTCAGCTCATAGCTCACAGCTCAAGGCTCACAGCTAAAAAATCACAATGAGCGAATTCTTCTTAACCGATAATTTCTTGCTACAAGGCAAAACTGCGCAACGATTGTATCATGATCATGTGAAGGGACTCCCGATCATCGATTACCATTGTCATCTGTCGCCTGAGGAGATAGCGGCCGACAAACAATTTGAAAACCTTACCGATATCTGGCTCAAAGGCGATCATTACAAATGGCGCGCACAGCGTTCATTGGGTGTGCCTGAGAATATGATCACAGGTGAGGCAGGCGATGAAGAAAAATTTCATGCATGGGCCAAAGTGGTTCCGCAAACCGTTCGCAATCCTTTGTTCCACTGGACACATATGGAGTTGAAGAATGTTTTCGGTATTACTGAATACCTGGATGAAAGATCGGCTTCTTCTATTTACGCATCATGCAATGCATTGCTGAAAAAACCTTCGCATAGAACAAAAGCAATACTTGAGTCTTTTAATGTATCCTATGTTGGTACGACTGATGAGCCATGGGATAGCCTGCAGTACCACCGGCAACTGGCGGCAGAAAATTATGCAATCCGCGTATCACCTTCTTTCAGGCCCGATAAAGTTTTGATGATCGGTAATAAAGATGCATTTTTTCATAACCTGCAATTGCTGGAAACAAGCAGTGGCGTTACGATCAAAGACACCAGTTCATTGTTCGAAGCATTGCAGAAACGTGTTGACTTTTTCCACGACAATGGTTGCCGTGTATCTGATCATGGATTGATACAGATGCCCGGTAAATTTGTTTTTTCTTCTGCATTGGAAACTGAATTTGCATCTTTCGTCAGCAATAAAAAAGGAACCTATTCAGATCCCGATGCGTTTATGGGATATGTGTTGGTTCAGTTATGTAAGATGTACCACGCGAAAGACTGGGTGCAGCAATTTCATCTTGGCCCGATAAGAAATAACAATACCAGGCTGAATAAAAAATTAGGCGCTGATAGCGGCTTTGATTCCATTGGTGATTTTCCACAGGCTTTGCAGATGTCGCTGTTTTTTGATCACCTGGATCAAACAGATCAATTGAGCAAAACTGTGATCTATAATATCAATCCATCCGACAACGAAGTGTTTGCAACCATGCTTGGAAATTTTAACGATGGTAGTATCAAAGGAAAAATGCAGTTCGGTTCAGGCTGGTGGTTTCTTGACCAGAAAGATGGAATGGAAAAACAATTGAACGCGCTGTCTAACATGGGTTTGATCAGCACATTCATTGGAATGATCACTGATAGCCGGAGTTTTCTTTCTTTCCCGCGACACGAATATTTCAGGCGAATACTTTGCAACCTGATCGGTGATGAAATGGAAAAAGGATTACTGCCAAATGATGAAGCATGGATGGGGGGAATCGTAAAAGATATATCATACTATAACGCAAAAGAATATTTCAACCTGTAAACCGAGAGAATGAAAAAGATATTGCTACCTGTAATGGTGTGTTTGTTGTTTAGCAATAGCTATGCACAAAAATGGGAAAACCTGTTTAACGGAAAGGATCTGAAAGGATTTAAGCAGTTGAACGGCAAAGCAAAATACGTGGTAGAGAAAGGAGAGATCGTAGGGACTACCGTTTTAAATGAGCCCAATAGTTTCCTGGCAACAGAAAAAGAATATGGTGATTTTATTCTCGAAGTAGACTTCAAGGTAAATGACAACATGAACTCCGGCATACAATTCAGGAGCGAGATCAAAGACGCGAATGATAAATGTTTGGTAACCGATAAGAAAACACCGGAACGCGTGCATGGCTACCAGGTGGAAATCGATCCTGCAGAGCGTGCATGGAGCGGTGGAATCTATGATGAGGCCCGTCGCGGCTGGTTGTATTCCATGGAAAACAATCCTTCAGCAAAAAATGCCTTCAAACACAACGACTGGAATCATTACCGTGTTGAATGCATCGGGAACAGCATCCGTACCTGGGTAAACGGCATCGCCTGTGCGCATTTGATCGATGATATGACACCGAAAGGATTTATCGCTTTACAGGTGCATGCAGTGAATGATCCAAAAAATGCTGGCGAAGAGATCCGCTGGAAGAATGTGCGGATACAAACCAAAAATTTAAAACCATCACCGGATGATAATGTCTTCGTGGTGAATACACTGATCAATAACATCTCACCAGATGAAAAAAGAATGGGCTACCGTTTATTGTTTGATGGAAAAACAACTGAAGGATGGAGAGCCCCGGGTAAAGATGTTTTCCCTGATAAAACATGGTGGGTAGAGAATGGCACGTTAAATGTTGCCAAAGGAAGAAGTGCATCAATTTCTGTAGGTGGCGATATCATTACAAAGGAACAATTCGGTGCATTTGACCTGCAGTTCGAATTTCAAATGACGGATACCGCCAATTCAGGCGTGAAGTATTTTGTAGAAGAAAAAGAAAAAACAACCAACTCAGCCATCGGTCTTGAATACCAGGTGCTGGATGATGATAAACACCCCGATGCAAGAGCCGGGAAAGATGGTAACCGTAAACTAGCCTCATTGTATGACCTTATTCCTTCTAACAAAAACGGCCGTGAGAAAATTCCGATCGGTGAATGGAACCGCGGTAGGATCGTGGTATTCCCCGATGGTAAAGTGCAACACTGGATCAATGGCTGGAAAGTGATCGAATACCAACGCGGCTCGCCCGAATTCCTCGCCCTGGTTGCAAAAAGTAAATATGCCAGGATCCCCAATTTTGGGATGGGCGCTAAAGGTCATATCTTACTGCAGGAACACGGAACGCATGTGGCTTTTAGAAGTATTAAGATCAAAGAACTATGATTTTTAAGCTATGAGCCGTGAGCTGTGAGCTTCGAGCCGGAAGAGTTCTTCAAAGCTCGTGGCTCACGGCTCATAGCTCACAGCTGGCTTTAAAATATTTTTCACCTTCAACGATAAAATATGTCAAACGGACGTCGCAAATTTCTCAAACAGACAATGCAGGCCGCAGCAGGAACTTATGTTGCTACATTAGGGATGACTGCTAAAAGTTATGGAAACATTATCGGGGCAAACGATAAGGTTCGGGTTGGTGTGGTTGGATTTTCTGACAGGCACCGCAGTTCCCATATTCCTCCCTTTATGAAATTTTATAAAGAGATGAATTTTGATATCGTTGGTGTATCAGATCTATGGAAAAAAAGAAGGGAAGAGGGCCAGGCTTTCCTGAAAGATAAAATGGGGCATGATATCATCGGTTATCGGAACAATGATGAAATGTTTTCCGCCAAAGCCGTGGATGCTGTGTTTATCAGCACACCGGATTTTGCGCATGCCCTTCATTGCAAAGCTGCGGTAGAAGCAGGACTTGATGTTTACTGTGAAAAGCCTTTTGCAGAAACGATGGAAGACAATCGCGCGGCACTGAAAGCCGTAAAAGCTTCAAAAAGTATCGTACAGATAGGTTCGCAGCGCAGAAGCGGAAAAAACTATACTGCAGCGGCAGATTTTATACAGAGTGGAAAATTCGGCCCGATCACAATGGTTGAACTTACCTGGAATGTAAACCAGCCAGAACGTTGGAGAAGACCCGATCTTGTTGCACAGTGTAAAGAAGAGGACCTGGATTGGAACCGTTTCCTGCTCAATCGCCCGAAAGAAGCATTTGATCCTAGAAAATATTTAGAATACCGTTTATTCTGGCCTTATTCATCAGGCTTACCGGGTCAGTGGATGAGCCACCAGATCGATACGGTTAACTGGTTCAGTGGATTGGGACACCCGCGCAGCGTAACAGCAAACGGTGGCATTTACCAGTGGAAAGATGGCAGGAAGAACTGGGATACTATAACAGCCGTATTCGAGTATGGTCCTGAAAATGATCCTACAACGGGCTTCCAGGTGGTGTTCACTTCACGCATGCACAATGGTGATGACAATCCAAGCGAATTATATTATAGTAATGGCGGTGAACTGAATCTTGTTACCAATAAAGTTTCACCTAAGGGTGGTTTAACGGCACGTCATGCTGCTACCATGAAAATGCAGCCGAACCTTTTGCCTGAACTGAGCTTATCCGAGATGGTAAAAGTAGAGTCCGGTGCAAATACCGGTGGAGATGAATTAACAACCGCACACGTTAAGAACTGGATGGACTGCATCCGCAGCCGCAAAACACCAAATGCGCCCGTTGAGGCAGGATATAATCACTCGATTGCCACCATCATGTCGAACGCCGCAGCCCGTACCGGAGCCAAAGTAACGTTTGATGCAAAGACACAGGAAGTGATGGCTAATGGGAAACCGTTTAAGTATTAAGTTGTAAGTATTAAGTTGTAAGTATTAAGTTGTAAGTATTAAGTGATAAGTATTAAGTGATAAGTATTCAGTTGTAAGTATTAAGTGATAAGTATTAAGTTGTATGTATTAAGTAGAGAAAAGCTTCTAATTTCTAACGAACTTATCACCTAAAACTTATTACTTATAACTTGTAACTCAAAGGTACATATAGCAGTGAAAAGGGAACTCCTGTATGGATGCTTCCCTTTTCTATTTTAGAAGCGTTGAGTTTACTTGGTTAATTTTTTGCCACAGACGACACAGATTTACACAGAAAAATCTGTGGTAGTCAGTGTCGTCTGTGGCAAAGAATACTAAATAACAGTTCATGACCGAAAACACAAAAGCAAGAGCCGGCGTACTACTTGCTAATTTTTTCTTTGGCACAAGCGTGATCGCGGTGAAACATATCAGTCCGTCTTTGATGCCGCCTTTTGCCTTAACCGCCGTGCGTATTGTAAGTACTATGTTATTGTTCTGGTCGATGTATGCAGTGCAGCCGGTAAAAATGGGTATTGCAAAAAAAGATTTTGTGCGTTTATTGTTTTGTGCCGTGTTGGGAATTACCATGAACCAAACATTTACCATGCTTGGGTTTTCACTAACAACGCCTATTCATGCTTCTTTGCTGCTATTAACAACGCCTATCACTATTACCTTGTTAGCTGCCTGGTTTCTGAAAGAGTCATTAACCGGTTTTAAAATAGGAGGACTATTACTTGGCATTTCCGGCGGTGCATTACTCGTATTCTCAAGGGATCATTCCACTGAAGCCGGTGCGCAGCAATCGCTGGGCGATCTGTTCGTGGTTTTAAGTGCATTGAGTTATTCTTCTTACGTGATCTCCATCAAACCCCTGATGGGTAAATACAAAGCCACACATATTTTGCAATGGGTATTTTTGTTCGGTACTTTTTTCAGTTTACCCATTGGCTGGATCGCGCTTGGTAAAGTACAATGGTCGGCGTTTGATGGATGGAGCTGGTTTGCATTGGCTTATTGTATTCTCGGCGCAACTTTCATTGCTTACCAACTGATGAATTACGGCATCAAGAAACTCGGGGCAAGTACTACTGGTTCTTATATTTATACGCAACCTTTTTTTGCGACGGTTGCCTCGATGATCATTTTACATGAATCACTGAGCTTGCCAAAGATCGGGGCCGCGATGTTGATCATGACGGGTGTGTTTCTGACGAATTATAAAAAAAGAAAGGTAATTGCCACAGAAGACACAGGTTAACACAGATTTTTCTTTGATAGTCCGTGTTAATCTGTGCCGTCTGTGGCAAAAGAATTCTACCTTGAAAAATATTTCATCTATATGCGTAAACAATTTTTTTATACTTTATTGATCGCCTCTTTTTTTTCAGCGAAACTGTATGCTCAAAACAATGCGGGTCAAAAAGAACGTGACTATCTCATACAGTCATTGACCAAAATGGCTGATCCGATGTTCAACGCCCTAAGCCAGAAAAAGCTGAAACAACTAATGCCTGTTGACCGGTCGCCAGCTATGGTGACGGCGAAAAGAATTCCCACCACTACCCATCTCGAAGCCTTTGCGCGTTTGCTTGGTGGTATGGCACCATGGCTAGAACTCGGGCCCGATGATACCAAAGAAGGAAAACTGCGGAAAAAATATATTGACCTCGCAGTTTTATGCATTAAGAACGGAGCAGATTCACTGTCTCCCGACTACCTTGATTTTAATATCCAGGGACAATCACTTGTAGATGCCGCATTTCTCGCACATGCCTTATTGCGCGCACCTACGCAGTTATGGGGAAGGCTGGATGATGCAACAAAAAAGAATCTTGTTTCCGCATTAAAACTAACCCGCTCCACAAAACCGGGGCAAAATAACTGGTTATTATTTTCAGGAATGGTAGAAGCTTGTTTGCTGACATTTACGGGCGAGTGCGAACAGTCGCGAATTGATTATGCTATTACAAAGCATAAGGAATGGTACAAAGGCGATGGCGTGTACGGTGATGGTAAAGATTTTCATTTTGATTACTATAACAGCTTTGTGATTCACCCGATGATGCTCGATATTCTGCGTGTAATGAAAGAAAAAGGAATAAGCACTGCGATGGATTTTGCAACAGAGCTAAAACGCAGTGTTCGATATGCGGAGATACAGGAAAGGATGATCTCACCCGAAGCTACGTATCCTATTGTTGGGCGATCCATCGCTTACAGGTTTGGCGCTTTTCAATCTCTGGCGCAAATGGCTTTGCAGAAAACATTGCCCGTGCATGTATCCGAACAACAGGTAAGAGCCGCTTTGTATTCTGTTATCAAGAAACAAATAGAGGCACCCAATACATACGATGCCAATGGCTGGTTGCAGATCGGCGTTTATGGCAAGCAACCTGGTATGGGTGATTACTATATTTCTACCGGAAGCCTTTATCTCTGTGCACAGGCTTACTTAATGTTGGGCCTGCCGCCAACCGATTCATTCTGGAACGGAGATGACCAGGACTGGACAACGAAGAAAGTTTGGAAAGGGGAGGAAGTGCCGATCGATCATGCGATTGAGAATTAATTAGTTAGTAATGCGAAACAAGGGTTGAAATTGCAAAAAGAGGAAGATTGCAGAGGCGTAGCCTCGTTACATTTTGTAGCAACGGATTTTAATCCGTTGATCAAAAGACAGCAAATTCCGTGAGAACCGTAGGTTCGGTCCATATATGCACCGTGCCTACGGCACTCTCTAACTTCGCTGGATTACGAACAACGGATTAAAATCCGTTGCTACAATATGAACCGAGCCTATGGCTCTACTCAACCCTTGATTCGCATTATTAGTTAACATGTTGGGCTATTAAAAGAAAGGAGGCCAGGCAGCTGAAAAGTAAAACCAGTTCGATCTCTCCTGGCCTCTGTAGGTGCCCTATAGGTGCCCTTTTAGTCCCCTTTTAGTCCCCTTTTGTCCTTATGTTACAATTATGTTCCCATTATACTACCCTTATACTGTCCTTATGCTGCCCTTATGCTGTTGTAACGCAACATCTTTGTATTGCTGAGTGGAAAAAAATATGCTTAGTATTCCAAACCAATATCTTTATCCAACACAGAGAATTTTCAATAGCACAACAGGTTAGAAGTTAATAAGTAAGAATTAAATTGGCGATCAATTTTTAAATAGGGCTTGCATTTTTTAAAAAAGTAAAGAGCCGCTCAAATGGAGCGGCTCTTTACTTTAGGATAATTATTAACTACTAACTATTAATTATTAACTGTATTTCGTCACTCCGGGAATAGCAACATTATAAAACCCATCTGCATTGGGAACTACAGGCGGAGCGGCAGCAAAGTCATATACTTTCGGATGCAGGTCAAGTCCCGAATTAATAGCTTTATCCCACTCAACTATTTGCCCGCTATAGGTTGCCATTCTTCCAAGAATAGATGTCATAGTACTCTTCGCGCCGTTCTCTGCATCGGCAAATTTGTATTCACCTTTCGCGATAGCTGCAAACAATTCATCGTGTTCAGTTTGATACGGATTCGGTTCACCATTCTTCAGATCGAATTGATAGATCACTTTACCGGATGCATCCGTAATATTGGCCGCACCGCATTGTATCTTTCCTTTTGTACCAACGAGTAATTCATCCACTTTACTCATCGTTCCGGGAATATGGCGGCACTGGCTGTTGAGGATCGATCCATCGGCATACTGAAATTCAACAAAGTGGTGATCAAAAATTTCACCATGGTCTTTCCCCTTGCGCACCTGTCTTCCACCCATGCCCTGCGCTTTTACAGGGTAACCACCTTTGAACCAATTGATCACATCTAAATTATGTATGTGTTGCTCAGTAATATGATCGCCGCAGAGCCATACAAAATAATACCAGTTACGCATCTGGTATTCCATCTCTGTTTGTTCAGGTTTGCGCGGTCTTACCCATACGCCATCATTGTTCCACCATGCCTGTGCGGAAGTTATATCGCCGATCATGTCTTTCCGTTTGAATAATTCACGGTAAGAATTCTGGTAATGTCTTTGCAGCCCCACAACTACATTTAATTTTTTCTGCTTCGCGATGGCGGCGGTGGCTAATACTTTTTGTATGCCGGCAGGATCAGTCGCCACCGGCTTCTCCATGAATACATGTTTATTCTGTTTGATCGCTTCTTCAAAATGTATCGGGCGGAAACCGGGAGGCGTGGCAAGTATCACCACATCTGCCAATGGAATAGCTTTCAGGTATCCGTCAAAACCGGTGAATTTTCTTTCTTCGGGAACATCCACCCGACTCTTTACACTTACTGCATTCGGATCAGATTTGTCATCCGTTGTAAGTGATTTATAACATCTATCAATATTGTCGCGGAAGGCATCAACCATCGCAACGATCTTTACATTCTGTTTGCTGCTGAGTGCCTGCATGGCAGCACCTGTTCCGCGGCCACCGCAACCGATCAGGGCTACTTTGATCACATCATCAGCGCCGGAAAAAAAATTGGCCCTTGATAAAAGAGGCGCGGCGATCAATCCGCCGGCAAGCAGTGAACTTTGTTTTACAAATTCCCTGCGTGAGTTGTTCCTGGAAGCATCGTTGTGCATATGGTTGTTTTTAAAGTTATTGATCAAGATAGTTTTTGAAAAAGAGATCGGCTTCTGCAGCACTGGGTTGTTGCAAAGGCCTCACCAAACGAAAGCCAACCGAAGGCGCATCTGTGATCCACCATCTACTTTTTGGGATCTGTGGGTCGCGCCTGTTCCATACCGGATCCGAAGCTACGCGTTTTGCACTTCTTAATTGTGCTGCAGTTCCGTTAAAACCTCCGCCGCGCAATACTTTGGGATATCGCACAGGGTTCGCTGCCACGATAGGATCAGTGCCTGCAATTGTATTGTACCGGTTCGACTCGTAATGGTCCATTGTCCATTCCATTACATTGCCGAGCATATCATACAATCCCCATGGATTGGGTAATTTTTCACCGGCTTTATGAAATTTCTCAGCGCTGTTTTTTTCATACCAGGCATATTTATCCAGCTGCGTGCTGTCGTTCCCAAAAAAATAAGCCGTGTTGGTTCCGGCCCTGCAGGCATATTCCCATTCTGCTTCTGTTGGCAAGCGATAAAAGACACCGGTCTTTTGATAGAGCCATCGGCAATACATCAATGCCCCATACTGCGACATGCTATTGGCAGGATACCCGCCTTCTTTTCCCATGCCATAACTGAGATCGATATACTGTGGACTGGGACGTGTAATGGCATCCACATCTACATTCTGGCTGGTGTTCTCATCTTTCAGGAAGACATCAAACTCATCACGCGTAACTTCAAAAGCGCCCATCCAGAAAGCGGATAGCTGAATATTTTTTTGTGGCGATTCATCACCTGAATGATTTTTTTCGGTTGATGGGCTTCCCATTAAAAATTTACCGCTGTTAATGGGCATCATTTTAAAAGACAAAGCAGAACCCGGAATCTTTTGCTGGTAGGCAGAAAAATTATTTGCAGGATTTTGACCAATAGAATAAGCAGCGATAGAAGTACAGAACAACAAGACAACAAATCGTTTCACAGATGAAATTTTGGGTGTGTCAAGATAAGAAATTAATTGATAAGGATATGGCAGGTTACGACAACGTTTTAGTGACAAGCCTTAATGAAAAATATTTGCCACAGAATACACAGATGAGCACAGAAAATTCTGTGACAATCTGTGTATTCTGTGGCAAAAAGACCTCACTGTTTCCAATACCTCTCAAAACCTTTCGTGCTATAATAAACGATCCTACCCTTATTCAGCACGGTGATCAATAACTCCGCATGCATTGACTCAGCTAATTTTTTCGCATCTTCAATGGGCAGGATGCTGCACGCAGTGGCCAGCCAATCCGCATCCGCCCCATCTTTCGCGATCACCGTCACGTTTCTTTGTGAATGAATACCATAACCTGTCCGCGCATCTATGATATGCGAATATTTCAGGCCGTTATGTTCCATATACTGATAGGCATCACCGGAAGTAGCTACCGCCATATTTTGCAACGCCAGTTTTTTAGGCAAAAGATCATCGGTGGTTTCAGGAACATTTACACCAACTATCCAACCATTAGTGCCAACGGGTGCATTGCTCATGGCCATATCACCGCCCGCATCAGCCAATGCCTGTTCAATACCATTTTGTTTGAGAAAGTCTATTACTTTTTGTGCAATATATCCTTTGGCAATGCCGCCGAGATCGAGACGCATCCCCGGATGGGGAAGTATTATGGATGATTGTTTATAATCGATCAACAATTGATCAAAACCAACAAATTTTCTTTTTTCATCAACCAATGCTTTACCGGGAAATATCTTTTCTTTCCGGGCTTTACGCCATAGTTGGCTCAGAGAGCCAACCGTTATATCAAAAGCACCCCTACTTTTTTTGTAGGCAACCTGTGAATGGAGAACTATGTCCATCAAGGCAGGTGAGATCTGTTGTTTGCCTTTTCCTGCAAGCGCGTTTATTTTACTCAATTCACTGGATGTATCATAATCGCTGAATAAATGATTAAATGAATCTACCAACGCAAAAGATCTGTCCGCCAGGGCAGCGGATTTGAGTGAATCATCCGAAACCAGGATGATATTAAAAGGAGATCCCATTTTCATTTGAGAAAAATGAAATTTCCTGGGCTGGGCCTTGGTGCTAATGATTGTTAGTAACAGGTAGAAAATATAAGCGGCTGTTCTGTACAAAGTTTCTGTTTTATAAACTCTAAACAGTAAATTTAAGCAACAAAAAACAGCACATGCAAAGAAGAAAATTTATGCAACAGAGTTTAATGGCAGGCGGCTCCCTGTTAACGATGTCTGCAGCCATGGGAAATGATAAAACCACAACAGGTCCGGAGGATAACAAACCATTCCGTTGCAACTACGGTATTCACGATGGGATGTTCAAAAACCATGCGGGCAATGATTTTGTTGACCAGATAAAATTTGCATATAGTATGGGCTTCCGCGCCATAGAGGATAATGGCATGATGAAGCGGCCCGTTGACCAGCAAAAAAAAATAGGCGATACATTGGCGCAATTAGGTATGGCGATGGGTGTATTTGTAAATGTGTTTGATGATTGGCCATTGTCAACCTCCATGACCGCTGGTAAAAAAGAATGGAAAGATAAATTCATACAATATTGCAAAGACTCTGTTGAAGTTGCCAAACGATGCAATGCAAAATGGATAACCGTGGTACCGGGTAATTATGAGCGCAGCCTTTCGGAAGGATACCAGACTGCGAACGTGATAGAATTCATGAAACGCGGCGCTGAAATAATGGAACCGCATAATCTCGTGATGGTAATGGAGCCCTTGAGTGATACGCCCGATCTTTTTCTCAGGCATATCGATCAAACCTATGCTATCTGTAAAGCGGTGAACAGCCCATCGTGTAAAATATTGTTTGATATGTATCATATTCAACGCAACGATGGCAATATCATCAACAGCATCAACAGGGCATGGGAAGAGATCGGTTATTTCCAGATAGGAGATAACCCGGGAAGAAAAGAACCGGGTACAGGTGAGATGAACTACAAGAATATCTTCAAACACATTCATGAAAAAGGATTCAAAGGTGTGTTCGGGATGGAGCATGGCAATGCACTGCCTGGTAAAGAAGGTGAACTGGCATTGATCAAAGCGTATCGCGAAGCGGATAGTTTTTAAATATTAGCCACAGAATGCACAGACTTCCACAGATTTACTCTGTGTTAATCTGTGTATTCTGTGGCAAAAAAACATACACTTGCCCCATGAGAAAATCATTTTTAACAGCACTCATTGTTTGCTCCTTCTACTTTGCATTCGCCGATACACATCCTGCAAAAATATTTTCAGACAGCATGGTATTGCAGCGCGGGATAAAAATTCCTGTATGGGGTTGGGCCGATAAAGGAGAGAAGATCTCTGTTCAGTTCAACAAACAAAATAAAACCGTTACAACCGGCACTGACGGAAAATGGCGCGTTGACCTTGATGCAGAGAGAGAAGGCGGCCCTTATCAAATGACCATCAAGGGAAATAATACGATTTCTATCAATGATATTTTAGTAGGCGATGTATGGTTATGTTCCGGCCAATCCAATATGGAATTTGCTGTGCGTAGCGGGAACAACAGCACAGAAGAAATTGCTTCCGCTAATTTCACGATGATCAGGCATACCAAGATCCCGCTGGTAGTGGCAGATAAACCACGTGCTGATCTTGGCACGAGTAACGGTTGGCACACTGCTGTTCCTGCAAATGTGGGAAGTTTTACTGCGGTAGGTTATTTTTTTGCAAGGAAGTTATACGGAGAATTGCATGTGCCCATTGGATTGATCAACAGCACATGGGGTGGTACCGATTCTGAAACATGGACAAGCAGGGAGGCATTGGAGAATAGTGATGAATTTAAAGAACTGATGGCTGGATTTCCAACATTGAATCTTGATTCTGTAGCTGCTATCCGTCAACGGGAAACCATGGCAAAAATTATTAATATCCAGGGAAGCCTGCCTACACCTGCAGCTATCAATTCATGGAAAGAATCTTCTTTCAATGATAATGGGTGGCCACATATGCAATTACCTGCTTTATGGGAGCAGACAGCATTGCCAAATTTTGATGGTGTGGTATGGTTTCGAAGAACGATCAATCTCAGTGCGGCGGATGCTGGTAAGGGCGCGGATCTTTTATTGGGAACGATAGATGATAATGATGAAGTTTGGGTAAACGGTGTGAAAGTGGGAAGTACTAAGGGGTATAATGTTAAACGCATTTATCTTATTTCACCCGGTATTTTCCATGAAGGTAAAAATAGTATAGCGATACGAGTGGAAGATACAGGTGGCGGTGGTGGCGTTTATGGTGATGCTGCTGAATTGAAACTTGACATCAATGGCTCTACGAGATCATTGGCCGGTGATTGGAGTTTCCAGGTAGAATCATCTATTAAAGTGGATGGCGTTGGCCCGAATAGTTATCCCACATTATTATTCAATGCCATGATCAATCCATTGGTTCCTTACGGCATCAAAGGTGTGATATGGTACCAGGGAGAAAGCAATGCCGGCCGTGCGTATCAATACCGCAAAGCGTTTCCACTGATGATCACCGATTGGCGCAACCAATGGAAGCAGGGAAATTTTCCTTTTTATTTTGTACAGCTCGCAAGTTATAATGCTGGCAATGGGAATAGTGAAAAAGGAAGTACCTGGGCAGAGTTGAGAGAGGCGCAAACAATGACGTTATCCTTACCCCATACTGGAATGGCAGTGACCACGGATATTGGTGAAGCAAAAGACATCCATCCAAAAAACAAACAGGATGTAGGCAAACGCCTGGCTGCTGTTGCATTGCATGATGCATACGGAAGATCGAATGAGTATAGCGGCCCTTCTTATCGATCAATGAAAGTAGATGGCAATAAAGTAACGGTTATGTTTGATCATAAAAGCTCCGGACTGATCACTACCGATCCACAGGGACAGGTAAAAGGTTTTGAGATCGCTGGTGCAGATCAAAAATTTCAGCCTGCGATAGCCATCATTGAAGGAGATCATTTAATAGTATCTGCCGCAAATGTTTCCGCCCCCGTTGCGGTGCGTTATGCATGGTCCGATGAAGCAGGAAATGCCAACCTGTATAACCTGGAAAAATTTCCTGCCGTGCCATTTCGTACAGATACATGGAAAGGAATTACCGAAGCAACAAAATATAAGATCGCGGGAAGATGATAGACATCAATTATAAATAATGCGAAACAAGGTTTGAAATTGCAATATCAGTGGGATTGGAGAGGCGTGGCCTCGATACACTTGACCTGTCTGTGAACAAAGGCAGGCTCGCATGAATATATGGTTCATTATAAATAATAGCATTTTTTTATTAAAATATTGATCGCCCAAAATAGCCACGCCATGAAAAAAACTATTTGCTTGTTTTTTATCGTTCCATTACTGTTCACGAATGTTTCTGCCCAAACTTCTGTTCAACAGTTGTTAACAGAGAACAGACCCAACCCTATCGGGGTAGATGCTGCAGTTCCCCGTTTTAGCTGGCAGCTGGCAGGTGAGAAAAGAAACCTTGCGCAAACAGCGTATGATATCCAGGTATTCGCACCGGGCAATAAAAAAGCACCGTTGTGGCATTCGGGCAAGATCATGTCTTCGCAATCTGTTTTTGTACCCTATGCGGGCAACACGTTAGAGAGCGGAAAAAAATATAAATGGCTGGTTGAAATATGGGACAATAGCGGCAACACTTCCGTAAAAAGTGATACCGCATCTTTTCAAATGGCTTTGCTGAATGTAAGCGATTGGAAAGCGAAATGGATCGGGCCGGGTTATACAGAAGACAGCGTGATGCGCCCCAGCCCTTTATTGAGGAAACTCATCAACATCGATAAAAAAATAGTTTCCGCTACGGCATATATTACGGCGCATGGTTTATATGAAGCACAGATCAATGGTCAACGTATCAGTGATGCTTATTTTACGCCGGGCTGGACCGCGTACAACAAGCGTTTGCAATACCAGTTGTATGATGTAACCAATATGCTTACGAAAGGAAATAACGTGATCGGTGTGACATTGGGAAATGGATGGTACCGGGGCTTTATCGGATTTTCAGGACAACAGAATGTATATGGAAAAGACATCGCATTACTTTTACAGATTGATATCACGTACGGCGATGGTAGTTCAGAAAAAATAATAACGGATGAGAACTGGAAATCATCCACAGGCGCTATCCGCTCATCAGAAATATATAATGGAGAGATCATCGATGCACGCGAAGAAAAGAAAGGATGGGCATTGCCGGGCTATGATGATTCAAAATGGAGCGGAGTGAAGCTGATCGATGGATCAATGAATACATTGATCGCTACCTATAATGAACTGGTAAAAAAGAAAGAAACATTTAAACCCGTTAAGATCTTTAAAACACCAAAAGGTGAACAGGTGATCGATTTTGGACAGAACCTGGTTGGTTGGGTAACAATCAAAGTAAAAGGAAATGCGGGTGATAAGATCGTTGTATCGCACGCGGAAGTATTGGAGAAATCCGGAAATTTTTATACCACCAATCTTCGCGCAGCAAAATCGCAGGATACCTATATTTTAAAAGGAGGCGAAGAAGAAATATTTGAGCCGCATTTTACCTGGCATGGTTTCCAGTTCATCAGGTTAGAAGGTTATCCCGGTGAATTGAAGCCTGAAAATTTCACAGCGGTTGCTTTGTATTCTGATATGCAACCCACTGGAAATTTTAATTCGTCAAATGCATTGGTAAATCAATTGCAGCATAATATCCAATGGGGACAGAAAGGAAATTTTATCGATGTGCCAACTGATTGCCCGCAACGTGATGAACGCCTGGGCTGGACAGGTGATGCACAGGTATTCTCAAGAACCGCCTCGTTTAATATGAATGTGAATAGTTTCTTTTCTAAATGGCTGAAAGATGTAGCTGCTGACCAGTTACCCAATGGCGCTGTTCCACACGTGATACCCAATGTGCTCGGTAAGGGATCAGTTGCTTCTGCAGGATGGGCCGATGTGGCCAATATCATTCCATGGAACATGTACCTGGCATATGGCGATAAACGCATTCTTGAAGACCAATACAACAGTATGAAAGCGTGGGTAGGGTACATGCAGAATGCAAGTAAAAATAATTTATGGAACACGGGGTTTCATTTTGGCGACTGGTTGTTTTATCGTCCTGATGATGACAATGATGGCAGGGCAGCGGTAACAGACAAATATTTGATCGCGCAATGTTTTTTTGCAAACTCAACAAAGTTATTGACCAACGCGGCAAGAGTGTTGGGCAAAACAGATGATGTTGCTACATATGAGGCATTGCTTCAGAAGATCAAAGAAGCTTTCATGAAAGAGTACGTAACTGCCAGCGGCCGTCTTGTATCAAGTACCCAGACAGCATTGGTATTGGCTTTAAATTTTGATATGCTACCTGAGTCGTTGCGGGACCAGGCTGCGCAGAGACTAGCGGACAATGTAAAAAGTTATGGTAATCATTTAACAACAGGATTTCTCGGAACGCCTTATCTCTGTCATGTACTAACGCGTTTTGGTTATACCGATGTTGCTTACACTTTATTGTTGCAGGAAACATATCCTTCCTGGTTATATCCTGTAAAAATGGGCGCTACCACTATCTGGGAAAGATGGGATGGAATAAAACCCGATGGCTCTTTCCAGGTGCCTTCTATGAATTCATACAATCACTATTCTTATGGCGCTATTGGCGATTGGATGTACCGTGTAATGGTTGGATTAGATACCTATGAAGATGGCCCGGGTTATAAACACATTAAAGTGCAACCGCATATCGGCGGCGGGTTTACCAATGCATCAGCTTCTTTGCAAACCTATTATGGTGTATTGAGCAGCAGCTGGAAAATAGAAGGAAATAAAATAGTGATGGATGTAGAGATTCCCGCAAATACGCGAGCCACCATATTTGTTCCCGCAGAAAATTCGGCCGATGTGGCGGAGTTTCAGGAATGGAAAGGGACAGTTTATAAAGGGACAGTTTACAACAGTAACAATACGAGTATGCTGGATAATACATCAACTTCTCCTGCCCCGGTGGGAGGTGTGAAATCAAAAGAGGGTTATTTTGCTGTAGAAACCGGTTCAGGTAAATATCGGTTTACCATTACAAAAAAATAAACAGGAAATAATAATGCATCATTTAAATAAATATGTGAAGACAAAGGTTCTATCTTTTGCATATTTGTTATTGTTGTTGCATCTAACAGGTTGTAGCAAAGAAAGTGAAATATTACTCAGCCCCAACGAACTCTTTACTGCTCAAATTGTTGCACAAACACCGATTGTCAAAGGTGTATGGTCCATTGAAAAAGCACAAGCATGGTATGCAACTCATAAATGGTTGTCGGGCTCAGATTACATTCCCTCTACAGCGATCAACCAACTTGAGATGTGGCAGGCTGATACATTTGACCCAATAACCATTGATAAAGAATTGGGATGGGGGGAAGATATTGGATTTAATACGATGCGTGTTTTCCTGCACAGCGTAGCCTGGAAACAGGACCCGGAAGGATTTAAAAAAAGAGTGGATCAGTTTCTTACTATCGCAGCTAAACATAAAATAGAGCCTATACTTGTTTTCTTTGATGATTGCTGGAATTGGTTTCCCAAAGAAGGGAAACAACCTGATCCTCAACCTGGTGTTCACAACTCTGGCTGGATGCAGGACCCGGGTCAGTATGCTTCCAGTGATACCTCTAATTTTCCCGGGCTGGAAAAATATCTCGTGGATGTGATAACGTATTTTGCACACGACAAACGCATTCTCTTATGGGATCTTTATAATGAACCCGGTAGCGGCGAAAAAAAAGATTTATCCATGGCTTTGTTACAAAAAACATTTCAATGGGCAAGAGCAGTCAATCCTGATCAACCCCTCAGTGCCGGTTTATGGGAATGGAACCTTGAAAACCTCAATGCGTTCCAGGCATTAAACTCAGATATTATCACTTACCATAGCTATGGGGAGCCCGATGAACATTTTCGGGTGATACGATGGTTAAAAGGATCAGGCCGTCCATTGATCTGTACAGAATATCTCGCACGTACGAAGAACAGTCGCTTCTCGAATATACTTCCATTATTGAAAAATGAAAATATAGGAGCGATCAACTGGGGATTGGTAGCAGGTAAAACGAATACCATCTATGCATGGAACACGCCTCTAACAAATGGTGCACAACCTATCGAGTGGTTCCAGGATATTTTTTTCAAAGATGGAACACCGTACCGGAAGGATGAGATTGATTTAATCAAAGAATTAAACAAGTAAATATTATAAATAAAGTATGAAAACAAAGATTCAGTTTTTTACATGTTTATTGTTGTCGTTGATGGTAGCAGGATCCCTGGCTGCACAAACGCAGATCATCAAAGGTGTATGGCCTATTGAAAAAGCAAACTCGTGGTATGCAACGCACAAATGGTTATCCGGAGCGGACTATATTCCCGCTACAGCGATCAATCAACTGGAGATGTGGCAGGCAGATACATTTGATCCAACTACGATCGACAAAGAATTGGGTTGGGGCGAAAATATCGGCTTTAATACCATGCGTGTTTTTTTACACAGCCTTGCCTGGAAACAGGATCCTGAAGGATTCAAAAAAAGAGTGGATCAATTCCTTAGCATTGCAGCGAAACATAAAATCGAGCCCATGTTCGTTTTCTTTGATGACTGCTGGAACAAAGTGCCCGCCATAGGCAAACAACCTGAACCAAAAACTGGCATCCACAATTCAGGATGGATGCAGGATCCCGGCCAACCCGCATCAAGCATCGCTTCCAATTTTCCAGAACTTGAAAAATATGTAACTGATGTGATGACTCATTTTGCGCATGATAAACGCATCCTTCTATGGGACCTGTATAATGAGCCCGGTAATAGCGGCAAGAAAGATTCATCCATGGCATTGTTGCAAAAAACATTTCAGTGGGCGAGGGCGGTCAATCCGGATCAGCCCATCAGTGCAGGCTTATGGGACTGGAGTTTTGAAAAACTGAATGCGTTCCAGGCATTGAATTCGGATATCATTACCTATCACAATTATGATGAGCCCGATAAACATTTACGTGTGATACAATTACTAAAAGCATTTGGCCGGCCATTGATCTGTACAGAATATATGGCGCGGATCAGGAACAGCCGTTTCTCGAATATACTTCCCCTGCTAAAAAAAGAAAACGTAGGTGCCATCAACTGGGGATTTGTTGCGGGAAAGACCAATACCATTTATGCATGGGATACACCGATGAAAGATGGCGCCCAGCCGATCGAATGGTTTCATGATATCTTTTTTAAAGATGGAACACCGTACAGGCAGGATGAAGTGGAGCTGATCAAAAGGACGACTAAACAATAATTTTTTGCTACAGAAAACATAGCTATTGGCCAGCTAAAGGAGGGTTCCTCTGCGTTAACTCTCCGCCCTCATGTTCTCTGCGGTGAAATTGAATCTCGAACAGTTGAGTGTTCCATAAAATGAACCATATGAAATTAAAAGAGAAAATAATTCCTATACTGATCCTTCTGGCAATATCAGTCCAGGCCCAGGATCTGAAAAATATCAATCCATCTTTATTAAATGGTTCCTGGAGCGCATCATGGATAACATGTCCCGATGTGTCGCCACGTGATTATGGTATCTATCATTTCCGCAAAAAGATCTCCCTTGAGAAACAACCCGAAAAATTTGTTGTGCACGTATCTGCCGATAACCGCTATCGTTTATTTGTAAACGGCAAAGCCGTATGCAGCGGCCCCGCGCGTGGTGACCTGTATAACTGGTACTTTGAAACCATAGATATAGCGCCCTATCTAAAAACAGGCAGCAATACGATTGCAGCTCTGGTTTGGAACATGGGCGTGTTGGCGCCGGTTGCACAAGTATCAAATCAAACCGCATTTGTACTGCAGGGCGATGGTGCAGCAGAAAAGATCATTAACAGTGGCGACTCCTGGAAAGTGTATCACGATACTTCATACACAGCCTGTTCAGTTGATAACGGCGCAAGGCTGCGAACCTATATGGTGATCGGCCCGGGAGATAAGGTAGATGCTTCTACGTATCCCTGGGGCTGGGAGCAGGAGAATTATGATGACGCACACTGGGTGCAAAGTAAAAGAATTGCTAACCCGGTTCCTGCAGGCTATGGTTCAGACAACCTGTGGACATTGGCGCCCCGGAATATCCCACAAATGCGTGAAAGCATGCAACGTATTTCTATTGTACGCCGGGCAAAAGGTATTGATGTATCCAATGATTTTCTTGACGGAAAACATCCCCTGACCATTCCTGCCGATACAACAGTGAGCATTTTGCTCGACCAGTCTTTTAATACGGTAGCGTATCCCGAACTGATCACCAGTAAAGGAAAAGGATCCTCAATAAAAATAACCTATGCTGAGGCATTATTTGCAAAAGATGGTACAAAAGGAAACCGCAATTTGATCAATGATAAAGAGATCAAAGGCAACTATGATATTTTTTTACCCGATGGTTTATCAAAAAGAAACTTCCGCCCGCTATGGGTGCGTACCTATCGTTTTATACAGCTGGATATAACAACAGGTAAAGAACCCTTGGTGATCGATGATATGTATGGATCGGCAACCGGTTACCCTTTTGAAGTAAAAGCTTCTTTTACGAGCAACGATGAATCACTGCAACAGATCTGGGATATTGGCTGGCGCACCGCACAACTTTGCGCAGGCGAAACTTATTTTGATTGTCCTTACTATGAGCAATTACAATACGAAGGAGATACCCGTATTCAATCATTGATCTCTTTATACGTAACCGGTGATGATCGTTTGATGCGTAAAGCTATCCTTGATTTTTACCATTCACGTGTTCCCGAGGGACTAACGCAGGGTAGATACCCAAGCAGCAGGTTACAGGTGATCCCGCCATTTTCTTTGTTCTGGGTTTCTATGTTACACGATTACTGGATGCATAGAAAAGATAAAAAATTTGTATCCGACCTGTTAATACCCGTAACCGGCGTATTGGATTGGTTCGAGAAAAAGATAGATCCATCCAAAAAAATGCTCGGGCCGATGAAGTGGTGGAGCTTTGTGGATTGGAACAATGCATTTCCGGGCGGCACACCTGATGGTGCACAGGATGGGAACTCTGCCATCATTACACTTCAATATGTAAATACTTTGCAACAGGCCGCAGAACTCTTTGCATACTTTGGTAAGACGAATGAAGCCAATCACTATAAACAACTGGCGGCTGAATTAAGTAAAGCTACTTACGCGCAATGTTTTGATGTAAAAAAAGGAGTGATGGCGAATACACCAATGAAAAAAACTTTTAGTCAACACGCAAGTATTCTTTCTGTACTCACAGGTTGTGTGCCTGCTGCGGAGATGAAGAATGTGATGAAAAAAATATTGTATGATACCTCGTTGAGCCAGGCTACTTTTTATTACCGGTTTTATTTAAACCGCGCATTGAAAAAAGCAGGCATGGCTGATATGTATTACTCACAGTTAACACCATGGCGCGGAATGATCGAGAACGGGTTGACCACTTTTGCTGAGAACCCCGATCCCACGCGTTCTGATTGCCATGCTTGGAGCTCGAGCCCCAATTATGATTTCCTTGCAACCATCTGCGGTATTGTTCCTGCTTCACCCGGATTTTCTACTGTGCGGATTGAGCCGGCTTTGGGTGAGTTGCAACAGGCAAAGGGCGTGATGCCACATCCTGATGGAGATATCACTGTGTCGCTCCAGCGCAAAGGAAAGGACGGTATTGCGGCCGAAGTAATATTGCCTGCACACCTCACCGGTGAATTTATCTGGAAAGGAAAAACAATCAAATTAACAGGCGGTACGCAAAAAATAAATCTCTGATCAAAAATAAAAATTTGAATTATGTCTATATCACGAAGAGACATGTTGAAAAATACTGCATTGGGTTTTCCGTTGCTCGGGCTGAACCCATCTTCTGTTTTCGATAAGGAAGCTGAGCCCGTTATTCAAAATGGCCCTTTCAGTGCTACGCGCGCCTCACTCAGAAAATATGAGATACCTGATTGGTTCCGTGATGCAAAGTTTGGTATATGGGCACATTGGGGACCACAATCTGCTATAGAAGCAGGGGATTGGTATGCACGCAATATGTATATGCAGGGAAGCAGGCAAAATAAATTTCATGTTGAACATTATGGGCACCCTTCTAAATTCGGTTATAAAGACACGATACCAAATTGGAAAGCTGAAAAATTTGATGCTGATTATTTATTGGGATTGTATAAAAAAGCCGGAGCAAAATATTTTATGAGCATGGGTGTGCATCATGATAATTTTGATCTCTGGAATTCAAAACACAACCCATGGAACGCAGCCAAGATGGGGCCTAAAAAAGATATCGTTGGAATGTTTGGTAAAGCCGCGCAGAAACATGGGTTGAAATTCGGTATCAGCGATCATTTATGGATCGCGTACAAATGGTTCTCAACGAGTAAGGGGTCTGATAAAGATGGCCCGATGGCAGGCGTAAAATATGATGGGGCTGATCCGAAAAATTTCAGTTTGTACGGTGATTGCGAAGAAGTATTCAACAAGCTTGACTGGAACGAAAACGGTATCCCGCTTACCTGGAGAAAACATTGGTTCGACAGGATGAAGGACCTGATCGACACCTATGAACCGGATCTTTTATATTGCGATGGGCAGATGCCTTTTGAAGAATATGGATTGAGTATCCTTGCACATTTATACAATAAAAGTGCTGCAAAACACAACGGTAAAACGCAGGCGGTTTATACAAGCAAACGCCCCGAAGATTCTGATAAAGGAAATGGTATCTGTGTATTTGATGTGGAACGTGGCGTGGTAGAGACCATCTGGCCACTCGCATGGCAAACAGATACCTGTATTGGAGATTGGCATTACAACAAAGACCGTGTAGGCAAATACAAATCAACCAAAACAGTTATCGACCTGTTAGTGGATATTGTAAGTAGGAATGGCAATTTAATGCTGAACATGCCTTTACCAGCAAGTGGTATGCTGGATTATGATGAAATGAATGTGCTTGATGGCATCACCAAATGGATGGCGGTGAATAGCGAAGGTATTTATGCAACACGGCCATGGAAAATATTCGGCACCGGCCCTTTATCTGCCATCACTAAAAATGATAAGCAGGTAAATTCAGCGCAGCAGTTCAATGAATCAGGCAGGAAAGAATTTTCTTATGAAGATGTTCGGTTTACCACAAAAGGAAACACTTTGTATGCATTCTTTATGGGCTGGCCGACCAACGCACAAGTCACTATTCGCGCACTTGGTACAAACAGTGAACAGAAAACAGGAGAGATCACATCAGTAGAACTATTAGGAGCCGGCAAACTGAATTTCATTCGTGATGCAGAAGGATTGAAAGTAACACTGCCTGCGCAAAAACCTTCTGACCATGCCTGCACATTAAAAATATCCGGAACGAATCTTGTGTAGCAAAAATCATTTTATCTTATATCAATAAGTAATCATTCGCTGAATGTATCAATTCAAACTAAATACCAATAATGGCCATCGTACCAAACTGAACCAGGTGGTGCATACCATTATTATGGATATTGAAAAAGGTGTATTGAAGAAGGACCAGCAATTACCTTCTGTTACCGGCTTCAGTAAAGCACATTCGGTTTCACGCGACACCATAGAAAAGGCATACAAGGAGTTGAAGAAACAGGGATACATTACTTCTGTGGCTTCCAAAGGATATTATGTGCTCGGGAAAAAGGGAACGAAACTTAAAGTGCTGCTTGTATTCAATAAACTGAGCTCGTATAAAAAGATCATTTATGATAACCTCGTTGCTGAACTGAGTAAAAAAGTAAAGGTCGACCTGCACATACATCACTACAGTATACCTTTATTCAAAGAGATCATGGACGAGAGCCTCGGCAAGTACCAGTACTATGTGATCATGCCACATTTTGTAAGCGACGCAAAACGGTCAGATTATATGAAGATCATTAGAAAGATCCCGCCTGATGAATTGATGCTACTGGATAAGAACCTTCCTGAATTAGGCAACAGGCATATGTCTGTTTTCCAGGATTTCAAACAGGATGTGTACGACTCATTGGTTTCTGCGACGGACCTTCTTAAAAAATATGACCGCTTAACAACCATACTCCCTCAATACCATAACCACCCGGCAGAAATATTAGATGGCGTTGCACAATATGGTAAAGATCACAAAATGAAAACAGCTGTGTGTGTGAATGCAGACAAGGTCGTCCTTACACCAGGTACTGCTTTCGTCGTTACTTCAGAAACGGATCTTGCCAAACTGATCAAAAAAATAAGGAAGACCACACTTAAGATCGGGAAAGACATCGGCATCGTTTCTTATAATGAAACCGCGCTTAAAGACCTGCTCGATATTACAACAGTCACCACAGATTTTGCAGGGATGGGTAAGAGTGCCGCTAAACTCATACTTGAAAAGCAACATGTGCAGGTGAAAAATCCGTTCAGGATGATACGGAGAACTTCTCTTTGATTCTGACTTAATCATGCGGCGTCCCATCATTCACTGTCGGCCAGTTATCTGTGCCCCAATTCATCTGGTCAAGCATTAACAAGCGCCCCGCGGCGGGATTTGATCTCAACCGCGCATGGTAAAATATCAGGTAAGGAGCGATCGGCGAGTTGGTTACGATCGATTGACCACCCGGCCCGTCAAATTTTGAATCGCTTTGCAGGATCGGGTAGGATGATTTGGTGTAGGTTCCTTTGATAGTGGTGCACCTGGCAACACCCACCGCGTACTTATCGGTTCCGTAATTGTTGGCGCTGTAAAAAATATAGTAATAACCATTGCGGAAAAGCATTGACGGCGCTTCGATCACCGCGCCTTCCCAGGAAAGATCATTCACAAGCAGATCCGTTGAAGTGCCGACCAGGCTCAAACCATCGGCAGAAATTTCCTGCAAAACAATTTGTGTGGGTTGCGCGGGACTAAGCGCATTCTTATTGTTCTTCCATAAAAGATAATTTTTGCCTGAGTTTGGGTCATGGAAGAAATTCGGATCTATCAGGCTGAAGTTTGGATTTGATGCAAGTGGTGTTCCTTTATCTGTGAAAGGGCCGGCAGGAGATGGGGCAGTAGCCACACCGATCTTAAACCATCCGTCTGCACCGATTGCGGCATAGTAACAAACATAACTCCCATTAAGTAAACTTACTTCAGGCGCCCAATAACTACCCGAAGTAACCCATGGTGGAAACTTTCCGAGCGGAAAGACCCGCGCACCATTATCCGTAAAAGAAAGCAGGTCCGAACTCCACTTGATTGGCATTGCGCCGGTACCATTGCCGGAGGTAAAATAAAAATAGTAATTGCCATTATCATACAAGGCGCCGGGATCTGCACCGGCTGTGTTTAATGGGTTGGGATATTTGCCGGCTAGAGAATTCACGGGATCAACAACTATTGGCGCGGATGGTATTTCTGTTTTTTTGCCGCAGCCGGTTAACAGGATCACAGATAGCCAAACTATTTGAGCAAATATTTTTCTCGAAATCATGCAACCTTATTTTGTTTAAAGTTAGCGAGAATTGAGTAACCTCATGACAACGTTGATCTTTTATCCTGCAAAAAAACGATGTTACTTAACCCGAACGTATCGATACCCACGACTACATAGAAAGAATAACAAAGCAACCAGTGAATACAATAGCAATCCCTTGATGTTTGCGTAAATGTCTTCGATATCGAATCTTCCGTGAATGCGGCTATGTGTTATTTTATTGGAGAGCTCTTGCAGGTATTCGATCATAACACCAAATAGTGCCAGGAATATTATTATGATGAAAAGTCCTTTTTTGAATAAGAAATGTAAGAAAGCCGCCGCCATAAAATAAAAGGTCGAGTGTAGTAATTTATCATGGCCTCTTAGTGGTACAGGGATCTTGATCAAAAATCCTATTAGTGCACAAACAAAGCAAATGACTACGATAATGACCTTGCCGGAGATACTCACTATAATTTTTGTTTTTGCGTTAATTGCTTGATTGCTGTCCTGTTATTTCGCTAAGTGATAAATATCTTTTTCTTCCGATCGTCAGGTAGTAAACGAGAAGCAGGAATCCAGGAACGATCAAATAGAATAAATAGCTGATGCCGAACAAGGTACTTAAAGCATAATCCAATATGATGATCCCGAGTGCAAGAGGGATTATCCAATTTCCATTTTTGAAACCGCCAACTTTAAAAACCTTATTCCCGTCGCCGGTAATTTCAAATGGAATTTGTGGACTACTGCACCAATCTATTTTTGAATAAATTATATGCGGGCCAGGTGTTACGGGAAACTCTTTTGTTTCTCCATGCGCAATTGTTCCGACTTTCTGTCCATCAATATAGATCCCAAAGTCTCTCAGGAGATTATTGTATTCACTTGTCCGCTGAATTTTTATCGTTCCCATACAAAATTGTTTGTGGTACCAAGTTAAGAATAAGCCTGTATTTCAAAAAATGAATTGATGTTGCAGTTGTAGTGTGAGCCTTGTTAAAAAGGCAACCAATGTACGGATATCGTAAAGCTTTAACAGTAATAAGAGGGTATCTGCTTCAAATAAGCCTACTTTACATGGCCAGGGTTATACAGAAGGACAATTGTTTCCCGTGAAAATGCAACTGCGCGCTAACCAGTAGACCTCCTTTGAGGTGTTCCTGAATCCTGTTTCTCATAAATTAATTAAAAAATCATGAAAAAAATTATCCGTTTATTTTGCCTGCTTGTGATGGTATTTCCTGCAATGTCCGCCTTTTCTCAAAAGTATAAGACAATAGAAGACACTTCTAAACTGAATAAAGAATATGTAAATGTGACCAATGATATTGTAGAGCTAAATGCGAAACTAACCATTGCACAAAACGACTTGCCGGGCCTCCAGTCAAAAGCCAGGGAAGCCAATACTGATGCGGTTAACGCGGCTTCTGCCAGTAGTGACCAGGCATCTAAAGCAACAAGCGGAAGTGTTGGTGAGGCAAAAACTGCTAAAAAGAAAGCCACCAAAGCATACAATGAGGCGAAAGATTATAAATCGGCACAGGGCAAAGTAAGCGACCAGCAGGACAAGATCACCCGCTACAAAGCAGATATTAAGAAAAAACAACAACGGCTCGAAGAGTTGGACACAATGCGTGTAGCAATTAATGTAAAAACACCAGTAAACGGTTAATGCACTGATTTGCTATAGCAGGTATTTTGTATTATGCTTCGCAGAATGCAGCCTGTTATTATACCTTAGCACTTCTCTCAACGATGACGTTTTTGCCCAGGGTCTTGAAGCGCACTCCATTCTTTTGTTCAACTGTGATTGTAATATGACCAGTTTTACTGGTGTTGATATCTCTCACGGTGCCTGACTTCCCGGTATGTGTTCCACCAACAACCTTGCATTGATCGCCGTCTTTTAATTTTCCAGGAGTTTTGGTATTCATAACGATTATTTTTTAATCTTTTTCTTTGATTTAGATGCCTTCGCTATTTTGTTATAATCCAACGCAAGATTGAGCCAGTATTCGACCTTCTTTTTTGTATTCAATACTTCTATATCAACAAAGGCATATCCTTTCATTATTTTCTTCGAAAAGTCCATGGGACTAACACCTTTTTTTTCCATTACTTCATCGGTTAGTGCAGGATCAAACCGAACCATCAATCGGTTTGTTTCTACCCCAACACACATTTTATCATTCACCATAAAACATAAACCACCGAACATTCTTTTTTCTTCAATATTTTTCTCTCTTGATGCGATCAATTCTCTAACGCGATCTGCCAGGGTTTCATTGAATGCCATTTGATCAGGTTTCTATTTAAAATTTCCATTTTATCCCGGAATCAAATTGTCCATCCAGTCTCTTATGATGAATGATTTTACCAATCCTTCCAGTATAAATGGGTCTTCGAGTACAAATTGTTCGGCAGCAGCACGGGTTTTAAAAATTGCCATATTACCTCTGTCGGTAAATGGCCCAATGCCAATTACTTCACCTCTTTCTTTGTATTTATCTACAACCTGTTTGTGCCTTGGATAAACTTCCATGATGAGTTCAATGGTTGCGCCAGAGGGTTCGCCGATCACAACTGTTTTCATAATTACTTTATTGAGTGAAATGCAATTTTATTCCTTTGTGTACGATTATTTTAACGACATCAGCAACTCTGTTTCCAGTTTATTTTCATCCTGTGTCCAATGCCCGTAGATCTCAATGTACGGGCCAGCAATTTCGAAACCTTTGTTCTTTATTTCATCCCGCATCGCCAGCCCTACTTGTTTTAACAGGCTATAGGGGCCGATATGTTTGTAGTAGGCATACTTTGTAAGCCCAACGGTTTTCTGTTCGAGGCCTGTGCCGGGATTTGGCCTGTTATTTAGCTCCACGCCGGCAAAAACTTTTTCGTTTTCTTCATAGAGCCAGATGTTTAGCCCTTTATTTTCCAGGCGATTCGACTTAACAACCTGCCACATTCTGTCCATCAATTTGAAAGCAGTTCCTGCATAATCTTTGTTTATGGCAGTGCCTGAAAAACCATATACATCCAGCTCTAGGGGCTTCGTGATTATTTGAACGTCCATTGCTTTTGAATATTGATTGAAGTTACAAAAGATAAAATATTCTATGCTGTCTTATCTCGTAAAATACCTCCACATTCCCACTTTTTGTAAGCCTGCACATCTTTTATTTCATTCATTAACGCTGCACCATCTGACGGATAAGATTCAATGACTTTTTCTATTTTGCATGTATCGATGGCTATTTTGTGGTCCTGGCGCCGATCTTCTTGCCAAGCTTTTCAAATTCAATATCGTTGGGTTCCCATAGTTCAATTTTGTTGCCTTCTATGTCCATGATATGAACAAATTTGCCGTACTCAACGGTTTCAATTTTGTCCACTATGGTCACACTGTCTTTTCTAAGCTGATCAATAAGCCCTTCCAGGTTCTCAACCCTGTAGTTGATCATAAAGTCTTTTGTTGAAGGATCAAAGTATTTCGTTTTTTCGGAAAACGGGCTCCACTGGGTGAACCCTTTTTTTGTGGTATCTGCACCCTGCCTCCATTCAAAAACTGCCCCGTATTGGTTCGTATTCAAACCAAGATGTGTCTTATACCATTCTCTTATTTTGCCGGGATCTTTACATTTAAAAAAGATCCCGCCAATGCCTGTTACTTTCCTCAGCCCGGGCTGGTCATTGGTAATCTTTGTAATGAGGGAATTAAAAGCGAAACCCAGCCCGAAGGTGGTAAGAAGTGTGAGTGTGATCAATAGTCTTTTTTTCATTTTTGTATAGTTGAAAGGCAGTGATCGGAAAATGTACTGAGGCAGCGATATGGATGAAGGCTGACTTATCCCGGGTATCGGGACTGATTAAATGTACAAAAGCTTGATGATATACTTGTCTACCGGCGGGTAGATTCTGTTGACGAGCTGAGTTCAGGGACCGGAACAAATGCCGGGATATTTGCTGATGATGAAAGATGAGTTCCGTACACATATTTTTCCTGCAGTATCACTATTGGGTTACTGCACCACAGGCAAATATTTTGCCTGTGGTGCAGAAGTTCTACCACTATCCGAAAACTTTTTTTCCTTTTCCTGTGGTGATCAGGCTGAATAAACTTTCCTGCACAAGTTTTTGCCAGGCATTTGAACAGGCACCATAGCATTCAATTTCGGGAACTAAACCCGAGTGAGTGAAGCGCAATTGCGTTTTGTTACCGGTTTCAGTAATTTCAAAAATAATTTTTGAGCCGTCCCATTCGTTTTTATCTGTAATGAAATTGAGCTTACTTTCAGTAACCAGCCAAACAACTTTTTTCCCGGGAATACATTCTACCAGTTTTTGTTTTGAAAAGTGCATGTCCTCCATACGATAAGTAAACTCGTCGCCGAGCTTGGTTGTGCTGCCTTCAATTTCTCCCTGCCACCATCCGCGAACGTTGTTGACGGCATTGAATACTTCGCCTGGAGAATTATCAACCAAAATAGTTGTTGAAAAATTTGATGTTGTCATTTTGATTTATTTAAGTAACACTAATTGCCCTGTATGATAATTCAGGTGACTTGTTCTTGTGATGATGATGTTTAATTTATTGCGATGCGGTTCAATGGCGAATTCTTCCGCAGAAACGGCAGTATGTTTTTCAAACCATTCCTCCGGTTGCAGACTTTGAAATTTTTGTTTTAATGCTTCGCATTGCGTGCTCCAACTTGCCCTCAATTCTTTTGCAGAGGGTATGTCGGAAACGGATTTATCTGGTGATTCAATAAAGATGCTACGCAATTCAGGATAGAGTTTATCTCCCATATCCAATAGTATCAGCATATCATCGTGTACGGCAATAAGATGCCCTAATAAATAAATCCCCCTGTTTTTGCCCGGCGCAATTTCTTTTTGCAGTTGCTCATCGGAGAGGGAATTGAGGTGAGTATCCCAGTTTTTTATTGAGGCATACCACCTGTCAAATACCATCTTGAGCGCTGTTTGAGTTGTTGTCATTGTTTTTATTTTTTAGTGTGATTAAAATTTAAGAGTGTAAAAATATTGTCTAAAATGTATAACATTGGGGTGTAAAATGGACTTTATAACGGGGTGATTTGGACACCATAAATTACTATCTTTGGCAAAATATTTTATCAATGAAACATCTTACCATCATAGTCCCTAATGGGGAAGGCAATAATCTGAGCAGTATAGTAGGCGCCTACAAAATATTTACAAGGGCCAATGAGTATTGGAAGGGAAGGAATAAAAAAGAATTGTTTCATATTCAGCTGGCAGGCGTTTCAAAGAAAGTTGAATTCTATGAGGGGCTGTTTGCGGTGAAGCCACATACAAATATTTCGGCAATAGCAAAGACCGATCTGATTATAATTCCCTCACTGAATCATAACTATCAAAAAATAGTGAAGCAAAATAAATTGCTGATCGAGTGGATAGGGGGCCAATATAAAGAGGGTTCTGAAATAGCTACGATATGCACGGGTGCATTTATGCTTGCATCAACTGGTTTGCTGGATGGGAAGAATTGTTCTACACATTGGTCCGCTACCGACGATTTCAGAACGATGTTCCCAAAAGTGATCCTGCAGCCAGACAAGTTGATCACGGATGAATGTGGGATTTATACAAATGGCGGCGCATATTCTTTTCTGAACCTGATGATCTACCTGGTTGAAAAATATTATGACAGGCAAACTGCCATATTCTGTTCCAAAGTGTTTCAGATTGAAATGGATAGAAAAAGCCAGTCAGCGTTCACCATATTTTCCGGCCAGAAACAGCACGGAGATGAAATGGTGGTTAAGGCGCAGGCACATCTTGAAAACAATTTGCAGGAAAAAATATCAATGGAAGACTTGTCTTCCAGGTTTGCAGTGGGCAGGAGAAACTTCGACAGGAGATTTATCAAAGCAACCGGGAATACCCCTGTTGAATATGCGCAAAAAGTAAAAGTGGAATCAGCAAAAAAAGCATTTGAAACAACCCGGAAAACAATTAACGAAGTAATGTATGAAGTAGGATATTCAGACAACAAGGCGTTTCGTGAAGTGTTTAAGAAAATAACAGGGATGTCGCCATTGGAGTATAAAGGGAGGTATAATAAAGATCTGGCGATGTAATGTTCATTCTCCAAACCTGTCCATCACAAGTCAGACGCAGATGCAGCGAACCCTCAGCGCTTTTTGCATCAGCGGGGAATTCTAGGGTCCTGCGAAGGAACGAAAGTTACAAAAGTTGAAAATATATTCTGCTGTCGATTAGAATTCTTGCAGGCGGCGCCGCCGCTGGGATATTTGATGCGGATCAAAGACTCGATTCATCACCCCCAAGCGCTACAAGCATTGTTGCATGCCATATATAGTTTTTAGTATCTTAGCATTATGAAAGCGTTAGTTATTACCCCGAAAAGCGAGAACGAATATAAGTTCTTGTCAAACCTGCTCACCAAACTTGGTGTAGGAATTTCTTCTCTTTCAAAAGAGGAATTGGAAGATATAGGTCTTGCGAAAATGATGCACAATGTTGACAAGACTAAAAAGGCCAGCCGCTTGGAAATTATGAAAAAACTAAACTCATAATGAAAGTTGAGTTTTTAAAGAAGTTTTCAAAAGATCTTGATGTAGTTGGCCAAAAGTCCATTAAATCAAATCTTATAAAAGTTATAGTATTGATGGAGTCTGTTAATTCTTTAGATGAAATTTCTAATACAAAGAAACTAAAAGGTCATAAGTCTGCATATAGAACAAGGGTAGGAGATTATCGATTAGGCTTTTTCTTTGAAAATGCTACAATCTCAATTGCCAGATTTGTTCACAGAAAGGATATCTACAAAGTTTTCCCTTAAAATTCCGAGCCAAAGATTACCGGATTTGTCCTGCAGAGCACATTTGATGTGCAACAGAAAGTATGTTTGATTCACTTCATTCTCCAAACGTGTCCATCACAAGTCAGACGCAGATGCGGCGAACCCTCCGCGCTTTCTGCATCAACGGGGAATTTGAGGACTCTGCGAACGAAGGAATATAATTCTCTCTGGCAATTAGTTTTCTTCCTGTTCCCCGTCGTAACCAAGATCGCTTTTCTTTATAGCGGTTAAATTCTCCAGTGATTTTTTTAAGAGTTGATCGATGCTGCTTTCTATATTTTCGAATTTGACATTTTTAAGAAGATTTTTTTTCCAAAATGGAATGCCCTGTTCAGTTGATTTTTCGCCTATAAGCCAGGCTAAATTTGCGAAATCCCAATGGGGTGTATCGATATTCCTGCTTTCGAAGTTTGGAGCATTGATTATTGCCTTTCCGATTGAACCATCTATCCAAACAATTCGCCGCATCTCAAGCTTGTCTTCGGGAACCTTGATTCCGTCAACCGTTTGTCCACCTCCGTTAGTAGCAACTGTGGTTCCAAGTTGCCTGGCAAGGTCATTTAATTTTGCATCTATATGATTAAATATGGGGTTGGCCGTGTGTTTGGTGTCGGGCAAATGATTTCTGCAACCGGCTATCAGAAAGACGAATGATATAAGTAAATTTATTTTTTTCAACTGGAATGGATAAACGGGAGTTTATTAAAAATAAACGTGTTGTGCTATTTAAAATTCTCTGTGAAACGCCGTGTCTTCCGTGCCTCTGTGGTAAAGCCATCGCTTCGATTTTTTTCACCACAGAGGCACGGAAGACACGGAATTTCACAGAGAGATGCGCGCATTTATATAGATCATTGTTAATAGCATAACACATTAAAAATAAGTCAAAATACTTTGGTTAAATTACAAATAAATTACTTTTAAATAATCAATTTCCAGGCTCACATTCCTTCCCGCACCAAATCCGATTAAATTTCCAAAGAATGGAGCGAAAGGCATTTCGTAAAATTGCTCGCCATTTATAAAAAATGAATAAGTGTTTCCTTTTTTCCTGATCATATACACATTAAAGTCATCAGGGTTAAGCATAGTTTTTTGTAATGAGCCCTTCATTGTTACACAACTGCTCTGATTCTTACTGCCGCAGAGCTCTACAGAAGCAAAACCATCTTTAGCGAATGTAAAATAATAGCTTTGCATAGCTTCCCGTCCCCAAAAAAGCATACTGTAATAATTCTTATGTTCAGAATTACCGCTTAAAATATTTACACGGCTTTCAATTTCAAAATCTTTACGGGTGTCAATTTTAACTTCCTGTGCTTCTCCATAGGCATGGCCCACAGCAGTTAAATAGTAAAACCCGCCATCAATTCTTGATCTTAGGCTTTTATTGTCAGCAACTGTCCAGTTGTTTTTATTGTTGCTAAAATCGTCAAAGAAAATAATATTAGCTGATAATGTATCCACTTGTGAAGCTACCGTTGATTGATTGGGTGTAGCCGTTTGACTAAAACAATTATTGATGGTAAATAATGCAATAAGCCCGATTATTATTTTCATTGGTAAGTATTCATTTAAAGTGGCAGCTTATGTTCAGGCAATGAGGAGGTTGGGGGAAGGCCTTCTGTTGCCAATGGCTATTTGTCGCTGAATAAAGTTACAAAAGAGATGATATTTCACGTTGCGGTTTTTATTTAAGATTGTCATTCGGATTTTTCAAATAATAGCATATTAGTTCAGGATCTGTCTTATCAGGTTCATTCGAACTCTTGAAAAAGAATTTCTCCAATAATTTTATAGAACGCTGATTATCTCTATGAAAAAACGCTTCAATTTTTTGAACGCCAATTGTATTGAATGCGTAGTCAATTACTTTGTCTACGGCTTCTTGCATGATGCCTCGTCTTTGGAAATTTGGCAAAAGTTCATACCCGATCTCACATTTGTCATTTTCGTCTAAAAAGCAGAAAAGACAGATGGTGCCAACCAGTTCGTTTTTGTCGCTAAAAGTTATTGCCCAATATAGGGAGGTATTTTTATCAATATTTTCATTAACAGTATTTATAAATTTCCTTGCATCATCAAGACTATCGGCCATTTTTCTGCCAAGAAATTTATTTACTTCTGTATCGGAACGCAAAGTGAAAATAGGCTGTTCGTCGTTAGTTATCAATTGTCTAAGCGTAAGCCTTTTGGTTGTCAAAATGGGAAAGGGAGTGAAAGTTTTATTTAGCATGCTGTTTTTCTGGCTTGTTAGAAATCGTTGTCATCATAGCCGGATTACTAACGTCCAGGCATTGAAGCGGTTGGGGGAATGATATTCCGTCGCCCATGGCTATCTGTCGCTGAATGAAGTTACAAAAGAAGACGATACATTCTACTGTCGATCAGAATTGCATGAAGCTGAAACTGATGCTGGGATTTTAGATGAAGAATATTACTCGTCTGCGCCAATCACTTCAATGCTTTGTTAACCTCAATTATTAGCGGCTATTTTCTTTAATCGTTGCTTCAATCTCTGTCTTACTGCGATAATCAGCAGGACTAAATGGGAGATGGGTTGGCAGTGTTTCAAATTTTTGAAAATGATCAATCCAGTCATTATAATTATACTTCGAAAAATGTGTAATATCAGTCAACCTTGAATCCGGGCAAGGCGAATCAATTGTCATTACTAACCCTATTGGTGGAAAAGAAAGTTCTAGCAATTGTGTTTGCGTATTTGTGTTTAAATCACCTAATAGAATGTTTCCAATATACCTATTAGTTCCCTCGATATTATAATAGCAATAAATTTTAATGTTATCTGGAAAATCAGTTTGCTCTTTTTGTTTCAGATATTTTTCAAGAACAGAATATTCAACTAGAAAAGCGTCATTTGCAATTGACATAAACATCGTTATGATTTGCTTAAATACACGAAGTGGGAAAAAGAAGGTTGGATAGTAAAGTGTTGGCTTCCCTTTAGATTTCAGCAAAATACCCATAGACTGATAAATCCAGTCCACAAAGAAACTGCCATACCAAGACCCAGTGTCGTTATTACATTGCGTACAAAGTGTATAAAAACCCACACCTCCTTGTTTTTTCTTTGTATAAGATTTATCTTTTAAAGTTAATATTTCAAAATTTGAATCTCCTTTTTCTAGAATTTTTCCGAGTTCAGCTGTATAGAAGTAATTGCCATTATTAAATGCAGCAGCAGGGGGAACATGCTCAAAACTTAGTTTCCCAGACGCTTTACAAATCTTACAAACTCCTGTAACTTTTTTATGTCTGCTCATGCTATAAAATATTGCTACCTTCTTTTAAATATACGCAATCCCCCTAATCCCCATTGCGTACATCCGACCATGCAAACCACACTCAGATGGAATACTGCGGGTTCCCTTCAAGAATCTCCTGCTTAAGCGTAGGCGCCTCACCCGCCTTCCATAAATTGGTGCGATGCACAACACGGTAAACCAAAGGACCGCCATCCGGACGTTCGCTGCGTTCAAGCGGACGCGATATGCATACGAACTCAGTTGAAAGCTCATCGGTAGTGGCTGTTACTAAACCATAGCCGTGGCCACCGAAATCGAGAAAAGACAAATGCGGTGCAACGTCGGGGTTGCGCACAGCACGGGCCTGCTTCATATCTCCCGTCTCCTTCAACTTTAAAGTGGAAAGTACTCCATGCATAGGGGTAACATTCATAGAAGGGATCATTTTGCCATCGGGCTGATCGATGAGGTGCAACACCCGTTTCGGATGATCTTTGGCCATGGTTACTTCCATCACTTCTAACAGGGTCTGCTGCGATATTGATCCGGTGATGAACTCCACACCCAGTGGCTCGTATTTCTTCGGCGGCAGCGCTTTGGATGCTAACCCTGCGTGAAACGCATGGCGGTCGCCTGCCACAACACAAAGACCAGTGATCTTCTGATCGCGTATAAAATCAAAGATCTCGTCTTTATCCCGAAGGAATCGACTATCATTCAGCGCATAACCGGCATCTTTGGGCCAGTTACTGCCCAGTTCGCCGGGCAGGTTTTGATAATCGCTTCGAACCTCCATAGTGCCAAAGGAATGTCCCCAGATCTTCCAACGCGCAGTCGATGCACCAAGCTGTTCCAGGAACCAGCGTTTTTGTTCGCGACCCAGGTAAGTCTGGGCATGCGCGTCCTTTGCAGGATTCGGAAAATCCTTGCCATTGAAACGAATGGTATCCGGTGGTTTGTTGCCGTTATAATGACGACCATACTCCGTAATTTCAAAAGGGGTTTGTGGGAAGACACGTGGATACCCGGGAACAGTAAAATCATCACCCGACATATCAGGAGAACGGAATGACCAATGATCGGTCAGCAGCAGATCAACGTTCCTGCCCCAACGCAGTACACGATAGATCTTCAAACTGTTGATCGCCGCCAGGTTATTAGGTTCTTCTGAAAGCCCGTCTTCGTTGAACTTTCCCAGGGGTGTATCCACTACCGGCGGAGTCTTGAAATGTTCGAGTGCAGCGTTACCCGGCTGTGTAACATGCGCAGGGATGAATTCCCACCAGGCCTGGTTGGCAGAGACTTTCTGGTTTTGTGCGGGAGCATTGTATCCACCCCCTGCCACATACTGGCTTTGGAACCCTGCCCAGGCAAATTCGTGATTATCCCAGACACACACAAAAGGCCATCGCGCACGGGCATCCTGTAAGTCGGGATCCTCAAGATAGGCGCGGTAGAGGGTACGATAATCCTCAAGCGTAACCGGCAGATGAAAGTTGGTAACCTTCCGGCCTTGTGGAAACTTGTACAGATCCCTGATGCGGCGGCCGCGGTTTCCATTCGGATTATCTTCACCATACCAGGTAACTTCATAAATAAAATCGCCCAGGTGCAATACAAAATTAAGTTGCTGATCCCTGGGGCGTGCCTCATCGTCGAAGATCATTCTTCGGTAAGCATGCAGGGAACCTTCGTTAGGGCATTGGCAGGATACAAAAGTAAAACGAACGGGTGTATCCGAATCGTTGCTGGTTGCTGTGATGGTACGACCCACCCGGCTTGCGAAACCATGGTCATCAACAAAACGGTACCAATACTCGCGGTTGGGTTTGAGGTCTTTCGCCCGGAAACGGCATGTCCAGTCTGAATCAGCGCTGATATTCGCAGTGCCAGTAACAAGGATTTTATTGAATTCAGGAGTGCTTGCGATTTCAACCACCAGCTTACCGGTAGAACTGCCTTTCACCGGCGGACGCCTCGTCCACAAGATCACGCTGTCAGCTGTCGGGTCACCTGATGCCACGCCTTGTGGAAAGAGGTCGCGACGCTCAGTGGCCTGCCTGGGCGACTTGTTTGCCCAACCTTTCTTTGTTGTTATCGTGGAGACGATGAAGAGGCTCTGTAAGAACTTGCGGCGTGTTACATTCATGAGATTTTTCTTTATTCTGAATGATAAGAATGTTTTAGGAAGCCCAAATCAATTGCGCACAACGGGCCAGTGTTCTGAATAGTGGGGGTGTTGACCAACGTTCAGCCTGGTTTATGGTTGCTTAATAAATATACAAAAGTTGGGTTTGATGTTTTTGCCGGTGATCAGAATTCTGATAAGCGGTAATTGAAGGGGGGATTTGTGTTGGCGATGAAGAACGATTTCTTGTTTCCTGCTCCGAAACGTGTCCATCACATTTCAGGCGCAGACGCGGAAAAAGGCGGAGTGTTCGCCGCGAACGTCTCCCAGCGGAGACTTCGCGGTTATCAGCGGGAAATTTGAAGATCCTGCGAAGAAAGGAAGGCTCGCTACTACCGTCTTAATCGCTGCAATGCGGTGTTGTACACAGTTTTACTTCTCGGTGTGAATTACAGCTATGATCCTTCGAAGCGTTTTATCATCAATAGAATCAAACTCGGCTTTATCATAAATAATAAGAAGATAAATTTCTTTCTGTGGAGTAATTACATAAGTGATAATTCGGGCGCCACCACTCTTGCCTTTCCCTTTGCTTTTAATGGAAACCCGAATTTTATAAGTGTCATTACCTAATGCAGTTCCTTGTGTTGGTTCAATAGAAAGAGATTCTGCTAACTCTGATAGTTCATTTTTTAGAGAAGGATATTTTTTGATTAACCGTTTGGCTTCCTTTTTGAACTTGTCAACCGGTATTACCTTATATTTCATTTAGAAAATCAGTTAAAGTCTGTTTTTTAGCTTTTGATTTTCGTAAAGTGTCAACTTGTTTAAAGGCAACTTTAAGATCAGATTTAAGTTTAAGCACTTGCTCAGACTTACGAATATGAGAAAGCACTTTTTCCCATTCGCTAACTGGCATTTGTACGGCTTGTGGCTTTCCGTTCATATCGCTCACATATTGAAGTGCTATTTTCATGGTTTCAAAATTAATAAATTTCGGGAATAGTTGGACCCTTTCACCTGAATCGAAAAAATGGTGCAACACTAAATATCCGCATTCACTTCAATTCAAACTTGCCTAAGTTCTTGAAGACGCGGTTTAAATGTCAAGGTTTGATGCCTGCTATGGTTGCCTGTGAAAGACAATATTCGTAAGCCCCATTTGGGCGGGGAAATTTTGAGCTACCCGGGCCACAAGTCCATGATAAGTCCATCCCAAGTCCATCACGCTCTTCCTTCTCCGAAAAGTGTCCATCACAATTCAGACGCAGATGCGGCGAACCCTCCGCGCTTTCTGCATCACCGGGAAATTTGAAGACCCAGCAAAGAAAGAAAGGCCAAATCGAGGGTAGACTAATGGCAGACCAACGACAGACCAGCGGTAGACCAACGGTAGACCAACGGCAGACCAACGACAGACCAACGGTAGACCAACGGTAAGCTAATGGTGTGGGCATTATTAGAGCATTGTTGGAGCATTGTAAATACGTAAGAAAAGGTAAAAAGACGTAAGAAGAGGTAAGAATGAGTTTCTTTTTTGTAAATTAGGAATGCGAAATCATGGCACGCAATTCCAACATATTAACCCGGGGCCCCCATGGCACGATCGGGAAATCGGTTGTCTTTAAAAAGATAAACGGAGAAAATATCGCTACTACCTACCCGGATCGGAGCCAGGTTAAATTTACAAAAAAACAGGAAGGCTATCAAAATATTTTAGCGCAGGCGGCAGCTTATGCGAGCGCAATATTGAAAGATCCCGAAAAGAATGATGCATACATTCTCAAGATCCGGAACGGCAGCAGCAGTAAAAGAAAAATGAGCGTGTATCATTATGCTGTACAGGAGTATATGAAACTGCACAGTAAGAAAGTTCCGGTGAACGACAGTATGCGCCAGATCGAAAAATACCAGGAAGCTTTTGAGCCCGGTGAGCGCGGAACCAAGGTGCTGAAATATCTTGCCGCCCAGAAAGAAATGTCCAATGCCGACTACCGAAGAATGACCGGAGTGTCAAAGCCCACTGCCTCAAGACATCTTGCAGCCCTGGTATAGGAGGGACTAATCGCCGCCAGTTCCAGGGGCGCTGGCGCGGTATATGTATTGACTCCATTGGTAGATAAATAATAGGCTCATTCAGCAGTTAAATAGGCTCATCAGGCCTAATAATAGGCTCATTGGGTCAAATAATAGGCTCATGAGGCGCCATGGAATAACTGTGAGGCGGAAGACATTTGCGGCGACCCTCCGCACTTTCTACATCGGCAGGAAATTTGAAGACCCTGCGAAGAAAGGAATTTCTCAATTATTTTATCGTTGGTTTATAATTGAGCAGCACTACATTTTTTTCAAATTGTTGGAATTGTAAAAGCTCCAATTCACAATTTATATCTTCTTTAAAAGGTCGTTCTCCACTACCGACGAGCGCAGGATTTATAAGTAATTTAAGTTCATCTACTAACCCCGCTTCCAACAATGGTTTTAAAAGAGTGGAACTTCCCTGAACTAAAATATAACCGCCATTTTCCTGTTTAACCTTTTCAATCTCTTTTACGAAATTTTTACCGAGGATAGTTGTGTCTCCCCATGGAGCTTTTTTCAGTTTTGAAGACACAACATATTTCCTGCAATTATTCAATTTATCGGCAACCCCCTGTTCATTATTCTTAAATGATGACCAGTATGGATAAAGCATTTCGTATGTTGTTCGCCCGTACAACATAATTTCACAGTTATTGATTGTGTCCTGGATATATTGCTGACGGGTTTCGCTGTCAAACGGCATCCACCATTTGTTCATTGAACCTGCGTCAAAAATTCCGTCTAAGGAAACCCATTCTGTTACTATTAATTTTCGCATGATTTTTTGTTTGAGGCAAAATTGAGAGAAATAGGAGGAGAGTAATAGAATGAACCCGACAAAATGCAGATCAACCTTCCATTCCTAAATGCAGGTATTCCTTAGGTGTAATATTTGTAAACTCTTTAAATGCCCGGATATAGTGGCTTTGGTCTGCATAGCCATTATCATAAGCTATATTACCAAGATTTTGAAATTGCCGGTTGTTAAGTTGACGAAATGCCCGGTTGAACTGATGTATTTTTCGAAACTGATTTGGCGAAACACCAATATTCTTTTCAAACATGCGCTGCAATGTCCTTTCTGTAACGAAGAGGTCCTTCTGAATTTCACTTAAAACCTGCGTGGTCGTACAGTTTAAAATTTTCCCGACAGCATATTTAATTAACGGGTTGTCTCTGCTATTTTTTTGCATTAACGAACATAGGTAGTTGTCAATCACTGAAATCATTTGGCTTGCCGTAACAGAATTAAGTAGTTGTTCCTGCAAGCCAGTTCTTTTTGAAACTAAGTTAAAATCAACCGGCTTGTCAGTAAGTTCCCGGGCGGAAATGCCAAAAAGAGAAATTAACGAATATGGTTTCAGGAAGTAGGCTATAAGCGTAAAGTTGTCTTTGATCTCCAGTTTGTCGGGAAAAATTGTTTGCCCGAAAAGTGTCAGATGGCCGGAGCTTTCTTTAAACTGTCCCGGTGCCGTGTGAAAAAGAAGGGTAGGGGTGCCATTTGCAAAAAGCGGTAAACAAAAAGGGATCGTGACATGGTAGTTCTCAATAACAAGGATCTCCTGAACATATTCTGAAACTTTATCGGCCGGCTTTTTATAAGTAACGTTCATCTGTTGAGGTTGTTTTTGTGCTTCTGGTGCACGTGAAGCCTTCTGTTCGCCTTGCTGCCAACGTAAAGGCATTGAAGCGGGTAGGGAAGGATATTCCGTTGTCCGTGGCTATCTGCTGCTGCTCATTAGGGTTTGTTACTGGCTTTCCTGGTCCGGGCCTGGTATAACCTAAATAGATTCAGTTGCGTTTGTTCATCAGTAGTTAACTGTAATTGAGGATCATCATGATTAAACCCTTCCAATGGGTCTTTTGGCTGTCCAAACGTTTTTGGTAGCTCAGATTGTTCTTCTAATCGGGCTCTCGCTACTTCTTCTGACAACTCTAGTTTTTTGAATAAAGCTTGTTGTTCTTTAGCAGCTTCCTGTGCTGCTGCAGCCTTTATTCCTGCGAAGACTGTTGGATTTTTTGCCTCAAGTTCAGCAATAGTTCTGGGAGAAAGTTTTGTATGTACGTCTTGTTCATCTTTATGATGGACATCTAATGTTCCATTTCTCATAGCGAATGCATGAACTGATTTTCCACCATATGCTCCTACTGGTTTCTTGGGCATATTCTTCATAGGAGGAACCTTATCCACCGGCATCCCACCGGGGCGTGTTGAAGGTATGTTCTTCCGTGAGTGAGGACCCCGGTTGTCTTGCCAATTCACTCCGGATCTAGAAGCTTCAGGTGGCTTATGACTGGCAAAAAGCCCATCTGTCCCTCTCAGGAAACCGGAGTTCTTGATAAAACTTACTCCCTCATCATCTCTTTGGAGCTGGTAAACCTGTGAACGACTGTTGGCCAGCTCTTGCAGTTTTCTTTGAGCAACAGCCTCAGGTCGATTATCAATAAATTGAATAGTAGATTCACTGTCTCCTCGTTTTTGAATAATGCCATTCGCAACCGATTGGCTTTTATTCTTTTGTGTTTTATCAGCGTAAATATTCATAATTTCTACTTTTCAGGTTTTGTTCTATTGCTTATAATCGTCAGAGCTTTACGTGACGAAGCTCCGGGAGGGCATGAACTTCCGTCAAGCCTGGCTTATCCCGAGTACCGGGGACTGATTAAATGTGTTGTGCTTATTAATAATGCAGTTCCACGGGTTCGCTTTAGGTCTGCAAGCCTGGTCACTTGGCAGCAAATTCCGGGCGCGCATAGGATTCAAGGAAGCCACACGCCGAACAGCGGAAGGTACCTACTGGAATGCACTTTTCCGCTGGAGCTGGAACACAGGTACCAAACCAGGTGGGCTTACCCGGTGCTCCCTCGACCCAGTTGCTGACGCGACAAAATTTCGATCCCTGAAAGTCGGCAATGAACCCCTGCACCATCACGCCATTGCACTTAGGGCACCGAATCGCCTCCGCACCCATGCCCGAATCTCCGGAAACTGAATTGGAAGAAGTTGTCATACGTTGAATCTATTATTCTACTGCCAATTTCTGCATTAAGGTAAATTTACTAATAAATTATATCAGTTTTTATTTTCTCGGCCGGGTGAACTTCGCATCTCATCATCACAAGCCGTTGCATAAAAAGTAGAGTGTTCGCCGCAGGGTCTCTCCGCCTTTTCTGGAGCAGCATGAAGATGTAACTTGATAGGGTGACATCCTGAAGGAGAAAAACCCAATGTTAGCGGTTCGTTGTTTTGCCTGGAGTAAACAACTTCCATTGCCCCTCAGAAACAATTTCGATGGAACCATCCTTTACTTTAATAGCAGTATCCTCGTCAATCGCATAAACAGGAACAGGAAGCCTGGAGGCCCAGTTTTCTGTGTTGGTTAACGATGCGGCAAAGTGGTTCTTATTCTTAAAGTGAGGGATTACTGCGAACTCCGTTAAACCCATTCCGTTTGCAGTAACGAGCGTTGCACTTACTTCTCCTTTGTCCGAGGAAAAAATGATTTCTTCAGATGTTAATGGGCTGCCCGCACAACAGCGTGCTGCGCTGTAAGTCTCAGCAAAGAGGGAGGCTGTGGCTATGCTACCGGCACTAACGCCCACATACACCAGCTTGTCAAGTAGGGAGGGCAGCAAATCGGTAAGCCCCGATTGCTGCATCCAATAGCTGATAAAAAGTGGATCACCGCCCCAAACAAGCAGGGCATCCGCTTCCGCAAGGGTTGGTAGCCACTTGTCTCTATCGATGCTGGGGAGTACGCTTAACTCAAGTATTCCTATGGATTTCCAGCCCAATTGGCACATGCGTGGTGCGGCATCTCCGCCGATAGGATTCCAGGCATAATATTGGCCACCCAGAAACGGGTATACACCTATAGGAACGAAAAGAGCATTTGCTTCAGCGATTGGCTTGCCCAGGAGTTCAACCAATGCACTATGAATGCTTTTGTTACTAATACCTGAAGAAGTTAAAAGAAGTTTCATCGTACCGGGTTATAAAATTATTTCAATTTGTCTCCTTATGCCATAGGGAAACTAATCTGAATTATGTTTTTATACAATGACCGCTAACACTTAAAAATACGGATATTTTTCCTTCTCTGAAACGTGTCCACCACAAGTCAGAGGCAGATGCGGAAAAGGCGGAGGATATTCGCGGCGAGCCGTCCGCGCTTCTTGCATCAGCGGGGAATTTGAATACCCTGCGAGAGAAAGGAACGCCGATTGTTATTCCGTGAGCCGCCATAGCAACAAACCGAATGTTGGCAGCAGTATTTTTTATAAAGATTTAGCTTCTTCTAAAAAGCTAATGATGTAACCGTCTGAGTCTGCAATGTAGAATTCTTTACCATAATCCATTTGTCGTAATGGTTGGATTATTTCGACCGATTTACTTGATATCTCCTCGTACAAATCTTCAATTCCGTCAACTGAAAATACAAAGTCGAGATCTTCGTTATTTCTTCTGTTCTGTCTGTCCTCAAGTGACGGCTTACCGATCTTGAGATGGATTGAAAAACCGTCTTTGCTAATGCCTGAATAAAAATCTTCATAGCGAAAGTCTATGTCAAAGCCAAGTATTTTTGTGTAGAATTCAATAGAGCTGTCAATGTCAGCCACAAGAAGTTGTGGGCTCATTTTTTTAATCTTGGAATATGTGGTTGTGTCCATAATATTTATTTTGTTAGTTGATGAAAGCTGTTTGTCCATGTTGGTTTTGTCTTGTGGAACAATGATTCCGTCATTTTTGAACGGGCGAACATATTGCTGGCAACGTTACGTGTTTACGAAGATGTGGGAATTGAAAACGTCAGGTTCAATTAACCACGAAAGCAAAATAATGATTTACAGCCGAATGCTTGACGTCCCGCCACAATTTTATAAACACAATGTTAGCGGTTCCTTGTTTTCTTTTCCCACTTAGTTCAACTTCGTTAAGTTGTTTGGGACAAACTCCCTCAATTTGACTATCTGGCATTTATTGTTTCAATTTTTTCTGTTTTAATTGAAAAACGTTTCCCTCTGGGTCTTGACCGTCACAAAGCCAATAATCATAATTATCAAATGTTTTTATTTCTCTCATTGATACATTTTTGTAAATAAGCAGTTGTCTTGCTTCGATTATGTCTTCCTGAATTTGAAAAACGAGTTTAGCATTATTGTCAAACTTATATCCATCCTTAATTTTGCTTAAATATTCGTCTCCAATTTTATGAAGCCCAACATAACCATTTCCTGCCCTCAAAAGAGCCCAAACGGATTCGTCATCTTCTATAATTTCAAGTCCCAGAACATTGGAATAGAACTTTTTCAAACTGTAAACATCTTGAACATAGAAAATGATTGTGTTCAGGTTTAACTTCATAGTCGCTTTTTGTCTGTTTTTAATTTGAGTTTGCCGCATTACAATGACCGCTACTGTTAGGGCTTGGCAATGTGGCGGTATTTGAAAATCGTCAGCCCGTAACTGCTGCTGAATAAAGTTACAAAGTTCATTATTAATTCTGCAGCTTATTAGTAATCCGTCAGCTGGAACTGGAGCTGGGATGTGCAATTAGCTGATGTTACAAAGTCGTGCCCAACTTGCAAAAAAAACAATGTTGGCAGCAGTGGTTGTCATGCTTGAAATGGAATGTGTCATAATTCTTTCCACGATTTGCCACTTATAATGTCAATTAGCTCTGGGCTTGTAAATAAATCATTGCAAGCCTTTTCCAAATATTTGTCTTCCTTATCCTGCCTTTCATGAGGTACATTGTAAAGAATATTGTATTTGTCTTTCCCCAATTTGTGGATGAAAAAAGAAAAGCCATAGTCTGTGTAATATGGCTCCTGTTTAATCACAATTTTTAATTTAGTCTTGTTGTTTATATAAATATGATGTGTCGACCATTTTTGCCCATTGATTTCATTTATTTTTTTCTCATCAAGGATATATCCGTATTTCTCTAACAAGGGTCGAAAGAGTATCTCTGCTTTTTCATTAAAGTTGTCAATTTTATTTGGTGTCATTCTGTGTAAAGTTTGTGTCGCTGGTGCATTGCTGCCAACGTCCGGGGCTTGCCGCAGGGCTGGTATTTTATAACTGTCTGCCCGGCAACTGAAGCCGATTGAAAAACTGAAGATGAAGTTAACGACTCAAAGCCAAATAGAATTCCGTCAAACCCGATATTAGTTGATAGTAGTACAACTGCCGATTGTTACCACGTCCGCCAGCCTTGTGGCCAATCTTTTGTTGGCTGCTGAGTTATCTGTTAACTAAAGCTTTTAACTATTTGGAAAGCACTCTTGTTAGTTGCTTTAAATATTCCTTATTTTCAGTGAATCCATTATGTCCTTGATTTTCTAAGACAATTAATTCGTCACCAGACTTAAATAATTTTTTCAACTTATAGGATTGTGAAACATTGAAGGTACTGTCTTTATTTCCATGGAATATGACAATAGGAACTTTTGTTCGTTCAAGAAATTCATAAGTCTTCAACTTATATTTTAAAAGAAAAGTAGGAATGATTGAATACAGAAAAGGATAGTTTTCTTTTACTGCTGCGTCTCCACTATAATAAGGTGCTTGTAATATTAACATCCTGGGCTTGTTATCTGCCGACAGCATTGAAGCTGGTGCCGTTCCAAAAGAATAGCCAAAGACAATGATATTATCTTCTCTGTAAGTAGTTTTTAAATTGTTGTAAGCGTCCTGCACATCACTATATAGTTGCTTTTCTGTAGGTAAATCTCCCTGACTTTTTCCAAAACCTCTGTAGTCTAAAAAGAATATATCGTAGTGCAAATCTGTATAAGTCTTTGCATACTTGCCCCATTTTTCAAGTGTATGTCCACCCCCATGCAAATAAAATATTAGTCCATTCGAAGAGTCTGATTTAAATAACAAGCCATTCAGCTTCTTACCGTCTCTAGTTTGAACATTTCTTTCTTCGAAATTCCCTTCAAATTGATATACATAATTTGAAGGCTTTGTATTTGTCATTAGGAAATATTTCTGAAAAAAAGAATAACCCAGACATAAAGCAACATAAGAAATCAGCAAAACTATTAGAGAGAAACGAAATATTTTCTTTGCTTTTTTCATCGAAGTTTCAATAATTATTCGAGGTCGTTAAACATAGCAGCCAACGTTCGAGGGTTTGTGCAGTTGGGGAATTGACCAACTGTCCGCCCGGCACTGAAGCTAAATTTATAATTTAAAGCCGAAGTTTTGAACAACTGCTGCCCGGCACTGCTGATGATTGTTTCAATGTCCAGCGCCAATTGCACAAAACCGCATGTTAGCTGTTCTTGCATTTTTGACGCCGCATTATGATTATGCTCTGTGGTAATCAGGTCTCCAATTTTTTACTGCCTGCTTAATTTCTTTGGGAGTTAGACCTTCCTTTAAAGCCCTATCCACTAAAGAAACAAATTCTTCATCACTCGCAAATCGTAATGCAATTATTTGATGTATGGTCAACTTATGCGGAAGCGGATTGCCAGTCAAAATGAAATACCTGAAATTCTCTTCTGCCCGGACTGCTCTGTCTTGTGCTTTGAGTGCAAATGATCGGTTGTGAAATGATACACTAATCAAAGTGAAAATTAATAGCAGAAATAGCAATGATGGTAAGACTTGCTCAGTTTTGCAGGTAACTAAATTGTATATAGCGCCTGCAATAAGTATAATCATTGCTAAAAACGTAAGAAAATGATAGAGTGGTACATAATGTACATGATTCTTGTATGTCTGCTTTTTTGTGTCTTCTTTCATTTGTATTAAGCAAGTCTATTATTGATATAATTTTCATTGTCCGTTAGGAGAGGTATCCCGCATGACAGCTAACGCATCCGGCTTGCTGCTGTACTGGGATTTTATGATGTCCAGCCCGAGACTGATGCCGAATAAAATTACTGATGGTGAAGTTAAGGACAAATGTCTAATAGAATTCCGTCTGCCGAAACTGATGCTGATAGCAAAAAAAAAGATGAGGATTTATTCGCCCGCCAGCATAGCAGCAAACCCCTGTTGTGCGTTCATGCTTCATATTATTCTCCTTCTAAGTGATATTTATTCTGAATTTGAGATAATAATTCAGTGGCTATTAGTTTATTGTTTTCGAATAATTTTTCATGAACTTTTGCCAAAGCCTGGAACGTCCATAGATTATTAAAATATTCGGCAATCGTTTGTTTATCGTAAGAAAGTAAATTTAAGTTATGAGGCTCGTATGAATACTTTAGCGATTTATTATAAGCCCATTTATCATTCAATAATGAAAAATCAAAAATCTTTGACTCCGCATTTTTAAATATTACTTCAAATGTTTTCACATCCTGCTCTTGTGTTAAAATATATTTCATATTCACGTCGTAAGACATGATTTCACTGATTATGTCTTTGTGCTTAAGCAGTCGAAAATCCCCTGAACTTTTTAATTCCTCAAGGGTTTTATTATTGTATTTGAATAAGTCAAAACGGAAAAAATCGTTACTTATCAGGTTATAAAGCTTATTTACGGTTGGTTGGCTTAAATCTGTTTTTAAATAAATAAGCAAACTGTCTGTATTTTCATTTACATGCTTCCAGCGTGTTATTGCTATGTTCAATTCAACTGTGTCTGCTTGAAGATCGGCAACCATGCTTTTTATATATTCTTTTTCCTTTTTTTTGTCGCCAAAATATTCTCTCAGGTTTTCTGCAAAAAAGCCCAGGGTTACAGCTAGGAATATCATTAAAAATTCAAGAAAATATTCTTTCCATTTTTTGGGCTTATGATGTAAGTCCGGATGATGATGTACTTCCATATTTTCAGTTTCTGGATTTGGGTTAATAGTTTCCGTGTCTTTAGAAGTAATAATTTCCTCTGAAGGATTTTCCGGTTGAGTATCTGGCGGAGCAACTAAATGTTCTTCGTCTGTATTGTCTGCCATTTATTTTTAGTTGATTAAATTATTAGATTGTTCAACCGCATGACGCACAGCGTCCAGGGCTTTAAGCAGTTGGGGAATTTATATTCCTCAGCCTGGCTACTGCCGCTTAATAAATGTACAAAAGCTAAATGACATATTTTACTGACGAGTCGAGTTGGGTTGCCCTGAAGCTGAAGCTGGGATTTGTATTATCGATGAAAAATATATTCGTTCAGCCCCAAATGCTTGAAGCCTCCCTTCTCCGAAACGTGTCCATCACAAGTTAGACGTAGATGCGGAAAAGGCGGAAGACATTCGCGGCGAACCCTCCGCGCTTTCTGCATCAGGGGGGAATTTGAAGACGCTGGGAAGAAAGGAGAACCTGCGAAGAAAGGAAAAGCCGATAGATATGCGTCCGCCGGAACAACTGATGATAGCGAACAAAAAGATGAGAATTTATTCGTCGGCCAGCATAGCACCAAACCGCATGTTGTACGCATTATTTATTAAACATATTTTTTGCTTTTTCCAAAAGAATATCTTGGTCTGATAGCCGGTCCTTAAGAGTCGGCATATAAATAACATCAGGAGTGTAAAATGTTTTTTTCGATTTATTAAATCCGGGTAAAATATAATTAGAAGTTGGATAATTAAATGCCAGATGAGAATTTTTCAAAGATACAGTACTTACTTCTCCCGTAATAAATAGCGGTTCTGAGCTAATTTCACCAATTGATTGTCCCATTTTATAATATTGAAAACCAGCTTGCATCATATGGGCGCTTGAATATGTGAGAACATTATTTAAAAGAATAGTTGCACCATTATACCTGTTACTGTGCAATGCTGGTGTATGTAAACTTGTATCAATCGTTTCTTTTATTGCATTTTTTTCCATATCAACTTCTCCTTCACTTAAAGTATAAGGCTTACAATAAATGTAATCCAAAACATCTTTTGCCAAAATTGAACTGCCGCCAAGATTGTCTCTTATGTCAATAATAAGTTTGTTGATTTTTACAGAATGCAAAACCATAAAAGCACTATCAATACTTCTATCAAAATTTTCTCTGTCTCCGTTTTTATTCCAGATCAATGAAGGAATTTTTAAATACCCGATTTCATTATCAAGAATTTTAAATATTGGTTTGTTATCACTCTTCCTCGAATCTCGCAATAATTTTTCCGATATACCATTTACCTTGAAGTTTTTTCCCTTCGACAATGTAATAGTAAATGTGCCTTTTACATTGAACAATGTGAATAATCGTTTATAAAAAACAGTTTCGTTCCATTCTTCAAAAAAAAGCGCTTCGTTTGGCAATTTAAAATTGCAGGAACCAATTGCGGCAACGATGGTTTCTACAGGAATTGAATTGATGCTAATAATTTCACTTCCTCTCTCAATGCTTTTTTCGCTGCTACAATTTTCTTTTACAAAAAGTTTGTTTCCCACTATCAAAACTTTAAAAGGAAAATATTGAATAAGTTCCGAAAAATAGTTATCCGGAAGGTAAAGCGAAAAATGAGCGTCATTGAGAGTTTGAACCAAAGGGTAAAACGTCTTGTATATATCATTAAGACTGGCAGAATCAGGAATGTGTTTTTTAAGGTACTTTTTTACTGAATCATATTTTTCTCTAGAACTATTATAAAAAGGAGATGGGACTTTTGTTTCAATGATATTGGTTAATTCATTAAAATCTTCTTCAATTTCTTTTTTTGAAAAATCTTTTTTTGAGCGGTCGCTATCATCTGCTTGTCCACAACTCATCAAAAAGGTCGTGCAAAATACTGCGAGAATGATTGAGATATATTTCAAAAAGTTCATTAATGATTGCAGTTTGTCATATTGCGTACAACGGTCAGGGTTTTAAGCAGCTGGGGCATAGACCAGCGTCCAGCCTTGCGACCGCTGCTGAATAAATATACAAAAGTTGAGTTGATGTTTTACTGCCGAATAGATTTCCGTCAAGCTGGAACTGAAGATGGGATTTGTACTGAAGATGAAAGTCGCTATTCTGTCAAGCCCCAATTGCTTAAAGCCGATGTTGTGCGCCGTCATCATAATTTTAGGTCGTTGGACACGCACTTCCGTTCAACCTGACTACTGCGGTGAATAAATGTACAAAAAGCTTAGTAACATAGTTGTTATCGACAAGTAGGTTCTACCTGTGATCCAGGTTAGCCGAGTATTGATCTGAACGTACAAGTGAGTGACACAATCAAAGCCGATAGCAGCACAAATGCCGGTACAATCAATAACTAACAAACATTAGTAATACAAATATTTAAAAAATTTCTTTACAAATTAATTGTCCATTAAACAGATAGACTATATTTGTCCTATCATTTCAGTAGACTGATAGGTTATGGTGCTTTATAAGTTTTCTATTTCAAAACGTCCGTGTTGTTGTTAACCGACTACTTATTGTAGCCCGCACTCATCTTTTACAACACTTAGATACGTTTATAATGGAAGCACCCAACATACATACTTTAACAGCAGCACTGGATTCACTTTCCACGGCTGAGGCCCTGCAGTTGTTGCATGATTCATTTCCGGGCAGGGTTACTTTCTCCAGCAGTTTTAGTTTCGAGGACCAGTTGATCACACATGATATTATTGCGTCTGCACTTCCCATCAGCATTTTTACTTTGGATACCGGCCGCCTGTTTGCAGAAACCTATTCTGTATGGAACAGCACCAACTCGCGATACAATACACGTATCAAAGCATATTACCCTAACCAGTCGGAATTGGAAACTTTCGTGCAAGCGAATGGCCCCAATGCTTTTTATGAATCCGTTGATCATCGCAAGAGCTGCTGCCATATCCGTAAAGTAGAGCCTTTGAAAAGAGCATTGGCAGATAATGCAGTCTGGATCACGGGTTTGCGCGCAGAGCATTCTGCCGCGCGGCACGATCTGAAACAATTGGAATGGGATGAGGCCAATCAAATTATCAAATACCATCCGTTGCTTTATTGGACAACGGATGAAGTGCGGGAATACATCGAACAAAATAATATCCCCTACAACCCTTTGCACGACCGGGGTTTTGTAAGCATCGGTTGCGCACCGTGTACGCGCGCGATCAGGCAGGGAGAGGATTTCAGGGCGGGAAGATGGTGGTGGGAAGATAACAGTAAGAAGGAATGCGGCCTTCACGAAAAACAGCAGTCATAAACGAATTATAAACAGGATACGATGTCGAATTACAGGTTAGATCATTTGGGGCAGCTGGAATCGGAAGCGATACACATCATGCGTGAAGTGGCGGGGCAGTTTGAAAAGCCGGCTTTGCTTTTTAGCGGCGGAAAAGATTCGATCACGCTGGTGCATCTTGCATTGAAAGCATTCAGGCCGGGAAAATTTCCTTTTCCATTGGTGCATATCGATACGGGGCATAATTTCCAGGAAGCGCTTGATTTCAGGGATGCGTTGGCGGAGAAAACAGGGGAGAAATTAATTGTGCGCAAAGTAGCAGACACCATAAAGCAACAAAACCTGGCAGAACCCAAAGGGAAATTCGCGAGCCGCAATGCCTTGCAAACATTTACGCTATTGGATACGATCAACGAATTCAAATTCGATGCCTGTATCGGTGGTGCGCGCAGGGATGAAGAAAAGGCAAGAGCGAAAGAAAGAATTTTTTCCGTGCGTGATGAATTTGGCCAATGGGATCCCAAACTTCAAAGGCCCGAATTATGGAACACGTATAACGGAAGAATTCATAAGGGAGAAAATGTGCGTGTGTTCCCGATCAGCAACTGGACGGAACTGGATATCTGGAATTATATACGCAGGGAGAACATAGATCTTCCATCCATCTATTTCGCGCATGAACGTTTGGTATTGGAGCATGAAGGTCAATTGGTTGCTTTATCTGAATTTATCCAGCTGGAAAAAACCGATAAGATCAGTACACGAACGGTCCGTTACAGAACCGTTGGTGATATGACCTGTACCGCTGCCGTTGAATCTTCCGCATCAACCATTGATGATATCATCCGCGAGATCATTGCAACAAAAACCAGTGAACGCGGTGAAACGAGGATCGATGACAGGGTTTCGGAAGCGGCGATGGAGGATAGGAAGAAGAGCGGGTATTTTTAAAGTTGTAAGTGATAAGTTATAAGTAATAAGTGCTTCAACTCGTGGCTTGATGAACACTACTTACAACTTATTACTTAATACTTACAACTCAAATGGATCTTAAAGTGGTAAGTAATAAGTTGTAAGTGATAAGTCGCTTCAACTCATTACCCGCTAAACAAAACTTATAACCTAATACTTATAACTTATAACTCAAATGGATATTCTCAGATTTATAACAGCCGGCAGCGTGGATGATGGCAAGAGCACATTGATCGGGCGATTATTGTATGATAGCAAATCGATCATGATAGATCAGCTGGAAGCGATAGAGCGGCAGACAAAGAATCGTGAAGAAGGAGATATTGATCTTGCTTTATTAACGGATGGTTTGCGCGCGGAACGTGAGCAGGGCATTACGATAGATGTGGCTTATAAATATTTTTCAACACCCAAACGCAAGTTCATTATTGCAGATGCACCTGGACATATTCAGTACACAAGAAATATGGTAACGGGCGCTTCGAATGCGAACCTGATCATTATTTTGATCGATGCAAGACATGGGGTGATCGAGCAAACGCGCAGGCATTCCATCATTGCTTCTTTGCTGAATATTCCGCATGTGGTGGTGGCGGTGAATAAAATGGACATGGTGGATTATTCGCAGGACACATACAATAATATTGTGATCGACTTTGCGGAAGTGGCTGCTTCATTGGGTTTGCAGAATGTTAGCTATATACCCATCAGCGCGCTCAATGGTGATAATATTGTTGACAGGTCTGAAAATCTTTCCTGGTACGATGGAGAAACGCTGCTGCATTTATTGGAAACAGTAGAAGTGCAACAGGATATTGACCTGGTACACGCAAGATTTCCTGTGCAGTATGTGATCCGTCCGCAAACAGATGCATTGCATGATTACAGGGGATACGCGGGTAAACTTATGAGCGGAATTTATCGCAAAGGAGATGAAGTAACGGTGTTGCCATCCGGATTAACAAGCAGGATCAAAGCAATTGAAATAGGTGGAAAGGAAATTGAGGAAGCATTTGCACCACAAAGTATTGTGCTGCACCTGGAAGATAATATCGATGTGAGTCGCGGTGATGTGATCGTAGCATCCAATGATCTTCCGAAACTGGATCAGGAACTGGATGTGCTGGTATGCTGGATGGGAAACAAGCCATTGGCCGAAGGGAACCGATATCTCTTACAGATCAACAGCCGGCTTGTAAAAAGTATTGTAAAAGAAATTCAATACAAACTGGATGTGAATTCTTTGCAGAAGGAATATTCGCCAGGCACAGTGGCATTGAATGATATTGTAAGAGCTACGATCAAAACCGCTTCGGCTATTCCGTATGATACTTACAAAGATCTGCGGGTGAATGGGGGGGCGATATTGATTGATGAAACAAGTAATGTGACGGTGGGAGCGTGTATGATACAGTAAGCTGCTAGGTATTAGGCGTTAGCTGTTAGCAGTGGCCGATTTCCTCAGCTAATGCCTAACACCTAAAACCTAACAGTTCACAAAGCACCAAAGAACGATATACCATGAATAACATAACATACAAAGGAAAAGTAATACTGGCAGGCGCCGGTCCGGGTGATCCTGATCTCGTTACTGTAAAAACTGCCAATTATTTGCAGCAGGCTGATGTGGTATTAACAGACAGGCTGGTGAGTAAAGTAATTATCAGGCGTTATGTAAAACCTTCGGCGCAGGTGATAGAGGTAGGCAAGCAATGCAGGCGCGGAATTTCTACGCCTCAGGAAACAATCAACGAGTTATTGGTGCAGTTTGCATTGGAAGGAAAATTTGTTGTGCGTTTGAAGGGTGGTGATGTTTCATTTTTTTCCAATGTACTGGATGAACTGGAAGTATTGGTAGCGAACCAGATACCTTATGAAATTGTTCCGGGCATTACTGCGGCAGCAGGTGCGGCGGCGTATGCAGGTATCCCGTTAACGGCACGCGACCATGCAACCGCGGTTCGTTTTCTTACTTATTATAAAAGCTCGGTTGTGAGTGATGTGTATTGGAAAGAGCTGGCAGCTACCAATGATACGCTGGTCTTTTATATGTCGTCTGAAACCATTGATCAGTTGGTTGATAAATTGGTGGAACATAATATATCGGATAACAAACAACTCGCTGTTGTAGAACAGGCAACTACTACTTACCAGCAGGTATATGTGTCGGGCATTTATGATTATGCGGATAAATTGAAGGGACAATCTTTTTTATCGCCCTCGCTGATCATTATCGGCAAAGTAGTATCCCTTCATGAGCAGTTCCAGTGGTTCAAAGGAAGCGACCTGAAAGAATATTATTTCAAACCATTAACAAGCAGTGTAAAATCCATTGTACAGAACGAAACAATAAACAGTTATGTTGGACGCGCATAAACAAAAAATATTGGCAGAACTGGTTGCGGACACAGGGCGCGATGAATTGATCTGGGTGAATGGATATATTTCTGCGTTGATCAATCAGGAAGCTGTTCCTGCCGAGAAAAGTATTCCGGTGGAGGCCATTGCACCCAATGCAGTATCAAAAAAGATCACCCTGGTTTACGGAACTGAAACGGGCAATTCAAAACGCGTGGCGACAGAACTGGCAACCAAAGCAAAAAAGCGCAATCTCCTGGTGAAACTGGCGAGTCTTGACCAGTACCGCCTGACTGATATCACGAAAGAAGAAAATCTTTTTGTGGTGATCAGTACGCAGGGTGATGGAGAACCTCCTGTAGCCGCACAAAAATTTTACGATCATATACATCGCAATGGTTTCAGGCTTGATCAAACAAGATTCAGTGTGCTTGCATTGGGTGATACTTCTTATCCATTGTTCTGTAAAACAGGGGAAGAGGTTGATGCGCAACTCGAAAAATTAGGCGCTAAACGAATTGTTCCCATCCGTAAATGCGATGTGGATTATGAACCCGATGCAGAAGCATGGTTTGATGAAGTATTGCGTTCACTCAATGATCAACCTGTTGCAAAACCCGCAGGAATAAAGATCCAACCGCAGGTTGAAGGAAAGGCGAATAAAAAAATATATACAGGTTCTATTGTGAAACATGTGAACCTTCATGATACCAGTTCTGAAAAAGAAACCTATCATATAGAATTACTGGCAGACGATGTGGACTATTTGCCGGGTGATTCAATAGGTATCGTACCGGAAAATCCTGCACAACTGGTTGAGCAGTTGATAAAGATCACAGGTATATCACCAGAAAAGAAAATCGGTTTTAAAGAAGAAGTGTATACCGTTTCCGAACTTCTGAAAAAGAAATTGGCTGTTATTTACCTGCATGAACGCGTGGTAAAAAAGTATGCGGCCATTGTTCAGCAGGAAATACCTGAAATGAAAATGGACCTGTTGAACCTGCTGCAATTGTATCCTGTGGCCAATACAGAACAGTTTGAAGAAGTGCTCCTGGTATTGCCTGCACAATCGCCCAGAATCTATACGATTGCTTCCTCGCCTTCAGCGCATAACGGTGAAGTGCATTTAACGATAGAAAAAGATGTGTTTGAAGTGAATGGCGAAAAGAAAGCCGGCGTATGTTCCGCTTACATAGCTGAGTTGGGTACAGATGAAACCATTGATTTCTTTGTGCAGAAAAATAAGCGTTTCCGTTTGCCTGCGGCTGATAAGAATGTGATCATGATCGGGCCAGGAACCGGTATCGCGGCATTCCGTTCTTTTATCAGTGAAAGAGATGCGACAGGCGCGAAGGGGAAGAACTGGTTATTTTTTGGCGAGGATCATTTTGTATCCGATTTTTTATACCAGACAGAGATACAGGATTGGCACCAGACGGGCGTATTGAATAAAGTATCACTGGCTTTTGCAAAGGATCAAAATGAAGAGCTCTTTGTTCATGATAGGCTAAAAGAAAAAGGCGATGAGATATTTGATTGGATCAGGTCAGGCGCGTATGTATACGTGTACGGACAAAAAGCGCCGATGAGTGTGAATGTAGAAAATGAATTGCTTGCTATCCTGGAACAGCATGGTGAGTTGACCAAAGAGAATGCAAAAAAATATTTTGAACAGATGAAACTCGATGGGAGATACTCGAAGGATGTATACTAAGCGGTCGGGTAAGCGGTCGGGACGCTAAAAGCGGCCTGAACGCTAAACACTTTGTACCAAAAGATTTCACGCAAAGGCGCCAAGGAGCAAAGGCGCAAAGAAAAGCCGATATGTCAGATAAATCACCGATAGAAAAAATAAAGGAAGCAAGCCATCACCTTCGTGGAACTCTTAAAGAAAGCTTGAAAGATGAACTTACCGGCGCGATCCGCGAGGATGACCAGGCGGTGATCAAGTTCCACGGCATGTATCAACAGGATGATCGCGACAGGCGTGAAGAACGTGCTGAAAAAAAATTAGAGCGATTATATTCTTTCATGATCCGTTTGCGTTTGCCGGGAGGTTTCTTAACACCGGAACAATGGATAGCGGTGTATGATATTGCCGGTGAACATTCAACGGGTGTGATTAAGATCACTTCGCGGCAAACATTACAATTGCACGGGATCATCAAGTCGGATATCAAACCAACCATCAAAGCATTCAGTGAAGCAAAGCTTGATTCGATTGCTACCTGTGGCGATATCAATCGAAATGTATTATGCAGTTCTCATCCTAAGCAATCGCCGATACATGAACAGGTATTTGCTTATGCAGATAAGATCAGCCGGTTGCTGATGCCTAAAACCAAAGCCTATTACGAGATCTGGCTGGATGAGGAAGTATTGGTTGATAAAAAGGAGGAAGAAGATCCCTTGTACCAGGAGCGCTACCTGCCGCGCAAGTTCAAGATCGCGATCGCCATTCCGCCAAATAATGATGTGGATGTTTTTGCCAATGATATCGGCCTGGTTGCGGTGATCGAGAATGATGTATTGAAGGGATTCAATATTGCAATAGGAGGAGGTTTGTCAAGTACACACGGCAATGCAGAAACTTATCCAAGACTTGCTACGGTGATCGGGTTTGTTGATAGCGAAGAAAAGATATTAAAAGCTGTTTACGAAATTGCTACCATACAACGCGATTATGGCAACAGGAGCGACCGTAAACTGGCGCGCTTAAAATATACACTTGATAAATATGGTGTTGAATGGTTTGTAAAAGAACTTGAAACACGTATCGGATTTTCATTGGAGCCTGCAAAGGAAATTGTATTTACCAGCCGTAAGGATTTTTTCGGATGGGATAAGAATTCGGAAGGCTTATGGTATTACACTGCATTCGTAGAAAACGGGAGAATACTCAATGATGAGAACACGAAACTCAAATCCGCTTTACTGGCTATTGCGAAAACTGGAAAAGCCAATTTTCGTTTTACCTGTAACCAGAATGTGATTATCAGTGATGTATTGGCTGAAGATAAAAATAGTATTGGTAATATTCTAGCGGACTTTGGAATCGATAGCGGTACAGAAGCAACTTCAGTGATCCGGAAAAACTCAATGGCCTGTGTTGCGTTCCCTACCTGTCCCCTGGCATTGGCAGAAGCGCAACGTTATCTGCCATCGTTAATTGACAAGATAGAGTTGCTGCTGGGTAAACATTCACTGGACGATGAAGAGATCATAATACGAATGACCGGATGTCCGAATGGCTGTGCGAGATCTTATGCAGCCGAGATAGGCTTTGTTGGAACGGCCTACGGGAAATACAATATGCATCTTGGTGGTGACCGGGTGGGAGAACGGCTCAATAAGATCTACAAGGAAAATATTGACGAAGAAGAAATACTCTTTTCACTTGATCAACTCTTTCATGACTACGCTTCCCACAAACAAACAAATGAAACCTTCGGTGATTTTTCTCTTCGCCAAAAATGGGTAAGGAACTAATCTTTTCTCTGTGGACCTCTGTGTCCTCCGTGTCTCTGTGATGAAAAAAATCTAAGCGAAGACTTCACCACAGAGACACGGACGACACGGAGTTTCACAGAGAAATCCAGAGATAAAAGATATTTAATAAAAGTCTACTAATTTAGTAGGAATATAGTATCTTCGTTTTTCAAAGCTTAGTTTAAGCTAAATAAACCATAACCATCAATCATCAAACCTCATGATCAGGAATTCGAAAAGACGATGTTGATCTCTTAAAAGTGGCTTTTTCCATAGAATTTATTTCGAGGAAATTTTTTAACTATTTCCACCAGGCTGGTACCGTTGCCCAGGAGCGACATGTTATTGTTTTGCCTGGCTATTCAATCAAACAACAATCATCAAATGAAAAAAATATATCTCATCATATTAATTCTCACGCCTTTTATTTTGCAGGCACAACTAAATGGCGCGCTTATTCTTACAGGAAAGATCGTAGGAGAGAGCCATGAAGGCCTGGCATCAGTAAGTGTATCGATCAAAAATACCACCAGGGGTACTTCAACAGATTCGACTGGAAAATTTTCGTTGATCATCAACCAGAAATTGCCTTTTACATTGGTGGTGAGCTCTGTGGGATTTGCATCACAGGAAATTGAAGTAAAGAATACAAGCAGCAACCTCACCATACAGTTGACCACGCAAACTTATATATCCAATGAAGTAGTGGTTACTGCGAGCAGAACTCCGGAAAAATTATTGCGATCACCAGTGGCCATTGAGAAATTAGACTTGAGGGCATTGAAGGAAACACCTGCTGCCAGTTTTTATGATGCATTGGGAAACGTAAAAGGCGTGCAGTTAACTACTTCATCACTTACCTTTAAAGTACCGAATACAAGGGGTTTTAATATCCCCAATAATTTCCGGTTCATGCAATTGGTTGATGGCATTGATATGCAGGCCGCAACGCTTGGCGTTCCGTTGGGAAATGCGATCGGGCCTACTGAACTGGATATACAGAGTATCGAGATCACACCGGGCGCGGCCTCTGCTTTATATGGAATGAATGCGATCAATGGGATGGCAAATCTTATCACAAAAAATCCATTTAATTCGGAAGGCTTAAGTGTGTTTCACCGCGCAGGGATCAATCATGTTGATGGGAAGGATCATGCCCCGGCGTTTTTAAGTGAAACAGTGATCCGTTATGCAAAGGTATTCAACGATAAGTTTGCATTTAAGATCAATGCCAGCTATATGAGCGGTACCGATTGGATCTCTGATACGAGAACGGATCAGAACCCAAACAATAAGATCACAGCCAACCCTGCCTTCCCCGTTTTGAATGGAGCGAACAATATCGTGTTTGATGGATGGAATAAATATGGTGATGATGCATTGGCAGGTAGCAATACCGTTTCTATAACGGGTCTGACCATTGATGGGCAAACCAATAAAACACTTACGGTTGCAAGAACCGGTTATTGGGAAAAAGATCTTGTGGATCCAAAAGTAGATAACCTGAAATTTGATGCGGCGCTTCACTATCGTTTTAACCCGGTTACTGAATTAACTTATTCGTATCGCGTCGGTAAAATGGACGGCGTGTTTCAACGTGGTAATAAAGTGAAATTAGATGATGTGGTTGTACAGAATCATCAACTCGAATTGAAAGGAAGAAATTTCACGATCAAAACATATATCTCGAAAGAAAATACCGGCAATTCTTATAATGTAAAGCCTTTGGCTGATAACCTTGACCTCTATACAGGGGGCAGCGCAAATGTCTGGGCTGCTAAGTATAAAACAACGCTGACAAATTATGCGAATACACATGGTGGATCATTAACTTCTGATATTCTTGCAGCCGCCACACAATACGCACGCCAACAGGCTGATCTTGGCCGCGTAGAACCGGGTACGGATCGATTCAATATTGTAAAAGATTCGATCATTAAGATCAATAACTGGGATATCCGTTCAAATTCGATACCCAATGCACCCATCACCGGTGGCGCGTCATTGGTGCAGAAAAGTAATTTATTCCATATAGAGGGACAATGGGATCTTTCATCCTATGTAAAGATTTTCAACCTATTGATTGGTGGCGATGCCCGCGTGTATGAGTTGATACCAGATGGAAATAATTTCGTCGACTTCAAACGCGCAATTGCTGACAGGAACATTGCTTTGCCTGACGGAAGTTTTGGTGCCAATTCCTACTATAAAAAATTCGGTGGCTTCGCACAAGTAACCAAAACTCTCTTTGACGATAAACTTAAACTGAATGGTTCCTTGCGTATAGATGACAATCCAGAATTTACAACGAAACTCACACCACGTTTGGCTGCGGTATATACATTCGCTGAAAAACATAATATCCGTTTCACGTTCCAGCAGGGATACCGTTTTCCGGCCTTGTTCGAAGCGTTATCGTATGTGAATAATGGACGTGTAAAACGTGTAGGTATACTGCCTGTGATCAATGAAGGATTGGGTTACCGCGAGAACAGTTATACCCAGGCTTCCGTTGTTATCTTTAATGCTGCTGTAAAAGCGGCAGGCAATACTGACGCTGCTGCTTTGGCAAACAGGAATTTATTACAGGCCGCCAATTTACCGGATGGCACACCTGAGGGAATCAATTCTTTCGAAGTAGGATATAGATCTGTTTTGTTTGATAATAAACTGATCATCGATTTTGATGCCTATGCAAATATCTATGATGGTTTTCTTGGTCAGGTGCAAGTGTACGTACCGATCGGAGAAACGATTGGTTCTGATGCAGCGGTCATTGCCATGGTTGACCGTAACAGGGATGCAACAACTGCCGGTGGTGGCAATGAAGCCAGTAAAGGACAGGAGCGTTACCGTGTGTACACAAATGCCAAGAACAAATACACAACCTATGGCTCTTCCCTGGGATTGACATACCAGTTTTATAAAACCTATGCGATCTCCGGTAACCTGAATTATAATAATATCAAAGGCAATGCGTCGCCTGACCTGTTTGTAACGGGATTCAATACACCGAAATGGACATCCAATCTTTCATTCGGCAACCGTGCTGTGACAAAAAACTTCGGTTTTAATATTGTGTGGAAATGGCAGGATGCTTTTTTATGGGAGAGCCCATTGGTAACGGGTGATATTAACGCGATCAGCGATGTGGATGCACAGGTTACATTTCGCTTACCTGCTTACCACTCAACGATTAAACTCGGTGGAACCAATTTGTTGAACAACCGACATATTCAATACGCAGGCGGTCCAACGATTGGTGCTTTGTATTATGCTGCGATCACACTGGAGGGATTGTTAAATTAACTTGAAAAAATAAGTCTACTAAAACAGTAGAATTTAAATATCTTGCTGCGTGTAACAATGATCATTCTTATTAAGATACTATTTTGCTGAAAACTGATCCATCTTCACATACCATCAATGAACAGCCGGGAACGGATGCCAATCAACTGTTCCCGGTGTTTCTTAAGCTGGAGGAACTCCGGTTGCTGGTTATTGGTGGGGGTAATGTGGCGCTGGAAAAACTACAGGCGGTATTGACCAATTCACCGGCAACGGTTATTCGTTTGGTGGCCATGTCCATCGATGAAAGGATCCGCGTACTGGCGGAGCAACACACCAACCTCACCATTGAACAAAGGCCTTATGATGTAACGGACCTGCAACACGCAGATCTATTGATCGTTGCCGTAAATGACCTGGCATGGAGCGCGGAGATCAGGAACGATGCAAAAGCTAAAGGCATTCTTGTGAATGTTGCAGACAAACCGGGCCTCTGTGATTTTTATCTCAGTTCCATTGTGCAAAAAGGTAATCTCAAAATAGCGATCTCAACCAATGGCAAATCACCAACCATCGCCAAACGTTTAAAAGAAGTATTGAACGAGATCATTCCCGCTGAAATGGATGATGTGCTGAACGACATGCAACAGATCCGTCTGCAACTCAATGGCGATTTTTCAGATAAAGTAAAACAGCTAAACGATCTTACCAAAGTATTGGTAGCCAAAAAGGTTTCGCTCGCAGAAGTGAACCTGCAGAAACCCAAAGAAAAACAATGGCAGCAGGTTGTAAAGATCTGCCTGTTTGCTTTTGTATTCATGATCGTTGGGGCAGCTGTTTTTTCATTTTTCCCCTCGCAGGAATTATTCAAAGCGATCAGGAGCATTCCCGATCATATGGATGTTTCTTCTTTTCTCATCATGTTGCTAACAGGTTTTATGGCGCAGATGGTGGATGGATCATTGGGGATGGGTTACGGCACGATCTCCACAACTTTTTTACTCGCCAATGGTGTATCACCGGCCATTGTGAGCAGCCGTGTGCACTCCGCAAGAGTGTTCTCAAGCGGGGTATCGGGTTATAGCCACCACCGTTTTGGTAACATCAACAAAAAATTATTTAAAGCATTGGTGGTGCCGGGTATTATTGGATCTGTGGCGGGTGCATCCTTAGCTTTTGTGGGGCAGCAATATGCTTCTTACGTACGGATACCCCTTGCCTTATACACCTGTTATCTCGGGTATTTTATCATCCGCAAGGCATTGAAGAAAAGAAACGAACAGGATAAAGTAAAACGCGCCGGCTGGCTCGCAGGTATCGGTGGTTTTATGGATGCATTTGCCGGCGGTGGATGGGGCGCATTGGTTACGAGCACACTTATTTCAAAAAGAAAGAGTCCACGCTATGTGATCGGTTCTGTTTGTCTCGCAGAATTCTTTGTGGTGTTTGCGAGTGCGGTTACATTTTTTATCCTGCTTAAACATATTCCTGTTGGTGATGTATTAGGACTTATCATCGGCGGTATTATTGCGGCCCCAATTGCTGCGCGACTGGTTGGTAAACTCCCTTTAAAGACCACGTATTTCGCAGTAGGAGGTTTAGTAACGCTAACGAGTTTGTTTACACTTTGGAAAGCCGTCAATCTTATACTCCGGTAACTCTTTTTTCCTTCTTTTCTTCGTTTTTCTTTTATTGGAATGCTTGCATTGAGGAGCTTCTTGTATTTGCTGGTTAAATCTCAATAAAAGAAAAACGAAGAAAATAAGCGCGGTCGAATTTTGGGAACACGAAAACAGTGCGAACATAGTTTTGTACCTACTGTTGAAAGCAGTAAATTGTTTACCCAAACGTTGCCACATGAAGAAACCCGTTTTAGTCTGCCTGCTCCTGATATTTATCCTGTCTGAACAAACTATCAAAGCCCAGGTAGTTCAACGCGACCTGCTTACAAAAGCATTTTCGCTTGCAGATATAAAACAGTATCTCATCCCTCAAAATAAATGGAAGCCATTTCCATTACAAGTTGCTGAATGGGCCAAACAGGTTCCTGACAGCGTGCGGCAAAGTATTATTAAACTGGCGGAGGAGTACAAAGACAGGCCTTTCACCAGTATCCCGGCTTCTGTAACACTTGAGTATGTGCGCAATGGTAACCGTGTGAACTATGAACGTTTGTCGTTTGACAAGCGTAACCGTTTGTTCACTTTGGTATTGGCGGAGTCGATGGAAAACAAAAAAAGGTTCACCGATGCGATTGTAAACGGTGTATGGAATATTTGTGAAGAAACCTATTGGGGTGTAACGGCGCATATCGGTTCACAGAGAAGGGGAAGCGGTTTGCCTGATGTATCAGATCCCACCGTTGATCTGTTTGGCGCGGAAACGGCTGCTGTACTGGCTTTGACAGATTATTTCACCGGCCCGAAATTAGACAGCATTTCCCCATTGATCCGCGAAAGAATTACGATAGAGGTCAATAGAAAAATACTGAACAGCTATGAAAATGAAGTAGCGCGCTACGGCTATTTTGGCAATGGAAAAAGAACCGCCAAGGTGAACAACTGGGATCCATGGGTGGTGAGTAATTGTATGACGGCTTTTTTACTACTCGAAAAAAATGAAGAAAGAAGAGCCAAACTCATGGTACAATCTATGAGCCTGCTTGATCTCTACATAAATGGTTTAGGCGAAGATGGCGCAACGGATGAGGGCCCGTCTTATTGGTTTGCTGCGGGACTCGCTTTGTTTGATGGGTTAACGATGCTCGCTGATGCAACCAATCAAAAAGTAACCGTGTTTAATCACCCGCTGATCAAGCAACTCGGTTCATATATTTACCAGACACATATTGATGGCGAATATTTTGTGAATGTGGCTGATGCAACACCCAAAATAAAAGCCGATGGCGTAGGCATCTATCGTTTTGGGAAAGCGGTGAACGATAAAGAAATGATGCATTTTGGTTCCTGGGCCTATCATCATATACAGGATAACACACCGAAAGTAGAGTCATTCTTTAAACCACGCCAGCTATACAACCTGGCCGCAACAGCCGAAGTGGCTTCCGCTCCTCAAAGTGAAAGCAAGTTACCCAGTATGTATCTGCCGAGTGTAGAGCTAATGACAGCGAGAACAAATAATGAACTTTTTATTGCTTCGCATGGCGGCAATAATGCAGAGAGCCATAACCACAATGATGTAGGTGATTTCATAATTTATGCAGATGGTGCGCCGGTGATTATTGATGCAGGTAAAGGAACCTATATGGCCATCACTTTCTCGCGTGATAGGTATAAACTCTGGTACAACACTTCACCCTATCATAATGTACCATTAGTGAATGGAATTGAGCAGGAGGCCAATGGAAATGCAAAAGCCAATAATGTTTCCTTCAACACTTCCAATTCACTTACCACGTTTACGATGAACCTCGAAAAGGCTTATCCTGAAAAAGCAGGTATTAAATTGTGGAACAGGAATATTGTAGTTGATCATCAGAAAAATACTATCAAAGTAAAAGACAGCTATCAATTAACCGATAACCCGCAACTCACGCAAACCTTTATGACGGTTTGTGATACCGAAATTGATACACCCGGCAAGATCGTCTTCACCACCGAAAAAAATCAGAAAGTGCAATTAGTCTACGATGCCACTGACTGGAAAGCAACCAAAGAAAAAATGGCACTAACAGAACCGCATGAGCAGGGATTAAAAGCGAACTGGAACAATAAGAGTGTATGGCGGATATTGTTGACGAATGTGTCTCATAAGAAGATCGGAGAATTTGGATATTCAATCTCAAAACTATAACCAGCCCCATCGGGGCGCCCTGTTTGTAGAAAAGTTACATAATGAAGTAATTAGCTCCGTAGCGACCTGTGAATAGATTGAATCGGGCAGTTATCGTTAGTTGTTTACATAGTTAGTCGCTTGCATTTACAGGTCGCTCCTCCTATGTAAAGGTATGTGCTGCATCAGGCAAGAAAAAA